>NZ_JABBFY010000001.1:1200000-2400000 GCF_012927115.1 Sphingomonas sp. G-3-2-10 | reverse complement strand
GCTTCTTGCCGGCCAGCGCTTCGTCGCCCTCGGCGTCGAGGATGTCGTCGGCGATCTGGAAGGCGAGGCCGACATCGCGGGCATAGCCGCGCAGGCCGGTACGGCCCTCCGGCGCGACCCGGCCCAGAATCGCACCCATCTCGACCGAGCAGGCGATCAGCGCGCCGGTCTTCATCGCCTGAAGCCGGGTGACGGTCTGCAGGTCGAAGCTCGATTTCTCGGCTTCGAGGTCCATCATCTGCCCGCCCGCCATGCCCGAGGGACCCGCCGCGCGCGCCAGTTCGCCGCTCAGGTCGATCCGGACGAACGGATCGGAATGGGTCGCTTCGTCGGCAAGGATCTCGAACGCCAGCGCGTGGAGGCAATCGCCCGCAAGGATCGCGGTCGCTTCGTCGAACGCGCGATGCACGGTGGGCTTGCCGCGCCGCATATCGTCGTCGTCCATCGCCGGCAGGTCGTCATGGATCAGCGAATAGACATGGATGCATTCGATCGCGGTGCCCGCGCGGGCGATGCAGCTACGGTCGACGCCGAAGATCCGCGCGGTGGCGGACACCAGCAGCGGGCGGAGCCGCTTGCCCCCGCCGATCGCGGCGTGGCGCATCGCGCGGTACAGGTTGGCGCGCGGATCCGCCGGGATCGGCAGCAGCAGATCGAACTGGCGGTCGATCTCGGCCGAGACGTCGTCCAGCGCGGTCTTCAGCGTGGTTCCGGCGGCATCCATCGCCCGGGGATCAACCGGCGGCAAACGGACCGGTGCCGCTCGGGCGCCCCTCGGTGTCGAGTCGGATCGCTTCGATCCGCGCCTGCGCCGCATCGAGCCGCGCGGCGCATTGCTTGCGCAGCTGATCGCCGCGTTCGTACAGGTCGATCGCTTCCTGAAGCGCGGCTTCGCCGCTTTCGAGACGGCCGACGATCCGTTCGAGTTCCTTCAGTGCTTCCTCGAACGAAAGCCCGGCGATTTCCGCATCCTGTGACATGCCGACGCTATGGGGCAGGGTGACGGAGGATTGCAACTGTCTAAGCCCCTCGCCTTCAGGGTAGGGGTTGGGGTGGGGCAGTCATCACAAGCGGGGGTCCCGGTGAGACACGACCCCCAACCCCTGCCCTGAAGGGGAGGGGCATTATTACTGCGGCAACACCTCAGCCAGCAGGTCCTTCCGGCTCAGCTTCCCGATCATCGTCTTGGGCAGGCTCAGCCGCACGACCACATCGTCCACGCGCTCATGCTTGCCGAGCTGCGGGTTGAGCCACGCCTTGATCGCTTCCCCGGTGTCGGTTGCGTCGTCGTGCAGCGTCACATAGGCGCGCGGCATCTCGCCGTGATAGGAATCGGGCATCCCGATCACCAGCGCTTCCTTGATCGCGGGGTGGTGATACAGCACAGCTTCGATCTGGCTGGGGAACACCTTGAACCCGCCCACCGCGATCATGTCCTTCAGGCGATCGACGATCCGGACGAAGCCGTCCTCCTCGATCACCGCGACGTCGCCCGTGCGCAGCCAGCGATTGCCCTGCGCTTCGATCACGAACACGCCGGCATCGGCATCGGGGCGGTTCCAGTAGCCGCGCATGATCTGCGGCCCCGCGACGATCAGCTCGCCCGGCTCGCCCGGCGGCACGTCCTTGCTCGGGTCTTCCTTATCCACCAGCCGCAGCCGCGTGCCCTGGATCGGCTGCCCGATCGTGCCGGGCTTGTTGAACGCTTCATAGGGATTGCACGAAACCACGCCCGAGCTTTCGGACAGGCCATAGCCTTCGACGAGGCGCGATCCGGTCGCTTCCTCGAACCGCGCTTTCAGCTCGGCCGCCAGCGGCGCGCCGCCGGAGATGCAGAAGCGCACCGATTCGAAATCGCTCTTCGCCATGCCCGGCGTATCGAGCAGCGCCTGATACATGGTCGGCACCCCCGGCAGCGCCGTCGGCCGGGTGCGGCGCAGCGCGGCCAGCGTCTGCTTGGCGTTGAAGCGCGGCAGCATCACGATCTCGCCGCCGGTCACCACGGTGCGGTTGAGCACGCAGGTATTGGCGAAGACGTGGAAGAAGGGCAGCACGCCCATCACCCGGTCGGTCTGTTCGCCCACGCCCGGATCGAGCCGCGCGACCTGCCGCGCATTGGCCGAAAGATTCTGGTGCGTCAGCATCGCGCCCTTGGGCGTCCCGGTGGTGCCGCCGGTGTACTGGATCAGCGCGAGGTCGTTTTCGGGATCGAGCTTCGGCGCGTCGCAGATGCCATCATTGTGGATCAGCGCGGAGAAGGCGGTGATCCGCTTGTCGTCCGGCTTCTTCGTCACTTCGCTGCCGCGGAACAGGCGGTAGAAGAGCGACTTGGCGCCCGGCAGCGCGCCCGCGACCGATCCCACCACCAGTCGCTCGAGATGGCTCGCGTCGAGCACTTTCAGCGCGGTCGGCAGCAAGGCGCTGGCCGAAATGGTGAAGAGCAGTTTCGTGCCCGAATCCGCCACCTGCTGCGACAGTTCGTCGACGGTGTAGAGCGGCGAGAAGTTCACGACCGTCGCGCCGAGCTTGAGGATGCCGTAATAGGCCGCGACATAATGCGGCACGTTGGGCAGGAAGAGGCCGATCCGGTCGCCGGGGCCATAGCCCAGCGCCTTCAGCCCGCACGCGACGCGGTTCGCGCCGTCCATCGTCTCGCCATAGCTGTATTTGCGGCCGAGGAAATCGAGCAGCGGGGCTTCCGGATGTGCCTTGGCGCTGCCTTCGAACAGATCGACCATCGACAGCGGCGGAAATGCCTGGTCCCACGGACCGGGATGAAGATAGGCGCTGCGCCAGACCTGTTCGGAACTGTTACTCATTTACACGAGTGTAAGCAGGAGATTCGGCGGTCGCAAGTCAACGCGTCAGGTTCGAGGTCCAGGTGTAGAGGACCGAAATGCCCACCAGCCCAAGGTCGATCGCGGCCTGCATCCGGTGCGGGTTCAGATCGCCGGCGTCATGGGTCAGGATCTCGATCGAAGCGCGATTGTGCGGGTTCGTCCAGGCGAACAGGGCAAAGGCCCCGGCCACCGCGAACAACACCAATCTGCGCCTGCGCTTTTCCATGATGCATTAAGCATAGGGAAAAGGGGCGATTCCGGCAAGGCGATCATGCCCTTTGCCTATGGGAATCCGAAAGGACGGTCAGGCGGCTTCCAGCCCCTGCGCCACGCGCGCGCGGTCCCGGCCGGCGGATTTCGCTTCGAACAATGCCTTGTCCGCGCCGCGATACAGCGCCTTCCATTCGGGTTCGGTCGAAAGCGGGCCGGTGCAGGTGCCGATGCTCGCGGTCACCTTCACGTCGAACGGCATCCGCGTACCGCGCAGCCGGGCGAGGATGACTTCGGCTTCGACCTTCTCGTCCTGACTGGCGAGGATCGCGAATTCCTCGCCGCCCATCCGCGCGACCAGCGCGCCGGTCGGTACGGCGTTGCGCAACAGCCGGGCGAACACGCGCAGCACTTCGTCGCCGCCGTCATGGCCCAGCGTGTCGTTGACGCGCTTGAAGTGATCGAGATCGGCGATCTGCAGCACCTGCTCGCCCGGCCGCCCGATTGCCTTTTCAAGGAAGGCGCGGCGGTTGAGCAGGCCGGTCAGCGGATCGGTTTCGGCCAGGCGGCGGGCATATTCCTCGCCCTCCATTGCCCGGTCGCGTTCGAGGCTGAGCAGGCGGATGCGATAGGCGATCGCGACGCTCGACAGCAACGCCTCCGCCGTCATCGAAACGATCGTCGAATTGTCGAGCCAGAAGCTCCACGGCAGGATGTGGAGATTGCCGAGGATGCGCAGCACCGCCGCGATGATCGGCGCGCCCCATGCGATCGCGAACAGCCACAGATAGTTGCTGCGCAGCCGCCACGCGCGCCACAGCATCGGGACCACTACGGCGGCGAGGCCGACGAAGATCGCGGTGAAGATCCAGTCGGCGGCTCGGATCGCGAAGGGGGCCGTGCACCACACCAATATGCCCGCGCCCGCAATCATCGCGGCGACGGCCGCAGTCGCCCGGCCCAGCCAGCCGGCGAAGATACGCTCTTCGAAGAAGGTGCGTGCGAACATCAGCGCCGCGCCCGAAAGCAGGCCGATCAGCAGATAGTTGAGCCTCAGCCGGTCGTTGTTCGGCACATCGGGCCATGCCCATGCGAACGCGCCCGACGAGGTGAAGCAATAGGCCAGCAGCCCCGCGGTCATCACGCAATACCAGAGCTGGAAGCGGTGCCGCAGCGCGCCCCACAGCGCGAGATTATAGACGAACAGCGCGATGCACAGTCCGGCGAACCCGGAATAGATGCCGGCCATCATCAGGTTGGCCCGGTCGCTTTGATCCTCGGTAGCGAGGCGCGCGCCCAGCAAGATGCCGCGTACGCCCGCCGCGTCCTCGACATGCCACATCACGCGAACCACTTTCGACGTGAGACGCGGCAGCGGCTGTTCGACGATCGCGCCAAGCTGGATCCACGGCGCGACGCCGCGTGCGTCGGTCCGCGTGCTTGTCATGCGCCCATCGTCGTAGAGCGCGTGGAACGAGATCGATTGCTGCCACAGGCTGGCCCAGCGCACGGCGAGCGGTTCGCGCGAACGCGACCGGACGCCGATATCCTCGGAAATCACCCAATAGCTGCCCGAACCCAGCCGGTGCTGCGGCGTCGTGCAATCGAAGCGCTCAGGCTGGTGGATCAATTGCGCGGGGTTCATCCCGCCGGTATCGGTCAGCACGCAGACCTTGAGCTCGCGTCCGGCCGTAGCGTGCTGCGCGGACGCCGGAGCGGCGGCGAACAGGCACGAAAAGGCCAGCCACGCACCAAGCGCCATAAGCAGACGGAACCACATGCGGCGGTGCTACGCCCGCATCGCAAACAATCGGTTAACTCCGCGGTTACCCTTAAGGAAAAACACGCGTTCGCAGGCGGTTTGGTCCATTGGGGTTCCGTTTCGCGGGTGCGGACCCTAAAGCGCCCGCTCAAGCGTTGGAGCAGGCATGAGCGGTACGGACGGGCAGGGGGCATCGACGCCCGGCGGCGCAGGAGCGCGGCTGGAAGTGGTCGACATGCTGCGCGGCTTCGCCCTTGCCGGGCTGTTCCTCGTGCACATGATCGCCAGCTACGAGCTGTACTGGAACGCGCCGACCGGCGGTCCGGTGGTCGATACGGTGTTCCTGCTGCTGCTGGGCAAGAGCTTCTCGTTGCTGGCCCTGTGCTTCGGCTTCAGCTTTTTCATCCTGATGGACAATGCCGAGCGGCGCGGCGTGGATTTCACCGCGCGCTTCGCATGGCGGCTGACCGTGCTGTTCGCGATCGGCACGCTGCACAGCCTGGTTTTCCGCGGGGACATCATCCAGCTGCTTGCCGCGATGGGCTTTGCACTGCTGGCGCTCAACCGCATCCGCGACAACCGCCTGTTGCTGTGGATCGCCCTGTTCTGCCTGATCGGGCCGACCTTGTGGATCCAGATGGCGGCCGGGGCTGGCGGCTATGACTGGGCGAACCGGCCCGCGGGCTATGGTCACGATCCGGCGATGCCGATCTATGTTCGTGGCAGCTTCCTCGACGTGCTGTCGGCGAACCTCACTTACGGGCAGGCGCCGAAATGGGCGTTCCTGTGGGAATCGGGCCGCCTGTTCGTGATCCTCGGTCTGTACATCGTCGGGCTGGTGCTCGGCCGGATCGGATTCTTCTCCCGGCCCGAAGCCTTTGTGCGCGGACGGCGGATCGCGCTGGCCATCGCCGTTCCGCTCACCGTGCTGCTGTGGTGGGCCAAGAGCGAAGGCTATAACCGGTTCTGGGCGCTCCGGCTGGGAACGGGAGCGGACCGGGCGTTCGCGACGATCGCGAACATGTGGTTCGAGCTGGCGGCGATGGCGGTCTGGGCGCTGGTGCTGATCGCGGCGTGGCAATGGCGCCCGGCGCAGCGCCTGTTGCAGGTCTTCGCGCCGGCCGGGCGGCTGACGCTGACCTATTATTTCGGGCAGAGCCTGGTGTTCATCCCCGTGTTCTACGGCTTCGGGCTCGGCCTGTGGGACGATTGGAGCGCGGGCACCCGGCTGATGGTCGCGCTGCTCGGCGTGGCGGCACAGCTCGCATTCGCGGCCTGGTGGCTGAACCGGTTCCGCTACGGCCCGATCGAATGGCTGTGGCGCGCCGCGACCTATACGACGTGGAACATTCCGTTCCGCCGCAGGACTCCGGCCTGAATCGGGACGGATTCGCCGCCACCTCGCGATACTTCAGCCGTTGCCGGGTGGTTATGATGCCTCGCAGGAGGCGTATCATGATCCGGATTTTGCTGGCCGCGGCGATGCTAACGGCGGCCCTCGGCGCGCAGGCGCAGCCGTTCGACAAGGGAGACGGCTACGAAACGCGCACCATCGCGGTCGAGGCTGCAGATCTCGACCTGTCGACCAATGCGGGCATGACTACGCTCGACAAGCGCATCCGCCACGCGGTGGAGCGCATCTGTGCCAGCGACCGCGCCTGCCGCGACGAAGCCTGGGCCAGCACGCAGGATCAGGTCGCCTGGGCCGTCTCGCGCGACCAGTGGATGCGCCGCCTGGCCGAGGAGCGCGCCGAACAGATCCGAACCTGCGGCTGGAACTGTCCGGCTCCCGCGCAAGTCTATTATCCCGCGCCGCTCCCGCCGCCGCCTGCGCCGGGCGCATCGGTGGTGGTGATCATCACCCACTCGCCTCCGCCACCGCCGGTTTACTACATGCGTTGAAACGCGCGCTGGCACCGCATCCGCCATAGCGGATCAAACGCTCAGTGCGCGACCGACGATGAGAACAGGTTCATCACCAGCACGCCGCTGATGATCAGCGCCATGCCGGCGATCGCCGGCAGATCGAGCTTCTGTCCCTGAAGTGCCCATGCGATTCCCGCGATCAGCACGATCCCCACGCCCGACCAGATCGCATAGGCGATCCCCACCGGCAGCGTCCGCAGGGTGAGCGACAGGAAATAGAAGGCGATCGCATAGCCTGCGGCGGTGATCAGACTCGGCCCCAGTTTCGTGAACCCGTCGGACTGCCGCATGAACGAGGTGGCGATCACTTCGGCGACGATCGCGATGGCGAGATAGAGATACTGCATAGGGGCTCTTGCTAGGGACGCCGGGCAGGGCTTGTCACGCAGGCGCGGGTCCGGCGAACGGATTGGCCAGGTTCCTCACCAGATTTTCGGCCGGGACCGATTCCGATCCCATATGCTCGCGGAACAGGGCCGCCAGTCGCGGCCGCGAGCGTTCGCGTGAAGCGGATTCTCCTTCCGCGTAATTTTCGGCCTTGACCGCGAGGTCCGCAAACTGCCCGGCAGTGACGATGCCGCTGGTCGGCAGATAATCGGTTACCTGGCGATCCTGGCCGTCGATGAAGCTGCCGCAGCAGCCATGCTTCACGCACAATGCCCATAGGAGCCGGTCGAAAGCGCCGGGATGGACGATCTCGACCTCGACCATCTTCGCATCGCACCAGAAGGATATCGATCGATCCGCATAGGACGCCGAGGTCCGGTCCTCCGCGCCCGCGCGGAGCGTGTAGCGCACACCGATCCGGGCAAGCGGCGGCACCTCATAGGTGTCGTCGCGCGGTTCGATGGTGAAGGTCAGGGGATCGTCCCCGAGATTCTCGAATATGGCGATCGGCATTGCAGAAATGGCCGGCATCGGCCGCGCAATCTTGCTGGTTCGCGATTGCTAGCCGATCTCCGCCCTGCGCGAAAGCAAAAGGGCCGGAGCTTTCGCTCCGGCCCTTCGCATTTCCGTACCGGCGACGACGCTTACTTCGCCTTCGCTTCCACCGTCTTCTTGCCGCCGCCCTTCTTGGGCTTCTTCGGCGCGGCGGGCGTGATTTCGAAGGACAGTTCGTTGTCCTTCAGCTTCACATTCACTTCGCCGCCGTGGATCAGCTTGCCGAACAGCAGCTCCTCGGCCAGCGGCTGCTTGACCTTCTCCTGCATCAGGCGGCCCATCGGGCGCGCGCCGTACAGCTTGTCGTAGCCGCGCGCGGTGAGCCACGCCTTCGACTCGTCGTCGAGCTGGATATGCACGCCGCGATCGGCGAGCTGGAGCTCGAGCTGCAGGATGAACTTGTCGACCACGCGGCTGACGATTTCCGGCGGCAGATAGCCGAACGGGACGATCGCATCGAGACGGTTGCGGAATTCCGGCGTGAAGAGCTTCTTCACCGCGTCTTCCTGCACGTCGTCGCGGGCGATCTCGCCAAAGCCGATCGATTCCTTCGACATGTCCGACGCGCCGGCATTGGTGGTCATGATCAGGATGGTGTTCCTGAAATCGACCGTCTTGCCGTGGTGATCGGTCAGGCGTCCGTTATCCATCACCTGCAACAGGATGTTGAACAGCGCCGGATGTGCCTTCTCGATCTCGTCGAGCAGCAGCACGCAATGCGGCTGCTGGTCGACCGCGTCGGTCAGCAGACCGCCCTGGTCGTAGCCGACATAGCCCGGAGGCGCACCGATCAGGCGGCTGATCGAATGCTGCTCCATATATTCCGACATGTCGAAACGCTGGAGCGGGATGCCGAGGATATCGGCCAGCTGCCGCGCGACTTCGGTCTTGCCGACGCCGGTGGGGCCGCTGAACAGATAATTGCCGATCGGCTTGTCCGGATCGCGCAGGCCCGCACGGCTCAGCTTGATCGCCGACGACAGGATGTCGATCGCCTTGTCCTGCCCGAACACGACGCGCTTCAGGTCGGTGGTCAGGTTGGCCAGCGCCTTGGTGTCGTCGGTCGAGACCGTCTTTGGCGGAATGCGCGCCATCGTCGCGATCACCTGTTCGATCTCGCGGGTGGTGATGGTCTTCTTCCGCTTGCTCGGCGGCACCAGCATCTGCATCGCGCCGACTTCGTCGATCACGTCGATCGCCTTGTCCGGCAGCTTGCGGTCGTTGATGTAGCGCGCGCTCAGCTCCACCGCCGACTTGATCGCGTCGGGGGTGTATTTGACGCCGTGATGGCTCTCGAACGCCGAGCGCAGCCCGGTGATGATCTTGATCGTGTCCTCGACCGTCGGCTCGTTCACATCGATCTTCTGGAAGCGCCGGAGCAGCGCCCGGTCCTTCTCGAAGTGGTTGCGGAATTCCTTGTAGGTGGTCGAACCGATGCAGCGGATCGTGCCGCCCGACAACGCCGGCTTGAGCAGGTTCGACGCGTCCATCGCGCCGCCGCTGGTCGCGCCCGCGCCGATCACCGTGTGGATCTCGTCGATGAAGAGCACCGCGTGGGGCAGCTTCTCCAGCTCGCTGACGACCTGTTTCAGCCGCTCCTCGAAATCGCCGCGATAGCGGGTGCCCGCCAGCAGCGCGCCCATGTCGAGCGAATAGATCACTGCGGGCAGCAGCACTTCGGGCACGTCGCCCTCGACGATCTTGCGCGCCAGGCCTTCCGCGATCGCGGTCTTGCCGACGCCGGGATCGCCCACATAGAGCGGGTTGTTCTTGCTGCGGCGGCACAGGATCTGGACGGTGCGGTCCACTTCCGGCCCGCGGCCGATCAGCGGATCGACCTTGCCGTTCTTCGCCTTCTCGTTGAGATCGACGGTGAACTGCTTGAGCGCGCTTTCGCCCTTGCCCGACTTGGTTTCGGCCTTGGCCGACTTCTCTTCCTCGGCGCCCTTGGGCGTGGTGGCTTCGGTCGGGGTCGAGCCCTTGCCGACGCCGTGCGAGATGAAGCTGACCGCGTCGAGGCGGCTCATGTCCTGCTGCTGCAGGAAATAGACCGCATAGCTTTCGCGCTCGCTGAACAGCGCCACGAGCACATTGGCACCGGTGACTTCGTCGCGGCCCGAGGACTGGACGTGGAGGATCGCGCGCTGGACCACGCGCTGGAACCCGCTGGTGGGCGAGGGATCGGTCGCGTTCTCGACCTTCAGCGCTTCCAGCTCGGTATCGAGATAATGCGCCACGGTGGTGCCGAGCTCGCCCAGATCGACGCCGCACGCGCTCATCACCTTCGAGGCATGCTCGTCATCGACCAGCGCCAGAAGGAGATGCTCGAGCGTAGCATATTCGTGACGACGCGAGGACGCGGCTTCGAGTGCCTTGTGCAGGGTGGATTCGAGCGCGGAGGCGAAACTAGGCATCAGATGACTACTCCAGTCGGGCCAGAAGGATACGCGGCCCGGTTTCCCATTATGTCGGGATGACGGACGCTCGCATCAAGCGTGGCGGCCCCGCGCCGGAGATTCGTGGCTGTCGCCCTTCTCTCCGGTGCAACGCTCATCGCTTGAATAGGGCGTCAGCGCTTGCGCGATGGTTAACGGCCCGTTCGCGTTTACTACGGGTCCGCTCGATTTCGGCCTGGAGCAGCGCGATCCGCTCGTCCAGTTCGTCCACCGAAAACGGATCGAGATCCTGTTTCGCCAGCTGGGCGGTCAGGTCGTCCTTACGGCGCGGAAGATTCTCGTCCAGGTCCATCGCCTCGCCAACGTTGACCCGGCAGGGGGCGATGTCAATAAGAGGCGGGGGTCATACTGGCCCCGGAATAATGCTTACGGGTTCGCATCATGACGCTTCCCCAGACCATGCGCGCGATCGATCCGGACACGCCGGGCGGTCCCGAAGTCCTCGTTCCTGTCGAACGGCCCGTGCCCGCGCCCGGGCCGGGCGAAGTGCTGATCCGCGTCGCGGCGGCCGGGGTGAACCGCCCCGATGTCGTCCAGCGGCAGGGCTTCTATCCGCCCCCGCCGGGCGCGCCGAAGATCCTCGGGCTGGAAGTGGCCGGAACGATCGTGGCGACGGGCGAAAGCGTTCCCGCCGAAGCGGTCGGCCAGCCGGTCTGCGCGCTGGTCGCGGGCGGCGGCTATGCCGAATATTGCGTCGCCCCCTATGGCCAGTGCCTGCCGGTGCCCGAAGCGCTGTCGATGATCGAGGCCGCGGCGATCCCCGAAACGCTCTTCACCGTGTGGACCAATCTCTTCGAGCGCGCCTATGTGGTCGAAGGCGAAACGGTGCTGGTTCATGGCGGCACCAGCGGCATCGGCACGATGGCGATCAGCCTGTGCAATTTGTTCGGCGTCACCGTGATCGTCACCGCCGGCAGCGACGAGAAATGCGCGCAAGCCGTCGCGCACGGCGCGGATCATGCGATCAATTACAAGACCGAGGATTTCGTCGATCGGGTGAAGGCGATCACCGGCGGCAAGGGCGTCAACGTCGTGCTCGACATGGTCGGCGGCGATTATGTGCCGCGTAACCTGAAATGCCTCGCCGAAGATGGCCGCCACGTCTCGATCGCGACGCAGGGTGGGCTGACGGCCGAAATCCCGATCTTCCACATCATGCGCAACCGCCTGACCCTGACCGGCTCGACGCTCCGCCCGCGCGACACGGCGTTCAAGACGCTGGTGGCGGACGAACTTCACCGCACCGTCTGGCCCTTCGTGGAAGAGGGCAGGCTGAAGCCGGTGATCGACGGCACCTTCCCGCTGGACCAAGCTGCGAAGGCGCATGCGCGGATGGATTCGGGCGGGCATTTCGGAAAGATCGTGCTGGTGGTCGAATAAGCTGGCCTTATCGATTCCCCGCCGCATCTTGTTGGACATCTCCCGCCGCGCCACCATGAGGGAGCGGATGCCGGAGGGGAGCCGCACATGACCGACCTGATCCTTCACGAATATGCCCGCTCGGGAAATTGCTACAAGATCCGCCTCACCGCGGCACATGTCGGCGCGATGCTCGAGCGGCGCGAATACGACATCATGAAGGGCGAGACCCGCACCGCGCACTTTCTCGCGAACGTGAACGCGAACGGCCGCATCCCGACGCTCCAGACGGGTGAGCGTTTCCTGCCCGAAAGCAACGCCGCCTGCCTGTATCTCGCGCACGGCACCCCGCTGGTTCCCAAGGAGCGGTTCGACCATGCCGACATGTTGCGCTGGCTGTTCTGGGAGCAGTATAACCACGAGCCGAACGTCGCGACGCTGCGTTTCTGGTTCGGCTGGGTCGGCGAGGCGAACTTCACCGAGGTCCAGAAGATCAACTTGCCGGGCAAGCGCGCCGCGGGCTTCGCCGCGCTCGAACTGATGGACGAACACCTCGCTACCCGCGACTGGTTCGCCGCGGGCATCTTCACCATCGCCGACATCGCGCTCTACGCCTACACCCATGTCTGCGAGGAAGGCGGCTACCAGCTGTCACGCTACCCCAATGTCCAGAAATGGCTGGCGCGGGTGGCCGCGCAGCCGGGACATGTCACGATCGACGCCTGAGCGTCATGGAACTGACGCCGCGACTGAATCACGCTGTAACAATCCGCGGTCATAGGGGCCTCCCAAGGCAAGGGCAGCTTTGGGGTTCGCGGTCATGGCTACGATTACCAGACTTCCGTTTGGGGGGGCGTACGGAATCGATCCGGCGGACTTCTCCGCTTCGGCCCCGTCGATCCCGGAGCGGGTCATCACCGAGCGGCGGAACTACCGCACAATCTGGATCTCCGATGTCCATCTCGGCACTCGCGGCTGCAATGCCGAACTGCTGATCGACTTTCTCGACCATGTCGACAGCGACACCATGTACCTCGTCGGCGACATCATCGATGGCTGGCGGCTGAAGAAGAAGCTCTACTGGCCCGAGACGCACAACGACATCGTCTGGCGCGTGCTCAAGCGCGCGCATCGCGGCACGCGCATCGTCTATGTGCCGGGCAACCATGACGAGATGTTCCGCCAGTTTTCGGGGCTGCATTTCGGCGGTGTGGAGATCGCCCGCACCGCGATCCACGAAACCGCCGATGGCAAGCGCCTGCTGGTGCTGCACGGCGACGAATTCGACGCGATCATGCTCTCGCACCGCTGGCTCGCCTATCTCGGCGACGCGGCCTACGAAGCGACGATGGCTGCCAGCCGTTGGGTCAACCATGTCCGGCGCTGGATGGGGTTGCCCTATTGGTCGCTCAGCAAATACGCCAAGTCCAAGGTGAAGAACGCCGTCTCGTTCATCTCGAAGTTCGAGGAGATCGTCGCGCGCGAAGCCGGGACGCGCGGCGTCGACGGCGTCGTGGCGGGACATATCCATGCCGCGGATATGCGGTCGATCCAGGGCGTTGAATACTATAACGATGGCGATTGGGTCGAAGGCTGCACCGCGCTGGTGGAGCATTTCGACGGCCGGATGGAGATACTGCACTGGGCGGACGAAGTCGCGGCAAGGGAAAGACCCTCGATACCGGAGGAGCGGCGAGCGGCCGCCTGACGGAGCACGAGCCCGTGCGCATCGCCATCGTGACCGACGCCTGGGAACCGCAGGTCAACGGCGTCGTCCGCACCCTCCAGTCGGTTCGCGCCGTACTGGAGAAATATGGGCACACCGTGATGGTGATCTCGCCCGATCTGTTCCGCTCGCTGCCGTGCCCGACCTATCCCGAGATCCGCCTGGCGCTAACCCGCACCCGCAATGTCGGCGCGATGCTCGAGGAATTCCGGCCGACCGCGATCCATCTCGCGACCGAAGGGCCGCTGTGCGTCGCCGCGCGGCGCTGGTGTCTGCGCACCGGCCAGCCGTTCACCACCGCCTATCACACCCAGTTTCCCGACTATGTCTCGGCGCGCTCGGGCGTGCCGGCGGAATGGATCTGGCGCTATATCCGCTGGTTCCATTCGCCCAGTTACGCGATCCTCGCAGCCACCCCTTCGATCCGCCAGTCGCTCGCCGATCACGGGCTGACCCATCTCAAGCATTGGGGCAGGGGCGTCGACCTCGCCAATTTCCGTCCCGGCCTGACCCCGCATCCGGCGATGGCGGCGATGGAAGGGCCGATCCAGCTCTATGTCGGCCGGGTCGCGGTCGAAAAGAATCTCGAAGCCTTCCTCAAGACGACGCATCCGGGGATGAAGGTCGTGGTCGGCGACGGCCCCGCGCGCGCCTCGCTCGAAGCGAAATATCCCGACGCCAAATTCCTCGGCCCGATGTTCGGCGAGGAGCTCGCCTCGGCCTATGCCGCCGCCGATGTGTTCGTCTTTCCCAGCCGCACCGACACGTTCGGGCTGGTTATGATCGAGGCGCTGGCCTGCGGCGTGCCGGTTGCGGGCTATCCGGTCACCGGCCCGATCGACATCGTCACGCCCGAAGTCGGCGCGATCGACGACGATCTGACCAAAGCCATCGCCCAGGCGCTGACCCGCGACCGGGCCGCCTGCGCGCGATATGGCGCCGGCTTCACCTGGGAAGCGAGCGCAGCGCAATTCCTCCACGCGCTATGCCCGATAGGGGAGGAAGCCGAGGCGGCGTAATTCGTTTGGAAACTGGCGAAAGCGCGAGTTTCTATGCGGTGCCGGCCCGCTCCCTCACCCGGCCGCCCATTCAGAATACGCTGTGGGTGGCCGGGTGGGGGAGCGGGCCGGCACCGCAAAACGCGCCTCGGCGCGTTTCCAAAGCCACTCTTAATTCCTTGCTCTGGCCCGCTTCCCGCATTAGATCAGCCCCATCGTGGCCGCCCGTGATGGGCGGCCCTTATTGTTTCTACTGTCGGAGAACCTCCGTGGCCCAGCCGCTGATGCCTCATGCGACCGCTTCCTGGCTGGTCGACAACACCTCGCTCTCGTTCGAGCAGATCGCCGAATTCTGCGGCCTGCACATCCTCGAGGTTCAGGCCATCGCCGACGATACCGCGACCACGAAGCTCACCGGCCGCGATCCCGTTCGCGCGCACGAGCTGACGATGGACGAGATCGAGAAGGGCCAGAAGGACCCGAACTATTCGCTCAAGATGCTCAAGGGCCCCGAGCAGGTTCGCCGCACCAAGGGGCCGCGCTATACGCCGGTCTCGAAGCGTCAGGACAAGCCCGACGGCATCGCGTGGATCCTGCGCAACCATCCGGAAATCTCGGACGGCGCGATCGGCAAGCTGATCGGCACCACCCGCACCACCATCGCCGCGATTCGCGACCGCAGCCACTGGAACATCACCGGCATCACGCCGAAGGATCCGGTGACCCTCGGCCTTACGTCGCAGCGCGAACTCGACGCACTGGTCGCCAAGGCTGCCAAGGCCGCCGGCATCGAAGCTCCGGTCGACAATCGTCTGGAAGGCGATCGCGAGGCGCTGATCGAGGAACTGCGCGCCCAGCGTGTCGCGGCGGCCGCCGAAGCCCAGCGCATCGCCGATGGCGGCGAGCCGGTTCCGGCTGCGCCTTCGTTCGAGGACCCGTTCCGCAAGCGCGACTGATCCGCGCACCAGCGACAAAGCCGAAAGGGCCGGGGCGCAATCCCCGGCCTTTTTCTTTCCGCCCCTTTCCCGTCAAGGGGGGAGGCTTCAGCTCAAAGCCGCGCTTTCCGGCGCGAACAGCGCCTCGTGCCGCGCACAGATTTTCGGCCACAGCGCCGCGATCCCGGGCACGTCCAGCCCGAAGCGTTCGCGCAGCACCGTGACCAGATCGTCCGCATCCGCGATCAGCCGCTTGCTCTCGTCGTTCGCGCCGCGCTCCATCAGCACGCGGCCGCGCAGCGTCAAATGGCGCTCGCCCTGCCGCTGCTGGACGACGAGATTCTGGACGAAGATCGATTCGGGATCATCCTGCAAGGTCGCGCATTGCCGCGCGAACAGCGCCTCGTCCGCCGTGCCGGGAGTGAAGTCGAAGCTGAACGGATCGCCGTCGCCGAAACGCTCGGCGAAGCGCCAGAAGCCGTCGCCGGTTTCGGCCAGCGTCAGCACGAACGGCGCATGGTCATATTCGCCCGCCGCGAACGGGATCGGCGCAGCCTGGGTGCCCCCGAACCCGGCATCGACCAGCCACTCCCCGCCGTCGATCGTCACGATCAGCGTCAGGTGATTGCCCAGCGCCGCATCGCCGCGCACCACCCGCATCACGCCCGCCGACACGCGCCGCACGTCGAACCCCATCTCGCCCAGCGCCCAGCCGAGCAGCCCGTTATTCTCGTAGCACCAGCCGCCGCGCCGCTGCGTCACCAGCTTGTCGAAGACGAAGGACAGGTCCGGGCTGGTGCGGTTGCCCAGTTGGACGTCGAGGCTCTCGAACGGAATCGCCGCGACATGCGCGCGCATCACTGCGTCCAGCGTGGCGAACGCCGGCTCGCTCGGGCCCGAATAACCGATCCGGTCGAAATAGGCCTGAAGATCCATCCCCACGCGTCGCTCCCGCTTCTTGTCTTATCGCCCATAGCGCCATTCCTGCTTCCACGGGAACGGCCGGAAGCATAGACCCGGGCAACCGGGGCGATTCTGGAGCGAATTCATGTGTGACGAACTGACAGCCGCCGACAATGACCGCGCGCTCGCCGCGTTTTCCCGCCGCGAGTTCGGCGCGGGCGTCGCTGCCGCCGCTGCGGTGATCGCGCTGCCGATCCCCGCCAACGCCTTCGCCATCACGGGCCGCGACGTCGTCATCAAGACCCCCGACGGCGAATGCGACGCCTATTTCGTCGCCCCTGCCGGGGGCAAGCATCCCGCCGTGCTGGTCTGGCCCGACATCATGGGCCTGCGCCCCGCCTTCCGCCAGATGGCGGACCGGCTTGCCCAGTCGGGCTATGCCGTGCTGACGGTGAACCCGTTCTACCGCTCGGCAAAGGCGCCGTATCACGCGCCCGGCGACACGCCCGACAGCGCGAAGATCCGCGAACAGGCATTTGAATGGCGCAAGCTGATCACGGCGGACGCGGCGGTGCGCGACGCGATCGCCTTCATCGCCTTTATCGACAAGCAGAAGGAAACCGACACGAAGCGCGGCGTCGGCACCACCGGCTATTGCATGGGCGGCCCGCTGACGATGCGCACCGCCGCGGCCGTGCCGAACCGCGTCCGCGCGGGTGCTTCGTTCCACGGCGGCGGCCTTGCTACCGATGCGCCGGACAGCCCGCATCTGCTAGTGCCGAAAATGAAGGCCAGCTATCTCTTCGCGGTCGCCGCCAATGATGACGAGCGCAATCCAGCGGAGAAGGAAAAGGTCCGCGAAGCCTTCGCCGCCGCGAAGCTTCCGGCCGAGATCGAAGTCTATGCCGGCGCCAACCACGGCTGGTGCCCGCCCGACAGCCGCGCCTATAATCAGGCGCAGGCAGAACGGGCCTGGGAACGGCTGCTGGTGCTGCTGAAGGGCGCGCTCTGACAGACCCATCCTCCCCCGGACGGGGAGGGGGACCGCGAAGCGGTCGAGGGGGCCTGCCGCTGGCGATGCCGCTTGGCGCGCTCCCCCTCCGTCAGCCTGCGGCTGCCATCTCCCCCCTCCGGGGGAGGATTGAGCGGCCCTTGACTCCTGGGAAATTTCGTTCTTCATATGTTCCCAAATTCCCAGCGGGAGACCGGCCATGTCGAACGACCTCATCTTCTACACCAATCCCATGTCGCGCGGGCAGATCGTCCGCTGGATGCTCGAGGAAACCGGCGCGCCGTACGAGACGCAGGTGATGGACTATGCCTCGACGATGAAGTCCGACGCCTATCTCGCGATCAATCCGATGGGAAAGGTTCCGGCGATCGTCCATCGCGGCAAGGTGGTCACCGAATGCGCCGCGATCTGCGCCTATCTGGCCGAAGCCTTTCCGGAAGCCGATCTTGCCCCCACTGCCGACGAGCGCGCCGATTATTATCGCTGGCTGTTCTTCGCCGCTGGCCCGCTCGAGCACGCGATCACCAACAACAACGCCAAGTTTATCCCCTCGGCGGAGCAGAGCCGCTCGTTCGGCTATGGCAGCTATGATCAGGCGATCGATACGCTTGCCGGGGCGGTCTCCGCGCATGCCTATATCGCGGGCGATCGCTTCACCGCCGCCGATGTCTATGTCGGTTCCGCCGTCACCTGGGGTCTGATGTTCGGCACGCTGCCCAAACTCGACGCTTTCGTGCGCTATTCCGAACGCGTCACCGATCGCGACGCCTATCGCCGCGGCAAGGATAAGGACAATGCCTTGATGCCGCAGGCCGCTCCCGCCTAAGGGCGTCTCGCGCGCACGCGTAGCCAGTGTGACTTTTGTGACTTTGGGGGGAAGATGAGCAAGCTGAAGCAGATCGAGCGCGTGTTCGAGAACGGGCTGTTCGCTTCGCGCTGGCTGCTCGCGCCCTTCTATGTCGGGCTGATCCTGTCGATCGCGCTGCTGCTGGTGGTGTTCGCCCGCGAATTCTTCGCGATGATCCCGTACGCCCTGACGATGACGGTCGAGAGCGCGATCCTCAAGGTGCTGACGCTGCTCGACATCGCACTGGCCGCGAACCTGATCCTCGTTGTGATCCTGGCCGGCTATGAGAGCTTCGTATCGAAGATCGATACCGAGGGGCATGAGGACCGGCCGAGCTGGATGGGCACAACCACCTTCTCGGGTCTCAAGCTGAAGCTCTATGCTTCGATCGTGGCGATCTCGGGAATCCAGCTGCTCAAGAGCTTCATGAGCATCGGCGAAAAGCCGCTGACCGACAGCGAGTTGATGTGGATGACCGTGATCCACTTCGCCTTCGTCATCACCGCCCTGCTGTCCGCGCTGACCGATTATCTGTCGAGTCGCCCGGGCAAGTCGAAGCCGGAATAAGCGCGGACCTTCAGCCCTTCATCGCCGCCATCCGCCCCGGCAGCTCGGCCATCACCGTATCGCGATCCGCGGCGGTCGTGCCGCCCCAGCGTCCGATCTCGTCCAGCGTCCGTCCGCAGCCTTCGCACCAGCCGCGCTTGCGGTTCATCCGGCAGATGTTGACGCAGGGACTGGGGATGATCGGGACGAATTCGATCAGATCGTCCATCGGGCCAGCCAGTCGGCGATGCTCTGCGGCTTCATGATCCGCGCGTCGCCCAGTGCGATCTCTTCGCCGACATTGCGCAGCTTGCCGGTCTTCGCGTCGATCACCAGCAGCGCGGGCACGGCGGCAAGGCGCGACAGGCCATATCGCTTCGGGATGTCGAGATTCTTGTCGAACTCGCCGACATCGACCTGCACCAGCTCGAAGTTGCGCGCGAGCCACGGCTTCATCTCGGGCAGCTCGAACACGCCCGCCAGCACCCGGCAGTCGACGCACCAGTTGGCGCCGAAATCGATCAGCAGCGGCTTGTTCCGCTTTCTCGCCCGGGCCGTCGCCGCCGCGATGTCGCGCCGGGCGTCGGCCGTCGAATCATAGGGGGCGGGCAGGGGGAGCGGGAGCTGGCGCGGCGACTTCGCCTTGAGCTGCGGCGCGCCCTCGCCGGGCTTCGTCATCGCGGGCAGCAGCGCCAGCAGCGGGAGCCCCAGAAACAGCCGGCGTCGGATCATGCGGAAGCCCCTCGAAACGTCGTGCGATATGGCCGGGGCGCTGCCCGGCCCGCAAGCCTATTCCGAAAGGGTGAAGTTGAGGAAGTCCGGCACCGGTCCGTTCCAGCCCTCGTCCGGACCCTCGTCCCGCTCGTCGCGGCGCGGCGGACGTGCCTTGGCTTCCTCGCGCCGGGGCGCTGGTTCGCGCTTCGGCGCTGCTTCGCGCTCGCGCACGGGCGCCTTCTCGCGCTTTTCCTCGGCCTTTTTGCGGCCCGCCGGCTTGCGGTCCTCGCGCTTCGGTTTCTCCTCGCGCGGGGCTTCGGCTTCGGCCGGGGCGCCGCCCATGTCGTAGCGGTCGATCTTATGACCGGTCAGCTTCTCGATATTATCGATATTCTCGGCATCGTCGGGCGTGACCAGCGTGAAAGCTGCGCCCTTCGCGCCCGCGCGGCCGGTGCGGCCGATGCGGTGGACATAGTCGTCCGGGTGCCAGGGCGCGTCATAGTTGAAGACGTGGCTCACGCCCTTGATGTCGAGCCCGCGCGCCGCGACGTCGGACGCGACCAGGATGTTGATGTCGCCCTTCTTGAACCGGTCGAGCTCGGCAAGGCGCTGGGGCTGTTCCATGTCGCCATGAATCTCGCCCGAGCGGAAGCCCGAACGCTGCAGCGCCTTGTTGAGGTCGCGCACCGTGGTCTTGCGGTTGGCAAAGATGATCGCGGTGTTGAGGTCGTCCGCTTCCAGCAGCCGCTCCAGCGTCGCGCGCTTCTTCTGCCCCGACACCGGCACCACCCACTGGGTGATGTTGACATTGGTCGACGCGGGCCGCGCCACCTCGATCTGCTTCGGGTTGGTCAGGAACTTGTCGGCCAGCTTCTTGATGACCGGCGGCATGGTGGCCGAGAACAACAGTGTCTGACGCTGCTTGGGCAGCTTGGTGCAGATTTCCTCGATATCGGGGATGAACCCCATGTCGAGCATCCGGTCGGCTTCGTCGATCACCAGCAGATCGCAGCCGGTCAGCAGGATCTTGCCGCGTTGGAACAGATCCATCAGCCGGCCCGGCGTCGCGATCAGCACGTCGACGCCCGATTGCAGCGCCTTCACCTGATCGCCCATCTGCACGCCGCCGATGAGGAGCGCCATCGAGAGCTTGTGATTGACCCCGTACTTCTCGAAATTCTCGGCGACCTGCGCGGCAAGCTCGCGCGTCGGTTCGAGGATCAGCGAACGCGGCATCAGCGCGCGGGTGCGCCCCTCGCCCAGAATGTCGATCATCGGAAGGACGAACGCAGCCGTCTTGCCCGTGCCCGTCTGCGCGATCGCGATCAGATCCTTGCCCATCAGGACGGAGGGGATCGCCTGCTTCTGGACCGGAGTCGGTTCGGTGTACCCTGCGCCGGTAACGGCGCTCAACAGTTCGTCGGAAAGGCCGAGATCGGCGAAGCTCATGCGGATGTCCGGAAAACGGGCACAAAAACTGCACCGCGATTGCGCCGCGCGCTCGCGGATTTACCTGCAAAAGTCAAGCAAAACGGCCTCAACGGGTCGGAACAAGCGCCTTGAATTCGGCGATTCCGCACGAACGGCCCGATCGCGAGCGGATCGAATCCCGTCCCGCGCACATTTTCCCGTCGGGATTCGGCCGCACATAGAAGCCCGAATAGAAGCCCAGCGCCGGGCAATTCTTGCCCAGCATCGCCCGGCGGCGCGAGCCGTCGCTCAGCATCAGATCGACGCTGTCGGGCCGCGAGACCGAAAAGCCGACCACGCGCTCCATCTTCAGGCAATCGTCCGCTTTCTTCTCGCGAAAGCTCATCGGCGGGGGCGGGGGCGCAACCTCGCGGCGCGTGCGCATCACCACCGTCGCGCGCGACACGGTGACGTTCGGCACATGGATCACAACATGCTGCTGGGTCATCTCGATGGCCAGGCCGCCATCGGGCACGCCCGCGGGCACCTCGGGCGAAGCCGGGGCGGCGAGCAGCATGAGCATCGCGGCGGAAGGGAGAAACGGATTCGGCATAAAGCAGGGGTTCTAGCGGGCGGGTTTGAACAACGGATGAACTGTTTGCGCAAGTCCGCCGCACCTCGCCTTGGCCGCGCCGCTTCGCCCATGCTATCCGCCGCGCCGATGACACCCGCCCAGCAGACCCTGATCGACACCGTCCGCCAGCGCTTCGGACCCAAGGCCGCAATCACCGAGCCGGGCGATATCGCGCCTTGGCTCAACGACTGGCGCGGCCGCTATTTCGGCGCCTCGCCCGCGATCCTCGCCCCGGCCTCGCGCGACGAAGTGTCGGCGATCCTCGCGCTGGCGAATGCGGCGGGCATTCCGGTCGTGCCGCAGGGGGGCAACACGTCGATGGTGGGCGGCGCGACGCCCCCGGGCGATGGTTCGGCGCTGATCCTGTCGCTGCGCCGGATGAACCGCATCCGCTCGCTCTCGCCGGACGAGAATCTCGCCGTGGCCGAGGCCGGAGTGATCCTTGCCGATCTCCACGCCGCGGCGCTGGAGCAGGGCCGCCGCTTCCCGCTGACGCTGGGTGCCAAGGGCAGTGCAACCGTCGGCGGGCTGGTGTCGACCAATGCCGGCGGCACACAGGTGCTGCGCTTCGGCACGATGCGCAGCCTGGTTGCGGGCGTCGAGGCCGTGCTGCCCGACGGATCGGTGCATGACGGCCTCGCCGCGCTGAAGAAGGACAATCGCGGCTACGACATCAATCAGCTGCTGATCGGCGCGGAGGGTACGCTTGGCGTGATCACCGCCGCCAGCCTGCGCCTCGTGCCCGCCATCGCCGCGCGCGGCGTGGCCTGGGTCGGGCTGGCCAGCCCCTATGCCGCGCTCGACCTGCTGCGCGCGATCGACAATCCGGCGATCGAGAGTTTCGAAATCGTCCCCGGCGATTCACTGGCGCTGGTGCTCCAGCATATCCCCGGTACCCGCGCCCCGCTGGAGAGCGAGCATCGCTGGCATGTGCTGATCGAAGCGGTATCGACCAATCCCGCCGGCGAAACGCCGGTCGCGCTGCTCGAGGGGCTGCTGGCCGGCGCGCTCGAATCGGGTCTCGCCGCCGATGCGGTGGTCGCCGCCAGCGAAGCCCAGGCCGAAGCAATGTGGCGCATCCGCGATTCGCTGTCCGAAGCCGAACGCGCCAGCGGCCCCGCGGTGCAGCACGACATTTCGGTGCCCGTCGCCGACATGCCCCGCTTCATGGTCGAAGGCGCCGCCGAGGCCGAGCGCGCCTTTCCCGGCACCCATGCGACGGCGTTCGGCCATCTGGGCGACGGCAATGTTCATTTCCACGTGCGCGCGGCGCAGGGCATGGACCGTGACCGTTTCTATGCCGAACAGGCCCCAGCGATCACCCGGCTGGTCCATGACATGGTGGTCGCGGCGGGCGGTTCGATTTCGGCGGAGCATGGCATCGGCCAGATGAAGCGTGCCGAACTGGAACGGCTGGGGCCCCCGGCGCGCATCGCCATGCTCTCGGCGATCAAGGCCGCGCTCGATCCGAACGCGATTCTCAACCCCGGAAAGCTCGTGCTTGCGCCGGGACGCCGCGCGCCATAGACCCACGCCCGCATTTCCGCACGTATAAGAAGATTCCCAGGAGAATTCTTGATGGCCTCCGCGCCGCAGTCGCAGCCGCTTCCGCTGTTTTACAAGGACCTCGTGCCGCTCTCGAGCCAGGTCCATGCCGATTTCCGCATCCGTCCGGCAACCACGGCGCCCTTCGTCGTCGGCAGCCACGCGATCCCGCTGACCGTCGAGGAATTCCCCCTCGCGCAGCGCTTCATGCCGATCGTCTTCTCGGTCGGCGACGAGCCCCTGCCGCTGGCGCTGTTCGGCCTGAACGAAGGCGTGAACGTGTTCTTCGACGATGACGGCAAGATCATCGACGATAACTTCTACGTCCCGGCCTATATCCGCCGCTATCCGTACCTGCTGGCTCGCCTGCGTCCGGACAGCGACGAACTGTCGCTCTGCTTCGATCCGAGCACCGACACGATCGGCGCATTCGAAGAGGGCGAGAAGCTGTTCGACGGCGACCAGCCGAGCGAGCTGACCAAGAACATCCTCGATTTCAATCGCCAGTTCGAGGAAGCCGGCCAGCGCACCGCGCAGTTCGTCAAGGAGCTCAAGGAGCTCGACCTGCTGATGGACGGCGAAGTTTCGATCCAGCCCGACGGCGCAGAGCAGCCCTTCGTCTATCGCGGCTTCCAGATGGTCGACGAATCGAAGCTCAACGAGCTCCGCGGCGACCAGCTGCGCAAGATCGTGCAGAGCGGCATGCTGCCGCTGATCTACGCCCATCTCTTCTCGCTCTCGCAGATGCGCGAAGTGTTCGGCCGTCAGGTCCAGCAGGGCAAGATGCCGGCGCCGCAGCTGGTGACTCCCGTCTAAAGCGTTCCTGCCGCGCGGCGATCGTCCATCGGGGACGGTCGCCGCGCCGGTTCTTCGGACGATGTTCATTCGTCCGATCCCGCGCGACGGTATTCCGGCGCGGATATTCCCCGGATTACTGCGGTTGATCGCACGTGCGGCACATTTCCGCGCAGTCCTGGCCAAGGTCTTGAAACCCCAAGGCCCTTTATCTATATCTGTTCTTGCATGGTCTCATGTCCCCCCTTTCGTGGGACCGTGTGGCACGCTCTCGAGCGTGTCTCCTCCCTGAACCTTGGCCACCCGGTGCGTAAGCATCGGGTGGTTTTTTATTGGCTTTTCCCGCTTCCGGGCCTTCCTGTTCCTCTCCCATAGGAAGAGGTACCGGCGCTTGGCAGTTTGCTGCCTTAGCGCAGGTAGGTGAGGGGTTTCGGGAGCTATCGAGAGGTTCCTAACCCCTCACCCAGCTCCGACTGGGCCCCGCTGAAGAAGCGGAGCCTAGTCTGCACAACCCTCTCCCTATGGGAGAGGGAAAGAGGCTGACTATGGAGCCGCAATTTCCCTATTCGGCGGCCATCGCGCGGGGGAGTGCCTCGTCGGCGACCGAATCGATCATCGTGCGCAACATCCGGATCGCCATTGCGAGGCCGGGGCCGGGCTGATCGAGCTGGGGGTCGAGGTAGAGCGACCGGTCGAACTCGATCTGGATCGCATGGATGCCGCGCCGCGGATCGGCATGACGCTCGAGGATATGGCCGCCCGAATACGGGGCGTTGGCCGCGCAATTTACGCCATGCGCCCGCGCCACGCCCTCCAGCCGGCCGACAAGGCGCGCGGAAGCCGATCGGCCGAATCGGTCGCCCAGCACGACGCGCGGGGCCCTTGCCGGCACGCCCAGCGGCGGCATCGAATGGATGTCGAGCAGCACGGCCACGCCGAATTTCGCTCGCGCCGCGGCCAGCGCAGCGCCGATCGCGTCATGATAGGGGCGATGATCGGCCACGATCCGCTCGGTCACTTCCTCGCCGGACAGCCGCCTTTTCCAGATATCGCCCGAATGACCGGCGCGGCGGGGAATCAAGCCCAGCCCGCTGCGCAGCTTGGCCGATTGCGGCTGGGTGGTCATCGATGCGCCATCATCGAGCTTCGGGTCGCGCTCATTCTCGCTGCGGTTCAGGTCGATCCAGGCTCGGGCGCGAGTGGCGACGAACAGCGTCTCGCATTCGTGCGCGCCCAGCGCGATTGCATCGGCATAGCGATCCTCCAGCGGCCGCAGCGCGGTCAGAGGAACGCGCAGCGCGGCGCGAAGGGGCAGCGGATAGTCCCGCCCGGCATGGGGCACCGAAAGCACCACCGGGCTGACCGGTTCTGCGGGCCCGTGGCGGTGGAAGGGCGTGATGGCCGTCACGCTTCCCAGACTATGTGGCGTACCGCGTTGGAGCAAGTCACCGGTCTCTCCGCTGGAAAATCTTAATCGCTTCGGGCATATATCATGGCCCGCGTAACGGGGGTGGGACCGCTGATGTATCGAATTTTGCTGGCCGAGGACGACAAGGTGATGCGTGAGTATCTCACGCGCGCGCTGGAGCGTTCGGGCTATGCCGTGTCCGCGGTCGACCGGGGCACCGCGGCGATTCCGCTGCTCGAAACCGAGCGGTTCGACCTGCTGCTGACCGATATCGTGATGCCCGAGATGGACGGGATCGAGCTGGCGCAGCGCGCCGGCGACATCGCGCCGGACATGCGGGTGATGTTCATCACCGGATTCGCGGCAGTGACGCTGAAGGCCGGAAAACAGATGCCGCAGGCCCGCGTCCTCTCCAAGCCGTTCCACCTGCGCGACCTCGTGCTGGAGGTGGATCGCCTGTTCGAGACCGAGAGCGTTCCCAGCAGCAGCAATTAATCGGTTTTCGCGGTTGCATGACGGAGATTGTCCGTCTAATGCGCCGCTTCCCGTTTCGGCCCGGTGGTGCAAACCTAAGGGCCTTGGGCGTGTAGCTCAGTGGTAGAGCACTGTGTTGACATCGCAGGGGTCGCAAGTTCAATCCTTGCCACGCCCACCATTGAAAAGCCCGCCAGGTCATTGACCCGGCGGGCTTTTTATTTGCCGTGAGACGGCTCGGCTATGCGTGATCCGGCCGCTCAGGAAGGTCGCGGCGACATGGCCGGCATCGGGCTCCGCCAGCGCTTCGCGGATCGTGCAATCGAGCAGGCAAAAATCGGCTTCCGCGCCCATGCATAGCGCGCGGGGCGCGGCGCCCGGATCGGATTGGGCCCCAAGAAACAGATTGAGCGCGGCTTGCGCCGTCACCGCTTCGGCGGGCGTCACCTGCGCGCCGTTCCGGGTGCGCCGCGTGGCGGCGGCGCGAACCGCGGCCCACGGGTCCCAGCCGGCATAGGGTGCGTCCGAGCTGCCCGCGAGCGGCACGCCTGCCGCGATCAGGCTGGCGCACCGGTACAGGTCGGGCTGTTCGGAGAGCGGCACGTCGGCAAGATAGCGGTCGCCGCGCTCATGGACGAAGCCGGGCTGGGTCACCACCGTCAGCCCCAGATCGCGCAGCACCGGGATGGCTTCGGCCGGGATGATGCTGCCATGTTCGATCCGGTCGCCGGGGAGCGAACCGGCGGCGCCGAACGCGGCGAGGCTGATCGCGAGTTCTCCGGCGGTGACGCAATGGACCGCGACGCGCCGGTTCCAGCGCCGTGCCTGCGCGATCGTCGCGATCATCTCGTCGAGCGGCGGAAGGTCGTGATCGTCGGGCAGGATCTTCACCGGGCCGACCGCGAAGGCGCCGTCTTCGGGCGCTTCGAGTTCGCCGCCGCTCATCAGCATCAGCCGGACCGGCAGCGCGCCGTTTCGCACCGCGTTCGCCAGATGCGCCGCGGCGACGCTGTCGGTGGAGACGCTGGCGTCGGTGACGCCGGTGATGCCGAGGCGCGCGAGCGCCCGGCCGATCGCGGTCACGTCCGGCGGGGTCGATCCGATCTGCGCGCGGAGCCAGGCGTCGCCGCGGAAGATGCGCCCGGTGGGCCGGCCATCAGAGCCTCGCTCGACGCAATCGGGCGTTTCGCCGGTCGCGACCAGCGCGAGGGCAGCGCTGTTGAGCATCCACAGCCCGCCGGTCTGGTGCTGTACCCGAAGCGGACGGTGGGGGAGGATCGAATCGAGCTCGGCGCGGGTGAGCGGCCCGGCGATGCGCTCATGATAGCCGGTCGCGCGCAGCCATGTGCTTCCAGGCTGGTCCCGCGCGGCGTCGCGGATACGACGCGCGATCGCTTCGCCATCGGCGGCGTCTTCCAGCCGGATCGAGGCGGCTTGCACCGCGCTGGCCAGAAGATGGGCGTGATGGTCGATCAGTCCGGGCAGCAGCGCACCGCCGCAGCCGTCGAAATCGTTCGGGCAGGGTGCCAGCCGCGCGCCGATCTCCGCGATCCTGCCGTTGCGCACGCGCAGGTCGAGGCCAGGACGTCCGCCAATCTCGACGTTGCGGATCAGCAGGTCGCGGTCAGCCATGAGCGGCCCAGACTCCGGCGGCGGTGCGGGCCAGCGCGGCATCGACAAGACCGGCCTCGCCCTGATTCAGCATGTCGATGCACCGGGCGGCGGCGGCCAGGCCGGTGAGCGGATCCGCCACGGCGTCGCCAAGGAAGCGGGGTGCGCCGTCCGCGTCCCGGTCGACCAGACCGCCGGCCACCGCGGCATCGTCGCCGAAGCCGATCCGCGCCGCTTCGTCTCCGGACCAGCCGTGGCCGGTGATCGCGATCCAGACGAGCGACGGATTCGCCGCGAGCAGCGCTTCGGGTTCGAGGCCCAGCGCGGCGAGGGCGCGGGGGCGGGCGCTGGTGACGAGGATGTCGGCGGTGACGATCTCGTCCCGCAATGCGGCAAGTGCGGCGGGATTGGCGAAGTCGATCGACTGCCGCTGTTTGGCGCCGTTCAGCCGGGCGTCGTGCAGCGGGGTTGCGGTGCGGACCGGGTCTGGGCGGGTACGGCTCTCGATCTTGGTGACCTGCGCGCCGCCCATCGCGAGAAGTCCGCCGCACAGGGGGCCGGCCCAGAGGCTGGAGAGGTCGATCACGCGGGCGCGGCGGATCGACCTTCCGGGTGCTGGGGCCTGCAGGTGGATGGGGGGATCGGGCGATGGCGCGCGGGTCTCGCCGAGCCGGGCGACGGCGAGGCCGAGCAGGATCGCCTGATCGACCAACGCTTCGGACGGGAGTCCGGCGGCGAGGCGTTCGATTGCTGGCCACGGCTCCTCGCCGGGATCGCAGCCGATCCAGGCCGGGACCGACGCCAGATCGTCCTCGCGGGGCAGGTTCGCCGCGATCCAGCCGTTCGCGGTGCGGATCAGGCGGCAATGGCCATTGGCGGAGATGCGCCCGGGCTGTGCGAGCGCGAGGTCGGCGGAACGATCGAGCAGGGGCAGGGGATCGATGCGGAGTTGGTCGGACGTGAGCGCGGCGATCTGCTCGCCAAACGCGAGGGCGGCGTGGGTGACGATGCTCATGCGCCGTCCCGGATCGCGTGTACCAAGCCCCAGTCGAGCGCGGTCGCCGCATCGATCCGCCGCGCGGACAGGCAGAGATAGGCGGCGCGGTGCCGCCCGATGGCGCGGGGAATCGTCGCGGTGCCGCCCGCGCCGGGGATCAACCCCATTCTCAGTTCGGGCAACTGGAAGAAGGCGTCGGGCCGGGCGATGCGGCGCGCGGCCGCCGCCGGGATTTCGATCCCCGAGCCGATACAGGCGCCGTGGAGCACCGCTTCGGCGCGCGAGCCGAGCTCGGCGATCAGCCGCGCGTTCGACCGGGCGGTGCGGATGGCGTGCGCAAGGGCAAGGTCGCTGGCGGTGCCGAACTCGGCCAGATCGCCGCCCGTCGAGAAACAGGCGCCAGCGCCCCGCAGTTGCAGATCGGGTTGGCTCGGATCGTCAAGGGCTGCAGCCAGCGCCTCGAACAGCGCGTCGCGCATGCCGGCGCAGATGGGGTTGCGCGTGGACGGCCGGGACAGCGTGATCGTCACGCGCCGATCCTCGCGCGCGATCTGGAGGAAGGGCTCTCCGGTATCGGGTGCCTTCCGGCCGTCGGCTGGTCGCGCGCTCAGCCAGGCGCGGAACTCGCCGCCGCCCAGCAGCGTGGAATAAGCGAAGGATTCGATCACGAGCGCATCGCCGATCGGAAGCGCGCCGGTGGTTCGCAGGACGCGGATCAGGCTGGCTGAGGCGATCGGCGCGGCGGTTGCGATCGCACGCATGGCTTCGATCCGCTGCTCAAGGCGTGATTGCGGAACCGGAACCCACGGCGCGGGCGCGCCGGTCGAGGCTGTCAGCAGGACATCGAAATGACCGGCATCGACCGGTGGCAAGGTTCCAGCGAAATCGATCCCTGCGACGATGGCCTGCGTGCTGACCGAAAGGGTCGCGGCGTCGCTTGCGGCCGAGGGGCGGGACAGGTCGAGCAGCACGAAGGCGTGATCGCCCAGCGGCGAGAAGGCTTCGGCCTCGAGGTGATCGGGTGGCCGGTGCATGGATTCGTTCGCACGCGTCGCCACCGGTCTGCCGTCTCCGTTACGGGCGTGATCCTCACGCCGCTGATACCTTGGCGACCGTAGCATAGCGCCCGGCAGCTTGCCCGTATCGTTAGGAGGAAGCGCCCCGGCGATCCATCGCCGCTTTCTCCGTGCCGTTGCGAAGTGAGCGGCACGGATTTTTCTGCACTTGCGAAGGCGGTATCGCTGCCGCTAAACGCCGCCGCGTGATTGGTGTCCCCTGCGAAGGGGATGAAAAGGGAACCCGGTTCGAATCCGGGGCTGCCCCCGCAACTGTAACCGGAGAGCCGGCGCGTCAAAGTCCACTGGGAAATATCCCGGGAAGGCGGCGCGCCAGCGATGACCCGGGAGCCAGGAGACCTGCCAGTCGCAGTCGATTCCTTTGCGCGGGCGGGGTGCACCGGGCGAACGGGGGGAGAAACCCCTGTGTGAGCGACACCGTAACGGGGTCGCCGCGCGTCATTCGCGAGACGGCCCGCAAAAGGGGTGTCATGTGATGACCAACTTCAAGATCCTGCTGTTCGCCGGCGCGGCGATGCTGCCCGCCATTCCCGCATTCGCTCAGGCCGAAGAGAAGGACGACATCGTCGTGCTCGGCGCCGGTGTCGAGCAGGCCAGCGACGAGAGCGGCCGTGCGATCACCACGATCGACCGCGCTGAGCTGGAGACGCGCCAGACGACGGTCGTCTCCGATCTGCTGGCGACTCTCCCCGGCGTGGGCGTGACTCGCAACGGCGGCATCGGCACCATCTCGACGGTTCGTATCCGCGGCGCGGAAGGCGAGCAGACGCTCGTCCTCATCGATGGCGTGCGCGTCAACGATCCCTCCTCGCCCGGCGGTGCGTTCGATTTCGCCAACCTGCTGGCCGGTCCGGTCGATCGCGTCGAAGTGCTGCGCGGCCCGAATTCGGTCGCATGGGGCAGCCAAGCGGTCGGCGGCGTCGTCAACATCGTTACTGCGCAGACCCGCGAAGGCTTCGGCGCTCGCGCCAATGCCGAATATGGCTCGCTGAACCAGATCTCGCTGAACGGCGGTATCTCGGGCGGCAACGAGACGTTCGAAGCGGCGATCACCGGCGGCTATTTCGACACAGACGGCATCTCGGCCGCTGCCAACGGCATCGAGGCCGACGGCTATCGCCAATATGGCGCGACCGGCAAGCTGAAGATCAACTTCGCGCCAGGTTTCGCGTTCGACGTCCGCGGCTATTTCTCGGACAGCCGTGCCGACCTCGATGGCTTCCCGGCGCCGAACTACACGCTGGCCGACACGCCCGAATATTCGACCAGCAAGGAAGTCTATGGCTATGCCGGCCTGACCGCCGATCTGCTCGACGGACGCTTCCACAACAGCCTGAACGTCACAATCGCCGATATCGATCGCGACAATTACGATCCGACCTTCGGCAGCGCACCGTCCTTCTTCGGACGCGGTAATAGCGAGCGCTATGCCTATCAGGGCGATTTCCGTGTGATCGATCAGGTCCGCCTCGTGTTCGGCGCGGAACAGGAAGACAGCAGCTTTACCGATGGCGGCCCGAAGTACGAGCAGGGCATCACCAGCTTCTATGGCGAAGCGATCGTTTCCCCGATCGAGCAGGTCACGCTGACCGCCGGCCTGCGCAACGACGATCATTCGGGCTTTGGCAGCCACACCAGCTTCGGCGCCAGCGCCGCGGTTCGCCCGTTCGAAGGCACGGTGCTGCGCGCAAGCTATGGCGAAGGCTTCAAGGCGCCGACGCTGTACCAGCGCTTCAGCTTCTACGGCACGTCGGGCCTTCAGCCCGAAACCGCGAAGAGCTATGAATTCGGCGCGCAGCAGACGCTGGGTCCGGTGACGATCGGCGCGACCTGGTTCCACCGCGATACAGTGAACCAGATCGATTTCGATCTGGGCACCTTCACCTATCAGAACATCGCGAAGACTCGCGGCGAGGGCATCGAACTCGAACTGATGGCGAAGCCGGTCGCCGGCCTCACTCTGCGCGGCGCATTCACGCATCTCGATGCGGAAAACCGCTCGCCGGGCGCGAACCTCGGCAAGGACCTTGCCCGCCGCCCGAAGGATTCGGGCAGCTTCTCGGCCGACTACAAGTTCGATTTCGGGCTCAGCCTGGGCGGCACCGTGCTGGTCGTGGGCGAGAGTTTCGACAATCTGGCGAATACCGTTCGTCTCGACGGCTATGCCCTGGTCGGCCTGCGTGCGGAATTTCCGGTTACCGATCAGGTCGTGCTTTATGGCCGCGTGGATAACGTCTTCGACGAAACGTATCAGACGGTCGCCGGTTACGGCACCTATGGGCGCACGGCCTATGCCGGCGTACGGCTGAAGCTCGACTGATGGCCCTTCCGTTCACCACGAACGGATTCTGCTGGAGCGCCGCCGCGCTGCTGCTTTTCGCATTGAGCAGTTGCGCGGCGCCTCCCACGGCAGGCGGCGGGGGCATCGTTTCGATCAACCCGTGCGGGGATGCCATGTTGGTCGAACTCGCGCCTGACCGGATCGCGTCGATCAGTCACTATTCGCTCGATCCGGCCGCGACCTCCATCCCCCCGGAGGTCGCTCGCCGCTACCGTACCAATGCCGGCACCGCCGAAGAGATTGTGGCGATGCGCCCCGATCTGGTGATCGGCGACACTTTCACGTCGCCCGCGGCCCGTGGCGCGTTCGAGCGCGCCGGGTTGAAGACGCTCTATCTCGATTCTCCCAACACGATCGAAGGCAGCAAGGAACAGGTGACGAAGCTCGCCGCGGCGCTTGGCGTCGAACCCGCGGGCCGGGCGATGAACGCGCGGATCGATCGTGCCGTCTCCGCCGCGACCTGGACCGGGCCGAAGGTGCCCGCCTTGCTGTGGATCGGCGGCAATCTCGCCAATGGCGGCGGGACCCTGCTCGATGAGATGATGGTCCGCGCCGGCTTCTCGAACCATGCCGCGCATTACGGCTTGCAGTTCACCGACACCCTGCCCATCGAGCATGTCGTGATCGATCCGCCGCGCGTCATGCTGGTTCCCTATGCGCCCGGCCGCATGGCTTCGTCGCGCGCCGCGGAGATGCGCGGGCGCGCCATCGCGCGGACCGGCGCGAAGGTCACGCAGGCCAATTTTCCGCGCAACCTCGTAAATTGCGGCGGACCGGTGATCGCAAAGGCGATGACCCGGCTGGCCGAAGTCCGGCAGAGCATCCGATGAAGCGCGCCGTGCTGATCCCCGGCCTCGCGGCGTTGGTCGCGATCCTGTTCGCCGCGTCGCTGATGGCGGGCAAGACATGGGTGCCGTTCGACGCCTGGTTCTCGAACGATCCGCGCTGGTGGATCATCGTCGAGCTGCGCGTGCCCCGTGCGATCCTGGGCTTGGCCATCGGCGCGGCGCTGGGGATCACCGGCGCGGTGCTGCAGGGCTTCCTGCGCAATCCATTGGCCGATCCCTCGGTGGTCGGCGTCTCGTCCAGCGCGGCGCTGGGCGCGGTGACGATGATCGTCGTCTTCTCCGCGATGCATCCGCTGGCGATCTTCGGCGGCGCGATGCTGGCGGCGTGCGGGTCGATGCTGCTGCTGGCCGGGCTGGCATGGCGCAGCGAAAGCGCGGTCGCTTTCATCCTTGCCGGCACGGTGCTCGCCAGTCTTTCGGGCGCGCTGACCGCGTTCCTGATCTCGGTCGCGCCCAATCCCTATGCGGTGGCGGAAATCATCGACTGGATCATGGGTTCACTCACCGATCGCAGCTTTTCCGAGGTCAAGCTCGCGCTGCCGTTCATCGTCGCCGGTTGCGTGCTGCTGCTGTTCACCGGGCGCGCGCTCGATGCGCTGACCCTGGGCGAAGGGGCGGCGCGGTCGCTGGGCGTCAATCTGGCGCGGACGCAGATGCTGATCGTGCTGGGCGCGGGCCTCGCGGTCGGCGCCAGCGTGGCGGTGACCGGGGTGGTCGGGTTCGTCGGGCTGATCGTTCCGCATCTGCTGCGCCCGCTGGCCGGGGCGCGGCCCGGCGCGCTGCTGTTGCCGAGCGCGCTGGGCGGTGCGGCGCTGGTGCTGGCGGCGGACAGCCTCGTGCGGCTTGCGCCGGGCGCATCGGAGATTCGGCTGGGTGTGGCGATGGCGTTGCTCGGCGCACCTTTCTTCTTCGTGCTCCTGCTCAAGATGCGGCAACAGTCATGGACCTAATCGCCCAGAACCTTGCCGTCGAGCTGGGCGGGCGGACCGTGCTGCGCGATGTCAGCGCGCATCTGCGCCCCGGCCGGATTACCGCGATCCTCGGGCCGAACGGTTCGGGCAAGACCACGCTGATCCGCAGCCTTGCCGGGCTGATCGAGATCGATGGCGGGCAGGTGAAGCTGGGCGAGCGGATCATCGCCCGCGTGCCGGATCGCGAGCGGGCAAAGCTGATCGGATACCTGCCGCAGGACGGCGTCGCGCACTGGAATATCGGTGTGCGCGAACTGGTGGCGCTCGGCCGGTTGCCGCATCGCGCGCCCTTCGCCGGACCTTCGCCAGAGGACGCGGCGGAGATTTCGGCGGCGCTGGCCGCGACCGACACGATGCATCTGGCCGGCCGGCGCGTGCAGGAATTGTCGGGCGGCGAGCGGGCGCGAGTGCTGCTGGCGCGCGTGCTGGCCGGAACGCCCGGATGGCTGCTGGCCGACGAGCCGCTCGCCAGCCTCGATCCGGCGCACCAGTTCGGGATGCTCGATCAGCTTCGCGGGCTGGCGGCGACGGGCATGGGGGTGGCGATCGTGCTCCACGATCTGGTTCAGGCCGCGCGGATCGCCGACGATGTGCTGATCCTGAAGGACGGCGAAGTGGTGGTGTTCGGCCAGAAGAAGCACGCGCTGAACCCCGGCACGATCCGCACCGCATTTCAGGTCGAGGTTTCGATGATCGATCTGTGGGACGGCACGACGGTTCCGGTGACCACGGGGCGGACGCTAGTTTAGGCGGCCTCGCATCGGGCTTCTAAATCCTCCTCTCCGGGGGAGGATTCGAGGCTGACAGCTTCGATGCCTTGGCTAGAGCGTCTTTGGTGAGCGCGGACGCGTGCACCCAGCCCCAGCCCCGCCCTTGCAGGGAGGGGAGTACCCGAGGCCCACCCTCCAACGGCCCGCCGCCGGAATTGCACCTTTGGGACAGGTTGCGTTGACGACTCGTTGGACGCGGCGCTTGCGGGTGTAGTATTCTTCCGATGCAGGGGGAATGAGATGATCCGGTTGCTGCTGTTCATCGTCGCACTGATGTTCGTCGTGCGCGCCGATCCGGTGGGGAACGCCAATGCGGTGCCCTCGTCGCCGCCGCAGCAGGCGCGCAAGCTGATCGCGATCACCTTCGACGATGCGCCGCGCGCGCCCGGCGCGTTCTACACCCCCGCCCAGCGCACCGAGAAGCTGATCGCGGTGCTCAAGGAGAATCGCGTCCCGCAGGCGGCGTTCTTCGTCAACTCGGGCCGGGTGAACATCGGCGACGGCGACGAGGCACGCATCGCGGCCTATGTCGCGGCCGGCCATGTCATCGCCAACCACAGCGCCAACCATCCGCGCCTGATGCGGACCTCTGCCGAGGATTATCTGGCGGATATCGATATCGGCGAGAAATGGCTGAAGGGACGTCCGGGCTATCGCCCCTGGTTCCGCTACCCGTTCCTCGACGAAGGCGGGCGCGACAAGGTGAAACGCGATGCGGTGCGCGCGGGGCTGAAGGCGCGCGGGCTGCGCAACGGCTATGTCACGGTCGACGGATCGGACTGGAACATGGAAGCGTTGGCGGTCGCGGCGGTGAAGTCGGGCAAGACGCTCGACATGGATGCGTTCCGCGATCTTTATGTCGAGACGCACCTGCAATCGGCCGAATTCTCCGACGCGCTGATGGTCCGCACGATCGGCCGTTCGGCGCCGCAGGTTCTGCTGCTGCATGAGACCGATATCGCGGCCCTGTTCCTCGGCGATCTGATCGCGGCACTGCGGGCGAATGGCTGGGATATCGTCTCGTGCGATGACGCGTTCGCCGATCCGATATACAACCTGATGCCTGACACCCCCTTCGCCGCCGGTACGCTGGTCGAGGCGATGGCGTGGGAGAGGGGGATCAAGGGGCAGCGCTGGTACGACCGCAACGATATGGACGTGGCCAACCCGCTGTTCGCACTGCGGGTGCTGCATGAGGGTGCGCAATGAGCAGCCTCATCGCCGCCGTTCTGGCGATCGCCGCGTGGGCCGCGCCGCCGGGTGATTTCACGGGACCGGGGCGGTTCTGCGGTTATTCGCCGATCATCGATCTGGCCGAGGGCGAACGCATCGAACCCCTGGTAGGTGGCATCCACGCCGGCACCTTTCGTTGGGAGGGCGCATTCGGGACGCTGGAAGTCGCCGGTATCGGCTGGGCGGCTCGTCCGCCGGGCAGGCTGCTCGCGCCGCCCACCGGGAAAGGCCATGCCCGCTTCGCCCAGCGCCGCGAGGAAGGCCGCTATGTTGTCGCGATCTGGAATCGCGGCAAAGCGGCAGCCTATTTCAGGTCGGCGACGCCGCTGACCGGCGCCCAGCTTGAGGCAATCCAGCGGGTGGACCTGTTCGAAGAAGGGCAGGAGCCACAGGGTTGCAATTACAGGACGATCTTCAGTTGGGAATGAGGTTCGACCTGACCGCCGGGCTGATCGAAGGCCGGCGGAAGATGATCGCCGCCACGCTGTTCGCCCTGTGGATCGCGTCGCTCGCGCTGCCTGCGATCACGCTCTACGACGGGCATAACCAACAGCCGTTGCTTGGCGCCTATGTGCTGGGGATGGGCTGGATCGCGATGATGCGCTTCCAGTTCGGCTGGCTGGCGAACATCATGCTGCTCGTATCGCTATGGTTGCTCATCCGGCCAAGGCCGCATATCGCGGCGCTGCGGATCGTCGCGGGGATGCTCGCCATGTTCGCGCTGCACAGTCTCGATCTCTTCGTGCATCCCGAAGAGCATGGCATGCGCGGCGCACATGCGGGATATTTCCTCTGGCTGGGCGTTTGTCTGGCTGCGGCGATGATCGCCACCGTCTTTTCATTCCAGACCATAGCGGAACGCCATGACCAGCCAGTTTGATCTCACCGACGAGCAGCGCCAGATCCAGGATCTCGCGCGCCAGTTCACGGCCGACAACATCACGCCGCATGCCGCCGAGTGGGACGAGAATCACATTTTCCCGCGCGACACGATCAAGGCGGCGGCCGAGTTGGGCTTCGCGTCGATCTATGTGTCGGAGGAAAGCGGCGGGATCGGCCTCGGGCGGCTCGAATCGGCGCTGATCATGGAAGCGATGGCCTATGGCTGCGTGCCGACCAGCGCGTTCATTTCGATCCACAACATGGCGACGTGGATGATCGACCGGTTCGGATCGCAGACGGTGAAGGACAAGTATCTCCCGTCGCTGATCTCGATGGACCTGATGGCCAGCTATTGCCTGACCGAGCCGGGTTCGGGGTCGGACGCGGCTGCACTGAAGACCCGCGCGGTTCGGGATGGCGATCACTATGTCGTCAACGGATCGAAGCAGTTCATCTCCGGCGCGGGGGTCAACGACCTCTATGTCACGATGGTCCGCACTGGCGAGGAGGGGCCGAAGGGCATCACCTGCATGGTGATCGAAAAGGACATGCCCGGCGTCAGCTTCGGGGCGAAGGAGCGCAAGCTGGGCTGGAATGCCAGCCCCACGGCGGGCGTGACCTTCGAGAATGTCCGCGTGCCGGTTGAAAATATCGTCGGCGGCGAAGGCGAGGGCTTCCGCATCGCGATGATGGGCCTCGACGGCGGGCGGCTGAACATCGGCGCGACCTCGCTCGGCGGGGCGCAGCGCTGCCTGGACGAAGCGATTGCCTACACCAAGGAGCGCCAGCAGTTCGGCAAGGCGATTGCGGACTTCCAGAACACCCAGTTCACGCTGGCCGACATGGCGACCGAGCTGGAGGCTGCGCGTGCGCTGCTCTATCTCGCTGCCGCCAAGGTGACGGCGAACGCGCCCGACAAGACCAAATTCGCGGCGATGGCCAAGCGGTTCGCGACCGATACCGGCAGCTCGGTGATCGACCGCGCGCTCCAGCTTCACGGCGGCTACGGCTATCTGAAGGACTATCCGATCGAGCGTTTCTGGCGCGATCTGCGGGTGAACTCGATCCTCGAGGGCACCAATCAGGTCATGCGGATGATCGTCGGGCGCGAGCTGACCCGCCAGTGATCCCCGACCTGACCGAAGCGATGCGCAAGGCCGCCAAGACGATGGGCGGCGGCGCGACGCTGCCGTTCGATCCCTTCGCGATCGCCACCACCACCGCGCAGTTCGCCGCGGGGCTCGCGATGAAGCCGTCGGACCTGCTCGAAGTGCAGATGGCGGCGGCGAAGCAGTGGACCGATTTCTGGACCCGCGCGCTCGATCCCAGTGCCGCGCCGTCCGCGAAGCCGAAGGACCGCCGGTTCGCGGCGCCGGCATGGCAGGACGATCCCTATTACCGCGCGATCCGCGACGCCTATCTGCTGGCGTCGGATCAGTTGCGCGGGCTGGTGGGCACGAGCGAGGGTTCGGGCAATGCGATGGTCCGCTTCCTGCTCGACCAGTATCTGAACGCGGTCGCGCCAACCAATTTTGCCTTCACCAACCCCGAAGTGATCGAGCGTACGCGCGAGACCGGCGGGGCCAACCTCGTTCAGGGCTTCGCCAATCTGCTCGAGGATCTGGCGCGCGGGCAGGGCATCGTGAAGCGCCGCACCGATCCCGATGCGTTCGTGAAGGGCGAGACCATCGCCGCGACGCCGGGGCAGGTGGTCTATCAGAACGACCTGTTCCAGCTGATCCAGTATGATCCCGCCACGCCCGATGTCGCCGCCGAGCCGTTGCTGTACGTGCCGCCGCTGGTGAACCGCTTCTACATGATCGACCTCCAGCCGAAGTCGAGCCTCGTAAAATGGCTGGTCGATCAGGGGCGGACGGTGTTCGTCGTGTCGTGGGTCAATCCGGGCGAAGCGCATCGCGACAAGGGCGTCGAAGCCTATGTGCTCGAAGGCATCGTCGAAGCGATCGGTGTGGTGCGGGAACGGACCAAGGCAAGGCCGGACCTGTTCGCCTTCTGCCTTGGCGGCACATTGGTCGCGATCACGCTGGCCTATCTCAAGGCGAAGGGCCGCGCGGACGAAGTGAACTCCGCCACCTTGATCGGATCGATGGTCGATTTCGCCGATATGCGCGACTGGTCGGCCTTTGTGCATGAGGGGCATCTGACCGCGCTCGAAGATCATCTCGAAAAGCAGGGGTTCATCGACTCGGTCGAATTGCAGCGGCTGTTCGCGGCGATGCGGGCGAACGACCTGATCTGGTCGTCGGTGGTGAACCATTACCTGCTCGACAAGCCCGCGCCGGCCAGCGACCTGCTCTACTGGTTCGAGGACGGCGCGCGGATCCCGGCGGCGTTCCTGAAGTCATATAATCGCGACATATTGTTCGGGAACAAGCTGCGTGAGGGCACCGGCTTCACCGTCAGCGGCGAAGCGATCGACCTTTCGAAGATCGAGACTCCGATGATGGTCGTCGCGCTGAAAGACGATCATGTCTCGGCGTGGGAAGCGGTGTATGACGGCGCGAAGCTGCTCAACGCAGCCTATGTGCTCGGCGGATCGGGCCATAATGCCGGCGTGATCAATCCGCCTGCCGCCAACAAGCATGGCTATTGGGTCAATGCCGATATGCCCGCCACCGGTGCGCAATGGCTGGAAGGCGCGACCCGGCACGAGGGATCGTGGTGGCCGCTATGGGACGACTGGCTTGGCAGCAACGGATCGGGCGAGCGAGTGAAGGCGCGGACGATCAAGGACGGGCTTGAACCCGCCCCCGGTTCCTACGCTAAGGGCGCGTGATGACGATGATGTACGACGAAGTCCGCGCCCATATCGACGGGCAGGCGGGCCGCCTGCGGCTCAATCGCCCGCGCGCGCTCCACTCGCTCGATCTGGGCATGGTGCAGGCGATGACTCGCGCGCTGCTCGAATGGCGCGACGATCCGTCGGTACGGATCGTGCTGATCGATCATGCCGAGGGGCGCGGCTTCTGCGCGGGCGGCGATGTGGTCGGGATCGCGAAGAGCGTCGACGGGCATGATGCCGCGGCGCGCGCCTTCTTCTTCCAGGAATATCGGCTCAACCATCTGATGTACACATACCCCAAGCCGGGCGTGGCGTTCATGGATGGCGTGACGATGGGCGGCGGTGTCGGCATTTCCTGCCCGTGCCGCTATCGCGTCGCGACCGAGCGGACGATGTTCGCCATGCCCGAAACCGCGATCGGCATCTTTCCCGACGTCGGCGGCGGCCGCTACCTCTCGCGCCTGCGCGGGCGGCTGGCGCAGTATCTGGCGCTCACTTCGGCGCGGCTGAACGGCGCGGAATGCAAGGCGCTGCGCCTGGCGACGCACTACCTCCCGTCGGAGCGGCTGGAGGAAGCCAAGGAACGGATCGCCGCCGATCCCTATCGCGTGATGGCGATCCTCGACGAGCTTTCGGAAGAGACTGTCCCCGAAGCGCCGATCATGGCGCGCCTGCCGCTGATCGACCGCTGCTTCGCGTCGGACGAGCTGGAAGATATCCTCGCCTGCCTCGACGCGGAGAGCGATCCCTGGGCAGCCGAGACCGCGAAGACGATCCGCGCCAAATCGCCCACCGCGTGCAAGGTATCGCTGCGGATGCTGGTCGAAAGCCCGAAACAGCCGCACTTCGTCGACGAGATGCGGATGGAGTACGGCCTGATGGTCCGCATGATCCGCTTCCCCGATTTCCGCGAAGGCGTCCGCGCGCTGCTGATCGACAAGGACAATGCGCCGGTCTGGGCGCCCCCGGCCGATGTCGCGCCGTTCTTCGAACCGCTTCCCGAAATCGAGGCGTGGAGCCCGCTCCCCGCCAATCCCGGAGACGATCTCTGATGACCTACGAAACTATCCTCGTCGAACAGCGCGGCGCCGTCACGCTGATCACGCTCAATCGCCCGCAGGCACTCAACGCGCTCAACTCGCAGATCCTGACCGAGATTCTCGATGCGGTGAAGGCGTTCGACGCCGATCCGTCGCAGGGCTGCGCGGTGCTGACCGGCAGCGAGAAGGCGTTCGCCGCCGGGGCGGACATCAAGGAGATGCAGAGCCAGGGCTTTGCCAACATGTACGGCCATGACTTCTTCGCCGGCTGGGACCAGTTCTGCCGCACGCGCAAGCCGATCATCGCCGCGGTTTCCGGCTATGCGCTGGGCGGCGGGTGCGAAGTGGCGATGATGTGCGACTTCATCCTCGCTTCGGACACCGCGAAGTTCGGCCAGCCGGAGATCAAGCTGGCGGTCACCCCGGGCATGGGCGGATCGCAGCGGCTGACCCATGCGGTGGGCAAGGCCAAGGCGATGGAAATGTGCCTGACGGGCCGGATGATGGACGCCGCCGAAGCCGAGCGCGCTGGCCTTGTCAGCCGCATCCTGCCTGCCGCCGATCTGGTCGAGGAAGCGGTGAAGACCGCTGCGCTGATCGCGTCGATGGCGCCGCTGGCGATCCTGGCGAACAAGGAAATGGTCAACGCCGCGTTCGAGACCACGCTGGCGCAGGGCGTCGCGTTCGAACGCCGCCTGTTCCACGCGATGTTCGGCACCGCCGACCAGAGCGAAGGCATGGCCGCGTTCGTCGAGAAGCGCCCGGGCAACTGGACGGGGAAGTAACTTCTTCTGCTCCCCACCCGCTTGCGGGAGGGGTCGGGGGGAGGGCCTGTACATCGGGAGTGGCGACACGCCCTCCCCTAACCCCTCCCGCAAGCGGGTGGGGAATGAGGAACGGAACATGGCACGCGTCGCATTTATCGGGCTGGGCAATATGGGTGGCGGCATGGCCGCGAACCTTGCCAGGGCGGGGCATGACGTCCGCGCGTTCGATCTCAGCAAGGAAGCGCTGGATCGCGCGAAGGAAGCGGGTTGCCTGCCCGCCGCCAGTGCGGCCGAAGCGATCAAGGGCGCCGAAGCGATCGTGACGATGCTGCCCGCGGGCAAGCATGTCGAAAGCGTCTATAGCGGCGAGGTGTTCGCCCACGCCGATGCGCATGCGATCCTGATCGATTGTTCGACCATCGACGTCGCCACCGCCAAGCGCGTGGCCGAAGCGGCTGCGGCCAAGGGACTGCTCGCGGTCGATGCGCCGGTTTCGGGCGGGATCGCGGCGGCCAATGCCGGTACGCTCACCTTCATGGTCGGCGGCACCGAAGCCGGGTTCAACCGCGCCGAGCCGTTCCTGGCGGAAATGGGCAAGGCCGTGATCCATGCCGGCCCGAGCGGGGCGGGGCAGGGCGCCAAGATCTGCAACAATATGCTGCTCGGCGCCGAGATGATCGCGACGTGCGAAGCGTTCGTGCTGGCGGAGAAGCTGGGCCTCGATCTCCAGCGCTTCTACGACATCGCGTCGGTCTCGTCGGGCCAGAGCTGGTCGATGACGAGCTATTGCCCGGTGCCGGGCGTGGGACCGGAGACGCCGGCCGACCGCGACTATCAGGGCGGCTTCGCGGCGGCGCTGATGCTCAAGGACCTCAAGCTGGCGATGGAAGCCGCGGAGCATGCCGAGGCCGCCACCCCGATGGGGAAGCGTGCGGCGGAACTATACGAGAGCTTCGTCGACGAGGGTCATGGGACGACGGATTTCTCCGGCATCATCAAGCGGCTCCGCGCGCAGAAGGTGGGTTGATCCCCACCCTCCGTTCGCCCTGAGCTTGTCGAAGGGCAGTCCTCCTTTCGCTGGGCGTTGGAAGGAGGAGGACTGTGCTTCGACAAGCTCAGCACGAACGGGGTTGGGTGACCGCAAGCCGGCAGGGCAGGTTAACCCTCTATTCGCCTTCCGGGCGGATAAGGCGCGTGAGACAAGTCCGGTCTCGGAGGTCCCCATGCGCCGCACCGCCTTTCTTCCGCTGATCGCCCTCGCGCTGGCCGCGCCCGTCGCCGCGCAGCAAGCGGGGGCGCCCTTCACCATCGCGGAGACCGGAGAAGGCTTCGCGACGCTGGCCGACGCGGTCGCGCGGATCGGCGACCGGCGCGGCACGATCATCATCGCGCCGGGCACGTACCGGCAATGCATCGTGCAGGAAGCGGGGTTCATCACTTTCAAGGCGGCACAGCCCGGCACCGCGATCTTCGAAGCCGAAACCTGCGAGGACAAGGCAGCGTTCGTGCTGCGCGGCAAGGGTTCGGCCGTCGATGGCATCGTCTTCCGCGGCTATGCGGTGAACGACGGCAACGGAGCGGGCATCCGCATCGAGCAGGGCGACCTGACTGTCACCAACTCGATGTTCCTCGACAGCCAGGAAGGCATCCTTGGCGGCAATCCGTCGCCGCAGCGGATCACCATCGACCGCTCGACCTTCTCCGGCCTCGGCCAGTGCGAAACGTCGGACTGCAGCCATTCGGTCTATCTGGGGAACAAGGGGCAGGTGACGATCACCCGCTCGCGCTTCGAGCGCGGCACCGGCGGCCATTACGTCAAGCTGCGCGTGCCCAATGTGACCATCACCGATTCGAGCTTCGACGATACGCGGGGCAGCAAGACCAACTACATGATCGACCTGTCCGAAGGATCGACCGGCCTGATCTCGCGCAACGTGTTCGTGCAGGGCGAGGACAAGGAGAATTGGTCGGGCTTCATCGTCGTCGCGGCGGAAGGCCGGACCTATCGTTCCTCGGGTCTGACGATCTCGGACAACAGCGCATCACTGGCGCCGGGTGTGGATCGCAGCCCGGCATTCGTCGCAGACCTTTCCGGCGAGCAGTTCCGCATCAGCGGGAATACGCTGGGACCGGGCGTGCGAGAGTTCGAACGGCGGAAATAGCGCCTTCTTCTTTCATGGGAGAGGGTCGGGGTGAGGGCCTTCTTCTGCCTTGCGCGGAAACAAGAACAAGACCCTCACCGCTGCGACTAGGCAGCAAGCTGCCAAGTCTCGCTGCCTCTCCCGCGAAAGCGGGAGAGGGCGAATTGCCTCACTTACACGTCGTCTCCGGCCCTGCGTCCAGATCCAGACACCGCCCGTCGATTTCCACCGGCACCGGAATCCCCAGCACCCCGGCGAGCGACGGTGCGATGTCGACGGTTTCGACCGACAGCGGATGCTCGAACCCGGTCATGCCCTTGCGCCAGAACAGGATCGGCACGCGGCGGTCATAATCCCAGATGCTGCCATGCGTTGCGGCATAGCCGGGTCCCGGCGACGAGATCGGCATGATCCGCGGCTTGAGCACCACCAGCAGATCGCCCGAGCGCGACGGTTCGTACGAAGCGCGGGCGCGTTCGAGCAAAGTCCAGGTCTCGGGCGGACCCTTGGGCATGGCGGTGCCGGCGATCTGGGCGCGGGTGAACACGGCCTCGACCTGCGGCAGCGCGGTGTAGATACGGATCGTTTCCGCCTGCACGGCCTTGTGCTGCTTCTTCGTCAGCCTGGGATCGAAATAGACGTCGCCGAATGAGCTGCCGGTCAGCGGCTGCAACGGCAGCTTCAGCGCCGTCTGCACCTGCTTGCCGACCGCGTTTGCATGGGCCGAGGGCAGGACGCGCTCGGACATGGTCGCGCCGAGATCGCGGTTGCGCTCGGGGATGTCGAGGCCGCCATGATCGGCGGTCAGCACCACGGCATAGTCCACGCCGGTCGCGTCGAGCGCGGTGAACAGCCGGCCCAGCGTCTGGTCGAGCGCGAGCATCTGGATACACATTTCGGTGCCGCCTGCGCCATTGCCGTGGCCGACATAATCGGTGGCCGAAGCACCGACGATCAGCAGGTCGGTCGCGTCGCCCTGACCCAGCTTCATGTCGTTCGCCAGATCGATTGCCAGCGAGACGATCGACGCGTCGAAATCGGGCGAGGCCTTGAACCCGCGCAGATCGTCCGGCTTGCGCGCCATGCGGCCCGAGCCGACGGTGACGTTGCCGAGATTATAGGCCCGGTCGCGCGACTGGCAGAAGGCGGGCAGCGCCATCGCATCGCGCGGCTTCGAGAGCTGATCGGCGACCTGCGCGTTCATCCGCGCCACCGATGGTGGCATGGCGCGGCCGGCATAGGACTGGAAGCTCTTGGTCTTGTCCCAGAACCACCAGATTTCGTCGGTCTTGTGCCCGCCCATCATCACCGCGGCGCGATCCTTGCCCGCGACCGAGACGACGCGGCTGGCCGGGTTGGCGGCCTTCATCCACTCGCCCAGCGTCGGCACCTTCAGATTCTTGTCCGACACGGTGTAGTTTTTCGAATTGCTGCCGGGGACGCTGGTGTCTTCCGAGCAATAGACGGTCTTGTCCTCGCGCGGGGCAGAGAAGTCGGTCCAGTCGTTGGCGACGATGCCCGTGCGGTACGGGCGTGCGCCGGTAAGGATCGTCGAGTGGCCGGGGCAGGTCTCGGTTGCGGCGTGGCTCTGATAGCCCGAGGGAAAGACCGCGCCGGTCATCAGCCGGGCAAAGCCGCCGGTGAATTGCGCGCGATACGCAGCGAAGAGATCGGCGGAGAATTGATCGACCGAGATCACCACCACCAGCTTCGGCGGAGCCTGACGCGCGGGGGCTTCGGTGGGCGCGGGCGCCGGGGCGGGTGCTTCCTGCGCGAACAGCGGCGCGGCGGCGGTCAGCGCCAGAGCGGCGGCGAGGGGACGGACGAACTTCATGAGGGAGCGGCTCCGGGGCGGGTTCAAACTCTGCGGGGCTTTGCTATTGGTGATCGATCCCCACGGCAAGGACGGGCAATGACGCGACTGCGTTTCTGGATGATGACTGTGCTGCTTGCGCTGATCGCGATTCCCGCGGCGGCGCAGAAGCCGGGCGACGGCCCGCATGTCCGAATCGAGCTTGTCGCCGAAAGCGATACGCCCGCGCCGGGGAGCGACGTCACCCTTGCCTTCGTCTCGACGCCCCAGCCCAAATGGCACGCCTATTGGCGCAATCCGGGCGACGCCGGCATCCCGCCCAAGGCGACATGGACGCTGCCGCAGGACGTGACGGCGGGCGAGATTCGCTATCCGGTGCCCGAGCGGCTGCTGATCGTCGGGCTGATGAACTATGTCTATGAGCATCCCTTCGCGACGCTCGTGACGCTGAAGATTCCCGCCAGCCTTGCGCCGGGCACCGCGCTGCCGGTCAGCGTCGATCTGGCCTATCTGGTATGCACCGACGAAGTTTGCGTGCCCGAAAAGGCGACGCTATCGACGATGCTCAAGGTCGGCGACGGCACCATCGCTGCCGATCGCCGCGCGCAGTTCGACAAATACCGCACCGCCTTGCCCAGGCCGCTCGGATCGCAGGCGACCTATCAGGTGGCGAACGGCAGCTTCCGTCTCGGCGTGCCGTATCCGGCGGACGCGGCGGTAAGCGACGTCTATTTCTTCCCGATCACCGATGGCGTGGTCGATTACGCCGCGCCGCAGACCGTCGGCCGCGACGGCGACCGGCTGGTGGTGGAAACCAAGGCGAAGGGCGCGGGCGCGGGACCGATCGAAGGCGTGCTGGCGGTCGGCAAGGATCTAGGCTTCACGATTCGGGCCGTGCCGGGCGCGGTCGCTGCCGCACCTGCCGGCAGCATGGCGCAGGGCTCGGCGGACAGCATCTGGCTGACCGCGCTTGCCGCGTTCGGAGGGGCGGTGCTGGGCGGGTTGCTGCTCAACATCATGCCGTGCGTGTTCCCGATCCTCAGCCTCAAGGCGCTGAGTCTGGCCAGGGCGAACGACGCGGAGGGCAATCCGCGCGGCGAGGCGCTGGCCTACACCGCGGGCGTAGTGCTGGTGTGCCTGGCGCTGGGCGGCGCGCTGCTCGCGTTGCGGGCGGGCGGCGCGACCTTGGGCTGGGCGTTCCAGTTGCAGGATCCTCGCGTGATCCTGCTGCTCCTGCTGCTCGTGACCGGGATCGCGCTCAACCTTGCCGGGCTGTTCGAGATGCTCGCTCCGGCCTCGCTGAACCGGCTGGCGGGGCGCGGGACGGGCGGATCGTTCATGACCGGCGCGCTGGCGGCGTTCATCGCGACGCCCTGCACCGGGCCGTTCATGGGCGTGGCGCTGGGCGCGGCGCTGGTGCTGCCCTGGCCGGCGGCGCTGGCGATCTTCGGCGGACTGGGGCTGGGCCTTGCGCTGCCGTTCCTGCTGCTGGGCTTCGTGCCCGCGCTGCGGCGGATGCTGCCGAAGCCTGGCGCGTGGATGGAGACGTTCCGCCACATCCTGTCGATCCCGATGTTCCTGACCGCAATTGCGCTCGCATGGGTGCTGGGCAAGCAGATCGGCGTCGACGGGATGACGATGGGGCTGCTCGTCGTGCTGGGCCTGTCAATCGTCCTGTGGGCGATCGGGCGGCGTCAGGCGCGTGGGCAGGGTGCTCGGTTCGGCTGGGTGATGGTGCTCGCGATTACCGTCGCGGGTGTCTGGCTGGCGTCGCGCAGCCCGATTCAGGCACAGGCGGCGGCGCAAGTGCCCGCCGGCGCCGAACCGTTCAGCGAAGCGCGGCTGGCCGAACTGACTGCGCAGGGCCGCCCGGTCTTCGCCTATTTCACCGCCGACTGGTGCGTCACGTGCAAGGTCAACGAGAAAGCAGTGATCGAGACCGAAGCAGTCGCCAAGGCGCTGGCCGATGGCAAGGTCGCGGTGCTGGTGGGCGACTGGACCAATGGCGACGCAGCGCTCGGCCGCTTCATCGAAAAGCATAACCGGGCAGGCGTGCCGCTCTATCTGTGGTACAAGCCCGGTCAGGCGGAGCCGCAGGTGCTGCCGCAGATCCTGACGCAATCGCTGATGCAGGATCTCGCTTCGGGCAAATGAAACCGGGGGAAACGGGAAAGGAGACGAGCATGAGCAAGTGGATCTTGACCGGCGCCGCCGCGGCGGCCGCGTTCCTCACCGGCGCCAGCGCGCCGCTGGCCGAACCGGCGATCGGCGCTCCCGCCACGAACTTCAAGGCGCGCGACGCGAACGGCAACATCGTCGAACTCGCCGGCTTTCGCGGCAAGACGGTCGTGCTCGAATGGCACAACCCCCGCTGCCCCTTCGTGAAGAAGCACTACAACAGCGGCAATATGCAGAAGACCCAGGCCGCGGCGGCGGCTCAGGGCGTGGTGTGGCTGACGATCAATTCGGGCGCCGAGGGTCAACAGGGCCATATGAAGGGACCCGAGGCGCTCCAGTTCGTGTCCGGTGCGAAGGCGAAGCCGGCCGCCTATCTGCTCGATCCGGCGGGCCTGGTCGGCAAGGCCTATGGCGCGAAGACCACGCCGCACATGTATATCATCAGCCCGGCGGGCAAGCTCGTCTATCGCGGCGGGATCGACGACAAGCCGACGGCGGATACCGCCGACATCGCTTCGGCCCGCAACCATGTCAGCGCCGCGCTGGCTGAAATCCGCGCGGGCAAACCGGTCTCGGTCGCAGAAACACGGCCCTATGGGTGCTCGGTGAAATACGCTGGCTGAGTTTCAGTATAGCGTGCCGAGATAGCCGGCGCTTTCGTCGCGGCGCTGGCGCAAACGGCCCCAGTGCCCCAGCCCGCCAAGCAGGCCGATCAGCAGCGAGACGATCATGACGCCTATCGAGAAGTTGCGTAGCCCGTTATCGGGCGCCAGCGCCACTTCGCGACCTTTAGGATAAGGGCTGACGAAGATCGCGGACCCGATGAGCCGGATCGGAACCCGGACATCGTCGCCAAAGGCCGTGCGAAGATTGTAAGGCTGAGCGCGAACGCCCACCAGCCGGACGATCGGCCCGATCGCGCCTTTCCCGGTCTCGAACGCATGGATTTGTATATCGCTCAATTGACCGTTGTGCGTAAGAAGTCCGCTGGCCGGTGCCGTCGGATCGACTGCATCGATCGGATAGATCGGCGCGAGGACAAAATGCTCACGTTCCTTGCCTTTTTTCGTGAAGCTGATGTCCATGATCTGGGCCGGATCAATCTGTCCGACGATGCTGATTTCTTCGGCGCGGCGAATTGGACGCGTAGTGTCAAATGCCTCGACCCGGACCGGCACAGGCGCGGGTCCGTTGCGCTTGGTGGCCTTCTCGGCTTCCTCGGCTTGCGAGATATAGTAACCAATGCCGCCGATCAGCAGACCACTGGGCGTTAGCATCACCAACAGCAGCGGGTGCAGCGCGAAAATCGTAAGAAACCGGAGATAAATCATCGCTGGTTGCCACCCGCTGTCTCATGACCCTCCGAAACGCCGGAGGGGGCCTCAGCCTCAGTGATGCCCGTCCAGATCGGGCTCGGCATCGGCCAGCTGGTCGGTGTTGCGCTCGCTGAAGAAGCGGAACGCGCCATAGGCGGCGACCAGCAGCGACACGATCAGAAGCGCGAGCGAGACGTCGCGGCCGCTGTTGCTTGGACCCAGACCGGCGACGCGGCCGGCCTCGAACGGATCGACATAGACGGCATCGGGCTTCAGCGAGACGCGCTTGCTGGCCTCGTCGATTGCGGTGCGCTCGTCCGACGGCTTGACCGAAATGCCGTTCAGCTGGATCAGCGGCCCGAACGGGCCTTCGCCCACGACCATCTTCTGCAACTGCTCGTCGGTCGCGGTGCCGTGCTGGATCATCAGGCCCGACGCCGGGCCGGATTCGGCCTTGGCGGTGGTCGGATAGAGCGGCCCGATCACCCAGTGATCGCGTTCGCGGCCCTTCTTGGTCTGCGACAGGTCGACGATGCTGGCCGGATTGATCTGGGCGACGATGACGACTTCATCGGCCTTGCCGGTGTCGCGGCCCGGATTGAAATCCTCGATCTTCACCACCGCAGGCGGCTTGCCCGCCAGCGCCGCGGCCTTGGCCGCTTCGTCCTTGGTCCACTCGAAATAGAGATAGCCGGCAAAGAGCAGGCCCAGCGGCGCGATGCCGAGATAAACCAGCGGCGGCAGCTTGAGCAGCCGGACGAGCCAATACATCGTGATTCCCCCTTGTTCCCCTACGGCAATCCTGCCGGGGTGTGCGCGACGGCACAATAGGCTGATTTCGGGACCCCCTTGTGCGCCGCAGCAAAGCGTTGCAGCATGGAACCCATAGTCGGTTCCGGCACTTGGGGGGTTATGGCGGCAAACGGGGCGTTCGATGAAATCTGGGGTCATGGCGGGCCCGATGCGCCGCGCGCGGAATTCGCGGCGCTCTCGCAATGGATCGCCGACACCCCCGCCGCCGAACTGCATCGCCGCCAGCAATCCGCCGAAGCCACGTTCCGCCAGCTCGGCATCACCTTCGCCGTCTATGGCGACAGCGATGCGGCCGAGCGCATCATCCCGTTCGACATTGTCCCGCGCGTGTTCCTACCCAATGAATGGGCGCGGCTGAGCGAGGGCCTCGTCCAGCGGGTACAGGCGATCAACGCATTCCTCGAGGACATCTACGGCGAGCGCCGGATCCTGAAGGAAGGGATCATTCCCGAGGAACTGATCTATCTCAACGACCAGTTCCGCCCCGAAGTGGACGGCGTCCGCCCGCCGCATGGCGTGTGGGCGCATATCTGCGGGATCGATCTGGTGCGTACCGGCGCGGACGAGTTCTTCGTGCTGGAGGACAATGCCCGCACGCCCTCCGGCGTGTCGTACATGCTCGAAAACCGCGAAGCGATGATCCGGTTGTGTCCCGAGCTGTTCCGCGATTTTCGCGTGGCGCCGGTGGACAGCTATCCCGACATGCTACTCCAGACGATGCGTTCGGTCGCGCCGGGCGGGGGCAAGGCCAAGCCGGTGTGCGTGGTGCTGACGCCGGGGCATTTCAATTCGGCCTATTACGAGCACAGCTTCATTGCCGACACGATGGGCGTCGAGCTGGTCGAGCCGGTCGATCTCGTGGTCGATGACGATGTCGTCTATATGCAGACCATCGCGGGGCGGGTCCGCGTCGACGTGATCTATCGGCGGATCGACGACGATTATCTCGATCCGCTGGCGTTCCGCCCGGATTCGATGCTCGGCGTCCCCGGTCTGATCGCGGCGTACCGCGCAGGCAACGTCGCGATCATCAACGCGCCGGGCAACGGCATCGCCGACGACAAGGCGATCTACAGCTACATGCCCGAGATCGTGCGTTTCTATTCGGGCGGCGACGTGAAGCTGCCCAATGTCGAGACCTATCGCTGCCGCGAGCCGCAGGCGCTGAAATACGTCCTCGACAATCTGGGCAAGCTGGTCGTGAAGCTGGTCGACGGATCGGGCGGCTATGGAATGCTCGTCGGCCCCACCGCGACCAAGGCGCAGATCGAGGAATTCCGCGCCGCGCTGGTCGCCGAGCCGCATCGCTATATCGCCCAGCCGACCCTCGCGCTTTCTACCGTCCCGACGATGGTCGAAAGCGGCCTCGCCCCGCGCCATGTCGATTTCCGGCCCTTCGTGCTGACCGGCAGCGACGGCGTCCGCGTGGTGCCGGGCGGGCTGACGCGCGTCGCGCTGCGCGAAGGCTCGCTGGTGGTGAATTCCAGCCAGGGCGGCGGCACCAAGGACAGTTTCGTACTGCTCGACGACGGGCCCGGCCAGTCGCAGGAGCAGGGCGCATGAGCATGGTCATGCTCTCGCGCACCGCGTCGGCGCTGTACTGGCTCGGCCGCTATCTCGAGCGCGCGGATTTCCTCGCGCGTCTCGTCGAAGCGACGATCCGCCTCGATGCGCTGTCGGCTCGCCCCGCAGGTGAAGCGGCGTGGCAGAGCGCGCTGACGGTGAGCTATACCGACGAAGCCTTTGCGCTGACCGGCCACAATACGACGCAGGCGCATGTCGCCAAGTTCCTGACGCTCGACGCCAGCCATCCTGGTTCGATCATCCGCTGCCTCGACATGGCGCGGATGAACGCCCGTGCCGTGCGCACCGCGCTGACTCGCGAGGCGTGGACCGCGATCAACCGCGCCTGGCTGATCTTCCAGAGCCGGACCTCGCCCGGCGGCGCGACCCAGACGCTCAACATGGTCGAGGCGGTCAAGGCCGAGATGCGCGGCTTCGAAGGCTCGATCCACCGGATGATGCGCAACGAAGCGACGCTGCTGATCCAGCTCGGCGCCGCGGTCGAGCGCGCCGACAACACCGCGCGGCTGCTCGACGTGAAGTATCACATCCTGCTGCCCGCGGGCGAAGAGGTGGGGGGCGCGGTCGATCGCGATCAGTGGACCACGATCCTCCAGACCGTGTCGGCGGTGAACGCCTATCGCTGGCTCTACAGCGACGGGCTGAAGACCGTGAACGTCATCGACCTGCTGATCAGCCGCCCCGAACTTCCGCGCAGCCTTGCTGCCTGCGTCGAGGAAGGAGTGGACCTGCTCAGCCAGCTCGCCAAGCGCACCGGGTTGCAGGGCGAGGCGGACCGCATGGCCCGCGCGCGGATGCAACGCATGCAGAAGACGCGGACCGCCGAAGTGATCGTTAGCGGGCTGCACGAATATCTCGAGGCCTTCATCGCCGAGAACGAGTTGCTCGACCGGGCGATCGCCCGGCAGTTCAGGTTCATCTGATGCGCATCGCGATCGATCACCGCACACACTACCGGTTCAGCGAGCCGCAGGCGCGCATCGTTCAGATGCTCCGCCTCACGCCCTGCGACACCGAGGCACAGACCGTGGTGAACTGGCATATCGGCGTGGATATCGATGCGCGGCTGCGCAACTCGTTCGACGGATACGGCAATGCCGTGACCATGCTCTATGCCGAGGGGCCGATCGAGGCGCTCGACGTGACGGTGACCGGCGAAGTGCTGACGCTTGAGGCGACGGGGGTGGTGCGCGGCAGCGCCGAGCCGCTTCACGCGATGCTGTTCCGCCGCTCGACTCCACGGACGCAGCCGAGCGTGTTGCTCGCCGAGTTCGCGGACGATCTGGGCGGCGGCGACGCGATTGCGCGGCTCCATGCGCTCAACACCGCGCTGCATGTGCGCTTTCCCTGCACGCCGGACCGGCCCGATACCGGGATCAGCGCGGCCGAGGCCTTTGCTGGCAAGACCGCGACGTCGCGCGACGTCGCGCAGATGTTCATCGCCGCCTCGCGCCATATCGGCGCGCCGGCGCGCTACGTCTCGGGCTATCGCAACGACGGCGAAGCGCACAGCGCACCCCATGCCTGGGCCGAGGCGCATGTGGAGGGACTGGGCTGGGTCGGCTTCGATCCGGCGACGGGACTGTCGCCCGACGAAAGCTATGTCCGCGTCGCGGTCGGACTGGATGCGACCGCCGCCGCATCGATCGCGGGTACGCGCGTGGGGCAGGGCGAGGAAGAGCTCGACGTCGATCTGCACGTCGACCGGCTGGGCGGCGAGGAATGAAAATTATGCGGTCCAGTCCAACCGGAGCACAATCGGAGTAGGTCAGCTTTAGACCAGCTCGGGCATCTTCGCAGGCACCGGCATCGCGAAGACTTCTTCCTTCTCGTCGAACGCTGCCCAGCCATTGGGGCCGAGCACTTCGAGCGGCTGGTAGCGAGTCTTGTAGGCCATGCGTTCGCTGCCCTTCACCCAATAGCCGAGATAGACATAGGGCAGCTTCGCCGCCTGTGCGCGGCGGATATGGTCCATGATGATATAGTTGCCGAGACCCGGGCGGCTCTCGTCGTCAGCCAGGAAGAAGCTGTAGATCATCGAGAGGCCGTCGGCCTGCTGATCGGTGATGCACGCGCCGACCAGCCTGCCGCGATGACCGTTCTTCGTCGGTTCGCGATATTCGACGACGTATGAGCTGACCGGCGACTGCTCGACCATGTCGGCATAATCGCCCTCGTCCATCGCCGCCATGCCGCCGCCGGGATGGCGCGCGCCGAGATATTTGTGGAGCAGGTCGAACTGTTCCTCGGTCGCCCAGGGCTTGCACGCGGTGACTTCGAGGTCGCTATGGCGCTTGAGCAACTTGCGCTGGCTGGCGTTGGGCTTGAACTCTCCGGCGACGACGCGGACCGAGACGCAGGCGGTGCAGCCCGCGCAGCTCGGGCGGTACGCGACCGACTGGCTGCGGCGGAAGCCGATCCGGCCCAGCGCGTCGTTGAGCTCGCCCGCATGCGGACCGCTCAGCTCGGTGAAGATCTTCCGCTCCTGCTTGCCCGGAAGATACGGGCACGGCGACGGGCTCGTCACGAAGAACCGCGGAAAACGGGAAAGTGCAGTCACCGCCTTTTCGCCCCTTGCTCGTGGCCGTCGGAAAGCGGCCTTCGAAAAGCGTTATGAAGCGGTAAAATGATGATGAAAAGGCGCTTTACCATGAAAGAGAGTTAACGCCTGACCGAGAGCGAAACGACCCGCGCACAAGGGTGCGAAGCTCCGGCGCAGGCGCTCGGAGGGGGTTTCGGATTCACTATAGATCGAGAGATGAATCGTGTGAATCGCACGACGACTCGGTTCGCCGCACGTGCGATTCGCTTCGTCGGAACCGGCCGGGAAACTCAGGCCAGTTCGACCAGCTGCACCTCATATTGTGCGCGGCGCAGCGCGGTCATCAGCCGGTCGAGATGGTCGCGGTCGCGGGTTTCGCATTCCACGTCCAGGCTCAGGCCCTTGGCCGGCAGGTTCGTGAAGATGCGCTGATGCGACAGTTCGAGGATGTTGACCGAAAGCTGATCGAAGATCTGCGCCACCTTGTAGAGCGCGCCCGGCCGGTCCTGCAGGCGGATGCGCAGGCGCGCCATCCGGCCCGAACGGGCCAGATCGCGCAGCAACACATAAGCGAGCAGGCGGGGATCGATATTGCCGCCGCACAGCACGATGCCCACCGTCTTGCCCTTGAAGCGGCCCGGCTCGGCCAGCAGCGCGGCGAGACCGGCCGCGCCGGCGCCCTCGACCACGGTCTTTTCGATCTGGAGCAGCAGGCTCACCGCTTCCTCCAGCCGCCGCTCGCTGACGAGAACGATGTCGTCGACCAGCGCCGACACCATCGTCGAGGTGATCCCGCCGGGCTCCTTCACCGCGATGCCCTCGGCCAGTGTGTCGCCAGCGCACGGCATTTCGGTGCCGTGCACGCGGTTGTACATCGACGGATAGAGCTCGGCCTGCACGCCGATCACCTGGATCGGCTTGTCCTGAGCGCGCGCCACCGCCGACATGCCCGAGATCAGGCCGCCGCCGCCGATCGGCACCACCAGCGTATCGAGCTCGGGCACTGCTTCCAGCATCTCGAGCGCCACCGTGCCCTGGCCGGCGATGATCCGCGCATCGTCGAACGGATGGACGAAGGTGAGACCCTGTTCGCCTTCCAGCTTGCGGGCATGGGCATAGGCCGCGTCGAACGTTTCGCCTTCCAGCACCACCGTCGCGCCATGACCTTCGGTCTGGGTCACCTTCACGATCGGGGTGTTGCGCGGCATCACGATCGTCGCCGGGATGCCCAGCCGCTTGGCGTGATAGGCGAGGCCCTGCGCATGATTGCCCGCCGATGCCGCGATCACGCCGGGCGTGTTCGCCGGCAGCTGAAGCAGCGTGTTCAGCGCGCCGCGTTCCTTGTACGCTGCGGTGAACTGGAGGTTCTCGAACTTGAGATAGACGGTCGCGCCGGTCAGTTCCGACAGCGTGCGGCTGACCAGAGTCGGCGTCGCCACGATCGAATCCGCAATCCGCATCCGCGCCGCGCGGACGTCGTCGATGGTTACGGGCAGGGTTTCGGTGGGTTCGGTCTTGGTAGCCATAGTCTGCCGCCCTTAGGGCATATACCCCGAAGGGGGAACACGACATATTCTATCAAGGCGCGAGTCTGGCGCGGCGGGGGAACACCCCCTATGCCCGCATCCCTATGACGATCGCACTCCTGCGGCCCTTCCGGGCTCTCGCCAATCTCCTCGCCCTTGTCGCGATCCTGCTGGCCCCCGCCGCGCAGGCCGACGCGCTGATCGACAATGTCAACGGCATGACGCTGGACGAGAAGGGACAGGTCGTCCGCTTCAACGGCATTCTGTTCACGCGCGACGGGCTGGTCACCCAGCTACTCCAGCGCACCGACAAGCGGCCGAAGAACCCCGAATGGCGGATCGACATGCAGGGCAAGGTGATGCTGCCCGGGATGATCGACGCGCATGGCCATGTCATGGGCCTCGGCTTCCAGGCGCTTCGCCTCGACCTGTCGCAGACCCGTTCGCTCGACGAAGCGCTGGCGAAGGTCGCCGCCTATGCCGAAGCGAACCCGGCCAAGTGGATCCTCGGCTATGGCTGGAATCAGGAGCGCTGGGGTCTCGGCGGCTTCCCGACCGCCGCCGATCTCGACAAGGTGGTCGCCGACCGCCCGGTGTGGCTCGAGCGGGTCGATGGCCATGCCAGCTGGGCGAACAGCCGCGCGATGCAGCTCGCCGGGGTTACCGCCGCCAGCAAGGATCCGACCGGCGGCCGGATCGAGCGCGACGCGAAGGGCAATCCGAGCGGGGTGTTCGTCGACGCCGCCGCAAACCTCGTCCAGAAGGCCGTGCCCAACCCCACGCCGCGCGAATATAATGCCGCCTTCCTCGCTTCGCAGGATCTGCTGCTCAGCATGGGCGTCACCGCCAGTGCGGACATGGGCACCAGCGTCGAGGATTGGCTGACCTATCGCCGGATGGCCGATCTCGGTTTCCTCCACATGCGGATCATGAGCTATGCCGGCGGGGTCGATGCCGCGCTGGCGGTGGCCGGGCAGGGGCCGACGCCGTGGCTCTATGGCGACCGGCTGCGCATGGGCGGGATCAAGCTCTATTCGGACGGCGCGCTCGGATCGCGCGGGGCATGGCTCAAGGCCGATTATGCCGATGCCCCGGGCCAGAAGGGCCTGGGCTTCCTGTCCGACGACCAGCTGCTCAACCTGATCAGCCGCGGCGCGATGGACGATTTCCAGATCGCGATCCATGCGATCGGCGACCGCGCCAACAATCAGGCGCTCAATGCGATCGAAGTGCTGTCGGAGAATTTCAAGGGCGACCGCCGCTGGCGGATCGAACATGCCCAGGTGGTCGATCCGGCGGACCTGCCGCGCTTCGGCAAGCTCGGGGTCATCGCGTCGATGCAGCCGGTCCACCAGACGTCGGATCGCGCGATGGCTGAAGCGCGACTGGGGCCGGACCGGCTCGCCGGCGCCTATGCGTGGCGTTCGATGCTCCGCAACGGCGCGAAGCTGGCCTTCGGCTCGGACTATCCGGTCGAGAGCCCCAATCCGTTCGTCGGCTGGGCCGTCGCCTTCACCCGGCAGGATGCCGATCTCCAGCCCTTCGGCGGCTGGCGTCCCGAGGAGCTGGTGACGCGTGAGGAGGCATGGGCCGGGTTCAGCATCTGGGCCGCCTATGCCGGGTTCGCCGAGAACAAGTTTGGCCGACTCGCACCGGGAATGCGCGCCGATTTCATCATCCTCGACCGCGATCCGCTGCTTGCCTCGGCCACCGAGCTGCGCGGGACGCAGGTGCTCGAGACCTGGGTTGGCGGCGAGCGCGTGTGGCAGCGCAAGACCGCTGGCGCGCCGGAGAAGAAGAACCGGTGACCGCGCTCGACCGGATCTTCACTCCGCTGCTGCCGGGCGCGCACTGGCGCGACCGGATGGTTGCGGTCGCCGGATCGCTGACCGGCATCGCGCTGACCGCGTGGATCGGCTCGTTCCTCGCGGGCAGCCCGCAATCTGCATTGCTGCTGGTCGCCCCGATGGGCGCGTCGGCGGTGCTGCTCTATGCCGTGCCCAGCAGCCCGCTGGCGCAGCCCTGGCCGATTGTCGGCGGCAGCGTGGTTTCCGCGCTGACCGGCGTCGCGACCGCGCACTGGCTTGGGCATGGCGTGCTGGCGGCGGGCGTAGGCGTTTCGGTCGCGATTCTGGCGATGTCGGTGCTGCGCTGCCTCCATCCGCCCGGGGGCGCTTGCGGGCTGCTGGCGGTGCTCGGCGGCCCGGATATCCTCGCGCATGGCTATGCCTATGCGCTGATCCCGGTCGGGCTGAACGCGATCACCCTGGTGGCGATGGGCATCGCCTTCCACCGCATCTCCGGCCACAGCTATCCCCATCGCCCGGTCAAGGCCGCGCCCACGCCCGAAGCAGCGAAGCTGCTGGCGGCGGACATCGATGCGGCGATCGAGGAAATGGGCGAAACCTTCGACATCAGCCGCGAGGATCTCGAAGCGCTGCTGGCTAGCGCCGAGCGCCATGCCGAGGCGCGGCGGCGGCGTAAATCCTAGGTCGCAGCCAGCGCGTCTGCCTGAGGGCGCCGCGATCAGGCGAATCGTTTAAAAACAAGCGCTTCGTGCAGCGTTGGTTGACACGGTTGACACCTATATCGGGAAAAACCGGTTTCCCGCAAAAAGCATGATGCTTCGGACAAATTCAAAGAGCGCGGGAATGTCCCCCGATCACTGCGAGCCAAGCAGTCGAAATCCAACATTGCAAGCCGGGTTCCCCGACTGAGGGCACGCCAACGAAAAGGGCCGCGGTCCTTTCGAACCGCGGCCCTTTTGCCAGCCCCCGCTGAAGTTCCGTGTCAGGCGACTTCGGTGAGCGTCGCCTTGTCCTCGTCCGCTTCGCGCAGCACATAGCCGCGGCCCCAGACGGTCTCGATGTAATTCTCGCCATCGGTCGCCATGCTCAGCTTCTTGCGCAGCTTGCAGATGAAGACGTCGATGATCTTGAGTTCCGGCTCGTCCATCCCGCCATAGAGATGGTTGAGGAACATTTCCTTGGTCAGCGTGGTGCCCTTGCGGAGCGAGAGCAGCTCCAGCATCGCATATTCCTTGCCGGTCAGGTGCACGCGGGCACCATCGACTTCGACGGTCTTGGCATCGAGGTTCACCGCCAGCTTGCCGGTGCGGATGACCGACTGCGAGTGACCCTTCGAACGGCGGACCACGGCGTGGATGCGCGCCACCAGCTCTTCGCGGTGGAACGGCTTGGTCACGTAATCGTCGGCGCCGAAGCCGAACGAGCGCACCTTGCTGTCCATTTCGTTGATGCCCGACAGGATCAGCACCGGCGTCTGGACGCGGGCGACCCGGACCTTCTTCAGAACGTCATACCCGTGCATGTCGGGCAGGTTCAGGTCGAGAAGGATGATGTCGTAATCATACAGCTTCGCCAGATCGAGGCCTTCTTCGCCCAGATCGGTCGTGTACACATTGAAGCCTTCGGTCGTGAGCATAAGCTCGATCGCCTTGGCCGTGCTGGGCTCGTCCTCGATCAGCAACACGCGCATCGCCAGTTCCCCTTGCCCCGGTTGCGATGCTGTCCTCGTGACAAGCGCAACCTGAGTGAATCATTAACCTAACCACCTCTGAAGGCAAAAGGTTAATTTTGCCCTAACCGGCCTGACTCCGCGAGTCGCGGGGCCTGAGGCGCGGTGGTTTGTGTGGAACTGCGTTTATTCTTAACCAGTCCGCGAAGGCTATCCGTACCAATCCTTAACGTGTCCGGCACAGGCATCGGCAGCGTCAGGCGGGGCTCAGATACTCGCTGCAATTTTCCTTCAGCCGCACTGCCAGAAACTCCATCAGCGCCTCGACGCGGGCCGGGCGGAGCGTGCCGGGCGGCGTGACGAGGTGGAGCGCGGACGATCCCATCGACCAGTCTTCGAGAACGGCTTCGAGCGTGCCCGCCGCCAGATCGTCGCGGACGATGAAGTCGGGCAGCACCGCGATGCCGAGTCCCGCGCGCAACGCCGCCAGCATCGCGTCGCCATTGTTGGTGCGCAGCGGCCCCTCGATCCGCACCACCGCTTCCTCGCCGCCTGCCTTGCGGAAGCGCCACGCGTCGGGATGCGCCGAGTTGGTATAGGCGAAGCAGGCATGGTGGGCGAGATCGGCGGGGTGGCGCGGGCGGCCATGCTTTTCGAAATAGGCGGTCGAGCCGACGATATAGCCGGTGACCGGCGCGATCCGCCGCGCGCGCAGCGAACTGTCGGGCAGTTCGGCGATGCGCACCGCGACGTCGATGCCTTCGCCGACGATGTCGATGAACGCGTCGGACAGATGCAGATCGATCCGGATGCCGGGATGGGCGGCCATGAACTCGGCCATCAGCGGCGCGACGCGCTTCGATCCGAAGGTGAGCGGCGCGGCGACGCGGACCAGCCCCGCCGGCGCGCTGGCGGCGTCGAGCGCTGCTTCCTCGGCTTCCTGCCCCTGCGCGAGAATGCCTTGTGCGCGCTCGGCAAGGCCGCGTCCGCTGTCGGTCAGGGTCAGGCGGCGCGACGTGCGGTGGAACAGGGTGGTGCCCAGCCGCTGCTCGAGCCGGCTGATTGCCTTGGACACGGTTGCTTTGGACACACCCAGCGCGTCGGCGGCGCCGCTGAACGAGCGATGCTCGACCACCGAAGCGAATACGGCCCAGGCTTCGAAATCGGGAAGTTTCATTTCGCTGGCATAACATGGAAACGATCAGTTTCCAACGTTTCCATTTACCGCATGATCCCGATGCCTATCTTGGGGGCCAACAAGACACACGGAGTATGAGCCATGCTCGACACCAAGACCAGTTTCGACCGCCGCCCCTTCGACACGCTCGGCCATGCCGATCATGGCTGGCTGAACGCGCGGCATCATTTCAGCTTCGCCAATTATTACGATCCGGACCGGATGGGCTGGGGCGCGATCCGGGTGTGGAACGACGACGAGATCGGTCCGAACTCGGGCTTTCCGGCACATCCGCATCAGGACATGGAGATCATCACCTATGTCCGCACCGGTGCGATCACGCATCAGGACTCGATGGGCAACAAGGGCCGCACCGGCGCGGGCGACGTGCAGGTGATGAGCGCCGGCACCGGCGTGCGCCACGCCGAATATAATCTCGAGCCGGAAACGACCACGCTGTTCCAGATCTGGATCCTGCCCCGCAGCCGCGGGGGCCAGCCCAGCTGGGGTGCCAAGCCTTTCCCCAAGGGCGACCGCAGCGGCAAGTTCGTCACGTTGGCCTCGGGCTTCGAGGATGATGGCGATGCGCTGCCGATCCGCGCCGATGCCCGGGTGATGGGCGCGACGCTGAAGGCCGGCGAGAGCGTGGAGCACAAAGTCGGTGAAGGCCGCCACGCCTATCTGGTCCCCGCGGTTGGCAAGATCGAGATCGACGGCGAGCCGGTGAATGCCCGTGACGGCGCTGCCCTGACCGGCAGCAAGACCTTCACGATCACCGCGATCGAAGACGCCGAGATTGTTCTGGTCGACGCCGACTAAACCGCCCCCCGTCCGCCGCCCCATCCTCCCCCTCCCCGGGGCGGCGGACACCACCATCCGTTCAAGGAGTATCGCAATGTCCAAGGTCCTCGTCCTCTATTACTCGTCCTACGGCCACATGGAGACGATGGCCGAGGCCGTCGCAGAAGGCGCCCGCCAGGCCGGTGCGCAGGTCGACATCCTTCGCGTGCCCGAAACCGCGCCCGAAGCCGTGGTAAAGGCCGCGCACTTCAAGACCGACAGCCCGCACGCCGTGATCTCGGGTCCGGATGCACTGAAGGACTATGACGCGATCATCGTCGGCGCGCCGACCCGGTTCGGCCGGATGGCGAGCCAGATGGCGGCGTTCTGGGATACGGCGGGCGGCCTGTGGGCCACCGGCGGTCTTCACGGCAAGGTCGGCGGGGCGTTCACTTCGACCGCGACCCAGCATGGCGGTCAGGAAACGACACTCTTCTCGATCATCACCAATCTGCTGCACTTCGGCCTGACCATCGTCGGTCTCGATTATGGTCATGCCGGGCAGATGGACAACAGCGAGATCGTCGGCGGCGCACCCTATGGCGCGACCACGATCGCCGGCGGCGACGGCAGCCGCCAGCCGACTGCGACCGACCTCGACGGCGCCCGTTATCAGGGCCGCCGCATTGCCGAAGTCGCGGCCAAGCTGACTGCCTGACAGCCTCCCCGGGCCGCGCGTGCCCCCTTTGTCGCGGCCCACATTGCGGGGCCGGAGCTTCCCCTGCTCCGGCCCCGTTTCGCTGTCGTTGCGGTTGCGCACCGAACGCGGCTAACAATGGGCCTTCGGTTCAGGGGAGAGTCCGTATGTCCTTGTCGCTCATGTTTCTTGCCGCGATCGCGGCGCCCGGCGCGCCGGGAATCGACGCTGCCTTCGCGATTCCGCAGGACGCCCGCGATATCAACGGCACCACCGTCACCAGCGTGCGCCACAGCGGCGGCGGCCGCTTCACCGAAACGGGCCCCGGCCAGTGGACCGAGTTCGGCGCCAATGGCCGCGTTTCCGCGGTGTTCCAGGTCTATAACCGCGACACCTTCACGGTCGAGCTGCACGATCGCTCGCGCAACACCTCGGTGATCATCGATCTGCGCGCGCGCACGATCCGCAGCGGCACGATCGGGCGCGGGCAGGCATTCCTCTATTCGATCACCGGCGTCGAAGCGAACCGCCGCAACGACGACCGCGGCGGCCCGGATCGCGGCGGTCCCGGCCGCGACGTGCGGGATCGCGACGCCCGCGACAATGGCCGCGCGATCGAGGTGGGTCCGATCTGGAACCAGCGCGACGCCGAGGCGAAGTGCAACAACAAGGCGCGCGAGCTGCGCGGCGAATGGACCGGCCAGTGGTGGACCACCCAGCCGGGCCGCATGTCGGTATGCCAGATCGAGTTTCGCGGCGGCGGGCGCGGCGATGGCGGCTGGGGCCGCAACGACCGCGATGACTGGGGCCGCGACGGCACCCGGGATGTCGAGGTGGGCCCGATCTGGAACCAGCGCGACGCCGAGACCAAGTGCAACAACAAGGCGCGCGAGATCGGCGCGGACTGGACCGGCAACTGGAACACGGTGCGCGCCGGCGTGTCGGTCTGTGGGATGCGGATGCGCGGCGGCGGTGGCGGTCGCTGGGATCAGCGCGACGTGCTGCGCAATATCGAGGTGGGGCCGATCTGGAACCAGAACGACGCCGTGGCCAAGTGCAACGCCAAGGGCCGCGAGCTGCGCGCCGAATGGACGGGCCAGTGGCGCACGACGCAGACCGGCCGCATGTCGGAATGCGAGTTCCGCTTCCGCTAGCCGCGGTGTCGGAATCCGCTGTTGCTTGCCTCCGATTCCCCTAAGCTGCGCCAATGTGCAGATAAGGGGAATCGGCAATGTGCCGCCGCCCGATCAGCTTCGTCCCGTCTCGCTGCCGACCGGAAGCCTGTCGCCGGATTATGCCGCGCAGGAAGCCTTCAAGATCGAAGCGGGGCCGATCACCAGCCCGAGCGAAGCGGGGATCAGTTGCCCCGCGCTCGCCAATCGGCTGGGCGGCGAGTGGCGCAACGGCTGGGAGCGCCGCGACGGCCGCAACTCCGTCTGCGTGATCCACTTCCGCAGATAGTTCGCTTGGGAAGCCGTCCTGTGTATAGGGCGGCGATGCTACAGGACCGCGTTCTCTTCATCGACGGCGAAGCGATCGTGATCGACAAGCCTGCGGGCTTGCCGGTCGATCGCCCGCGTGATCGTGCCGAAAGCCTCGAAGACCGGCTCGGCGAGCTGACCTTCGGATTCCAGCGCCTGCCGCTGCCGGTCCATCGGCTCGATCGCGACACCAGCGGCTGCCTGTTGCTGGCGCGCAATCCCAAGGCGCACAAGCGCTTCGGCCAGGCGTTCGAAGCGGGCACGGTGACCAAGCGCTATGTCGCGATCCTCGACGGCGAGCCGGCCGAGGATGTCGGCGAGATCGATCTGCCGCTGATCAAGATCTCCAGCGCGGAGGAAGGCTGGCGGATGACCGGCGCCCCCAATGGCAAGCCGGCGCTGACGCGGTGGCGCGTGCTGGAGCGGGTGAAGGGCCGGGCGCTGATCGCCTTCTTCCCGGAGACCGGCCGCACGCATCAGTTGCGCGTCCATGCCGCCGAAGGGCTGGGCATCCCGATCGTCGGCGATCCGGTCTATGGCAGCGGCGGCCCGGCCGTCATGCTCCACGCCGCCGGGCTGATCGTGCCGCGCGAGGGCAAGCCCGACATCACCGCCGAAGCGCCGATCCCGGTGCGATTCCACAATGCCGGGTTTGGCCGTGGCTGACCTTCCGGCCAAATGGGAGGAGGCGATCGTCGAGGAGAAGTTCCTCGCCGCGTCCGGTCCCGGCGGCCAGAACGTCAACAAGGTGGCGACCGCGGTCCAGCTGCGGGTGAACGTCTTCGCGCTGGGCCTGCCGCTCTACGCCTATCAGCAGCTCAAAGTGCTCGCGGGCACCAAGCTGACTTCGGGCGGCGAACTGGTGATCACCGCGCGCAAGTTTCGCACGCAGGAAGCCAATCGCGCCGATGCCCGCGAGCGGGTGAGCGAGCTGATTGCGAAGTCGCACGAGCGTCAGGCGAAGCGAGTGAAGACCAAGCCGAGCAAGGCGGCGAAGGCGCGCCGGGTCGACGAGAAGAAGGGGCGCAGCGAAGTGAAGGCCGGGCGAGGGAAAGTCCGGCTGGATTAGCTCCAGAATTTCCACCAGGGCCGCCGCGCGGCGCCTGGGGCGAAGGCTGCCATCGCTGCCACTTCGCCTGCGGTCGCTTCGGGCGGCCACGCGTCCTCCGCGTCCAGCCAGTCGCTGCCGGCCAGCGCGCCGCGGCACCAGTTCGCGGCTTGCTCCGGGTTTCCGACTTCGTGCCGCGACGGTTCGAACGGCAGCGCGCCGATCCGCCAGAGCTTCCTGTCGCGCGGCTTTGCGTCCTCGCCCGTGTCGAGCGCCTTGATCGCGGCGGCCAGTTCGCGGTTCGAAAGTTCCACGTCGCGCAGGATCAATATCTCTTCGGGCTGGAGCAGGAGCGTATGGGGGAAGCTGCGCGCCACATAGTCGATCCATTCGCGGTAGAAGCCGGCAAATGCTTCTCCCGCGATCGCAAGCACGACCGGCGTGCGGGCCTCGAGCCGGGCGAGGGCGGCGCCGGTCGGGGTGCAATAGATGGTGACCGGCATCTCGCCGTCTTCGTCGCGGCGATCGAACCTCAGCACGTCCGATGGTGCGAATGCGGCAAGCCAGAACAAGGGAATTCGATAGCGGCCGACCAGTTCCGGGCCGGGCTGTTGGGCCGCGACCGGCGCCTCGTCCAGATCCCCGAACATCGCCATCGCTTGCGGGATTGCCCTGTCGCGCGAGGCGCATGCCCGCAAATGACTGTAATTGGCCATAGGCGAAGCGTATCGCGCGTCGTGGCGCAGCGGAAGCCTCTCCCGCTCGCGGCACAGGCTTCCTAAATAGCGGCCATGTACGACTTCACCATCACTGCCGACTCCAAGTCGGAACTGTACCGCGAACTGGCCGCCGCGCTCGATTCGCTGACCGCCGACGAACCCGATGCCATCGCCAACATGGCGAATGTCTCGGCGCTGATCTGGCAGTATCTGCCAAGTCTCAACTGGGCGGGTTTCTACCGCAATGTCGGCGGCGAGCTGGTGCTGGGGCCGTTCCAGGGCAAGGCAGCGTGCATCCGCATCCCGTTCGGGCGTGGCGTGTGCGGCGCGGCGGCGGCCAGCCGCGAGACCCAGCTGGTCGAGGATGTCCATGCCTTTCCCGGGCACATCGCCTGCGATGCGGCGAGCCGGTCCGAACTGGTCGTGCCGATCGTGTCGCAGGGCGAACTGATCGGGGTGCTCGATCTCGACAGTCCCGAGCCGGCGCGGTTCGACGCGGGCGATGCGGCGGGCTGCGAAGCGCTGATGGCGATCCTTGCCCCGCGTCTGGCAGGCTGAACCGCGTCAAACGTTAACGCCGGGGTTACGCTGACCCGCATCGGGACGGCATTAACCGAGACTCTTCGTGGCGGGTTGGAAACTAAAACGGTAATCTTTCGTCAACCATAGGAGCCGGGGGCTGCTCTGGGGCGAAGGAGTTCTGTTCGATGCGTAGTCTGTCCATTGCGGCCATTCTGGTCCCCGCGCTGCTTTCCGCGGCGCCGGCTGTGGCGCAGGTCTATTATCAGCAGGGCAGCGGGATTCCCGCGCCGCCGATGGCCAATGGCGGTGTGCAGCGTACCGGCGGACCGCTCTATGCCGGCCCGCCGCGCCACAATCAGGCGCTGCCGCCGCGTACCTCGCAGACTCCGCCGGCCTACAACAATCAGCGCAACGGCGGCCGCTGGGGCGGTCACGTCAACGGTCGCTGGTGGGGCGGGGCCCAGGCGCCGGGCGGTTGGAACAGCTATCGCCGGCCGTCGCGTGGCTGGTCGCTGCCGGGCTATTGGATGAACTCCAATTTCCGCATCCACGATTACGGCAATTGGGGCCTGCGCGCGCCGTCCTACGGCTTCTACTGGGTCCGCTATTATGACGACGCGGTGCTGATCGACTCGCGCGGCCGGGTGCAGGACTGGCGCGACGGCATCTCGTGGGACGACGATTACGCTGCCTATGACAATTACGGCACGTCCTACGGCGCCGGCGGCAGCAACAGCTACGCCTATTCCGAAAGCAATGTGAGCGTGGGCGGCATCCGTCAGGTCGATCCGAACCAATATTATGATCAGGCGCCGGGCTATCAGACCCAGGCGCCGTACCCGGGGGGGTATGCATCGCCGGCGGTGGGGGCGCCGCCGGCGGTGCAGGTCCAGCCGGGCTATGGCTATGGCAACGGCTATGGTTACAGCAGCGGCTATAGCGGCGGCGGCTATTATGCCGGGGGCACCACCACGACCGTGGTGATCCAGCCCGCGCCGGTGGTCACCACCACGATCATCGAGGAAGTGATCGAGGAGGAAGTGGTGACGACCTATGTCGCGCCGCGCCGCGTCGTTCGCCGTGCGCCGGTCCGCAAGTACAAGCCGAAACCGCGCCCCGCGCCGCGTCAGTGCGGCTGCCAGTGCGTTTGCCGGTAAGGATTTGAGTATATTTCCGTTCGTGCTGAGCTTGTCGAAGCACCGTTCTTTCTTCTGACCTTTGGTTGAAGAAGAGAGCGGCCCTTCGACAGGCTCAGGGCGAACGGTTGGAGGAGGCTATCTCCCGCCGAAGGTCACCAGACTTTCGGACCCGTCCGCGGCAAGCGCCGACACCCCGACGAAATTATCGTCGACCGGAACGCCCTTCAGCAGCGTCTCGGTGCCGGTCACGTCGACATGGCCGGTCCAGACCTGCTTGTCGTTGCGGCGCCAGTGGACGCGATATTTCACCGCGCCGGGAACGGCTTCCCATTTGACCGTCGTGTCGAGCGACAGCGCGCCGCTGATCGTCACCTTGCCTGGCGCATCGGGTGCCTTGGCGAGGCGGCGGATCGTCGCGACGTTGATCGCGGTGACGTGCGCCAGATAGGGAAAATCCATCTTGTCGGCGGTGTCGCCATAGACCCTGCCGCCCTCGGTACGCAGGTCCTGATGCTGCTGGTCCCAATTCTCCACGCCGACCGAGAAGCGCACCGCGGGATAGCCGAGCGCGAGGAAGGGGATGTGATCGCCACCGCGGCCGAACCGGTCGGGACGGCGATCGAGGAACACGTCGATCCCGCCGGGAATCGTTTCGGCAATCCCGTCGACTGCCTTGGCCAGCGCGCGCGAGGGGCCATCATCCTCGCCGCCATCGGCGCGGCGGGCCATCTGCCGGTCGAGCGGTTCGGACGAGCGGATGCCCTCGGAAAAGACGCGGACGCGCTTGTCGACGCGGCTGCCGTCCTGCCCGATCGTGTTGCCGACAATGTCGTTGTTGAGCACCGCGATGACGGTCCAGCCCTTTTCCTTCGCGGTCTCGGCGAGCAACTGCCCGCCCCACAGGCCCTGCTCCTCGCCCGAGACGATGGCGTAGATGATCGTCGCGTCGAACTTTTCCTTCGACAGAATCCGCGCGCTTTCGATCACCAGCGCCACGCCCGAGGCATCGTCGTTGGCGCCCGGCGCATCCGAGGTGAAATCCATCACATCGGTCACGCGGCTGTCGATATGGCCCATGACGATGATGACCCGCTTGGGATCGCGGCCGGTCTGGAAGCCGAGCACATCGACGACATTCACGCCGTTCGGCGCGCGCGGACCGGTGAAGGTGCGCGCGATATTGGCCACGTCGATGCAGTCGCAGGCGTCGCCGATCTTCGAGAGTTCGGCCATCGCCCAGCGCCGCGCCGCGCCGATACCGCGCGTGGGATGATCGGGATCGGAAAGCGTGTGGCGCGTGCCGAAGCTGACCAGCTTCTCGACATCTGCTTTCAGGCGGGCGGGGGAGGGCTTTTCCTGCGCCAGTGCGGGCGTGGCGAGGAAGGCGGCGAGCGGGAGCAGGGGGAGGATGCGCATGGCGCGGAAGGTGGCTGGCCGCTGCTGTTGAGGCAACCAGAAAACTTGGTACGGTTTCGCTAGTGCTCGAAGTCCTCCCGAACCTCCAATGCCCGCAACCGCTCTTTCAACGCTGCGTAAAGGCGAGGATGATCGATCAGCATGTCGAAAACCCGCCCGGTCTTGTCTTTGAAGCTGATTACACCTTCTTCTGAGAGGCGATAGTCGGATGGTGAAAGCCCGCTTCCGAACAGATAATCGTCTACATTAGGGAGCGGCTCGGCCTCCTCGCGACAACGCTCTCGCTTTCCTGCTTTCGCCATGCGTCTGCTGCTCTCAACTCAGCCGGTCGATCGCATCCCGATCCAGCGAGCCCGGCACGATCATCACCGGCACGGTCATTCCGCCGGCATCGGCGCCGGCGAAGTGGGCCACGAGCGGTCCCGGCGGGCCGCTGGCGGCTGCGCCGAGCACCAGCGCCGCGATGTCGGAATTGGCGGCGATCATCTCGCGGACGATCTTCGGGCCATCGCCCTGGCGAACGGTGATCGACGGCTTGATCCCCGATTCGGCAAGCAACGTGCCGGCTGCGCGGGCGACCAGAGCCTCGGCGCGGATTTGCGCTTCCTCCTCGATCGCGGCCATCACGCCGCCCCACTGGACGAACTCCGGCTGGGGAACGAGCGCGAGAATCTCGACATTTCCGCCTGTTTTCACGGCGCGGCGCGCAGCGAAACGCATGGCGATTTCCGCCTCCGGGCTCTCGTCGATGACGACCAGATAGGTGCGCATGTCTCGTGTCCCCGACCTTCGGCTTTAGGTGCCGCGCGATTGAGCTTCTTGCAAGCGTCTTGACCCCGGGCGGGTCGGCAGCGAGAGAGGGGCCGAATCCCTCCCCGGGAACCAATTGACGGGAACGTCCATGCCGATCGAAATCAAGATGCCCGCCCTGTCCCCCACGATGGAAGAGGGGACGCTCGCCAAATGGCTGGTCAAGGAAGGCGACACGGTGAAGTCCGGCGACCTGATGGCCGAAATCGAGACCGACAAGGCGACGATGGAATTCGAAGCGGTCGACGAAGGCGTGGTCGGCAAGATCCTCGTCGCCGAGGGCACCGACAATGTGAAGGTCGGCACGGTGATCATGGTGCTGGCGGGCGAGGGCGAGGACGCCTCCGCTGCTGCCGCCGCCCCGGCACCTGCCAAGGCTGAGGCCCCGAAGGAAGAAGCATCCAAGGCTGAAGCGGCGCCTGCGCCGGCCGCGGCTCCTGCTCCTGCGCCCGCAAAGGCTGCTGCCGCTTCGGGCGACCGCGTGAAGGCCAGCCCGCTCGCCAAGCGCATCGCCGCCGAGAAGGGCGTCGATCTGGCCGGTGTCGCCGGCTCCGGCCCGAATGGCCGCATCGTCAAGGCCGACGTCGAAGGCGGCAAGGCTGCTGCGCCCGCTGCCGCGCCGGCTGCACAGGCCCAAGCCGCTGCCGCATCGCAGGCGCCCGCCGCCGCTGCCGCGCCCGCCGCGAAGCCGGCTGCCGTCTGGTTCGACGACACGATCCCGCACGAAGCGGAGAAGCTGTCGAACATCCGCAAGACGATCGCGCGCCGCCTGACCGAATCGAAGCAGACGGTTCCGCACATCTATCTGACCGTGGACGTCCGCCTCGACGCGCTGCTCAAGCTGCGCGGCGAGCTCAACAAGTCGCTCGAATCGCGCGGCGTGAAGCTGTCGGTCAACGATCTGCTGATCAAGGCGCTGGGCGTGGCGCTGATCCAGGCGCCCAAGTGCAACGTGACCTACACCGGTTCCGAACTGATCAAGTATAGCCGCGCCGACGTGTCGGTGGCGGTCTCGACCCCGACGGGTCTGATCACCCCGATCATCAAGGACGCGGCGAACAAGAGCGTCTCCGCCATCTCGACCGAGATGAAGGACCTTGCCGGCCGCGCCAAGGAAGGCAAGCTGAAGCCGGAAGAGTATCAGGGCGGCACCGCCAGCCTCTCCAACATGGGCATGTTCGGCATCAAGCAGTTCGACGCGGTGATCAACCCGCCGCAGGGCATGATCCTGGCGGTGGGCGCGGGTGAGAAGCGTCCGTATATCGTCGACGATGCGCTGGGCGTCGCGACGGTGATGTCGGTCACCGGCAGCTTCGATCACCGCGCGATCGACGGCGCCGATGGCGCGGCGATGATGAAGATCCTGAAGGAACTGATCGAAGCGCCGATGGGCATGATCGCCTGAATCGGGCGGGACTGGGACCAAACGCCATGCGCGTTCTGATCGAAGTGCTCCATATCGTGGTCGGCCTGTTCGCCGCGCTGCTGATCGCTGCGCTGTCGGCATGGGCCTATCCGCTCGGGCGCGACGATATCTGGCTGGTCGCTTATGTGATGATGGCCGCGGTGGTGGTGATGGGCATCGGCCCGGTCCGCCGTGCGCTGGTCGAGGATCGCGCCGCGCTGGATCGCAACCAAGACAGGGCCGAAAGCGATGGGTGAACCGGTTCCCGTTTCCGCGCCGCCCTCGCGTGCGCCCACCGTCCGCGTGATCGCGATGCCGGCCGACGCCAATCCCTATGGCGACATTTTCGGCGGCTGGCTGATGAGCCAGATGGATCTCGCCGCCGGCTCGATCGCGTCGCGCCATTCGCACGGCCGCGCAGTGACGATCGCGGTGGAGGGGATGCAATTCCATCTGCCGGTTTCGGTCGGCGACGAAGTGTCGGTCTATGCCGAGCTGGTGAAGACCGGGCGGACCTCGATGCAGATCGATGTCGAGGCGTGGCGCCGCCATCGCGATGAGGAAGTGATGCACAAAGTGACTCAAGCCTGTTTCACCTTCGTCGCGATCGACGAGGCGCGCAATCCGCGTCCGGTCTCCGGCCTTGGAGACATGCGCGCATGATCGGCTATCCGTCGCTGCACTTCGTGGTGCTGCAGGGCCTGCTGGTTGCGCTGCTGCTGGCCACGCCCTGGCTGGCGCTCGCATTCGGCCAGCGGCTGAAGGTGACCGGAACCGATATCGCGCTGCTGGTGCCCATCTATCCGGCGTTCGCGATCGTCACCGTCGCGATCTTCCTGCCCTTCGAAGGCGACTGGGCGGACATGGCGTTCCGGCCGATCCTGACGCTGCGCCCGATCATCGTCGGCAGCGCCGCGGTCGTGCTCGGCACGGTGCTGACCCAGTGGCGGAGCATGTCGAGCCGCGGGCTGAGCGAAGCCGCGCACCGGCTGGGCGCGGCGTTTCTGATCGGCGCGCTGTGGGGCGCGGTATGGGGAATTTCGGGCTGGGCCCTTTCATCTATGGGAATCGCAGGCAATGGCTGAAGCATATGACGTGATCGTGCTGGGATCGGGACCGGGCGGCTATGTCGCGGCGATCCGCGCGAGCCAGCTGGGCCTGAAGACCGCGATCGTCGAGCGCGAGCTGCTGGGCGGCATCTGCCTCAACTGGGGCTGCATCCCGACCAAGGCGCTGCTGCGCTCGGCCGAGATCTTCCACTATATGCAGCACGCCAAGGATTACGGGCTGGCCGCGGAGAAGATCACCGCCGATCTCGACGCGGTGGTCAAGCGCTCGCGCGGCGTGGCCAAGCAGCTCAATCAGGGCGTCACGCACCTGATGAAGAAGAACAAGATCGCGGTCCACATGGGCAGCGGTAAGCTGACCGGAAAGGGCAAGCTGACCGTCACCGACAAGGACGGCAAGGCGACCGAGCTGACCGCGAAGAACATCATCGTCGCGACCGGCGCGCGCGCCCGCGACCTGCCCTTCGCCAAGGCCGACGGCAAGCGCGTGTGGACCTATCGCCACGCGATGACGCCGACCGAGATGCCGAGCAAGCTGCTGGTCATCGGTTCGGGCGCGATCGGGATCGAGTTCGCCAGCTTCTACAACGATATGGGCTCGGACGTGACCGTCGTCGAAATGCTCGACCGGATCGTGCCGGTCGAGGATGCCGATATCTCCGCGCATCTCGAAAAGGCGCTGAAGAAGCAGGGCATGACGATCCTGACCAAGGCGGGCGTCGACAAGCTCGACGTGACCGACAAGGGCGTGACCGCCGCGATCAAGGACAAGGACGGCAAGGTCACCACGTCCGAGTTCAGCCATGTGATCGTCGCCATCGGCATCGTGCCGAACACCGAGGATCTGGGCCTGGAAGCGCTGGGCGTGAAGACCGAGCGCGGCCACATCGTCACCGATGGCGCGTGCAAGACCAGTGTCGACGGCCTCTACGCCATCGGCGACGTGACCCAGCCGCCCTGGCTGGCGCACAAGGCGAGCCACGAAGGCGTGATCGCGGTCGAGGCGATCGCCGGCAAGCATCCGCACGCGATGGACCCGCGCAACATCCCGGGCTGCACCTATTGCCACCCGCAGATCGCCAGCGTCGGCCTGACCGAAGCCAAGGCGAAGGAAGCAGGCTATGACGTGAAGGTCGGCAACTTCCCCTTCATCGGCAACGGCAAGGCGATCGCGCTGGGCGAGCCGGAAGGCTTTGTGAAGACCGTGTTCGACGCGAAGACCGGCGAACTGCTGGGCGCGCACATGATCGGCGCGGAAGTGACCGAGCTGATCCAGGGCTACACCATCGGCAAGACGCTGGAGACAACCGAAGCCGAACTGATGGAAACGGTGTTTCCGCACCCGACGATCAGCGAGACGATGCACGAAGCGGTGCTGAGCGCTTACGGACGGGCACTGCACATTTGAGGGACGGCGAGAGGATCGAGGACCGGCTTCGCGAAGCCGGGATTCGATCCCCGGTGACGCGGCTGTGGTTTTCAATGCCGCGTGCGACTGCCGGCTTTGTGTTCGCCGGCATCATTGCCGGGATGGGGCTGTGGCTCATCTACAGCTTCCATGTCGATCCCGATCAGGCGATCGGGCGCCGGCGCGGCGAGTGGATGTCCGCGGGGAATGGCGCCGGGGGCGTCCTGCTCGGATTGGCGGCAGCCGGGTTCGGCCTGCCATTTTGCGTGAGCCGGGTGGCGCAGGTGCTGACGCGGAGACCCGCGTTCGCGATCACGCCACGTGGCATCGCCATGTACCGCTTTCCCGATCGTACCGCCCACCTGTCATGGCATGAGATCGATCGCGTGAAGGTGGAGCGGCGCTATGTCAGCCGCCGGATCCCGTTCGCACCGCCGAAGATGTACGCGGAGCTGGCGCTGTATCTTCGCGGGCAGGGCAGCCGCCCGAAGATTGCGGCAACGGCGATCGAGGGCGGACTCTTTCGCACCTGCCGCTTTGCGCGCGCAGTCGACCGCGCGTTGACCCTCCACCGCGACGGCGAATTACACTGACCGGAGGCTGCGCGGCAGCCACGGGTGGAACCGGCCGGGCGCATGGGAGCGCGCCCGGCCGGCCCCGGGGGGCTCAGGCGTCCGCGGTTGCGTTCGCGCTGGCGAGCTCGAGGTTCAGGCCGATCGGGCCTTCGCCGTTATAGGTCATCGTGCCGCTCAGGCCGCCGCCGCCGGTGACGTTGACCGCGACCACGCCCTGATCGCCGCGGCATCCGATCACCCAGTTGCCGCCGGGATGCCAGGGCGCGTCGTTGCCGCCCCACTGGTTCTGCACCGCATAGGTATTGGCCATGATCCGCGTGGCGGCGAAGCCGATCGGGCCTTCGTTGAAATAGGTCATGGTGCCGTTCAGCGTCTGGCCGTTGTCGTCGCTGGTCACGTCGATCGCGACCACCGGCTGGTTGGCGCGGCATCCCAGCACCCACAGGCCGCCCTGGTTCCACGGGGCCGAATTGCCGCCCCACTGGTTGGTGGCGTCGAACGCCTGCCCTTCGGACAGCGCGCCCCTCACACCGATCGGACCTTCGCCCGAATAGGTCATGGTGCCTTCAAGCGTCTGGCCGTTGTCGACGGATGACAGTTCGAACGCGACGGCGTTCTGTCCCTGACGCGCGCCGAGCAGGAACAGGCCGGCATCGTGCCACGGCGCGCTGTCGCCGCCCCACTGGTTTTCGACCTGATAGCAGTTGGTGGTGACGAAGGTCGCGCGGCAGCCGATCGGGCCTTCGCCCTGATAGGTCATCGTGCCGGTGAAGCTCTGGCCATTGTCGGGCGAGGTCAGCGACAGCGCCACGGGCAACTGGCTGCCGCGATTGCCGATGTTGAAGACGCCGCCTTCGTTCCACGGCGCCGAGCTGCCGCCCCATTGGTTCTGGATATTATAGACTGCCATGATCCGCTCCTGTCATCTTGTTGATCCGAACTCGCACGCGTCATCGTTCCGGCGCGAAGTATGGCGCGCCGGAAAAGGCGGTTTCGAAATATATTCGAACGCTCTTCGTAATTGGACCCGCGATATCCGATCATTGTTCGAGCTTTTCGACTCGAAATATCAAATAGCGTGAATAGATATTTCCCCAATGACTCCGATGGAGTCGAGGGTTAACGAGTCCGTTTCGGAACAATAATTAGAACAGCATCGGAAATTGACGATACGTTAGTTCTTAATCCGACTTAAAATGTCGAATTCATTCAATCGTTATCCTGTCGCTTTCGTGCGAGCGAACCCGGCGATCAGGTCCCCATAGGCGGACATTTCCGGAAATGTCGCGAAGCTGTGCTCCGCAGGGGTCGTCACCCAGGGCAGCTTCTCGCTGGTATAGGTTTCGATGAAGGGCGTGAACCAGCCGGTATCTTCCAGCATCGTCGGGCGGACATTGACGAAGCCCATGTCGGGCTCGATCCGGGTGAACATCCAGCTCTTGCACCAGTCGCAATGGTGGTGCTTCGACATGTCGCCGTGCAGGCCGCCGATCACGGTCTCGCCCGCGATCACTTCGAACCCCGCCGAGGGGATCGCGACGCTGAGCGAAAAGGCGCTGGCGCTCATCCTCTGGCAGCCGGTGCAATGGCACGCCATCGTCAGCATCGGCGGTGCGCTGATCCGGATGCGCACCTTGCCGCAGCGGCACTCGCCCTCGATCGGCAGCTTCAAATCGGACACTCGCTTTCCTCCTCCGGCTCGGTCAGGATGATCGCACAAAAAGGGGAGGGGTTTCATGTTTATTGCGATCCTGTGGCCGACATTCGCGATGGTCGCGCTGATTCATGCCGTGTGGTTCGTGCTCTATGTCCAGCGGTTCGCGCTGATGAAGCGCCAGCCGCCCACGGCGGAGAATTTCGCGAGCGGCGATGCGGCCAAGCGCTACTTCCAGCCAGCCGAGATGCCCGCGAACAATTTCGTCAATCTGTTCGAGATGCCGGTGTTGTTCTTCGCGCTGGTGCCGCTGCTGATGTTCACCAATCAGGCAAGCGCGGCGCAGGTGGCGCTGGCCTGGGCCTTTGTCGCGCTGCGTGCGCTGCACAGCTTCATCCAGATTGTCGTGCAGAAGATTCCGCCGCGTTTCCTCATCTATCTCGCTTCGTGCGTGGTGCTATCGGCGATGTGGATCGGATTCTTCGTCGACATGCTGGGCGTGGCGAAAACCCTGGCACCCTTAACCGCTCCTTAGGCCGGATGCAGCATCCTCCACCGTGAAAAACTGTGGGGTGCGGTCCGTGGAAACGCTGCGATACAGTCAGACGAAGTTGCTGACGATGACCATCCTGTGCGGACTGACCGCCGCAGTCTTCCTGTGGGTGTTCCTCAATCCGGAAAGCGTCGCCGAGATCCGCCGCGCAAGGTTGTTCGCGACGGGCTTCGGTCATGCGGTCCTGGCTCCGCTGCTGGTGCTGCTTTGCCTGTGCGTCGCGTGGCGCGGCGCGCTGATCATGGTCGGCGATCGCAAGGCGGTGGAGGCGCTTCCGGACGGTCTGGTGATCACCACCTGGTGGCGTTCGCGGCGAATCGCCTGGGCGGACTTCGGCAATGCCGAGATCCGGCTGAACGGCTGGGGCAAGCACAAGGCGTGGGAACTCGTCATCCTCTATCGCTCGGGCGACGCCTTCGGCAGCTCGACCGCGAAGCTGGCGCTGGGCACGACCGAGCTGCACGAGGCGCGCTACGATGAATTCGCACGCGCCCTGAATGCGACGGGTGCGCGGTATTCGGGAGGGCGGCAGCAGCGCAGCGTACCCGAGAGCGAAGCGCTGGCACCAACGTCGTTCGACGCTGACGCGGCGCTCGCAAACTATCTGGCGAAGAAGGCCTCTGGCGCGACAGAGGCGCCGCGCGCCGCTGTCCGCACGGGCTTTGGACGCAAGGGGCTCTAACCTAAGTCCCTGAGTTTCATTGGAACGTCTCGGGCCGCCGCTTCGTTGGGCGCGCAACAGGAGGACGGCCATGAAACGCTATACGACATTTGCACTCACGCTGCCTGCGCTGGCGCTGCTCGCCGGCTGCGGCGGCAATACCGACACCAGCACCACCGTGACCAATCAGGGTGCGACGACCGAGATCGTCACCGATACGCCCAACGGCACCGACAATACCGCCATTGCCACGCCCGCGATGACCGGGATGGGCTTCGCCAACGCCGCGGCTTCGACCGACGCCTATGAGATCGCCGCCGGCAAGCTGGCGAGCGAAAAGGCGACGAGCCCGGCGCTGAAGGACTTCGGCAAGATGATGGTCGAGCATCACACCAAATCGACTGCGGACCTGAAGACCGCGGCAGGCAAGGCGACGCCCGCGATCGTGCCCGACGCGACGCTCGACGCCGAGCAGACCGCCAATCTCGAGGCGCTGCGCAAGGCGAGTGGGACGGAGTTCGACACGCTGTATCGCACCCAGCAGATCGCCGCGCACCAGAAGGCGCTGGCTGCGATGGAAGGCTATGCCGCGACCGGGGACGTGCCGGAGCTCAAATCGTTCGCGTCGAGCACCGCATCCGTGGTCCAGGCGCATCTGGAGAAGATTCAGGGAATGTAGGCCTGAAACGGAACGAGGCGCGGTCCCTGCCGGACCGCGCCTCGCTTTCTTTCAGCCCGGATCGGGCGTTCAGGCGGCCTGTTCGTTCGCCGCCGAAACGCCGAAGGGCGACGTGGTCGCAACCGGCGCAACCTCGACCGGGCGCGGCGCGACCGGAGCGGCTGCGGCCTGGGCCTGAATCAGGCTCATATGCTTCAGGCGGCCATCGATATTGCCGCCATTCTCGATGGTGATGTTTTCATATTCGACATCGCCGGTGATCTTCGCGCTACGCTCGACGGTGAGCTGCTTGACGCGCACGGTGCCCTCGATCGCCCCCGCGATCCGGGCCGCCTCGGCGGTGACGCTGCCGAAGATCTGGCTTTCTGCGCCCTGTGCGAGCGAACCGCAGTTCACATCGCCTTCGACGCGGCCGTCGATGTGCAGATCGGCGGTGGCGGTGATGTTGCCCGCGACGATCACGTCCGGCCCGATCACCGAAAACATGCCGCGCTTCGCGCTGCTGCCGCTGCTCTGCTGAGGCGGTGCCGGCGGCATTGCCGGGCGTTCGTCACGGTCGCGACCACGATTATTGTTGAACATTTGATACTCCCCACTTCCCCGGAATCGAGTCTGTGACTTTGTTATCACAGGCGAGTGCGCCCGGCATGAGGTTATTGGATATGGTCCGTTCCATAGAGGGATTGTCATTTGCAGCCCTTGACAGGGACTTAGCAGCCGAAAACCACGCGATTCCAAGCATCATTACGGTTAACGAACAGGCGGCGGCCGCGTTAACCATATCGAAGGCGATCGTGGCCAGTGCGCCGCATTGCACCATTAGCGCGACCAGACGTTGTTCCGGGCATCGCCATGCGGCCCAGAAGGAGAGAATCGCGGGCGCGAGCAGCGCGCCCATGCCCATGCCGGGCGCGAGAATCGCGGCGGTCAGCGCCGGGATCAGTGCGGCGAGGCGCGGATCGGCCAGCGGCAGGATGGTGAGTCGCGCGAAATGCCATGCCAATGCGCCCACGCCGGCGATCGTCATCAGCGCGCTGAGCACCGCCGAATCGATACGGGGCAGGGGTGCGCCGCCCGACCAGCCCAGCGTCAGCGTGGCGGCCAGCCCGCCCAGTGCGGCGAGGATCGCGCGGTGACGCACGAACATGCGGCGCGCCATGTCGAGGCGGCGAGCGGGGGTGGCGACCGAGAAGGACCAGGCGTGCATCGCGCCAGTCTAGCGCGCAGGTATTGCCACTCCCTTGATGCGGCGCCGGTTATTTGCGCTTGATGCGGCGCCGGTTATTTGCGGCGCCTATGGCGCGGGCGGCGGAGCCTCGTCGAGCAGGGGCTTCAGGATCGCGTCGAATTCCGCATGGTCGAACGCGCCGGACGCGGCGTAGCGGACGATGCCGCGCCGATCGATGATATAGTTGGTCGGCACGCCGTCGAGCGGCTGGTACTGCGCGCCGCGCAGGCGGAGGACCAGCGGAAAGGCCAGCGCATCCGACACGGCTTTCAGCCGGAACGGCGGAACCGAATCCTCCGTCGCCACCGCGAATATGCGCAGGCCGCGGCTGCGGTTCCTCCGGAAATAGCTGTCCATCATCGGCATCTCGCGCCGGCAAGGCACGCACCAGGTCGCCCAGAGATTGAGGACCACGACCTGCCCGCGCATGCTGGAGAGGCTGATTTCCTCCCGCGCGAAGGTCTTGAGGGTGAATTCGGGGGCGGGCTGGCCAACCACGACCTTCTTCGCGGACGGCGCAGTATCGGGAACCGGTGCGAATCCCGGGGGTGCCGGGACCGCGATCGCGGCCAGCGCCATACGTACAAGCAATAACATGATGGAATTTGCCCCCAAATCCACGCAAAGGCCGATGCTGGCCCGGCCATGACGGGCTGTCAACGCGCGGCGCTCCGGCCCATTGACCGGTTACCCCGCCATCGTTATAGGCCCCGCGTCCCGCGAGGGCCCGGTTTGCCGGCGCCCGATTCTCGTGGGGCAAGAGCTGAACGTTGCTGGAGACGCAATGGCCCGGGGGGTCAAGGACACCCGGGGCCTTTTCGTATTCTGTAGAGTCTGGGCTCCAGCAAAGTAACCGCCGGCCTTGCCGGTAACTAAAAAGGTGAAGGGCTTCATGCCAACGATCAACCAGCTGGTCCGCAAGGGCCGCGAACCGCAGAAGGCCAAGAGCAAGGTCCCTGCGATGGAGCAGAACCCGCAGAAGCGCGGCGTTTGCACCCGCGTCTATACGACGACCCCGAAGAAGCCGAACTCGGCGCTCCGCAAGGTTGCCAAGGTCCGCCTGACCAACCAGCGCGAAGTCATCAGCTACATCCCGGGCGAAGGTCACAACCTTCAGGAGCACTCGGTCGTGCTGATCCGCGGCGGCCGCGTTCGCGATCTTCCCGGCGTTCGTTACCACGTCCTGCGCGGCGTGCTCGATACGCAGGGTGTCAAGGATCGCCGCCAGTCGCGTTCGAAGTACGGCGCCAAGCGTCCTAAGTAAGCCAAAGTAAGCCCCGGACAGGTTCCGGATCGGCTGAAGTTTTAGAAGGAATTCAAAGATGGCACGTCGTCGTCGCCCCGAGAAGCGGGAAATCCTGCCTGATCCCGTTTATGGTGATGAGGTTCTGTCGAAGTTCATGAATTCGGTGATGCTGGACGGCAAGAAGTCCGTCGCCGAAGCGATCGTCTATTCGGCGCTCGAAACCGTCGAGCAGCGCGCCAAGCGCGAGCCGATCGGCGTGTTCCATGACGCGCTCAACAACATCAAGCCGGGCATCGAAGTCCGCAGCCGCCGTGTCGGTGGCGCCACCTACCAGGTTCCGGTCGAAGTTCGTCCGGAGCGTGCACAGGCGCTCGCCATCCGCTGGCTGATCACTTCGGCGCGCAACCGCAGCGAGCACACCATGTCGGCTCGCCTGTCGGGCGAACTGCTCGACGCTTCGAACAATCGCGGCAACGCGGTGAAGAAGCGCGAAGACACGCACCGTATGGCGGAAGCCAACCGCGCGTTCAGCCACTACCGCTGGTAAGGGCTGGTTGCCGGTCTTTCGCCGGTAACAATCGTACCTATATTCCGGGGAGTCGCTTCTGGCGGCTCCCCATACCCTTAAGGAACCACGATCATGGCCCGCAGCCATCCGCTCGACCGCTATCGTAATATCGGCATCATGGCGCACATCGACGCCGGCAAGACGACGACGACCGAGCGCATCCTCTACTACACCGGCAAGTCCTACAAGATCGGCGAAGTGCATGAAGGCACCGCGACGATGGACTGGATGGAGCAGGAGCAGGAGCGCGGGATCACGATCACGTCCGCCGCAACGACGTGCAAGTGGCGCGCCGCCGAAGGCAAGGGCGAAGAGCACCTGATCAACATCATCGACACCCCCGGCCACGTCGACTTCACCATCGAAGTCGAGCGTTCGCTGCGCGTGCTCGACGGTGCCGTGGCTTGCTTCGACGGCGTTGCCGGCGTCGAGCCGCAGTCGGAAACCGTGTGGCGTCAGGCCGACAAGTACGGCGTGCCGCGCATGTGCTTCGTCAACAAGCTCGACCGCACCGGCGCCGACTTCTATTTCTGCGTCAACTCGATCATCGAGCGCCTCGGCGCGCGCCCGGCCGTGCTGTATCTCCCGATCGGCATCGAAGGCGGCTTCAAGGGTCTGGTCGACCTGGTCGAGAACCGCGCGATCATCTGGCTCGAAGAGTCGCTGGGCGCGAAGTTCGAATATCAGGACATCCCTGAGGACATGGCGGACAAGGCCGCCAAGTACCGCAGCGAGCTGATCGAAATGGCCGTCGAGCAGGACGACGACCTGATGGAAGCGTATCTCGAGGGCAACGAGCCTTCGGTCGCCGACCTGAAGAAGCTGATCCGCAAGGGTACGCTGTCGATGGCGTTCGTGCCGGTGGTTTGCGGCTCGGCGTTCAAGAACAAGGGCGTTCAGCCCCTGCTCGACGCCGTGGTCGACTATCTGCCGAGCCCGCTCGACGTTCCGGCGATCAAGGGCGTGCTGCTCGACGGCGAGACCCCGGACGAGCGTCCGTCTTCGGACGAAGCGCCGTTCTCGGCGCTGGCGTTCAAGATCATGAACGATCCGTTCGTCGGCACCCTGACCTTCGCCCGCATCTATTCGGGCAAGCTCGAGACCGCATCGCAGGTCACGAACTCGGTCAAGGACAAGAAGGAAAAGATCGGCCGCATGCTGCTGATGCATGCGAACGAGCGCGAGGACATCCAGGTGGCCTATGCCGGCGACATCGTCGCTCTGGCGGGCCTCAAGGACACGACGACGGGCGATACGCTGTGCGCGATCAGCTCGCCGATCATCCTTGAGCGCATGGAATTCCCCGAGCCCGTGATCGAGCTGTCGGTGGAGCCGAAGACCAAGGCCGACCAGGAGAAGATGGGCGTCGCCCTGAATCGCCTGGCACGCGAAGATCCGTCGTTCCGCGTGACCTCGGACGCCGAAAGCGGCCAGACCATCATCAAAGGCATGGGCGAGCTCCATCTCGAGATCCTGGTCGACCGCATGAAGCGCGAGTTCAAGGTCGAGGCGAATGTCGGCGCGCCGCAGGTTGCGTATCGCGAGTACCTCAAGAAGCCGGTCGACATCGACTACACCCACAAGAAGCAGTCGGGCGGCACCGGTCAGTTCGGCCGCGTGAAGGTCAAGCTGACTCCGGGTGAGCGCGGTTCGGGCTTCGTCTTCAAGGACGAGATCAAGGGCGGTAACATTCCGAAGGAATATATCCCCGCGATCGAGAAGGGCTTCCGCGAGACCGCGGAAACCGGTTCGCTGGTCGGCTTCCCGATCATCGACTTCGAAGTCCTGCTGTATGACGGCGCGTACCACGACGTCGACTCGTCGGCGCTGGCGTTCGAAATCTGTGCTCGCGGCGCAATGCGCGAAGCGGCTCAGAAGTCGGGCATCACGCTGCTCGAGCCGGTCATGAAGGTCGAAGTCGTCACCCCGGAAGACTATCTGGGCGACGTCATCGGCGACATGAACAGCCGCCGTGGCCAGATCCAGGGCACCGACACGCGCGGCAACGCGCAGACGGTGGAGGCAATGGTCCCGCTGGCGAACATGTTCGGCTATGTGAATGCGCTCCGCTCGTTCACGCAGGGCCGCGCGCAGTACAGCATGCAGTTCAGCCATTACGACGAAGTGCCGCAGAACGTGGCCGACGAAGTGAAGGCGAAGCTGGCCTGATCGGGCTGGCTTAACCGGTTCGGGAGCGGCTTTGGCCGCTCCGGGCTGGCGTTAGTTGAAATCAGTCGTTATGGGGCCGCGTTCGCGATTCCCCTCAGCGGCGCGGAATTGATCCAGAAGGTAGGAAATCATGGCAAAAGCAAAGTTCGAGCGGAACAAGCCGCATCTCAACATCGGCACCATCGGTCACGTCGACCATGGCAAGACGTCGCTGACCGCCGCGATCACGAAGATCCTGGCAGAGAACGTCGCGGGCAACGCGGCCGTCGACTTCGCCAACATCGACAAGGCTCCGGAAGAGCGCGAGCGCGGCATCACCATCTCGACCGCACACGTCGAGTATGAGACCGACGCGCGTCACTATGCGCACGTCGATTGCCCGGGCCACGCCGACTATGTGAAGAACATGATCACCGGCGCAGCGCAGATGGACGGCGCGATCCTCGTGGTCGCCGCCACCGACGGCCCGATGCCGCAGACCAAGGAGCACATCCTGCTCGCTCGCCAGGTCGGCGTGCCGACGATGGTCGTGTTCCTGAACAAGGTCGATCTGGTCGACGACGAGGAAATCCTCGAGCTGGTCGAAATGGAAATCCGTGAAGAGCTCAGCAAGCGCGAGTTCGACGGCGACAACATTCCGATCATCCGTGGTTCGGCGACCGCCGCCCTTTCGGGTTCGGACGACAAGCTCGGCAAGGACGCGATCCTCGCGCTCATGGCCGCTGTCGACGAGTCGATCCCGCAGCCGGAGCGTCCGCTGGACAAGCCGTTCATGATGCCGATCGAAGACGTGTTCTCGATCTCGGGCCGCGGCACCGTGGTGACCGGCCGCGTCGAGACCGGCGTCGTCAAGGTTGGCGAAGAAGTCGAAATCGTCGGCATCCAGGAAGCCGTCCGCAAGACCACCGTCACGGGCGTCGAAATGTTCCGCAAGCTGCTCGATCAGGGCCAGGCAGGCGACAACATCGGCGCGCTGATCCGCGGCGTTGGCCGTGACGAAGTCGAGCGTGGTCAGGTTCTGGCCAAGCCGGGTTCGATCAAGCCGCACACCGAATTCCAGTCGTCGGTGTACGTGCTGTCGAAGGACGAGGGCGGCCGTCACACGCCGTTCTTCGCGAACTATCGTCCGCAGTTCTACTTCCGCACGACCGACGTGACCGGCACGATCAAGCTGCCTGAGGGCACCGAAATGGTCATGCCGGGCGACGAAGTCGCGCTGGGCGTCACGCTCATCGCGCCGATCGCCATGGACGTCGGTCAGCGCTTCACGATCCGCGAAGGCGGCCGCACCGTCGGCGCCGGCGTCGTCGGTTCGATCGAGAAGTAAGCAAAAACACAGCCGCCCGGCACTTCCGAAAAGGAGTGCCGGGCGGTTGCTTTTTTGTGGAGAATCGGGCAATGGCCCGCCTCCGTTGAGTATTTGAACAGCAAGAGTCTCGTCTAACGAGGCCCGCTCTTTCGCATTGGCAGGACCCATGGAAACCCAGAATATCCGTATTCGCCTGAAGGCGTTCGATCATCGAGTGCTCGACCAGGCTGCCGGCGACATCGCCGACACCGCGCGCCGCACCGGCGCCCTGATCCGTGGTCCGATCCCCCTTCCGACTCACGTCGACAAGTTCACCGTCAACCGCGGCCCGCACATCGACAAGAAGTCGCGCGAGCAGTTCGAGACGCGCACCTACAAGCGGATGCTGGATATCGTTCAGCCGACCCCGCAGACGGTCGACGCGCTGATGAAGCTGGACCTCGCCGCCGGCGTCGATGTCGAGATCAAGCTGGCATAAGCCGGTTTGTCGAAGCCCCCGCGGAAGCGGGGGTTTTCTCCTTCTGCCGCATCCCCGCAAGGGAAGGCCAGACAGGGGTGGACATGGAAGCGCCGCTGACATATTAGCGCGCCTCCAAAGAGATTCGCACTCCCCGCAAGGGTGAGCGCAGGTGCCTCGACCGGATCTTTTCGAAGGTCCAACGCAAGGCTCCAGAGGGTAAGACCTCAACGAGATAGGGATACCGCCGGGCTTGCCCGGGTCTGCGTCCCCCGTCACGCCTCCGCTTCGGCGGGGGCACCAGCCCGGGACGGGGCACGCATCGCAATTACAGGGCTGAAGCATGCCCCCGCGGAAATCGTTCCGAGGGGGCCTCTGTTCGTAGGAGTGCTTGGTCATGCGCACTGGCGTGATCGTTAAGAAAATGGGGATGACCCGCTTGTTTAAGGACGACGGCCGCCATGTGCCGGTCACCGTCCTTTCGCTCGAGGGCGTTCAGGTCGTCGGTCAGAAGACTGAAGCGCGCGACGGTTACGTCGCAGTGCAGCTCGGTGCCGGAACGGCCAAGGCCAAGAATGTCGCCAAGCCGCAGCGCGGTGTCTTCGGCAAGGCTGAAGTCGAACCCAAGGCGATCCTCGCGGAATTCCGCGTCGATGCCGATGGTCTGCTCGAAGTGGGCGCCGAAATCTCGGCCGACCACTATGTCGCCGGCCAGTTCGTCGACATCCAGGGCAAGACCCAGGGCAAGGGCTTCCAGGGCGGCATGAAGCGCTGGGGCTTCGGCGGTCTGCGCGCCACCCACGGTGTTTCGGTCTCGCATCGCTCTCTCGGTTCGACCGGTCAGCGCCAGGATCCGGGCAAGGTCTTCAAGAACAAGAAGATGGCCGGCCACATGGGCGACAAGAACCGCACCCAGCAGAACCTCGAAATCGTCGGCACCGACGTCGAGCGCGGCCTGATCTTCGTCAAGGGCTCGGTCCCTGGCTCGAAGGGCGGCTGGCTGTTCGTCAAGGACGCCGTGAAGGTCGACCGCCATGCGGACGCACCGTTCCCCGCCGGCCTGAAGGCCGTCGCCAACAACAACGACACCGCCCCTGCGGAAACCCCGGCCGATGTGGCCGAGGCTCCCGAGGCGACCGAAGGCCAGGAGGGCTGAACGTGAAGGTCAAGGTACAGACCCTCGACGGCAAGGCGGCCAAGGGCGCCGAGCTCGAGCTCAACGACGACGTGTTCGCCGTCGAGCCGCGCGCGGACATCCTTCACCGCGTCGTCACCTGGCAGCTCGAGAAGCGTCGCGCCACTGCGCGCGGCACTCGCGAGCGCGCCGATGTCGCCCGTTCGGGCAAGAAGTTCGGTCGCCAGAAGGGCGGCGGTACGGCTCGTCACGGCGATCGCCGCGCTCCGGTGTTCATCGGCGGTGGTAAGGCTCACGGCGCTCGCGTCCGTGACTTCAACCCGGGCCTGAACAAGAAGGTTCGCGCGCTCGGCCTGCGCATGGCGCTGTCGAGCCACGCCAAGGCCGGTTCGCTGATCGTCCTGGACAATCTGGCGATCGACGCGAAGACCAAGGCGCTGACCGAGAGCTTCACCAAGCTCGGCGTCGGCAAGACCCTGGTGATCGACGGCGATGCAGTCGAGACCAACTTCGCGCTGGCCGCCGGCAACCTGCACACGGTCAACGTGCTGCCGGCCATCGGCGCCAACGTCTATGACATCCTGAAGCACGACACGCTGGTCCTGACCCGCGCTGCCGTCGAAAAGCTGGAGGCGCGCTTCAATGGCTAAGAAGCAGGCAGCCGCGATCGACAACCGTCACTATGACGTGATTGTCGCGCCGCACATCACCGAGAAGTCGACCATGGTTTCGGAGCACAACGCCGTTGTGTTCCGGGTCGCTGGCGATGCCACCAAGCCCGAGATCAAGGCTGCCGTCGAGGCGCTGTTCTCGGTCAAGGTCACTGGCGTCAACACGATCGTCCAGAAGGGCAAGACCAAGAAGTGGAAGGGCAAGCCCTACACCCGGTCTGACATCAAGAAGGCCATCGTGACGCTCGCCGAAGGCGATCAGATCGACGTTACTGCGGGGGTCAACTCGTAATGGCACTCAAGAATTACAACCCGACGTCGCCGTCGCGTCGCGCGCTCATCCTGATCGACCGTTCCGGTCTTCACAAGGGTGGCCCGATCAAGGCGCTGACCGAAGGCAAGCGCAAGACCGGTGGCCGCAACAACAAGGGTCATGTGACCTCGCGCGGTATCGCTGGCGGTCACAAGCAGCGCTATCGCATCATCGACTTCAAGCGTCGCCTGTGGGACGTCGAAGGCACCGTGGAGCGGATCGAGTACGATCCCAACCGCACCGCTTTCATCGCGCTCATCAACTATGGTGACACGCCGGAAGGCAAGGCCAACGTCGCGTACATCATCGCGCCGCAGCGCCTCGCCGTCGGCGACAAGGTGATCGCCGGCAAGAAGACCGACGTGAAGCCGGGCAACGCGATGGAGCTGGGCTCGATGCCGGTCGGTACCATCGTCCACAATGTGGAGATGAAGCCGGGCAAGGGCGGTCAGATCGCACGTTCGGCCGGCACCTATGTGCAGGTCGTCGGCCGTGACCGCGGCATGGTGATCGTTCGCCTGAACTCGGGCGAGCAGCGCTACATCCACTCGAACTGCATGGGCACCGTCGGTGCGGTTTCGAACCCGGACAACCAGAACACCAATCTGGGCAAGGCCGGCCGCAACCGTTGGAAGGGCATCCGCCCGCTGACCCGCGGCGTCGCCAAGAACCCGGTCGACCATCCGCACGGCGGTGGTGAAGGCCGGACCTCGGGTGGCCGTCATCCGGTTACCCCGTGGGGCAAGCCGACCAAGGGTGCGCGCACCCGCCACAACAAGGCGACGGACAAGATGATCATCCGTTCGCGTCACGCCAAGAAGAAGGGCTAACCGCTCATGGCTCGTTCCGTCTGGAAAGGTCCGTTCGTGGACCTCCACCTCCTGAAGAAGGCGCAGACCGCTCAGGAGACCAACGCGCGTGCGCCGATCAAGACCTGGTCGCGCCGCTCGACGATCCTGCCCGACTTCGTCGGCCTGACGTTCAGCGTCTATAATGGCCGCAAGTTCGTGCCGGTTTCGGTCAACGAAGACATGGTCGGCATGAAGCTCGGCGAATTCGCGCCGACCCGCTTCTTCCCGGGCCACGCCGCCGACAAGAAGGGTAAGCGCTGATGTCTAAGCCTGCAGCTCCGCGCCGCGTTGGCGACAAGGAAGCGCTCGCCGTGGCCACGCAGATCCGTGGTTCGGCTCAGAAGCTCAACCTGGTGGCCGCGCTGATCCGCAACCGCAAGGTCGGCGACGCGATGAACATCCTCGCTTTCTCGAAGAAGGCGATGGCGGTTGACGCGCGCAAGGTGCTCGCTTCGGCGATCGCCAATGCGGAAAACAATCACAACCTCGACGTCGACGCGCTTGTCGTCGCCGAGGCGTCGGTCGGCAAGTCGATCACGATGAAGCGCTTCGCGACCCGCGGCCGTGGCAAGTCCACCCGCATCCTGAAGCCGTTCTCGCGCCTTCGCATCGTCGTCCGCGAGCAGGAAGAAGAGGCTTAAGATGGGTCACAAGAGCAACCCGATCGGTCTGCGTCTCCAGATCAACCGGACCTGGGACAGCCGCTGGTTCGCGGAAGGCGCCGACTATGGCCGCCTCCTCCTCGAGGATCTGAAGATCCGCAAGTACATCCTCAAGACGCTGCCCCAGGCCGCGATCTCGAAGGTTGTCATCGAGCGTCCGGCCAAGCTGTGCCGCATTTCGATCTATGCCGCCCGTCCGGGCGTCATCATCGGCAAGAAGGGCGCGGACATCGAGAAGCTTCGCAAGAAGCTCGGCACGATGACCGCTTCGGACGTGTCGTTGAACATCGTCGAGATCCGCAAGCCTGAAGTCGACGCCAAGCTCGTCGCGCAGGGCATTGCCGAGCAGCTCGAGCGTCGTATCGCTTTCCGCCGCGCCATGAAGCGTGCGGTGCAGTCGGCGATGCGTCTGGGCGCCGAAGGCATCCGGATCAACTGCGGCGGCCGTCTCGGCGGCGCCGAGATCGCTCGTTCGGAATGGTACCGCGAAGGCCGCGTTCCGCTGCACACGCTGCGCGCGAACATCGACCATGCCGAGGCCGAAGCCCACACCGCCTATGGCGTGTGCGGCGTGAAGGTCTGGATCTTCAAGGGCGAGATTCTCGGCCACGATCCGATGGCGACCGACCGTCTCAATCTGGAGGCTCAGACCTCCGGCGTGCGCCCGGCGCGCGAAGAACGCCGCTAAGGAAACAGAGCAATGTTGCAGCCGAAGAAGTTCGCGCACCGCAAGCAGTTCAAGGGACGCATCCACGGCGACGCCAAGGGTGGTACCTCGCTGAACTTCGGGTCGTACGGCCTGAAGGCGCTGGAGCCGGAGCGGATCACCGCACGTCAGATCGAAGCGGCTCGCCGCGCGATCACGCGCCACATCAAGCGCCAGGGCCGTCTCTGGATCCGCATCTTCCCGGACCTTCCCGTCACGGGCAAGCCGGCCGAAGTCCGCATGGGCTCGGGCAAGGGTGCACCGGAATATTGGGCCGCTCGCGTCAAGCCGGGCCGCATCCTGTTCGAGCTGGACGGCGTTCCCGGCCCGCTCGCAGCGGAGGCGTTCAGCCGCGCGGCGATGAAGCTGCCGATCAAGGTGAAGGTCGTTGCTCGCCTCGGCGACACGTCGCACCTGGGAGTGATGTAAGATGAGCAAGGCTACCGACTTTCGGGCGAAGACCGAAGATCAGCTGACCGAGGAACTCGGCAACCTGAAGCGCGAGGCGTTCAACCTCCGTTTCCAGGCTGCGACGAGCCAGCTCGAGAAGCCGAGCCGCGTGCGCGAAGTGCGCCGCGACATCGCCCGTATCAAGACGCTGCAGAACGAGCGCTCGCGCTCGTCGGCGAAGTAAGGAATTCGACATGCCGAAGCGCGTGCTGACCGGGAACGTGGTTTCCGACAAGGGCGACAAGACGGTCGTGGTTCTCGTGGAGCGCAAGGTCAAGCACCCGCTCTACGGCAAGATCATCCGTCGCTCGAAGAAGTATCACGCCCATGACGAGGGCAATGAATACAAGGCCGGCGAGACCGTGCGGATCGAAGAGACCGCACCGATGTCGAAGCTGAAGACCTGGAAGGTGATCGATCGGGTGAACACCCACGCGACGCCCGCCAAGGCCGACGCCTGAAGCCATCCGGTCCCTCGGGACCGTGTTTTAGTGGAACCCCCGGGCCAGAGCTAAAAAGGCTGGTCCCGGTAGGCCAAGAGAGAAGGAACCGGATCGATGATCCAGATGCAGTCCAATCTCGACGTCGCTGACAACAGCGGCGCGAAGCGGGTGCAGTGCATCAAGGTGCTGGGCGGCTCGAAGCGCCGCGTGGCCGGTGTTGGCGACATCATCGTCGTCAGCATCAAGGAAGCACAGCCCCGCGGTAAGGTGAAGAAGGGTGACGTGCACCGCGCCGTCATCGTCCGCACCGCGAAGGACATCCGCCGCGCCGATGGCTCGGTGATCCGCTTCGACGGCAATGCCGCGGTGCTGGTCAACAAGAACGAGGAGCCGATCGGCACCCGTATCTTCGGGCCGGTGGTGCGCGAGCTGCGCAACAAGGGCTTCATGAAGATCATTTCGCTCGCGCCGGAGGTGCTGTAAAATGGCCGCCGCCAAGATCAAGAAGGGTGACCGCGTCATCGTCCTGTCCGGCAAGGACAAGGGCCGGACCGGCGACGTGATCCAGGCCCTGCCGAAAGAAGGCAAGGTCGTGGTCGAGGGCATCAATGTCCACGTCCGTCACACCAAGCCGAGCCAGGGCGACCCGCAGGGTGGCCTGAAGCGCTCGCCCGCGCCGATGCATGTCTCGAAGGTCGCTCACGTGACCGCCGATGGCAAGGCCACGCGCGTCCGTTTCGAGACCCGCGACGGCAAGAAGGTTCGTGTCGCCGTGAAGACCGGGGAGGCCATCAATGGCTGACGCATATACGCCGCGCATGCGGTCCAAGTACGACGCGGAAATCGTCAAGGCGATGACCGAGAAGTTCGGCTACAAGAACGTCATGGAGATCCCGAAGATCTCCAAGATCGTGCTGAACATGGGCGTTGGCGAAGCCACGCAGGACAAGAAGAAGGTCGAGCAGGCAGCCCAGGAAATGGAGCTGATCGCCGGCCAGAAGCCTGTCGTCACCAAGGCGAAGAAGTCGATCGCGCAGTTCAAGCTGCGTGAAGGCATGCCGATCGGTTGCAAGGTTACCCTTCGCCGCGAGCGCATGTACGAATTCCTCGATCGCCTGATCACCATCGCGATGCCCCGCATCCGCGATTTCCGTGGCGTGAACCCGGATTCGTTCGACGGCCGTGGCAACTATGCCATGGGCATCAAGGAACAGATCGTGTTCCCCGAGATCAACTATGACCGCATCGACAAGGTGCGCGGCATGGATATCATCGTGACCACCACCGCTAAGACCGACGACGAGGCTCGCGAGCTTCTCCGTCTCTTCGGCTTCCCGTTCCCGCTCGCGGACGGTGAAGCGAAGCAGGCAGCGTAAGGGAAAGAGAGCTTAAGTCATGGCGAAACTGAGTTCGATCAATAAGAACGAGAAGCGCAAGAAGCTGGTGAAGAAGTATGCCGGCCGTTACGCGAAGCTCAAGGCAATGGCGAAGGACCAGTCGCTCGATGAGACCGAGCGCCTGATCGCACGGCTGCGCATGGCCGAGATTCCCCGCAACGGGAACCCGACCCGCATCCGTAACCGGTGCGAGCTCACCGGCCGCCCGCGCGGTTATTACCGCAAGTTCCGTCTCGCCCGCGTGATGCTGCGCGATCTGTCCAACAAGGGACTGATCCCCGGCGTCACCAAGTCGAGCTGGTAAGGACTAGAGATGGCATTGACCGATCCCCTGGGTGATATGCTCACCCGCATCCGCAACGGCCAGCGCGCCCGGAAGGACTCCGTCCTGACTCCGGCGTCGAAGCTTCGTGCGCGGGTTCTCGACGTCCTCCAGCGTGAGGGCTATATCCGTGGCTACAGCGACGAGCAGATGGGCCCCGCGGCCGGCATCCGCATCGAGCTGAAGTATTTCGAGGGTCAGCCGGCGATCAAGCACGTCGCGCGCATCTCGAAGCCCGGCCGTCGCGTGTACAGCGGTTCGCAGGAACTGCCGCGCGTTCGCAACGGCCTCGGCATCACGATCGTCTCGACGCCCAAGGGCGTTCTGTCCGACGCGGAAGCGCGCGAGCAGAATGTCGGCGGCGAAGTGCTGGCGGAGGTGTTCTGATGAGCCGCATTGGCAAGAAGCCGATTTCGATCCCGAGCGGCGTGACCGCGACGATCGACGGCGGCGTGCTGAACGTGAAGGGCCCGAAGGGCGCCCTCTCGCTCACGCTTCGCGACGAGATCAGCTATACGCTGGACGATGGCGGCATCCTGGTGAAGCCGGCCAACGACAGCAAGTCGGCGCGTGCCTTCTGGGGCATGCAGCGCACGATGGTCCAGAACCTGGTGACCGGCGTGACCGAGGGCTTCACCAAGAAGCTCCTGATCACCGGCGTCGGCTACCGCGCGAACTCGCAGGGCAAGAAGCTGAAGCTTCAGCTCGGCTATTCGCACGACGTGGACATCGACGTGCCGGAAGGCATCGAGATCAAGACCCCGGATCAGACCACGGTCGAGATCTCCGGAATCGACAAGCAGAAGGTCGGCCAGATCGCGGCCGAGATTCGCCGTTGGCGGAAGCCCGAGCCCTACAAGGGCAAGGGCATCAAGTATGACGGCGAGTATATCTTCCGCAAGGAAGGGAAGAAGAAGTAATGACCAAGGGTCTCTCTCTCTTCGAGAAGCGGCGCCGCCGCAACCGTACCGCGCTTCGTGCGCGTGCTGGTGGCCGCGCGCGCCTCTCGGTGCACCGTTCGGGCAAGCACATCTATGCCCAGGTGATCGACGACGCCGAAGGCAAGACGCTCGCGTCGGCCTCGACCATCGACAAGGACGTCAAGGGCAAGGCGACCGGCGCGACCATCGCGGCGGCGCAGGAAGTCGGCAAGCGCGTGGCGGAAGCCGCGAAGAAGGCCGGCGTCACCCAGGTCGTCTTCGATCGCGGTGGCTTCCTCTATCATGGCCGCGTCAAGGCGCTGGCCGATGCCGCTCGTGAGAGCGGACTGGAGTTCTAAGAATGGCCGATGAAATCAACACGACCGACGCTCCGGTCGAGGCGCAGGACGCCGGCCAGCCGACCGAAGGCCGTGGCCCGCGTGGCGGCCGTGGCCGTGGTGGTCCGGGCGGCGGTGGCCGTGGCGGCCGTGACGGCAACCGTGGCCGTCGCGACGATCGTCGTGGCCAGGGCGCCGAGGACGGTGGCGAAGAGCTGATCGAGAAGCTGGTTCACATCAACCGCGTCTCGAAGACGGTGAAGGGCGGCAAGCGCTTCGGCTTCGCGGCGCTGGTCGTCGTGGGCGACGGCAAGGGCCGTGTCGGCTTCGGTCATGGCAAGGCGCGCGAAGTGCCGGAAGCCATCTCGAAGGCGACCGCTTCGGCGAAGAAGGCGATGATCCGCATTCCGCTGAAGGAAGGCCGCACGCTGCATCACGACGGCAACGGCCACTTCGGTGCCGGTCGCGTGACTGTTCGTTCGGCGCCCCAGGGCACCGGCATCATCGCGGGCGGCCCGATGCGCGCCGTCTTCGAATCGCTGGGCGTGGCCGATGTGGTGACCAAGTCGGTCGGCACGTCGAACCCGTACAACATGATCCGTGCGACCTTCGAAGCGCTTGGCGAGCAGACCTCGCCGAAGAGCGTTGCGCAGCGTCGCGGCAAGAAGATCGCCGACCTGCTCGGCCGTGGTGGTTCGCAGACCGCCGAGGCCGATGCCGCAGCGATCGCGGAGTAAGCTGACATGGCGAAGATCAAGATCAAGCAGACCGGTTCGCCGATCCGCCGCACCAAGGATCAGCGCGCGACGCTGATCGGCCTGGGCCTCAACAAGATGCACCGCGTGTCGGAGCTCGAGGATACCCCCGAGGTTCGCGGCATGATCCGCAAGGTGCAGCACATGGTCGAAGTTCAGGGCTAAGGCCCCGAACTTCAGCCATCCGGCTGAATCCAGGCGACAGATAACCAGTGACAAGCTGGGGGGAGGGGGCTAAGCGGCCCCCTTTCCAATTTCCTTCCAAGCGCGACAAAAGCGAAAGCGAGTGCAACACATGAAACTGAACGACATCCGCGACAACCAGGGTGCCCGCAAGAGCCGCTTCCGCGTCGGCCGTGGCATCGGCTCGGGCGCCGGCAAGACGGCAGCCCGTGGTCAGAAGGGCCAGAACAGCCGCGAGGGCGTTTCGATCAACGGTTTCGAGGGCGGCCAGATGCCGCTCCACATGCGCATCCCGAAGCGCGGCTTCAACAACATCTTCGCCAAGGATTATGCCGAGGTGAACCTGGGCGCGATCCAGAAGGCGATCGATTCGGGCAAGCTGACCGCGACCGACATCACCCAGGCCGAACTCAACGCAGCGGGCCTGACCCGCGGCGGCAAGGACGGCGTGCGCCTGCTCGGCAAGGGCGAACTGAAGGCGAAGCTGAACTTCACGGTCGCCGGCGCGTCGAAGGGCGCGATCGAAGCGGTTCAGAAGGCCGGCGGTTCGGTGACGATCCCCGAGATCGTTCCGGCTGCCGAGAAGGCCAAGGCCAAGCACCGCACGGTGCAGAAGGTCATTGCCGCCAAGAAGGCCGCCGGCAAGAAGGCGTAACCTGCGCTGTTCCCCGGCTTCGGCCGGGGCCAGCTTCGGGCCGCTCGCAGCTGGGGCCCGGCATCGGCCGGGCGACATTTCGCTTCCGAGGTTAGACAAGCTCGCAAGCGTACCTATATGAGCGGCGGGGGGCGATTTTCAGCGCTCGCCGCCGTTTCTGTTTCGGGACGATTACGCACATGGCATCCGCAGCCGACCAACTCGCATCCAGCATCAGCCTGTCCAAGTTCGGGCAGGCGACCGACCTCAAGAAGCGCCTGTGGTTCACCCTCGGCGCTCTGATCGTGTTCCGGCTGCTCAGCTACGTCCCGATTCCGGGTATCGATCCCACCCAGCTCGAGCTGCTTGCGAACAGCATGCAGGGCGGCGTGCTCGATTTCTTCAACAACTTCACCGGCGGCGCGCTCAACCGCGCTTCCGTCGTGGCGCTCGGCGTGATGCCCTACATCACCGCCTCGATCGTCGTGCAGCTCGCGACGTCGCTGTCGCCGACGCTCGCCGCGATCAAGAAGGAAGGCGAGAGCGGCCGCAAGCGCCTCAACCAATATACCCGCTACGGCACCGTGGCGCTCACCATCGTCCAGGGCTGGTTCATTGCCACGGGCCTCGAGTCCGCAGGCTCGGCCGTGATCGATCCGGGCATCATGTTCCGCATCGGCGCGGTGGTCAGCCTTGTCGGCGGCACGCTGTTCCTGATGTGGATCGGCGAGCAGATCACGGCGCGCGGCATCGGCAACGGCATCTCGCTGATCATCATGGCGGGCATCGTCGCCCGCCTGCCGCAAACGATGATCCAGCTGTTCGAGCAGGGCCGTACCGGCTCGATCGACGCGCTGGTGCTGCTGAGCATCATCTTCGTCGTCGTCGCGATCGTTCTGTTCATCTGCTTCATGGAGCGCGCCCAGCGTCGCATCCTGATCCAGTATCCCAAGCGCCAGACCGCGCGCGGCGTACAGGCCGAGCGCAGCCATCTGCCGCTCAAGCTGAACACCGCGGGCGTGATTCCGCCGATCTTCGCCTCGTCGCTGCTGCTGCTGCCGCTGACGATCGTGCAGTTCACCGGCACGCCGACCAACACCGAGACGCTGTGGGGCGAGACTCTGGTCTGGCTCAACGCGAACCTGCGTCACGGTTCGACGATCTACATGCTGCTGTATGGCTTCGGCATCATCTTCTTCTCGTTCTTCTACACCGCCGTGGTGTTCAATCCCGAGGAGACGGCCGACAATCTGAAGCGCTATGGCGGGTTCATTCCGGGCATCCGTCCGGGCAAGAATACCGAAGCCTACTTCGATTATGTGCTGACGCGCATCACCGTGATCGGCGCGCTGTATCTGACCGCGATCTGCCTGGTGCCGGAATGGGCGTTCGCCCAGCTGGGCATCCCGTTCCTGATGGGCGGCACCAGCCTGCTCATCGTCGTGAACGTGACGATGGACACGGTGACGCAGATCCAGTCGCACTTGCTGGCGCACCAGTATGGCGACCTGATCAAGAAGGCGAAGCTCAAGGGACGTCAGCGCTAATCAGCGGGCGTAAGGGGAGAGTGCTTTGAACATCATCCTGTTGGGCCCGCCTGGAGCCGGCAAGGGCACCCAGGCGAGCCGTCTGGAAGCGGACCGGGGCATGGTCCAGCTTTCCACCGGCGACATGCTGCGGGCGGCGCGCACGGCCGATACGCCTCTCGGTCATCAGGTCGCGGCCGTGATGGATTCTGGCGCGCTCGTTTCCGACGAGATCGTCTCGGCGCTGATCGACGATCGCCTCGCGACACTGTCGGCGGAGCAGGGCACGATCTTCGACGGCTATCCGCGCACCGCGCCCCAGGCCGCGTCGCTCGACGCGATCCTCGAAGCGCATGGCCGGCATCTCGATCATGTGATCGAACTGGCTGTGGACGAGGATGCGCTGGTCGAGCGCATCACCGGCCGCTTCAGCTGCGCGAAGTGCGGTGCGAACTACCACGACAAGTTCAAGCTGCCCGCGGTGGCCGATACGTGCGACGTGTGCGGCAATCACGAGTTCAAGCGCCGTCCCGACGATAACGAGGAAACCGTGCGCACGCGCATGGCGGAATATCGCGCCAAGACCGCGCCGATCCTGCCGATCTACGAAGCGCGCGGCATCGTCAGCCGCGTCGACGGCATGGCCGATATCGGCGAGGTGACCGTGGCGATCGAAGCGATCCTCGACGGCAGGGCCTGAGGGCTCTGTCGGGAAATTCGAAGGGGCGCCTCCGGCAACGGAGGCGCCCTTTTCGTATCCGCGGTCCCGCGCCCGAACATGAAAAACATTTCATCCCGCCGTCACCGAATCACCGGGGCGGGGCGGCGTAGAAGCATCTCAACGGACCGACGCATTGCCGGCCGTTACGGAGATCGCATCATGAAGGTTCGTTTCATCGCTCCCGTCCTCGCCGCAGCCGCGCTGATCGCCGCGCCGGCAATGGCCGCTACCGGCACCCACCCCGCGAAGACCGCGAAGGTCCACAAGACCAAGGCTGCCAAGCCGGCCAAGGCATCGAAGACCGAGAAGAAGACCGACTGACCTCGCATCCTCTCCCCCTTGCCCCTGGGAGATGGCGCGGCCGGCGGGATCCCCTTTCCGCCGGCCGCCTTGCGTATTACCTCTGTCGTTCGGCGCCGGCCCGCTCCCCCGCCCGGTCACCCAGCGGAAGTAACCTATGGGTGGCCGGGCGGGGGAGCGGGCCGTACCGCCCCAGCGGAGCCGAGCAGCGATGACCCGCAAGATTCTGATCGTCGAAGATGACGGCGCGGCTGCGGCCTATCTCGCCAAGGGACTGGGCGAGGCCGGCTTCTCGGTGGAGATCGCCGCCAATGGCCGCGACGGCCTGTTCCTTGCCAGCGAAGGCATATTCGATGCGATGATCGTCGACCGGATGCTGCCGGGGCTCGACGGGCTCGCGATGATCGGCGCGGTGCGCGCCGCCGGTATCCGCACCCCGGCGCTGGTGCTGTCCGCGCTCGGTGCGGTCGACGACCGGATCGACGGCCTCCATGCCGGCGCGGACGACTATCTCGCCAAGCCCTTCTCCTTCGCCGAACTGCTCGCCCGAATCGAGGCCCTGCTCCGCCGCGAGGAACGCCGGGCGGCGGAGGTGCAGGTGACCCGGCTGGTCGTCGGCGATCTGGAGATCGACCTGCTCGGCCGCACCGTCAGCCGGCAGGGGCGAGCGATCCCGCTGGGGAGCCGCGAGTTCAACCTGCTCGAATATCTCGCGCGCAATGCGGGGCAGGTGGTGACCCGCACGATGATGATCGAGAAGATCTGGAACTATCATTTCGACCCCGGATCGAACGTGGTCGACGTCCATATGAGCCGCCTGCGCCGCAAGATCGAGGAAGGCTTCGCCACGCCGATCCTCCACACGGTGCGCGGCGCGGGCTACCGGCTGGCGCCCGAGGGCTGATGCGCCTTTCCTTCACCGCGCGGCTCGCCCTGCTCGCGATCGGGCTGGCGCTGATCTCGTCGCTCACCCTGGCCGGGTTCGTCTGGCAGCAGACCCATGACGACGCGATCGGTGCGCTGCGGCGCGACGCGAACGAACAGGTCGACACGCTGTTCGCGGCGTGGCGCTCGGGCGGTGTGCCCGCGGTCGAGCGGGCGGTTGCGGCGGCGCGAGAAGGCGACGACACGCTGATCGCCGAAGTGGTCGATGCGCAGGGCGTCCGCATCGCCGGGATCGGCCCCGACAAGGTGACGATCGATCTGCCGGAGGGGCGGGGCCCCTTCCGCATCGGGCGGATCGGAGCCAGCGGCGACTGGGCGGCGCAGGAAGCGGGGGTCGTGGTCCGCCAGATCGGGCGCGACTATCTGGTCGGCGGGCGGCTGCTCGACGATTGGGAACGAGCCCAGCGCACCATCGAACGCGCACTGCTGCTCGCGGTGCTGATCGCGGTGGTGCTCGGGATCCTCGGCGGGCTGCTGCTCGCGCGCTATGTTTCGCGCCGCCTCGATCGCATCGCGGGCACCGTCGATGCGGTCGCTGCCGGCGACCTTACCCGGCGCGTGCCTGCGTCCGGACGCGACGCCTTCGACCGGCTGGCATACCGCATCAACGGGATGCTCGATCGCATCGACCGGCTGATGGGCGAACTGCGCGTCGTGACCGACAGCATCGCGCACGATCTCCGCTCGCCCATCGCCCGCCTCCGCGCCCGCGCCGAAACCGCGGTCACGACCGAGGATCCGGTCCAGCGCGAGGCAGCGCTTGCCGGGCTGATGACCGAAACCGATCTCGTCACGCGGATGCTGTCGGTCCTGCTCGAGATAAGCCGCACCGAAGCGGCGGGGCGCGACGCCTTCGCGCCCACCGATCCCGCCACGCTGATCGAGGCGCTGGCCGATCTTTACGAGCCCGCGGCGGAGGAGGCCGGGCTGGCCTTCGAAACGGTCATCGGCTCACGGCCGTCCATACCGGTTCCGTTGCACCGCGAACTGCTCAGCCAGGCGCTGGCCAATCTGATCGACAATGCGATGCGTCACGGCGCCGACGGGGGGCGTATCGTCCTGGGCATGACGGTCGAAGCCGCCGGCCTGTGCCTTTCGGTCGCGGACAGCGGTGCGGGCATCGCGGAGGCCGATCGGGCGGAAGCGTTGCGCCGATTCGGCCGACTCGACCGCGCGCGCAGCCTGCCGGGGGCGGGACTCGGGCTCGCGCTGGCCGATGCGGTCGCCCGGCTGCATGGCGGGCGGCTCGAACTGGGCGACAACGCCCCGGGGCTGGTTGCGATGCTGGTCCTGCCGCTTCCGGCCTGAGCGTCCCGAAACCGCGCTATTCCGCCGAATCCCGTGCTTGGCACGACTCCCGGAAAGGTATATGTCTCCGCTTCCGAGCGAAGTGCAGCGGCGGTGCTTGACAGCATCGGCGTGGCTGCATATGTCGCCCATCTTCCGAAACCCCGGTGGACCGGCAGCGCTATGAGCGCGTGCCGCCTATCGTGCGTTTTGGATCAACGCGTTGAGATGAGGGGCCAGCAGCCATGCGGTCGCTCGTGGAGCTGGGAGAATAATTTCATGGCACGTATTGCGGGTGTAAACATCCCGACCAACAAGCGCGTAATCATCGCGCTTCAGTATATCCACGGCATCGGTCCGGCGAAGGCCAAGGAAATCACCGACAAGCTGGGCATCGCCAGCGAGCGTCGCGTGCAGGACCTGAGCGACCAGGAAGTGCTGCAGATCCGTGAAACGATCGACGCCACCTACACCGTGGAAGGCGATCTTCGTCGCGAGACCGCGATGAACATCAAGCGTCTGATGGATCTGGCCTGCTACCGCGGCCTGCGTCACCGCAAGGGCCTGCCGGTCCGTGGCCAGCGCACCCACACCAACGCCCGTACCCGCAAGGGCAAGGCGAAGCCGATCGCCGGCAAGAAGAAGTAAGGGAGCGCTGAACAATGGCACGTGAACCGCAGCGTCTTCGCCGTCGCGAACGCAAGAACATCACCGCAGGCGTCGCCCATGTGAACGCCAGCTTCAACAACACCATGATCACGATCACCGATGCCCAGGGCAACGCGATCTCGTGGTCGTCGGCAGGCATGATGGGCTTCAAGGGCTCGCGCAAGTCGACCCCGTATGCGGCCCAGGTCGCAGCGGAAGACGCGGGCAAGAAGGCCGCCGAGCATGGCGTCCGCACGCTCGAAGTCGAAGTGAAGGGTCCGGGTTCGGGCCGCGAGTCGGCGCTTCGCGCGCTGCAGGCGGTCGGGTTCCAGATCACGTCGATCCGCGACGTGACGCCGATCCCGCACAACGGCGTTCGTCCGTCCAAGCGCCGTCGCGTCTGACCGTCTTTCCGTAGCGGGTACGGGCTCGGGAGCGAGTCCGGCCCGTTTCGGCTGATTTTTCGGTGGGGTAGCTCCAGCCCCGCCCAACCAGAGGGAAAGCCCAGTGTCCGTCAATTCCAAGAACTGGCAGGAACTCAAGAAGCCCAACGGCCTCGAAAAGAAGCCCGGCGGCGATCCCAAGCGCAAGTCGACCTTCGTCGCCGAGCCGCTCGAGCGCGGTTTCGGCCTGACGCTCGGCAATGCGCTGCGCCGCGTGCTGCTCTCGTCGCTTCAGGGCGCCGCTGTCACGTCGATCAAGATCGAGAACGTGCTGCACGAGTTCTCGAGCCTCGCCGGCGTGCGTGAAGACGTCACCGACATCGTTCTGAACGTCAAGCAGATCGCGCTCAAGATGCAGGGCGAAGGCCCGAAGCGTCTCCAGCTTTCGGCGACCGGCCCGGCTGAAGTGAAGGCCGGCGACATCGCCGTTTCGGGCGACATCGAAGTGATGAACCCCGATCTGGTGCTGTGCCATCTCGACGACGGCGCGACGCTCAACATGGAGCTGACCGCCGACACCGGTAAGGGCTATGTCCCCGCCGCGTCGAACCGTCCGGCGGACGCTCCGATCGGCCTGATCCCGGTCGACGCCCTGTACAGCCCGGTTCGCCAGGTTTCGTACAAGGTCGAGAATACCCGCGTCGGTCAGGAACTCGATTACGACAAGCTGACGCTCTCGGTCGAAACCGACGGCACCATCACTCCGGAAGACGCGATCGCCTACGCGGCGCGCATCCTCCAGGACCAGCTGGCGCTGTTCGTCCACTTCGACGATTCGGCGATCACTCGCTCGGCTCCGATCGGCATGGCGGCTCCGGCTGCCGCGGCTTCGGAAGGCGGCGCAGGCGATACCGCGCAGATCAATCGTTACCTTCTCAAGAAGGTCGACGAGCTCGAACTGTCGGTGCGTTCGGCCAACTGCCTCAAGAACGACAACATCATCTATATCGGCGATCTGGTCCAGAAGACCGAAGCCGAGATGCTGCGCACGCCGAACTTCGGCCGCAAGTCGCTCAACGAGATCAAGGAAGTGCTTTCGTCGATGGGTCTCCGTCTCGGCATGGAAATCCCCGGCTGGCCGCCCGAGAACATCGAAGAGATGGCCAAGAAGCTCGAGCAGGAAATCATGGGCTGAGCTGCACCGGGTTAGCGCCGCTAACCCGGAGACAGCGACAGCCCGGCCAGCGGGGCCGAAGGTCCCGACTGACGACGCGGCTTCGCCGCGGCGGGCTGGCTCATAAAAGGGTTTTGGGCGGTGGCCCGTTTCGCACCGCCTGGTCTGGGGTTCCGTCAGACGGCCCCTTAACGAACGAAGGAAAGACACATGCGTCATAAGGTTGGCGGCCGTAAGCTTCAGCGTACTTCGGCTCACCGTATCGCCCTGTTCCGCAACCAGAGCGCCGCGCTCATCAAGCACGAGCAGATCACCACGACCCTCGCCAAGGCGAAGGAGCTTCGTCCGTACGTGGAGAAGCTGATCACGCTCGCGAAGAAGGGTGGCCTGTCGAACCGCCGTCTGGCCCATGCCCGTCTGCTCGACGATGCGCAGCTGACCAAGCTGTTCGACGTGCTGGCCTCGCGCTACGCCGACCGTAACGGCGGCTATACCCGCATCGTCAAGGCCGGCCCGCGTGCTTCGGACGCGGCGCAGATGGCGATCATCGAGTTCGTCGATCGCGACGTTTCGGCCAAGGGTCAGGATTCGGGTCCGGTCCTGAACGACGAGGATTTCGACGAAGCCGCGTAAGCGCTTCGCCGATCCGGCTTTCAAAAGGCGGTCGCACTCCGGTGCGGCCGCCTTTTTGTTTCAAGACCCAGTCTTTGTTTCGGGTCCGCAAGATTTCCTGATCCTTGGTGCGGGCCGCCAATCCCCATTTATCTCCCTGAGCGGGATGCCACGCTTTTCGGCCGTTTCCGGCACGTGGCACGATCCCTGCGAACCGTGCCGTGCCGGCCGATATCGCCGGTCAGGGAGTATGAAGATGAAGACCCGTCAGTCCGCCGCCTATCCGCGGACCGTCCATCCCCAGCGCCGCACCGGCACTCCGCTGCTGGGCGCGACCAGCGCGATCGGCTTCGCGCTGCTGCCGCTGGCGGTGATGCTGTGGGCCGTGCCCCAGACCGGCATCGGCATCGCCTGATCGCGGCATTGGCTCGTCGGCGGCGTGTGGCCTGCATGGAAACTCCCACACAGGCAGTTGAGTCGTTCGCCCGGCCTTCCTAGGATGGGTCATCCCTAAATCGGAGGCCCCAATGCGCCGCGTATCCACGCTGATCCCGCTGCTTCTCGTCACGACCTCGCCCGCCATCGCCCAGACTGCCCCGGAGACCAACGCCAGCATGCCCAAGATCGCCTATCCGCAGACCCGCCGCGTCGATGTGGTGGAGGAGCAGTTCGGCGTGAAGGTGGCCGATCCCTATCGCTGGCTCGAGAACGACGTGCGCAACGACAAGGAAGTGGCCGACTGGGTCGCTGCCGAGAACCGGGTGACCGACGCCTATCTCGCCACCCTGCCGGGCCGCAACCTGTTCGCCGGGCGCATCAAGCAGCTGTTCGACTATGAGCGTTTCGGCGCGCCCACGAAGAAGGGCGGACGCTATTTCTACATGCACAATAGCGGCCTGCAGAATCAGGCCGTGCTGTGGGTCCGCGACACGATCGACGGCCCGGGCCGCATCCTGATCGACCCGAACGGCTGGTCGAAGGACGGCGCGACCGCGCTGGCCGAATGGCTGCCCTCGGATGACGGCAAGCACCTCATTTACTCGATCCAGGACGGCGGCACCGACTGGCGCACGATCAAGGTGATCGACCTCGCCACCGGCAAGGAGATGAGCGACGAAGTCAGCTGGGCCAAATACACGATGGGCGCGAGCTGGGCGAAGGACGGCTCGGGCTTCTTCTACTCGCGCTATCCCGAGCCGCCCGCGGACGCGAAATACACCGCGCTCAGCGACAATCATCGCGTCTATTTCCACAAGCTCGGCACGCCGCAGAGCGAGGACCGGCTGGTCTATGCGACGCCCGACAAGCCGAAGCTCGGCCATTATGCGGGCATCACCGATGACGGGCGCTATCTGGTGATCAGCACCAGCGAGGGCACCGACAACAAGAACATGGTCCATATCATCGACCTGAGCGATCCCGCGTGGAAGCCCAAGGCGATCATCCCCGAGCTGAAGAACGACTGGTCCGCGATCGGCAACGAAGGCAGCGTCTTCTATTTCTCGACCGATGCCGGCGCGCCGCGCCAGCGCGTCGTTTCGATCGACATCGCTTCGGCCGACCTGGCGCCGAAGGAAATCGTTCCCGAGAGCCCGGCGACGCTGGGTAGCGCAACGATCGTCGGCGGGCGGTTGGTCCTGTCCTATCTGGTCGACGCCAAGACCGAGGTTCGCCGCTATACGCTGGCCGGCAAGGCCGACGGCATTGTGAAGCTGCCGGGCATCGGCACCGCGAGCGGCTTTGGCGGTGACCAGAAGGATCCCGAGACCTTCTTCAGCTTCACCAGCTTCAACGCGCCGACCACCGTATATCGCTATGATGTCGCGACGGGGAAGGCGACGGTCTGGGCGCAGCCCAAGGTCGCGTTCAACCCGGCCGATTATAAGGTCGAGCAGCGCTTCTTCACGTCGAAGGACGGAACGAAGGTTCCGATGTTCGTCGTCCGGCACAAGAACACGACCGGTCCGGCGCCGACATTGCTCTGGGCCTATGGCGGGTTCAACATCTCGTACACGCCCAGCTTCTCGGCTTCGCGCGTCGCATGGATGGAGCAGGGCGGCGTGTTCGTCCTCGCCAACATTCGCGGCGGCGGCGAATATGGCAAGGCGTGGCACGATGGCGGCCGCCTGCAGAACAAGCAGAACGTGTTCGACGACTTCATCGGCGCGGGCGAATATCTGATCCGCGAAGGCATCACCGGCAAGGACCAGCTGGCGATCCAGGGCGGCTCGAACGGCGGCCTGCTGGTCGGCGCGGTGGTCAATCAGCGACCCGACCTGTTCGCGGCGGCGCTGCCCGCGGTGGGCGTGATGGACATGCTCCGCTTCGATCGCTGGACCGCCGGCCGCTATTGGGTCGACGATTACGGCTATCCGAACAAGGAAGCCGATTTCCGCACGCTGTGGAGCTATTCGCCCTATCACAACATCAAGGGCGGCCGGAATTACCCCGCGATCCTGGCGACCACCGCGGACACCGACGACCGCGTGGTCCCCGGCCACACCTTCAAATACACGGCCGCCCTCCAGGCCGCCGATATCGGCGACAAGCCGCACCTCGTCCGCATCGAAACCCGTGCCGGCCACGGATCGGGCAAGCCGACCGACAAGATCATCGAGGAAGCCTCGGATCTGTACGCATTCGCGGCCCGCTGGACCGGCCTCGAAGTGAAGAAGCGCTGATTGGACAGGGGAAGGGGCTCAACGCCCCTTCCCTTTCCGCCTTCATCTGCTAGGCGCGTCGGGCATGAACCATCATGCCGATTCCATCCTCATCGTCGACTTTGGCAGTCAGGTCACCCAGCTGATCGCACGCCGCGTGCGCGAAGCGGGCGTCTATAGCGAGATCGCACCCTTCAACGCCGCCGCCGAGGCGTTCGAACGGATGCAGCCAAAGGGCATCATCCTTTCCGGCTCGCCCGCCTCCGTCCTCGACGACGGCAGCCCGCGCGTGCCGCAGGCGATTTTCGACTCAGGCCTTCCGATCCTAGGCATCTGCTATGGCCAGCAGGTGATGATGGAGCAGCTGGGCGGTACCGTGCGGCTGGGCGACAGCGGCGAGTTCGGCAGCGCATTCATCGAGATCCAGGACGATTGCGTGTTGTTCGACGGGCTGTGGCGGACCGGCGAGACGCATCAGGTGTGGATGAGCCACGGCGACAAGGTGACCGAACTGGCGCCGGGCTTCCGCCCCGTCGCGACCAGCCCGGGATCGCCCTTCGCAGTCGTGGCCGACGATGCGCGGCGCTATTACGCGACGCAGTTCCACCCCGAGGTGGTCCACACGCCTGACGGCGCGCGCTTCCTCGCCAATTTCGTCCGTCATGTCTGCGGTCTCAGCGGCGAATGGACGATGGCCGAGTTCCGCGCCGCCAAGATCAAGGAAATCCGCGATCAGGTGGGCGAGGGCCGGGTGATCTGCGGCCTCTCCGGCGGCGTCGACAGCGCGGTCGCGGCCGTTCTGATCCATGAAGCGATCGGCAGCCAGCTGACCTGCGTGTTCGTCGATCACGGCCTGATGCGCGCAGGCGAAGCCGATCAGGTCGTCAGCCTGTTCCGCGGCCATTACAATATCCCGCTGGTCCATGTGAACGCCGAGACTTTGTTCCTGAGCGGCCTTGCCGGGGTCACCGATCCCGAAGCCAAGCGCAAGTTCATCGGCAAGACCTTCATCGAAGTGTTCGAGGACGAAGCGAAGAAGATCGGCGGCGCGGATTTCCTCGCGCAGGGGACGCTGTACCCCGACGTGATCGAAAGCGTCAGCTTCACCGGCGGCCCTTCGGTGACGATCAAGAGCCACCACAATGTCGGCGGCCTGCCCGAGCGGATGAACATGAAGCTGGTCGAGCCGCTGCGCGAGCTGTTCAAGGACGAAGTCCGCGCGCTGGGCCGCGAACTGGGCCTGCCGGACATCTTCGTCGGTCGTCACCCCTTCCCGGGACCGGGCCTCGCGATCCGCATTCCGGGCGAAGTGACCAAGGAACGGTGCGACATCCTGCGCAAGGCCGATGCGATCTATCTCGACGAGATCCGCAACGCGGGCCTGTACGACGCGATCTGGCAGGCCTTTGCGGTGCTGCTGCCGGTGCGCAGCGTCGGCGTGATGGGCGACGGGCGGACCTATGATTCGGTGCTGGCGCTGAGGGCGGTGACCTCGACCGACGGGATGACCGCGGTCGCGTACGAATATCCCGGCGGCTTCCTTGCCCGCTGCGCGACGCGGATCATCAACGAGGTGAAGGGCATCAACCGGGTGACCTACGACTATACGTCGAAGCCACCCGGCACGATCGAGTGGGAGTGACGATCCCGATTGCGCCGCCCCCGCAGAGATGAGAGGCTGCGGGTGGGCAGGTGAGGGGGATCGCACCATGAGCAGGCATCTACTGGCAAGCTTTGCGGCGCTGGCGCTACTTTCGGGTTGCGGCGGCGCGGACGAGGGCACGAACGTCGTTACCTTGGTCGAGACCGACAATGGCGCGGAATTTGTCGTCCCCGCGAACGATACGGTCACCGAAAACGCGGTCGCGGGGAATAGCGCCGAGACCGCCGCGCCCGCGCTGAACCTTGCGCCCGACGGCCTCTCGCTGGTCGCTTCGGGCGGCAGCGCGCGACACGCGACCTTCGGCATGGCGCGCGATGTGGTGGTGCCGATGGTGATCGCCGCGCTGGGCAAGCCGACCGATACCGGCCGTAACGAGGAATGCGGGCAGGGGCCGCTCGACTTCGCCGATTTCAAGGGCGGGCTTTCGCTGTCGTTCCAGGACGGCAAGTTCGTCGGCTGGGACCTCGATGGCCGCGACAAGGGGCCTTATGCGACTGCGGCCGGGATCGGCATCGGATCGACGCTGAAGCAGATGCGCGACGTGACGGCGGTCACGGTGGAAGAGAGCACGCTGGGGACCGAGTTCGCAGCGGGCGGGCTTGGCGGCCTGCTCAGCGCCGACGCGCCCGACGGCAAGGTGGAGCATCTGTGGGCGGGGTCGATCTGTCAGTTCCGGTGACCGGCGCGGCGAGCGTCGACGATGCCGATGCGGTGATCGCGCTGTGGCGCGCGTGCGGGCTGACGCGGCCGTGGAACGATCCGGCGAGCGACTATGCGCTGGCGATGGCCACGGCGACGTCCACGGTGCTGGTGGCGCGGGACGGCAATGCGATCGCGGCGTCGGTCATGGTCGGCTTCGACGGGCATCGCGGCTGGGTCTATTATCTCGCCGTGGCGCCGGAGCGGCAGCGCGAGGGGCTGGGGCGCACGATGATGACTGCCGCGGAAGGCTGGCTGCGCGAGCGCGGCGTTCCCAAGATCCAGCTGATGGTGCGCGAGGACAATGACGCTGCGCTCGGTTTCTACGCCGCGCTGGGGCTGGAGCGGCAAAAGGTGGTGACGCTCGGCCGGTTTCTCGGCAAGGAGGACGAATGATCGCGATCCACGGCATCAAGAACTGCGACACGATGAAGAAGGCGTTCGTCTGGCTGGACGAGCACAAGGTCGCCTACACTTTCCATGACTATAAGAAGGAAGGTGCCGACCGCGCCCGCTTGCTGAAATGGATCGAGGCGGCGGGGTGGGAGACGGTGCTCAACCGAGCCGGGACAACCTTCAAAAAGCTGCCCGACGATGTGCGGGCGAGCGTCGACCAAGCCAAGGCGGTCGAGCTGATGCTTGAGCAGCCGTCGATGATCAAGCGGCCGGTGCTGGAGTTTCCGGGCGGCGTGCTGATCGGCTTCAAGCCCGAGATCTACGCCCGCGCCCTGCTCTAGGAGGCGATAGCCCGATGGCCGACGATTTCGCCGCGATCCGGGTGCGGGCCGAGCAGCATGGGCTGTTCGAGACGACCATCCTTCATGGCCATCTGGCCGATGCCGAGCCGATGACCGCGGCGCTGGAGACCGTCATTCGCGAGCGGCAGGCGAGCGAGGCCGGGATCAGCCGCTCCAATGTCGGCGGCTGGCATTCCAAGACCGATATGCTCGACTGGGGCGGCGCAGCGGCGGCGAAGCTGGCGGACATCGCGGTGAAGATGGCGAAACGCATGTCGCGGTTCGACGGACGCGAGCCTGAGTGGTCGGTGCGGATGTGGGCGAACGTATCGCCGCCCGGCGCGCTGAACATGAGCCATGCCCATCCCGGCGTGCTGTGGGCGGCGGTCTATTATGTCGCGACCGGCGAGCCGGGGCAGGGCGGCGAGCTGTATCTTGAGGATCCGCGCTTCCCGCTGCCGCAGATGACCTGGCCCGGCTTCCGCGCGATCGGCGCGGACGGCGCGCCGCAGGATACCGAGCATCGCATCGCGCCGAAGCGTGGCGACCTGGTGCTGTTCCCCGCCTGGATGCGCCACGGCGTGCGGCCCTATCTGGGCGGCGGGGAGCGGATTTCGATCGCGATGAACCTCTATGTGAAGTGAGGCTCAACCTTCCTCCCACTGGAAGACCTCGTCGAGCGGCTTGCCGAAGACCATCGCGATGCGGAATGCGGCTTCCAGCGTCGGCGAATATTTGCCCTGCTCGATCGCGGCGACCGTCTGGCGCGTCAGGCCGATCCGCTCGCCCAGCTCGGCCTGGGTCATTTCCCCGGCCATGAAGCGGAGCGTGCGGATCTGGTTGCTGATCTTACCCATGCCAGCTTCTCCGGTAGCCGACGACCGTAACGGCATGGCGGACGATCTCGGCAATCACGATCGCGGCAAGCCCCGAATTGGCGACTTTCCATCCGCTTTCGAGAAGGGGCAGGATCACGGCTGCCCACAGCATCAGGCTAAGCAGGACATAATAGCCGATGGTCGCGCTGCGGCCGGCGATCGCGCGTTCCCGCTCGTCGGGTTGGGCGCGGGCTTCGGCGCCGAGACGGATGCGCAGGGTCAGCCAGCCGCCGCCGAGGATCAGCAGCCGTACGACGGTGGCGGCGGCGAACAGCCCGACATAGGTCAGCGTAGTGTCTCGCGCGCCGACGGGATCGACGATGCCGACGGCGATGAAATAGGGGCCATAGGCCAGCACCATGCCGATCAGTTCGATCCAGGCGAGTTTCTCGCGATATGCCATGATCAGCCTCCGAAGCGGTAGCGAATGAGTTGAAAGCCCGCATGGACCAGTTCGGCCAGCACCAGCGCCGCGAGCAGCGCATTGCCGAGCAGGACGGGGACGAGGCCGGGATCGGGCTGGGGAGTCCATTCGGCGGCGATGCGCAGCAGGATGGGACCCGCCAGCATCAGCGCGATGATGGTACCGGCGAGGACGAAATAGGCGGGGCGATAGGCGGCCAGATCATAGGCCGTCTCGCGATCGTCGGCCGGGGCATTGGCCGCCTTTCCCGAGAAGATTGCGATCACGGTCGCCGAGACGATGTGGACCACCGTCAGCACGATCACGGCGACGGCGAAGCTGCCCACCATCGCCCCCTGATCGATTCGCCCCGCCTTCAGATCGCCGACGAAGCTGGAAAAATACCAGCCCCAGATCACCAGCGTGATCGCCGTCGACGACCAGAGGATTTTCTCCCTCAACGTCATCTTTTTCAAACTCCATGTTCTCGATTCGTAACGTTATGTAAAAAATATCGAACATAATGTAAAGTTGAAGCACCCTCGCGGGTGACTGTGCTGGTGCAGCGCAGCGCGGCGGGCTAGGAGCCTGCCCATGTCCCACGTAACTCTCGACACTTCGACTAGCCGGGCCAACCCGACGCCTTCGCCCCAGAAGCGCGTGACGATCCCGGCGCTGCGCAACCGCAAGGGCAGGGAGCCGATCGTGATGCTGACCGCATACACGACGCGGATGGCGCAACTGCTCGATCCGCATTGCGACATCCTGCTGGTTGGCGACAGCCTGGGCCAGGTGATCTACGGCCTGCCCACGACGCTGCCGGTGACGCTGGAGATGATGATCGCGCATGGTGCGGCGGTGGTGCGCGGCAGCTATCGCTCGGCGGTGATCGTCGACATGCCGTTCGGCAGCTACGAAGCGAGCCCCGAAAAGGCCTTCGAGAGCGCGGCGCGGGTGATGGCCGAGACGGGCGCCGCCGGCGTCAAGCTGGAGGGCGGCGCACCGATGGCGCCGATCGTGCAGTTCCTGACCGGGCGCGGCATTCCGGTGATGGGCCATATCGGCCTGACCCCACAATCGGTGAACGCGCTGGGCGGCTATGGCGCACGGGGCCGCAGCAACGCCGAACATGCGCAGATCATCGACGATGCGCGGGCGATCGCCGATGCCGGCGCGTTCGGGATCGTTGCCGAAGGCGTCGTCGAAAATCTGGCCAACGAAGTCACCGCGGCGGTGTCGGTTCCGGTGATCGGGATCGGCGCGTCGAACCAGTGCGACGGCCAGGTGCTGGTGATCGACGACATGCTCGGCATGTTCGAGCGGACCGCGCGGTTCGTGAAGCGTTACGACGACATGGCTGGCCGCATTTCCGCCGCGGTTGAAACCTATGCCGCCGATGTCAGGTCGCGGGCGTTTCCGGGACCCGATCAAGTCTATGCGGCACGCGATTGACGGGCTATCAGCGGCGTTTCGCGCGGCTGGGCCGCGATCCCGTTGCCACCCATGGAGTGAGTTTTGGCGCTTCCCCCCAATGATACGACCAACGATGCCTTTGTCCGGGAAGTGGACGAGGAGTATCGCCGCGAGCAGTTTCTGTCGCTGTGGCGCAAATGGGGTCGCACCGGACTGATCGCGCTGGGCGTCGCGCTTGCGGCGCTGGCGGCCTATCTGTTTTTCGACGCGCGGGGCGACCAGGCGGCCGGCCAGCAGGGCGAGCAGCTCAACGGGGCGCTGGAGAATATCCGCGCCGGTCAGGCCGCGAAGGCCAATCCCGAGCTGCGCAAGCTGGTGGATGGCGGTGCGCCGGGCTATCGCGCGATGGCGCTGTTCAACGAAGCCGACCTGCTGCTCGCGAAGAACGACCTGAAGGGCGCGGCCGCGCGCTATGCCGTGATCGCGAACGACGCGAAGCTGGCCCAGCCGTTCCGCGATCTGGCGCTGATCCAGCAGACTCGCGCCGAATTCGATTCGATCGCGCCGCAGGTGGTGATCGATCGCCTGAAGCCGCTCGCGACCGCGGAATCGCCCTGGCTGGGCACTGCCGGCGAGACGGTCGCCGCGGCCTATATCAAGCAGGGCAAGCGTGCCGAGGCTGGCAAGATGTTCGCCCTGATCGCGCAGTCGAAGGATTATGTGCCCGACAATATGCGTCAACGTGCGCTGGAAATGGCCAGCGCCTACGGCGTCGACGCTTCCGGTGCGGCTGAGGAAAAGAAAGCGCAATGAAGAACTGGGTGAGGGTGACGGCCGCTACGGCGGCGATTCTGGCGCTGAGCGGCTGCGGCGTCTTCAAGGGCGGCGGTCCGAAGGGAACGCCGGTCGTGGGACAGCGCGTGCCGATCCTCGCGTCGGAGAACGAGATCAACGCCGACACGGCGATGGCCGGCGTCGAAGTGCTGGTCCCGGCCGCGGCGGCGAACCCGAGCTGGAACCAGCCGGGCGGCAATGCTTCCAAGTCGATGGGCCATCTCGAACTCGGCGGCTCGCTGACGAAGGCATGGTCGGTGCAGATCGCCGGCGGCAACAAGCGCGAGCGGCTGGCCGCATCGCCGGTGGTCGACGAAAATCGTCTGTTCGTGATGGATGTGGAAGGCACCGTCACCGCGTTCGCCGCCGATAGCGGATCGAAGCTGTGGGCGACCTCGACCGTCAAGGACACCGAGAACAAGAGCGCCCGCTTCGGCGGCGGCGCCAGCGTCGAAGCCGGCAAGGTCTATGCCAGCAACGGGCTGGGCGACGTAGTCGCGCTCGACGCCACCAACGGCACCGAATTGTGGCGCAAGCGCCCGGGCGGCCCGCTGCGCGGCTCGCCGAGCGTCGCCAATGGCCAGGTCTATGTGCTGACGCAGGACAACCAGCTGTTCGCGCTCAACCAGACCGACGGCGAAGTCGCCTGGACCGCATCGGCCAGCCTCGAGACGCAGGGCGTGTTCGGTGTTGCGGCGCCTGCGGTGGCGCAGGGCACCGTCGTGTCGGGTTTCTCGTCGGGCGAACTCAACGCCTATCGTTACGAGAATGGCCTGCCGCTGTGGGCGGATGTGCTGTCGCGTTCGAGCATCTCGACGTCGGTTTCGTCGCTGTCGGATATCGATGCCGAGCCTGTGATCGATCAGGGCCGCGTCTATGCCGTGGGTCAGGGCGGCCGCATGGTGGCGATGGATCTCACCACCGGCACGCGCCTGTGGGAGCAGAATGTCGCCGGCATCTCCACCCCGTGGGTGGCCGGTGAATGGATCTTCCTCGTCACCGACGATGCGCGCCTGCTGTGCCTGTCGCGCGGCAGCGGCAAGATCCGCTGGATCTCGCAGCTCAAGCATTATCGCAACGAGAAGAAGAAGACGAACCCGATCGGCTGGACCGGCCCGATCCTGGCCGGCAACCGGCTGGTGCTGGTCAACAGCCGCGGCGAGATCGTCACGGCGTCGGTCACCGACGGCACCGTCACTTCGACGCTCGAAACCGACGGCGAGATCACCCTCGCGCCGATCGTGGCCAACAACACGCTCTATGTCCTCGACGACAAGGGCCGTCTCTCGGCCTATCGCTAACGCCTTCCCCGGCGGGGAGGCCATCGATCGGCGGCGGCGGGGAAGGACCCCGCCGCCGCTTTTTCGTTGAGGCGTTCCCTTCCGCAACCTTGAATCGTAGAAGCAGACCATGCGCACTCCCACCGTGGCTATCATCGGCCGCCCGAATGTCGGCAAATCGACGCTGTTCAACCGGCTGGTCGGCAAGCGCCTTGCGCTTGTCGACGATCTGCCGGGCGTGACCCGCGACCGGCGCGAGGGCGATGCGACCCTGCTCGGGCTCGAGTTCCGCATCATCGACACCGCCGGTTTCGAGGACGAGGATCCGCAGACCCTGCCGGGGCGGATGCGCGCCCAGACGCAGGCGGCGGTGCAGGAAGCCGATGTCGCCCTGTTCGTGGTGGATTCGCGCGCGGGCGTGGTGCCGCTGGACGAAGAGATCGGCCGCTGGCTCCGCTCATCGGACACCCCGGTCGTGCTGCTGGCCAACAAGGCTGAGGGCAAATCGGGCGAGACCGGCGTGATCGAGGCGATGGCCCTGGGTTTCGGCGATCCGATCCCCTTCTCGGCCGAGCATGGCGAGGGCATTGTCGACCTGTTCGAGGCGCTGCGGCCCCATATCGAGCGCGAAGAAGCGGAATTCGAGGAAGATGATCCCGACGCGCCAGACGCGCCGCTGAAGTTCGCGGTGGTCGGCCGTCCGAACGCGGGAAAATCGACGCTGGTGAACAAGCTGCTGGGCGAGGACCGGATGATTACCGGGCCTGAAGCCGGCATCACGCGCGATTCGATCTCGGTCGACTGGGAATGGGACAGCCCCGAGGGGCCGCGCCGCGTCCGGCTGATCGACACCGCCGGCATGCGCAAGAAGGCGCGGGTCGAAGAGAAGCTGGAGAAGCTCTCGGTCGCCGATACGCTGCGCTCGATCGATTTCGCCGAAGTCGTCGTGCTGCTGCTCGACGCAACGCGCGGGCTGGAGGTGCAGGACCTCAAGATCGCCGATCGCGTGCTGCAGGAGGGCCGCGCGCTGATCATCGCAATCAACAAGTGGGACGTGGCGGAGAATGCCTCCAGCCTGTTCAACGGCATCAAGGGCGCGCTGGAGGAAGGGCTGTCGCAGGCGCGGGGTATTCCGGTGCTGACCGTATCCGCCGCGACCGGCAAGGGCCTCGACGTGCTGATGAAGGTGGCGTTCGAGACGCGCGACGCCTGGTCGCGCCGCGTGTCGACCGGCCAGCTCAACCGCTGGTTCGAACGCGCGATCGAAGCCAATCCGCCGCCCGCGCCGGGCGGCAAGCGGATCAAGCCGCGCTACGTGACCCAGATCAAGTCGCGCCCGCCCAGCTTTGTGCTGTTCGGCACGCGCGTCGACCTGTTGCCGGAAAGCTATCGCCGCTATCTGGTCAACGGCCTCCGCAAGGAATTCGATTTCGGTGCGGTGCCGGTGCGCTTCACGATGCGCGCGCCGAAGAACCCGTTCGACAACAAGGACTGAGGCTTCCGGCGTGATCGAGATCGACGCCCGCGGAATGCGCTGTCCCTGGCCAGCGATCCGGCTGGCCAAGGCCATTCGCGAACATCCGGGCGAAACGATCGAGATCATGGCCGACGATCCCGCCGCGCCACGGGAACTTGGACAACTCGCGGCGAATGCGGGCCTGATCCTGCAGGATGTTGAAGGCAGCGGAAACCATCGTTTCCGCATCACTCCCTAGATGTAAATCAACTTGCTGTTTACTTACCTCTCTTAAAGCTCAGGCGTACCTTCGGTGGTGCGGAGTGAGTTAAGCATGTCGAGCGCAAGTGATCCGTTGGTGAATTGGGACGCCTTCTCTCAGGCCCGCGCGGAGCTTGGCGCCAATTTCGTGCGTATTCTCGGTTACTTCCGCGAAGACGGCGTAAAGTCGGTTTCGCAGATCGAAGACGCCATGCGTTCGCAGAGCGCAGCCGCGATGGTGCTGCCCGCGCACACGCTGAAGGGCGAATCGCGTCAGTTCGGCGCGGATCCGCTCGCCGAAATCGCCGAGATGATCGAGACGATTGCGCGCGAATGCGTCGAGAATCGCGACACGCCCAGCGCCGCGCTGGAGCATGTGGTGCAGTTGCGCCCGCTGTTCGAATCCACGCTGTCGCTGCTCGAGCGCGAAGCGAACCCGCTGGTCGCCCGCAAGCCGGCCGCATTCGGACGCCGCCCGGTCCTCTGACCTTTAGCGAGATTTAGCCGCTTCCGCTCCCCTCCCTGCAAGGGAGGGGAGTTGAGGGCTTACGCGTCTTCCTCGACCGACCGGCTGTTGAGCTGGACGTAATTCTCGATCCCCATCCGCTCGATCATCTCGAACTGGGTTTCCAGCGTGTCGATATGCTCTTCCTCGCTGTCGAGGATCTGCCGGAACAGGTCGCGGCTGATATAGTCGCGGACCTTCTCGGAATGCTCGATCGCGTCCTTGAGGACGGCGACGGCTTCATATTCGAGATCGAGATCGGCCTTGAGCACTTCGGCGACGGTCTCGCCGATGCGCAGGCGGCCGAGCAGCTGGAAGTTGGGCAGGCCGTCGAGGAACAGGATGCGTTCGGCAACCTGATCGGCATGCTTCATCTCGTCGATCGATTCGTGACGCTCGAACGCGGCGAGCTTCTTCACGCCCCAGTGGTCGTACATGCGGTAATGCAGCCAATACTGGTTGATCGCGGTGAGCTCGTTCTTGAGCACCTCGTTGAGATATTCGAGGACCTTCGGATCGCCCTTCATGACGCTGCTTCCCTAACTGTTTGCAGGGCAGCGTTTACGCGCAATTACGGGCGGCGAACACCCGAAAAATGGCGGATTCCCGTGGGTTTCGCTAGTTGCGAACGAAGAGCATTTGCAGTGATCGCATCGCTTTCGCAATGCTTATGCAGCAGCACGTTCCGAATTGATAATCTCTCGCGCGAACGGGACGCACTGGCCGCATTTCGGCTGCATGCCCATCGCGCGATAAGCCTGACACGCGCTGCGGGCGCCATCGCGCGCGGCGGCGCGAACGTCACGTTCCTTGATTGCATTGCAAACGCAAACGACCATCAGACCCTCGAACCTCTCGCTAAACCCTCTATGGGGATATTGAGACTGATTCGCAATGGCTATTGCGTGTCGTTCGCAAGCGAGCGGGAATCGGTTCGTCGCAAAAATCGCGCGGGATCAGTCGCTCGCGGCCGCCGCGCCGCGAATCGGCTGGAAGCTGAGCCGCGACAGGCTGCGCCAAAGCCATTCGAGCGGACCATAGCGGAACCGCGCGAGCCAGGGCTTCGACCAGAGCAGCATCAGCGCCCACACTGCGAACACGACGAGGTAAAGCTCGGCCCGGCCGAGATAGCCGTACCAGCCAAGGCCGTAGCCGTAGAACAGGGTGGTGCAGATCAGGCTGGTGGTGAGGTAGTTGGTGAATGCCATCCGTCCCGTCGCGGCGATGCGGCTGGTCAGCGCGCCGCCGGGCCGGGCGAGCAGGATGATGAGGCAGGCCCAGCCGACGATCATGAAGGGGCGGAACAAGGTGGGCAGCATCATCGCGCCCAGCACGATCGAGAAGAGGTTGAAGTCCGCATTGATCAGATAGACGGCGAGCGCGGCATAAGCGGGGATTCCGATGCCGAATCCGATCCACAACCATTTGCGGTAGCGCGCACGATCCCAGTCGCCGCGCAGCAGGCCGGTCTTCAGCGCGGCCATGCCGAACATCATATAGGCGAGCGTTTCGAATCCGAAGAGCAGGGTGGTCGTGACCGGCCCGGTCGGATTCTCGCGGAGGCGTTCGGCGAAGATGCCGGCATAGTCGCCGCGATAGATTGCGAGGTTCTTCGCGATCTCCCCGGCGGTGGGGATGCCGAATCCGCGATTGAGCTCGGCAAGGCTCTGGGCAGCCTTCTTCGCTGCGTCGGGATCCGCGGGCGCGCTCTGGAGCGCGTGGACCATCACTGGCAGGAAGGCGAAGATCATCGCCTGCACCAGCACCATCAGCACGCCGAAGATCACCAGCCTCGCCGGCCGCACGTTGCGCAGGAAATAGGCCAGCATCCCGATCAGCGCGTAATGGCCGAGAATATCGCCGAACCAGACCAGCCAGAGGTGGACGAGGCCGAACAGCAGCAGCCAGATCATCCGCATGTAATGGACGCGGGCCGGGCTCTCGCCCTTAGCCTCGGCCCGCTGGATCACCATCAGGATCGACGCGCCGAACAGGAACGAGAACAGGCCGCGCATCTTGCCGTCGAACAGCACGAAATTGGCCAGATAGACCGTAAGGTCGATCCCCTCCGCCCCACCATAGGCGCGCGGATTGAAATAGGCGGCCATCGGCATGCTGAAGGCGACGATGTTGAGAAGCAGGATGCCCATCACCGCGACGCCGCGGACGGTGTCGAGGGACTGCAGGCGAGCAATGGGGGCGGTGTCGCTCATCCCTTGCGTGCCACCCACGCGATCGGCACGCCGACAAGGAAGAGGTGGAAGAGCAGCTGCGGAACGATCTGCATCGCGCTGTGGGGCAGGGGCGTCCCGAAGCGCAGCGGCACCGCGACAAGGTTCATAGCGACATAGGTGGCGAGGCCGTAGAGCAGACCCCATAGCAGCCATTGCCGCTTGAGCGCGGGGATCAGGTTCGCGGCAAGCACGAACACCGCCGCCATGATCGCCATCAGCCCGTAATGGACCGCGAGCCCGGCCGAAGCGCCGGTGGCCTGCAGCTTTGCCGCATCGGGCCAGACGCCCGACCCGACATAGCGGAGCATCGCATCGATTTCGCGGCCCTTGCTTAGCGTCATGCCGATCGCCGCGAGGATATCGAGCGTCCCTGCAATCAGTGTCGCGACGATGATCCGCCGCCTCGTGCTCCAGCTACCTGCCATGACCGCCCCCGTTCACGTTTCGCGGGGGAAGCTACAGCCAGCTTGCGATCTGCTCCAGCGACTTCTTCTTCAGGGCGTGGGCGGGGATGGTCGCATCGGGCGCGGCATGGCCGGCGACGATGATCATCATCGGCTTCTCATGCGCCGGCCGCTGGCACACGCGGTTGAGGAAGCGCATCGGATTGGGCGTGTGGGTCAGCGTCGCCAGACCCGCTTCGTGCAGCGCCGCGAGCAGCAGGCCGCACGCGATGCCGACGCTTTCGGTGACATAGTAATTCTGGGTGTCGGTGACCTGCTCGATCCCGCCGCGGCGCTGGGCGAAGACGACGATCAGCCAGGGCGCGTCTTCGAGATAGGGCTTGTTCGCATCGGTGCCGAGCGGACCGATCGCATCGAGCCATTCCCTGCTGGCGCGGCCGCCATAGAAGCTGCGCTCCTCTTCCTCCGCTGCGATCCGCACCGACAGCTTCACGCCGGGCGACGAGATCGCCGCGAAATGCCAGGGCTGGTGATTGGCGCCGCTGGGCGCGGTGCCGGCCGCGAGGATCGCGGCTTCGATCACTTCGCGGGGAACCTCGCGGTCGGTGAAATGGCGGCAACTGCGCCTGGTGCGCATCGTCTCGAGAAACGCTTCAGTGCGCGCGACACTTTCCGCATCGGAATGCTCCGGATAGGGGCGCCAGGGCAGAGCGTCGGAATCGGCCATTTCGCCAGTGTAAGGTCGTTTTCCTAAAGAACCTAACGCTGGCTTTTGCGGATGACGAGTTTGAGGCCGGACCAGATTTCGTCGATCGCGCAGACCTTTACGTCGACCAGCCCCGTCGGGAGTGCGACGTCGCGGATCGTGTCCTCGGTGATGTCGGTCGGCACTTTCGACGCCTTTTTGGGCCATGAGACCCAAATGAAGCCGCTGGGCTCGAGCAATTCGCGCAACGCCGCGAGTTGGGTTTCAAGCACCGCGCGTTCGGTGACGAAGATATGCGCGCCCTGAGTCCCCTCGGAAGCGACGCTGAGCTCTTCCACGCCGAGCGCGGGCGGATCGATTTCCGCGCGGACGCTGTGGGGCATGTCGTGGAACCAGACGCGCTGCCCGGCGGTGAAGCCGAGCTTCTTGGCGAGCGGCGTTCCGGAATAGCCTGTAGGCATCGGCGACCTCCTGACGTTACCTTGCAGCAACGTGAGGCGAGCGACAAGGTTCAGGCGGCCGGGCTTACGCCAGCGCCGCGTCTTCGCCCATCAGCGCGGGGAAGAAGCCTTCGTGCGCGGCGCGCAGATCGGCGATGCTGACGGTCCAGTCGCCTTCGTCCAGCTCGAAGATCAGCCGGTCCTTGATGACGCGGCCCAGCGCGTCGGCGGGGACGTCGGCGGCATGGGCGGCGGCCATGAAGTCGGCGAGGCAGGTGTCGCACACGGTGACGACGTAGAGGCCCTGATCCTCGCCGAAGAAACTGCCCGCGACGCCGAAGGGCTGGGGTTCGTTGACCAGCACGCCGAGGTTCGATGTCAGCGCCATTTCGGCGAGCGTCACGGCAAGGCCGCCATCGGACACGTCGTGGCAGGCGGTGATCGAGCCGTTGGCGATCATCTTGCGGATGAAGTCGCCCGTGCGGCGCTCGGCGGCGAGATCGACCGGCGGCGGCGGGCCATCCTCGCGGCCATGCACTTCGCGCAGCCAGATCGACTGGCCCAGATCGCCGCCCCGCTCGCCGATGGCGAGGACGATGTCGCCAAGGCCCTTGAAGCCGATGGTGCAGTTCTTCGTATAGTCCGCCAGCAGGCCGAGGCCGCCGATCGCCGGGGTCGGCAGGATCGCCGAACCGCCGCCGGTCGCCTTGGACTCGTTGTAGAGGCTGACGTTGCCCGACACGATCGGGAAGTCGAGCGCGATGCAGGCCTGCGACATGCCGTCGAGGCAGCCGACGATCTGGCCCATGATCTCCGGGCGCTGCGGATTGGCGAAGTTGAGGCAGTTGGTCACCGCGAGCGGCGTGGCGCCGACGCTGGTGAGGTTGCGCCATGCCTCGGCCACCGCCTGCTTCCCGCCTTCGACCGGATCGGCGAAGCAATAGCGCGGGGTGCAATCGGTGGTGATCGCGAGGCCCTTTTGTGTGTCGTGCACGCGGACCACCGCGGCGTCGCCGCCCGGGCGCTGGACGGTGTCGGCGCCGACCATGTGGTCATACTGTTCCCAGATCCAGCGGCGCGACGCGATGTCGGGCGAGCCGATCAACTTGACCAGATCGGCGGCGAGATCGGTGCTTTCGGGCACGTCGGTCAGTTCGGCGCGCTTGGGCGTCGGCACGTGCGGGCGATCGTAGAGCGGGGCTTCGTCGGCCAGCGGGGCGAGCGGAATGTCGGCGACGGTCTCGCCTTTCCACTTGAGCACCATATGGCCCCCAGAAACCGGATCAGGCTCGGTGACATGGCCGATGACCGCGAAATCGAGCTCCCATTTGCGGAAGATCGCCTCGGCGAACGCTTCGCGGCCGGGCTTGAGCACCATGAGCATCCGCTCCTGGCTCTCCGAGAGCATCATCTCGTAGGGCGTCATGCCGGTTTCGCGCTGGGGCACGTCGTCCATGATCAGCTCGATGCCGACGCCGCCCTTGCTGGCCATCTCGACCGACGAGGAGGTGAGGCCGGCAGCGCCCATGTCCTGGATCGCCACGATGGCGTCGGACGACATGAGTTCGAGGCAGGCTTCGATCAGCAGCTTTTCGGTGAAGGGATCGCCGACCTGGACGGTGGGGCGCTTTTCCTCGGAATCCTCGCCGAAATCGGCCGAGGCCATCGTCGCGCCGTGGATGCCGTCGCGGCCGGTCTTCGAGCCGACATAGACGATCGGATTGCCGATGCCCGAAGCGGCCGAATAGAAGATCTTGTCGGTCTGGGCGACGCCGACCGTCATCGCGTTGACGAGAATGTTGCCGTCATAGGCAGGGTGGAAATTCACTTCGCCGCCCACGGTGGGCACGCCGACGCAATTGCCGTAGCCGCCGATGCCGTGGACCACGCCGGCGATCAGGTGGCGCATCTTGGGATGATCGGGCCGGCCAAAGCGCAGCGCGTTCATGTTCGCCACCGGACGCGCGCCCATCGTGAACACGTCGCGCAGGATGCCGCCGACGCCGGTCGCCGCGCCCTGATAGGGCTCGATATAGGACGGGTGGTTGTGGCTCTCCATCTTGAAGATCGCCGCCTGACCGTCGCCGATATCGACCACGCCGGCATTCTCGCCGGGGCCGCAAATGACCTGCGGGCCGGTGGTAGGGAGCTTCTTCAGATGGATGCGGCTCGACTTGTAGCTGCAATGCTCGGACCACATGACCGAGAAGATGCCGAGTTCGGTCAGATTGGGCTCGCGGCCCATCGCGTGCAGGACGCGCTCATATTCCTCGGGGGTGAAGCCGTGTTCGGCGACGATCTCGGGCGTGATCTGGGTCATGAGCGCAGCCCTTAGCGGGCGCTTTTCGATACGTCACCCCGCCAGTTCCTCCAGCGGGAATAACAGCGCGTTAATCGTCGCATGGCTATCCTCCGGCGCATGGGATCCCTGTTCTATCCGGCCCCGAGCGTCCTGACCCGCCATTGGATCGATTCGGCCGGGCCGGAGACCGAAACCCCGTTGCAATTGCCCGCCGCGTGGCGATGCGATCTCGCCGACGACAGCCTGACCTGGAGCGCGGGCGTGTTCGAGCTGTTCGGAATTCCGCAAGGCGCGCGGATCGACCGGCGCGAGACGGTGGCGATGTATTGCGAGGAATCGCGCGAACTGCTGCACCGGCTGCGCTCCGAAGCAATCGCGACGTGCGGCAGCTTCACCTTCGAGGCGCGGATACGGCGGCCGGACGGCGAGTCGCGCTGGATGCGGGTGACCGCCGATGTCGTCGCCAGAGGGGGCCGTGCGACGCACCTCTATGGCATGAAGCAGGACATTACCGCGGAGATGTCGAAAGCCTAGCCGCCGCGCGCCGCGCGATGCTAATCCCCACCCCAAGGGGGCGAGGCGCATGGGGATGCTCGAAGACAGGTTCCGGCGCAGGTTCGCGCCGCATCCGGGCGGTTTCCGTTTCGTGCAATGGGGCGTCGGGGTGATCTTCACCGCGGACGAAGTGGAGGATTTCGTCCGCAACTGGCGTAACAGCTGGGCGAGTCCGCGGGTGTGGGCCATCTATGCGGCGGCGGGCATTGCGCTGCCGTTCTACCTCCTTTGGACCGGGGACGACGGTCTTGCGCTGGTCGCCGCGCTCATCGCGGCGGTGGCGATGACCGTCTTCCTCTACCATGCGCATCGCGAACCCAATGTGGTGGCGGAGCGGCTGGTGCGGACGCAGGCGCCGGACGCGGCGCGCGCGCATTGGCCGACGCGATTGCTGCTGATCGTCCTGCTTGGCGCGATGCCCGCCCGGATGGTGTGGAACAATGGCGCGAGCGGGCAAGGCTGGGCCGGAATCCTGATGCTGGCCGGGCTTGCGATCGTGTTGTTTCAGGAAGTGCGGGAGATGTTGGGGCGGAGACGCTGACCGTATCGCGATCCGTCCGTTTCGGCGCGGAAACGAGGATCAATTGTATCCTCGATCGTGCATACTCCCTCCGGGACTTCGGGGGGAGGCATCCGCAATGGCAGAAGTGGCATCCGGAACGGCATGGAATGATTGCCGCGAAGCGCTGCGCGCCGAAATCGCGGCGGCGTACAATGACAATGTCCAGGGCAATGACTGGGTCATCAAGAAGCCCTCCTCGAGTCCACCCAAGGGCTATTCGGCCGGTGCCGCGAATTGGGGGACCACCCTGCGCAGCGCACGGGCCGCACTGGTGGCGCAGGGCTATGCGATGGACGAGATCAGCGTCGCGGACACGCGTTCTGTGCTGGATGGCGTGCTGAACGCCAGCGTCCAGCTGCTGTACGACAAGGTCACGACACGCCGTCAGGCCTGGGCGGTCGCACGATGAGGCGGCGAGCTTCCTTCACGGCTTATGCCGTCGCTTGCCTCGCTGCCGGTTCGGCGGCGGCGCAGGGGCTCGATCCGGCGAAGCTGTGCGTCGATGGCCGGGTGGCGCCGGGCCGGCTTCTCAACAGTGCGTTCGCGCTGAGCAAGGCGCCGTTCGTGGGAATCGGCGACGTCAATCGCGACGGCACCGACGAGCTTCAGGAGAAGGCGGGCGCGGCGCTCGACCGCGACTATTGCAAGGGCGCGGGCAAGGGGCTGTGCAAGCCGGGCGACCAGCTGACGCTCAACAATATCCATCAATATCTCGAGACCTTCGCCGGAGATCCGCGCATCGCGATCGTGCCGCTGGCCAGCCCGGGCGCCGACGATATCGCCGCCTGGCCGTTGCTCGCCAGCGAGCCGCTGGCGATGCTGTTCGACAATCGCGGGCGATTCGCCGAGATACGCTGCACCCTGCCGGCGGCTTCCGCCGGTACGACCACGTCGTCAGGCCTGCCTTCGCCGAAACCCGAAGCCGAGGGCGGCTGGCGGTTTGCCTCCGCGTTCCGCCTGAGCAAGACTGCCGATGGGCTGGGTCTGGCGCGCGGCAGCAAGGAGAAGCTGGCGGCGGTGCCGCAGGCCGAAATCTCCTATGTCGACAACCGGATCGCGGGGACCGAGACTTTCAGCATCGCAGCGGTCGTCGGACTAGAGCTGCTCAACGATCCGAACCAGCAGCTGATCCCCTTCCTTTCCTATACCCGCAAGAGCGTGAGCGGTTCGGCGACTGCGGGGAACGCATCGCAACTGGGATTGGGCTTCACCTACAGCGCGTTCCTGGAGAGCTTCGACCAGATCGACCTGACGGGATTGGTCACGATCGACGACAAGGACGACAGCGCGGTCGGCGCCGGGCATTTCAGCTGGACGCCCGCGTTCCTCCAGCAATTGCGGCCGTTGCCCTTCGACGCCGCGCGCCGCGTCGGGCCGGTCTGGGTCAAGTTCAACCTGAAGGCGATCGCTCATGCCGGCTATGTGTTCGATGCCGGCGCGAATGCGGCGCTGACCGATGGGGAGGGCTATCTGCGCGCCGGCGCCGAAGGCAAGGCGTTGTTCTGGTTGCTGCCGGAAAGCGCGGTTTTCTCGCATGTTACCGCCGATGCGTCGTACAAGCATCTGTTCCGCATCGCCGGGCCGCAACGCGTCACCTGGCTCGACATCGGGCTGAACTATCAGTTCGACGAAGATGGGCACTGGATACTGCGCTATTCGTTCGAGCGCGGCGACGATGACGAGACGCTGAAGCGGACCGACCAGTGGAAGCTGTCGCTGGGCGTGCGCTACTAGAGGATTTCGCGCACCTTTTCCGGCGGACGGCCGAGGCGTACGCCGTGGTCGGTTTCGACCAGCGGGCGCTCGATCAGGATCGGGTTCGCGACCATCGCGTCGAGGATCATATCTTCGCTGGCATCCCTGGGCAGGGCCTTTGCTGCGTCCTCAGCCTTGCGCAGGCCATCGCGCGGCGAAATCTCGGCGCGGGCGTACAGGTCGGCGAGGCGGGCGCGGGTCGGCGGGTGTTTGAGATATTCGACCACCTCGACTTCGACGCCGGGGGTGTCGTTCAGGATCGCCAGCGTCTCGCGGCTCTTCGAGCAGCGCGGGTTATGCCAGATCGTCGCTTTCATCGCTTACGCCTTCGGAACATAGGTGGCGGGAAGTTTCGCCGGTTTGCAGGTCAGTGCGCCGTGAGACATCACCGTCATGGTCGTCGTGCCGATCATGTCGAATTTGGTTTCGAGCCTGCCGGTGCTGCGATCCCAGTCGAACAGGGACACGCGGCGCCAGGTGGTTTGTTGCTCGCCGGTGCCGGTCCGGATGATGTCGGCGGCGACGGTAATGCGGGCCGCGGAAAAGTCGCGGGTGCAGCCGCTGTCGATCCGGCAGACTTCCTCGAAGCTTTTCCCGTCGAGCGCCATCCGCTCGACTGTCTTCGTACCCTCATCGATTACGTAGAGCGCGCCGCTGACCTTGGACTCGGTCACCCGCGCGGACGCGCCGGCGCGATGCACCGTCGAGGTGTTTGTCCCGCTGCAAGAAATCGCGAACCGGCCGGCCTGTTGTATGGCCTGCGCGGAAGCGGGACCTGCGATCAGACTGCCGAGCATAACGCCTAGAACAGCCTGTCGCATCGTCCGTTCCCCCGGTTCAGGCGTCCTGCTTCGCCAGCCATTCCTCGAGCCACTTGATCGTATATTCGCCCTGCTGGAATTCGGGATCGTCGAGCAGCGCCTGATGCAGCGGGATCGTGGTCTTCATCCCGTCGATCACGAATTCCTCCAGCGCGCGGCGCAGACGGCGGAGCGCGCCCTGGCGCGTGGTGCCGTAAACGATCAGCTTGGCGATCATCGAGTCGTAGTAGGGCGGCACCTTGTAGCCGGCATAGAGGCCGCTATCGACGCGGACGTTCATGCCGCCCGGCGCGTGATAGCCCTTCACCAGACCCGGCGAGGGAGCGAAGGTGCGGGGATCCTCGGCGTTGATGCGGCATTCGATCGCGTGGCCGCGGAACTGCACATCCTCCTGACGCAGCGTCAGGCCGTGGCCCTCGGCGACGCGGATCTGTTCGCGGACGAGATCGAGGCCGGTGATCGCCTCGGTCACCGGATGCTCCACCTGCAGGCGGGTATTCATCTCGATGAAGTAGAATTCGCCGGCTTCCCACAGGAACTCGATCGTGCCCGCGCCGCGATAGCCCATATCGGCCATCGCCTTGGCGCAGATATTGCCGATGCGGTTGCGCTCTTCGGTCGACAGGATCGGGGAGGGGGCCTCTTCCAGAACCTTCTGGTGGCGGCGCTGGAGGGAGCAGTCGCGCTCGCCGAGATGGATGGCATTGCCTTCCCCGTCGCCAAAGATCTGGATCTCGATATGGCGCGGATTGCCGAGATATTTTTCGAGATAGACGGTGGCGTCGCCGAACGCGGCCTTCGCCTCGCTGCCTGCCTGGAGCATCTGGGTTTCGAGATCGGCGGGGTTCGACACGACCTTCATGCCACGGCCGCCGCCGCCCGACGCTGCCTTGATGATGACCGGATAACCGGCCTTCTCGGCGATCGCCTTGGCTTCCTCGACGTCGCTGATCGCGCCGTCCGATCCGGGGACGAGCGGCAGACCGAGCGCGCCGGCGGTGCGCTTCGCTTCGATCTTGTCGCCCATCGTGCGGATATGCTCGGGCTTCGGCCCGACGAAGATGATCCCGTGCGCCTCGACGATCTCGGCGAATTTGGCGTTCTCGCTGAGGAAGCCATAGCCCGGGTGGATCGCGTCGGCGCCCGAGATTTCGGCGGCCGAGATGATCGCTGGAATGTTGAGATAGCTGTCGGTCGCGCTCGGCGGCCCGATGCAGATCGCTTCGTCGGCGAGGCGGACGTGCATCGCATCGGCATCGGCGGTCGAATGCACCGCAACCGTCTTGATGCCCATCTCATGGCATGCGCGATGGATGCGCAGCGCTATTTCGCCGCGATTGGCGATCAGGAGCTTCTCGATCTTCTTCATGGGGTTACTCGACCACCACGAGCGGCTGGTCGTATTCGACCGGCTGGCCATTCTCGACGAGAATCGCGGTGACCGTGCCGCCCGCAGGGGCCTGGATCGGATTCATCGTCTTCATCGCTTCGATGATGAGCAGCGTGTCGCCGGCCTTCACCTTCTGGCCCACGCTGACGAAGGCCGGAGCCTCCGGATTCGCGGCGAGATAAGCGGTGCCGACCATCGGCGACTTGACCGCGTTCGCGGCCGACGGGGCGGCGGGCGCCTCGGCCGGTGCGGCGGCAGCCGGAGCGGCGGCGACGGGCGCGGGGGCTGCGGCCGCGGCGGGCGCTGCCTGAACCACCTGCTGGGCGGCCTTGCGTGCGACGCGGATGCGGCGTTCGCCGTCCTCGACTTCGATTTCGGTCAGCTGGGTCTCGTCGAGCACGGCTGCCAGCTGGCGCACGATCTCGATGTCGACCTGCATCGCTCCGTGATTGTTCTTGTCGGTCATTTGACTCTTCTTCCGATGGAAACCGCGCCCTGTGTCAGAGACTAGCGGCTGCTTCAAGCGCAAGCATGTAGGATAGCGCCCCGAAACCGGCGATGGTTCCTTTGGCGGCCATGCCCACATAACTGTGGTGGCGGAATGTCTCCCGCGTGTGCGGGTTGGACAGATGGACTTCGATAACCGGCGTCCGGATGGCCCGGATCGCATCGTAAAGCGCGACGCTGGTATGGGTGAAGGCGCCGGCGTTGAGCAGGATCGCCTTGGCGTCGCGCGCCTGCGCTTCGTGCATCCAGTCGACCAGATGGCCTTCATGGTTGGACTGGCGCAGGTCGATTTCCAGCCCGAGTTCCTTCGCCCGGTCCTCCATCCGCCCGGCGATATCGTCGAGCGTGTCCGAGCCATAGATTTCCGGCTCGCGCAGGCCCAGCAGGTTCAGATTGGGGCCGTTCAGGACGTAGATCGTATCGGCCATGAGTCCCTTTCCGGTTGCGGCGAGCGCGACTTCCGTTTGCGGCGGTTGCGGCTTGCGCGTGCGCTTCCCTATATGAGCGCGTCCCAGCGATCAAATCGGATAACCCAAGTGCACACTGACGGCACCGTCTCCATCATCGTCAACGGCGAGCACAAGCGGGTTGCCGCCGAACTCACCATTCTCCAGCTCGCCGAGGAACTGGGCCTTGTTCCGGAGAAGCTGGCGGTGGAGCGCAACCTCGAAGTCGTGCCGCGTTCGACGCTGGGCGAAGTGATCGTCGAGGATGGCGACGAGCTGGAGATCGTCCACTTCGTGGGCGGCGGCGATCATGGCAAGCCCCTGGACGACGATAGCTGGACGGTGGCGGGCAAGACGTTCCGCTCGCGGCTGATCGTCGGCACCGGCAAGTACAAGGATTTCGAGCAGAACGCGGCGGCGGTCGCGGCTTCGGGCGCGGAGATCGTCACCGTGGCGGTGCGCCGCGTGAACGTCAGCGATCCCAAGGCGCCGATGCTGACCGACTATATCGACCCGAAGAAGATCACCTATCTGCCCAACACCGCAGGCTGCTTCGATGCCGAGTCGGCGATCCGCACGCTGCGGCTGGCGCGCGAGGCGGGCGGCTGGGATCTGGTGAAGCTGGAAGTGCTGGGCGAAGCGCGGACGCTGTATCCCGACATGGTCGAGACGCTGCGGGCGACCGAGGTGCTGGCCAAGGAAGGCTTCCTGCCGATGGTCTATTGCGTCGACGATCCCATCGCGGCGAAGCGGCTGGAAGATGCCGGCGCGGTGGCGGTGATGCCGCTGGGCGCGCCGATCGGATCGGGGCTGGGCATCCAGAACCAAGTGACGATCCGCCTGATCGTCGAAGGCGCGAAGGTGCCGGTACTGGTCGATGCCGGCGTCGGCAGCGCGAGCGACGCGGCGGTGGCGATGGAGCTGGGCTGCGACGGCGTGCTGATGAACACCGCGATCGCCGAGGCCAAGGATCCGATTCTGATGGCGGCGGCGATGAAGGCGGCGGTCGAGGCCGGGCGCCTCTCGTACCGCGCCGGGCGGATGGGCAAGCGGCGTTATGCCGATCCCAGCAGCCCGCTGGCCGGACTGATCTGAGCTTGCGGACGCTGGCGATCCTGCTGGGCGCTGCGCTTGCGCTGGGCGGTTGCGGCGGGCCGGCGAAGCAGCCCGCGACGGTCGAGACGGGCACGAAGCAGGAAACGGTGCAGCTCAAGGCGGCGGACGGGGTGCAGGTCTATGGCACCTATAGCGAGCCCGCCAACGCCCATGCCGTCATCCTGCTGTTCCATCAGGCGGGATCGGGGCAGGGCGAATATGCGACCATCGTCCCGCGCCTGAACGCCGAAGGCTATGCGACGCTGACGCTCGATCAGCGTTCGGGCGGCGACATGTTCGGCGGCAACTGGACGGTGAAGGCGCTGGGCCGCGAGGTGAGTTATCTCGACGCGCGCAAGGACCTCGAAGCCGCGCTCGACTGGGCGCGAACCCGGAAGCTGCCGGTGATCCTGTGGGGCAGCAGCTATTCGGCTTCGCTCGCGCTGCTGCTCGCGGCGGACCGCCCGGGACAGGTCGCGGCGGTGCTGGCCTTTTCGCCCGACGAATATTTCGAAGGCAAGCCTAGCGTGCGGGATGCGGCAGCGAAGCTGACGATCCCGGTGTTCGTCACTTCGGCGCAGGATCCCAAGGAGATCGCGGCGGCCAAGGCGCTGATCGACGCGGTGCCCGGCACGGCGAAGCGCCAGTTCGTGCCGGTGCAGGGCGGGGTCCACGGCTCGTCGATCCTGATCCTGGCCCGCAACGCCGGCGGCGCGGACGATGCGTGGAACTCGGTGTTGCCCTTCCTGCGCGGCGTCGCGCGCTAGGCGAATTTCCGGGCCAGCCACACGGTGCGGCCGCCCGCGGACGGATCCTCGGGCTTGTGCGCGACGACCGTCATGCCGCTTGCTTCCAGCAGGCGCAGATATTCCAGCGGGTCGAGGCTGGCGTGATAGAGTTCCTCGCCGAATTGCTCGCCGATCGCGGTGCTGTGCTCCGGCCCGGAATTGAACAGGAACATGCCGCGCGGCTCGAGCCAGCGGCCGATCTTCTCGATCATCGCGGCCTGATCGTCGTGATCGAGGTGGAACAGGCTGTCCCAGGCGAGGATGCCCGCGAACTGGCGGCCCATCGCGGCCTTGCGCATATCGGCCTTCAGCCAGACGTGCCGCCCGAAGCGGGTGCGCGACAGGCCGATCATCTTCTCCGAAACGTCGATCCCGGTGATCTGATGGCCGTGGTCGATCAGGTAGCGGGCGACAGGCTCGCCCGCGCCGCAGCCGAGATCGAGGATATGGCCGCCCTTGGCGACGCCGATCAGGAAGCGATCGAGCCAGTGCCGCTCGGTAAAGGCCTTTCGCCGGGCATAGTCGAAAGCGTGCGCGTGGCGCTCATAATGTTCGGCGATCCGATCGGGCATTTGCCGCATCCCCCCGCTCGCCGTGGAACCTCCTTTCCGTCCATCCGTTTGAAAGGCGAACGGAATTTCCCACAGCAAGGAGCGCCATCATGGGTGAACTCGTCGACAAGATCAAAGGCAATGTGAACGAAGCCATCGGCAAGGTGAAGCAGCACAGCGACGATCCGGATACGCGCGCCGAAGGCGCCGGTCAGGAAGTGAAGGGCAAGGCCCAGCAGCTCGCCGGCAAGGTGAAGGGCGCGCTCGGCGACGACATCTGATCGCCCGCGATTACGCACGGGAAGGGCCGTTCCGGGATGACCGGAGCGGCCCTTCGCTTGTGCGGCGTCTAGCGGTTCCGGATCGCGGTGATGGTGGTCGCCGCGGTGATGATCTCCACATCGGTCTTGAGATGGAGCAGGCGTAGCCCGGTCTCCGCCATCGCCCTGTCCAGCGCGGGGGCGAAGTCGGCGGTGCGCTCGACCGTTTCGGCCCAGCCGCCATAGGCGCGGGCCAGCGCGGCGAAATCGGGATTGTGCAGCGTCGTGCCGGACAGGCGCGCGGGATATTCGCGCTCCTGATGCATGCGGATCGTGCCATATGCAGCATTATCGATCACCAGCACCAGCAGGTTCGCGCCATGCTGGACCGCGGTGGCCATTTCCTGCCCGTTCATCATGAAGTCGCCATCCCCTGCCAGCGCGACGACCATCCGTTCGGGGGCGCGCAACGCCGCCGCGACGGCCGCGGGCACCCCATAGCCCATTGCGCCCGCGGTCGGGGCGAGCTGCGACGGATAGGCGGCATAGGGCCAGTAGCGGTGCCACCAGCTCGAGAAATTGCCCGCGCCGTTGCAGTAGATCGTGTCGGCGGGAAGCCGTTCGCGCATCGCCGCGACGCACTGGCCGAGATCGAAAATCACGTCGCGCGGCTTGGGCGTGTTCCACTCGATCCATTCGGCATGGGCCTGCGTTGCAGCGAAGGGGCCTGCCGTGTCGAGCGTAGCCAGCTGCTGCGCGAAGCTGGCCATGCCGGCGCAGATGGCGAGATCGGTGCGATAGACGCGATCGAGCTCGTTCGGGTCCGGATGGACGTGGATCAGCGTCTGGCCGGGATGGTCGAGCGTGACCAGCGTATAGCCGTCGGTGGTCGCTTCGCCGAGCCGCGCGCCAACGGCGAGGATCAGATCGGCGTCCTTGATCCGCTGCACCAGCTTCGGATTGGGACCATAGCCGAGATTACCGGCGAAGACCGGGCTGCCGGCGGGCAGCGAATCCTGACGGCGGAAAGCCGTGGCGACGGGAAGCTGGATTCGTTCGGCCCAGGCCGCGAAGTCGGCGCCAGTTTCGGCATTCCACCCCGCGCCGCCGACGATGGCGATGGGATTCTTCGCGCCGGCCACCAGTTCGGCCAGGCGCGTCATCGCTTCCGCGTCGGCGGCCTGCGGCACGCGCGCGACCGCCGGCCGGTCCAGCGACTCGACGACATCGCACAGCATGTCCTCGGGCAGCGCGATCACCACCGGGCCGGGGCGGCCGGACTGGGCGACGTTCCAGGCGCGGGCGACATATTCGGGGATGCGAGCGGCATCCTCGATCCGAGTCGCCCATTTCGAGATCGGGCCGAAAAAGGCGGGGAAATCGACTTCCTGAAAGCCTTCGCGGTCGCGCATTCCGCGATCGACGTCGCCGATGAAGAGAATCATCGGGATCGAATCCTGCATCGCGACATGGACACCGATCGACGCGTTGGTCGCGCCCGGACCGCGCGTGACGAAGGCCACGCCGGGCTTGTTGGTCATCGTTCCGTCGGCGCAGGCCATGAAGCTGACGCCGCCCTCCTGTCGGCAGGTCACGACATCGATCGCGGGCACATCGTGCAGCGCGTCGAGTACGGCGAGGAAGCTCTCGCCCGGGACGTGGAAGATACGATCGCAGCCCTGGGCCACGAGATTGTCGACGAGGATCCTGCCCCCGGTGCGCTTTTCGCTCATGGCGCGAGGTTCTAGAACCAGTGCATCAGCGAGGCCAAGCGCGAAAGCGCGCAGGGGCAGAGCGCGGAGTTATGGAGGAAGTCATGCTCGTCATCGGCAATCACGTGTCGCCCTATGCGCGCAAGGTGCTGGTCGCGCTCGACCTCAAGGGCCTGGACTATGAAGTCGATCCGATCGTGCCCTTTTACGGCACCGACGCGTTCACCCGGGTCAGCCCGCTGCGCCGCATCCCGGTGCTGATCGACGGCGATCTGGTGCTCAACGATTCGACGGTGATCTGCGAATATCTGGATGAAGCTTATCCCGAGCCGCCGCTGATGCCGCGATCACCGGCGGATCGCGCGCGGGCGCGGTGGCTGGAGGAATATGCCGACAGCCGGCTGGGCGATCTGATCATCTGGCGACTGTTCTACGCCCGCATCGTCGGCCCGCGCGTGTTCAAGACCGTGCCGGACGAAGCCGCGATCGCGCAGGTGACCGATGTCGAGCTTCCCGCGGCGCTGGACTGGATCGAAGCGCGCGCGCCGGACGAGGGCTTCCTGTTCGGCAATCTGTGCACGGCGGACATCAGCTACGCTGCATTCTTCCGCAACGCGCTGCTGGCGGGTTGGAGGATCGATCCCGCGCGCTGGCCGCGGACCGCGGCATGGGTCGCGCGAGTTGAAGCGGTGCCGGCCTTCGCTACGAGCATCCGCTACGAGCAGGCGATCGTCGGCGCGCGCGGTCATGAGCGGGCCGATGCCATGCGCGCCGCCGGCGCCCGGATTTCCGCCACCAGCTTTGGCGATGCGACGCCAAAGGGCAGCATCATGCTCCGCTGACATGAAAAAGGGCCGCGCGGGATGCCCGCGCGGCCCTGATTCCGGTATGGCTCTCGCTTAGAAGCGGTAGCCGACGCCCACCAGACCCTGGTGGCGCTTGGTGCCGCCGTCATAGTCCGAATAGCGATATTCGACGCGAGCGACGAGCTTGCCGACATTGGTTTCCGCGCCCACGCCTGCGCGCCAGCCGTCAACATTGTCCGACGTCACGGTGTTGCCCGAAACGGTGCCCACGATGCGGGCGTTGGTGTAGCCGCCCTTGGCGTAGATCATCGAGCGGCCGCCGACCGGAACACCGATGCGCGCGCCGGCGTACAGGTCACGGCCGGCTTCGACGCATGCCGCGCCCGAGCAATATTTGGTGTTCGAGACCGAGGCTTCGAGTTCGCCGCCGATCACGATGTTCGAGAGCTGCTTGTCATAGCCGATAATCACGCCGCCGAGCACGCCCGACGCGGAATCGCCGCTGTCCGTGACGTGATCGATACCGCCGATTGCCGTGACGTGCACGCCGCTGATCGGGGCATCGGCGTCCTGTGCGAAAGCAGGGGTGGCGAGCGTCGCCAGGGCGAGCGAAGTTGCTGCGAGAATACGCATGTAAAGAGTCCTCATTGGTACAGTGTTGGAACGATGGATCGTTCGCCGACGCACCTAGGAGGTCTTTGCTTCGATTTGTAGAAGATTATGCAATCTGCATAAGTGAATTTGCGTAGGTGTGTCTTATTTGCATCACACACCTTCGCATTGTGAACGGTAACTGAATCAACCGTGGCGAATATTTGGCGTGTATCATTGAAATATGACAGTTCCGCACTATGGCGGCCACATTCCGCTATAGCCGCCACATCGCTGAACGGTAGATGAACCGCGCAAAGTTGAATTGCTATTCAGGTTGACCTTGCCCGCGCCGCGCGCCTATCCGAGCGCCGGTTCCAGCGGAGAGTCGTGCCCATGAAGAAGCTCTATCCCAACGCAGAAGCAGCGCTGGAAGGGCTGCTGTTCGACGGCATGACGCTGTGCGCCGGCGGTTTCGGCCTGTGCGGCATCCCCGAGCGGCTGATCGACGCGATCCAGGCGTCGGGCGTGAAGGATCTGACCATCGCCAGCAACAATGCCGGCATCGACGGCGAAGGCCTGGGCAAGCTCCTCCGCAGCCGGCAGGTGAAGAAGATGATCTCCTCCTATGTCGGCGAGAACAAGGAGTTCGAGCGGCAATATCTGGCAGGCGAGCTCGAGGTCGAGTTCTGCCCCCAGGGCACGCTGGCCGAGCGCTGCCGCGCCGGCGGTGCTGGCATTCCCGGCTTCTATACCAAGACCGGCGTCGGCACCCAGGTGGCCGAAGGCAAGGAAGTGAAGGTGTTCGACGGCGAGGAATACATCCTCGAGCGCGGCATCCGCAGCGACGTGTCGATCATCAAGGGCTGGAAGGCCGACGAGAGCGGCAACCTGATCTTCCGCAAGACCGCGCGAAACTTCAACCAGCCGATGGCGACCGCGGGCAGGATTTGCGTCGCCGAAGTCGAGGAAGTGGTGCCGGTCGGCAGCCTCGATCCCGACCAGATCCACTTGCCGGGCATCTATGTGAAGCGGCTGATCGTCGGCAGCCCCTACGACAAGAAGATCGAATTCCGCCTCACGCGCCCGCGCGAGACGGCATGATGCGGCGCTCCGCCGTCCTCGGCCTCGCGCTGACCGCAGCGGTGCCCCTGTCGGGCTGCATCGCGGCGGTGGCGGCGATTCCGCTGGCGGCAGGCGGCGCGATTGCGCGCAAGCAACTCAGCGGCAGCGACGAACGCGCGCAGGAACGCGAGACGCCGGTGGCTTCGCCGTCGCCAACGCCGGGCGCCAGCAGCACGTCGAAGGTCGAGCCGTTCCGCATCGTCGGCGTCGTCAACGCGCCCTTGCCCACGCCCGGCGGCCCCGCGCCGCAGCCGGGCCAGCCCCAGCCGGGCAAGCCGCCGGCGGGGATGCAATATCTCTACGGGTCGGGCGAAGGCGCCGCGATCAGCATCCAGGCCTATCAGGCGCTGTGGCGCTACGTGTCGGACCGGATCGCTGATCGCAAGGCGGGCCTCGATATCCGCGGCGTGATCCTGTCGCCCGAAGGCTCGCTCGAAGTTCCGAAGTTCGTGGCGTGCGGCAAGAAGCCGCTCGCGGTGGTGTTCGACGTGGACGAGACCGTACTGCTCAATCTCGGCTTCGAGGCCGACGATGCGATGCGCGGCACCGGCTATGACGATGCCCGCTGGCGGCGCTGGGAACAGACCGGCGTCGAGAAGGTCGCGCCGGTGCCGGGTGCGGTCGAGACGCTGGACGGGATGCGCCGCGCGGGCGTGACCATCGTGTTCAATTCCAACCGCTCCGAAGCCAATACGGCGCAGACCGTCGCCGCGATCGAAGCGGCGGGGCTGGGCGGCGCGAAGCCGGGCGAAACGCTGTGGCTGCGCGGCGAAGGTCCGGGCCGCAGCGGCAAGGACAGCCGCCGCTGGGAAATCGCCGCCAAATATTGCGTGATCGCGCAGGTCGGCGACCAGCTGGGCGACTTCACCGATCTGTTCAATCCCGGCGGCGTGCCGGTGCCGATCCGCCGCAACATGGCGAGCCAGACGATGATCGCCGCGATGTGGGGATCGGGCTGGTTCCTGTTGCCGAACCCGGTTTATGGCACCGGGCTGCACGGCGGCGTCGACGATATCTTCCCGGCCGACAAGCGCTGGACCGACCCGGCGGACGCCCCGCCGGCGCCGCAGCCTTCGCCCTCGGCCACGCCGGAGACTGCGCAATGAGCGGCCTGAAGAACGACATCGCGCTTCGCGATACCTCGATGCTGGGCGATAAATCGTTCGAGATCGCCCGGCTGTGGGTCACCGATGGCGGCCACAGCACGGTCTTCATCAATGCGCGCCGCCTGCCCGACGCGAAGCAGTTCGGCCTGTTGCTGGCCGATGCGATCGAACATGGCGCGACGGCATATTCGCGCGCGTACGGCCTGACCCACGAGGAAGCGGCGGCCCAGATACTGCAGGGCTTCAACGACGGACGCACGACCCCGCCGGTCAGCGTCGACCTCAATGCCAACGGAGATACCAACTAATGCCCTGGACCCGTGACGAAATGGCCGCCCGCGCTGCCCGTGAGCTGCAGGACGGCTTCTACGTGAACCTCGGCATCGGCATCCCCACGCTCGTGGCGAACCATATCCCGGCGGGCGTCGAAGTGACGCTCCAGTCGGAAAACGGGATGCTCGGCATCGGCCCGTTCCCCTATGAGGACGAAGTCGATCCCGATCTGATCAACGCCGGCAAGCAGACGATCAGCGAACTGCCGCAATCGGCCTATTTCGGTTCGGAGCAGAGCTTCGCGATGATCCGCGGCGGGCATATCGACCTGACCGTGCTGGGTGCGATGGAGATCAGCGAGACCGGCGACATCGCCAACTGGATGATCCCGGGCAAGATGATCAAGGGTATGGGCGGCGCGATGGATCTGGTCGCGGGCGTCAAGAAGATCATCGTCGTGATGGAGCACAACTCCAAGGCCGGCGACCCCAAGTTCATCCCGACCTGCACCCTGCCGCTGACCGGCAAGAATGTGGTCGACATGATCATCACCGATCTGGCGGTGTTCCAGCGTCCCGACCACAATTCGCCGTTCCGGCTGATCGAGCTGGCGCCGGGCGTGACGGCCGAGGAAGTGGCCGCGAAGACGACCGCCAGCTACGACAGCTGACGGCGGCGGCTTGCGGCCGGCTGGATCGTCCGGTCGGCCTTGGCCGGAGCGCCATGCCTGTCGCTTTCCGCACGATCGGATGATCCTCCGATCGGCTTGATCTGGTTGTTTGACGCTACCCCCGGCGAGGCGTAGCCTCTTCAAATGTTTGATGCTTTTCGCCGTCGTTATCTCGATCTGCTGGCGTCGATCTACATCTATAACGAGCATCGCGGCTATACGAGCATCGACCGCGTGCTGGAGGCGGTTCGTGCGCGTTCGCCGGACGACGCCCAGTTGATCGCCGATATCGAAAAGCATCGCGAGGACGAGCGCCGGCATTATGTGATGTTCAAGCGCTGGTTCGAACTGAAGGGCATGATGCCGCTCAAGGTCGATCGCACCTGCGGCCATATCGACCGGTTCGTCGAGATCATGTTCCGCCGGACGATCGACAATCTCGATACCGACCGGATCATCGCCGAGGACGATCAGTTCGAGAAATTGTGCCGCGTCATCTCGCTGACCGAACAGCGCGGGTTCAAGCAGGTCGAAATCCTGCTGAAGCACCCGCTGGTGCGCGACGACAAGGCGATGATGAAGATCTTCCAGATCGTCCATCGCGACGAACCGAGCCACTGGGCGCCCTATGACGGCTGGCTGAAGGCGCATGGCAAGCGCGACCCGAAATGGTGGGAGCGGGGGATCGATACTTTCATCCACTCCGAACTGCTGTTCTTCAAACTGCCTTTGCTGTTCGTGAACCCGTGGCTGAAGCGCCGTACCGACTGGGCGGATGCGAGCGATCCGGTGGCACCTGCCATCGCCTGAAAACGGAAAAGGCCGGGCGATGAAGCCCGGCCCCGAAGTCCTCAGGAACCTAATCCTCGGTACGTGGCGCTCGATTCGCGGAAAATCACGCGCTGGCCAAGTGCGACGAACTACGATGAGTCTTTCTACCTAGAATCGCTTTGGCATGTAACTTTCGCGGCCGCCTTCGTCGATTTTTCGGCGCAGCACGGGTTGATTCAGGTGTGCGATCCGGGCCTCCTGCACGAATGCGAATTCTACTGACAGGATCGTCCGGCTGGCTTGGCCGTTTCCTTGCGCCGATGCTGCGCGAGGCGGGGCATATCGTGACCGGGATGGACGTGGCGCCGGGCGCGGATACCGACATCGTCGGCAGCGTCGCCGACCGGATGCTGGTCCATCGCCTGTTCGGCGACCGGGGCATCGAAGCGGTGATCCACGGCGGCGCGCTGCACAAGCCCGACATCGTGCGCTATCCCCGCCAGGCGTTTATCGACGTCAACGTGACCGGCACGCTCAACCTGCTGGAGGCCGCGGAGCGGGCGGGACATGACCGCTTCATCTTCACCTCCACCACGTCGCTGATGATCACCCAGGCGATCCGCGACGAGCGCGCGGCGCAGGCGGTGTGGCTCGACGAAGCCAGCGGGCCGCTGGAGCCGCGCAACATCTATGGCGTGACCAAGCTGGCCGCGGAGCATCTGTGCCGCCTTGCCTATCTCGAGCATGGCATGGCGTGCATGGTGCTGCGCACCGCGCGCTTCTTCCCCGAGGAAGACGATACGCATCGCGAGCTGACCGGCGCGAACATGAAGGCCAACGAGTTCCTCAACCGCCGCCTGACGGTGGAGGATGCGGCGCGGGCGCATGTGGTGGCGCTGGAAAAGGCGCCGGATATCGGCTTCGGCACCTTCGTGCTTTCCGCGCCGACGCCCTTTTCGCGCGACGACTGCGCCGAACTCAAGGCCGACGCCCCCGCCGTGATCGCGCGATATTTCCCCGACGCGGCCGCGCTTTATGCCCGCAGCGGCTGGCAACTGCCGCGCTCGATCGGGCGGGTTTACGACGCGAGCCTTGCCGAGCGGGTGATGGGATTCCGCTGCGAATCCGGGTTCGCCGAAGTGCTCGACGCGCTGCGCGAGGCGCGGGGGATGCCCTTTGCGCACGATGCGGATTATGTTTCGCCCAAGGAACGGATGGGAGCCCTGTGATGCGCATCCTCAAGAAGATCGGCATCCTGCTCGGAAGCCTCGTCCTGCTCGCTCTCGCGATCCTCTATGGCGGCTCGCAATGGGTGTTGAGCCGCAGCCATGCGACCCCGCTGGAGCAGATTGCGGTGCCCAGGGATGCCGCTTCGATCGCCGAGGGCGGACGGATCGCGCGGGTAATGGGTTGCCGCGATTGCCACGGGCCGAACGGCGAGGGGCTGGTGCTGTTCGAGGACGCGATGATCGGGCGGGTCGCGCCGCCCGCTTTCGCGAAGGTCGCTGCCACCTATAGCGACGCCGAGATCGTTCGCGCGGTGCGGCAAGGCGTCCGGCGCGACGGCACCACCTTGTGGGTCATGCCCAGCGCGGCGCATGCCTATATCGCCGACGAGGATATGGGCCGGATCATCGCGTGGATCCGGACGGTGAAGCCCGGCCCGAAGGACCAGCAGCTCCCGACACGGTTCGGGCCGATGGGGCGGGCGCTGGTGCTTGCCGGTGCATTTCAGGGCAGCGCGCATGACCAGCATGCCGCGCCGAAGAAGCGCCCGGCGGACATGGGGCAATATGTGGTGCAGGCTTCGTGCCTTGGCTGCCATGCGATCGATCGCGAGCGGCCTGCCGACGACGGATCGGGCATGGTGCCGCCGCTGGCGACGGTCGCCGCTGCCTATGAACCCGCGGCATTCCGCAAGCTGCTGCGCACCGGCGTGGGGATGACCAACCGCGATCTCGGCTTGATGCGGATGGCTGCGCTTGGCGGCTTCACCGTGCTGACCGATCCGGAGATCGATGCGATCCACGCCTATCTCAAGAAGCAGGCCGAGGCGCAGCCCGCGCGATAGCTGGGCTTGGCGACGCAAAATTGCGGCGACGCTTGCGGGCGCGCACGATTCGACTAGACCGCGCGCATGGCGAGTCCGCGCACCCTGTATGAGAAGATCTGGGCCGATCATGTGGTCGAGCGTCAGGCTGATGGCACCTGTCTGGTCTATATCGACCGGCACCTTATCCACGAGGTGACGAGCCCGCAGGCGTTCGACGGGCTACGCGCGGCCGGACGCAAGCTGCGCCGGCCCGATCTGACGCTGGCGGTGCCCGACCATAATCTGCCCACCACGGCGCGAGTCGATGCAGCGGGCAACGAACTGCCGATCGCCGATCCGGAAAGCGCGAACCAGCTTTCGGCGCTGCGCCGGAACACGGCCGAGTTCGGCATCCGCTATATCGACGCGACTGCCGCCGAGCAGGGCATCGTCCATGTCATCGGACCGGAACAGGGCTTCACCCTGCCGGGCACCACCTTGGTCTGCGGCGACAGCCATACCTCGGCGCATGGCGCGCTGGGTGCGCTGGCGTTCGGCATCGGCACCAGCGAAGTCGAACATGTCTTCGCCACGCAGACGCTGCTGCTGCGCCAGTCGAAGACGCTGGAGATCCGCGTCGACGGGTCGCTCGGCTTCGGAGTCAGTCCCAAGGACGTGATCCTGGCGATCATCGGCAAGATCGGCGCGGCGGGCGGCACCGGCTATGTCATCGAATTCACCGGCGACGTGATCCGGTCGATGTCGATCGAAGGGCGGCTGACCGTCTCGAACATGTCGATCGAAGGCGGCGCGCGCGCCGGCCTGATCGCGCCGGACGAAACCACCTACGCCTATCTGAAGGGCCGCCCGATGGCGCCGAAGGGCGAGGATTGGGATCGCGCCGTTGCCTATTGGCGCACCCTGCCGACCGATGCCGGCGCACGCTACGATCACAGCGTCCAGCTTCACGCGAACGATATCGCGCCGTCGCTGACCTGGGGCACCAGCCCCGAGGACGTGGTGCCGATCACCGGCGTCGTGCCCGATCCCGAGAGCTTCGCCGATCCCTCCAAGCGCGTCGCGGCGCGCAAGTCGCTCGACTATATGGGCCTGACGCCGGGAACGGCGATGCAGGACGTGCCGATCGAGCATGTCTTCATCGGGTCGTGCACCAACAGCCGGATCGAGGATCTGCGCGCCGCCGCCGCGGTGGTCGAAGGGCGGCATGTGGCGGACGGAATCATCCAGGCGCTGATCGTTCCCGGATCGGGGCTGGTAAAGCGCCAGGCCGAAGCCGAGGGGCTCGATCGCATCTTCAAAGAGGCCGGATTCCAATGGCGTGAGCCCGGCTGCTCGATGTGTCTCGCAATGAATCCCGATAAAGTACCTAGTGGCCAACGTTGTGCTTCCACCTCGAATCGGAATTTTGTAGGAAGGCAGGGTCCGGGGGCCCGGACGCATCTGGTGTCGCCGGCAATGGCCGCGGCAGCAGCAGTAACGGGGCGGCTGACCGACGTCAGGGATCTGGTGACGCGGCAGCCGTGAGTAAGGGGATGCGCAATGAGGCGTGCGCTGTTTTTGCTGGTTGCGGGGACGATTCTGTGTGGCGCGGCGGCGGCCTATTCGGCCACGGCTCGCGCGACCGACGGCCCGAGCAAGATCGAAGCCGGTTCGGCGAAGTTCGCTTCGCGGATCTGACGACGGGCGTTCACTGCCGGATTTCCGCAGGCGTGCTGTCCGCGCGCCGGCCTGCACCCATTTCCAATCCCTGCGGACGCGCCGTGATGGCGCGCGCCGTGCCGCATCCGGAGGTCACCCGCTGATGGAACCCGTCCGCACCGTCCAAGGCCACGCCTATCCCTGGGGCGCGAAGAATATCGACACCGACATCATCATTCCGGCGCACTGGCTGAAGACGACCACGCGCACCGGACTGGGCAAGGGCGCGTTCGAGACGGTGCGCGCCGAGCCCGGCAATATCTTCGACGATCCGCGTTATGCCGGTTCGCCGATCCTGATCGCCGGCGACAATTTCGGCTGCGGGTCGAGCCGCGAACATGCCGCCTGGGCGCTGGCCGATCTGGGTATCAAGGTGGTGATCGCACCGAGCTATTCGGACATCTTCTCTGGCAATGCGTTCAAGAACGGCATCGTCGCCGTGGTGCTGCCGCAGGATGCGATCGACCGGCTGGTCGAAGTCGCGAAGACCGACGAAGTGACCGTCGACCTCGAGACGATGACCGTCACCACGCCCTTTCAGGACCGCTTCGCCTTCGAGATGGACCCGTTCCGCCGCGACTGCCTGATGCAGGGTCTCGACGAGATCGGCTTGACCTTGGCCCGAGATACCGCGATTTCGAAATTCGAGTCGGGTGTCGCTGCTGAACGCCCGTGGATCACGGTTGGGAGCGGACATGAAGGCTTTGCTGTCGAAGGCGCCGGGCGGACCTGAAACTCTAACGCTCGAGGAATTGCCCGATCCCGTGGCCGGCAAGGGCCAAGTGGTGGTCGCGGTGAAGGCCTGTTCGATCAACTTCCCCGACGTCCTGATCATCGAGGACAAATATCAGTTCAAGCCCGCGCGCCCGTTCGCGCCGGGCGGCGAGATCGCGGGCGTGATCGAGAGCGTCGGCGAGGGTGTCGAGGGCTGGGCCGTCGGCGACCGGGTGGTCGCGGTGACTGGGCATGGCGGGCTGGTCGGCAAGATCGCGATCGAGGCGATGCGCCTGTTCCGCCTGCCCGAGGGTCGCAGCTTCGAGGAAGGCGCGGCGCTGCTGCTGACCTATGCCACGACGATCCACGCGCTGGTCGATCGCGGGCATCTGAAGGAAGGCCATACGCTGCTGATCCTCGGCGCGGCGGGCGGCGTCGGGCTGGCGGCGATCGAGCTGGGCAAGGCGTTCGGCGCCCGGGTGGTCGCGGCGGTCTCGTCGCAAGCCAAGGCCGAAGCGGCGAAGGCGGCCGGCGCGGACGTGACGATCGTCTATCCGCGCGCACCGTTCGACAGGGATCAGAGCAAGGCGCTGGCCGAACAGTTCAAGGCAGCGGTCGGCCCGGCGGGCGCGGATGTGATCTACGATCCGGTCGGCGGCGACTATGCCGAGCCTGCGCTGCGGTCGATCGCCTGGGAAGGGCGCTATCTGGTCGTCGGCTTCCCGGCGGGCATCCCGAAACTGCCGCTCAACCTGACGCTGCTGAAGAGCTGCGATGTGTGCGGCGTGTTCTGGGGCGCGTTCGCGGCGCGGGATCCGAAGGCCAATCAGGCGCATGTCGATCACCTTTTCCGCCTGTGGAGCGAGGGCAGGATCGCGCCGAGCGTGACCGAGGTGTTCGCCCTGGCCGATGGCGGCAAGGCGATCGCGAAGATGGCCGCGCGCGACGCGATCGGAAAGCTGGTGGTGAAGGTGGCGGACTAGTGCGGACTCTGACCGTCTGAGAGGTTGCCCTACCGGCATCGCCCTCCTATCTCGGGCCAAACCAACGCTCAGGGGTAGTCATGACCAGTTTCGACGATCGCGAAAAGGCATTCGAGGCGAAGTACGCCCGGGACGAGGACATGGCGTTCCGCATCACCGCGCGCCGCAACCGTCTGGTCGGCCAGTGGGCCGCGGCGCAGATGGGCCTGACCCCGGAAGAGACCGACGCCTATGCCAAGGCTGTGGTGCAGGCCGACTTCGAGGAAGCCGGCGACGAAGACGTGATCCGCAAGCTGCTGGGCGATCTGCTCGCGGCCGGCGTCGAGACCGATGACGCCGCCGTGCGCCGCGCGCTCGACGAGCAGACCGTCGAAGCCCGCCGCCAGCTGATGGAAGCCAAGTAACATGCCGATGGCCGCGGCCGAGATCGAGGATCTGATCCGCGCGGGCATCCCCGATGCCCGCGTCGAGATCACCGACCTTGCCGGCGATGGCGATCATTATGCGGCACGCGTCGTCGCTCCCATGTTCAAGGGGATGCCGCGCGTACGGCAGCATCAGGCAGTATATGCGGCGCTGGGCGGGCGCATGGGCGGCGTGCTCCACGCTCTCCAGCTCACCACCGAAGCGCCGGCCGAGGAGTAAGACAAATGAGCGACGACACGCAGGCCCGCATCCAGGAGCTCGTCGATTCGAACGACGTGTTGCTGTTCATGAAGGGCAGCCCGCTGTTTCCCCAGTGCGGCTTTTCGAACCGCGCCATCTCGATCCTCAATCATCTCGGCGTCGAATTCGAAAGCGTCGACGTGCTGCAGGATCAGGGCGTCCGCCAGGGCATCAAGGCGTTTTCGGACTGGCCGACCATCCCCCAGCTCTATGTGAAGGGGGAGTTCGTCGGCGGATCGGACATCATGATGGAAATGTACGAATCCGGCGAGCTGTCGCAGCTATTCACCGACAAGGGCGTTGTGCAATCGGCATAACGTCACGGAGTCGGGACGGGTTTGAGTATCGAAAGCAGCGCCGCGTTCCGGGCGCATCGTTCATTGCTGATCTGCGATCTGACGCAGAGCTATTCGTCCAGTGCGGGCGGCGGGATCAGCACCTATTTGCGTGAAAAGCGCGATTATGTGCTCCGGTCCACGCCGCACCGTCTGCTGCAGATCGTGCCGGGTCCCGAGGACCGGGTGATCGAGCGGGGCCGGCACATCTTCGCTCAGGTTCGCGCTGGGCAGGTGCCGGGCAGCCCCGATTACCGGTTCATCCTGCGCACCGGCAAGGTCCGCGCGCTGCTGGCGCGATTCCGGCCCGACGTGATCGAATCGCTGTGTCCGTGGCTGCTGCCCTGGAGCGCGGTGCATCATCGCCGCTACTTCCCGCAGACCGCGCTGGTCGCGGGATACCGCACCGATTTTCCCAATGCCCATGTCTATCGCGTCGGCGCCGAACTATTCGGTGAGACCCCGGCGCGGCTGCTGCGCGACCTGGCCTATCGCTACGCGGCGCGGCTCTACCGCGAGTTCGACTGGGTTTACACGCTGAGCGACGATGCCCGTGCGCGCCTGGCGGCGCTGGGGATCGACCGCACCAGCCGGTTGCCGCTCGGTGTGGATGCCGCGGTGTTCACGCCCGAAGCGCGCGATCCCGGTTACCGGGCGTCACTTGGGTTGCCCGAGACCGGGCCGCTGCTGATCTATGCCGGACGGATCGACAACGAGAAGCGCGCCGACCTGTTGCTCGCGATGTTCCGCCGCCTGCCGCGCGAGCTTGGCGCGTCGATGGTTATGGTGGGCGACGGCAAGCTGCGCGCGAAGCTGATCGAGGAAAGCCGAGGCCTGCCGGTCGTGTTCCCCGGCTTCGTGCAGGACCGCGCGGGGCTGGCGCGGGCGCTGGCGTCGTCGGACATCTACGTCTCGGGCATGGCCGACGAGACGTTCGGCATCTCGGTGATCGAGGCGCAGGCCTGCGGGTTGCCGGTGGTGGGCGTCGCCGGCGGCGCGATGCCCGATCGCGTTCCCTCCGGGCTGGGGCTGCTCGGACCGCCGGGCGACGCCGCCGCAATGGCGGCGAATGTCGCGACGCTGTGGCGTGGCGATCATAATGCGATGGGCGCGCGGGCACGCGAAGCGGCGACGCGCGACTATTGCTGGCAGCGGACCTTCTCGCAATTGTTCGACCGCATCTATCCCGCGGCGATGCGACGTGCCGCCCGCCGCGTCCGCGCGGGGCACTATGTCGCCGGACAGGTGCTTCCGGCGGGGACGTAGCTGTAGCGCAGCGACTGGGTGCCGCGGCGCGCGCGGAAGCGTTTGCCGTCGATCGCCGTCCCCGTGCAGCGGGCAGCGCCTTCATGCCATAGTCCCGCATCCTTGCCCGCGGGGTGACACTGCACCCGGTGGGTCGCGGGCATGCACAGCGTGAGCCCGGCCGGTATCGCGACCGTCGCGGACCAGCCCTTCGATGGCACGCTCAGCGTGCCGCCGGCGGGAATCGCGGGCTTGGGTGCGGCCTTGGCTTCACTCCATTTCGCGACCCGCGCCTCGACATCCTTGTAGCGGTCGCCGAACCAGCCGGTCAGCGTCACGCGATCCTTCTGCGCCTGCGCCACCACCGCGAGATCGGCGTCGGTCAGCGGTTCGTTCCGTTCCAGCTTGCCGCGAATCTCGCGAAGTTGCGCGGCCTGGGCTTCGTTGCGGCGCTTCTCCATCAGCGTTTCGAGCCGGGCGAGTTCCTCGTCCTGCGGCCGTCCGGTGCGCAGCCATGCGGGGATGCCCAGCGCGGCGAGCATCCGTTCGGGGATCAGCATGTTGCTCACCGCGATCGTCAGCGCGAGCAGGGGCAGGGCGATGAACACGAACGTCTCGACCCTGGGGGCCAGCCGCCCGAACAGCCACATCGCCAGCACCACTACCGGCGCCAGCACGATGAAGGGCAGTGACGATCCCAGTGAGCGGTCCCCCGGCGCCAGCGCGAACAGCAGCAGCGGGATCAGGAAGGCCAGAAATATCCGCCCGAGGATCTTCGCATAGCCAAGCAGGGCATTGCCCGCGGCTCCCATGTCGCGGATCACCGCGACGCCCCCGCCCACTGCGAGCATCCCCGCGACATGCACCGGCTGGAGAAAGGCGTAGATCGCGCCCAGCCCGAACAGGGCGATCAGGATGTAGTTGACCCAGAGCAGGCCCCAGCTGCGGAACAGTGCGCCGAGGAACAGCATCAGCAACAGCCCCGCGACGATCAGCAGGATGCGCATGTGCAGCCGTTGGACCGACACGCCGACCGCTTCGATTGCCTCGCCCGCTTCGATCTTCGCCTTGCCCAGCATCCTGAGCGCGCCGGCCTTTGCCGACGCCGCAAGGCCCTTGCCCGGCGCGAGCGGCGGGCCGGCCTGCGGCTGAGTCGCGGGAAGATCGGTCATTGCTTGCCCCCACCATGATCCGAACCTGCGTACACCAGCAGGTACGATTTGCGGAAGGGGAGAGGGGGAAGCCCGGGGCGGGCGGGTCGACGCGAGACCGTTGAAGCTGGTCGACCCGCCCTGAATGAAGCGCTGAACGCTCGGGGTGCCTTATACTCTGCAGAAGGCGTGCCAGTTGTGGCCAGTGGCGGAGTACCGCGGGTTACGATGGTTAACGTCACTTGCGGCATGATGAAGGTTGTAAAGCCGTCCGACATTTCAGGCTCCACCCGCCACAAATGCCCAGTCCTGAACGGCTGACAGATTTCGTTCAGCCAGCATTCACGCTTGCGATTACAGATGTAATCAACGATTACAGACGTAGTCATTAAGAGGGCGAAATGACCGAACGGATCAGCGACGCGGAACATGCCGTGATGGAAGTGTTGTGGGACAAGTCCCCGCTCACTGCGCAGGAAGTGGCCGAACGCGTGCCCGCCGAACGCGGCTGGAGCGCCAACACGGTCAAGACCCTGCTGGGCCGGCTGCTCGCCAAGGACGTGATCGCGCATCAGGAAGAGGGGCGGCGCTATCTGTACCGCCCGCTGGTCGAGCGCGCCGACTATGTCGCGGGCGAATCGCGCAAGCTGATGGACCGGCTGTTCGGCGGCAAGCTGACCCCGCTGGTCGCGCATCTCGCCGAGCGTGACGAGATCACCGATCAGGATATTGCTGAGATCGAGGCGCTGCTGAAGGATCTCAAGTCATGATGGCCCCTGGAATCATGAGCTGGGTCTTCGAAACCTTCGTCGCCACCACCTTGCTGATGGTGCTGGTGCTGCTGCTCCGGGGACCCGTCCGCCGGGCGTTCGGGCCGACCATGGCCTATGCGCTGTGGCTGTTGCCGGTGATCCGGCTGGCGTTGCCGCCGCTGGAGGGCGAATGGCAATTGACCAGCTTCCTCGAGCCGTTGACCCGCGAGGCGGTGGATGGCCCCGGCGTGGCGATGGGCGTGCTCAACGCCGATACGATGCCCGTCGAGCTGGCGCATAGCGCCGTGGCGCAGGGCACGATCGAGATTGCGGGCAGCCATGCGAATTTCGCGGTGGTGCCGCCCGTCGCGGTCGAGAACGGTCCCACGATCTTCATGCTGCTGCTCGGCGTGTGGGCGATCGGGGCGCTGGGCTTCCTCGCCTATCATCTGATCGCGCACAGCCGCTTCTGCGCGAAATTGCTCAGCCGGGCGCGGGTCGATCGCACCGTGGCAGAGGGCAAGGTGCGCGTGATCGAGACCGATGCGGCGCACGGTCCGCTCGCCTTCGGCATCTGGCGCAAATATGTCGCCTTTCCGCGCGATTTCTCGGAGCGCTACGACGAGCAGGAGCGCGATCTCGCGCTGGCCCATGAGCTGGGACACCATGTCCGCGGCGATCTGATCGCCAACTGGGTCGCCCTGATCGTGCTTGCCCTGCATTGGTTCAACCCGGTCGCCTGGAGGGCCTTCCGCGCCTTTCGCGCCGATCAGGAAATGGCCTGCGACGCGCTTGTGCTCGCCGGCCGCGAAGCCGCGCTGCGCCATGCCTATGGGCGCGCAATCGTCAAGTCCGCGCATGGGGGTGCGGTCTCGGCGGCATGTCATCTGCACACGATAAATGAAGTCAAAGGGAGGTTACGCATGCTTTCGAAGACCAACAGGAATTCGCCGCTCCGCCTGATCGTCGGCACGCTGGGTCTGGGCGGCCTGTCCGCCGCCGCGCTGGGGCTGACCGCCTCGGGCAGCCAGGCGGCCGAGCAGATCACCTCGAAGGTCGAGGCCGCGACCGGCATCGTCCTGACCGCTCAGGACGCTCCGCCGCCGCCCAAGGCGCCGGCTGCTGCTCCTGAGGCGCCTGCTGCACTTGCTCAGGACGCCCCCGCGGCGCCGGATGCGCCCAAGGTCGAGCGCCGGGTCTATACCTACACCTATACCAGCGACGGCAAGGAAGACGCCAAGGGCAAGGATGGCAAGCCGCACCGCGTGGTGATGGTTCGCCGCGATGGCGGCGACCGGGTCGAGATGCCGAGCGAAGCCGAGATCGCCGCGATGATCCCGGACATCCAGTCGGGCGACTGCAAGTCGGGCGACGGCAATGGCGAGATGGTGATCGACCGCCCGGCCCGCGACGGCAAGAAGCATGTCGTGATCATCTGCACCAATCGCGTGTCGCATGTCGCGATGGCCGAGGGCGAGCGCGCCCGGGTCCGCGCCGGCGAAGCCCGGGTGATTGCACTCCGCGCCCGTGACTCCGGCCTGCGCAGCGCGCTGCTGGGCCTGCGCCACGCGCGCACCTCGATCGAGCGCGACACCACGCTCTCGCCCGACAAGAAGCGCGAAGCGCTGCGCGGCATCGATGAAGCGATCGCGCAGGTCGAGAAGGATGCGAAAGACAAGGATTAAGGGTTAGCGATTGATCCCCTGCGGGATCGATCCGGGACCGGCTCTTCGGGGAGGGGAGACGGTCCCAACCAAGGGGGAGGCATTCGGGATATTGCCCCTTTCACGGATGCCTCCAGACGGGGCCGGCTGCTCTCCTTCGCAGCCGGCCCCGTCTAACGTTCCGGCCCCGCTCTTGTCTTCGCGGGCGCAAGCGGCCACATCCACGGCATGATCGATGCTCCGACCGGCGTGGCGCAAGCGCTCGATGCCCTGGTGACGCGGATCATCGCGCCCAATCCCTCGCCCTATACCTATACCGGCACCGAGACCTATCTGGTCGGCACCAGCGATCTCGCGGTGATCGATCCGGGTCCCGACGAGCCCGCGCATCTCGACGCGCTGATGCAGGCGATCGCCGGCCGCCCGGTCGTGGCGATCCTGTGCACCCACACCCATCGCGACCACAGCCCCGCCGCCGCGCCGCTCAAGGTGCTGACCGGTGCGCCGATCATCGGCTGCGCGCCGCTGGCGCTGAGCGATAGCGGGCCGCGCGCCGATGCGGCGTTCGACCGCGACTATGCGCCGGATCGGGTGCTGGCCGATGGCGAGACGCTGTCGGGTGAAGGCTGGACGATCGAAGCAGTGGCCACGCCGGGACATACTTCGAACCATCTCTGCTACGCCCTGCGCGAGAATGGCGCATTGTTCACCGGCGATCATGTGATGGGCTGGTCGACGACCGTGATCGCTCCGCCCGACGGCGACATGGCGATGTTCATGGAGAGCCTCGCCAAGCTGATGGCGCGCGAGCAGGACAGGATCTACTATCCCGCGCATGGCGATCCGGTGGAGAAGCCGCATCGCTTCGTCCGCGGGCTGATCGGGCACCGCAAGCAACGCGAAGGGCAGATACTGCGTTTGCTGAAGGAGGAGGTGACCGAGATCCCCGCTATGGTCGCACGCATGTATGTCGGGCTCGATCCGCGGCTGAACGGCGCCGCGGCGCGATCGGTGGAGGCGCACCTGATCGATCTGCGCGCGCGCGGTATCGTGCAGGGGGAGGGCGACACATGGAAGATGGCGGCGTGACCGAACGCAGGCGCGGCAGCGGCATCGGTGGCTGTATCAATGCGCTGATCCTTGCCCTGCTGATCCTTGCCGCGATCGCGGCGGGCTTCTGGTTCCTTGGCGACAGCCTGAAGAAACGTTTTCTCTCGCCTGATCCGGTGACGGTGGCGTCGTCGAGCCTGCAGGGGCTGCGCGAGCAGAACCGGCTTTCGACCTTTGCCGCGCGCTATGTCGCGGTGGTGACTTCGAAGCAGAGCCGGCTGGGCCTGACCGCGCAGAAGACGCTGATCATGCCCGGCAGTGTCCGCTACGAAGTCGATCTGTCGAAGCTGAAGGACAGCGATGTGAGCTGGGACGCGGGCAGCAACACGCTGACCGTGATCCTGCCGCCGGTCGAAGTGATCGGCCCCGATGTCGATATCGACCAGATCCGCGAATATGGCGAAGGCGGCATCCTGATGTCGCTGACCGACGCCGAGGAGAAGCTCGACGCTGCGAACCGTCAGGCCGCGCGGGCCGAACTGGTGCGCCAGGCGCGCGAGCCCGTGCCGATGCGGATGGCGCGCGACGCGACCCGGCGCGCGGTGGAGAACAACTTCCTGCTGCCGCTGCGCGCCGCCGGGCTGAGCCCGACTGTCGTCGTGCGCTTCGCCGACGAGGGCGATCGCAGCAACCGCGAGATATGGGATATGTCGCGGCGTCCCGAGGACGTGTTGGCAAACCGGAACTAGCCGGGCACAGTCTCCTCGATCGGCATCGCGATCCGAGGGGGATTTGATGGCAACGCTTATCGATACCGTGCGGGACCTGCCGCGCGACCAGCGATTTTTCCTGCGGGTCGCGGTCGCGATGGCAATCGTGATGGTCGCGGGATTCTCGCTGCAGGCGGCGATGGGCCGGTCCAGCTTCGGCGCACCGCTGCACATCCATGTCCATGCGGTGTTCTTCTTCGGCTGGGTGCTGATCTACCTGCTCCAGAATATTCTCGTCTCGCGTGACAATCTGGCGCTGCACCGGCGGCTGGGCTGGATCGCGGTGGGCTGGGCGGTCGCGATGGTCCCTATCGGCATCTATACCACGGTGGTGATGGTCCAGCGCGGGGCCGCGCCCTTCTTCTTCCTGCCGGCCTATTTCCTCGTCATGAACGCGCTGATGGTGCTGACTTTTGCCGGTTTCGTCGCCGCGGCCGTGATCAACCGGCGGCGCACGGCGTGGCATCGGCGGCTGATCTATTGCGGCATGGCGGTGCTCACTGCGCCGGCGTTTGGCCGCCTGCTTCCCGCACCGCTGATGATCCCCAATGTCGGCTGGGGCGTGTTTGCGGCGATAATGATCTGGCCGGTCGTCGGAATTCTCGCTGATCTGATGCGCGCTGGCCGGGTACATCCCGCATGGTGGTGGGGCGTCGCGGCGATGATCGCGATGCAGCTGGCAATCGAGACGATCGGGAATGGCGGAGCGGGCATCGCGCTCTACGAAGCCATAACCGACGGCACGCCGGGCGCGACGGTGGCGCCGCTGGCATATCCGCCTTTCCCGCCCCTATAGCCTCTGTGCCTTGATCCGGGGGGCTGGGCGGGCCATGTGCAGGCCCGGCAACTAGAGGATCGAAGATGGACGCTCGTAACGGTATCGGTGGCAGCCTGACGGGGCTCGACCTGCGCGCCGAGATCGACCGGCTGCGCAAGGAGCGCAACGCCGTGATCCTCGCCCATTATTACCAGAAGCCCGAGCTTCAGGACATTGCCGACTTTGTCGGCGACAGCCTCGACCTGAGCCGGAAGGCGGCGGATACAGACGCCGAAGTGATCGCCTTTTGCGGCGTGCGCTTCATGGCCGAGACCGCCAAGGTGCTCAGCCCGCAGAAGATCGTCGTGCTGCCCGACATGAATGCCGGGTGCAGCCTCGAGGACAGCTGCCCGCCCGAGCAGTTCGCCGCGTTCCGCGCGCAGCATCCCGATCACATCGCGCTGACCTACATCAACTGCTCGGTCGAGGTGAAGGCGCTGTCCGACATCATCGTCACCAGCTCGTCGGCCGAAAAGATCATTGCGCAGATCCCGAAGGACCAGAAGATCATCTTCGGGCCTGACAAGCATCTCGGCGGCTATATGAACCGCCGCACCGGGCGCGACATGCTGCTGTGGCCGGGCGTGTGCATCGTCCATGAGGCGTTCAGCGAAACCGAGCTGCTCAAGCTCAAGGCGCAGCATCCCGACGCGCCGGTCGCGGCGCATCCCGAATGCCCGCCGCACGTGCTCGACCATGCCGATTATGTCGGCGCGACCAGCGGTATCCTGGAGTTCGCCAAGACCTTCCCCGGCGAGACGCTGATCGTCGCGACTGAGCCGCACATCATCCACCAGATGCAGAAAGCGGTGCCGCACAAGCAGTTCATCGGCGCGCCCGGCGCGGACGGGAACTGCAACTGCAACATCTGCCCCTACATGGCGCTCAACACGATGGAGAAGCTCTACCTCGCGCTGCGCGATCTGGAGCCGCGCATCGAGATCGAGGAAGGACTGCGCCTCAAGGCGAAGACCAGCCTCGACCGGATGCTGGCGATGGCCAGCGGCACGGTGGGGATGGGCGATCTGGGACCGCTGAGGGTATCCGGCGACTGATCCACGGTACGGGGAGGGCGCGGGATGAGGCGGCTGACGATCGCGGCAATGCTGTTGCTGGCCGGATGCGGCGGCGGCACGCCCGCTTCCAATACGACGACCCCGCCCGATGCGGCTCCCCCCGCCAATAGCGTTGCGGCCGCGCCGGCCGCGCCGGTTCCGGCCCGCGCGACCTGCCCCGAATGGCATCCGCCCGAGGATGGCGAGGATTATGGGCTGATGCTCGAATCACCGCTGCCCGTCCCCGCGGATTTTCGCGACGTGGCGAGCGCCAGCACGACGGTGATGACGGTGCAGGGCCTGTCGGGCACGCCGGTCTGCGTGCGGCTGGGCTGGATCACCGAAGCGAGCGATTTCTGGCTGAGCGCCGACAAGCGCTTCCTCGGCTTCACCCGCAACGGGTATGAATCGTTCGGCCACATCCTGGTCGATCGCAGCGGCAAGGGACAGGAGATCGAGACCGGCGAGATGCCTGTCTTCTCGCAGGACCGCACGCTGTTCGCGGCGGCGCAGGTCGACCCCAGCGGCTGGGGCGGGCTGGAGGGGATCGGCGTGTGGGAAGTGCATCCCTCGGGCGTGACCGAGCTCGCGAGGATCGTGAAGGACGTGCCCGACGGCGAGTGGGAAGTCGACGAGGTTGGCCCGGGCCGGTGCGTTGCGCTGAGCTACACCGCGCGCGAATCCGGCGATGGCGACAAGGGCGCGCTGTCATCCGCGCCGTATCGGCTCAGCCCCAGGGACGGGAAATGGGTGCTGGAGCGGAATGGCGCCTGCGCGCGGGAAGCGCGCTAGCCTCAGTCGTTCGGGAACATGAAGGGCAGATAGGGATCGAGGCCGGCTTCGTCCCGTGACGGTTCGAGCCGGGCGGCGATGCGTTCGAGCAGTGCGCGGGCCGGGGTATCCGCTTGCGCCATCAGCGCCTCGATCAGCGCGGCGCGTTCCTGAGGGGCGACCTCTCCCATCTCCGCGGCGAGCGCGCCGATCACCCATTCCCACGCTTCGATGCGGGCCGGAGTTGCGCGGACGGTACACTGTAACATCCGCGTCCTTCACCAGCCGAACATGTCCGGTATTTTTCCGGCGCTTGTCCGGAAGGCGTGACTGGGACGAGTTGGTGCGCGCCGACTCCGATCGCTTGAAACAATACCCATTTCGGCATCGATATGGCCTCGGCGCCGGATTTCAGATGTTTCGGGAGCATCGCTCGCAAACCGCCGGATGGAAGGAATATCGGCCGGATTTCGAGCTACTCATTATGGGCAATCGCGCCTTGCCGCCCTACCCATTTCGGGCAAGGTCGCACCCGATGACCGATCGCCGGCCGCAATCCGTATCCGTGCTGCCGCCCTATAATCGCGGCCGGTTGCTGGTGCGCCTGCTCGCGGAGATGCAGACCAGCGCCACCGCATTCGGGCTGCGGGTGTTCGACGGGGATCTCGACCGGGCGATCCTGTTCATGGTGATCGCGCGCCAGAGCGGCGTGTTGTCGCAACTGTCCGACGGCCATGCCGGGCCGGGCGGGCGCGGCGCCAAGGCGATCAGCATCAATGCGCTGGCGGCTTCGATGTCGCGTCCGTTCGAGACGGTGCGCCGCCATGTGAAGGCGCTGACCGAAGCTGGGCTGTGCGTTCGCACGCCGGCCGGCGTGATCGTGCCGGCGGACGTCTATGACCGGCCGCACGTCGCCGCGCTGTTCCGCACGCATCATGACGTGCTGGTGCGGCTGATGGAGGACATGCTGTGGTTCGACATGCCGCTGCCCGAAGCGCGTCCTCAGGTCGCCTATGACTGGCGAACCGGGCTGGTCGCGGCGCACGACATCCTGCTGACCGGGCTCGAATTCCATGCTGCGCGATACCGCTCATGGCTCGATCTGGTCATCGTCATCACCATCATGTGCGCGAATGCGCGGCCCTTCACCTATGACCGCAAGGTCTCGCTTCACTATTCCGACTTTAACCGGCTGCCGTCGGAGAATATGCGCGCGCCGGTTCCCGCCAGCGTGGTCGCCCGCGCGATGGGGCTGCCGGCGTCGACCACCCAGCGGCGCGTGAACCTGCTGCTCGATGCCGGGGTGCTGATCCGCAAGCCGAACGGGCTGATGGTGTCCGAACCCACGCTCAACGACAGCCGCGGGATCGAGGACAGCCGCAGCAGCACCGACCATACCCGCCAGATCTTCGCGCGGCTGGCGGCGGGCGGCTTCCGCTTCGACAAGCCGGACCTGTGCTATGTCGAAAAGCGGCCGGAGCTGATCGCGTTCACCTAACGCCATTCCTCGCGATAGATCAGCGCGGGCGAATACATGTTCAGATATTGCGCCAGCCGGGGGCGATCCGCGCGGTTCGGGCTTGCGCTGTGCGGCAGGGCCTGGTGCCAGAGGATCAGGTCGCCCGCGTTGGCCGCGATGGTGATCGCCTCCGCGCTGAGGTCGATCTGCCGCGGGTCGGCGTCGCCGATCTCGTCCAGCCAACTCTCCAGCCGGCGATGGAAGCCGGGCACCAGCTCGAGCGCGCCCTGATCCGCGCTTGTGTCGGTCAGGTACAGCAGGCCCTGCGTTGCGAAGGGAATGGGCGGGACGAGACTGACGTCCCAGTGCAGCCGCACTCCTACCGACGGCACATTCTGGAGCGTGACGGGCGGGTTGAAGCTCATCCGGTCGACGATCGTCCACAGGTCCGCGGTGCCCCAGAGCTGGGCATAGGCCTTGTGGATGCGGGCTGAGCGGCGCAGCGCGTCCTGGGCCGCGCTCTGATATTGCTCGATCATGATCGAGGCCTGGTCGGAGTACCAGCTTGCCGGATCGCCGGGCGTTGCGCCGACAAGGTCCCACAGCAGTTCGGCGGCGGACGCGGCTTCGGCGGGCGACACCGCATTGCGCAGGATCACATAGCCATCGCGCTCCCACGCCGCGAGATCGGCCTCGTCGAGCGCCGGTGGCATCGCGTCGATCGCGTTGAGATATTCGCGCATCGCCTCGGGCGGCTCGATCCCGTCGAGCCAGGCATGATAGCGCGCGACGACGAGCGGATCGGGCGCCCCGGCGGTTTGACGGATCCATGTTTCGAACCCGGCATAATCCGGCCGGTCGTGGTGGAGGTGGCGCATCACCTGGCCCAGCCCGACACCCAGCGCGTCGAGCCGCATCCGCGCCGCCATGTCGAGCGGCGAGGGCGGCGCGTGACCCGCGAAACCCGCCCAGAAGCGGTGCAGGCCACGGATCATCTCGTCTTCGGCAACCAGCGCGTCGCTCACTCGATCGGCAGCCCGAACATCAGCGCGCGGACATATTTGGCCGGCGGCGAACCGTGGCTCAGCACCGCGTCGTTATAGGTCTTGAGGTCGAACGATGCGCCCTGCCGCTTCCGCGCCTCCTCGCGCAGCGCGATATGCTCGGCATAGCCGACATAATAGCTGAGCAGCTGGGTGGAGCTGAGGTTGGCGCGGGTCCATTTGCCCGATGCCTCGCGCTCCTGCTGGAACGCGCCCTTGGTCATCAGCGTCATTGCCTGATCGCGGGTCATGCCCTCGGTCTGGATGCCGATGTCGAGCAGGGTGTTGGTCACTGAGCGCAGCCGCATCTTGAGCACGGTCATCTTGAACAGCGGATCGCCGTTCAGATAGTTCGCGTCCGCCATCAGGCTCTCGGCATAGACCGCCCAGCCTTCGACGAACGATCCCGATCCCAGCACCGCGCGCAGCACCGAGGGATTGCCGTTGGAATGCGCGATCTGGAGATAATGGCCCGGCATCGCTTCATGGATGCTCAGGTCGTGGATCATGTAATTGTTGTATTCGCGCAGGAACGACGTCGCCTGATCGTCGCTCCATTCCTCCGGGATCGGCGAGATGGCGTAGAAGGTATCGAGGTTACGTTCCAGCGCGCCGGGGCTGTCGCAATAGGCAACGGCGAAGCCCTGCTGGAACTTGGGCATGGTGATGATCTTTACGGGCGTATCCGGCACGGTCATCAGCTGCTTCTCGCGGACGAAGGCGGTCGCCTCCGCAAGCGTTGCCTTGGCCTTGTCCATCAGTTCGGTGCGCGGCGGACGCTGGGCGTAGCTCAGCTCCAGCGCGGCTTCGATCGCCTTCTGCTGCTGCTCCGCATTCGGTGCGTCGGGCAGTTCGGGCGCACCCGGACGGCCCTTCAGGACTTGCCGCGCAAGGCCGTACATCTCGACGCGAATGTCCTTCGCCGACTGCTCGGCCTTCGCCTTCAGTTCGGCGCGGGTCATGGTCGAAAGCAGGGCGAAGCGCATCTTCTGGTCGTACCGCTCGGGCCCGAGGCGGAAATCGCCCTTGGCCTGCGGCACCAGCACCTCGTCGAGCCATTTCTGATGTTCGGCCACCGCGACCCTGAGACCGGCCAGCGCCTTGTCGAACCGCGCCTGATCGGCGGCGTTCAGCTCGCTCTTATGCGGCGCCAGCATCGATTCGGCGATCTCGACGATGCCGCCATTCTGCCGCGACACGGTCTGCGCGAAGACCAGGGGCACGCGCGCGGGGACGAGTTGCTTGCGGGTCTCGGCGAGCAATGCGGGCAGTTTTTCCATCCGCGAGGTCGCGGACTTCAGCCTCTGGCCCCAGGGCGCGAAATCGCGCGCGGCGAGGCCGTAGAGCGATCCACCGGCGATATCGTTGTAGATCTGCGCGTCCCATGCCCAGTTCTGCAGCGTATCGAGCTGCCACAGGTCATATTTCAGCGCATTTTCGAGCAGCGCCGCATCGACCTGGCTGTCGCGGCTGAGCTTGCTGCGATCGATCTTCGCCAGCTCGGCCAGCAGCGCGCGGTCGAACGCCGCCGCCTGAGTGCGCCCGGCGGCGCTGATGTCGGGCAGCTCGCCGTCAAAGGCGTGATTGCCCAGCGTGGTGGCATAGGTCGGCGAGAGCTTGGCGAGGCCATCGATATAGCGTTTGGCGAGCGTGGCGAACGCCGTCTCGGCCGGGTTGGCCGCAGCCTGCTCCGAACGGAGCGGTGCGGTGGCGAAAGCGAGTGCCGAAGTGGCGAGCAGGGCGGCGGCGATAAGGCGCATGGGAATTCCCCTGAAAGTCTGATCGCCAGACCCTAGTCGCGGCTGCTGGTTTTGAAAGAGCGAAGGGGCTAGGCGCTGCACATGACCTTCGCTCTCGACCATTTCGATCTCGACGCCTTCGTCGCTGCCACGCTTGCCGAGGATCTCGGCGCGGCGGGCGACATCACTTCCGCAGCCGTGATTCCCGCCGATGCCGTGTTTCGCGGCGTGATGGACAGCCGCGACGCGATCGTCGTGGCGGGCCTGCCGATCGCGGAGGCGTTCTTCCGCGCGCTCGATCCCGACGTCGAGATCGAGCGGCTGGTGGAGGATGGCCAGACCGTGCCCGGCGGCACCGATCTGCTGCGCCTGCGCGGCAAGGCGCGGGCGATGCTCACGGCCGAGCGCTCGGCGTTGAACACCGTCCAGCACCTTTCCGGCATCGCGACGATGACGCGGACCTATGTCGATGCGATCGCGGGCACCGGCGCGACGTTGCTCGATACGCGCAAGACGCTGCCCGGCCTGCGCTTCCTCGAGAAATACGCCACGCGGATGGGCGGGGCGACCAATCACCGCATGGGCCTGTGGGACGCGGCGATGATCAAGGACAATCACGTCGCGGTCGCCGGATCGGTCGGCGAGGCGGTGCGGCGCGCGGTGGATGCCGGGATCGCCAGCATCATCGTCGAAGTCGACCGGATCGACCAGATCGCACCTGCGCTCGAAGCGGGGGCGACGCATCTGCTGCTCGACAATATGGGGCCGGGAATGCTGCGCGAAGCCGTGGCGCTGGTCGGCCGGCGCGTGCCCACCGAAGCCTCGGGCGGGGTGCGGCTCGATACGATCCGCGCGATCGCGGAGACCGGCGTGACCTATGTCAGCGTCGGGCGCCTGACCCAGTCGGCCCCGGCCGCCGATGTCGGGCTGGACTTCGCGGCGGCATGATCCGTCTGGTTCGGTTCGCCGGGGCGCTGCTCGCGCTGACGCCCGGTGTCGCATCGGCGCAGGCGCTGATGTGTCGTGCGCCCGCGACTCCGCCGGTCCCGCGCCCCGATCTGCCGAGCGAGCGCGAGCCGAGCCGCGTGGTGCCGATCGGTTCCTATACCTTGGCGCTTACCTGGAGCCCGGGCCATTGCCGCGCGAACGGGAGCGATCCCGATGCGCGCTTCCAGTGCCGCAGCGGCAACCGCTTCGGCTTCACGCTCCACGGCCTGTGGCCCGACGGCAAGGGCCGCGAATGGCCGCAATATTGCGCCGCCACGACGATCGTGCCGCCCAGGGTAGTGCGCGAGACGATGTGCGCGACGCCCGACGCACAGCTGATCCAGCACGAATGGGCCAAGCACGGCACCTGCATGGACGTGACGCCCGCCGAATATTTCCGGCAGGCGCGGCAGCTCTACGGCGCGCTGCGCTTCCCCGACATGAACGCCCTGTCGCGCCGGTCCCTGACCGTTGGGCAGTTCAAGAAGCGGCTGGTGGCGGTGAACCCGCGCCTGCCCGAGGACGCGATCCGGGTGACCGTGACGCGGCAGGGCTGGCTCGACGAACTCTGGCTGTGCCTCGACACAAGCTATCGCTACACACGCTGCCGGCCGAACAGCGGCGGCACCGCCGACAGCGTCCCGCTCAAGATCTGGCGGGGCGGGCGCTGAGCCTTATTTCTGGTTGATCGTCACGCTCGACGGGTGATGCTTGTCGAGGTGGCGGCGGATGATCCGCAGGTTGCGCGAGTTCGAGCGGAAGAAGAAGTCGGGGATCACGCCGACGACGGGCACGGCGCCGAGCAGCCAGTCGAAGCCGACATTGCCCATCATGCGCATCACCGCGCTCTTCGGCATGTTCAGGTTGCGCGCTTCCCAGACCATATAGGCGCCCATCAGGCCCGCGACGGTGGTGCCGGCAAAGGGGATCGCGCTCAGGATCACGTCGAGGCCGATCCTCTGATTGGTGCCGGGGATCGTGATGATCCCCTCCATCAGCTTTTCCATCGCTTCGACTCGCTGGCGGACGGCGGTCGCCTCCTTGCCCAATATGCCCTTGCCGATCGGTCCCGATGCCATTCGCGTGGTCTTGGCCATAGCCCTCACTCGCCTTCGTTGCGCAGGTGGTTCAACGGGTGCCAGGCCCGCGTGTTCCCCTGCCAGCCGTTCAGCCGCGCCGTTACGATAGCCCAACGAAAGGGAACTGCGATAGGGATGTATGCTGCGTCCGCAGTCAGGGCGATGTCGGCCTCCGCGATCCGCTGCGCACGGCTGGACAGGTCGGGTGCTTCACGCGCGGCCTCGATCGCCGCCATCGCTTCGGGCGAGCACAGGCGGCAAGCAGTGACCAAGAACCACCGCCCGCTGTCATAGGGTGCAACTTCGTCGATCAGCCGCAGCTCGGCATCGTCGCCGATCGCCACGCGCTGCGGACTGATCCCGATCGACAGCAGCGACTGGGCCACCGCCCCCCATACCAGGGTCGATCCCGGCCCCGGCGGCAGCGCGATGCGAACGACCAGCTTGCCCGGATGCGCCTGCCGCCATTTCTGGACCAGTTGCCGGGCATTCTCGCGCCGGGCATCGAGCGGGAGCGGCCCCCAGGGAGCGATCGCCGGCGCCGCGGCCGAATCGAGCTGAAGCGGCAGCAGCGCCTCGACCGTCTGCCAGTCGGGATGGAAGGCGCGGGTCAATGCCGCCCGGTCGATCGACATGGCGAGCGCGGTGCGGTTCGCGGGATCGGCGAGGAAGCCTTCGCGCGAGACGACCGCTAGGCCGAACAGACCCAGCGCGGGATCGATCTTCACGCGCTCCTGGGGCGGATTGATCACCTGCAGGATCGGCCAGTCGGCGAAGCTGCCGCCAAGGATCGCATCGACCTTGCCCGCGCGGAAGCGCCCGACCGCCATCGCTGCCCGCTCGCCGCGCAGCAGGATCGGCTGTACCCGGCGCGGCGCGGCATCGTCGTCGATCGCCATATGCGCCGGATCGGGTGCGGGGCGGAGCAGCAATGCGTCGCCGATCCGCTCGGCGGCCAGCGGTCCGCTGCCGCCGGCGGGACCGGTGCGGAAGATCGCGAGTTCGGGCTGGGCGAACAGCTTGAGCAGATCCGGCCGCGGGTTGCTCAGCCGCACCTCGATCACCTGCGGCGTCATCTCGACGATCTCGTCGATCACCACGAGGAACGGCGCCAGCGCATTGCGGCTGTTCCGCGCGGTGGCTCGGCGCAGGATGCGGACGACTTCGGCGGCGGTAACCGGCTGGCCATTGGCCCACACCGCGTCTTTCAGGCGGAAGATGTAGCTGCGCCCGTCCTCGGCCACGGTCCAGCGCTCGGCCAGTCCCGGCTCGATCTGTCCGGCGGCATCGAACCGCACCAGCCCCTGCGCGGTGGCGGCCATCAGCAGCCGGTCCGGCGCGTCGAGCGGGCCGGCATCGGGATCGGTGAGCGTCGCCGCGCCGCCGATCGCGCTGACCACGATCGGCGCATCCGCCGCACGCCCGCCATCGCATCCGGCAAGCGCCAGCGCGAAGATCAGGGGCAGGATGGGGCGGATCATGGCCGTTTCCGGAAAGGGAGACGCGCCGGGTCTATGGCGAGGGGAGGGCGCTGCCAACCCCCGATGCGGGCATGTCACCCGAGCCGGGAACTGAGGCCAAACCAAAAACGGACCCGAAGGGTCCGCAAGGCCGAAGGCCGCCCGAGCTTATGCGAGGAAAGCCAAGCGGGCGGACGCCCGCACCGGCGATTGAGGCCAGGCAAAAACGGACCCGAAGGGTCCGCAAGGCCGAAGGCCGCCCGAGCTTATGCGAGGAAAGCCAAGCGGGCGGACGCCCGCACCGGCGATTGAGGCAAACAAAAATGGTGCGGACGGCGGGACTCGAACCCGCACGCCCCGAGGGGCAGAAGATTTTAAGTCTCCGGCGTCTACCGGTTCCGCCACGTCCGCATGTCTTTGTGGAAAGACGGTACCAGCCCGCTCCCCCACCCGGCCACCCAATGGCAGTGTATTCTATGGGTGGCCGGGTGGGGGAGCTGGCTGGTACCGTCCGAACGCGCTTCAGCGCATTCGCAAACAAGCCTCAATCCACGTTGAGGCGCGCGCGCATTTCCTTGCCGGGCTTGAAATAGGGGACGCGCTTGGCGTCGACATCGACCGTTTCGCCGGTGCGCGGGTTGCGGCCGGTGCGGGCATCGCGGGCGCGGGTGGAGAAAGCGCCGAAGCCGCGCAGTTCGACGCGGCCATCCTGCGACAGCCGATCGGTGATCTCGTCGAAAAAGACCGAGACGATCTTCTCGACTTCCCGGATCGACAGGCCGGGATTTTCCTCAACCAGAGCCTGAACGAGTTCCGAACGGATCATCCGCACCCTCCCATTGGCGCCGTGGGTCTGCGGAACATCCGCGGCGCTGTAACCCCAAGAGGGTCAACCGTAGCGCTGTTACGCAACATGCAGCAACCCGAAGATGGGGCTGATGCACATAAATATATAAGGAAAAGGGGAGCGGCGGGCTGCCGCTCCCCCAAACCGGGTCAGTTCTTCTCGTTGCGGGCCTTCAGCGCCTCGCCGAGGATGTCGCCCAGCGACGCGCCCGAATCGGACGAGCCGTACTGCTGAACGGCCTGCTTCTCTTCGGCGATCTGCATCGCCTTGACCGAGAAGGTCGGCTTCTTCGAACGATCGAAGCCGGTGACCATCGCGTCGAACTTCTGGCCGACCTGGAAACGCTCCGGACGCTGCTCGTCGCGGTCGCGGCCGAGATCGGTGCGCTTGATGAAGCCGGTCGCGCCATCGTCGCCAGCCTGAACTTCGAGGCCCGCATCGCGGACTTCGAGGACGGTCACGGTGACGACCGCGTTCTTGTTCAGCTTGTCGCCGCCAGCAGCCACGACAGCGGCCGACGGGCCGCCGCGCTCGAGCTGCTTCATACCGAGCGAGATGCGCTCCTTGTCGGGCTCGATCGCCAGAACGATGGCCTTCACGGTCTCGCCCTTGCGGTGCAGGTTCAGTGCGTCTTCGCCCGAAATGCCCCACGCGATGTCGCTCATGTGGACCATGCCGTCGACGTCGCCGTCGAGGCCGATGAACAGGCCGAATTCGGTGGCGTTCTTGACTTCACCCTCGACTTCCGAGCCCACCGGATGCTGTTCGGCGAACGCATCCCACGGGTTGTTCTGGGCCTGCTTGAGGCCGAGCGAGATGCGGCGCTTCTCTTCGTCGACCTCGAGCACCACGACTTCGACTTCCTGCGAGGTCGAGACGATCTTGCCCGGATGGACGTTCTTCTTGGTCCAGCTCATTTCCGAAACGTGGACCAGGCCCTCGATGCCGGCTTCCAGCTCGACGAATGCACCATATTCGGTGATGTTCGTCACGCGGCCCGACAGCTTGGCACCCAGCGGGTACTTGGTCGATGCACCTTCCCACGGATCGCTCTCGAGCTGCTTCATGCCGAGCGAGATGCGCTGGGTGTCGCGGTTGATGCGGATGATCTGCACCTTCACCGTGTCGCCGATGTTCAGCATTTCCGACGGATGCTGGACGCGCTTGTAGCTCAGGTCGGTGACGTGCAGCAGGCCGTCGATGCCGCCCAGATCAACGAACGCACCGTAGTCGGTGATGTTCTTGACGACGCCGTCGATCACCTGGCCCTCGGCCAGCGACTGGATCAGGCCCGAACGCTGCTCGGCGCGGGTCTCTTCGAGAACGGCGCGGCGCGAAACGACGATGTTGCCGCGCTTGCGGTCCATCTTCAGGATCTGGAAGGGCTGCGGGATGTCCATCAGCGGGGTCACGTCGCGGACCGGGCGGATATCGACCTGCGAGCCGGGCAGGAAGGCCACGGCGCCGTTCAGGTCGACGGTGAAGCCGCCCTTCACGCGGCCGAAGATCACGCCTTCGACGCGAGCGGTCTTGGCGAATTCGGTTTCCAGCGAATCCCATGCGGCTTCGCGGCGGGCGCGGTCGCGGCTGAGCATCGCTTCGCCATTGGCGTTCTCGACGCGGTCGACATAGACCTGCACTTCGTCGCCGACCTTCAGGTCAGCCTTCTGGCCGGGCATGGCGAATTCGCGGAGCGGCACGCGGCCTTCCGACTTCAGGCCGACGTCGATGACGGCGAGGTCGTTTTCGATGCCGGTGACGGTGCCGATGACGACGCGGCCTTCAAAGCCGTCCGCCGCACCAAGGGTCTGTTCGAGGAGAGCCGCGAAATCGTCGCGGGTCGGGTTTGCCGAAGTGGCCATAGAGGATGGTTCCTAAGTTTGTTTTTCCGGCCAACCGGTTGAATCCGGTGGTCTTTAAGGCCGAAACACCGCGGCGGCCCCATGCCGTTCGCGGTATCCGTTGCGCGAAAGCGTGCGGCGGAAGACAGAACGCACATGAAAATGCGAAAAGGGCGCGTGAGGTCGAACTCCGCACCTTCCACCGCGAGCCAACGCTCGCCGGACGGGCGCGCACATAGCGTGAGAGGGGGCGGGTGGCAAGGTGAGTCGGTGGCGTGCGCCCCGGAATCAGCGCCGCTTGGGCAGTTCCCACGACCGGAACTTCACCGTCGGGCGCGCGGTCCCGTCCAGCCGATCGACGCGGATCAGCTGCACGGGGCGATCCAGCATCTGACCGGCCATCGCGCCATAGCCTCCGCCTGAGGGCTTCGCGAGGATGCGCTTGACCACGTCCATGCCCGAAACGACGCGCCCGAACGCTGCATAGCCGGGATTGCCGGGCTTCGCGTCGAGGCTTGCCGCAGGGCCGGACAGGATCGAGAAATTGCCGTTCGCCGAATTGGGATAGGCGCCGCGCGCCATCGAGATAACGCCGTCGGTGTGGCGGATCCCGGTGACGTTGGTCGGCTCGAGCGGGACGGGGACGAGCATCCGGCGCGCATCGGTACCGATCCCGCCCTGGATGAAGCCCTGGCCCGGCGCGCCCTTGCGGCGCGAGGCGCGATAGAAGGTGGTGCCCGCAAACCGCCCGTCATCGACATAGGCAAGGAAATTGGCGGTCGTCTTCGGCGCGCGCTTTGCATCGAGCGCGACCACGATCGATCCTTCGGACGTGACGATCCGCACGCGCACCATGCCGGGGATAGGCTTGTCCTGCGCCGGATCGGGGGCAGGCCCGGCGGCCAGCCCGAAGATCATCAGCGCGGCGAGGATCAGAACACGCATCGAACGAAGCTCAGTCGGCGGCGGCGCTTGCCTTGGCCGCCATCTTCGCTTCGACCAGCGAGACCGCGCGCTGGACCGCGGCGTCGATCGACAGGAAGCTGGTGTCGAGCAGTTGCGCGTCGGGCGCGGCCACCATCGGCGAATTGCTGCGCTTGGCGTCGCGCTCGTCGCGGGCGCGGATGTCGTTCAGCACCTTGTCGAGGCTGGTCAGGATGCCCTGCTTGCGCAGCTCCATATGCCGCCGCTGCGCGCGGATCATCGGCGTGGCCTTCACGAACAGCTTCACCTCGGCGTCCGGGGCGATGACGGTGCCGATATCGCGCCCGTCGAGCACTGCGCCGCCTGCCTGATGGGCGAACTTCTTCTGACGCAGCAGCAGCGCGGCACGCACCAGCGGGTGCGCCGAGACGATCGACGCCGCCTTCCCGACTTCCTCGCTCTTCAGCCACGGATCGTCGAGCGTATATTCGTCGAAGCTGCATGCGGAGACCGCATCGGTCTCGTTCGCCGGATCGAACTCGTCCTTCAGCACCGCCGCCGCGACGGCGCGATACAGCAGCCCCGTATCGAGGTGCGGCAGGCTGTAATGCTTCGAGAGCGCGCGAGCGATCGTGCCCTTGCCCGATGCTGCCGGTCCGTCGACTGCGATGATCATGTGCGGCAAAGTGGACTACTCGGTAAGCGCGTCAAGAGTGGCGAAAAAATTAGGGTAGCTGGTGGCGACCGGGGCTACGTCGTCGATGCTGACGGGCAAGCGCGATACGAGTCCAGCCACGGTCATGCTCATCGCGATACGATGATCGAGTTTCGAGGCGACCTGAGCGCCGCCGTCCAGCGGTTCGCCGGCCGAACCCTGGATCGCGAGCCCGTCTTCAAACTCTTCTACAGCCACGCCGATCGCGGTCAGCGCTTCGGCCATCGCCGCGATCCGGTCCGATTCCTTCACGCGCAGTTCGTGCGCGCCGCGCGCCACGGTGCGGCCGTCGGCGCAAGCAGCGGCGACGAACAGGATCGGATATTCGTCGATCATGCTCGGCGCGAGTTCGGGCGGCACGTCGATCGCGCGGAGCGGCGCATGGCGCACGCGCAGATCGGCGACCGATTCGCCGCCAACTTCGCGCAGGTTCACTTCGGTGATGTCCGCGCCCATCAGCTTGAGCGCCGTCACCAGCCCCGAGCGCGTGGGGTTGAGGCAGACATTGGCGATGGTCACGTCCGAACCCGGCACGATCGACGCCGCGACCATCCAGAAGCCTGCCGACGAGGGATCGCCCGGCACCACGATATGCTGCGGCTTCAATTCTGCCTCGCCGCGGATCGAGATGATCTTGCCTTCCGGGCCATCCTCCACGGTCAGCTCCGCGCCGAATCCGCGCAGCATCCGCTCGCTATGGTCGCGCGTCGGAACCGGCTCGATCACCCGCGTGATGCCCGGGGTGTTGAGCCCCGCCAGCAGCACCGCCGACTTCACCTGCGCCGACGCGACCGGCAGCGTATATTCGATCGGCACCGCCGGATTGATCCCGCGCACCATCAGCGGCAGGGTTTGAGTGCCATTGGCGCCGGGGCTGGCGGTGAATTCCGCGCCCATTTGCGACAGCGGCTCGATCGCCCGGCCCATCGGCCGCGACGAGAGCGAGGCGTCGCCGATGAAGGTGACGCTGATTGGATGGCTGGCGACGAGTCCCATCAGCAGCCGGGTCGAAGTGCCCGAATTGCCCATGTCGAGCGCCTGTTCCGGCTGAAGCAGGCCGCCCACACCGACGCCATTGACGCGCCACACCGCATCGTCGCCGCGCTCGATCGTGGCGCCCATCGCCCGCATCGCCGCGGCGGTGGCCAGCACGTCCTCGCCCTCCAGCAGGCCTTCGATCCGGCTTTCGCCCACCGCGAGCGCCGAGAACATCAGGCTGCGATGGCTGATCGACTTGTCGCCGGGGACGGTAAGGGCGCCGCGCAGCGGGCCGCGCGCGGAAATGCTCAGGGGGGAGGGGGCTGCGTTCGACATCGCGGCGGCTTTGACAGCCGCCTTGCGCTATGGCAAGGCGCGCCCCACTTTCCGGGCCAACACCCGAAATCCAGTCATTTTGAAAGGCAAGAGGCATCACATGGTGAAGGCCGAATGGGGTACCAAGCGTGGGTGCCCGAAATGTGGAACGCGTTTCTACGATCTGACCAAGGACGAGCCGGTCACCTGCATCAGCTGCGGCTATGCCTGGGCGCCCGAGCCGATCCTGAAGTCGAAGCAGCCGCTGCCGTTCGAGCAGGTCAAGGCTGATCCGGACAAGGCAAGCGCGGATTCGGATCTGGGCGACGAGGATCTGGACATCGTTTCGGCTGACGACGAAGAACCGTCGCCGGACGACGATGTCGATCTGGGCGGTGACGACGACCTCGGCGTCGAAACCGGCGGAAACGACGACGACAACTAATTTCCAGGGATCGGCAGGCGGGGACGAAAACCCGCTTGCCATCCCCGCGATGGCCTTCTAATGGCCACGCCTCCCCGGGGATACCAGCCGGGGTTTGGGGCCGTAGCTCAGCTGGGAGAGCGCTGCAATGGCATTGCAGAGGTCAGGGGTTCGATCCCCCTCGGCTCCACCATTTCCCTTCGGAAAATATTTCCGCCTCGGTCGGTCGTCCCTGGGGGCTCCACCATTTCCTCATCGATAGGCTTTTCTCGAGTTCGGGCGTCATGTCGTCCGGAACGTCGACGCATGGCGCGGGACCGATGGCTGGTCTCCAAATATGCGATTTCCCACGCCGTTCCCAATGCGGCTATCGGCTGGTCCCAGGAGAGGGGCTGAAATGACAGCTGGGAATCCCAAAATACTTATCGTGGGCGGCGGAATCGGCGGGCTGAGCGCGGCGATCGCGCTTCGATGAAGACCCTGGGCTGGCCGATGAACTGGTGAAGGTCGGCTTTCCCTATTCGGGCTTCGAAATGCAGGATCCAGAGGGCAGGACGCTCTTCAGCTTTCCCGGGCCGAAGCTGGCGGGCGAGGATTATCCCTCCGATCTGGGCATGGCGCGTCCCGCGATGCATCGATCACGTTGCAGGCGCCGGACAATCGCTGGTCGCTGACGGGCTTCATCAACAATATCGAGGATGTCGAGGTTCTGTCCTCCGGCATTTCGCGCCCGGTGGTGCAGACCGTCTATGTCTCGCTTCGCCCGCCGCGCACCTATGGCGTGCGCGCCAGCTTCAAATTCTGACTCTCCGAGTGACCTGGGCGGCTTCGGCCGCCCATTTTTTCGAAATCCAATCATGACCGAAGCAGCGGGACGCAGAATCGAGGAATATGCATTTACCCCGGCCTCGGGCCGTCCGGCGCTTGCCGTGTACGAGCGCGGGCCAACCGGCAGGATGGGCGCCGCGCGGCTCTATCTCAAGGAACGCGGCAAAGCGCTTTGCGCTCTCGCCGCCGCCGGTGTAGCGGCGGCGGCCCATGCCCAAGCCCGCGACTCTCGGCCTCGATTTCGGCACGACCAATTCGGTCGCGGCGCTCGCGCGCGGCGCGACGTCGGATCTCGTGCCGATCGACGCGCCTGACGGACCCGCGCCGGTGTTCCGTTCGGCCCTGTGCTTCTGGGAGGATGAGGGCATTCGCGGCGGCATCGCGGCCGAGGCTGGCCCCTGGGCGATTGCGGAGTATCTCGAATATCCGCAGGGCAGCCGCTTCATCCAGTCGTTCAAGTCGGTCGCGGCCAGCGCCAGCTTCGAACATGGGACGGTGTTCGAACGGCGGTACCGGTTCGAGGATCTTGGCCGGCTGTTCATCGAGAAAATGGCCGCGCGCGCGGGCAGTGCATTCAGCGAGGCCGGACGGATCGTCGTCGGCCGCCCGGTCGAATATGCCGGGCATCGGCCCGACGAAGCGCTTGCGCGAGAACGATACGACGCGATGTTCGCTTCGACGGGTGCCGAGATTCACTATGTTTATGAGCCGCTTGGCGCAGCGTTCAGCTATGCTTCGCGCATTTCCGATCCGGCAACGATCCTGGTCGCGGACTTCGGCGGCGGCACCAGCGATTTCTCGGTCGTGCGGATCGAAGCGCCCGGCGCGGCGCGGCGGTGCGTACCGCTGGCCCATGCCGGCGTCGGCATCGCGGGCGACCGGTTCGACTATCGCATCGTCGACCGGCTGGTCATGCCGCTGCTCGGCAAGGGCGGTTCCTATCGGTCGTTCGACAAGGTGCTGGAGATTCCACGCGGCTATTTCGCCGACTTCGCCGATTGGTCGCGCCTCGCGCTGATGCGCAACCGTCGGACGCTGGCCGATCTGGAAAAGCTGCGCCGCGCCGCGCTCGATCCCGATGCGATCGCGCGGATGATCGCGATCATCGAGGAAGAGCTCGGCTTCCGCCTCTACGAAGCGGTCGGGCAGGTGAAGCGTGACCTGTCGTCGGCCGATACTGCCATCTTCGCGTTCAGCGGGGCCGGGGTCGATATCGAGGCCGAAGTGTCCCGCGCCGATTTCGAGGACTGGATCGCGCCGGACGTGGTGCGGATCGAAGGCGCCGTCGATCGCGCACTGGCGCTCGCCGGAACCGAACCCGCGGCGATCGACCGCGTGTTCCTCACCGGCGGCTCGTCGCTGATGCCGCGCATCCGCCGCCTCTTCACCGATCGTTTCGGCGAGGCGCGGATCGCCAGCGGCGGCGAACTCACGTCGATCGCGCATGGCCTCGCGCTGATCGGGCAGCAGGACGACCTTTCCGCCTGGACGAGCTGATCAGCGGGGGCATAGGTCCGACGCGATCGAGATGCGCGGCGCTTCGATGCCCGAGGGCACCACGTCGTGAAAGACATGCGCCGGGAAGATCGTCAGCCAGCCTTCCTCGGCCGGGATATGCCGCGTGCCCCAGCAGCCCTGATGCCCTCCTGCCGGCTCGTCGCACACGCCCAGCACCAGCGCGCCGCGATGATCGCCGGCATCGCGCAGCGGTTCGGGCACCTGCGCGTGATAGACCGACGAGATCAGCCCGCGCGGATGGATATGCTGCCGGTTGCGCCCGTCGCGGCGCAGCACCGTCGTCGCGGTCTGCAGGATGACGGGATTGCGGGGCAGGGGAAGGATATCCGCCAGTCCCATCGCTTCCCGCCGCGCCATGTAATCCTGCATCGCCTGCCGCGTGAATGCCTGGAGCGCGGCCATCGCCGGCCCGTCGAGCCGGGGGCGATAGTTGATCGAGACGCGCGCGCCCTCGCGCGCTGCTGGCGGATCGGCGAGGATCTCGGCGGCCAGGGCCCGGTTGAACGCTTCGCGTCCTTCCGGCGGATCGAACCGTATCCGCATCACATGCCGTTCCAGATCGACCAGCGACCGGGCTTCCTCGTGCCGTCCCAGCTTGCTCAGCGCGATTGCGCGAAAGGCGCGCGTCACCGCCGTTTCGCGCAGCGCCGGGGTCACCGTGTCGCAATAGGCCAGCAGCGGCGCGGCATCCTCGTCCGCCGCCATCATCCGCATCGCTGCGCGCATTGCCATCAGGGGCCATCCGCCCAGCGTCACGGCGCGTCTGAACTCCGCCAATGCCTGCGCGCGCAGGCCCAGTGCGGCAAAGGTCAGCCCGCGCGCGTGATGAAGCGCGGCGGTTGGGCCGTCCTGCAATCCGCGCTCGCACGCGCGCATTGCGTCCCCCTTGCGATCGAGCGCCAGATAATGTTCCGCCAGCCTGGCCCAGTCGCGGAATGCAGGATTGGCTTCGCTGGCGGCGATCGCGGCTTCATGGTCGCGGCGAGTGAAGCCCTCGGGCGGCAGGCTCTCCGGCTCGGCTGGGGTTCGCCACTCCATCGCATGGCCATAGGCGCGGGCGCAGGGGCCTGCAAACAGGCCGGGCTTGCATGGCAACGGTGACAGCGTCCATATGTCCGCGATTGCAGGCGCGGTTGCGCCCTGCGCGGGAGTGACGATGAGCAGCCGTCCGACGATCAAGGAAGTCTCGAAGATCGCCGGGGTCTCGTTCAAGACCGTCTCGCGCGTCCTCAACAACGAAAAGCATGTCAGCGAAGCGACCCGGCGCAAGGTCGAGGAAGCCGTCGCCACGCTCAACTTCCGGCCGAGTCACGCCGCGCGCACGCTGGCCGGGCGGCGGTCGTTCCAGGTCGCGCTCATCTACGACAATCCCAGCCCCTATTATGTCTATCACGTCCAGACCGGCGCGCAGGAACGCTGCGTGGAGCTCGGCTTCCGGCTGCTGCACCAGCCGTGCGACAGCAAGTCCGACGATCTGATGCCCAGCGTCACAGCGCTGATCGACGAGGCGCATCTCGATGGCGTGATCATTTCGCCGCCGGTCAGCGACGCGATGGGGCTGATCGACGAACTGGAGCGGCGCAACATCTCGCATGTCCGCATCGCGCCCGGCATCCGCCGCGGGGCGGGGCTGACCGTTTCGATCGACGATATCGCCGCCGGGCGGGAGATGACGGAATATCTCCTCAGCCTCGGCCATCGCGCGATCGCGTTCATCAAGGGCCCGTCCAACCATATCTCGTCGGACGAACGGCTTCAGGGCTATCGCGCCGCGCTCGACGCTCATGGCGTGGCGTTCGATCCTGCGCTGGTGGTGCAGGGCGACTACAGCTTCGTGTCGGGCCGCAAGGCGGCGCAGGCGCTGCTCGATCTGCCGACGCCGCCGACCGCGATCTTTGCCGGCAACGACGATATGGCGGCGGGTGCGCTTGCCGTGGCGCACGAGCGGGACATCGCAGTGCCCGCGCAGCTTTCGATCGCCGGGTTCGATGATACCGATCTGGCGCGCGCGGTGTGGCCGCCGCTGACCACGATCCACCAGCCGGTGCGCGATCTGGCCTATGCCGCGGCGAACCTGCTGCTGGGCGGCGAGAGCAAGAGCGAGCAGCTCACGCTGGAACATACGCTGCAGAAGCGTGCTTCGACCGGGCCCGCGCCAACGCGCTGAGTTCGGACGGCGCGTTAAGCTTATCCCGTCCCAAAGGTGAACATCGCTTAACCACAACGCGCACTGGCGAAATTCGTAAACGAGTCGTTAACTCGTTGCCATGAAACGCCAGCTCCTGCTCGCCCCCGCGCATCGCGGCCATCCGATCCGCCAGACGGTCCTCGAGGCCCGCGCGCTGGAGCGCAAGCGCCGCGACGACAGCGACCTGAAGCTGTTCCTGCTCAGCTTCTCGGCCTTCTTCGTCTGCTTCACGACGTTCTTTTTGTAAGACGGCTCCGGCCTGCTCCCCCACCCGGCCACCCATAGAATAAACTTCCGTTGGGTGGCCGGGTGGGGAGCGGGCCGGTACCGCGTCCGGCGCCCGCCGGGCCTCAGTCGAGACTGACGGTGCTGTCCATCTCGTGCGCCTTCTCGGCCTGATACAGCCGCCAGCCGCATAGCGCCGAGATCACGCAGAGCAGCAGCACGACGAGGATCGCGTCGGAGACGCTGACGCCGACCTCGGTCACGCCGAGGATGCCGACCGATCCGAACACCATGAAAGCCGAGTTGACGATGTTGTTCGCCGCCACGGTGCGCGAAGTCTGCGACTTGTCGACGGTGGTGGTGAGGAAGGCATAGAGCGGTACCACGAACATGCCGCCGGTGATGGCGATCATGATGAGATCGAGCAGCACGCGCCACGTGCCGGGCATCGACAGGAATTCGCGGGTCGTCGCCAGATTTTCCGGGGTGCCCGACCAGCCGCGCGCGCTGAGATAGAAATCGAACACGAAGATCGCCATCGCCAGCACCGACAGCGGGGCATAGCGCGCCGAGACCTTGCCCTTGAGCAGCCGGTTGATGATCACCGAGCCGATCGCGATGCCGACCGAGAAGATGCCCAGGAACACGCTGGCCACGTCCTTCTGGGCATGGAAAACGTTCTTCACCAGCGGCGGAAACAGCACGGCCAGCACTGCCGCGATCGTCCAGAACACGCTGATCGCGATGATCGCGAGGTACAGCCGCTTGATGTGCAGCGTCGCGGCGATCAGTCGGTAGGACGAGCGGAAGATGTTCCAGTCGAGCTTGAGCTTCGTCACTGGCGGCGCGGTGGGGATGTGGGTCGACGAGAACCAGCCGATCCCGGCCACGGCTACCACCGCGACCGCCGCGACGTGCGGATCGAGCAGGCCGCCCGCGATCGTGCCGCCCAGGATGGCGATATAGGTGCCGGCCTCGACCAGGCCGGTGCCGCCCAGCACCTCGTCGGGCGCCATATGCTGCGGGATGATCGCGTATTTGATCGGGCCGAAGAAGGTCGAATGGATGCCCATGCCGACCAGAGCCACGAGCATCAGCGGCAGGTTGCCGATGAAGATGCCCGTCGCGCCGACCAGCATGATCAGCACTTCGGCCATCTTGATGATCCGCATGATGCGGGCCTTGTCGTAGCTGTCGGCCAGCTGGCCGGCGAGTGCCGAGAACAGGAAGAAGGGCAGGATGAACAGGCCGGTGGCGATCGCGCTGAACTGCGTCTCCGCCTCGACACTCTTGTAGATCTCATAGGTGGCGAAGAACACCATCGCGTTCTTGAAGAGATTGTCGTTGAACGCGCCCAGGAACTGGGTGACGAACAGCGGCAGGAAGCGCCGCTGCTTGAGCAGGCCGACCGAAGTGATCATGCGGGAAGATAGCCCTGTGCCGTGGCGAATTGGCGCAGGGCATAGCCGAGGCAGGCAAGGGGCTTCAATGCGTTAATGCCGCATTGGCTTCGCGCGGTGCGGCGATGGGGCGGAACAAAGACCGTGAGCCGCCCGCTTTCGCCAGCGAGACGAAAGGACTACATCGCCCAGATGCTGACCCTGCCCAACATCCTCACCCTGTCGCGGATCGTTACGGTGCCGCTGCTTGCTGCGTTCCTGTGGTGGCCCGAATGGGATGTGGGATACGCCATCGCCTTCGCGATATACGCGCTGATGGGCGTGACCGACTATTTCGACGGCTATCTCGCCCGCGCGCAGGGCACGGTGTCGAAGCTGGGCGTGTTCCTCGATCCGATCGCGGACAAGATCATGATCGCGGCGGTGATCCTGATGCTGTGCGCCAAGGGCGTGATCCCCGGCCTGCACGTCATCGCGGCGCTGATCATCCTGATCCGCGAGATCGCGGTATCGGGCCTGCGCGAGTTCCTGGGAGGCATCCAGGTCTCGATGCCGGTGTCGCAGCTGGCCAAGTGGAAGACGGCGTTCCAGCTGGGGTCGCTGGGCTTCCTGATCTTCGCGCCGGCCATGCCCAGCTGGGAATGGGTCCATCCGGCGGGGCTGGTGTTCCTGTGGATCGCCGCCGCGCTGACCGCGATCACCGGGTGGGACTATCTGCGGATCGGCCTGAAGCACATGGATACGTGATGGACCTGTTGTACTTCGCCTGGGTCCGCGAACGGATCGGGACCGGCGCCGAGCAGGTCGATCCTCCTGAAGCGGTAGTCAATGTCGCCGACCTGATCTGCTGGCTGGCAACGCGCAGCCCGGGCCATGCCGAAGCCTTTGCCGAACCGGCGCGGCTGCGTGCGGCGATCGACCAGCGGTTCGTGCCGCTCGACGCCGAGCTGGGCGGCGCGAAGGAAGTGGCGATCTTTCCGCCGGTGACGGGTGGTGAGGGGCTGGGCGGATGATCCGCGTTTCGGTCCAGCCCGCGCCGATCGACCTCGCGACCGAGATTGCGGGCGCAGAGGCGCGCGGGGCGGGGGGCATCGCCAGCTTCACCGGATCGGTCCGCGCCGACGACGGCGTAACCGAACTGACGCTGGAACATTATCCCGGCATGACCGAAGGCGCGCTGATCGGGATGGCCGAGGAAGCGTTCGTCCGGTGGAATTTGCTGGCGGTGACCGTGGTTCACCGCGTGGGACCGATGGTGCCGGGCGACCATATCGTGTTCATCGCGACCGCGGCGGCGCACCGGAAGGAAGCGCTGGAAAGCTGTGCCTATCTGATCGACCGGCTGAAGACCGACGCGCCCTTCTGGAAGCATGAGAAGCGCGGCGAGGTTTCGGCTTGGGTCGAAGCGAAAGCCAGTGACGAAGCCGCAGCGGGGCGCTGGGTCTAGCGCGATGCCGCCAGTACGCCTGCCAGCAGCCTGAAATCCTCCACCCGGGGGCTGGCCTTGCGCCATGCCAGCGCGATCTTGCGCGAGGCGTTTTCGGCCTCCAGCGGGCGCGCCGCGACGTTGGTGTGGTCGAGGATGCCGGCGTCCACCGCCATCGCGGGGAGCATCGTCACGCCGAGGCCGTTGTCGACCATCTGCACCATCGTGTGGAGCGAGGTGCCCATCATCGTCGCTTCGGCGCGCAGTTCGGGGCGGTTGCACGCGGCCAGCGCGTGATCCTTCAGGCAATGCCCGTCCTCGAGCATCAGCAGGCGCGTCGCGTCGATGTCCTCGGGCCGGATCGCGGGATCGCGCATGTTCGGCTCGTCCCGCGGGAAGGCGACGTAGAGCGCATCGTCGAACAGAGGCGCGATTTCGACGTCGCCGCAGGCATAGGGCATCGCCAGCAGCACACAGTCGGCGCGGCCATGATTGAGCGCTTCGCACGCCTGGCTGCTCGTTTCCTCGCGGAGGAACAGCTTGAGGTCGGGATATTCCTTGCGCAGCCGGGGCAGGATGCGCGGCAGGAGGAAGGGGGCGATGGTGGGGATCACGCTCATCCGCATCTCACCCGACAGCGGGCGGCCGGCGGCGCGGGCCATGTCGCCGAGCTCGTCGGCTTCGCGCAGGACGAGCCGGGCCTTGTCGACGATCCGTTCGCCCAGCGGCGTGAAGCGGACGACGCGGCGGGTGCGCTCGACAAGAACCACGCCGATCAGCGTTTCGAGCTCGCGGATGCCGGCGGACAGGGTGGACTGGGTGACGAAACACGCCTCCGCCGCGCGGCCGAAATGGCCGGAATCATGCAGCGCGACCAGATATTGGAGCTGCTTGAGCGTCGGGAGGTAGGTTTGCGCCATTGATCGGTCCGGTCGATTGATGGGGCGGGATGTAAGTGATGCGGGCGATCAATACAATTCCTCCCCGAGCTTGCTCGGGGAGGGGGACCGCCGGCGTAGCCGGTGGTGGAGGGGCCGCCGGGCGAAGCGCGGCGGTGCTCGCTATCAGGAGAACTACACCGCCGCTTTGCGGCGGCCCCTCGTCATCGCTTCGCGATGCCACCTCCCCCAGCGATCTGGGGGAGGAATAGGTCACGCCGCCTCGGCCACCGGCTCCGGCAGGCGGATCAGGTAATCGAACGCCGAGAGAGCTGCGGTCGAACCCGCGCCCATCGCGATCACGATCTGCTTGTACGGTACCGTCGTCGCGTCGCCCGCAGCGAAGATGCCGGGCTGCGACGTTTCCCCGCGCGCGTCGATCTCGATCTCGCCGCGGTTCGACAGGGCGATCGAGTCCTTCAGCCATTCGGTGTTCGGGACGAGGCCGATCTGGACGAAGATGCCTTCCAGCGCGACGTCATGCTCGATGCCGGTGTTGCGGTCCTTATAGACGAGGCCCGAGACCTTCTCGCCGTCGCCATCGACGCGGGTGGTCAGCGCCGAGGTGATGATCTTCACGTTGGGCAGGCTCGCCAGCTTGCGCTGAAGCACCGCGTCGGCGCGCAGATCGCTGTCATATTCGATCAGCGTGACGTGCGCGACGATGCCGGCCAGATCGATCGCCGCCTCGACGCCCGAATTGCCGCCGCCGATCACCGCGACGCGCTTGCCCTTGAACAGCGGGCCGTCGCAGTGCGGGCAATAGGCCACGCCCTTGTTGCGATACTCGTCCTCGCCGGGCACGCCCATCTGCCGCCAGCGCGCGCCGGTGGAGAGGATGATCGTCTTCGACTTGAGCGATGCGCCATTGGCCAGCACGACTTCATGCAGTCCGCCTTCGAACTTGGCCGGGATCAGCTTCTCGGCACGCTGAAGGTTCATGATGTCGACGTCGTAATCCTTGACGTGCTGTTCGAGCTGCGCGGCGAGCTTGGGCCCTTCGGTGTGGCTGACCGAGATGAAATTCTCGATCCCCATCGTGTCGAGCACCTGCCCGCCGAACCGCTCGGCGACGACGCCGGTGCGGATGCCCTTGCGCGCGGCATAGATGGCCGAGGCCGCGCCGGCGGGGCCACCGCCGATCACCAGCACCTCGAACGGATCCTTCGCCTTGATCTTCTCGGCTGCCTTGGCCTCCGCGCCGCTGTCGAGCTTCGCGACGATGCCGCCCAGCTCCATCCGGCCCTGCCCGAAGGGTTCGCCATTGAGGAACACGGTGGGCACGGCCATCACCTTGCGGCTGTCGACTTCGTCCTTGAACAGACCGCCGTCGATCGCGGTGTGGCTGATCCGCGGGTTGAGCACCGCCATCAGGTTCAGCGCCTGCACCACGTCCGGGCAGTTCTGGCACGACAGCGAGAAATAGGTTTCGAAGGCGAAGTCGCCGTCGAGATTGCGGACCTGCTCCAGCAGATCCTGCGCCTCGCGTGACGGGTGGCCGCCGACCTGCAGCAGCGCCAGCACCAGCGAGGTGAATTCATGGCCCAGCGGAATGCCGGCGAAGCGGACGCCGATATCGGTTCCGGTGCGGCGGATCAGGAAGCTCGGGACACGCTTGTCGCTGCCGGCGACGACCGACACCTTGTCGGACAGCGCGGCGATTTCGTTCAGCAGTTCGCCCAGCTCGCGCGACTTCGCATCGTCACCCAGCGACGCGACCAGTTCGATGGGTTCGCGGATATTGACCATATAGGCCTTGAGCTGCTGCGTGAGATTGGCGTCGAGCATTTTGGAACTCCTGTAATTCGGACACAAAACGGCCCGGGGCGGGGGTAAATCCGCCCCGGGCCGCTTCTTCACCCAGGGGGCTGGGGGAGGTTAGATCTTGCCGACCAGGTCGAGCGACGGGGCCAGGGTGGCTTCACCCTCTTCCCACTTCGCCGGGCAGACTTCGCCCGGATGGCTCGCCCAATACTGCGCTGCCTTGACCTTGCGCAGCAGCTCGGCGGCGTTGCGGCCCACGCCTTCCGGCGTGATTTCGACCAGCTGGATCACGCCTTCCGGATCGAGCACGAAGGTGCCGCGATCGGCGAGGCCGACGCCTTCACGCAGCACGCCGAACTGGTTGGCGAGCTGGTGGTTCTGATCGCCGACCATGAAATAGTTGATCTTGCCGATGGCGGGCGAGGTGTCGTGCCATGCCTTGTGGCTGAAATGCGTGTCAGTCGACACCGAATAGACTTCGACGCCCATTTTCTGGAGGGTCGGATAGATGTCGGCGAGGTCTTCCAGCTCGGTCGGGCACACGAAGGTGAAGTCCGCCGGATAGAAGAAGAACACGGCCCACTTGCCCTTCACGTCGGTGTCCGAGACGTCGACGAACTTGCCTTCCTTGAACGCGGTCGCGGTGAACGGCTTGAGGGGGGTACCGATAAGGGCCATGAGGCTTTTCTCCAGTTTGTGCCGTGCGGCACGGTTCGTATTGCAATGCCGCATATAGGGAGCCGGTTCGCGAAGTTGAAACCGGAAGCTCCGCTGTGCGTGATCGATTGGGTCGATCAATCGAAGTATCTTGATCGCCTCACTTCATAAAATGAGGCCGAACTGGCCATAAACGAATTGTGCGCCGCCATTTCTGGCGACGCACAAAATTCCGTGATGCGAAGCAGCAGATCAGGCGAGCGCGCGGTACAGCCCGTAAAGGCTCGTCGCGGTCAGCACGACACCGACCAGCAGCATCAGCGTCTTCGCTTCGATCCGCTTGGCGAGCAGCGCGCCGAAGGGCGCCGCAAGCACGCCGCCGATCAGCAGGCCGACGGTGGCGACGGTGAAGGCTTCCCAGCCGAGATGGGTTATGAAGGTCGCCGAGATGGTGGTGGTGACGAAGAATTCGGCGGTGTTGACCGTGCCGATCGTCATGCGCGGGCTGCTGCCCTGGACCAGCAGATTGCTGGTCACCACCGGACCCCAGCCGCCGCCGCCGGCCGCGTCGAGGAAGCCGCCGGCGAGACCGAGCGGCTCGACGACCTTGGGGGCCTTTTCCTTGGGCGGGTAATGGCGGCTGCGCCACAGCAGATAGAGGCCGATCGCGATGAGATAGCCCAGGATGAAGGGCTTCGCGACGGCAGCGTCGATGTTCGACAGGACGAACGCGCCCAGCGCGCCCCCGATCATGCCGGGAATCGCGATGCGCAGGAACAGTTTCCAGTTCACATTCTTGTGGATCGCATGGCTGATGCCGGAGACCGCGGTGGTGAAGGTCTCCACCGTGTGCACGCCGGCCGAGGCGACCGCGGGCGGCACGCCGAGGCTGAGCAGCAAGGTGTTGGAAATGACGCCGAAAGCCATGCCCAGCGCGCCGTCCACCATCTGTGCGGCAAAGCCCACCGCAATGAAGGGCAGGATCGCCGTAAGGTCGAATCCGTCCAAAATTAGTCCCTTTTCACATGCGGCCGGACGACGGGAGATGCCGTTCGTCGCAAATTCCGACAAGATACATCGTGTTTAGACGGGACAAGATGTGTGTGTCCCGCGCCTTGCCGCTACCGTGCATGGGACAGGTGCTGCGATGAGGCGTTCTGGAATTCCGCTCGTTGAGCTACTATGTGGGCACCCATAAAGGGGACCGGCCATGTTGCGTCGTCTGGTGACGTATCTCGATTCGATCAAGGCGCGCGATCCCGCGCCGCGATCCCGCGTGGAAATCCTGCTCTATCCGGGCGTGTGGGCCGTCGGCTATCACCGCATCGCGCATGCCCTGTTCAACGCGAACCTGTTCTTCCTTGCGCGCATGGTGAACCACTGGTCGCGCTTCGCGACGGCGATCGACATCCATCCGGGCGCGAAGATCGGGCGCAATTTCTTCATCGACCACGGCTTCGTGGTGATTGGCGAGACCGCCGAGATCGGCGACAACGTCACCATGTACCAGTGCGTGACCCTGGGCGGCACGAGTCCCGATGATGGCGTCCCCGGCAAGCGTCACCCGACGCTGGCGGACGGGGTGATCATCGGATCGGGCGCGCAGGTGCTGGGGCCGATCACGGTGAATGCTGGCGCGCGCATCGGCGCGAACGCAGTCGTGACCAAGGAAGTGCCGGCGGGCGCGGTGATGGTGGGCATCCCGGCGCGTCCGGTGATGGTCGAGGGCGGGGCGCAGTCGCCCGGCTTCGTTCCCTATGGCACGCCGTGCAGCCAGATGTTCGATCCCGCGACCCAGAAGCTGGAGATCATGCGCTGCGAGCTGGAAACGCTTCGCAAGCAGATCGACCTTATGGTCGAAGAAAGACGTGGGGTGGAAGAGAAGCAGGGTGGCCGTCGCGATACCGCATGAAAGCTTTCGCTGAATGGGGACGGTAACCCCGCTTCCGGTCGGCCGGCCGACTCAGGTCGGCTATGACCGCGCCGAACTGACGCGCATCCTCGATCTGTACGGCCGGATGGTCGCTGCCGGGCATTGGCGCGATTATGCGATCTCGCTCGACGCCGATGCCGCGGTGTTCGCGGCCTTCCGCCGCGCCGCCGAGCGCCCCGAATACCGGATCGAGAAGCGCCCCGCGCTGCGCAACCGGCAGGGCATGTGGGCGCTACTGAGCGAGAATGGCACCGTGTTGAAGCGCGGGCACGAGCTTGGCCCGGTGCTGGCGCCGGTCGAGCGGCGGCTGATGAAGCTGGTGGGCGAGTAAGCAAAAGGACCCGGGAGTTGCCTCCCGAGCCCTTTCTCTCAGACAATCGTTGCGTCAGGCCAGCGCGGGCTGGGCCGTCGGCGGCAGGCTTTCGCGCAGGCCGCCCAGCAGACCCACCACGCCGCGGCGCATCGGCTGCCAGAAGGCGGAGAGGGTCAGCAGCGCCGAACCGATCACCAGCCCGGTCAGGGCCGCGCTCAGCTCGACCGCGCCGGTCATCTCGAACAGCGCGTACATCGCGTACAGCACATAGACGAGGCTTGAGACGAGCAGCGCGCGGCGGTCCACCGCCAGGGCGATGAAGCCGAACACCACGTACAGGCCCAGCACCACGGCGGCCATGCCCGCGCTCACCTGATGATCGAAGATGCCGAGCATGTGGAACACCGGGTGCGCGATCAGCGGCGCGGCGGCGAGGTGCAGCCAGAAGGCCACGTCCGAACGGCGGGTGCGGCGATCGAGATCCGACATGTCCCAGCGCATCGCGAAGGCGAACACCAGCAGGCCGGCGGCCAGCACGATCGCGTTGAGCCAATCTTCCGATCCCGGCACGAACGCCATGATCGCGCCTACCGCGACGGTGACAAGCGCCATCGCGCCGACGGCCACGGTGATCGGCACCATGAACCGGCGCCAGTGCAGCCAGGTGGCGGTGGCGGTGACCACGCCGACGATGATCGCGATGCCGCCCGCCAGCTGCTTCATGCCGAGTTCGTTGTCGAAGCTGATACCCAACTGTTCGGCCAGCCAGGGCATGTTCGCGCCGAAGATGCCGCCGATGACGGTGAAGACGCCCCCGGCAAAGCCGATCAGCAGCAGGATGCTGGGCAGGGCCATGCGGCGCTGGCGGGTGAAATATTCGGCCAGCAGCCAGCTGGTCACCGCGACGCAGAAGCCGCCGGTGGCGATCGTCGCGCCGATCTCGACCGGACCTTCGCGCTCGACGTTGAAGATGTGCCCGCCGATATAGGCGCCGATCCAGCCGATCGCGACCAGGATCAGCCCCGCCGCGATCGCGACGAAGATGTCGTTGAAGCCGGTGAGCAGCCTGAAATGCTCTTCGTCGACCGCGGGCGCAGACCGGCTCGCGGCGATATGGTTGCGGAATGCTTCGGCGGCTTCGGGCGTGATTGCGCCCGCCTCCACCGCAGCAGCGAGATCGCTTTCGCTATACATGGGCCATCCTCCTCTGTTGGGCGGAGAATAGCATGAGTGTATTAGTGATGCAATACGGCGGGTCGGTGCGCCGCCAGGGTCAGCGGCGGTAGCGCAATATGCCCAGATCCGCCGTATCGATCGCGGGTTCGCGCCCGCCCATCAGATCCGCGATGACGTGTCCCGATCCGCAGGCCATCGTCCAGCCCAGCGTGCCATGTCCGGTGTTCAGGAACAGATTGTCATAGCCGGTCGCGCCGATCACCGGCGTGCCGTCGGGCGTCATCGGGCGGAGGCCCGACCAGAAACTCGCGGCATCGGGATCGCCCGCGCCGGGGAACAGATCGGTCATCGAATGGATCAGCGTGGCGCGGCGGCGGTCGTGCAGCGTGTTGTTATAGCCCGAAATCTCCGCCATCCCGCCCACCCGGATACGATCGCCCAACCGGGTGATTGCGATCTTGTAGCTCTCGTCCATCAGGGTCGAGACGGGGGCTCTGGCGGCGTCGACGATCGGCACGGTGATGGAATAGCCCTTTACCGGATAGACCGGCAGGCGGATGCCCAGCGGCCGCAGCATGTGCGCCGAATAGCTGCCCAGCGCGACAAGGTAGTGATCGGCGGTGACGATCCCCTGATCGGTCCGGACCCCCGTAACCCGATTGCCATCGGTCTTGATCGCTTCGATGGCGACATTGTTGCGGAATTCGACGCCGAGACCTGCAGCCAGTGCGGCAAGGGCATTGGTGAACTTGAAACAGTCACCGGTCTCGTCATTGGGCAGCCGCAGGCCGCCAAGGAACTTGTCGCGCGTCGCGGCAAGGCCCGGCTCGGCGGCGATGCAGCCGTCGCGGTCGAGCACTTCGAACGGGACGCCGCCGCTCTGGAGCACGGCGACGTCCTTGGCGATGCCGTCGAGCTGCTTCTGCGTGCGGAACAGCTGCAGCGTGCCCTGCATCCGCTCGTCATAGGAAATGCCGGTGGCGGCGCGCAGCTCGATCAGCCGGTCGCGGCTGAACTCGGCGATGCGGACCATCCGCGCCTTGTTCACCGCATAGCGCGCGCTGGTGCAGTTGCGCAGCATCGCGAGGATCCAGCCGATCATCTCGGCATCGACGCGCGGGCGCAGGATCAGCGGGGCGTGCGTCATCAGCAGCCACTTGATCGCCTTTTGCGGGATGCCGGGGGCAGCCCAGGGCGAGGAATAGCCCGGCGAAATCTCGCCCGCATTGGCGAAGCTGGTCTCCAGAGCGGGGCCGGGCTGGCGGTCGATCACGGTGACCTCGTGCCCGGCCTGCGCCAGATACCAGGCCGATGTGACGCCGATGACGCCGCTGCCGAGCACCGCGATCTTCATGGCCTGCGCCTCAGTTCAGTTTTCCCAGGATCAGCATCGATTGCTCCGCGCCCGAATTGGGCACGATCTCGCCGGTGCGGTCGGTGATCCCGGCCCAGTGGGCCGCGACGCCCTCGGCGCTCAGCTCGTCGCCCTTCAGGCGGACGCCCGGGGTCAGCGTGACATAGGCGGTCTGGAATACGCCCGCGCCAGCGCCGACGATCGCGTTGGTCGGCGCATCCTCGCTGACGAGGAAGATCGCCGCCGGAGCGACGCTTTCGGGGGTGAACAGCTTGAACGCTTCCTCGGGGAAGATGTCCTCGGTCATGCGCGTGCCCGCGGTCGGGGCCAGCGTGTTGACCTTGATGTTGTACTTGGCGCCTTCGAGGTAGAGCGTCTTGGTGAGCCCGGCGAGGCCAAGCTTCGCAGCGCCGTAATTGGCCTGCCCGAAATTGCCGTACAGGCCGGTCGACGATGCGGTCATCAGGATGCGACCATAGCCCTGCTCGCGCATCGTATCCCACACCGCCTTGGTGCAGTTGGCCGATCCGATCAGGTGAACGTCGACGACGAACTGGAAATCGGCGGGCTCCATCTTGGCGAAGCTCTTGTCGCGCAGCACGCCGGCATTGTTGATCAGAATGTCGATCCGGCCCCATTTGGCCTTGGCGGCTTCGACCATCGCGACCATCTGGCCGTAATCGGTGACGCTGCCGCCGTTCGACATCGCTTCGCCGCCCAGCGCCTCGATCTCCTTCACCACGGCGAGAGCCGCGTCCGAATGGCCGGTGCCGTCGCGCGAGCCGCCCAGATCGTTGACGACGACCTTCGCGCCGCGCCGCGCCAGTTCGAGCGCATAGGCGCGGCCAAGGCCGCCGCCCGCGCCGGTGACGATCGCCACGCGGTCCTTGAAAGAGATGGTCATGGAAGCGCTCCCGAGAAACTTGTTGAGCGCTTCCTAGGCCGGGATCGCGAAAAGGGGAACCGGGTGCATCATGGCCACCCCGGCTCCGGCAGGCGGCTGATCGTTCAGCCGCCGCGCTGGCGGCAATTGTCGTACTGGCCGCGCTTGCAGATCGGATAGGTCGCCTGGGGCGGGGGCGGGGGATAGGCCTGGGCCGGCGTCTGGGTGCTCGGCACGAAGATCACCTGCGCGCCCGGCGTCGGCGGGGTGCTGAACAGTGGCGCGGCGGGCTGATAGCCGCCCTTCGGATCATCGACCGTCTGCACATTGGGCGGCTCGTCCGGCGCGGTCTGCGCCATCGCCGGCGTGGCGAAGGCAACGAACGAGGCTGCTGCCAGAGCAATCAGCTTCATGAAACTCTCCTGATCTTGCCTTGAGTCCTTGGGGACACGGAAGGCGCAACGCAGGAGAAGCCGATCAGGTCCCCGAATCGAGTGCGTAGCCGGCCGAGCGCACCGTGCGGATGATGTCGGGCTTGTTGCCGACATTGATTGCCTTGCGCAGACGGCGGATGTGGACGTCGACGGTGCGGCTCTCGATGTCGCTGTCATGGCCCCATACCGCATCGAGCAGCCGCTCGCGCGAGAAGACCCAGCCGGGATGCTCGAGGAAATGCTTGAGCAGGCGGAATTCGGTGGGGCCGAGCGGCACGAACTCGCCGCCGCGGCGGACCTTATGGCCCACCGTGTCCATCTCGATATCGGCGTAGAGCAGCGCTTCACCGGCCAGCGCCGGCCTCACGCGGCGCAGCACCGCGCCGACGCGAGCGACCAGTTCGCGCGGGGAGAAGGGCTTGGTGACGTAATCGTCCGCGCCGGTTTCGAGCCCGCGCACCCGGTCTTCCTCTTCGCCGCGCGCAGTGAGCATGATGATCGGGATGTTCGCGGTTTCGGGCATGCGGCGCAGGCGGCGGCACACTTCGATCCCCGAAATCCCCTCGACCATCCAGTCGAGCAGGACGATGTCGGGCGTCGCTTCCTTGGCCAGAAGCAGCGCTTCCTCGCCGTCGGGCGTGTGCTTGACGTCGAAATCCTCGCGCCGGAAATGATAGGTTACGAGTTCGGCGAGGGCGGCATCGTCCTCGACCAGGAGCATGCGGGCACGGGCCATCAGGCAATCGCCTCATCGGATTCGCGGTCGGCCAGCGTGCCGCCCGTCGCTGCGTAATACACCATTTCGGCGACGTTCGTCGCGTGATCGCCGATCCGCTCGATATTCTTCGCGACGAACAGCAGGTGCGCGACCTGGCTGATCGTGCGCGGATTCTCGACCATGAAGGTCACCAGCGTGCGGAAGATGCTGTCGTAGAAATCGTCGAGCGCATTGTCGCGCGCGCAGACTTCTGCGGCCTTGGCGGCATCGCGCGCGGAGAAGGCGTCGAGCACGTCATGAACCATGTCGCTGGCCATCTGCGCCATCGCGGGCAGCAGCGAGATCGCTTCGATCCGGTCGCGATCCGCGGTGTGGATCAGCGGTACGCGCTTGGCGATGTTCTTGGCATAATCGCCGATCCGCTCGACCACCGCGCCGATCTTGAGCGCTGCCACCACTTCGCGCAGATCGTCGGCCATCGGCGCGCGCAGGGCGATGACGCGCACCGCGAGCCGCTCGACCTCGGCTTCGATCGCGTCGATCGCCTTGTCCTTGTCGCGCACTTCGCGAGCGAGGGCGATATCGCCGCGCGCCAGCGCGACCATCGCGTCGCTGATCGCCTGTTCGGCAAGACCGCCCATCTGGCTGATCAGCGCGCGGAGCTGGCCGATATCCTGATCGAACGCCTTGACGGTATGTTCGTGGCCGGTCGCCATTATCCGTACCTTCCAGTGATATAGTCCTTCGTGCGCTCCATCTTGGGCGCCGTGAAGATGTCGTCGGTCACGCCATATTCGACCAGCTGGCCGAGGTGGAAGAAGGCGGTGCGATGGCTGACGCGCGCCGCCTGCTGCATGTTGTGCGTGACGATCACGATCGCATACCGGCCGTGCAGTTCGTGGATCAGCTCCTCGATCTTCGCGGTCGCGATCGGATCGAGCGCCGAGCAGGGCTCGTCCATCAGGATCACTTCGGGGTCGACCGCGATGGCGCGCGCGATGCACAGCCGCTGCTGCTGGCCGCCCGACAGCGCGGTGCCGCTGTCCTGCAGGCGGTCCTTCACTTCGTCCCACAGGCCGGCGCGCTTCAGCGAGCGCTCGACGATCAGGTCCATCTCCGATTTCGACGCGGCCAGCCCGTGGATGCGGGGGCCATAGGCGACGTTTTCATAGATCGATTTGGGGAAGGGATTGGGCTTCTGGAACACCATGCCGACGCGGGCGCGGAGCTGCACCACGTCCATCGCGGGGGAATAGATATCCTCGCCGTCCAGCCGGATATCGCCTTCGACCCGCGCCGAGGCGACGGTGTCGTTCATGCGGTTGAGCGTGCGCAGGAAGGTCGACTTGCCGCAGCCAGAGGGGCCGATGAACGCCGTCACCTTGTCCATGTCGACATCGATCGACACGTCGCGGATCGCTTGATTGCTGCCGTAGAAGACATTGACGTTCTTCGCCGACATCTTGGGCTGGGTCATAGTCGCTTCGGTCATCACCAGCGGGTCTCGAATTTGTTGCGAAGATAGATGGCCAGCCCGTTCATGGCGAGCAGGAACACCAGCAGCACGATGATTGCCGCGCTGGTCTTTTCGACGAACGCGCGGCTGACTTCGTCGGACCACAGGAAGATCTGGACCGGGAGGACGGTCGCCGGATCGGTGAAGCCTTCGGGCGGCTGGACGATGAAGGCGCGCATTCCGATCAGCAGCAGTGGCGCGGTTTCGCCCAGCGCGCGCGCCATGCCGATGATCGTGCCGGTGAGGATGCCGGGCATGGCGAGGGGCAGGACGTGGTGGAACACCACCTGCACGCGCGATGCACCGATGCCCAGCGCGGCATCGCGTATCGAGGGCGGAACCGCCTTGATTGCGTTGCGGCTGGCGATGACGATCACGGGCATGATCATCAGCGCGAGGGTGAGCCCGCCGACGAGCGCCGCCGAACGCGGGAAGAGCGGGCCGAACTGATAGCCGAACAGGCTCCAGCTGCCGAGGAACACGGCAAGGCCGAGCAGGCCGAAGATGATCGAGGGCACCGCCGCCAGATTGTTGATCGAGACTTCGATCAGGTCGGTCCAGCGGTTCTTCGGGGCATATTCCTCGAGATAGACGGCCGAGAGCACGCCGATCGGGAAGGCGATCAGGAAGGTGATGAGCATCGTCATCAGCGATCCCTTGAGCGCGCCCCAGATGCCGACCGCCGTGGGATCGATCGAGTTGCTGCTGGTCAGGAAATCGGCGTTGAAGCCGGTGCGCAGCGCGTTCGCGGCCTCCAGCTTGTCGGCCGCGGCCTTCTCTTCCGGCTTGGCGTGGCTGCGCAGGCCGTTCTCGACGCCGGTCGATGCGGGCACCCAGAAGACTTCCTTGCGGCTGAGCACCGAAGGATCGGCCTTGATCGCGTCGCGGACCTTCAGCCACGCGCTGTCGGAGATCGCGCCTTCGCCATGCTGGGCCTCGGCCGCGCCGGACACCGCATTCTCCAGCTCCGCGCCCGACAGCGCCAGATCGGCGCCGGGGGTGTTCAACTGGGTGCGATCGATCGGCAAGGCGAGCGCGGGGAAGTCCATCGTCAGCGCCACTTCGCTGCGCATGAACCCGCGTGCGCCGTTGGCCGCCATCGTGACCAGCAGGAAGGCGAGGAACGCTGCCGACAGCACCACGGCCGCCAGTCCGAACGCCTTGAAGCGCCGCTCCGCCGCATAGCGCTTGCGGATGCGCTTCTGCATCGCCGCGCCCTTCCAGTCGGTGGGCGTGGGATCGATAGGCTGGGCGCTATTCATACGCCTCCCGGTATTTCTTCACGACGCGCAGGGCGACGATGTTGAGCATCAGCGTAATCACGAACAGCGTGAGGCCCAGCGCGAAGGCGGCGAGCGTCTTGGGGCTGTCGAACTCGCTCTCGCCGGTCAGCAGGTCGACGATCTGCTTGGTGACGGTCGTCGCGCTCTCGAACGGGTTCAGCGTGATGTTCGCGGCGCCCGAAGCGGCCATCACCACGATCATCGTTTCGCCGATCGCGCGGCTGACGGCGAGCAGCACGCCCGCGACGACGCCGGGCAGAGCGGCGGGGATCAGCACCTTGCTGATGGTTTCGCTGGTCGTCGCGCCCATCGCCAGGCTGCCGTCACGCATCGCGGTGGGCACGGCGGCGATCGAATCGTCGGCCATCGACGAAACGAACGGGATGATCATCACGCCCATGACCAGACCGGCGGCCAGCGCGCTTTCGGACGAAGCGAATGGCATGCCGAGCATCACTGCCAGATCGCGCACCAAAGGCGCGACGGTGAGGGCAGCGAAATAGCCGTAAACCACGGTCGGCACGCCCGCGAGAATCTCGAGGATCGGCTTCATCCAGCGGCGCACGCGCGGGGCGGCGTACTGGGTGAGGTAGATCGCGCTCATCAGCCCGAACGGGATGGCGACGATCATCGCGATCACCGCGCCGATGAAGAAGGTGCCCCAGAACAGCGGCACCGCGCCGAGCGACGCGCCGGGATCGTTGGCGTCGATCACCTGCGGGCTCCAGTGGGTACCGAACAGGAACTCCCAGAAGGGCACCTGCTGGAAGAAGCGCAGCGACTCCCACAGCAAGGACAGGAAGATGCCGAGCGTGGTGAGGATCGCGATCAGCGACGCGATCAGCAGCAGCACCATGACGCCGCGCTCGACCTGCGAGCGGGCGCGGAAATCGGCGCGGATGCGGGTGAAGGCGAAGGCGCCGCCGGCAAAGGCCAGCAGGATCGCCGCGAGCGTGCCCATCCAGCTGTAACGGCTGCGCGCTTCGCGAACGACGGGGGCGAGCTGCTCCGCGACCGGATCGAACGCCTTGGCGCCGGGGTCCTGCGACACGCGGCGCGCCTCGGCGAGCAAGGCATCGCGCTCGAAATCGAACTGGGGGAGCTGGGCGGCGGCGGGATGCTGGAGCACCGCTTCCTTGACCAGCCCCGGGCTGATCGAGCTCCACACGGTGATGAACAGGATCGCGGGAATCACGGTCCAGATCGCGACGTACCAGCCATGCTGACCGGGCAGCGAGTGGAGCCGCTTGGCCCCGCCGCGATCGAACCGGGCGGCGCGCGCCCGCGCGGTCAGCCAGGCGATCAGGCCGAGACCGGCGATCAGGAAGAGGAGGACGAAGGCGCTCATCAGTGCAGGCCCGCCGGATCGAGCGGAATGCCCTGCGCAATGATCGCCGCCGAGCGCGCGCGCAGCGCATCGGGGGCCGCGATCAGGCCGCGCTTGGTCAGCTTGCCGCCGGGATTCCACATCGTCGTGTAGAGCCGCAGGAAATCGGCCAGGCCCGGCACCGCGCGCAGATGCCGCTTCTTCACATAGAGATAGAGCGGCCGCGCGCCGGGATATTGCCCGCCGGCGATCGTGTCATAGGACGGCGCGATCCCGTCGATCGGGACGCCATGCAGCCGGTCGGCATTTTCCTCGAGATAGGAATAGCCGAACACACCCAGCGCATTGGGGTTCTGCGCCAGGCCCTGGACGATCAGATTGTCGTTCTCGCCCTTGTCGATATAGGCGCCGTCGTCGCGGATGCGCTTGCAGAGCTTGTCGTAAGGCGCGGCGTCCTTGGCCTTTTTCAGCACCTTTGCGTTAGGATCGGCTTCGGCGCAGCCCGGTTCCATGATGAGTTCGACCAGTGCGTCGCGCGTTCCGCTGGTCGAGGGCGGGCCCATCACCTGAATGGGGATGGCGGGCAGCGACGGATTGACGTCGCGCCACAGCTTCGCGGTGTTGGGCCGGCCATAGGGCGCGAATGCGAGCGCGAGATAGACGTCCTTCTTGCTGAGCTGCAGCTTCGGCCCGCGATTGCTCTCGGCCAGCGCGACGCCATCGACGCCGATCTGGACTTCGAGGATCTCGCCCACGCCATTCTTGCCGCACAGCTCGAATTCGGATTTCTTCATCCGGCGAGAGGCGTTCACCGCATCGGGGAACTGCCAGCCCACGCCGTCGCAGAAGCGCTTCATGCCCGCGCCGGTGCCGATCGATTCGATCACCGGCGGCTTGCGTTCGCCGCTCTGGTTGACGAACGCCTCGGCCACCGCGGTGGTGAAGGGGAAGACGGTCGACGATCCGACCACGCGGATCTCTCGCGTCGAGTTGCTGTCGCACGCCGTAAGGGCGAGCGCGGCAACCGCGAAAAGCGTGAACCGTCCGAAAATGCGAGGTCTCCCCGGGGCGCGAGAATCGGCCCTCGTTGCGAACGCCTCTCTTGCAGTACGGTTACGCCTTTATGACAGTGCGCCGGGCGGGGCTCAGCCCTGCCGGGCGGGCAGCAGGATCGTGACGGTCGTGCCCTTGCCGACGGTCGATGCGATATCGAGGCGGCCGCGATGCCGCTCGACCACATGCTTGACGATAGCGAGGCCCAGGCCGGTGCCGCCCAGCGATCGGCTGCGCCCGGAATCGACCCGGTAGAAGCGCTCGGTCAGGCGCGGGATATGTTCGGGCGGAATGCCTTCGCCTTCGTCCTGTACGCTCAACTGCACCATGCCGTCATTGCCGGGCTTCAGCTTCACCGTCACCGGCGTGGAGTCGCGGCCATATTTCATCGCGTTGCCGATCACATTGTGGAGCAGCTGCGAAAGCTGGACGCGATCCCCGCGGATTTCGGGCACTTCGCTGACGTCCATCACCAGATCGGCGATGCGCGGGCTGCCGCCGCCGGCCAGTTCGACCCGTACTTCCTCGACCAGCGCGTTCAGGTCGATGCTCTGTTCGGGCTTGCGATACTTGTCCGCTTCGATCCGGCTCAATGAGATCAGATCGTCGATCAGCCGCTGCATCCGCCGCGCTTCGTCGAACATGATCCGCAGGAACCGGTCGCGCATCGCGGGTTCGGTATCGGGATCGTCGCGCAGCGTTTCGACATAGCCGAGCAGCGCGGCGAGCGGGGTGCGCAGCTCGTGGCTGGCGTTCGCCACGAAATCGACGCGCATCCGCTCGGCGGTGTAGCTGCCGGTGCGGTCGATGAGGTGGACGATCCGCTGCCGCCCGACGTCGCGGACGCGCATCTCCCAGCGCTGGTCGCGCGTGCCCAGGCCGACGAGGTGGATCGATGCGCCGGGCGTCACTTCGGTCGGGTTGAGCAGCCGCTCGGCGGCGGCGGGGTGACGGATGGCGAGGCGGACATCCTCGCCGATGATATGCTGGCCCAGCAGCGCGCGGGCGGCATGGTTGGCCGAAAGCACGCGGTTCGCGGCGATCACCAGCACCGGCTCGGCGATCGCTTCCATCGCTTCGGCCACCGGCGGCTCGTCCCTGACGGGGGTGGCGGCCGGGGCGGGGGAAGCGGGTTCCTCCGATCCGCTGGCGGCGATCAGCACCGCGGCGATCCCGGCCACGGCGACCAGCAGCGCGGCCTGCGCGTCGCCATTGAGCAGATAGCTGGCGAGCGCCGCGAGGACCGCCACGGCCAGCGCCATGAGCGCGCGGAATCCGGATGAGGAGAGCATGGCCGCTTCCTAGCCCGGTCAACCACGATTTACGATTGCGAAAGAGGCGCGGGCGCAGGAAGAAGGGATATGGCCGACGAGAAGGACATCCCCAAGGCGAGCCGCCGCGCACTGATGATCGGCGCCGCGAGCGCATCCGCGATCGTCTCGATCCGTCCGGCGCTGGCACAGACCAGCGCTTCGGTGATGAATTGCGAGATTCCCGTGCCCGATCCGGGCAAGGCGGGCAGCTATATCGCACCCGATGGATCGCTGGTCGCACCGGGCACGCAGGGCGCATTCCCGCCGCCGGGCGTGAAGTACAAGGCCGAGGACGTGAAGCGCGCGCTGAACGGCGGCACGCTGCCGGGCGCCGATTACGAACGCAGCCGGGCCTACACCAACTATATCCGCCGCCTGCAATCGGGCACCGCGGGCTTTACCTGCTTCGCTTCGCTGCAGATGCCGCGCGGCTGAGGCCGTGCCGTTCCTTACGTTACCCAGAAGCCGCTGTGCTCCGGCGAAGGCCGGAGCCTCGGATTTAGAGCGGTGTCGCAGATGGCCGAGGCTCCGGCCTTCGCCGGAGCACGGGATGTGACCAGCTATCGCGCTGCTGCGCCCGCGACCCTGCGCATCGTCCCGCTCGACGCGCTGACGCTGATCTATCACCGCGCGTCGGGGATCACCCATGTCGTCGATGCGCCGGTTCCCGAGATTCTCGAGACGCTGGGCGACGAAGCGCTGAGCGTGGACGCGCTCCTCGCCCGGCTCGCCGAGCAATATGACCTTCCCGACGCCGATCCCATGACGCTGGCGGTACGGCTCGACGAACTGGTCGCCGCCGGACTGGTCGAGCGCGCATGAGGCATTCGACCCGCCTGCGCATCGGCCCGATCGGCTTCCGCATCGGTTGCGACTGGCGCGCGCCGATCGACGAGATCGAGCATCTCTATCGCGATTATCCGCAGCCCGACGACGGCATCCCGGATTTCAACGTCCACCTCTTCGCCGCGCGGCCCTGGCGTCGCTTCGCCCGGCCTTCGGTGCATATCGGCGGCGATTTCGTGATCCCCGACGCAGCGCCCTTGCCGCTGTCGATGGGGCTGCTCGCCGCCGAGATGGGGATGAACCTCCAGATGGCGCTGGGCCAGCGGCGCTATCTGCTGCTCCACGCCTCGGCTGCCGAGCGTGACGGCAAGGCGTTGCTGATGAGCGGCATTTCCGGCGCCGGCAAATCGACGCTCGCGGCGTTGCTGATGGCGCGCGGCTGGCGGCTGATGGGCGACGAGTTTGCGCTGGTCGATCCCGCGACCGGGCTGGTTCACGGCTTTCCCCGCCTTGTCAGTCTCAAGAACGAAGCGCTGCCGGTGGTCGCGGCGGCGCTGCCCGATGCGCGGTTCGGGGCGGTGATGGAGGGCACGCCCAAGGGGACGCTGCGCCACCTCGTTCCCGATGCCCGGGCGATTGCCGCCATGACGGAACCGGCGACGCCCGCGCTGCTGATCTTCCCCCGCTTCGGTTTCGAAGGCGCAGAGCGCCAGATGATGCCGAGCGAGACCTTCGTCCGCCTGACGCAGGCCTCGACCAACTATACCAACCTCGCCGAGCGCGGGTTCGATGCGCTCACCCGGCTGGTGCAGACCGTGCCCTCGCACGCGATCGACTATCCCGACACCGACACCGCCATCGCGCAGGTCGAACGGATCTGGAGCGCGCTGTGAACGGCGCGCTCCTGACCCGCGCGCTTCGCGACCCGGCATCGACCGCGACGCTCGATGCTGCGGGCTGGACTGCGTTGCTCGCCATCGCGCGCGCCGAGCAGCTGATCGGTACGCTGGCGCACCGGCTCGATGGTCTGCCCAAGCCCGCGGCGGCGCGGCGTGTGCTCGAGGACGCTATGGCGTCGGCGGAACAGGGCCGCATCGTCGCTTTGTGGGAAGCCGAGATGGCGCGCCGCGCGCTTGCGGGGACGGGCATTCCGATCGTGTTGCTCAAGGGCACCGCCTTTGCCGCTGCGGGGCTCTCGCCATCGCCCGGTCGCCAGATCGGCGATCTCGATATCCTCGTACCGCGCGACCGGATCGACGACGCCGAAGCCGCGATCCTCGCGTCGGGCTGGGAATGGGTGAAGCCCGATCCTTATGACGACGCCTATTACCGGCAATGGATGCATGAGCTGCCCCCGCTGATCCATCGCGAGCGCGACCGGATGATCGACGTGCATCACACGATCCTGCCGCTCACCGCGACGATCACGCCCGATGCGGCGGCGATGCTGAAGGACAGCGAGCCGCTGGAAAACGGCCTGCGCATCCTCAATCCCAACGACATGCTGTGCCATGCCGCCGCGCATCTGTTCGCCGATGGCGACCTTGCCGGCGGGCTGCGCAATCTGTGGGATATTCATTGTCTGATCGAGGAGTTCGGCATGGATGGGCTTGAGGCGCGCGCTCGCCATCACGGCCTGCTCGCTGCGATGCGTCGTGCAACACGGCAGGCGCACCATCATTATGGCACCGAAATTCCCGCGAGCTGGCAGGGCTGGGACAGCCTCGACCCGCTCTATGCCCGCCGTCTGCTCGCTCGCGACGGCTGGGGCCGCCAGAGCCGCAAGCTCACGCGAATGGCCTTCTATATTCGCAGCCATGCGATCCGGATGCCGCCCGCGATGCTGGCCCGGCATCTATGGACCAAATACCGCAAGGGCTATCGTCCGGTCGGGTAAAGTGATTGGAACATAAAAAGAACATTTTCTTGGCCTGCCGGACCGCCCCTGTTATGCTCGCGATACATCAGCAGGGGAGAGCCGCATGTTCCGCAAGGTCGCCTTCACCATGTACCCGGTCACCGACATGGCCCGGGCCCGCGCCTTTTATGAAGGGACGCTGGGCTTCACCCAGAGCAGCGCGCCGGAGAGCGTGCCCTGGGTCGAATATGACATGCCCGGCGGCGGCTGCCTCGCCATCACCACCGTCACCGGCGATACGCCCTCGGCCAATGCCGGCGGCACGATCGCGTTCGAAGTCGAGGATCTCGACGCGCTGTGCGCCGAACTGGAAGGCAAGGGCGTGACCTTCAAGAGCGACCTGATCCACAGCCCGGTCTGCCGGATGCGAGTGATCGCGGACAGCGAAGGCAATGCGATCCTGCTGCACCAGTTGAAGCATCGTGACTGATCGACACTGATCCACGCCCGTGGCAGCTTGCCCGCAGAAGGGGCATTTATGCGCATCGTACTGACGGCAGTCGCGGCGTTCTTACTGACGGGTTGCTCGATCGATCCGGGCACCATTCCGGTGGATGGAACGGAAAAGACGAAAAGCGCGGAAGCGGCAGTGGCTTCCTTTCGCAGACTCTATGCCGAGGGTCGCGATGTCGAGAATTATCGCGCAACCACGCCCGATCTTCGCGGCGCTGTCACCGAGAAGCAGTGGACCGATATGTTCACGAAATATCGGAGCACGTTCGGCAAGTTTCAGTCCGCGGAAAGGGTCGGCTGGCGGGAACAAGTGGGTACCGGGAATCTCGTCGTGCTGAATTACGAATCCACTTTCGAGCATGCAAAGGTGCTGGAGGAGTTCGTCTTCGTGACGAGTGACGGAAAGCAGCAGCTGAGCGCCTATCACTTCCAGTCGAATAAGAAAGCGGCGGACTAGGCCGCGCCCAGCCGCTCCAGCGCCGGGATCAGTTCGTCGTAACTGTCGATCACCGCATCGGCGTGAAGTTCCTCGACCGGCTGCATCAGGAAGCCGAAGCTGACGGCGATGCTGGGGATGCCGGCATTCTTCGCCGCCAGCGTGTCGTAGATCGAATCGCCGACGAACGCGGCTCGTCCGCCGCCGCCCAGAGCCTGGCAGCGCGCGATCATCTCGTGGATCGGCAGGGCGGAGGGCTTGGCGTTGCCGCGGCCCATCGTGTCCCCGCCGATCAGCGCGGCGAAGCGGTGAGCGAGGCCGAGTTCGCCGATCAGCTTGACTGCGAACCGCTCGAACTTGTTGGTGACGATCGCCGCCTTGACGCCCAGCGCGTCGAGCCGGTCGAGCGCGTCGAGCATCCCCGGAAAGGGCTTCGATCCGCGCGAGACATTGGCTTCGTAATAGGTCAGCAACTCGGGATAAACGCGGTCCATCAGCTCCTTGTCGAACCCGCCCGAGGCTTCGAGACTCATCTCCAGCATCGCCTTCGCACCGCGCCCGATCATCGTCTTGACCGCCGGCAGCTCCAGCAACGGCCGTCCTGCCAGCGCCAGCGCATGGTTGGTCGCCGCGGCAAGATCCTCGCTGGTGTCGAGAAGCGTGCCGTCGAGGTCGAATCCGACGATGTCGAAGGGGAAATTTGTCATGGACGGCCCTGATGCAGGCCGCGCTATGGAATTGGCAAGATGTTCGTGGCAGGGGCGAAGTTCAGTGGAGGGCACATGACAGCACCGATTGCCGCGATCATCCTCGCAGCCGGCAAGGGCACGCGGATGAAGTCAGACCTGCACAAGGTGCTGCACCCGATCGCGGGCCGGGCGATGCTGCTCCACCTGATCGACAGCCTCGACGCCGCCGGCGTCAGCGAGCGTGTCGTCGTGGTCGGCAGCCTGCGCGAACAGGTCGAGGCTGCCGTCACGCCGATGGGTGCGAAGATCGCGGTGCAGGAGGAACAGCTGGGGACCGCGCACGCCACGCTTCAGGCAAAGGACGCGCTGGCCGGGTTCGATGGCATCGCGGTGGTCTGTTTCGGTGACGTGCCCTTTCTGACGACCGCGACGATTACCCGGCTGGTCGAGCGGCTGGACGCCGAAGATGCGCCGAAGGTCGCGGTGCTCGGCTTCCGCCCCGAAGACCCCGCCGCTTATGGCCGCATCATCGCGGAGGGCGATGGCCGGGTGCTGGCGATGGTCGAGTATAAGGACGCCAACGAGCGCCAGCGCGCCGAGCGGCTGTGCAATTCGGGCGTCCTCGCCGCGCGCGCCGCGGACCTGTGGGCGTTGCTGGAGCGCGTCGACAACGACAATGCGGCGGGCGAATATTACCTTCCCGACGTGGTGATGCTGGCGCTGAAGGATGGCGACCGCTCGGTCGTGATCGAAGCGAGCGAAGCCGAAGTGCTGGGCATCAACAGCCGCGCCGAACTGGCCGGTGCCGAACTGGTCTGGCAGCGTGCCCGCCGGGTGCAGGCGATGGCCGATGGCGCGAGCCTGATCGCTCCGGAGACGGTGTGGTTCTCGTACGACACGGCGATCGGCCGCGACGTGATCATCGAACCCAATGTGTTCTTCGGCCCCGGCGTCAGCGTGGCGGATCGCGTCACCATCCACGGCTTCTGCCACATCGAAGGCGCGACGATCCTGAGCGGTGCGCAGGTCGGCCCCTATGCGCGGCTGCGGCCGGGCACGGTGCTGGAGCAGGGATCGAAGGTCGGCAATTTCGTCGAGATGAAGAAGGCGATCCTTGGCCCCGGTGCCAAGGCCAATCACCTGACTTATCTCGGCGATGCGAAAATCGGTGCGGGCGCGAATATCGGCGCGGGCACGATCACCTGCAACTATGACGGCTTCTTCAAATACGGCACCGAGATCGGTCATGGCGCATTCGTCGGATCGAACAGCGCGCTGGTCGCGCCGGTGAAGATCGGCGACGGCGCGATCGTCGCGGCGGGATCGGTGGTGACGCGCGATGTCGAAGCGAATGCGCTGGGCATCGTGCGGGCGAAGCAGGAAGTGAAGCCCGGCTGGGCGCATCGTTTCCGTGAAGCGATGAAGGCAAAGAAGGCAGCGAAATAATGTGCGGAATTGTCGGAATCCTCGGCACCAGCGACGTCGCGCAGCGGCTGTTCGACGGGCTCAAGCGCCTCGAATATCGCGGCTATGACTCGGCGGGCATCGCCACGTTGCACAATGGCGAGATCGATCGCCGGCGCGCGGAAGGCAAGCTCGCCAATCTGGGCAACCGCCTCGCCGAAAGCCCGCTGCCCGGCCTGATCGGCATCGCGCATACTCGCTGGGCCACGCACGGTGCGCCGACCGAGGACAATGCGCACCCGCACATCGTGGGCGACGTCACCATCGTCCACAACGGCATCATCGAGAATTTCAAGCCGCTGCGCGACGCGCTGATCGCGGAAGGGCGCCAGTTCAAGAGTCAGACCGACACCGAAGTCGTCGCGCATCTGGTCGATCGCGAGCTGAAGGCAGGCAAGGCTCCGCGCGATGCCGTCGCCGCGGTGCTGCCGCGCCTCCACGGCGCGTTCGCCATCGCCTTCCTGTTCCGCAACCAGCCCGACCTGCTGATCGCCGCGCGCCTCGGCGCGCCGCTGACCGTGGGCTATGGGGATGGCGAGAATTACCTGGGCTCGGACGCGCACGCGCTCGCCACGCTGACCCAGCGCATCGCCTATCTCGACGAAGGCGACTGGGCGGTGCTGACGCGCGAGAAGATCGAGATCTTCGATCGCGACAACAATCCCGTCGAGCGGCCGATCGTCCAGTCCGGCGCGACCGCCGAGGCGATCGACAAGGGCAACCACGCCCATTTCATGCTCAAGGAAATCTACGAGCAGCCGGTGGTCGTCGCGCAGACGCTCCAGTCGTACATCCGCCCGGTCGAGCAGATGGTGGCGATGCCCAATATGCATTTCGACCTGTCGAAGATCGAACGCGTGGTGATCGTCGCCTGCGGGACGGCTTCCTATGTCGGGATGATCGGCAAATACTGGATCGAGCGGTTTGCCCGGGTGCCGGTGGAAGTCGATGTGGCGTCGGAGTTCCGGTACCGGGATCCGGTGCTTTTGCCACATACGCTGGGCGTTGTGGTCAGCCAGTCGGGCGAGACCGCCGACACGCTGGCGGCGCTGCGCCACATGAAGGCGAACGGCGTCACCACCGCGGGCATCATCAACGTGCCGACCAGTTCGATGGCGCGAGAAGTCGATCTGCTGCTCTCCACCCATGCCGGGCCGGAAATCGGGGTGGCCTCGACCAAGGCATTCACCTGCCAGCTCGCGGTGATGGCCGCGCTGTCGGTCAATCTTGCCCGTGCCAAGGGGCTGATGCCGCCGAGCGAGGAGCGCCAGATCGTGCGCCATCTAATCGAGGCGCCGGCCTGCATCAACGCGGCGCTGGCGCGCGACGAGCAGATCGCGGCGATGGCCCCGAAGATCGCGGAAGCGCGCGACGTGCTGTATCTCGGCCGCGGTCCCGACTATCCACTGGCGCTGGAAGGCGCGCTGAAGCTCAAGGAAATCAGCTATATCCACGCCGAAGGCTATGCGTCGGGCGAGATGAAGCATGGTCCGATCGCGTTGATCGACGACCTCGTGCCGCTGATCGTGCTGGCACCCTCCGGCCCGCTGTTCGACAAGACCGTGTCGAACATGCAGGAAGCCAAGGCGCGCGGCGCGCGCGTGGTGCTGATCTCCGACAAGGAAGGCCTTGCGCTGGCCGGCGACGATGCCGAGGCAGTGATCGAGATGCCCAGTGTCCACCCGCTGATCGCGCCGCTCGTCTATGCCGTGCCGGTGCAGCTGCTGGCTTACCATGTCGCGGTGGCCAAGGGCACCGACGTCGACCAGCCGCGCAACCTGGCGAAGTCGGTTACGGTGGAATAATCAGCCCAGCAGCCGGACCAGCGCCGCCTGGATATCGGCTTCGCGATAGGGTTTCTCGATCAGCGGCTGGTTCTCGAACCCTTCGGGCACCGCGCCATAGCCGCTGGCGAACGCGAAGGGCACGCCGCCGCCGCGCAGCGCCTCGGCGATGCGGGTGCTGCGCTCGCCGCCCAGATTGATGTCGAGGATCGCCGCGTCGAGCCCGCCGGCCTGTGCCAGCGCCAGCCCGTCGGCGAGGCGGCTGGCGGGGCCGATGGTGACGCAACCAAGGCCGTCCAATATGTCCTCGAGGCACATCGCGACGATCGGCTCGTCTTCGACGACCAGCACGCGCAGTCCCTCCAGCGCGGTCATGCCGTCGCCTCGGGCAGCGGCGCCTCGACCACGCATTTCAGCCCTTCGGGCGCGAATTCGATCTTCACGCTGCCGCCCAGTTCGGCGGCGAGGCCGCGTTCGATCATGCGCGTGCCGAAGCCGCGTTTGGACGGCGTCTTGACCGGTGGACCGCCATGCTCGCTCCAGATCAGGCTCAGGCGAGGTTCGTTGCCGCTCGCCTTCGCCCATTGGATCGCGACCCGACCTTCGGGAACCGACAGCGCGCCATGCTTGACGGCATTGGTCGCGAGTTCGTGGATCGCGAGCGCGAGACTGATCGCGGTCTTGGGCGCGATGGTCAGGTCCGGCCCTTCCAGTTCGAACCGGCCCGCATCGCCGCCATGCGGCGCGACGGCATCGTCGATGATCCGCGCCATCGACACCGGACCCCAGAATTCGCGGGTGAGCAGATTGTGCGCCTCGGACAGAGCCGAGAGCCGCCCTTCGAACGCGGCGCGCGCGGCGCGGGGATTGGCGTCCGCCTTGAAGGTCTGCTGGACGATGCCCTGCACGATGGCGAGGGTGTTCTTCACCCGGTGGTTCAGCTCGTCGATCAGCAGCTTCTGATGCGCTTCGGCGCGCTTGGCCTCGGTCATGTCGCGGCCGATCGCCTGAAGCGAGGTCGGTCGGCCCTGATCGTCGAGACCCAGCCGCGAATTGGTTTCCCAGATCAGTTCGCGCCCGTCCTTCGCCCGGACGTTGATCGTCAGGCGAGTCGAACCGCCTTCGCTCAGCTTGCGCTGGAGCGCGGCGAGGCTGAGCGCGACCTGATCCTCGTCCATGAAATCGCCGATCCAGCGGCCGACGACTTCATGTTCCGCATAGCCGAGCGAACCGAGCACCGCCGGGTTCACCGAGGTTATGATCTGATCGAGCGTCATGGTGACGATGAAGTCGTTCGCCTGCTCGAACATGGTGCGATAGCGCGTTTCGCTCTCGCGCAATTCCTCTTCGGCGTGCTTGCGCTCGGTCACGTCGAACGAGATGCCGACGAAGCGGGTGGCACGTTCGTCGGCATAATCGACGCGGCTGCCGTGGCTTTGCAGCCAGCGTTCCTCGCCGGTGTCTGCCCGGCGGATGCGGTATTCGATCGTGTAGGGCTTGCCCTTCGCGACGCAGCGCTCGAACGCGGTGCGCGCCATTTCGCGATCGTCGGTGACGATCCGCTCAAGCCAGTCGTCCACGGTGCCGCGCAGATCCGGAGTCCGGGGCAGGCCGAGCAGATCGAACCGGTTGGGCGACCATTGGCCGGTCATCGTCGGCAGATCGAGTTCCCAGGTCGCCATGCCCGCGCCCTCAATCGCGAGGCGCAGCGTCTCCTCGCCCTTGCGCAGCGACGCTTCGTCTTCGCGCCGCTTGGTCACGTCGAGCGTCACCGCGAGCACACCGAACGGCTCGCCATCGGGACGGCGGATCACCGAGACCGAATTATTGACCCAAACGATCCCGTCATCCTTGCGGATATAGCGTTTCTCATGGGTGTAGGGCTCGCCGACCGCGACCGCGCGTTCGAACAGGCCGGTGTTGCGCTTGATGTCGTCGGGATGGGTGATCGACAGCATCGTCCGGCCCATCAGATCGTCGCGGTGCCACCCGGCGATCTCGCAGAAGCGATCGTTGACCAGGGTGAAGCGGCCATCGAGATCGACCTGGGCAAAGCCGGCGGTCGACTGGCTGATATAGGCCGAAAGCTGCGCCTCGCGATCGCGCAGCGCCAGTTCGGCTTCCTTGGCCTCGGTGACATCGTGGGCGACGCCGATAAAGCCGATATGCCGCCCCTCTGCGTCGCGTCGCGGCGAAGATGTGGAATTGAGCCAGCGCCATTCGCCGTCATGGCGGCGATAGCGCCCTTCCAGCGAGAAGGTCTCCAGGCTGGCTTCGCCCGCGATCGATTCCTGCAACAGCCGCATCGCATCTTCGGGATGGATGATCGCGCGCCAGTCGAACACGAGCGCCTCGTCATAGGGAACGCCGAGAAACTCGACATAGGCGCGATTCACGAAGCTGCGCTGGCGATTGAGCCGGGTGACCCAGACCGCCACGGGCGCACTGTCGGCGATCAGGCGGAACTCGTCCTCGCCCGTCGGCAGCGTTTCGATAGGGGCCTCGGGGGGTGCCATCCGTGCGTGACCCTAGCCATTAGTTACGGCAAATCAACGGCCTAGTGATGTTCGAAGCTGTCCCGGGGGGCGAGGGCGGGATCGCCCGTGTCCAGTTGGGCCTTTGCCTGCGCATCGCCCATCAGCGTCCAGCGCCAGAACAGGGTGGTCAGGCGGATCACGATTGGGCGGACATGGCTGTCGGGCGCGGTGCCGTGGCTGCTGAAATCCTGCCCGCCGAACGCGGCGTGGTTCGCCCCGTCGAGGACGAGCAGGTATTTCCCGCCGGCAGGCATGGCGCGATAGGGGCGCTGGCGATCGGCTGCCTTGACAGGGGTGAGCGCGACTTCGTCCTCGCCGCCGGTCAGCGAGAAGAAGGGGATGGCGATCGCGCCGAACGCATCGGTATCGGTGCCCGGCCCGCGCATCGGCGGGGCGGGGCTGAACGCGACGGCGGCGCGGATGCGGGGATCGGCGATGCTCGATCCGCGCGCGAAACGCTGACCCGCGACAGCCTGCGTCGTGTGCGCGCCGAAGCTGTGGCCGGACATGCCGATCTTCGTCGTATCGGCGCGGGCGAGGTCGCAGGCGCCGACCCTGGGGTGCTTTCCGATCTCGTCGATCGCGAAGCCGACGTCGCCGACGCGGGCGATCAGTTGCTGGGGCGCCATTGCCGCCTGCGCCCCGGCGTCGCGCACGGCCGGGCCGTCGCTGCCGGGATGCTGGAGGTGAATGACGATGAACCCGGCCTCGGCCCAGGCGATGCCCCATGCCTTGCCTGCCTCCACCGATCCGCCGAGTCCGTGGCTGAACAGGATGACCGGCGCCTTGCCCGATCCGCCCGGCATCCGCACCCGTATCGGCACATCGCGATTGCGCTGGGCGTCGTGCCAGGTCGCATCGCAGACCACGGGGGCGGCGACGGCGAGCAGAAGCGGGAGAAACATGGGCGACCCTTCCGCGAATAACCGCTGAACGGAGTAGGGCGGGCGAGGGGGCGGTACAAGTCACTCCGCCAGCGGCGGATACAAGCCACGCCGCCAGCGGCGGATACAAGCCGAAGCCACGGGGATCGGATCGCGGCTTCGGCTTGCTCCCGTGGCCCCGGCCCTCCGGGCAGGAAGGACCGGTTATGGCGGCCTACGCCAAACCGTCCGGGAGAAGGACGGCTCCAACTTGCCCTTTACCCGTGGTTAACGCTGCCCGGTTACTCCGTGGAAATACTCTATGGGGGTGAGACAGGTGCGCATTCTGATCGTGGATGACGAGCCGGCGATGCACGAATCGTATCGCCAGTGCTTCGGCGGCAATGCGGGGGGCGGCGATGCGTCGGCGCTTTCGGCGATGGCGGCGGAACTCTTCGGCGACGAAGACCGCGCGGCGCCCGCGCCGCTCGCGGCGAACGATACCGAGTTCGACTGTTCGCATTTCATGCAGGGCCTCGACGCGGTGGACGCAGTCGAGCAGGCCATCGCCAGCGGCGATCGCTTCTCGGTCGCCTTCATCGACGTGCGGATGCCGCCGGGGATCGACGGCAAGGAAACTGCGCGCCGCATCCGCGCGCTCGATCCCGACATCAACCTCGTCATCGTCACCGGCTATTCGGATTTCTCGCCCCTCGACATCAGCCGCGCCGCCGGGCCCGCCGACAAGATCTTCTACATCGCAAAGCCGTTCCAGGCCGAGGAAGTGATCCAGACCGCGACCGCGCTGGGCAGCCGCTGGCAGGTGGATCTGGAGCTGAAGGCCGCGCGCGCCGCGCTGGCCGACAAGATCGATCTGCTGGAAGAGCAGAAGCTGGAACTGGCCGCGAACGAATCCAAGGCCACGCACATGGCCAATCACGATTCGCTGACCGACGCGCCGAACCGGCTCGCCTTCCTGCGCGTGCTGACCGACTATGTCCGCTCGCGCGAATGCTTCGGCATGGCGATGATGGATCTCGACCGGTTCAAGCTGGTCAACGACACGTTCGGCCATCTGGCCGGCGATGAACTGATCCGCATGGTCTATGCGATCCTGCAGGAGAATATCGGCGAGGACGGCTTTGTCGCGCGCCTGGGCGGCGACGAATTCGCGTTGCTCAAGAAATGCGGCAGCGAGGACGAGGCCGTGATGACCTGCGAGCAGCTGATCAAGGCCTGCTCGACCAGCTTCAAGGTGTTCGGCCATTCGGTGCAGGGTGGGTGCTCGATCGGCGTGGTCATGGCCGAAGCGGGCCAGGAGAACGACCCGATCGACGTGATGCGCCGCGCCGATCTGGCGCTGAACGAAGCCAAGCGCGGCGGCCGCGGCATCGTCCGCGTGTTCGACGAGAGCATGGACGAATCGATCCGCTTCCGCCGTCAGATCGAAAGCGGGCTTTCGGCCGCGATCGCCAATGGCGAGCTCAAGCTGGTGTTTCAGCCGATCGTCGGCCGCGAAGGTCTGGAAGTGAAGGGCTTCGAGGCGCTGCTGCGCTGGTGCAGCCCCGAATATGGCATGATCTCGCCCGGGATGTTCATCCCGATCGCCGAGGAATCGAACCTGATCCACGAACTGGGCGACTGGGTGATCGACGAGTCGGTCCGCGTGCTGCAGCAATGGCCGGGGCAATATGTCTCGGTGAACTTCTCGCCGCGCCAGTTCCGCCGGCCCAATTTCGTGGGCCATATCATCGAGCGGGTGCAGCATCGCGGCGTCAGCCCGATGCGGTTCCAGATCGAGATCACCGAGACCGCGATCTTCGACGATGTCGAACGCGCGTCGGAAACCCTGTTCCGCCTGCGCCAGATGGGCTTCCGCATCGCGCTGGACGATTTCGGCACCGGCTATTCCTCGCTCTACAATATCCGCAAGTTCGCGCTGGATTGCCTGAAGATCGACCGCAGCTTCATCGACGGCATGGGCCGCGAGCGTGAGAGCGCTGCGATCGTCCATTCGATCATCCATCTCGGCCGCGCGCTCGGGCTGGAGGTGGTGGCCGAGGGTGTCGAGACCGAGGCCCAGCTTCAGTCGCTCCGCGCGGCGGGGTGCAGCCATCTCCAGGGCTATTATCTCGCGCGTCCGATGCCGGAGGAAGATGCCCTCTGGCTCGCCACCCAGCGCTTCATGGCGGTGGAGGAAGACGAGGAAGCGGTCGAGCTTCCCGAGATTCAGGCAGGTAACGGGACCCACGGCTGATGTCTGCTCGCTCGGCCGGGCGGCCGGGCCGGCGCTTCGCCGTCCCCGCATCGCTCGGCGCCAAACTGGTGCTGATCCTGACCGGCGTCGGCCTGCTCGGCGCCGTTGCGCTTACCCTGCTGCTCGCCAGCGTCATCACGCCCAGCTTCAATCAGCTGGAGCAGGGCGCGGTGGACGGCCATGTCCAGCGCACCAATGGCGTGCTCGGCGAATTCGCCTCGAAGGTGCAGGGCACGGTCAAGGACTATGGCGACTGGACCGACAGCTACAACTACATGGCCGATCATAACGAGACATTCGAGAAGGACAGCTTCTCGCCGCTCGCGATGGTCAATCTCGGCGTCAACGGGATGGCCTATCTCGACAACGATCGCCGCGTGGTAATCGCCCGCTGGCTCGATCTGGAAAGCGAGAGGGACGTGCCCGCGATGCGCGACGCGCTGGTCCGCACGCTGGCGACGATCGATCCGGCCAAGGCGCTGCACGGGCAGAGCTCGGCCAATTTCTACGCCAAGTTCGGCGACCGGCTTGCCGCGGTCGGCATCGCGCAGGTGCGCAAGTCCGACGGGAGCGGCGATCCGCGCGGCTATGTCATCATGGCCCGCACGATCGACAGCAAGCAGCTGTACAATCTGCTGCGGCTCGATGCGAAGCTCGAGCTTGCGAACCCGCAGGCCGATGTCAGCGTCACGCCGCACGATTCGAGCCTCAACATCGCTGTTCCGATCGCCGGGGTGACCGGCCGCCCGGTCGCGACGGTGACCTATGACGTGCCGCGCGACCTCTCCGGCCTGGGCCGGCGTATGCTGCTGCTCGCGGTGGTGGGATCGAGCGTGCTGCTGATCATCGTGCTGTGGGTGCTGCGGCGCATGATCGTGCGGATGGTGCTGAAGCCGCTCAACCGGGTCGAGCAGCATATGGGCGTGGTGCAGGAATCGGGTTCGCTCGGCCTGTTGATCGAGGAGCCGCGTGGCGACGAGATTGGCAGTCTCGTCACCAGCTTCAATGCGATGCTGAAGCAGCTCAAGGATCTGCGGGAGCAGCTGGAGGTGCAGAGTTTCACGCTGGGCCGCAGCGAAAGCGCGGTCGCGGTGATGCACAATGTCCGCAACGCGCTGAACCCGATCAGCACCGTGCTGAGCCAGGGCGCCGCGCGCCAGCAGCCGATCGACAAGGATATCCTCGATCGCGCGCTGGGCGAACTGATGCGCAACGACATTCCCGACGCCCGCCGTCAGAAGCTGGTCGCGTTCCTTGCGGCCGCGGTCCACGCCGTCGAGACCGAGCGCGAGGACCGGAACAAGCAGAACCAGATCGGCCGCGAGGCACTGCACCATGTTCTCGAAATCATCGGCCAGCAGCAGGAAGCTGCGCATGAGCGGCCGCAGCTCGCGGCGTGCGACATGTCGGACATCGTTGCGCAGAACGCCACGATCGCGCGCTATTCGGGCGGCAGTTCGATCGCGTTCAGCTTCCCGTCGAAGCCGCATCTGGTGATGGCCAATCGCGTGATCCTGAGCCAGGTCGTCGGCAATCTATTCTCGAACTCGGCCGAAGCGATCGCCGCCACGGGCCGTAACAGCGGCAGCATCTCGGTTTCGATCCACGAACGCGAGGGCCGGGTGGAGATCATCATCCGCGACGATGGCGAAGGCTTCGATCCCGAAAAGGGCGCGACCCTGTTCCAGCGGGGCTTTTCGACCCGCGAGCACAAGTCGGGCGGGCTGGGACTGCACTGGTGCGCCAATTCGATGCTGGCGATGGAAGGCGCGCTGGAGCTGAAGAGCGAAGGCAAGGGCCACGGCGCCCGCGCGGTGATCACGCTGAAAGCGGCGCAGGCGCAGCCTGCGTTGCAGAGCGCCGCTGCTTAGATTCAAATCCTCCCCCTCCGGGGAAGGATTTGAATGCGCGCGGCGTAAGCTAGTCGCAGGCTTGTAATGTTGGATTTCAGCTGCTTGGTTCAGCCGGCCCGGAAACCCGGGCCGCTCTTTGAACCGTCAGCCACGGCGCCGCACCATTCCATCAATCGACGCAAATCTCCTCGGGATAAGGTCACGAACCGCGCGACTTCCCGGACCTTACCGCAGCCGCGCCACGAACGGATGCTCCGCCGACGAGCCCGGCGTCAGCGCCGCGGTGCGGATGTGCGATACGGCCTCGACCGCGGTCCGGTTGGTCTCCAGCCCGAAGCTGCGGCCCCCGAGGATTTCCTGATACGAGCGCGTGTGCAGATCGGTGAAGCCGCCGGAAAATTCGATTTCCTCGCCATCGACGGTGATCGAGCGCCACGTCCGCTGACCCTTTGCGCGGGCTTCGGCGGGGACGTCGTCGATGTCGATCGACATGAACCAGCGGACCCGGGCATGCTCATATTCGAGATAGCCGGCCGCGTGGCGATCGTCGTGCCAATGGACTTCGTTGATCTGCAGCGCGCCGAACATGAAGTGCAGCATGTCGAAGAAATGCACGCCGATATTGGTCGCGATCCCGCCCGACTTGGCGACATCGGCCTTCCACGACTGCATGTACCAGTGGCCGCGCGAGGTGATGTAGGTCAGGTCGACCTCATGCTTCGTATTGCGAGCCTCGGCCTGCACCTTTTCGCGCAGCGCGACGATCGAGGGGTGGAGGCGAAGCTGGAGGATGGTGTGGACCTGCCGCCCGGTCGCCTGCTCCATCTCTAGCAGCCCGTCCAGGTTCCACGGATTGAGCACGATCGGCTTCTCGCAGATCGCATCCGCGCCGCTGCGCATGGCGAAGCGGCAATGTGCGTCGTGGAGATAATTGGGCGAGCAGATCGCCATATAGTCGATTGCCTGCTCGTGCGTGCCGCGCGTGAGATTGTAGATGTGCCGGTCGAAGCGCTCGAATTCGGTGAAGAAATCGGCTTCCGGAAAATAGCTGTCGATGATGCCGACGCTGTCGTTCACGTCATAGGCGACGGTGATCTGGTTGCCGGTGTCCCGGACGGCGGACATGTGGCGCGGCGCGATATAGCCTGCGGCCCCGATCAACGCGAAATTCTTCATGACGTCCCCTGCACTGGCGGCTCGCCTCTAGGACGGGGCGCGGACGGGTGCAACCGCATCTCGCACCCTCCGAACGTCTGTGTTAGCGCCATATCGTAGAAGCTTAGGGGCAGGCATGAACAGCATCGACGAAACCGGGGCGCAGCCGCGACGGCCATTGCTTGCCTATTGGCCGGAAGTGGATGGCCTGCGGACGCTGGCGGTGCTTGCGGTCGTCCTCTTCCATTTCGAGCGTTCGTGGCTCGGCGGCGGATTTGTCGGCGTCGACATCTTCTTCGTGATTTCGGGTTTCCTGATCACCGCGATCCTGCTGGAAGACCGCGATCGCGGCAAATTCTCGCTCGGCCGCTTCTACCAGCGCCGCATCTCGCGCATCGCGCCTGCCTTCTTCCTCGTCCTGTTCGCGACGCTGATCGGGGCGTGGTTCGTCTATTCGGACCAGGATTTCGCATCCGCCGGCGCCAATGCGGCTTTCGCCGCGGTGAGCCTGGCGAACGTCAAATACATGCTGATGGGCAGCTATTTCACGGTCTCGCCCGATGCCCAGCCGTTCCTGCATTACTGGTCACTGGCGGTGGAGGAGCAGTTCTACCTGTTCTTCCCCTTCTATCTCTATGCCGTCACGCGCTGGACGCGCTGGCCGGTCGCGATCACGCTGGTGCTCGCCGCGCTCAGCCTGATCCTGTGCATCGCGGTTACTGTCGTGAAGCCGGTCTATGCCTTTTACCTGCTGCCCACGCGCGGATGGGAATTGCTGGCGGGCGCGGCGGTCACGATGCTGCGCTGGCGCGGGATCACGCCGGGCGAGAAGCTGTCGCCCTGGCTTTCCTGGGGCGGACTGGCGCTGGTGGTCGTATCGGTAGTGGCGCTGCGCGAAGGCGAGAATTTCCCCGGATTCCTCGCGGCGCTGCCGGTGCTGGGGACGGTCGCGATCCTCGCCACGGCTGGCGATCCGCGCCCGGTTCTGAACCGATGGCTCGGGCACAAGCTGCCTGTCCATATCGGCAAGCGATCCTATTCGCTCTATCTGTGGCACTGGCCGATCTTCTCGCTGGTCGATTACCAGCTCTACGCGTCGGACGAGTGGACGCGCGGCGCGCTCAAGATCGGGCTGACGCTGGCCGCGACCTGGATCAGCTATGCGCTGGTCGAGCGCCCGGCACGGCTGATGCTCAACCGGCCGAGCCGGCGGATGCTGGCCTTTATGGGCTTTTTCGCGGCGGCGGCGGGGACGTTCGCGGCGGGGATGGCGATCCGCAACGCGCATTATCTCGACGCCAGCCCCGACGGCATCGCCGGTGGCGGCATCGTCGCGTCTGAAGGGAGCCGGGGCCGCGTGGTGCTGGTCGGTGACAGTCAGGCGAGCATGTATGCGCGCGATCTGGGAATGTTGGCGAAGTCGCGGGGCTATGGCCTCAATGTGCTGAGCATGTCGGCAGGCGATCAGCTTCCCGGCCGCGAGGGTTCGACCTGGCCCGCGGTGTGGTCGTACCTGTCCGCGCAGCCGGTGGACGTCGTGGTGCTGGCCGAAGCATGGGACGACAAGCTGACCGACCCCGCCGTGCTGCAAACCGCGCTGGCGCAGTTCGCATCGCGCAACATCCATGTGATCCTCGTCCAGCAGATCCCGGGGCCGCCGAAGACGGTGAATCGCGATGCGATCCGCCACGGGCTGGCGCCGCCGTTTGTTGAGGATGACGCTACCGTCGACGCGCGGATGCGCGGACGGGCGATCGTTGCTGCGGCGGCCTCACCGTCCGTGACGGTGGTCGATCCCGCGCCGCTGTTCCTCAGTCCCGACGGCTCGCTCGCACTGATCGGCGGCAATGGCCGGCTCAACTATCAGGACGAGCGGCATCTGTCCGATACCGGCAATCAGCGTGTCATGCCGCTGCTGGATGCCGCGATCGAGGCGGCGCTGAAGCGACGGGACTGACATGAGCGCGGCGCATTGGCGGCGGACATTGCCGGACGACATCGCGGCTATCGGCCTGCTATCACGCCGCTTGCTGGGCCCATATGCGGAGCATGACTTCGTGTTCGAGGAACGGCTGGCGCTGTGCGGGGAGGGATGCCTGACCCTGTCCGATGGCGTGGCGATCGGGGGCTATGTGATCAGCCATCCGTGGTGGCGGGCCAATCCGCCCGCGCTGAACACGTTGATCGGCGACCTGCCGGAGGACGCGGATTGCTGGTACCTCCATGATGTCGCAGTGGACGAGCGGTTTCGCGGCGCAGGGGCGGTTGCGTCCGCCGTGGACGAGATCGCCGGGCTTGCCCGCAATAAGGGCATCGGGACGCTTGCCCTGGTCGCGGTCGGCGGGGCGGCGTCCTATTGGGCGCGGCTGGGCTTCGCCGCTGTGACGACCGATGCGTTGCGGGCGAAGCTGGACGGCTATGGCGCCGACGCGGCCTATATGGAGCGGTCCGCCTAGGACGCGCGCTTGCGGATCACGTCGTCGGTGCGACGCAGATAGGGCGCGACGAGATTGCGGGCGCGGAAGAATTCCTGCGCGTCGGGATCGAGCGAATCGAAATTGCCGATGACGCGGCGGCACTCCGGCGAGCGGCACTGGCAGATCATGTGCCAATTCGATTCCCGCAGCGTGGTCGAATAGTCCCATGCGATTTCCTCGCCGGGCTCGATCGCGCGGATCGCGACGAGGAACACGCCATCATCGGTAAAGCGCAGCCCGGCATTGGGCGCGCAGCTATGGTTGACCAGATCGTCGATCCGGCCGCTGGGCCCCATATAGTGATCGGGGGTGACCTGGACGAAGCGGTCGCCCTGTCCGCTCATCAGGCTGGGGACCTGATCGGCGCGGAAGCGGCGGCCGGTGAATTCGATCAGCGTATCGCCCTCGGCAAAGGGTGCGGCGGCGAACACGGCCTTGCCGAGATGCGTTTCGTCGACGCGGAACATGCCGGTCTGCGGCTTGTAGCGATCGAAGAAGCGCAGCCCCCCGCGCCGTACGCCGAACGAGCGCAGCGGATTGATCGTCGCGAGCCCGATCATGAACCAGACGCTGGCGTGGCAGAGGAATTCGGTGAGCACATAGCTGAGCTCGGCGACGCCGGGCTGGCCCGCACGGACTGCGACCATCAGCGTGGCGAGATCGCCGAAGGTCCACAGGCCCCATGCGGGCGAACGCTCGCGGCTGCGGTCCTGCATCGCGCTGACCCAGGTGGGCCAGAAACTGACCGGAACCGCGAGGACGACGAGCATGTGCGCCCAGAAAGTCTCGCGGAACACAAGCCACACGACCAGCGCGGTGAGGCAGGCAGCGATGCAGAAGGTTTCGGTATTGCTGGGCGGCGCCCAGGACGAGCGGCGCCAGATACCGAGCGTGACGGCGAGGCAGGCGACCGAGGAGATGGCGAACACCCATCCTTGCGGCGCGCCGGGGTTTACCGCGGCATAGGTCAATGCTTCGAGGCCGGTCGATGCTGCCCAGATCAGCCAGGATGCGCGGTTCGGCCTGACGGTCTGCCGGCGCAGGCCCATCAGGTAGACGGCATAGCCGGAAAAGCTGAATCCGACCGCCAGAAGGAACCACAGATCGAAGGTCAAACACCCCACTCCCGAACGACCTGTTTACCATGATCGCGCGAATCCGTCTATCCGCGACTCGCGGTGACTCCGCGAGTCGCGGCAAATCAACCCGTGGTGGTCCCGCTGGAATCCGGCCCCCAGAATCGAGTAACGGGGCTGGCGAAAAGGGTTTTTGAACGATTGCGAAGGCAAGGTGCCGGATATGCCGAACAAGACCAGTTCCGCTCCCGCTCATGGCGTGAAGGGCATCATACTTGCGGGAGGATCGGGCACGCGCCTGTATCCCGCGACCTTGTCGATCTCGAAGCAGTTGCTGCCGGTGTTCGACAAGCCGATGATTTACTATCCGCTGTCGGTGCTGATGCTGTCGGGCATCCGCGATATCCTTATCATTTCGTCCCCGCGCGACCTGCCCGCGTTTCAAGCGCTGCTGGGCGATGGATCGGAATTCGGGATCAGCCTGAGCTATGCCGAGCAGCCCAGCCCCGACGGGTTGGCGCAGGCTTTCCTGATCGGGGAGGAATTCCTCGATGGCGGACCCGCCGCGCTGATCCTGGGCGACAATATCTTCCACGGTGATGGCATCGGCGCGAAGGGCCGGGCGGCGGCGATTGCGGCTGAAGCTGGTGGCGCGACGGTGTTCGCCTATCAGGTCGAGGATCCCGAGCGTTATGGCGTGGCGACCTTCGACGCGGAGGGGCGCGCGACCAGCATCGTCGAGAAGCCCGCCGAGCCGAAGTCAAACTGGGCGGTGACCGGCCTCTATTTCTTCGACAAGGGCGTGACCGAAATCGCGCGCGGGCTGAAGCCTTCGCCGCGCGGCGAACTGGAGATCACCGACGTGATCGGCGCCTATCTCGATGCGGGCAGCCTGCAGGTGAACCGACTGGGCCGCGGCTTCGCGTGGCTCGACACGGGCACGCACGACAGCCTTCACGATGCGGGCAGCTTCGTTCGCACGATCGAGCATCGGCAGGGGATCAAGATCGCCTGCCCCGAGGAAATTGCCTATGACCTGGGCTATCTCGACGCCGACGCGCTGCTGCGCCGCGCCGAGATGCTGGGGAAGACCGACTATGCCCGCTATCTGCGCCGCTGCGTCGAGACGCACTGGTGACTAGTGTCCTCGTCACCGGCGGTGCGGGCTTTATCGGCTCGGCAGTGTGCCGGCTGCTGGCCGGGCAGGGGCGGCGCGTCGTCAATCTCGATAGCCTGACCTATGCCGGCAACCCGGCGGCGGTGGCGATGCTGGAAGGTCTGCCCAATTACCGTTTCGTGCGCGGCGAGATCGGCGACACGGCGCTGGTCGGGCAAGTGCTGCGCGAGGAGCGGATCGGCGCGATCATGCATCTTGCCGCCGAAACCCATGTCGACCGTTCGATCGACAGCCCCGCCGCCTTTGTCGAAACCAATGTGGTGGGCACCGTCCGCCTGCTCGACGCCGCGCTCGATTACTGGCGCAGCGGCGCGGCGGATCGCGGCTTCCGTTTCCACCATGTCTCGACCGACGAAGTGTTCGGCGACTTGCCGTTCGACAGCGGCGTCTTCACCGAGGATACCGCCTATGCACCGTCTTCGCCCTATTCGGCCTCCAAGGCAGCGAGCGACCATTTCGTCCGCGCGTGGCGCGAGACCTATGGGCTGCCGGTGGTGCTGTCTAACTGCTCGAACAATTACGGGCCGTGGCAGTTTCCGGAGAAGCTGATCCCGCTGACGATCCTCAACGCGCTCGAGGCGCGGCCGCTGCCGGTGTACGGCAAGGGCGCGAACGTGCGCGACTGGCTGCATGTCGAGGACCATGCCCGCGCGCTGGAACGGGTGCTGGAGCAGGGCGCGATCGGCGAAACCTACCTGATCGGGGGCAAGGCCGAGCGGACCAATTTGCAGGTGGTCGAGGCGATCTGCGATCTGATCGATGCGCGCACCGGCGAGAGCGGGCATCGCGACCTGATCACCTTCGTCACTGACCGCCCAGGGCATGATCGCCGCTATGCGATCGATCCGGCCAAGACCGAGCGCGAACTGGGCTGGTCGCCGGAGGAGACGTTCGAAACCGGACTGGCTGCGACGGTGGACTGGTATCTGGCGAACCGCGAGTGGTGGCAGGCGATCCGGGCGGGGACCTATACGGGCGAGCGGCTGGGGGTTCGGTAGGGGCGGTAGATTATCGGCCGCTAATTGCGATTGCCGAATGATCTTCTTTGAGGTTCCTTCTCCCGGCTTCTTTGCGCTCCGAATAGCGATCGACCAATTGGGCGACGTGCGGGCGCATGAGTACCGTTGTACGGACCAGCTCCTCCATCACATCGACAATCCTGTCGTAGTAGCTGGACGGTCGCATGCGGTCATCGTCACCGAACTCCTTGTAAGCCATCGCCACCGACGACTGGTTCGGGATGGTGAACATGCGCATCCATCGGCCGAGCAAGCGTAGGGTGTTCACGCTGTTGAACGACTGGGAGCCAGCCGACACCTGCATGACTGCGAGCGTTCGGCCCTGAGTCGGGCGCATCCCACCCATCGACAGCGGGAGGTGATCGATCTGGGCCTTCATGACGCCGGTCACCTGACCGTGCCGCTCTGGGCTGCACCAGACATGGCCCTCGGACCAGAGCGAAAGTTCGCGCAGCTCGTGCACGGCGGGATGATCGTCACCCGCGGCCTGATCGGGGAGCGGAAGATCGGAAGGGTTGAAGATGCGAGTCTCGGCACCGAACAGACGGAGCAGACGGGCGGCTTCCTCAACGCACAGGCGCGAGAAGGAACGTTCGCGAAGCGAGCCGTAAAGCAGCAAAATGCGCGGCGGCGGCTGATCTTCACCCAGCCCCTCTGCCGGCCTGCGTATCACGTAGGCGGGATCGAGCGCGGGCAGGTGATCTGGGTCGGGCAGCGCACGTATGCGGCTCATGCTGCATCCTTTGGCAATGGAGGGAAGATGATCCCGCTGACGAGGTGCGCACCGGTCGCGCCGATGAGTTGCGCAGCGACGAATGCGGGCACGTCCGACGGAGAAATTCCTGCGAAACTGTCGCTCAATGATCGGGCGATCGTGATTGCCGGATTTGCGAAGCTGGTGGACGACGTGAACCAGTAAGCCGCAGTGATGTAGAGCGCGACGCTGGCCGGAAGGCTGTCGGGTCGCATCCGGGCAGTTCCCAGTATCGTTAGCAGCAAGCCGAAGGTGGCGACCGCTTCGCTTGTCCATTGACCGGGTCCGCTGCGAACCTTGCCGGAGAGCTGGAACACCGCAACGTCGAACATCAGATGAGCGAGCCAGACACCGAGGATTCCTCCCGCGAGTTGGGCCAGTACATAGATGACGGCGGTACGGGTCCGGATGTGACCGCGCAGTCGCATGATCAGGGTCACGGCGGGGTTCAGGTGCGCGCCCGATACCGGCACCAGCATAGTGATGAGAACGAAGAGGATCGCGCCGGTGGCAAGCGTGTTGCCAAGTAGCTCGACGGCGACGTTACCGCCCGCAAGCCGCTCGGCCATGATGCCGGAGCCGACCACGGTGGCAAAAAGCAGGAGACTGCCCAGGCCCTCTGCCAGAAATGCCCGCGATTTCATGCAGAGCAGACGCGGTGGCCGTCAGCATCGATAGTCTGTTGGCCGTCTTCCTTAGTGAAGGCGCTCATCTGCGCATGGGGAAGGATGTCGAGCACCACCTCCGATGGGCGGCACAGCTTTACGCCGAGCGGTGTGACCACCAACGGTCTGTTGATGAGTATCGGATGCGCCACCATCGCGTCGATAAGCACGTCTTCGGCAAGGCTCTCGTCGCCAAGGCCAAGATCCGCATAGGGGGTACCCTTCTCGCGAAGGAGTTCGCGGGGCGACATGCCGGCTCGCCGAATCATTTCGACCAGCAACGCGCGAGCCGGCGGCGTCTTGAGATACTCGATGACATGAGGCTCGACCCCGGCATTGCGGATCATCGCCAGCACGTTGCGCGAAGTTCCGCATTGGGGATTGTGGTAGATCACGATGTCGGTCACGGCTGGCTCCTTCAGCAGCAGATCAATTCGGCGACCAGCGGTTCGCACAGCTCAGGGCGGCCCTGGCAGCAGTCTTTCGCGAGAAAGGTCATCAGCGAACGAAGCGTATCGATGCTGGCGCGCTGAACCTGTTGGCGACCACGCTTCTCGGCAGTTACCAGACCGGCCTTCGCGAGCACCGCGAGGTGCGTCGATAACGTACTTTGCGACAGCCCACTCGCTGCCACGAGCGCACCCGTCGTGAGGCCGTCAGGCTCGTGGCGGACAAGCAAGCGGAATGTGTCGAGCCGGGTCGGGTGCGCGAGGGCGGCAAGCGCGGCGAGCGCGGAATTGGTTTCCATCCATCGGGAATAGCCGATGCATTTTTGCCTTGCAAGATACATCGGAAATACCCGATGAATATGGCGAGCCGCCGGGTCTCCAGGCAACTTGGCGGACTGCATGCCGCGATCTTCTCTCCCCAAACGAAAAGCGGCGGCCGGACCATCGTCCGACCGCCGCCAATCTCGCCTCGCTCGGGAAGGTTAGGCCCCGCGCCCCACGCCGACCAGCGTGAACCCAGCCCGCGCCGCCTCTTCCGGCGGATAGATGTTGCGCAGATCCACCAGCAGCGGCGCCTTCAGGATCGACTTCATCCGGCCCAGGTCGAGCGCGCGGAATTCGTCCCATTCGGTCACGATCACCAGCGCATCGGCCCCGTCGGCGGCTGCGTAGGGATTTTCCGAGAACTCGACATCGGTCAGCATCTTGCTGGCCTGCTCGACACCTTCGGGATCATAGGCCTTGATCGTCGCGCCGGCGTCCTGCAGCGCCTGGATCACCGCGATCGACGGCGCGTCGCGCATGTCGTCGGTGTTGGGCTTGAAGGTGAGGCCGAGGATCGCGACGGTCTTGCCGCGCACGTCGCCGCCCATCGCCTTGATGACCTTGCGGCCCATCGCGCGCTTGCGGGCGTCGTTCACCTGCACGGTCGCCTCGACGATACGCAGCGGCGTATCATTGTCGTCGGCGGTCTTCATCAGCGCCAGCGTGTCCTTGGGGAAGCACGATCCGCCATAGCCGGGGCCGGCATGGAGGAACTTGGAACCGATGCGGTTGTCCATACCGATGCCGCGCGACACTTCCTGCACGTTCGCGCCGACCTGTTCGCACAGGTCCGCAATCTCGTTGATGAAGGTGATCTTGACCGCGAGGAACGCGTTCGCGGCGTATTTGATCAACTCCGACGTGCGGCGGCCGACGAACAGCAGCGGGGCCGACTGGTTGAGCGAGAGCGGGCGATAGATGGCGCGCATCACTTCGCGGGCGGCCTCTTCCTCGGCGCCGACGACGATGCGGTCGGGGCGCTTGAAGTCCTCGATCGCCGCGCCTTCGCGCAGGAATTCCGGATTGGAGACGACCATCGCGCCCTTGCCCGGCGCGAACTCGTTCATGATGCGCTCGACTTCGTCGCCGGTGCCCACCGGCACGGTCGACTTGGTGACGATCACGCTGGCCTTGGTCAGGTTCTCCGCGACTTCCTGCGCGGCGGCATAGACATAGGTCAGGTCGGCATGGCCGTCGCCGCGGCGGCTGGGCGTGCCGACGGCGATGAATACCGCGTCGGCATCCTTGACGCCTTCAGCGAGATCGGTGGTGAAGTGAAGGCGGCCGGCCTTCACGTTCGAAGCGACCAGTTCGGCCAGGCCCGGCTCGTAAATCGGCATCACATTCTGGTGAAGCAGCTCGATCTTGCGCGCATCCTTGTCGACGCAGACCACGTCGTGCCCGAAGTCAGAGAAGCAGGCACCCGAGACGAGTCCAACATAGCCGGTGCCGATCATCGCGATACGCAATGCAAATCCCCCGATGTTCTGGATTGGTTTGGTTCACGCCTTAGCGCCCTCACCGGCTAGGGCAAGATCATGGCGCTCGAATGACGGCGTTGAAAATTGCGGGATGGGGCGAAGCCCGGCGCCGATCATATCGTCAAAGAAACGATCCAAGCATCGCGAATCTAACAGGAATCAAAAAAGCCGCAGGGAGACCCCGCGGCTTTTGAAACCGTCCGGGCCGATCAGCATGTCTTCATGATGAAGACACTCCACCGCCGGCCCGGCAGTAGCAATCGGCTTACAAGGGGCGAATTTCGTCGCCGCCAACGCCGTCGCGGAAAAGAAGCTCAAACAAGAACATTTTAGTCTCCCATCGGTGCGCACTGGTGCGCGATTCGTTGGTTAATGGGAATTTAACGATGAATCAATACGGATTTCTGCGGAATGATAGCGCTGTCAGGGTCTGAAACGGCTTCTCGGCAACCGTTCGCTTAACCCTTCCTTCAAGGGTAAAGGGCTAGACGCGGCATAGATGTCGGCAAGGATAGAGCCTCCAGCGTTCCCCACGGGAACGCCTCTCCCCGCCACGGCGGCCCCTGGCGTGAGCGAGGGACGGACACCCGTGCCGGCGAACGGCAACTTGTCCGGACGACGGCGGCGCAAGGCTGAAGCGCCTTTCGTCCGCAATGCTCCGAAACGGTCGCCCGACGCGCATTCGGGCCGGGGCGATCGCCGTCCGGAAGGGCGTTTCTGGCGGATTCTGGTGCTTTGCCAGATCGACAATTTCACCACCTTGCGCCGGCACCTGGGGCGTCCCCGGGCCGACAAGCTGGCATTCGACGTTGCGGACCGGATCACCGAATTGTGTCCGCATGTCCGAATCGGCACTGCCGCGCGGTCGACCATCGAGATCGCCTTCGAACGCGACAGCTGCGAAGCCGCCGCTGCGGATGTCGACCGGGTCCGGTCGGCCTTCCAGAAGCCGGTCGACCTCGACGGCGAATTTTACCAGCTCAACCTGCAATTCGGCATCGCGGCGGCGCCATGCAGCGAAAGCGACGAGGTGCGGCTGGCCGAAGCGGCCGAATCGGCGCTCGAACAGGCGCATGCTGAGAATCGAGTCGTCATGCTCGATCTGTCGCGGGCCGATCTTGCCTTCGACAAGCTGACCCTGATGCGAGAACTCCCCCGGGCGATGGCCGCGGGCGAGATGTTCCTGCAATATCAGCCCAAGGTGCATGTCCGCCGGCAGGAGATTTCCTCGGCTGAGGCGCTGGTGCGCTGGGAACATCCGGTGCGCGGGCTGATCCTGCCGAGCGACTTCATCTCGGTGGCCGAACAGGCGGGCGAAATCTCCGCGCTGACCCTGTGGACGCTGCGCCAGGTGATCGCCGATCAGCGCACGCTGGCGGGCGACGGCCAGGATTTGACGCTGTTCATCAACATCTCCGGCGTGCTGCTGGCGGACAAGGCGTTCGTCGAGGAAGCGTGCGAGATCGTGAGCAACAGCGAAGCGAAGATCGGGTTCGAGATTACCGAAACCGCGGTGATCCGCGATCCGGAAAGCGCGATCCGGCACCTCAATCGCTTCGCGGAGATCGGCGTGACGCTGGCGATCGACGATTATGGCGCGGGCCTCTCGTCGCTGGCCTATCTCAAGCAGCTCCCCGCGAAGGAGCTGAAGATCGACAAGATGTTCGTGATGCAGCTGACCAGCAGCAATCGCGATCCGCTGATCGTCCGTTCGACCATCGATCTGGCCCATGCGCTGGAGATGGAAGTGGTGGCGGAGGGCGTCGAGACGCCCTCGGCGCTGGCGCTGCTCAGCGTGATGGGCTGCGACATGGTGCAGGGCTTCCTGATTTCGCGCCCGCTGGGCTTCGATGCGTTCCGCCAGTTCCTCGCCGACGACAGCTATTTCTCCGGCACGGGCGGGAATGCGTCGTTCATCCGGCCCGAAAGTTTCTGGAAACGGGCCTGATCGGAGGCGCGCCTTAGGGCGGTCTTAATTAACCTTGTGCAGACTGACGCGACAATGCGTGCGTCCTTTCGCCTTCTGACCGCGTTCCTCGCGCTTCTGTGCTGCCTTCCGGCGGCCTCTGCCGTCGCGCAGGTGACTGCCGTGACCCAGCCCAAGTCGCCCGTCGATGTCGCGCTGGATCGCGCGCGGACGACGATGGTCTCCGATCCGCAACAGGGCCTGAAGCTCGCCGCCGATGCCGAGGTGCTGGCGCGCCGCCTGCCCGAGGGGCAGCAGCGGACCATCGCGATCGCCACTGCGCGCTGGCTGATCAGCGAAGGCTATTTGCGGCAGAACCAGGTCGACAAGGCGCGGCCGATCATCGCCCAGACGCTGCGCGATACCCAGGGCATGACGATCAAGCTGCGCGGGGACCTGCTCCTGTCGCTCGGCTCGCTCCAGATGGACGACGGGCAGGCGGCGGCGGCGCTCCGCAGCTATCAGGAGGCCTATCGCATCTTCGATCGGCTCAAGGAGCCGCGCAGCGTGGCGCTTGCCTTCCATTATCTCGGCAGCCTCTATTCCGCCGCTCGTGGGTTCGATCGTGCGGCCGATTATTATGGTCAGGCCGCTGCGGCGTATAATGGCGACCCGTCGCTGTCGCTCACGCTGCACAACAGCCGCGGCAACATGCTGCTCGCGGCGGAGAAATATTCGGGCGCGATCGCCGAATATGGCAAGGCGCTGGAGATCGCGCGGCAGATGGGCAAGCCACTGCTCGAGGCGCGCATCCTCGGCAACATCGCGCGGGCGCAGCTCGAGGCGGGGCAGCTCGACGATGCCGAAGCGACGCTTGCGCGGGGCTTCTCGCTTGCCAAGGGCGAGGACGCGAAGAGTTTCCGCCAGCAATTGCTGGGCACCGCCGCCAGCGTGGCGATGGAGCGCGGCGATCCCGTCCGCGCGCGGGCGCTGATCGTGGAGGCCTTTCAGGGTCTCGACCTGACCAAGACCACCTCGACCTTCCGCGAGGCGCATCTCTACGCCTACAAGATTTTCGAGAAGACCGGCGAGATCAATCTGGCGCTGCAGCATCTCGAGGCATTCCGCCGCCTCGATGACGAAGCGACCAGGGTTGCGACCTCGTTCAACTCCGCGATCAGTTCCGCCGAATTCGATTCGGAAGGCCAGAAGGCGCGTATCGCCGAGATGCAGGCCGTGCAGGAACGCCGCACTGCCGAATTCCAGCGCACCCTGTTCCTCAGCATCGGCGCTGCCTTCCTGGTCGTGATGGCTGCACTGGCGTGGGGCCTGATCAATATCCGCCGCAGCCGCAACCAGGTGCGCGACGCCAACATCGTGCTGGGCGAGACCAACGTCGCGCTCGAAAAGGCGCTGAAGGCCAAGACCGAATTCCTCGCGACGACCAGTCACGAGATTCGCACCCCGCTGAACGGCATTCTGGGCATGACGCAGGTGATGCTGCACGACCAGAAGCTCGATCCTTCGGTTCGCGACCGGATCGGCATCGTGCATGGCGCGGGCATGACGATGCGCAGCCTGGTCGACGATATCCTCGACGTGGCCAAGATGGAGACGGGCAATTTGACCGTCGACGCCGCGCCGATGGACCTTTGCGCGACGCTGAAGGACGTCACGCGGATGTGGGAGGAGCAGGCGCGCGCCAAGGGCCTCGCCTTCAACCTCCATCTGGAAGACGCGCCGCGCTGGATCGTCAGCGACGCGGGCCGCCTGCGCCAGATCGTGTTCAACCTGCTGTCGAACGCGATCAAGTTTACCGAGGCCGGAGGCGTCAGCGTCCGTGCGACGGCGGCGGGCGAAGGCGAATCGCAGCGGTTGAAGCTGGTCATCACCGATACCGGCATCGGCATCCCCGCCGAGAAGCGCGACGAAATCTTCGAATCGTTCAAGCAGGCCGATTCGGGCACTACGCGGAAATTCGGCGGTACGGGTCTGGGCCTGACCATCTGCCGCAACCTTGCGCGCGCGATGGGCGGCGACATTGCCGTGGACGGAGCAGAGGGCAGCGGATCGGCCTTCACCGTCGATCTGCCGCTGGTCCATGCGGAAGCGCCGGAAGCCGAGGCGTCCAGCGGCGCGACGGGCACGATGCTGATCCTCGACCGCAATCCGATTGCACGTTCGATGCTCAAGACCCTGTTCGAACCGCGCGTCGGCGCACTGAAATTCCTCGCCACCCCCGACGAAGCGCTGGAGGCGCTGAAGGCCGGTGGCGCTACCCGGTTGCTGATCGACGAGAGCACGCTGAAGGCCGCCGGCGACGATCCGTTCGGCGTTCTGGCCGCGCTTTCGGCTGCGGCGAGCGAAGCGGGCGCTTCGAGTGCGATTTTGTGGATGAAGCCGGATGAAGCCGTAATGACCTCTCTGAAAGGCAGTAATGTCGGGCAAGTCATTGAAAAGCCTGTGGCGGGTGCCGCGCTGGTGGAGGCGATCACCCAGCAGGCTGAAGAAAATTCGGACAAACCGGGCTCCGGGCCGCTTGTTTCGCGCGCGGCTTGAGACGATAGCGGGGCACGAAATGATGACGGTCGCTCAATTTTATTGGCCCGCAAGAGGCTGCAACGAATGAATATCCTCTTCATCGAGGACGATCCGATGAACCGTCGGGTCGTGAAGGACATGCTGGACGTGGCCGGTGCGACGATGGCGGAAGCCGGTCTCGCCGAGGAAGGTCTTGCGCGTATCGAATATGAAGAATTCGACGTGATCCTGATGGACCTGCGGATGCCCGGCATGGACGGCATCGAAGCGATCCGTCACATCCGGGCGCGTCCGGACGAGAAGGCGAACCTGCCGGTGATCGTGGTCACCGCCGACAGCGGCGCCGACCTGCGCGAGCGTTGCCTGGAAGCAGGCGCCGACGATGTGCTGTTCAAGCCGGTGGCGATGGACGCGCTGTTCGATTCGATCGGCCGCGTGCTGGCGATCCGCGGCGGCGGGGGCATGATTCTCTAAAGACCGGCCCGGGCTGCGATAAGGTCAGGGAACTCTCTCCAATCGTGACCTTATCGTGAGGGGAAATGGTCACGCGCCGGTGCGGTGAGGGGCGCCGCTGCGGGTGGCATTCAAGCGTTCAAAGAGCGGCCGGATTTGGGTTTCCCGCCCATTGAACCAAGCAGGCGAAATCCAACATTTCAAGCCTTGGCCGTGATTCCGGCGAAAGCTGGAATCTCAAGCCGCACGCCTTCTCCTTGGTAGCTCCAGATGCCAGCTTTCGCTGAGATACCGACCGAAGAGGGAAGGAATCAATCCTCCAGTATCTTCGAATGCTCGCGCGTGTCGCGCATCTTCAGATAGGTCACCAGCGAGATCGCGATCATCGCGGTGACATATAGATAGAAGCCGCGTTCCCAGCCCCATTCCTTGAACTTCAGCGCAACCGCAGGCGCGGTGCCGCCGAAGATCGCGTTGGCCAGCGCATAGGGCAGGGCAACGCCCAGCGTGCGGATATGCGCCGGGAACAGTTCGGCCTTCACCACCGCGTTGATCGAGGTGTAGCCGGTGACGATCACCAGCGCGCCGGTCATGATGAGGAATGCCATCACCGGGCTGTCCACCGTCTCCAGCGCAGTGAAGATCGGCCAGGTCAGCAGCACGCCCAGCACGCCGAATCCGACCATCAGCGGCTTGCGCCCGATCCGGTCCGACAAGGCGCCGGCCAAAGGCTGGAGGCACATGAAGACCAGCAACGCTCCCGCATTGATCTGGGTCGAGACTTCCTTGCTGAAGCCACTGGTGTTGCTGAGGAAGGTCAGCAGGTAGATCGAGTAAGCGTAGAAGGCGAGGGTGCCGCCCGCGGTGAGCAGCATCACCACTGCGGCTTCGCGCGGATGCTCGCGGAACAGCGCGCCGAAGCTCGACTTCTTGCCCGCCTCGCGCTTGTCGAAACTTTCGGTCTCGGGGAGGTTGCGACGCAGCCAGAAGACGATCACCGCGAGCGCCGCGCCGATCAGGAACGGGAGACGCCAGCCCCATTCGGCAAGGTCTTCCTTCGCCAGCACGCTCTGGAGCAGGATGAGCACGCATAGGGCGATCAACTGGCCCGAGATCAGCGTGACGTACTGGAAGCTGGAGAAGAAGCCGCGCCGCTGCTTGCCCGCCATTTCGGAAAGATAGGTGGCGCTGGCGCCATATTCGCCCCCGAGCGACAGGCCCTGGATCAGCCGGGCGGCGACCAGCGAGACAGTGGCCCAGGCGCCGATCGCCTCGTAGCTGGGCGTCACCGCGATCATCAGCGAACCGAGGCACATCAACGTTACCGACAGGGTGAGACCCGCCTTGCGCCCGTGCCGGTCGCCATAGACGCCCATCAGCCAGCCGCCGATCGGCCGCATGAAGAAGCCGACGGCGAAGATCGCCCATGCGTTCAGCTGGGTCGCGACCGGATCGCCCTTGGGAAAATAATGCGGGGCGAGATAGGCAGTGAAGGCAGCATAGGCATACCAGTCATACCATTCGACCAGATTGCCGGCCGAACCGCCCAGGATCGACTTGATCCGCTTGCTCTCGCTCATTTTCCTCTCCCCAGCATCCTGCGGCTCCACCGCACGCCACCCAGCACCGGATAGAGGAAAGCCAGCCCCTTGGGCAGCCGCCCGGACGCGCGATCCACGGGATTGGCGGCCAGCGCCCCCAACTCGCTGAGCTTGTACCCCAGGCCGCGGCGCAGCAGCAGTCCCGCGGCGAGCACCGGCAGCATCGTCCGCGCCGTCGGGCTGGCATGCTCGACGTCCTCGAACTTCCCGCCCAGACAGGCTTTCGCAACATTGACCAGCCGCCGGTGCGCCCGATCGGCGCGCAATTCCTTCACCAGGGCCGGGGGCAGATCGAGGCCGAGCATCTCGTGCGCCAGCAACAGACCCTGCGCCGCGCAGCGGCCCACGCCGAGCGCCTTCGCTTCGCGATAGCGTGCCTCGGGCCCCGCAGGATCGGCGACCAGCATCGCGTTCAGATCCGCCAGCCATTTGAGCCGGAACCAGCCATGATGGGCGCCGTGGGCGAAGAGATAGGGGAACATCAGCTCGTCGCCCATCGTCGGCACTTCGATGCCGCGCGCGATGGCGATGCGCTTGCGCGGCGCGCTCAGCGCGGCTTCGGGCAGCAGGCCGGGGTTCTGGAGCAGGCGGCTGTGCAGTTCGACGATCAGCCCGTTGGCGGGGTGCCGCCAGCCCGATTCCTTCGACACCTGCATCCATGCCGCGACCTGATCGTCGCTGATCTCGGGGCCGGGGCTGAAGCGTTGATAGCCTGCCTCGCGCAGCAAGGCGGCGGCGGGGGCAGCGTCATCGGCGGCGACAAGGATATCGATGTCGTTCGCGGACTTCACCGCGAGGGTGCCATAGCCCTGGATCGCGAGGGGAAGCCCCTTGAAGGTGATCCAGTCGATCCCGGCTGCGTCTAGGATCCCGCCGAGGCGGCGCGTTTCGGCCGCTGCGCTCAGATTTTGCCGCGCGATCTGGCCGGCGCGTTCGGACAGCCGCTTGTCCAGCGTCAGCGGCAGGGCGATGCCGGCGGAGCGGAACGCGTCGGCGGCCAGACCCCAGACGCGATGGCGGCGGATGATCCGCGCGACGCGATCCCAGTCGATGCCAGGGACCGAAGCGGCTTCGCGCACCGCAACATCGCCTGCCGCGCGCGGCCAGCGGCACGCGGCGCAGACGAGACGGAATTCGGCGCTGGGCTGGTCGGGCGTGGGCTCCATCGCGCCACCTATATCAGCGCCCCGCCCGCCGGATAGTGCGCCAAACGGATCGGGGCCGTCCGGGAACGGGGCGCCGTCGCTCCCCCCGGAGCGACAGTATAGGGAGGGAGCCTTCTTCCGCCCAAGGGGCACAGATGGACGAGGAAGGCTCCCTCCAACGCAGGCCGGGCCCCTTACAGGGGGAGAACGGGCCGGACCGCGTTCCTCTCCTTGCAACGGCAGGGAGAGGCTAGCCGAATTCAATTCGATGGTGAGGGCCTTCTTTGCTGCAAGGCCGAAAAGAAGAAGACCCTCACCCAACCCTCTCCCGCGAAGGCGGGAAAGGGCTAGAAATTACCGCGCGATTCCGATCAGTGCGCTCGCCGTATATCCCGCCGCGACCGACCCGCTCATCGTCGGGGTCTGCTGTGCGATCTGGGCGCTGCTATTGTCGCCGAACACATTGTCGCCGCTCAGCGACACGCCGGAGAAGTTGCTGATGCTGGCGGTGTAGCCGGTCGCATTGTTGTAAACCTGGGTGCAGGTGGCGGAGGGCATCGCCAGCTGCGAGGTGAGCACCGCGTATCGGCCGCCGGTGGCGGTCGCGAGGCTGGAGAACACCTCGAAATGCATGTGCGGCCAGCGCCCGGCATAGCAGCCGGGGAAGATGGTGGTGAAGATCACCTGCCCGTTGCTGTCGGTCACGCCGACGCCGCGCAGATAGCTTTCGGCGGGCAGATCGTAGAGCGAATATTTCCCCGCCCGGTCGCAATGCCACAGATAGACCGCGTAACCGGCGAGCGGGGCGCAGGCTGCGTTCACGTTGACCACGGTCAGGGTGATCGTCAGCTGGACGCCGGGAGCGGTCGCGGTCGACGATCCGACGAAGCTCGAGCGGATATCGCTGCGCACGACATTGCTGGCGGTCAGCACGTTGGACGTGGTGCCGCTCGACGTGTTGGTGCCGTCGGCGGGATAGGGGCCGCCGGTCTCGGCCGGATCGGCGATACAGCCGGTCGCGGTGGGCGAGGGCGTCGGCGTTGTGCTGGGTGTCGGCGTGACGGTTGGCGTGGGCGTCGGGGTCGGCGTGACCACCGTGCCACCGGTCGAGGCGGTGGTGCCGCTGTCGCACGACGAAAGCAGGCCCACCGCCCCGGCGCCGGCGAACCAGCGCAGCGCGCGGCGGCGGCTGGCAAGCGCGTCGAGCGCCTTCAGGTCATGCGCCAGTCCCAGGTCGTGGTCGTGAAGATCGTGCATTCGGGTTCAGCCCCTGTGGTGTCTCGCCACTGGAACTGGACCCTGAAATGCATCGGCGAATTTCGCGGCGTCGCGCGAATATTTCAATTGTTTGCAGCTTCGACCGGCAACCGCACCCGCACGCATCCGCCGCCATCGGGGCAATTGCCGAGCGTCACGCCGCCGCCATGTGCCTCCGCGATCGAACGGACGATGGCGAGGCCCAGCCCGGTGCCGCCGGTCGCGCGATTGCGCGAGCCTTCACCGCGCACGAACGGCGCGAACAGCGTTTCCGGATTGGGCGGGAAGCCCGGCCCGCGATCCTCGACGCTGACTTCGGCCCAGCCGGGTTCGGTGCGCCATTCGACCTTGGCGACCTTGCCGTAGCGCACGCCATTGTCGATCAGGTTGGCGAAAAGCCTGCGCAGCGATTGCGAATCGCCGCGCAGCACGACGCGCGGACCCGATTCGACGTCGACCGGGGTGCCAGCGGCCTTCATGTCGTCGACCAGGCTTTCGATCAGGCTGCCCAGTTCGATCCGGTCGCGGGCATCGGCGCGCTCGTCGCGGGCGAAGCGCAGCACGGTGGCCAGCATCGCGCGGATCTCGTCGATATCGGCATTGGCGCGGTCGCGGGCCTCGTCGGGCAGTTGCTCGACCCAGAAGGCGAGCCGGGTGATCGGCGTGCCCATGTCGTGCGCGATCGCCGCGAGCATCGTGGTGCGCCCCTCGGCCTGTTCGAGGATGCGGCCCTGCATCGCGTCGAACGCGGCTGCGAGCTCGCGAACCTCGCGGGGGCCTTCCTGTGGGATGGGCGTGCGGGCGCCGAGCCGCGTTTCCCGCGCGATCTTCGCCAGCCTGCGGATCGGGTGCGAGATGGCGCGCGCGATCAGCCAGGCGCCGATCCCCAGCACGACCAGCACCGCCAGCGTCGCGGCCAGCGTGATGCGGTGCCAGCGGGTCAGCATCGGCTGCGGTCCGGAACGCGCGATTCGCGTCCCTTCGAGAGCCACCCACGCGATGACGAAGTCGCCGCGGATTTCGGCGCGCACCGGCCCGTGCGGACGATCGTAAAGGCCGTGGATCTGCGCCGCCGGCACGCCCATCGCGCGCGCTACCGCAGCGTCGCGTTGCGGGCTGGGGTCGCCGGTGAAGCCGGCAGGCGCGCTTTGCTCTATCGTGAAACGGCCCCAGGGGCCGCGTGCGGCTTCGCCGGTCCGCAGTGCCTTTGCGATCTGTTCGATCGGCACCGGCGGGTTGAACGGTGGCGGCCCCATGAAGGTGATCGCGAACTGGACCATCGACGCGATCGCCACCGCAGCGACCACCAGCAGCACGATCGGCCCGACGATCGAACGCGGGCGACGCATGATCGGGGTGGTCATCGGCGAGTCACGTCGGCGGTGAACATATAGCCTTCGTTGCGGATCGTGCGGATCAGCTCCTCGGTCGCGGGCCGGGCCAGCTTCTTGCGCAGCCGGCTCATCTGCACGTCGATCGCGCGGTCGAAATGCTCGGCGGTCAGGCCGCGCGAGAGATCGAGCAGCGTGTCGCGGGTAAGCACGCGGCGGGGATGCTCGACCAGCGCGAGCAGCAGGCGGAACTCGCCGTCGGAGAGATTGATGACCACATCGTCGGGATCGAACAATTGTCGCCCGACCGGATCGAGCCGCCATCCGGCGAAACGCAGATAGGCGCGATCGGGTGCGAGGGGGGCGGGATCGGAACGGCTGCGGCGCAGGACAGAGCGGATGCGCGCCAGCAGCTCGCGCGGGTTGGCCGGCTTGGCGATATAATCGTCCGCGCCCATCTCCAGCCCGACGATGCGGTCGACTTCCTCGCCGATCACCGAGAGGATGATGACGGCGGGCCCGGTCGCGCGATCGATCGAGCGCAGGATGGTCAGCCCGTCCTCGCCCGGCATCATCACGTCGAGCACGATCAGGGCATAGTCGTGCCTGGCCAGCGCCGCGCGCATCTCGGCCGCGCCGTCGGCGGTATCGACGACATAGCCGTGGCCCGACAGGAACGCGGCCATCAATTCCCGGATGCCGGGGTCGTCATCGACGATGAGGAGGCGCGTTTCTGGGTCCAAGGCTTCGGCTAGTGCGATCATGCGGCGGAAGTGCCCGGCGAACCTATCCGGCGCGTTGCAGCGCTGCAATGTGGTGTAATGTGGGCACGGTGTGGCATTATGGGCACAGGTGGCGGCCGTGCGGGAGGCTCGGTTGAGCGCCATTCCGCTTGTAGAATCACTTTCCCCCTGCTACCGGCCCCGCTCCAACGTCGCGGACCCCGTCCCGGCGATGCTATTCTATTGGTTTGAACCGCGAGGTCTTTTACAACATGCAAATTATCGTTCGGGACAATAATGTCGATCAGGCGCTCCGTGCGCTCAAGAAGAAGCTTCAGCGCGAAGGCGTCTATCGCGAAATGAAGCTGCGTCGGCATTATGAGAAGCCGAGCGAGAAGCGCGCCCGTGAGCGTGCCGCCGCGGTTCGCCGCGCGCGCAAGCTCGAGCGCAAGCGCATGGAGCGCGACGGCGCCCGGTAAGGCCCGTCCGGCGCGGCCCCGCAGGCCGCGCCACATTGCTCAAGACTCAAAGTGACCAACGGCGGTCTCGCCGCGCAAGGAATCCATCCATGTCCGTGACCGCCGTTCCGCTGCAGCATGTCAAGAAGAGCGTCCGGATCTGGATCTGGCTCGGTGTGATCGTTGCGATCGCCGCAGCTTTCGGTCTGGCCTGGTGGGGCGTCAAATCGATGCCGACCCAGGACGAGATCGCGTCGCGGATGACCAACGAGCAGTTCCTTGCACGGAACAAGACCCAGCCGGGCGTGAAGACGACCGAATCGGGTCTCCAGTACCAGATCATCAAGGAAGGCGAAGGCCCGACTGCCCAGGATGGCGGCGCGGTGTTCCTGAACTATGAAGGCACGTTCCGCGACGGCAAGGTCTTCGACAAGAGCCAGCAGCCGACGCCGTTCCCGGTGCAGGACGGCGCATCGATCCCCGGCTTCTACGAAGGCCTGAAACTGATGAAGAAGGGCGGCGAATACCGCCTGTGGATCCCCGCCAACCTCGCTTATGGCGAGCGTTCGCCGGATCCTTCGCGAGTTCCGGCCAATTCGATGCTGATCTTCAAGGTCACCGTCGATCGCCTGATGACCCCGGCCGAAGTTCAGGTGATGATGCAGCAGATGCAGACCCAGGGTCCGCCGCAGGGACCCGAGGGCGCGCCGCAGGGCCGCCAGCCGCAGCAATAGGCTGCCCGGACCGGAGGGTGGCTTCCGGTTTCCGCAACCTGGCTTGCGCCTGACGATGCTTGCAATCCCCGCACCCGAGGCGCACTAGGCCGCCCGGGAGTCGGGCATGTTCGATGGTTTCGATGCAATCCTGCTGGCGCGGATACAGTTCGCGTTCACGGTCAGTTTCCACTTCATCTTCCCGGCCTTTTCGATCGGGCTGGCCAGCTATCTGATGGTGCTTGAGGCCCTGTGGCTTCGCACCGGGCGTCAGGTCTTTCTCGACCTCTTCCGCTTCTGGATAAAGATCTTCGCCGTCGCCTTCGCGATGGGCGTCGTGTCGGGCATCGTCATGTCCTATCAGTTCGGCACCAACTGGTCGGTTTTCTCGGACAAGGTGGGGCCGGTGATCGGGCCGCTGATGGCCTATGAGGTGCTGACCGCTTTCTTCCTCGAGGCCGGCTTCTTGGGCGTCATGCTGTTCGGCATGAAGAAGGTGGGGAAGGGGCTCCACTTCGCCGCGACCTGCATGGTGGCGCTGGGCACCTTTATCTCGGCTTTCTGGATCCTGTCGGCCAATAGCTGGATGCACACGCCGACCGGCTTCGAGATCGGGCCGAACGGCCAGTTCCTGCCGGGCGAGAGCTGGGCTGCGATCATCTTCAATCCCAGCTTCCCCTATCGCCTGATCCACACCGTGACAGCGGCCTATCTGACTACCAGCCTTGCCGTGGGCGCGGTCGCGGCGTGGCACCTGCTGCGCGGCAGGAAGGACCACGAAGGCACGCGGGTGATGTTTTCGATGGCGATGTGGATGGCGGCGATCGTCGCGCCGATCCAGATTTTCGTCGGCGACCAGCACGGCCTCAACACGCTGGAGCATCAGCCGGCCAAGGTCATGGCGATGGAAGGGCATTTCCAGAGCCATCCCGATGGCGCGCCGCTGATCCTGTTCGGCCTGCCGAACCAGAAGGAACAGCGCGTCGACTACGAGATCGCGATCCCGAAACTGTCCTCGCTGATCCTCAAGCATGATCTGAACGCACCGCTGCAGGGCCTCGACACGGTAGCGCTGGACAAGCAACCGCCGGTTGCGGTCGTGTTCTGGTCGTTCCGCGTGATGGTGGGCCTAGGCATGCTGATGCTGGCGCTGGGCATGTTCAGCCTTGCCGCGCGGGTGGCGCGCAAGCTGTACGATTGGACGCTGCTGCATCGCTTTGCGCTGGCGATGGGGCCATCAGGCTTCGTGGCGGTGATCGCGGGGTGGATCACGACCGAGGTCGGGCGGCAGCCCTATACCGTCTATGGCCATCTGCTGACCCGCGACAGCGCTTCCCCGCTGGCGGCGCCGGCGGTGGGCGCATCGCTGGTCGCGTTCGTGATCGTCTATTTCGCGGTATTCGGCTTCGGCACCTGGTACATTCTCAAGCTGATGGCCAAGGGCGTCGAGGCGCATGAGCCGGAGATCAGCGAGGAACTGCCGATCCGCACCGCCGGCATCGTGCCCGGCCCCGCCCAAGCGCTGGACGAACAAGATGGGGTGAAGGACTGATGGTCGCCGATCCTACCCTTGCCACGATCTGGGCGTTCCTGATCGCGTTCGCGGTGTTCGCCTATATCGTGATGGATGGCTTCGACCTGGGCATCGGCATCCTGTTCCCGGCCTTCGGCGTGGGAGAGGAGCGCGACAGCGCGATGAACTCGATCGCGCCGGTGTGGGATGGCAACGAGACCTGGCTGGTGCTGGGCGGGGGCGGGCTCTTCGCGGCCTTCCCGCTGGCTTATGCGATCCTGATGCCCGCGCTCTATCCGCTGATCATCGCGATGCTGCTGGCACTGGTGTTTCGCGGCGTGGCGTTCGAGTTCCGCTGGCGCGATCCGGGTCATCGCCGCTTTTGGGACTTCGCCTTTACCGCCGGATCGGTGACTGCGGCTTTCACCCAGGGCATGGCGCTGGGTGCGATCCTGCAGGGCGTGACCGTGGTCGACCGGGCCTATGCCGGGGGCTGGCTCGACTGGCTGTCGCCGTTCAGCGTGCTGACCGGCCTTGGGCTGGTCGCGGGCTATGCGCTGCTCGGCGCGACCTGGCTGATCTGGAAGACCGAAGGCGGTGCGCAGGGGCACGCTTATCGTCTTGCCGGGCGTTTCGGCATCCTGACGCTGGCGGCCATCGCGGCGGTCAGCGTCGCGACGCTGACGCTGGATACCGATTACAAGGCGCGATGGCTGGATATGCCCAATGTGTTGTTCACGGCGCAGGTGCCGTTGCTGGTGGCGATCTTCTCGGCTGCATTCTGGTGGTCGCTCAGGCGGCGCAAGGAAGTGCTGCCGTTCCTGCTGGCGCTGGGACTGTTCCTGCTGAGCTTCCTGGGCCTTGGCATCAGCATGTATCCGCACATCGTTCCCACTTCGGTCACGATCGTCGAAGCCGCAGCGCCGGCGCGCAGTCAGGGCTTCATGCTGGTGGGGGCGGGGATCCTTATCCCGATCATCCTGGCCTATACCGCATGGTCCTATTGGGTGTTCCGCGGCAAGGTCGGCGCGGACGGTTACCATTGAGCGAGACGGCCCCGGCGCCGCTATGGAAGCGGCTGATCTGGATGGCGGCGATCTGGGCCGCGAGCGTTGCGGTGCTGGGCGTTGTGGCGTTCGTCATCCGCACATGGTTAAGGCTCTGACAGGCAAGCCGCCCGGATAGGCTCATTTCAACATCGAAATGACCATCCGTTTCCTTTAAGCGTAACAAAAACAACATATTATGGCACAGCTCGCCTGAGCCACGGCATTGCTTTCCGCGTGCTGAAGGTATATCGCGCTGCCAACCGACGCAGATTCGGGTCGTGGGAAATATAACAGAAAACGCTCACGTGCTCGTCAGGAAGGGGCCTTTAATGCTCATGACTCGCGACCGGCCACAGCCGGTAACGCGCCGGTTCCTGGAATCGCTGTCGTTTCAGCTCATGGGTGTTTTCGTCGCGTCGCTCGGCGCGCCGTTCCTCTATGTCTTCCTGCAGCCGCTCGATCATCTCGCCGAAGCGACGATCATCAACAGCGCGATCGCATCGTTCACCGCTGCGACGATCGGCCTGTTCCTCTATCGCCGGGTGACCTCGTTCCCGGGCACGAGCGGTTTCGCTTTCATCATTCCGACCTTCTCCGCGGTCTTCGCGGTGGCTGCCGTCGCCATGCTGGGCTTCCGCCTTGCCTATAGCGGCGCGATGCTGAGCGCGGGCTTCGCCGCGTCGATCGCGTTCGGCTTCCTCGCCACGCACCTGTCGCAGCGCTTCGCGCGGCGGCAATTCTATCTCGTCCCCTTCGGCGATATCGACATCGCGCTGGATCGGTCGGGTGTGGACTGGGTGGTGCTGCACAAGCCGGAGGTGCCACACTGGGACCGGCATGGCGCGATCGTCGCCGACCTGCGACACGACATGGATCCCGAATGGGAGCGCATGCTGGCGTCGGCCGCGCTTTCCGGCCGCGTGGTCTATCACACCAAGCAGCTGCGCGAATCGCTGACCGGCAAGGTCGAGATCGAACACCTCTCGGAAAACAGCTTCGGATCGCTGCTGCCCAACCTCGCCTATCGCAAGATCAAGCGGGCGGGGGATATCGTCCTTTCGCTGCTGGCCTTGCCCGTGCTGGCGGTTCCGTTCGCGCTGATCGCGCTGTGGATCCGGCTCGATTCGAAGGGCCCGGCCTTCTTCATCCAGGAGCGGATGGGCTATGGCGCCCGCCCGTTCAACGTCATCAAGTTCCGCACGATGGAAGTGCGCGAGCTTTCGGATGCCGACTGCGCGAAGAGCGATGCGATCACTCAGCATGAAGACGCACGGATCACCCGCGCGGGCCGCTTCCTGCGTCGCAGCCGGTTCGATGAACTGCCGCAGCTGTGGAACGTGCTGATCGGGGACATGAGCCTGATCGGGCCGCGTCCCGAGGCGCTGGCGCTGTCGCACTGGTATGAGCGCGAGCTGCCCTTCTACGTCTATCGCCACATCGTGCGGCCGGGGATCACCGGCTGGGCGCAGGTGAATCAGGGCCATGTCGCGGAACTGGGCGACGTGCACATCAAGCTTCACTACGACTTCTACTACATCAAGCACTTCTCGGCCTGGCTCGACATCCTCATCATGCTGCGCACGGTGGGGACGATGCTGACCGGCTTCGGCTCGAAATAGTCCGGTTCAGCGTCGCTGAACCCGTTGCGGGCCGGTGCCGCAAAACAAGCATGCATCAGGCGGGCGGTACGCCCGCCAGTTCGCGCATGCGGCGAATGCGATCGGCATCGTCGGCATGGGTCTGGAACATCCCGAAAAAGGTGATCACCGCGCCCATGCGCGGCAGGATCATCACGCCGCGCGGCAGATCATAGCCGGCGGCCATCATCAGCCGTCCGCCAAGCTGATCGGCTTCATCCTCGGTCCGGCGGACGAACGCGCCATTCTTGCCGAACCCGCGCGCAGCGCCGTTGCGCGGGATACCGCGTGCCTTGAGCTGCGTGGCATGATCGAGTGCGACATGGGCCATTTCGTGGGCGATCAGGAAGGCGAGTTCATCGTCGTTGCGGGTCAGTTCGACCAGCGAACTGGTGACGAGGATATAGGGTGAGGCCGCGACCGCCCGCTGCTGGGCGCTATAGGCCAGCCGGATGCGAAACAGGCAGCCGCTGCGCGGCGTGAGCGTGAGCGACAGGGTCTGCCCGCCGCGCAGGACGCGCAGCGCCACGGGGCCGCGTGCCAGCGCGTCCTGGAACAGGGTTTCGCTGGCGTCGCTGGCGGTGCGCCAGGCGCGGCGGTCCGGTCCCGCGAGGATCGTGGCGGGGGAGGGGAAGGGGGTTTCATCGACGGTGAGCAGCACATCGCCCGCGCGCAGCCCGGCGACGTCGGCTGGGCTTCCCTCGACTACGGTGAGCACGCCGGGGCCGCGATCGAGCCCCTGCCCGATCATCGCCGGGCGATCGGCCGCTTCATAGTCGCTGAGGTGATGGAAGGTCAGCCCGCTGACAGGTCCCTGGCGCGGACATAGCGCGGGCGCTGCCGTGGCGATTCGATAGCCGATCGTCGCGATCCGATAATCGGGTTCGCGCAGAAAGCTGCCCTCGGCCCGAACCGGTAGTGCCGCGGCAAGCAAAATCATTGCCGCCGTGGCGGGAAGGTGAAGTCGGGGGATGCGCCGAATCATCGCGTGACTCTGCACTCCGGCGGACGACAGGCAATAAAAAAGCCGGGCGACGAATCGCCCGGCTTGGAAAACTGATTTGTGCGTCAGTCGCTTACGGGCTGGTCGGTTCCGAATCGCCCGACAGGCCAGCTGCAACGCCGCCGATGATGGCGGTGAGCGCCAGGAGACCGACAATCACGGTGCTGCCCTTAGCTTCGCTGTCGCCTTCGACATTTTCAGTCGCAGGCTGGGGAGCAACCGACTGTGCGACCGCCGCCGACGAGATCGTCACCAGCGAGAACGCCGCAGCGATCGATACAAGGCCCTTGAATTTCACTTTTAGTTCTCCCTCTTAAGCCTGCTGCTCGACTTAACGAGCGCGGAAATATCGTATCACAAGCCCAGTGTCCAGCAACTTACTCAGCAACGTTGGAATTTGAAGTCCCCGTCCGATAACGCACATTAATGGACGAAATCCTAACTCCCAAGCGCTGTGACAGTTCCCTGTCTGCTGCGTCTGCCTACGCGAAATCCCCATAGCTGGCAAGGTAAACGGGCGCGTTCGTTTCGCTGTGCCGGAGGAATGTTGCTCCGACGCAACAACCGGCCCTGAGGGGTATCGGCGGGGCGGAGGTGCGGGGCGATGGAAATGACCGATTTTCGCGCAGGCTAAACACCGGTGGCGGGGGTACGCGGCTTGCCGTGGATCAAGTCGAAGGCGTATCTGTCCCAGTTTGAACCAGCCAGCGATCGGCGCCTTCGAAGCCCATCGCGGTAAGAATTCCGCTCGAATAGGCCCCGGTATCCAATCCGATTCGGTGCGGCCGCATCTCGACTTCGTTGGCGATGCTGTGCCCGTGCACGACGATCTTCTCGAGTTGGCCGCGGAACTTGAGGAAGTCGTCGCGAATCCAGCGCAGATCGTTGATCTTCTGCCGCGCGAGCGGAACTTCGGGCTGGATGCCGGCATGGACGAAGGCATAGTCGCCGATGACGATCAGATCCTCGAAGCTTTCGAGGAAATCGAGATGGGCGTCGGGCACGCGCGCCTTCACCTGCTCCATGAGTTCCTCGAACGTCGCCTTCTGGAACTCGTCGGCCGGTACGCCGTAGCTCAGCACCGTCGCATCGCCGCCGATCCGGACCGAATAGCGCAACGCGCCGACCCCGCCGCTGCTGCCGCGACCGCGCAGCGCCAGCAGGAACACTTCCTCATGATTGCCGAGCAGGAAGCGGGTGCGCGGATGGCGCGCCTTCACGTCCATCAGCCGGCCGATCACCTGCGCCGATTGCGGACCGCGATCGATCAGATCGCCGAGGAAGATGAGCGTCGTTTCGCCGGTGCCCCCGCGCGCCTCGTCGTCCGCGTCCAGCTTGCCGAGCAGCTCGTCGAGCAGATCGAGCCGGCCGTGAATGTCGCCAATGGCATAGACGCGCTGGCCATCGGGGATCGAACCCCTCGGCTGGTCCGGTGATGGACCCGGCGCGGTCTTTTTGAAGAGTTTTCGTAACATAGGGGCTCTGCGCCCGCGCTATAGCCCCAAGCACAGGCAGGAGGAAAGCGTTACGCTGCGCTGCCGCAAAAATCAGCCCGCAAGGCGCAGCGCGGGCTGATCCTCAAGCACGGGCTGATCGGGCCAGATGCCGCGCGTGTCATAGACGAGCTTCGACGCGCGCTCGCCGAGCGGGATCGATTTGAAGACCTCGTGGTCGACCAGGACCACGAACACCGGACAGGTGTCGATCGCGGTGTCGATGTCGATCAGCTCGGCGCCGGTTTCTGCGAGGCTGGCAGGCAGGGCATTGGCGTGTGGCTCGACGATGCGGATCTGCTTGCCGTAGCGACGCGCCAGATGCTCGGCGACCTTGAGCGCGGGGCTCTCACGGAAATCGTCGATGTTCGCCTTGAAGGCGAGACCGAGACAGGCGACCGGGGCGCCGTTCGCGCGCTCGATCAGCGCTTCGGCGCGGGCAATGGTGAAGTCGGTCTTGCCGTCATTCACTTCGCGCGCGGTGCGGATCAGCCGGGCATTCTCCGGATCGCCATGAACGATGAACCAGGGGTCGACCGCGATGCAGTGACCGCCGACGCCGGGGCCGGGCTGAAGGATGTTCACGCGCGGATGGCGATTCGCCAGACGAATCACTTCCCACACGTCGATGCCCATACCGTCGGCGATGACCGACAACTCGTTGGCGAAGGCGATATTGACGTCGCGGAAGGCGTTTTCGACCAGCTTGGTCATCTCGGCCGCGCGCGCGGTGGTGGTGACGCAGGCGCCGCGGACGAACCGGCGGTAGAATTGCAGCGCCTTGCGGCTGCACCGCGCGGTGATGCCGCCGATGCAGCGGTCATTGTCGATCAGTTCGACGACGATGCGGCCGGGCAGCACGCGTTCCGGGCAATAGGCGATCGCCACGTCGGGCGTACCGGTGCAATGGCCGGGGATTTTCAGGTCGGGACGAAGCTGCGAGAGGAATTCGGCCAGCTTCTCGGTGGTGCCGACTGGTGAAGTCGATTCGAGGATGACGGTGTCGCCGGCCTTGAGCACGGTCGCGACGGTGGTCGTCGCCTTCAGCACATAGCCGATGTCGGGCGAGTGGTCCTCGTTGAAGGGGGTGGGGACGGCGATCAGGAACACGTCCGAGGGCTCGATCTGGGTCGAGGCGCGCAGCGTTCCGCGCGCGACCACGCCCGAGACGAGACCGTCGAGGTCGATTTCCTCGATATGGATCCTGCCCGAATTCACTGTGTCGACGACGTGCTGATGGACGTCGACGCCCAGCACCATCGCGCCGGTGCGCGCGATCACCGCAGCCGTGGGCAGGCCGATATAGCCCAACCCGATTACTGCGACCTTGAGTTCAGACTCCGGCACCATGAGCGACAATCCCCGCGATCCTCTCGGCTGCATGACCGTCGCCGAACGGATTGTGGGCGCGGGCCATTGCCGAATAGGCATGGGGTACGTCGAGGAGGGTTGAGATTTCGGAAACGATACGTGTCGAGTCAGTGCCGACCAGCTTTGCAGTGCCCGCGGCGACGCCTTCGGGACGCTCGGTGGTCTCGCGCATCACCAGCACGGGCTTACCCAGCGCCGGGGCTTCTTCCTGCACGCCGCCCGAATCGGACAGGACGATCTCGGCCATTTCGAGCGCGCGGATGAAGTGGGGGTAATCGAGCGGTTCGATGCGGGCGATATTGTCGCGTTCCCCAAGAATTGCGTCCATCGCGACCGCGACATTGGGATTGGGATGCATCGGGAAGAGGATCGCGGTGTCTTCGCGGTCGGCGATTCGGCCGAGGGCGCGAGCGATGCCTTCCATGCCGACGCCGAAATTCTCGCGGCGATGGGTGGTGACGAGGATCAGGCGCTTCCCGGCGAAGCGGGCGGCGATCTGGTCCAGCCCGGCGGCCATCGAGGGATCGGCGGCGATCTTCCGGTGAGTCCAGTGAAGCGCGTCGATCACGGTGTTGCCGGTGACGTGGATCGTCGCCGGATCGATATTCTCTTTCCGCAGCGCTTCGGCGGCGGTTTCGGTCGGCGCGAAATGCTGGTCGGCGATCGGCGCGACGACGCGGCGGTTAATCTCCTCCGGCCAGGGCTGGTAGATGTCGCCCGAGCGCAGCCCTGCCTCGACATGGCTGACGGGAATCTTGCGGTAGTAAGCGACGAGCGCGGCTACCATCACCGTGGTGGTGTCGCCCTGCACGATCACCCGATCGGGCTTTTCGGCGTCCATCACTTCGCCGAGGCCGGTGAGCAGGCGCGCGGTGAGGCGGTCGAGGGTCTGGCCGGGTTCCATGATGTCGAGATCGACGTCGGGGGTCAGACCGGCGATCGAGAGGACCTGATCGAGCAGGCCGCGATGCTGGGCGGTTACGCAGGTTCTTACGTCGAGATCGCCGCGTTCCTTCAGCGCGGCGACGACGGGGAACAGCTTGATCGCTTCGGGGCGGGTGCCGAAGACGGTGAGGATGCGTGGCTTGCTCATTGCGACCCTCATTACGCAACCGGCTGTTAAAACCGGACTAACCCAATCGCCGCCGCTTTGCTAAGCCCGGTCCGATGCCTGTCCAGAAAATCTCAGTGGTCACCGTGTGCTACAAGCCGGGACCGATCCTTCTCGAAGCGATCAAATCGGTCCACGCGCAGGATTTCCCCAATGTCGAGCATGTCATCATCGATGGCGGATCGACCGACGGGACGGTCGAGCGCGTCGCCGAAGTGCTGCGCCCTGGCGATGTGATGGTCTCCGAGCCGGACAAGGGCATTTACGACGCGATGAACAAGGGCATCGCGCGGGCGAGCGGGGATGTGATCGCGCTGCTCAATGCCGATGACCGATATGCCGATCCGGGCGTGTTGAGCCGAATCGCGGCGCAATTCGACGCGACCGGCGTCGATGCGGTGCTCGGCGACGTGACCTTCTTCAGGCCCGGCGAGCCCGACGTCTCGATCCGACGCTACAATAGCGGGATGTTCCGGCCGTCGCGGATCCGCTGGGGCTGGATGCCCGCGCACCCCGCGATGGTGCTGACCGCAGAAGCCTATGACCGGATCGGCTGGTACAGCACGGACTATAAGATCGCCGCCGATTTCGAGTTCATCGTCCGCGCGTTTCTGGGCGACCGGCGGCTGAGCTATTCCTACATGCGCGACGTGTTCGTGAAAATGCAGGTGGGCGGGGTCAGCACATCGGGCGCCTCGTCGCGCGAAACGATCAACCGCGAGATGCTGCGCGCGTGCCGCGAGAACGGCTTCACGACGAACAAGCTGATGATGAACTCGCGCTATCTGATGAAGGCGCTGGAATTGATCCGCCGCTAGGCCATCCGCGCCCGCGCGACCTTTTGCAGCACGGTCAGCGGCATCGCGCCTTTCATCAGCACGATGTGGAACGCCTTCGGGTCCCATTGGGCGCCGGCCTTGCGCTTTGCTTCGTCGCGCAGTTCCGCCCAGACGGTGTGGCCGATCTTGTAGCTGCATGCCTGACCCGGCCAGACGGTGTAGCGATCGATTTCGCCCTGGCTGCGGCCGCGCGCGATGCCGGTGATGCCGATGAGATAATCGGTCGCCTTTTCCCGGCTCCAGCGTTTCACATGCATTCCCGAATCGACCACCAGCCGGGTCGCGCGGAACAGCAGCGACTGGAGATAGCCGACCTGCCCGAGCGGATCGCCTTCATACATGCCCATCTCGTCGGCGAGCTGCTCGGAATAGAGCGCCCAGCCTTCCGAATAGCCCGAATAAAAGCCCCGCCGGCGGATGAGCGGGATATCGTCGCTTTCCAGCGCCGACATGATCTGGAGGTGATGGCCGGGCATCGCCTCGTGATAGCTGAGCGTCGCGAGGCCGAATTTGGGGCGATCGAACGTGTCGCGCAGGTTGATGAAGTAGATCGCCGGGCGTGTGCCGTCGAGCGAGGCGGACTGGTAATAGCCGCCGGGTGATCCGGCCTGGATCGCTTCGGGCACGCGGCGGACCTCGACCGGGGCCTTGGGAATGAAGGCGAATTGTTCGGGCAGGCGCTTCGTGATGGCGACGATCTGGCCACGGAGCGACTCGAGCAGGGCCTCGCGGCCCGGATCGGTATTGGGAAAAAGCTGATCGGGGCGCTTGTTGAGCTCGACCAGCCGCTCGCCGACGCTGCCCTGGCTCATGCCCTGCGCCTTGAGGATGGCGTCGATCCGGCCGCTGATCTCGGCGACCTGCTGCAGGCCGAGGCGATGGATCTCGTCTCCGGTCAGGTCCACCGTGGTGGCCGCGCTGGAGGCGGCGGCGTAATAGGCCTCGCCGTCGGGGAGGCGCCAGACGCCGGCGTCATGCGTGGCCTTCGCCCGCAATTCGGTGAGCAGGGTGCGCTGACGATCGAGCGCAGGGAACACGCGCTCGCCGATCAGCTTCGCGACCGCTTCGGCGCGATCGGGCGGCAGGTTTGCGCCCTTGAGCTTGGCGGCGATATCCATCGCGGTGCCGGTCGCTTCAGGCGCGCGGTCGCGCACCGCCGCGATCTGCCGCAAGGTGGTGTCGAGGATATAGTCGGGCGCGGCGACGCCCTTTGCCGCATCCTCGCGCTGGCGGACGGTTTCGGCCTCGATCGCCGCTGGAAACGCCTCGACTCGCGCGAGATATGCGTCGGCATCGGCGGCATCGGCGATGCGATGCTGGCCGGCGAGGAAATCGGGCACGTCGCGATATGCGCCGGAGAGCTGGCTGAGGACATAGGGCGCATAGCGGCCCGCGCTGGCGCCATAGGCATAGCGTTCGCCATCGATGAGCCGCTGAAGGCTGTATTCGACGACGTCGTAATCGAGCTGGGCAGTTTCACTCAGCCGGTTGCGCGGAATCGTCTTCAGCGTCGCGAGTTCGCGCCGCGCGCGGGCGAACTGGCGCGCTTCGCCTGCGCGCGACGTGTCGCCCAGTTTCGACCGGAGGTGCGCGCGTTCGCCCGTATCCAGCCCCAGCGACGTCGCGGATTCGGGGCTGTCCTCAAGCCGCGAATAGAAGAAGCGATCGAGCATCGCGCGCAGTTCGGCGTCGCGATTGCGCTTTGTGGCGCCTGCGACCCGCGGGAAAGCGCCGGCCGCGGCGAGCAGGCTGGCGGAGGAAAGAAACTGGCGGCGGCGCATGGGCACTCCCGGCGGAAATGGCTGATCGGCCCGTATCGGGCAGGGGCGCGAGACTGACCGAGCCCATCCTGTTTGTCGAGGCGGCGGGTCTGGCGAGTGGGAATGCAGCCTCGATCGCTTGACTCATTTAGATAATTAGCTAAACGTCGCATCATGAGCCAGGTATTCAAGGCACTTTCGGATCCGACCCGCCGGCGCGTGCTGCAGCTTCTGCGCAAGGGGCCGATGAGCGCGGGGGATCTCAGCGACCAGTTCGATGTCTCCAAACCGACCATGTCGGCGCACTTCGCGGTGCTGAAGGAAGCCGATCTGGTTCATGCCGAGAAGGCCGGGAAGTCCGTCATCTATCACCTGAAACTCTCGGTGCTCGAAGAGGCGCTGCTGGGTTTCGTCGAATCATTCGGCATCGGCGGCGCGGAGACGCCGGAGTCCAAGGAGGGAACCGCACAATGAACAAGGAACAGATCGGCTATCTCGCCTGGGCCGGCGGCATCATTGCCGTGGCGCTCGCCGCGACTTTCGCGCGCAAGCTGGGCTATATCGATGGCGACGCGGTCACGCGGCTGGTGATCGGGCTGAACGGGCTGATGATCGCGTGGATCGGCAACCGCATACCCAAGACCTTCGTCCCGAACGCGCGGGCGCAGCAGGCCAACCGCGTCGCGGGCTGGTCGCTGGTGCTGAGCGGGCTCGTCTATACCGGCTTCTTCGTGTTCGCGCCGATCCAGATCGCAGTGATCGGCGGGTGCGGCGCGATCGTGGCCGGGATGCTGGTGACGTTCGGCTATTGCCTGTCGCTGCGGAAGCGGAAGAACGCCGCCTGAGGCAAGCTCAGGCGCGGTTCTCCAGGAACCAGCGATAGGTTTTCGCCAGTCCGTCGCGGAGCGAGGTCCTGGGCGACCAGCCCATGCCGCGCAATTTGTCCGCCGCCATCAGCTTGCGCGGCGTGCCATCGGGCTTGCTGGTGTCGGCGACGATCTCGCCTTCGAAGCCGACGACCTCGCAGACCAGCCGGGTCAGCTCGCGGATTTCCAGATCCTCGCCGCTGCCGACATTGACGTGCGGGCCGTCCGAATAGGCCTTCATCAGGAAGACCAGGGCATCGGCGCAATCATCGGCGTAGAGGAATTCGCGGCGGGGGGTGCCGGTGCCCCACATCACCAGTTCCTTCGCGCCCGACAGCTTGGCCTCGTGCGCCTTGCGCATCAGCGCGGGGACGACGTGGCTGCTCTCCAGATCGAAATTATCGCCGATTCCGTAGAGGTTGGTCGGCATGGCGGAGATGAAGTCGCAACCATGTTCGATGCGATAGCTCTCGCCGAGCTTGATCCCGGCGATCTTGGCGATCGCATACCATTCGTTGGTCGGCTCGAGTGGGCCGGTGAGGAGCGATTCTTCCTCGATCGGCTGGGGCGCGAACTTGGGATAGATGCAAGACGAGCCGAGCAGCATCAGCTTTTCGGTGCCGGCCAGCCGCGCGGCTTCGGCGATGTTCGCCTGCATGACGAGGTTCTTGTAGAGGAACTGCGCCGGATAGGTGCTGTTCGCCATGATCCCGCCGACCTTGGCCGCGGCCATGAAGATCGCGTCGGGACGGTGCTTCGCCACCCAGTCGAAGGTCTGGCGCTGGTCGATCAGGTCGAGATCGGCGCGGCCGGCGGTGAGGACTTCGCAGCCCTCGCTTTCCAGCCGGCGGACGAGCGCGCCGCCCACCATGCCGCGATGCCCGGCGACGAAGACGCGCTTGCCCCCAAGATCGTAGCTCATCCGTTCGAGCGCCCTACCGGTGCGTCGGCCATGACCTTGAGATCGGCCTGCACCATTTCCTTCGCCAGCTCGTGCGCGGTGGTGCTGTGGCTCCAGCCGAGCTTCTCGCGCGCCTTGGTCGGGTCGCCGATCAGCAGATCGACTTCGGTCGGGCGGAAATAGCGCGGGTCGATCTCGACGAGGCAGGCGCCGGTCGCCTTGTCATACCCCTTCTCGTCGACGCCTTCGCCGCGCCATTCGATCGCGATGCCCACTTCCTCGAAACACCATTCGACGAACTGGCGGACCGAGACCGTTTCACCCGTCGCGAGGACGTAATCGTCGGCTTCGTCCTGCTGGAGCATGCGCCACATGCCCTCGACATATTCGCGGGCATGGCCCCAGTCGCGCTTGGCGTCGATATTGCCGAGGTAGAGCTTGTCCTGCCGCCCCAGCTTGATCGCGGCGACGGCGCGGGTGATCTTGCGGGTGACGAAGGTCTCGCCGCGCAACGGGCTTTCGTGATTGAACAGGATGCCGTTGGACGCGTGCATCCCATAGGCCTCGCGATAGTTCACCACGATCCAATAGGCATAGAGCTTCGCCACGGCGTACGGCGAGCGCGGATAGAAGGGCGTGGTCTCGCTCTGCGGGACTTCCTGCACCTTGCCGTACAGTTCCGAGGTCGATGCCTGATAGAAGCGGCAGGTCTTTTCCATGCCGAGGATGCGGATCGCCTCGAGGATGCGCAGCGTGCCGACCGCGTCGGCGTTCGCGGTGTATTCGGGCGTTTCGAAGCTGACCTGGACGTGGCTCTGCGCGGCGAGATTGTAGATCTCGTCGGGGCGGGTTTCCTGGATGATCCGGATCAGGTTGGTGCTGTCGGTCAGATCGCCATAATGGAGCTTGAGCCGCGCATTCTCGACATGCGGGTCCTCATAGATGTCCTCGATCCGGCCGGTGTTGAACGACGAGGAGCGGCGCTTCACGCCGTGCACATCATAGCCCTTCGAAAGCAGGAGGCGCGCGAGATAGGCGCCGTCCTGGCCGGTGATGCCGGTAATCAGCGCAACCGGTCGCTTACTGCTCATGTTCGATGGTCCTCCCGTTCGGGCCGCTGCCCTGCCCGATAATGGCGGACAGGCCAAGGGCGATTATCCCACCGCAATGACAGCGGAATCCCGGACGGATGCCGGTTGCGGAAGCCCGAGGGCCGACCTATACCCGCCCCAAGAGCCGATGCGCGCGACACCGGTAGGGTCGGGTCGCGCCGCCAAAGCCATCAAGGGGTGACACGTTGTCGAGAACTGCCAGATTCGCGCCGGCGCGTCGCCGGGCTTCGGGTGGTTCGCGCCTGCGGCTTGATGGTCTCTTTCTGAATGTTCCGACCCGCTTCTGGGTTTTTGCCGGGTTTCTCGCGCTCGTCGCGCTGATGGGCGGCGGATCGCGCGACGACATTTCGTCGCTGGTGATCCTGCGTCCGGCCTGCGCCTTCTTCGCCGCCTATGCGCTCACCGTCGCCGCGCCGGGCGATTTCGCGAGGGTGCGCGTCCCGCTAGTACTGCTGACGCTACTGGCATTGTGGATGGCGATCCAGCTGATCCCGTTGCCGCCCGGCCTGTGGGCCGCGTTGCCGGGGCGGGCGGTGATCGCCGAGACCGACCGGCTGATCGGGCTGGGCGATGTGTGGCGGCCGATCTCGCTGTCGCCGTCCAAGACGGTCAATTCGCTCGCTTCGCTGGTGGTGCCGGCCGCGGCGCTTCTTCTCTATGCGGTGCAGTCCGATGCGCAGCGGCGCAAGCTGTTCGCGCTGTTCGTGACGTTCGCGGCGGCCAGCGCGCTGCTCGGAATCGCCCAGATGGGCACCGGCGGGCAGGGGCCGCTCTATCTCTACAGAGAGACCAATTCCGGTACGCCGGTCGGCCTGTTCGCGAACCGCAACCACAATGCGGTGTTCATCGCGACGACGCTGCTGATCGCGGCATATCTTTTCGCCGAATATCGCCGGCTGACGCGCCGGGGCGACCGTTCGGTCGCGCCGGCGGCGATCGGCTTCGTGTTCGTGCTGGTGATGGTGACGCTGTTCATCAACGGGTCGCGAGCCGGTCTGCTTGTCGGGGCACTGGCGCTGGGCATGGGCACCGCGCTGTATATCTGGCTGCGCCGGATGGAGCCCAAGGACGGGCATACGCGTCCGATGGGTCTGTGGACCGGCTATCTGCCGATCGCGCTGGTCCTGCTGATCGCGGTTGCGGGCGGGCTGGCGCTGTTTTCGGAAGCATCGTCGTTCGACCGGCTGGTCAAATTGTCGCTGGGCGAGGAACTGCGCGTCCAGATCCTGCCTCAGGTCGCCGCGATGGCGAACGACAACTGGGTGTTCGGCACGGGCTTCGGAGCCTTCGAACATGCCTATCGCAGCTATGAGGCGAGCGAGTGGCTGCGCGGCACCTATGTGAACAATGCGCATGACGACTGGCTGCAATGGATCATCGAAGGCGGCCTGCCGGCGATGCTGATCCTGCTCGCCTTCGTCCTGTGGCTGGGAAGCCGCTGCGTGGCGCACTGGCGGGTCCGGTACGGTGAAGCCGCGCGGACGGGCATGGTGCTGACGGCGGCGGGCGTGCTGGTTCTGCTGCTGGTTGCGAGCCTGCTCGATTATCCGCTGCGCGTCCCGTCGATGATGGTGTACGCCATGCTGATGGTGGCACTGATCGCGGACCCGCCCGAACCCCAGACGAAATTGTCGCGGCGTGAAGCCGGTCGCGACCGGGACAGGACGCGGTAAGTTGGAGAGGAATCGGATGACGATCAGATCGGGACTTGCCGCGGTGAGCATGTGCTTCGCCGCGCTGATGCTTTCGGCCTGCGCCGGCAAGGTGAAGCCGATCGGCGGCGCCCCCGGGCTGCAGGTCGCCCAGCTCTCCGAACTGCCGCGCCCGAGCGCGGGGGATCGCTTCGTTCAGGGCGAGCCCTACACGGTGGGCCCGTTCGATACGATCGAAGTCGATGTCTATGGCGTGCCCGACCTGAAGCGCACCGTCGCGGTCGATGCCAGCGGCACCTTTTCCTATCCGCTGGCCGGCGTCGTCCAGGCGGCCGGCCTGACTCCGCGCCAGATTGGCGACGAAGTGGCGAAGAAGCTGCGTCCCTATGTCAAGGAGCCGCAGGTCACGGTGAACGTGACCCAGATGGTCAGCCAGAACCTGACGGTCGACGGTCAGGTGGCGCGCCCCGGCAATTATCCGGTGGTCGGCCGCCAGACGCTGATGCGGGCGATCGCGGTAGCCGGCGGAACCGGTGAATATGCGCGTCTCGACGATGTTGTGGTGTTCCGCACCGTGCAGGGCCAGCGCTATGTCGGCATCTACAATCTCGGCGCGATCCGCCGCGGCGCCTATGCCGATCCCGAGCTGTTCGCCAACGATATCGTCATCGTCGGCGATTCGCCGGAACGCCGCCGCTTCCAGGACATCCTCCAGATTGTCCCGCTGCTCACGACGCCGCTCGTCGTCGCCGTCCAGTCTCTGTAGGTTCCAGACAGCCCATGAACACTCCTACCTTCACGTATGAAGAAGCGCCGTTCGACCCGGCTGCACAGGCGGCGGTTCCGGTCAGCGATGGCCCGCGCCCCATGCGGCTCGACGAGCGTGCGCTGTCGGTGATCGAGCGCTATTTCCACGCGGTGATCAACCGCCGCCTGATGATCCTGGCGGTGGTCCTGCTGAGCCTGACCGTGGGCGTGATCACCTATCTGATGGCCACGCCCCGATATATGGCGACGGCTCGGGTCGAGATCGCGCGCACGCAGGCGAAGGTCGTCAACATGGGCGGCATCGACATCGAGGATCGCGGCCGCGACCTGCAATTCTACGAGACGCAGTACAATCTGTTGAAGGCGCGCTCGCTGGCGGAGCGCGTCGCGCGCGTGCTCGGCCTGCAGAACAGCGACAGCTTCTTCGAGACGTTCGGCTTCGGCCAGGAAGAAGGCGCGCCCGCGCCCAAGGCCCGGAATGCGCGCGATCAGGCCGCCCGGCTCGAAGCCGCGGCCTCGATCCTGCTCGCCAATATCGAGATCGATCCGGTCGGCAATTCGAACTTGGTCGACATCCATTTCAAGAGCCCCGACCCGGCGCTTTCGGCGCGCGTCGCCAATGCGTGGGCGCAGGAATATATCCAGTCCAACCTCGACCGCCGTTTCAACACGACGGCCGATGCGCGCGGCTTCCTCGAGCAGCGCCTGAACCAGCTGCGCACCCGCCTCGAGGCTTCGGAGCGCGAACTGGTCGCCTATTCGTCGTCCAAGGGCATCGTCACGCTTTCGAGCACCGATTCGGAAGGCAAGACCAGCGCCAACCGAACGATGGTGATGGACGACCTCGGCACGCTGAACAACGCGCTGAACGCCGCCGTCGCCGAGCGCGTGGCCGCGGAGAGCGCGCTGGCGGCGGCCTCGGCCAACCCCAATGCGGCCAATCAGGGCACGATCGCCGGCCTGCGCCAGCGCCGTGCAGAACTGGCGGCGCGCTATTCGGCGCTGCTGACCAAGTTCGAGCCGGGCTATCCCGAAGCGGAAGCGCTGCGCACCGAGATCTATTCGATCGACCAGAGCATCGCGAAGGAAGGCGGCCAGTCCCGCACCGACGCGCTGGCGCTGCTGCGCGCCGCGCAGACCAAGGAAGCGGAGTTCCGCAAGCGCGTGGATGCGCTGACCAAGGAATTCAACGTCCAGCGCAGCAACCTGATCGAGTATCAGATCCTGCAGCGCGACGTGGATACCAACCGCCAGCTCTATGACGGCCTGCTCCAGCGCTACAAGGAGATCGGCGTCGCCGGCGTCGGCACCAACAACATCGCGATCGTCGATCGCGCCGACGTTCCGAGCGGACCGTATGAGCCGAACCTGCCGCGCAACCTGATGGTATCGCTGCTGATCGGCCTCATCCTCGCCGCCGCGCTGGTGGTGATCGCGGAAGAGATCGACCAGAGCCTGCGCGATCCAGCGGACGTCCAGCGCGAGCTGGGCCTGCCGCTGCTCGGCACGATCCCGCGCGTGGACGACAAGGATGTGGGCGAGGAGCTGCAGGACAAGAAGACGCAGCTGTACGAGAGCTATCTCGCGGTGCGCACCAACCTGTCGTTCCTCACCGATCATGGCGCGCCGCGCGTGTTCATGCTCACCAGCTCGCGTCCGAACGAAGGCAAGAGCCTGTCGGCCTATGCGCTGGCGCGTCTGTTCGCCGAGACCGGCGCGAAGACCGTGCTGGTCGATGCCGACATGCGCAACACGCGCCTCGACGATCTGATCGCGCTCAGCACCGGGCCGGGACTCAGCAACTATCTGTCCGGCGCGTCGAACATCGACGAGGTGCTCCAGCGTCCGGACGGGCAGGGCTTCACGATGATCACCGCCGGGCCGATGCCGCCGAACGCCGCCGAGCTGCTGGCGTCGGAACGCTTCCGCAACCTGCTCGACTATCTGCGCGAGACTTATGATCATGTGATCATCGACGCGCCGCCGGTGCTGGGCCTGGCCGACGCGCCGCTGCTCAGCCGGTCGGTCGACGGCGTGTTGTTCGTGGTCGAATCGAATGTCGGCAAGCTGCGCGTCGTGCGCGGCGCGCTGCGCCGGCTCGAACTGCCGGGCGCCAAGGTCTTCGGCGCGCTCGTCACCAAGCTCGACAATCGCAACCTCAGCTACGGCTATGGTTATGGATACGGCTATGGCTATGGCTATGGCAGCAACGAGAAAGCGCAAAAGGCCGGATGATCGGAAGTCGTACCGCTTCGGCGCCCCGGACTCTGCTGATCTGGGGGCTGGCTGCGCTTGCCGCATTGTGGCTCGGGCTGACCGCGCTGGGCGCGGTCACCAAGACCGCGCGGCCGGGCGTCGCCCTGTCGCTCGTCCCGGCCAACGGCTTCGCCTATGAGCGCCGCGCCGCCAATGAGACGGTGCGCAACAATGCCAATCTGCAGAATATCAAGATTCCCGCCGCCAGCCTGGACGATGCCCTGGCGGCGCTAAGCCGCGAGCCGCTGGCTTCGACTGCGCTGACGATCGTGGGGCTGGCGCGGGGAGCGACTCCCGAGGCGGCGAAGATCATCATCCGCGCCAATGCGATCGACAAGCGCCAGCTGGTCGCGAACGCGTGGCTGATCAACTATCACGGCACCGCGGGCCGCAGCCGGCGGGTGCTGAACCTTCTCGACGAAGCGCTGCGGGTCAATCCGGCGCTGGCCGAACGCTATATGCCGGCATTCGCCCAGGCGCTGGAGAACCGCGAATCGCTTCCGATCTTCCAGCAGCTGTTGGCGCGGCGTCCGGTTTGGCAGGAAGCATTCTGGCAGGCGGTGTCGGGGCACCCGGCGGCGCTTCCCAATGCCGAGGTGCTGCGCACGCGAATGCTGGCGGGCGCCACCGACCTTGGACCGACCGACGACCTGCTGATCGGCGCCTATGTCGGCGCGCGGCGGATGGACCTGGCGCTCAGCTATCTGAAGCATCTGCCGCCCTTGCCGGAGGATAACGGCAATCTGCTGCGCAATTCGAGCTTCAACGAGATGTCGCGCCTGCCGCCGCTCGACTGGGAGCTGAGCAGCGATGGACGCGTGAGCGCGGCGATCGACGAAGGGCGCGGGTCGCTGCAGATCAACGCGATCGCAGGCGCATCGGCGATCGCCGCGCGCCAGCTGGTTGCGCTGAGCCCCGGCAACTATGTGCTGTTCGCGAAGCTGGGCCAGGCATCGTTGAGCTCGGGAAGCGATATCCAGATCCATGTCCATTGCGCCGAAGCCATCGGCGGAACGCCGGCGCGGGTCGACGTGCGGCTGACCAGCGATATCGAGCGCCCCTTCGTCATTCCCGAAGGCGCGCCGTGCCGCTTCTATTGGGTGGAAATCGACTTTTCCGCGATGGATTCGTCGAGCCCGGTCCTCGCTTCGCTGGCCGAAGTGCGGATCGTACGCGGTCGCGCGTTGCAGGCCATACCGGACGCGACCACGACCCAGTAAGGTGAGCGGACGCTCCGGGCGTCCCCCAGAACGGGTTCAGGCGGTTTCGAGCGCCTCGCGAACGCAGGCGATGATATAGTGCTGCTCGTCTTCGGCGAGATAGGGATGCATCGGCAGGCTCATCACTTCCGACGACAGGCCCTCCGATACCGGCAGGCCGTTGCCCGTGAAGGGATAGTGGCGATACGCACCCTGATGGTGGAGCGGGCGGGGATAATAGACCGCCGTGGGGACACCCTTGGCCTTGAGTGCGGTCATGACCGCGTCGCGGCGATGCGCGGGCACCTTGAGCGTATATTGCGCCCAGACCGAGACCGCGTCGTCCCAGATCACCGGAACCTGCGCGACATCGGCCAGCGCATCGTTGTAGCGGCGGGCGACGGCTTGGCGCAGCTCGATCTCCTCTTCGAAGATCGCCAGCTTCTGGAGCAGGATCGCGGCCTGGAGCGTGTCGAGCCGGCCGTTCACGCCGATCCGCTCGATATCGTACTTGTCGACCGTCGAGCGACCGTGGAGGCGGATCGATTCGCAGATCGCGGCGAGGTTCGCATCGTCGGTGAGGATCGCGCCCCCATCGCCATAGCAACCGAGCGGCTTGGCGGGGAAAAAGCTGGTTGCGGTGATCGTGCCGAAGGTGCCGACCTTGCCCGTCGCGGTCGAAGCGCCGAGCGACTGGGCGGCGTCGGCCATGATCCACATGTCTCCGGCGGCGGCGCGGATCGCGTCGTAATCGGCGGGCAGACCGAACAGATCGACCGCGATCAGGCCGACCGGGTTGAGACCCTTTTCCTTCGCGACGGCGATGCCGGCGGCGATGTTGTCGGGATCGAGATTGAAGTCGTCCTCGTCGACGTCGATGAAGATCGGCGTTGCGCCGAGCAGGGCGATCGCTTCGGGCGTCGCGGTGTAGGTGAAGCCCGGGCAGAGCACGGCGTCGCCGGGCTTGAGGCCCAGCGCCATCATGCCGATCAGCAATGCGTCGGTGCCGCTGGCGCAGCTGATGACATGCTTCGCGCCGGTGAGTGCCGCGAGCGCGCCTTCGAACTCGGCGATCTCGGGACCCATGATATATTGGCCATGATCGAGCACACGCTTGATCGCGGCGTCGATCTGGGGGCGGATGCGGGCCTGCTGGGCTTCGAGGTCGATAAAGGCGACCTGACGGGCCTCAGATACGTTCGAGGCCATTCGCGCCCTCCTGATAAGTCGATCCGTCGATGGGGCAGACAAGGTCCGGCCCGAGCTTTGCGCCCGCTACGCTCATCCAGCCGATGCGGCGTGCGGGGACGCCAGCCATCATCGCATGCGCGGGAACGTCGCCGGTGACCACCGCGCCGGCGGCGATGAAGCAATATTCGCCCAGCGTATGGCCGCAGACGATGGTGGCGTTGGCGCCGATCGAGGCCCCGCGCTTCACCAAAGTGTCGCGCGCCTCGTCCATCCGCTGCACTTCGGCGCGGGGATTGTTGACGTTGGTGAAGACGCAGCTGGGACCGCAGAACACGCCGTCCTCAAGAGTTACGCCCTTGTAGATCGAGACGTTGTTCTGGATCTTGCAGCGGTCGCCGATCTTCACGTCGGGACCGGCGACGACATTCTGGCCGAAGCTGCACCCCTCGCCGATCACCGTGTTCGCCAGAACATGGCTGAAATGCCAGATGCGGGTGCCCGTACCGATCACGACGGGCTCGTCCACGTAGCTGCTTTCGTGGATCAGCACGCCCGGAAAGCCCGGGCGCTCCTGCATCTGGGGATTGCTCATGCCCGAGCGACATTGTCTGCCGCGCGGCAGACGTTGCGGGTGTCGACCACCAGCTTCGCGCTGTCGACGACCAGATCCCAGTCGACATCGGCATGATCGGTGGCGACCAGCACCACGTCATAGGCCGCGACATTGGCGGCGGTGATGTCGACCGACTTGCGGCCGGCGAATTCGGGATGGTCGCGCGTCATCGGCACTTCGGGGATGTGCGGATCGTGATAGTCGACGGTCGCGCCGCGATGCTCGAGAAGTTCGGTGAGCTTGAGCGCCGGGCTCTCGCGCATGTCGTCGACATTCTTCTTGTACGCCATGCCGACCAGCAGGATCTTCGATCCGTTGAGGCCGCGGCCGGTCTGGCGGTCGAGCGCCTCGGCGAGGCGATCGATCACGTAGCGCGGCATGCTGGTGTTGATCTGGCCGGCCAGCTCGATGAAGCGGGTCGGGCTTTCGAACTCGCGCGCCTTCCAGGTGAGGTAGAAAGGGTCGATCGGAATGCAGTGCCCGCCAAGGCCCGGGCCGGGATAGAAGGCCATATAGCCGAACGGCTTGGACTTGGCGGCTTCGATCACTTCCCAGACGTTGATGTCCATCTTGTCGAAGATCATCTTGAGCTCGTTGACGAGCGCGATGTTGACCGAGCGGAAGATGTTCTCGGTCAGCTTCACCGCTTCCGCCGTCGCCGAGGACGTGACGGGCACGGTGCGGCTGACGAGATTGTCATAGACCTTCACCGCCAGATCGAGCGACGCCTGGTCGTCCGCGCCGACGACCTTGGGGATCACCGAATTGGAGAAGTCCGGATTGCCCGGATCCTCGCGCTCGGGCGAGAAGGCGAGGAAGAAATCGGTGCCGGCCTTCAGCCCGCCAGCCTCGAGGATCGGCTGCATCACTTCACGCGTGGTGCCGGGCCAGGTGGTGGATTCGAGCACGACGAGCTGGCCGGGACGCAGCGTGGCGGCGATCGCCTCGGTCGATTTCTCGACATAGGTGAGGTCCGGCTCCTGATGCTTGTCGAGCGGGGTGGGGACGGCGATCAGCACCGCGTCGGGCTCGCCGAGGCGCGACATGTCGGCCGTCGCTTCGAACTTGCCGTCGGCGATCGGGCCGACGAACTTCTCGCCGGGGATATGCTTGATGACGGTCTGGCCGGCCATCAGCTGGTCGACGCGCGCCTGTTCCACGTCGAAGCCGAGAACGCGGAAGCCGCGGCTGACTGCCGTGAGGGCGAGGGGCAGGCCTACATAGCCCAGGCCGATGATGCCGATCGTGAAATCGCGCTGGTCCACTCGGTCGATAAGCCGGTCGAGCATGTTGATGCCAATTCCTCAGTTCTTGGGGGAGATGTTGCGGGTCCGGACCGCGATTGCGGGAACGCCCGCATAAACGGTCCAGGGGTTAAGGTCTCGTGTCGCGGTGCTGCCCAGGCCGAGCACGGCGCCGCGGCCGAGGGTGACGTTTGGGCCGACCGAGGCGCGCGCGGCGACCCATGCGCCGGGCTCCAGCACGATCGGGCCGGTGATCAGATCGAAGCCGGGGCGCGACCAGTCATGGCTGCCGGTGCACAGATAGGCGCCCTGCGACACGCAGCAATCACCGGCGATGCTCACCTGCGCGAGATTGTCGATCCAGGCGTGCTCGCCGATCCAGCTATTGTCGCCGATGGTCAGCCGCCACGGGAATTTGACGCGGATGCCGGGTTTCAGCACCACGCGCGCGCCGATGCTCGCGCCGAACAGGCGGAGCAGGAAGCGGCGATGCGCGCTGCCCGGCAAGGCGGAAGAAACGAAGATCGCCTGCACCACGATCCACAGCAATTCGACGATCGCGGGCCGGCCGCGCGTGAAGCTGCCGGCAGTATAGACGCCGAGATCGGGAACCGGCTGTTCGGGAGGCGGAGGCGCAAGCATGGGTCAGCCCAGCAGCGCTTCATATTGTCGCTGAAACTGCATCGCGATGCCGCCCCAATCGAACCGCTCCGCCACCATGACGGACCCCCTGCGCCCCATTTCCCGCCGTGCTTCGTCGGTCAGGCCGATCGCCGCGCGCAATCCCGAAAGGATCGCTTCCTCGGCGGGGTCGACCCACCAGCCGCAGCCATAAGTCTCCAGCAATTCCCAGGGCGCGCCGCGGGTCGTGAGGACGGGGACTTCATAGGCGAGGGCCTCGGCGATGGCTATGCCGAAATTCTCGCTATAGGTGGGCAGGACGAACAGGTCGGCGGCCTGGAACAGCGCGTCCTTCTCCGCGCCATAGACCGGGCCGATCAGGCGGACATCGCCGCCAAGGCCGAGCTGATCGATCTGCGCGCCGAGTTCGGCGCTGTGCCCGCCCTCGTCCGGCCCGGCGATCACGAGCTGCCAGCCTTCTGGCTTCAGCCGGGACCATGCGCGCAGCAGCATCGGCAGCCCCTTCTTGGGATGGATGCGGCTGACGAACAGCGCGGTACGGCGGTCGCGCGGGGCAGGGGACAGATGTTCGGCCGCTGAATGGGCGGGCAGATCGACGCCGTTGGGGACGACGCAGAAGCTGCCCCTCAGACCCAATGCCCGGGCATTGGTTTCCTCGATATCGGCGGTGGCGTGGAGCAAGGCGGCGCTGCGCAGGTCGCGCGCCTGATACAGCGTCCAGGCGAGCTTCTTCTTCCACTTGCGATGATTGATCGCCCAGGGTTCGAGCATCCCCCGCAGGCTGACGACGCGCGGAATGCTGCGCGCGCGGGCGAGCCGGGCGACCTGGTGGTTCGAAGGCAGCCAGATGCCGTTGTCGTGGATGATGTCGGGACGGCCGAACCGGCCGACTGCCGCCTGCAGATCGCCGTCGAGCGGGGTGAGGTTTGCGACCGCAGGCACTGTCGGCGCGGCCGATGCGCGGCCATCGGCTGCCCATAGCCCGACCATGATGCCGCGCGCGGCAAGCGCCGCGCCGAGTGCCGGGACCGAATAGGCGGGGCCGCCAAAGCTCGGGTCGAAGCTCGCCCCGGCGAGAAAGATTCTCATTCCGCGGGCTGCGGTTCGGTGGCGGTGCGGCGCGGCGGCGGCATGGTCTCAACCGGCCGCCGGATCATCGCGCGCACCCGGATCGCCGATTGATGGTGGATCATCCACACCCATGTCCAGAACAGCAGCATGTTGCCGTTGCCCGACGCCAGCAGCCAGGATTCGAACAGGGCGTGCCCCATCGAGCCGACGACCAGCGCCAGCGGAAGCGCGGCGATCACCCATTGCTCCGGCGGCAACAGCCGCGTGCGCGCCGTATCGGCCAGGCCGCGCCAGAGCGTGAGGATCATCGTGGTCATGAACGCGAAGAAGCCGAACAGGCCGGTTTCGACCATCATCATGATGTAGGTCGAGTGGAAGTGGAAACCCTGGTGCTTGACGAAGCGCCACGATTCCATGCGCAGCAGATCCTGGGACGAGCCGATGCCGTAGCCAAGCAGGGGGCGCTCCAGGAACAGGTTCCAGCCGATCCGCCACACTTCCTCGCGGCCGCTGAGCGGGCTGATGCCCGTATCGCGAAGCGTGCGGTTGAGCCCGAGCAGTTCGATCACGAACATCTTGATCGGGTACCACCAGCCGATGATGATGATCGCCGCCAGCATCACCGCGAGCAGGCTGACCTTCGGCCCCTGACGATAGATGGCGAAGGTGACGAACGACAGGAGCAGCCAGATGATCGTCGCGCGGGCGTTGGTGATCCAGATGAGGTAGAGGCCGAGGACCAGGAAGGCGAGGTGCCATATCTGCCACCCCGGCCGCCGCTCGATGCAGCCGGCGAAGAAAATGATGACCGGCGGCGCGAGCATCGAGCCCAGCGTGTTCGGGTTATCGGTCCATGCCGAGAACCCGCCGCCGCGTCCGAGATCGAGGCCGAGAGCCGCGAAGATCATGGCCATGACGATCATGACCCGGCCGTAGATCGCGAGCATATCGAAGAACGCCCGCCGGCTGCCGGTGGCGACCAGCAGGGCCGAAAGGGCGTAGGCCGCGGTGATCGTCGCCGAAATGGTGGCGATCGACAGGATGCTGAATTGGCGATCGACGCTCTGCCCGAGCCCGGCGACGGTGATCATGAGCAACGCCGCCAGCGAGAGTGTCATGACGATCGGCAGCGCGGGCGTCCGCCGCGTCGTGAGCATTCCCAGCGCAATGGCGAAAAGGACTGCCAGCGGCGCCCATTTGGCGGTGAGCAGGAACTGGGACAGCCAGGAATTGAAGGTATTCGAGGCGTAGAAAACGCCCACGGTGATCACCAGCGCCCAGAACAATAGTCGCGGAATCGGGTTCGCGCCGCGGATCGGGGGCGCATAGACGCCCATCAGCTCGGCGAGCGGCGAACGCCTCATGCCTTTTTCGCCACCGCGGCGAGCGCGCCCGCGATCAGATTGCCGGTGGCGAAAGCTTCACCCTGCGCGATCGCCGCCTCATGCGCGGCGGCTCCCATCGCGTCCGCCAGCGCGGGATCGGCAAGCAATCTCTCCATCGCGCGGGTATAGCCCGGAACATCGCCGACCGGCACCAGAAATCCGCTTTCGCCGTCGCGGATCAGCTCGATCGCCGCGCCGACCCGATCGGACGAGACGACCGGCGTGCCCGCCGCCATCGTTTCGTTGACCACGGCACCCCAGGTCTCGCTTTCCGACGGCAGGATCATCGCGGTCGAGATCGACATCAGGCCGAAGATCGCCTGCATGTCCTTCATCCAGCCGGTGAACAGGATGCGCGGATCGCCCTTCGCTTCGGCCTTCATCGCCTCCATCAGCGCGCCGTCGCCGATGACGAGAAGGACGGCCTTCTCCGCGCCCTTCGCGGCGAGAAAGGCGCGGACCATGTCGAGCGGGCGCTTCGCATCGATCAGGCGGCCGACGAACAGGAAGATCGCCGCATCGGCCGGAATGCCCAGCTTCTCGCGCAGCGCGGGTTCGCCGCCGGTCTCGCGCAGGCGCTTCGCTTCGGCGATGATCGGCGCAGTGTCTGGCGTGTTGGGGAAATAGTACATCGGCGCGTCGGTCGGGCCGAAGATGCGGAGATATTCGGCGGCTTCGCTTCCCACCGGCAGGCCGAACGCCATGCCGCGCACGATCCAGCCCGCGATCAGTCGCTTGAGGTTCCAGCGCCAGCCCGACGGCGACAGCGAGCTGCGCATACTGGTCTCGCAGCTGAGCGCGTAAGGCACCTTGTTGCGGATGCACCAGCGCGCCGCGCGCCACATGGTGGGGTGCGCATAGCCCGAGAGGATCACCACGTCCGGCTTCCACGCGGTGAGCGACCTGGCGACGCCGGGATTCCATTTGATCTGGAAGGGATTGTCCGGGCTGGGGCGGCGATACTGCTTGCCCGGAATGAACTCGGTATCGATGCCCGAGAAATCGAGCGTCCATTCGCGGCCGGGCTCGGACTCCGCGCAGAAGCCGAGGCGGAATTCGCCCGGCCAGCGCTCGGCGACGAGCTTCTGCACGCCGAGCCGATAGGGCGTCGGGATGTCGTCGAGATAGTAGAGGCGCGGACCGCTCATGCTTTCCGAGCCATAAGGTGGCGTTCGATCGTGTCCAGCGTGGCGCGCGCGGCATGCGGCCAGGTGAAGCGCGCCTCGACCCGATGACGCGAGAATTCGCCCATGCCTTCGCGGGCTTCGGCGGGAAGCGCGATGAACTTCCGCACCGCGTCACGGATCTGCGCCGACGAACCGGGCTGGACGACGAAGCCATTGTCCTTGTCGACCATCGTGGTGACGGCGCCGATATCGGTGGCGATCACCGGCAGGCCGCAGGTCATCGCCTCGAGGATGACGGTGGGCATGCCTTCGTACAGGCTGGCGAAGACGAAACAGTCGCTCTGGTGATAGCGCGCGAACAAAGTCGCATCGTCGAGCCGGCCGGCGAATTCGATGTTCGGCCCGGCGAACTTCCCGCGCAATTCGCCTTCCAGCGGACCGCCGCCGACGATGGAGAGATGCGCGCCTTCAAGGCCCTGGAACGCTTCGCAGAGGAACGACACGCCCTTGTTGAACTCGAGCCGCCCGACGAACACGAAGCGGACCGGGCCGCCAGTCTCGCGCGTCGGTTCGGGCACGGGGAAGCTGCGGATGAAGTCGATGTCGACGGCGTTGCCGAGGATATCGATCTTGTCGTCGCCCACGCGCAGGAAGCGGCGTACTTCGTCGGTCAGCCCGCCGCCGAGCGAGATGACGCGATCCGCCAGCCGCGCCTGTTCGCGCCCGGCCCAGCGCATCGGCCAGCCCTTGAGCGTCTGTTCCAGACCGACGGTCTTGAACATCTCCAGCCCGTGCGGATTGTAGAGCGTCAGCGCGCGCTGGGTCGGGTGGGTATCGGCCAGATAGGACCAGCCGTTGAAGCCCTGACAATAGACGGCGTCGAACTTGCCTTCGCGCAGGAAGGGCGCGGCCTGTTTCGTGAAGAGATAATTCTGGCGCAGCCACAGCTTGGCGGCAGGCCAGGGGAACTGGGCCAGCTTGTAGCTGTTGCCCATCGCGTTCCACTGACCGGTCTGCTCGGCGGTGATCTCGGGGATGATCGCGGTCACGTCCGCACCTTGATCCGCCATATGTTCGGCGAGGAAATGGGTGTGGCGCTCCATGCCGCCCACCCAGAACGGATAGATGCCGTGATTGATGATCGCGATGCGCACGCCGGGCTTATCCGTTGGCCGGTTCGACGGCGACGAGTTCGGCGAGGGTGCGGTCGAGCCCGATCTCGGGCTTCCAGCCGGTCGCGCCGGAGAGTTTGCCGATGCCGGCGAGCAGGCTGGGCCGTTCGACCTTGCGGACGCGGGCCTGATCCTGAACGATCTCGATCTTCTCGCCCAGCGCTTCGCTGAACATCTCGACCACTTCGACGACGCTGTACTGCCTGTTCGCGCCGATGTTGAACACGTCAGAGCCGGTGGCGACATGATCGCTGGCGGCCAGGATCGCGCGGGCCATGTCGCGCGCGTCGATATAGTCGCGGCGCGGATCGAGATTGCCGAGCGCGATGGTGCGCTTGCCCGCGATCAGCTGGTCCATGATGTCGGGCAGCAGATGCGGATTGGTCTCGCGATGGCCGACGGCGTTGAACAGGCGGCCGACCGCGACGGCCTTGCCGCTGCCCTTGGCCCAGCCGCGCACGAGCGCCTCGCCGGCGGCCTTGGTCGCGCCATAGACGTCCATCGGATCGATCGGATCGGTTTCGAGATGCTCGCCTTCCTTGGGCGGATAGACCGCGGCGGTGGACGCGAAGAACAGCCGCTCGGTGGGCGTGCCCTCCAGCGCGTCGAGCAGGTTCTGCGTGCCCTGGATGTTGATCATCACCGACTCGGTCGGGTGCTCGTTGCAGTAAGGGATGAAGTGGATCGCCGCGAGGTGGAACACCCGCTGCGGCGCGATCTTCGCCAGCGTTTCCCGCATCCAAGCCTGATCGCGCAGATCGCCTTCATGGATATTGCCTTCGGGCAGCGAGAGATGCTCGCGGTGGCCGTTGAAGAAGTTGTCGATGACATGGACATCGTCGCCACGCGCGACGAGTTCGTCGACGACATGCGATCCGATGAAGCCGGCGCCGCCGGTAACGAGCACTTTCTGCACGTGAATCCCCTATGAGTTCGGTCAGCTTCTCGCCGCAAGTCCGGCAAGGAAGTCGAGCCGCTGCCGCTCCTTGCTGGTGCGCGAGAGAAAGGAAAGGTCTTCCTCGACCCGGCGGCCGAGCCAGCGCCGGGCGAAAGCGTCGATCTCGGCCACATGCGAGGCGACATTGCCAGGCGTGTTGCCGATGTTGAGAATATAGTCGGCGGTGTTCAGCCGCTCCTCGGCTTCGACATAGCCGATGATGACGGGGAGGCCGCGCATCAGATAGTCGCGGACCTTGAGCGGGCAGGCTTCCTCCATCGACTTGCGGTGGAGCGCCAGCGTGCCGATGCCGACATCGCAGCGCGCGAAGACTTCGGTCAGCGCGTCGCCGCTCTTGTAGCCGTGCATCTCGACATTGGCGGGAATGGCTTCGTTGGGGAAATCCTCGGCGGCGAGGCCGACGATGTGGAAGCTGCTGTCGGGCAGCGCGCGGGCGAGGGCGATGATCTTGTCCGCGCCGTGCCAGCTTTCGCCGCCGTTCAGCCGCGAGCCGACAAAGGCATAGGCAGGGGACGTGTTGCCGGTGGGCGGCAGCGGCGCGGCTTCGCCCCAGAAGCTGTTGGGCACCACTGCGCCGGGCTTGTCCAGCTTGCGATATTTGCGTGCGATCTCGTCGGTGACCGAGACGACGCCGGCGGCGCGATCGAGGATGCGGCCCTGCGTCGCGCGGTACAGCGCGTTGAACGCCGCGCCCCAGAGATGATGCTCGGCTTCCTCGTCGGTGTTGATCTCCATCGCCGTCGGGGCGAGGGCGAGGATGCTGCCGAGGCCCGGATACCACGGGCCGTTCTGACGGTAATAGATCACGTCCGGCGCGAAGGCGCGGAGCGCCTTGCGCAGTGCGGGCACGCTCAGCGCCTTGTTGACGTAACCGAGCCGGGCGGCGGGATATTTCTCGAGCGCGCGCTGGTGGATCGCGCCGATGACGTCGCCATGATCGGCAAAGCCGAGCGCCGGGGCTTCGTCGCGACGCGTGGCGAGGGCGAACAGCCGCGCCTCCGCGCCAAGCTCGCGCCAGGCCTCGACCTGACCGATGAGCTTCCGCAGAACGCCGGTCTCCTCATAGGGCGACCATTCGGTGAAATAGGCGATACGAAGTCCCGCTATCGCCTTGTCATTGCCCATGAAACGCGGATCCCCCTGCCGGTAGCGCAGGCTATAGGCAGGAAGGCACGCCGACGCCACGGAGAATGTCATGGCGGCAATGATTTGAGGCGGCTAGCAGGCGTCATGCGCAGCATCACCGTCGGCACCACGCAACGCCAGTATCCGGCAATCCGCAACTTCCTCGATTCGCCCGTGCCCGGGGTCGAGTTCGTCCGTACCGGCAATGCCTTGCGCTATCCCAACCACGCGCTGTTCAAGCTGTTCGGTCATGTCGATCCGATGCTGGACAATCTCCATGTCGGTGCGCGCGGCTGCGATCTGATCCATTTCTTCAATCGGGTCAGCCTGGGCTCGACGCCGTGGGTGACGACCTTCGAGACGGTGCTGCCGCGCTGGGACCAGCATCGGCCCAAGGCGATTCGATGGGGATTGAAGCTGCTGGCGGGCAAGCCGTGCCGGCGGCTGATCGCCTTTTCGGAATGTACTGCGGGACTGCAACGCGCGCTGCTGGCGGCGCATCCCGATCTGGCGGATGCGATCCTGCCCAAGATCACCGTGCTGCATCCGCTTCAGCGTCCGCTGGTCGATGGCCCGAAGCTCGCGCCGGCGGCGGGCGAACCGGTCCGCTTCGTGATCGTCGGCGCGGATTTCTTCCGCAAGGGCGGCGGCGAAGTGCTGCGCGTGTTCGACCGGCTGCTGGAACGAGGGGCGCCGCTGCGGCTCGATATCGTCTCGACGCTGGCGTTCGGCGACTATGCCAGCCACGCGACTGCGGCGGATCAGGCCGAGGCGATACGGCTGATCGCCCGCTGGCCGGGCGCGATCGTCCATCACGAGCGGCTGGCGAACGAAGGCGTGCTCGATCTGTTGCGGCAGGCGCATGTCGGGCTGCTGCCGAGCTGGGCCGATACCTATGGCTATTCGGTGCTGGAGGCGCAGGCAGCGGGATGCCCGGTGATCACCACCGACATCCGCGCGCTGCCCGAAGTGAATGACGACGCGCAGGGCTGGGTGATCCCGGTGCCCAAGGATCCGCGCGGGAACGGGCTGACCGGCACTGCGGACGAGCGGCGCGCGCTGTCGGCGGCGATCGAGGCGGGTGTCGAGCAAGCGGTGACCGCGATCCTCGCCGATCCCGCATCGGTCGCGGCGAAGGGGGCGAAGGCGTTCGCCCGGATCGCGACGATGCATTCGCCCGAGGCGCACGGCCTCAGGCTGCGGACGATCTACGAGGAAGCGCTGGGCGGCTGAGCCTTGCCGCGCACCATGCGATAGACGCGCTTGACCATGCCGAAGGCGGGACCGTCGAGCCGCCTGGTCCAGCTGTCGAAATCCTCGAAATGGGCGGGCGGCGCGGCCATGATCGCGTCGAGTTCGGCGCGAGTGAATCCGAGCTTCTTTGCGACGAAATCATTATCCTCTTCCTGCAGCGCCTCGTCATAGGTTGGCTGCTGGAGCTTGGCGCGAGCCTGGTCGCGGGTGATCTCGCCGGTGGAGATCAGGCTGGAGAGGTGCATCTTGCGCTTGTCGAAGTCGAACTTGCGCAGCAGGTACACGCCCTGGAACCAGCGGGTGAACACGCTTTCGTGATGCTTCCCGCCATAATCTTCCCACCCCAGATCGGTTTCGATCCGCGCCAGCGCCTTTTCGCGCGAATAATCGGCGAAGTTGAGGATATCGATCGTCTCGACGAAGCCGCCGCGGAACATCTTGAGGAATTGCGGGAAGTTGAGGTGGGGGAAGGTATCGACCTTGCCGCTGCCGAACTTGCGGTGGACGTCGGAGATATAGCCGTAATCGAGATGCCCCTGCGACCAGCGGGCGGGATGATGGCTCTCGGTCACGACATTGCCGCCGCGCAGCACGGTGCGGACACCGAATTTCGCCGCAACCTTGAACATGATCGTGTTGATCGCGTGATCGGTCGGCACTTCGACATCGGGCAGCGAAGCCTTCAGGAAGGCGCGCTGGATGTCCTTATATTCCTCCCAGTCGATGACGTGGGTGTAGAGATCGATGTCCAGCGCCTCGATCATGTTGGCGATGTTGCGCACGGCGATGACCGAGTTCCAGCCGTTATCGAGGTGAACCGCGAGCGGACGGAGGCCCAGATCCTTGACCAGCCACGCGACATAGCTGCTGTCCACGCCGCCCGAGACGCCGATGATGCAGTCATAGGGCTTGTCGCGATAGCGGCGCTTCAGATCCTCGGCCATCGCCTCGAGCCGGCCGCGGCCGTCCTGGCCCGAATGGACCTGCGTCGCGATGGCATGGAGATGCTCGTGGCAATGATTGCACACCCCGTCCGCGTCGAAAACGATGTCCGGATCGGTGGTGTCCATCACGCAGCGCGTGCAGACGCGGTAGCTCAAATTCGACATCAAGCGCCCAGCAATTCGCGCAGGCGCGCGCGCCTGGGGTAATTGACGAGGACCGCGCGGTGCGGCCCCTTGTAGATGAACAGGCTGCCCGCCGCCGCCGCCGACGCCCCCGCGTCGATCGCCTGACGCAGATGCGGCAGTTCGCCCGCGCCGCCACAGGCGATGACCGGGATCGGCACGGCCGCGCTGACCGCCTTCACCAGTTCGAGGTCGTAGCCCTGATAGGTGCCTTCGCGATCGATCGCGGTGAGCAGGATCTCGCCCGCGCCCAGATCGGCCGCGCGCTTCGCCAGCGCGACGGGATCGTAACCGGTCTTGCGCCCGCCGCCGCGCACCATCGCGCGCGACTTGCCAAGCCAGTCCTTCTTCACGTCGATGCCCGCGACCACGGCCTGCTCGCCGAACGTGTCGGCGATCTCGCGGACAAGGCCGGGATTGTCGACCAGCGCAGTGGTGAGCGCGACTTTCTCGACGCCCGATTTGAACAGGCGCGCGGCCTGATCGAAGCTGGTCACGCCGCCGCCATAGCAGATCGGCATGAACGCCTCGCCCGCGATCTCGGCGATGCGCTCGAACGGCGGCTCGCGGCCCTTGGTCGTCGCTTCGATATCGAGGAAGATCAGTTCGTCGACTTCGAGATCGTTGAACAGGCGGACGGCGTTGATCGGATCGCCGACATATTTGGCGTTCCTGAACTTCACCGTCTTCACCAGCCCTTCGCCGCGCAGCAGCAGGCAGGGGATAATCCGCGCGCTGTTGCCGATCACAGGCCGGGCACCTTGTCGACGAAGTTGCGGATCACGGTGAGGCCGTATTTGTGGCTCTTTTCCGGGTGGCACTGAAAGCCCCAGACATTGTCCTTCTGCACCACCGAGACGAACGGGCCGCCATAATCGGTGCGGCCGAGCACGGCGCTCTCGTCATCGGCCTGCACGACATAGCTGTGGACGAAATAGAAGCGGGCCTCGCCCTCCAGCCCCTCGGTCAGCACGTCGGGGCGGGTGAAGGCGACGTCGTTCCAGCCCATGTGCGGCACCTTGAGCGGGGCCGGCAGGTCGAAACGCTTGGCATGGGCATCGATCCAGCCAAGGCCATCGGCATCGCCTTCCTCGCTGTGCATGGTCAGCAACTGCATCCCGAGGCAGATGCCCAGGATCGGCGCGCCGCGTTCCTTCGCGGCGTCGAGCGCGGCGCGGATGCCGCTGTCGTTCAGCCGGGCCATCGCCCGGCCGAAATGGCCGACGCCGGGCAGGATCAGCTTGCCCGCCGCGGCGATGCGTTCGGGGTCGGCCGAGATTTCGGCCTTGCCGCCGGCCCGTTTGCAGATGTTTGCGACCGAGCCGATATTGCCGGCGTCATAGTCGACGATGACGAGTCCGCTCATTGCTTCCCACTATTTGCCGCGAGCGCCAGCGCCAGCCGATATCCCAGGACCAGATAGAGCAGATAGACCAGCGACTGGAGCACCGTGAAGGCGATCAGCGTGATCGTGAAGCTGTCCATCCAGGCTCCGAGTGCGACCGCAATCGCCGAACTGGCGAGGAAGAGCAACTGGATCATCGTATCCAGCCCGGCCCGTCCCGCGCGAAGCGTGATCGCGGTCAGCGGGCCGACGACGAAGCGGATCAGGATCATCGGCGCGAGAATCTGCACATATTCCCCTGCGGGACGCCATTGCTCGCCGAAGACGAGCTGGAACAGCCACGGCCCGGCCAGCAGCAGCGGCACGATGAGAACCGCGCCGATCAGCGCAAGCCGGATGGCGGTCGAGCGATAGAGGGCGGGAATTTCGGCGGCGGGCAGATGCTGCGGGCTGATCGCGGTGCGGAAGATGCTGCCCATCGAGAAGCCGATCAGGTTCATCGGCATGGTCGCCAGCCTGAAGCCGAGCGAATATTGGCCAAGCACCGCCGGGCCGAACAGGGGCGCGGTGGTGAAGGAGAACAGGTTGCTGCCCATCGAATTGATCAACTCGCTGGCGAGCAGGAATTTGGGCGAGGCGATGTGCCGGCGTGCCCGCGCCTTGGCCGCGCGCCACGAGAAGCGGCGCAGCGCGGGGCCGATCGTCAGCCGCTGCGCGAGATAGAGAGTCGCGATGAGCTGACCCAATACGAAGCCGATCATCAGGCCCGTCGAATCCCAGCCGGCAAGACCCAGCCCGATGCTGAGGACCGCGGTGATCGCGGCCTGGATCAGCCGGCTGATCGTGACGGCGTCGAACGCGTGGAGCTGGGTCGCCAGCGCGGTGAGCGATGCCTGCAACCCTCCGGCGGCGGTCGCCGTGCCGAGCAGGACGACGAACAGCACCGGCCGCGCCGAGATGTCGGCGATCAGCATCGGGGCGAGCGGCGCGAATGCAAGGATCGCGGCGCCCGCCAGCAGCGAGATCGCGGCGGACAGCAGGGTGATGTCGGACGCTTCCGACGCCTTGCGCGCGACATAGATGGCAGCGTCGTACTTGGCGGTGGCGAGCAGCGCGAGGATGCCCGCGGTCGCGAAGAACACGGCATAGCTGCCGAATTCGGCCGGAGCGTAGATCCGCGCGAGGATCAGCATCGAGACGATGCCGATCGCCTGCGACGCGAAGCTGCCGCTGGTCAGCAGGGTGACCGCGCGCCAGTACGCGCCGTGGCGATTGTCGTCGCCGCTGCCCGAAAATCGCCGGACGAGTGCGGCGGGGGTAAACCGGCTCATTGCAGCGGCGGTCCGAAGACGTAGCGCGCGCCGGTGAGGCTCAGGTGGAGATCGTCGAAATAGAGCATGCCGACCCCGTCGCGCCATGCGTGGCACCGGGTGGCGTCGCACAGCCGTTCGGCGGGGACGACGCGCCGTGCCGCCAGTTTCGACGTGAGCCGGTCGAGCAGGGCGACGAAGGGGCGGTTGACCGCCTGGAAGTCTTGCGTGGCGATCCCGAAATCGCCGGCGGCCATGCCCCGGCGCGACATCAGGCCGAGCGCCAGCGGAGCGGGGAAGGGCTGTTTGGGGATCGGATAGACCAGCACGAGCTGCTTGCCCGCGGCCCGGAGCGCGGTCGCCGTTTCCTCATATCCGGCGAGCATCTGCGGCCGTTCGCGTTCGGGATAATCGGCATAGGCGGAGACCAGCACGACCGTGCGGATGCGGGGATCGCGGGAGAGCGCGGCGAGCGTCTCGCGATTGCGGTTGCGGCAGATCGCGACATCGCCGGGCGCGAAGCCGGGCGTGGGCGGGCAGGAAGAGGTGGTGATCTGCATCACCGATCCGCCGCGCGCCGCTGCCTGTTCGCCGAGCGCGACGGCGATCTCCGCACCCAGGCTGTCGCCCCACAGGGCCGTGTCGGGCTGCGCGCCGGGCGCGCCGAACAGGCAGTTGTCGGCATAGGCGATCGGCGTGCCGCAGGCATGGCATTCGGCGCGGCGGGGATTGTAGTCGTTTGCGGCGGCAAGCTTTGCCTGCGCTTCGGCATCGAAGCGACCGGGCAGGCCGTGGGTGACGACCAGCAGTGCGGCGGCGGCGAAGGTGATGCCCATCGTGGCTCCGCCTGCCAGGAATGCGCGGCGCTGGTTGCGGCCATGCAGGAAGGGCTGTTCGACGAAGCGCCACGACAGCCATGCCGCCAACGTCGCAAAGGTGACCGCGCCAGCCACCAGCAACGGTCCCGGCTCGCCCAGCGCGGCGTAGCGGGCATAGACCAGCACCGGCCAATGCCAGAGATAGAGCGAATAGGAGATTGCACCGAAGAATACGAAGAGCGGGTTGCTCAGCAGCCGCCCGCCGAGCGGCGGCACGTCGCGGTCGGCGCCGAGATGGAGCAGCAGCGCGCTGCCGATGCACGGGAGCAAAGCCGCCGCGCCGGGGAAGCGCATATCGGCGTGGAAGGTGGCGATGCTGGCCACGATCATCGCGATCGCGGCGATCGACAGCGCGTCGGCAAGACGATCGTTGCGGATGCGCGGCAGCGGCGCGGCGGCGACGATTGCGCCGATCAGCAGCTCGTAGGCGCGGCCCACGGGCAAATAGAAGCCGTCGAGCGGACGGGCACCCGCCTGCCACACTGCAATCCCCAGCGAGAGGATCGCACAGGTCCAGAGCGCGATGCCGAGATGACGGCGGAGATAGCGGTAGATCAGGAAGAGGAAGATCGGGAAGAGCAGGTAGAATTGCTCTTCCACCGCCAGCGACCAGGTGTGCAGGAGCGGCTTCAGCTCCGATGCGGCGTCGAAATAGCCCGAGGTCTTCCAGAAATAGAGGTTCGAGACGAAGGCTGCGGTCGCTCCGGTCGATTTGCCGAGATCGGTCAGCGCATCGGGCGGGAGCAGGGCGTAACCGCCCAGCAAGGTGAGCGCCAGGACGAGATACAGCGCCGGAAACAGACGGCGGACGCGGCGTTCGTAGAAGCGCGCGATCGAGAAATTGCCGGTTTCCAGCTCGCGCATCAGGATGCGGGTGATCAGGAAGCCCGAGATCACGAAGAACACGTCGACGCCGACGAACCCACCGGGCGCCCAGCCGGGCATCGCGTGATAGATCACCACCGGCACGATCGCGAGCGCGCGCAGGCCCTGGATATCGGCGCGGTAGCGCTGGCCGGGGCTCGAAGGCTGTTCGGTCATCGGCTGGGGATCAGGCCGCGGCGCGGTCTGGCGCGTTGCCGCCGCGGTTGGCCTGTTGCGAGGCGACATGGAAGGCCCAGCGCCGTGCCCAGGGGGCTTTCGGGTTGGCGACCGTGGCCGGTGCGCGCGTCCCGGCGATCATCGCCTCGACCCAGCTGCCCACGGGCGTGCCGAAGCCGGTCTTGGGGCGATTGGTGATGATGTCGGGCAAGGGCAGTTTCGGCGCGCGGGCAAGCGCACCCTTTCCGGCTTCTGCATCGGGGCCGAGCATCGCCGGAGCAACCGCGTCGAGCAGCCATGCGTCGACCAGCGGCACGCGCACCTCGAGGCTGTGGGCCATACTGGCCCAGTCGGTGTCGCGCAGCAGCTGGTTGCGCATGTAGAGAGTCGATTCGAGCGTCGCGACCTTGCCGAAGGGCGTGCCGGGATCGGTATCGAAGGCGCGCGCCGCGCCGAACCCTTCGCCCAGCCGTTCGAGGCCGATGCGGAGCAGGTCGCGGTCGAGCAGGTCGCCCAGCTCCCACGGCATGAACAGGCCGCGGCGCAGCAGATAGGCCCCGGTCCAGCTGCCGCCATATTCGAGCATCCCCGCTGCCTTGGGATTGAGGCCGAACCGTTCCGCGCCGACGCCCGACAATATGGTGCGGGCGAGTGCGCCGAACGGGCGGGTCATGCCGAACTTCGCGGTCCAGCTGGGCAAGTCGCGGAACGAAGGATAGCCGCCGAACAGCTCGTCGCCGCCAAGACCCGAGACCGCGACCTTCAGGCCCATCTCGGCCGCGGCCTTGCTGACGAACCAGCTGTTGACCCCGTCGATCGAGGGCTGGTCCATCGCGTGGAGAATCTTCGGCAGGTCCTCGCGGAACTCGGCCTGCGAGATCATCCGCACATGGTGCGGCATCCCATAGTGGCGCGCGACCTGCGCGGCGAGAGTGACTTCGTCGTCGTTGCGGCCGGCGAACTCCTCGAAGCCTAGCGTGACGGTCTGGACCTCGTTCGCGCCCGCGTCGCGCATCAGCCCGAGCAGCGCGCCTGAGTCGATTCCGGCGGAGAGGAAGCAGCCGACCGGTACGTCGGCGACGAGATGGTGGGCGACGCTGTCGGCGAGCGCGGCGGCGATCTCCTCATCGCCGACCGTGCGGCCGCCCTGCGCGGCGCCGGCCCAGGTGGCGGCGATCGAATGGAAGCGCTTCGGCTGCTGGACGCCCGAGGCATTGGCGATCATCGTGTGCCCGGCGGGGAGGGCGAACACGCCTTCGCGGATCGTCCACGGCTCGGGCACGCTGCCCCACAGATAGAAGCCGGTCAGCGCGGCGGCTTCGATGCCGCCGGGGATCGCGCCGCCCGCGACCAGCGCCTTCACCTGGCTGGCGAAGCGGATCGTGCGGCCGTCATCGTGCCAGTAAAGCGGCTTGATCCCCATCGGATCGCGCGCGAACAGCATCTCTCGCTTCTCGGCGTCCCACAGCGCGATGGCGAACATGCCGCGCAGCTTCGACACCATCGCCGCGCCTTCGCGGGCGTAGAGCTGGAGGATGACTTCGCTGTCCGATTCGCTGACGAAGCGGACGCCTTCCGCCTCGAGGTCGCGGCGCAGGGCGCGGTAATTGTAGATCTCGCCGTTGAAGACCAGCATCAGCCGGCCGTCCTGGCTGGGCATGGGCTGGAGGCCGTTGTCCGACAGATCGATGATCGCGAGGCGGCGATGGCCCATGCCGACGCGGCCCTCGTTCGAAATCCATTCGCCGGTGCCGTCAGGGCCGCGCGGGGCCATGTGATCGCGGCTGCGCCTCAGTTCTTCGCGATCGACGGCGGGGGCATTGTCATGCCACGCGAATATGCCGTTGATTCCGCACATCTTCCGGGCGCCCCACCAGTCACAGGCGCAGCCGAGCGCGCCCTATCGCGCTCTCGGTCGCGGCGGGCTTTTTGTCAACGGGATCAGCCCTGATCGGACTCGACCGCCTCCGGATGCGCGACGATGTACGCGGCTTCCATCTTCGCCGTGATGGGCAGGGCTTCCTTCGCTGCGCGCAGCCCGCCGGCGCGCACGGCACCGTCGAGCAACGTCGCGAGCGATTTGAACTCGGCGTCGTCGAGTTCGATCACAATCTTGGTCATCGGCTTCTTCCTGATCAGGCCGCGATGCAGGGCACCTTGTAGGCGACTCCGGCGGCATCATACAGGATCAGCGTGCTGTCCGGGGTGATCGTTTCCACCGTCGCATTGCTCTCGGTGGTGAGCTTGCCCTGCACCGGCGCGAAGTCGCTGTCGTCGGCGAGGCGGATCTGAAGCGTCGTTGCCGCGCGCTTGATCGCCGGGAAGGCCGCGGTGAGGCCGCCGACCGTCAGCATGTTCGCGCCGCCGCGATAGAGCATCAGATCGAGCGACCCGGCGCCGCCCGGGCCCATTGCGATGAACGGACGCAGCAACCCATCGAGGCCGGAATAGAAGCGCGACGTGGTTTCGGTCGGCGACGTGCAGCTCATTCCGCGCTGGGTGTTGAAGAGGGGCGCGAACAGGATGCCCTGGGCGTTGAACCGGGCCAAAGTGGTCCAGTCGCGGCCGTCGAACCGGCCGATATGGAGCGCATCGTCGGTGGCGTCCGCGCACGAGATCGAGACGACCGGATTGGCGCGGGTCGGCGTCTGGCCGTAATTGTTGAAGTCGATCGTCTTGCCGATCGCCGAGCCGGCCTCGAAACCGGTAAAGATGACGCGGGGCGAGATATAGCCTTCGAACTCGAACCGGCTGTTGTTCGCGATCTGGGTGATGATCCCCGCGCTTTCGATCGAGAGGCGGTTCGTGCCCATGCCGCGGATGACCGAGGTGCTGCCGACCAGCCCGTTTTCCCAATACCAGCGGAACACGTCGGCAGGTGCGCCGGTGCTGGGGTGAATCTGCGACGTGAGCGCCATCTCGCCCGAATTGCCGCGCATCCCGAAGCCGCCGATCGAGGTGCCGGTGGCGTTGCTGACGACGGTCTCGCCGGTCTTGAGCACGCGATAGACCGGCGCGCCGTTGAGCATGAACTCGAGGAAGCGGGACGTGGGATAGGATGCCGTATCGGTAACCGCGACCTTGATGCCGCCGAACAGGCTTTCGGAGTCGTTCCACTCGTCCCCGATGATGCTCAGAATATCGAACCCGGCCACCGGCCACTCTCTCCCGTAACTACGTATTTTTCCCTAGGAGGACATTTCGGGCATGTCACGAAAATTTGATCTTATTGTGCAATGTCTTGGCGGGTACTTTGCGTGAAATTGAGCAAAAGTGGCGCGATTCCGGCGGGTTAACGCAGATCAATGATATATTGCCATAACACGGGCCGGAGCCTGTCTTCGCCGATTTGACATGGCCGCCCGGCAATCTAGTTTCGCGCGCGGACCATGCCGGTCCCAGAGGAGTGAAGATGGACCGCAGGCAGGTGCTGATTGGATCGGGTGCGGTCGCGGTCGCTTCGACGGCCAGCTGGACGCCCGAAGCATCGGCCCAGTCCGGGACGACAACGCCTCAATCCGATGATACGCCTCCGGAGGTCTTTCCGCCCTTCGAGGACGGACTGCACGGCACCTATACGTTCCGCGCGAGCAGTCTCGACATGAACGGAAGCCTCGTTCCGCTCTGAGCGCGGGATCGCGTTATATTGCATTGCACCATTTTCGGTCGTCCCATATTCTGCGGGTGACGATCAGGAGACGCGAATGTCGATCAAGCCGTTGCGCAAGGCTGTTTTTCCGGTGGGCGGACTCGGGACCCGGTTCCTGCCCGCGACCAAGGCCATGCCCAAGGAAATGCTGCCGGTCGTGGATCGTCCGCTGATCCAGTACGCCGTCGACGAAGCGATCGAAGCCGGCATCGAGCAGATGATCTTCGTCACCGGCCGCGGCAAGAGCGCGATCGAGGACCATTTCGACATCGCCTATGAGCTGGAAACGACGATGTCGGCGCGCGGCAAGTCGCTCGAAGTGCTCGACGCGACGCGGCTGAAGCCCGGCGCGGTCGCCTATGTGCGCCAGCAGGAACCGATGGGTCTTGGCCATGCCGTGTGGTGTGCGCGCGACATTGTGGGCGACGAGCCCTTCGCGGTGCTGCTGGCCGACGATTTCATGATGGGCAAGCCGGGCTGCCTCAGGCAGATGGTCGATGCCTATAACAAGGTCGGCGGCAACCTGATCTGCGCCGAGATCGTCCCCGACGACCAGACACACCGCTATGGCATCATCACGCCGGGCGCCGCCGATGGCGCGCTGACCGAAGTGAAGGGGCTGGTCGAGAAGCCCGCACCGGGCACCGCGCCGTCGAACCTGTCGGTGATCGGCCGCTACATCCTTCAGCCCGAAGTGATGCGCGTGCTGGAAGGGCAGGAAAAGGGCGCGGGCGGCGAGATCCAGCTGACCGACGCGATGGCGAAGATGATCGGCGGACAGGCATTCCACGGCGTGACCTTTGCGGGCACCCGTTTCGATTGCGGCGACAAGGCCGGCTTCATCCAGGCGAACATCGCGGTCGCGCTGGAGCGCGAGGATATCGCACCATCCGTGCGCGAGTTCATCGGCAAGCTGGGCTGACGGGGCGAAGCTTCGCACGAGCATCCCGCCATGCACAGACGCCGGATGGTGCGGACCGGTTGACACGGTTGACACCCAGATTGCGAAAAACGGGTCTGGCGCGGAGATGGGCGCAGCGCCTCCGCGGGGCGCGCGCGCGGATGCTATCGACGGTTAAAAGAGCGGCCGGAAACTAGCCGGCGCGCTGACCCAAGCAGGCGAAACCCAACATTTCAAGCGGTGGTGCTGAAGCGAACGGAGGCGTGCGTTTGGGGCGCCGGCGCGTGTGTGAGGTTCCCCCTCAGATCGTGTCCAGCCGGTCGTCGCCGAGATCGGCGAGCAGGCCCACGAGACCGCCGGTTTCCACGCCCGGGGGCAGCGCGCTTGCGTCCATTCCGGCCATTGCCAGGCCAGTCTGGCAGGCGATGAGCGCCGCGCCGGTTTCCACGGCGGTGCCGATCATCGGTTCGGAGGTGGCGAGCACTCCCACCGCAGCTTCGTGAAAATAGACGCGGGTGCGGCCGCCGAGCGCGGCGTTGGCCGAGGCGAGGGTCAGCGCCATGCGGAAACGCTCGGGATCGGCGGTGGCGACGAGGATCGTCAGGCCGCGCATGACGGGCATCCGGGGTCCTTCGGCAGCGTCAGCGTGCGGAAGCGCAGGTTGAGCGCATCGACCAGCAGCAGCTTGCCCGCGCTGTCTTCGCCGAAGGGGGCGATGGCGCGGATGACTTCGAGCGCGGCCAGGCTGCCCATCACGCCGGTGAGTGCGCCGATTACGCCCTGTTCGGAACAGCTGATGCCTTCGCGTTCGGGATTCCCGCCGACGAAGCAGCGATAGCAGGGCTTGTCCGCTTCCCAGCCGCGGAAGACGCCTAGCTGCCCTTCGAACTCGCCCACGGCGGCGCTGACCAGCGGCACGCGGTGGCGCTGGCAGGCATCGGCGACGAGGAGGCGCGTGGCGAAATTGTCGGTGCCGTCGAGGACGACTTCATGGCATTTCACAAGGTCATCGACATAACCGCCATCTACCCGATGTTGAGAAGCCAGAACTTCAACATTCGGATTCAGCGCCTCGACGCGGCCCGCTGCTGAAACTGCCTTGGACCGGCCGATATCGCTTGTCGTGAACAGCGTCTGGCGCTGAAGGTTGGACAGATCGACGCGGTCGTCATCGACGATGCTGAGGCGTCCGACACCTGCCGCTGCGAGATACTGGATTGCCGGCGATCCGATACCGCCCGCGCCCACCACCAACACCCGCGCCGCCTTCAGCAGCGCCTGTCCGCCGCCGCCGATCTCGCGCAGCACGATGTGGCGGGCGTAGCGTTCCAGTTCTTCGTCGGTGAAGGTCATTTCCGCCAGGAGAAGGTGACGGTCGTCTTGTACCATTGCTCGGCCGCGCCGCTGCGCGGGAGCAGGTTGTTGCGCGCAAAACCGGCGGCGAGGCCTGCGGCATATTGCTCGACCGTGGCGCAATCGATCGCGCGCGGCACGACGGTGCGGACGTCGCCCGTGCCGTCGACCAGCAGCGCGAGTTCGACCGACATCGACTGGTTATGTCCGGGCGCGGGCGGCAGCGGGCATTTGCGCGCCTTCGCTTCGCGGCCCGCGAAATCGTGCATTCCCTGCGTGACGACGGGCGGGGCGCGATAGGGCAGCGCGGGGAGCGCAGCCCAGTCGATCGCCGCCTCCTGCGCCGCAAGCGCCATGACGAGCGCGAGGGCGTTCACCGGCCGGTCGATCCGAAACCGCCTGCACCGCGCGCGGTTTCGTCGAGCGTTTCGACAAGCGCGAGTTCGGCGCGCTGCACGGGCGCGGGGACGAGCTGGGCGATGCGATCGCCGCGTGCGATCGGGAAAGGCGCATCGCCGAGATTGGCGAGGATCACCTTCACTTCGCCGCGATAGTCGCTGTCGATCGTGCCCGGCGTGTTGAGGCAGGTGACGCCATGCTTGAGCGCGAGGCCCGAGCGGGGGCGAACCTGCACCTCGTACCCTGCGGGGATCGCCATCGCGAAGCCGGTGGCTACGGCATGACGGCCGCCCGGCGCGATGGTGACGTCTTCCGCCGCGACGACGTCCATCCCGGCGGCGCCTTCGGTGGCATAAGCGGGGACAGGCAGGTCCGCGCCGTGCGGCAGGCGTTGCAGGGCGATGGTGATGGGGGCGAGCATCTAGCGGGTTCCGGGGATCGAGGCGGCGAGGCGCGTGGTGGCGGCAAGGACTTCGGGATCGCCCAGCAGGTCGTGGCCCTTGCCGGGCACGATGCGATAATCGGTGGCGATGCCGCGCAGGCTGAGCGCCTCGGCATAGGAGCGGGAGAAGCGGGCGGGCGTGATCTTGTCGTCCGCGCCGACCAGGATCGCGGCGCGCAGGCCGGGGCGGATGCCGCCCGCGGTCTTGAGCGGATCGAGGCTCGTGACCGGGGCGCTCCATGCCGGGTTCGACGTGGTGCGCGCCATGTGCGTGCGCCATTCGGGCAGGGTACAGGGGCAGCCGACCAGCACCATGCCATCGAAGATGCCGGGACGAAGCCCAGCGAGATTGGCGGCGATCGCCGCGCCGCCCTCATCGCCCACGACGAGGATTCGGGCGGCGGGATAGCGCCGCTTCAGCGCGAGGATCGCATCGCCGACCAGGCCGAGCCGGTCGCCGGTGTAATTGTCGCCGGTGTCGCTGCCGCGATCGCCGACGGAACGCTTGCCGCGCGAATCCTCATAACCGGGACGGAGCACCGCGATGGCGACGCTTTGCGGGATGGCGCGGACGGCGGCGGCGGCGAAGGCATATTCGTCCGTCCGGATGCTCGGCGAGCCGTCGCCGTGGAGGATGACGATCAGCGTGCGCACGGCGGCGGGTTTGGTGTCGCCGAAACGCTCGACATGGAGCTTCGCGACGTCGGGCACGGCCTGTTGCGGCGCGGGCGTGGTGGCGCAGCCGGCGAGAAGGAGCGGCAGGAGGATCAGGCTAGAGCGCATCGGCGATCCTCTGCGCGAGGCGCGTGGCGACTTCGCCCTTGGGCAGCCGCTCCCAATGCTCGACGCCGTCGGCGGTGACCAGATGAACCGTATTGCTCTCACCGCCCATCACATCGCCCGAAACATCGTTGGCGACAATCCAGTCGGCGTTCTTGCGAGCGCGTTTTGCGGTGGCGTGTTCGATGACCCGTTCGGTTTCGGCGGCGAAGCCCACGACGAGGCGGGGACGGTTCGGCGAAGCGGCGAGGGTGGCGAGGATATCGGGATTCTCGGAGAGGCTCAGCGAGGGCGCTCCGGTGCCTTTCTTGAGCTTCTGGCCCGAGGCCTCGACGTGCCAGTCGGCAACGGCGGCGACCATCACCGCGGCGTCGGCGGGGAGGGCGGCATCGACTGCGGCGGCCATTTCGCGCGCGGTCTCGACGTCGACGCGGGTGACGCCCGGCGGGGTTGGCAGGGCGACCGGGCCGGAGACCAGAGTGACCCGCGCACCCAGTGCCGCGAGGGCGCCGGCGATGGCATAGCCCTGACGGCCCGAGGAGCGATTGGCGATGTAGCGGACCGGATCGATCGGCTCGTGGGTGGGGCCGGCGGTGACGAGGATATGCTTTCCGGCGATACGAGGTAGCAAGGGTGGCGAAAGCTGCGCCAAAATGGCCTTCAGGATCGCCTCGGGCTCGGGCAGGCGGCCGGGGCCGTATTCGCCGCAGGCCATCGGGCCTTTGTCGGGCGCCATGACCGTAATGCCATCGGCGCGAAGCTGTGCGACATTGCGTTGCGTTGCCGCATGTTGCCACATCCTCACATTCATCGCGGGTGCGGCGAGCACCGGCTTGTCGGTGGCGAGCAGCAGCGTGGTCGCCAGATCGTCGGCGATTCCCGCCGCCATCCGGGCCATCAGGTCTGCGGTGGCGGGGGCGATCACGACCAGATCCGCCTCCCGGCTCAGCTGGATATGGCCCATCTCGGCTTCGTCCTTGAGGTCCCACAAAGTGGTGTAAACCTGGTTCTCGGACAGGGCCGCCAGCGTCATCGGCGTGACGAAATGCGCGCCGCCTTCGGTGAGGACGACTTTCACCTCGAGGCCTGACTTGCGGCACAGGCGGATCAGTTCGCACGCCTTGTACGCGGCGATGCCGCCGCCGACGATGAGGAGGATTTTCCGGGTCATCGCGTCACATGTGTCACGGTGATGCGCTTCCTGTCGAGCGACTGGGTGACGAGATCACGGATCGCGTCGGGGACGAACACCAGCCCGAGCAGCAGCACCGGAGCGACCATCAGGCCCCAGTAGAAGGTGTCGAGCCGGGCGAAGATGCCGATCACCGCGGCATAGGCGGAGAGGATCGCGATCATGCGCAGGCCCAGCGGATCGTCCCACGCCGCCCAGCCGAACAGCGCGAGGCCGACGACCAGCGCCCCGGCCCAGAGCGGGATCAGCTGAAGCGCGGTAGCCAGCGTGAGCGACTTCACGAACAAGCCGAAGCCCTGCAGCCCGGCCCAGCCCGGCGACATCGCGTCGAGCGGTCCGGTGACGCCTGCGACCGCATAGGCATGGACGCCGAGCGCTGCGCCGAACGCGGCGAGCGCGACACCCCAGCCGATCGCTTCGCGGCGCTCGCCCTCCAGCCAGGCGAAGGCGAGCATCAGGATGGCGTAGAGCGCGGCGGTCTCGCGGATCAGCATCGCGGCGAGCGCGATCGCGACCGGTTCGATCCAGCGGCCCGGCTTGCGCATGCCGAGCGAGAGCGCGACGAGCAGCCCCGCCCAGATCTCGTGAAAGGCGACCAGCCCCGGCTGGACGAAAGCGAGCATCGATCCGGCAAGGAGGATGCCCCCGGCGAGCATCGGCAAGGTGCGCGGGAGCGAGGGGCGCAGGCGCAGCATCCAGGTGGCGGCCACGGTGAAGGCCAGCAGGAACTGGAGCAAAGGCGGCACCCAGAGCGGCAGCGCGGCGAGGATGGTGGCGAGGCCGGGCAAGCGGAAGGTGAGGAATGGCCGCAGCGGATAGGCCCCCGCGCGCAACGCGTCCGCCGCGACGGCATAATAGTTCCCGCCGCCCTTCACCCCCGCGACGATCGCTTCGTAGAGCATCAGATCGGTCTGATGCCGCTCTCCGCCGCTGACGGCATCGAGGCCCGGCGGGGTCGGGATGGCGAGCGCGGTGAGCGTGGCGAGCAGCAGGACCGCGAGGATGACGAGGCCGATCCGCGCGCGGTTTCGCTTGAGCGCGGCGAAGCGGGTCGGGGTGGCGAGCCAGAGAGGCGTGGTGCGCGACATTCGCGGTGGGGTTACACGCGGGGGGCGGGGGGTGTCGAGATGGCGCGGCTTTGCAGGGGCGAGGCTGGGATTGCAGCGCCCGCTCCCACGCTATGGCCTACTTGCCTGCGGGTGCGGCCCCGGCGAGATATTGCGCGTCGGTGACTTTCTCCATCCATTCGACGACCTTGCCGTCGAGCGCTTCCTGAATGGCGATATGGGTCATCGCGCTGGTCGGGGTCGCGCCGTGCCAGTGGCGATGGCCGGGCGGGCACCAGATAACGTCGCCGGGCCGGATTTCGGTGATCGGGCCATCTTCGCACTGGGTCCAGCCGAGGCCCGACGTGACGATCAGGGTCTGGCCGAGGGGGTGGGTGTGCCAGTTGGTGCGCGCGCCCGGTTCGAACGAAACCGTCGCGCCGGCCATGCGCGACGGGGCGGGACGTTCGAAGCGGGAATCGATTCGGACGCGGCCGGTGAACCAGTCGGCCGGGCCGGTGACCGAAGGCTGCGATCCGTTGCGGATGATATCCATGACGTTTCTCCCTTGGTCCTGCGCCCCCGCGGACCCGGCAAGGCACAGGGCCAGGAACGCGAGGGCGATCGAACGCATCTCAGGCCGCCAGCGACGCATTGTCGATGACGAAGCGGTATTTCACGTCGCTGCGCTGCATCCGGTCATAGGCGAGGTCGATATCCTGCACCGCGATCATCTCGATCTCCGAGACGATGCCGTGTTCGGCGCAGAAATCGAGCATCTCCTGCGTTTCGGCGATGCCGCCGATCAGCGAGCCGGCGATCGATTTGCGGCCGAAGATCAGCACATCGACGGCGGGCGAGGGATGCGGATGCTCGGGCACGCCGACGACGCACAGCGTGCCGTCGCGCTTGAGCAAGCGCGTGAAGGCGTCGAGATCGTGGCTGGCGGCAACGGTGTTCAGGATGAAATCGAAGCTGCCGGTGTGCGCCGCCATCTCGTCGGCATTGCGCGAGACGACGACTTCATCGGCACCCAGATCGAGCGCGTCCTGCCGCTTGCTCTCCGAAGTGGTGAAGGCAACGGTGTGCGCGCCCAGCGCATGAGCGAGCTTCACGCCCATATGACCCAGCCCGCCTATGCCGACGATGCCGACCTTCTTGCCCGGCCCTGCATTCCAGTGGCGCAGCGGCGACCAGGTGGTGATGCCGGCGCAAAGCAACGGCGCGACCGCGGCGAGCTGTTCCTCGGGATGGCGGATCTTCAGCACGAACTTGTCGCTGGCCACGATCTGCTCCGAATAGCCGCCCAGCGTATGGCCGGGCGCGTCGGGCGTGGCGCCGCCATAGGTGCCGGTGAAGCCGTTCTCGCAATATTGCTCCAGCCCCTCGCCGCACGACGCGCAATGCTGGCAGCTGTCGACGAGGCAGCCGACGCCGACGATCTCGCCGACCGCGAACTTGTCGACCGAACCCCCGACCGCACTGACCCGGCCGACGATCTCATGGCCCGGGACGCAAGGGTAGATCGTGCCACCCCATTCGGAGCGAACCGTGTGCAGATCCGAATGGCAGACGCCGCAGAAGAGGATGTCGATCCGGACGTCGTGCGGGCCGGGTTCGCGGCGTTCGATGGCGATCGGTTCGAGCGGCTTGTCGGCGGCATGGGCGCCATAGGCTTTGACAGTCATGGGAATTCCTTGGGTTGATGCGGTTCAGCGGCCGACGGTGGCGAGGAGGTGTGCCGGATAGCGTTCGCCCTCGACCTGGATGGCGGCGGCGGCGGTTTCGATCTCGGTCAGGTCGGCGGCAGTCAGTTCGACCGCTGCCGCGCCGAGATTTTCCTCGAGCCGGTGCAATTTGGTGGTGCCCGGAATCGGCACGATCCAGGGCTTTCGGGCGAGCAGCCATGCCAGTGCGATCTGGGCAGGCGTGGCCTGTTTCTCGGCGGCGATGCGCTTGAGCAGATCGACCAAAGCCTGGTTCTTCGCCATCGCTTCGGGCGTGAAGCGCGGCAGAATGGCGCGGAAATCGCCTTCACCAAGCTTCGTTTCGGCCGACATCGCGCCGGTGAGGAACCCCTTGCCGAGCGGGCTGTAGGGCACGAAGCCGATGCCGAGTTCCTCGCAGGCCTGAAGGATACCGTTGGTTTCCGGGCCACGGGTCCAGAGCGAATATTCGTTCTGAAGCGCGGCGACCGGCTGGACCGCGTGCGCGCGGCGAAGCGTGTCGACGCCGGGTTCGGACATGCCGAAATGCTTCACCTTGCCCTCGGCGATCAGGTCGCGGACCGTGCCGGCGACATCCTCGATCGGCACCTCGGGATCGACGCGGTGCTGGTAGAAGAGATCGATCGCCTCGACGCCCAGCCGCTTCAGCGAGGCATCGGCCACCGCGCGGATGTTTTCCGGGCGGCTGTCGAGGCCGGATTGCCTGCCCTCGACGAAGTTGAAGCCGAACTTGGTCGCGATCACCACGGAATCGCGCACCGGCGCCAGTGCCTCGCCGACCATCTCTTCATTGGTGAAGGGGCCATAGACTTCGGCGGTGTCGAAGAATGTGACGCCGCGATCCGCCGCCTGGCGGATCAGGGCGATGCCTTCGGCCTTCGTCACCGAGCTGGCATAGCCGAAATTCAGGCCCATGCAGCCGAAGCCGATGGCCGAAACCTCGAGCCCGCTGCGCCCGAGCGTGCGTGTCTTCATGATGGATCTCCGGGATATTCGAGGCGGGGGAACCTCGCTGTCCGGAAGATAGGCGCTGGGCCTGCGCCGTATTAGCGGTTAATCAGTGCATGAAGTCATATCAGGAATTCATATATGCGGCGCGAGGATCTGACCGATCTCGGCGCGTTCCTCGCCGTTGCGGAGGAGCGCAGCTTCACGCGCGCGGCGGCGCGGCTGGGCACGTCGCAATCGGCGCTGAGCCACACGATCCGGCGGCTGGAGACGCGGCTGGACGTCCGCCTGCTGATGCGCACCACGCGCAATGTAATGCCGACCGAAGCGGGAGAGCGGTTGCTGCGCACCTTGCGGCCGGCGTTCGACGATATCGACGCGGAACTTGCGGCGCTGGCCGAGCTTCGCAAGAAACCGGCGGGGCGGGTGCGGATCACCGCCAGTCCCGACGCGGCCAATCTGGTGCTGTGGCCGGCGCTGGCGCCGCTGTTGCGCGATCATCCCGATCTTCACGTGGAGATCAGCGCCGATTCCTCGCTGACCGATATCGTCGCCGAGCGCTTCGATGCGGGCGTGCGGCTGAGCGAGAAGCTGGCGAAGGACATGATCGCGGTACGGATCAGCCCCGACCTGTCGATGGCCACGGTGGGGTCGCCGGACTATTTCGCGCGGCGCGGCGTGCCGCAAACGCCTCAGGATCTGGCCGGGCATGACTGCATCAACCTGAGGCTGAAGACGCTCGGCGGGCTCTATGCCTGGGAATATGAGCAGGACGGGCACGAGATCCGCGTGCGCGTGGAAGGGCAGCTGACCTTCAACGAGGTACCGATGATCCTGTCGGCGGCGCGCGCGGGGTTCGGCATGACGCACCTGCCCGACAATATCGTCGCGGAAGACCTGAAGGCCGGGCGGCTGGTGCGCGTGCTCGAACCCTATTGCCGGCCCTTTTCGGGCTATCACCTCTATTATCCCAGCCGGCGCCAGCTCTCGCCGGCGTTCGCGCTGATCGTCGAGGCGCTGCGCTACCGGGGGTAGGATCAGGGCGCGGCCGGCGCGTTCCGGTACTTCTCGAACCACGCCAGGATCGCCGCCGCCTTCGCCGCGCTTTGCGAGGGCCGTGCCGCGATGCCGCCGTGGCTGGCGCCGGGGATCTTCACCAGCGCGGTGGGGACGCGGCGGATCTGGAGGGCGGCGTAGAGCTGTTCGCTTTCGCTGACCGGGGTGCGGTAATCCTCGCTGCCCACGACCACCAGCGTGGGGGTGGTGATGGTGCCGACGACGCTGAGCGGGCTGCGCTTCCAATAGCCCATCGGATCCTCCCAGGGCAGCTTGGTGAACCAGTAGCGCGAGGTGAAGACGGTCATGTCCATCGTCAGCGCTTCGCTGATCCAGTTGATCACCGGCTTTTGCGCGGCGGCGGCCTTGAAGCGGTTGGTCTTGCCGACGATCCAGGTGGTGAGGACGCCGCCGCCCGAGCCGCCGGTGACGAAGAGATTGTCGGGATCGACGATGCCCATCTCGATCACCTTGTCGACCGAGGCGATCAGGTCGTCATAGTCGGGGCCGGGATAATTCTTGTCGATCAAATTGGCGAAGGCTTCGCCGTACGAGGTCGAGCCGCGCGGATTGACCGAGAGCACGGCATAGCCGGCGGCGGCGTAGAGCTGGTTGTCGGTCGAGAACCACGGGCCATAGGCGGTGTGCGGGCCGCCGTGGATTTCGAGGATCAGGGGAACGCGCTTGCCGGGGGTATAGCCGGGCGGGGTGACGAGCCAGGACTGGACCTTCGTCCCGTCGGGCGCGGTGGTGTTGATTTCCTGTACCTGTCCCAGCGTCTTTGCACCCAGCGTCTCCTCGTTGAGGCGGGTGAGGCGACGCGAATTGCCCTCGGGCGCGCGGATATGGATGTCCGCGGGGCGGAGCGCGCTGCCGCCGGTGAAGGCGATCGCGCCATTGTCGGCGATGCTGAAATTGCCGCCGGCATAGGGACGGTCGAGCTGGGCGGGCGCGAGGTTCTGGACCATCGGCAGCGCCTTGCCGTCGAGCCCGATGCGGCCGAGGCGCATGATGCCGGTGTGCTCATAGGAGACGATCAGCGACTTGCCGTCGGGCGCCCAGGCCGCGCTGTCGATGCTGACGTCGAGCGACGCGGTGAGCGAGCGCGGGGCGCTGCCGTCGCGGTTCATGACGTAGAGTTCGGTATTCTCGTAGCTGCGGCGGGTGTCGTCGAAGCCGAGATACGCGATCTTGCTGCCGTCGGGCGAGAGAATCGGCGCGCCGTCCGGGCCGTCGCGGCTGGTGAGGGGCTTCACGTCGCCGGTGGCGATATCGAGCGCGAAGACTTCGGAATTGAAGCTGCGCTCCCAATCCTCGCCGCGCACGGTGCTGAAGAGGATCGACTTGCCGTCGGGCGTCCATGCGAGGGGGCCGGCATCGTGATGGTCGCCGAAGCTCAACTGGCGCGGTGCGCCGCCGTCCGCGGACACGACGAAGATATGGTCGAAGCCGGGACGGGCATAGCCACCGCCGTCGGCGCGGTAATTGACCTTGTCGATCACTTCCAATGGCGCGGCCCATTGCGCGCCTTCGGGTTTGGCGAGGGGCGTACCGAGCTTGAGGCCCTCGCCCGCGACGGGGAGGATATAGGCGATGCGCGCGCCGTCTGGGGACCAGGCGATGCTGCCGGGGGCGTCGGGCAGGTTGGTGATGCGCGCGGTCGCGCCGCCCTCCATCCAGCGGACATAGAGCTGGGTCGCGTTGCCTTCGGCCGAAGAGACATAGGCGAGGCGCTTGCCGTCGGGCGACCAGCGCGGGCTCATATGGCTGCCGGGGCCGGCGACGAGGGGGGACTGCGCGCCGGTGCGGACGTCGATCAGCCAGATCGTCGCGCGGGCGCGATCGGTCATGATGTCGTTCGAGCGGCGGACATAGGCGATCCGGCTGCCGTCCGGGCTGATCTGGGGATCGGTGGCGACTTCGAGGTCGAACAGGTCCTGGCCGGTGAAGATGCGGTTGGGGCCAGGAGCCGGCTGGGCGAGGACGGGGGCGGCTGCGGCGAGCAGGGTCGCGGCTAGGATTTGGCGCAGCATTTCAGGTCCTCCCGGTTGTTGCCGGCAGTGTGCGGGGAATTCGGGCGGGGTGGCAAGGGGGCCTTCATTCCTCTCCCGATGGGAGAGGGAAGAAGGCTCAGCCCAGCATCCACACCGTCGCGGCGGCGGTGACCGCGGCGCTGAGCATCGCGACGGCGACGTAGCGCCAGCCGCCGATCACGCGGATGCGCTCGATCTCCCTGAGCGGCGGGGCGGGCGGGGCGCCGCCGGGCGCGGGATAGCGCAGCTCGATGTTGCGGATCAGCTGGGGCAGGCGGGCGAGGGTGCGAACATCCTCGACCAGCCGGTCCGCGATCTTGGCTTCGGGGCCGAGTTCGGTGCGGATCCATTCGCGGATGAAGGGCGCGGAGGATTCCCACAGGTTGATATCGGGATCGAGCCCGCGCGAAACGCCCTCGACCATCACCATCGTCTTCTGGAGGAGAAGGAGGTGCGGCTGGGTCTGCATGTCGAAGTCGCGGGTGATGTTGAACAGCCCGTCGAGCATCGAGCCGACCGACATTTCCTTCACCGGAAGCCCGCGCATCGGCTCGCCGACAGCGCGCAGGGCGGTGGCGAACTCGGCGACATTGTGGTGCGGGGGGACGTATCCCGCCTCGAAATGGATTTCCGCGACGCGCTTATAATTGCCCGTGATCAGGCCGTAGAGGATCTCGGCGAGCCAGACGCGGGCGCGGCGGTCGATACGGCCCATGATGCCGAAATCGATCGCGGCGATGCGGCCGTCGGGAAGGGCGAACAGGTTCCCCTGATGCATGTCGGCATGGAAGAAGCCGTCCGAGATCGCCTGGCGCAGGAATGCGCGGATCAGGCGTTCGGCCAGTTCGTGCATGTCGTGCCCGGCGGCGATCAGCGCGGCGCGGTTCGACAGCTTGATGCCGTCGAGCCATTCGAGCGTCATCACCTTGCCCGAGGTGCGCTGCCAGTCGATCACCGGGATATAATAGCCCGGCTCGGCGGTCATGTTCTCGGCCAGCTCGGACGCCGAGGCGGCTTCGCGACGCAGGTCGAGCTCGCGTGCGGTCCAGCGCTTGAAGGTCTCGATGACGAGGCGGGGGCGCAGGCGCGCGGCTTCGCCGCCCATGCCCTCGATCTGGGCCGCGGCCCATTCATAGGTGTCGATCGCCTTGGCGAACTCGGTCTCGATGCCGGGACGCAGCACCTTCACCGCGACCTTGCGCCCGTCGGTGGTGGTGGCCCGGTGGACCTGCGCGATCGATGCGGCGCCGATCGGCACTTCTTCGATCTCGGTGAAGAATTCCTCGATCGGGCGGCCGAGGCTGGCGCGAATGCGCTCGCGGATCACCGGGAAGGGAACGGGGGGCAGCGCGTCCTGCAGGCGGAGCAGGTCGTGCGCAGCTTCCTCGCCGACCAGATCGGGGCGGGTGGCCAGCGTCTGGCCGAGCTTGATCGCGGCGGGGCCGATCTCCTGGAAGGCGTCGGCATAGCGCGCGACTTCGGGCACGCGCGCACCGAAGCGGGCGATGCGGGCGAGGCGGCGGACCGGGCGCGGCGTATTGGGATCGCGCTCGATCCCGCGCAGCGCACCGTGGCGAGCGACGATGCGGCCCCATTTGAGGAGACGCCAGAGATGGACGGCGGGAGCGGTCACGTGAAGCTCAGATCTTCCAGCCGCTGTGGATCGCGACGAGGCCGCCGAGCAGCGGTTCGACCTTCGTGCGGACGAAGCCCGCATCCTGGATCATCTTTTCGAAGACCGGCATTTCGGGGAAGCGGCGGATCGATTCGATCAGATAGCGGTACGAATCCGCGTCGTTGGCGAGGATCTGGCCCAGCTTTGGCACCAGATGGTGCGAATAGGCGTCATAGACCTGCGCGAAGCCGGGCCATTGGGTGGTCGAGAATTCGAGGCAGTAGAAGCGGCCGCCGCGCTTGAGCACCCGGTGCGCCTCGCGGAGCGCCGCGGGGATGTCGGTCACGTTCCGGATGCCGAAGGCGATGGTGTAGGCATCGAAGAACTTGTCGGGGAAGGTCAGCTTCTCCGCATTAGCTTCGCTCCAGACCATCTCGTCCAGCCCGCGCTTCGCTGCGCGTTCGACGCCGACCGCGAGCATCTCGGGATTGATGTCGGCGACGGTGATGATCGCGCCCGACGGCTCCATGCGGAAGGCGATGTCGCCCGTGCCGCCGGCCATGTCGAGGATATGCTCGCCCGCCTGCGGCTTCACCCGGCGGACGAAGCGGTCCTTCCACACGCGATGCAGGCCGCCGGACATGGCGTCGTTCATCAGATCATATTTGGAAGCGACGTTCGAGAAGACCTTGCCCACACGGGCGGTCTTTTCCTCGCGGGCGATGTCTTCGTAACCGAAGGAGACGGTGTTGGGCATTGGGTCGGACATGCGGCCGCTCTAGCGGGGGCTTCCTAGGGTAGCAAACCCTCCGTCGTCCCGGCCAGCAACTGGCTCGCCGCCTTACTTCTCGCGCGGCCTTGCGCCCTGTTCGATCAGCAGGCCGTTCGCGCCACGGGCGACGCGGGTGGCGATCTCCTGATCGGTGAAGTTCCACGTAGCGGAATCGGCGCGCTTCTCGCCGTCCTTGCCCTTGACCGTGATGCAGCCCGGCGCGCGGCATTCGAAGCGGATCTGCCAAAAATCGACGGTGCGCTCGACCGTCGCCGGGGTGACGAGATCGCGTGGCGCCATGCTGATATCGGCCGGAAGCTTCGCGCCATTCTCTTCGCTCGTCTCGCTCCAGCGCCAGTTTCCCGCAGCGAGCGACACGTTTGCGGGCTGCCAGTTCCTGCTGGCCGGCTTGCCGTCTATCTCGCCGCTCCATGCCACCGGCTTGAGCTGGGCGAGGATGAAAGCGGTTGACGGATCGACCGCGCCGGCGGTCTGGTTGGCAGGCACCGCGCCACAGGCAGCGAGCGTCATCAGGCCCAGCCCGGTCAGGATCATGCGCATTTCAGTCTCCCCTCGGCGGTGGCTTATCATGCATTTGTCGCTCGACATGCGCGAAAATCCGCTAGGGCTGGCAGCATGCCAGAACTGCCCGAAGTCGAAACCACGGTCCGGGGCCTCGCACCGGTCCTTGAAGGCCATATGATCGAGCGCGTCACCCTGCGCCGCGCCGATTTGCGCCGCGCGTTTCCCGAGGATCTTGGGCAGCGGCTGACCGGCGCGCGAGTGACCGCACTGGGGCGGCGGGCGAAATACGGGCTGATCGATACCGACCGGGGAGACACGATGGTGTTCCATCTGGGCATGTCCGGCCGGTGGCGAATCGATCCGGCGGAGATTCTGACGCACGATCATCTGCTGCTGGAGACGGCGAAGCACCGGCTGGCGCTGAACGATCCGCGGCGGTTCGGATCGGTCGATCTGGTGCGGACCGACGCGTTGGGCGAGTGGCCCGCTTTTGCCGCGCTGGGACCCGAGCCGCTGGGGCCGGATTTCACCGCGGCGCATCTGGCGAAAGCATTCGACGGGCGGATCGCGGCGATCAAGCTGCTGCTGCTCGACCAGCGGATCGTGGCGGGGCTGGGCAATATCTATGTGTGCGAGGCGCTGTTCATGGCGGGCATCGCGCCGACGAAACCGGCGGGGCAGGTAAGCAAGGCGCGGCTGGGCAAGCTGGTCGAGGCGATTCGCGAAGTGCTGGAGGCAGCGATTCTGGCCGGGGGATCGACGCTGCGGGACTATGCCCGGCCCGATGGCGAGCTGGGCTATTTCGCGAAGGACTGGCAGGTCTATGGCCGCGAGGGCGAGCCCTGTTCGTGCGGCGGGACGGTCGAGCGGCGCGTGGATGGCGGGCGATCGACCTTCTGGTGCCCAAGGTGCCAGAAGTGAAATCCCTCTCCCCTTCCTTCTCCCGCAAGGGGAGAAGGTGTGATGGGCGGTTGACCCGAATCACCTCAGCAGTTAAGGGGCCTGCCTTTCCCGGCGTGGACATGTTTCCGCGCCCTTCTATTTTGAGCAGGAATCAGACGGCATGGCGAATACGCCTCAGGCAAAGAAGCGTATCCGGCGCAACGAGCGCCGCGCGGAGATCAATGGCGCGCGCGTCAGCCGTATCCGCACCTATGTGAAGAAGGCCGAATCGGCTCTCGAAGCCGGCGACAAGGCCGCTGCGACCGCCGCGATGGCATTCGTGCAGCCGGAACTGGCGCGCGGCGTCGCCAAGGGCGTGCTCCACAAGAACACGGCTTCGCGCAAGTTCTCGCGTCTCAGCAAGCGTCTTCAAGCGCTCGCATAAACGTCACTTTTCCGTAATGAAGACCCCGCCGGACCCCGTTCGGCGGGGATTTTTGCGTTCGTGAAGGTGCCTGGCGGAACGAATCGAGGACCTTTCGCTAAGTGGCGGAAACCCAACGATTCGCATCCTTCGAACGTACGGAAAGATGCAATTAACCAATAAAAATCGAATAGATTCATGTAGTTGTTAAATCGCCCCACGCATTTCCGTGGGTTGTGACGAGTCAACCAATCTATTTCAGATTCTTTACATGCGCGGCCCTTGCGCGACTCAGAAAAGCCTCCCTAAAACGACCCTCCCGATGCGCGATCGCATCGCGGGTCAAACGAGTTCGACGCTTGCTGGCGCCGGAAGCAATTCCGGTAACGGGAAAGTCGTGCTCGCGCGGTTGCGACACGGAATGGGGCCAAGATTCCGTGGTCAGGAGGGGTGAAACACCAGATGCCGGAAGTGCGTGCCTTGGAAACGAATGACGTGATCGCGGTCGAAAAGGCCTGGACGCATGTGCGGGGCAATCTGCGCCGCTCGGCGGGCCAGCGGCTGTTCGACCAGTGGCTGAAGCCGGTCGTGCTCATCGCCGAGAGCACGTCGGACGCGATTCGCCTGGGCCTGCCGTCGTCGTTCATGACCCAGTGGGTCAAGAATCACTATTCCGAGCGGCTGCTGCTGGAATTCAAGGCAGTGCTGCCGCAGGTGCGCAGCGTCACGCTGGAAACGATCGACGAATCGGCCAAGCGCGTTCTGACCGCCGAAGCCCCCGCGATCCCGCTGACGCCGCCGGCCGAGCGCCCGGCATTCGACGCGCGCTTCACCTTCGACCGGTTCGTCACCGACAATTCGAATCGCGTCGCGTTCAACGCGGCGCTGGCGCTGGCCGGGTCGGGCAACCCGTTGTTCAGCCCGCTTTATCTTCACTCGGGCACCGGGCAGGGCAAGACCCACCTGATGCACGCGATCGGTCATGCCTTTCTCGACGCGAATCCGCAGGCGACGGCGATTTACATGCCGGCGGAGCGGTTCATGTTCGAGTTCGTGCAGGCCCTTCGCGCGAAGGATACGCACAGCTTCAAGGCGCGGCTGCGCTCGGTCGACCTGCTGATGATCGACGATCTTCAGTTCATCGGCGGCAAGGATGCGACGCAGGAAGAATTCTTCCACACGGTCAACGAGTTCATGGGCGGCGGCAAGCGGCTGGTGATCGCGGCGGACCGCGCGCCGCAGGCGCTGGAAGGCTTTGAAGGCCGTCTGGTCAGCCGGCTGGGATCGGGGCTGGTCGCCGACATCAAGCAGCCCGAGCTCGAGCTGCGCCGCGCGATCGTCGAGCGCAAGCTGAGCGAGATGCCGCAGGTCGACATGCCCGAGGACGTGGTCGAGCTGCTCTCGGCGCGGATCACGAGCAATGTCCGCGAGCTGGAAGGCGCGCTGAACCGGCTGGTCGCCTATGCCCAGCTGAACGGCGAATCGATCACGATCGACTTCGCCACGCAGACGCTGGGCGAGGTGCTGCGCGCGACGCAGCGCCGCATCACGATCGACGAGATCCAGCGCGCGGTCTCCTCGCATTTCGAAGTCAAGCAGATCGACCTGATTTCGGAACGCCGCGCCGTTGCGATCGCGCGCCCGCGCCAGATTGCGATGTATCTGGCCAAGCGGCTGACGACTCGCTCGCTCCCGGAGATCGGGCGCAAGTTCGGCAATCGCGACCATTCGACGGTGATTCATGCCGTGCGCCGTATCGAGGATCTGCGCGGCAAGGACGTGGAGATCGACAGCGCCGTGCGCACGCTGATGCGGCAGCTGGAAAACGCCTGAGTTCGCTTCCCGCCCGCAAGGGCTGGGGGCGGGGTGGAGGAGACGAGAGCGGGGCAACGCTATTGGTCACGCCTCCACCCCGATCGGGCGGACGGGCCGGAATTCGGCTGCTGACGGCCTGCAAAGCGCGATTTTCTGTGCTTCGGTGTTATTAGGTCCTTCCCCGGAGGGGGAGGTGGCATGCGCAGCATGACGGAGGGGAGTTCCTTCCGCGATATTGCTCGGGGCTAGCCCCCTCCACCGCCTTCGGCGATCCCCCTCCCCCTCCGGGGGAGGATTTGTACACTCAGCGCGGGTTGTAGAGATCTCCGCAGGGGCGGGTGTAAAAGCGGATCTGCTTTGCGCGGTCGCCGGCGAAGGTTAGCTGGAGACAGCCCCAGTCCATCGTGACGAATTCGTCGGCGGGGGTTCCCCAGTTCGGGCGGCCCTGAATGCCTGACGGCTTCAGTTCGGCCAGCAGCGCTTCGCGGCTGCGTTCGAACACCGGGATCGAGAGGGTGCCGTTGAACGGCGCGCGGATCTCGGTGAAGCGGAGATAGGTGTAAAAATAGAGATTATGGTCGCGGTAGAAGCTGCCGCCGCCATAATTGTAGAGATCGCCCTCCGCCGTACCGCCGGTGAAGCAGGGCAGCTTCTTCTTCACTTTCGCGAGCGGCGCGGCGGGGCCGAGGCCATTGACCGTGCCCTTCGCCACATCGACGACGAGCGGGCGGCATTTCTTGGTCCCGGGCGGTGTGAGCTGGGCCGAGGCGGCGGGGGCGAGGGTGACGCCGGCAGCGAGCAACGCAAGCGCGGCCATGCTCGGAACGGCGGCCCTGGCGAGAATGGCGGCGATCATCGGTAAGCGTCCCCCGTGCGGAATGTCATGCCTTCAATTGCATGGCGGCGCGCCGCTGTTATCCCCCATTTGGAGTATGCGGCGATTTTTCGAGGGGCCGGGCGCCCCTGGCGAGGCGCCCGGACGCGCGATTACTTCACGCCGAGCGTCTGAAACATGAAGGCGGTCCATTCGGCTTCCTGACGGTAGCGCTCGAACCGGCCCGACTTGCCGCCATGACCGGCCTCCATATTGGTGCGGAAGACCAGCGGATTGCTGTCGGTCTTCTTCGCGCGCAGGCGGGCGACCCATTTGGCCGGTTCGTAATATTGCACCTGACTGTCCCACAGGCCGGTGCCGACGAACAGCGCCGGATAGTTCTGCGCAGCGACGTTATCGTAGGGCGAATAGCTGAGCATGTAATCGTAGAACTTCTTGTCGGCCGGGTTGCCCCATTCGTCATATTCATTGGTGGTGAGCGGGATCGAGGCGTCGAGCATGGTGGTGACCACGTCGACGAACGGCACCTGGGCGATGATCACGCCGTAATCCTCGGGCGCCATGTTCGCGACCGCGCCCATCAGCAGGCCGCCCGCGCTGCCGCCCATCGCGCCCACGCGGCCCTTCTTCGCGTAGCCGTTCGCGACCAGCCAGCGGGTGACGTCGATGAAGTCGGTGAAGCTGTTCTTCTTGTTGAGCAGATGGCCGTCGTCATACCAGCCTCGGCCCATCTCCTGTCCGCCGCGGATATGGGCGATGGCGACGACCATGCCCCGATCGAGCAACGAGGGATTGGACGCCGAGAAATAGGGATCGGACGAGGAGCCGTAGCTGCCATAGGCTTCCTGATAGAGGGCGGCGGTGCCGTCCTTCTTGAAGCCCTTGGCATAGACGAGGCTGACCGGGATCTTCGTGCCGTCGCGCGCGGTCGCCCAGACGCGTTCGGTGACATATCTGGAAGGATCATAGCCGGGTACCGGCTGGACCTTGAGCGTGCGGCGCTCGCCGGTCTGGACGTTGGTTTCGTACGTCGTCGTGGGGGTGACCAGCGAGCCATAGGTGTAGCGCACCCAGGGCGTATCGACTTCGGTATTGCCGCCCAGCGCCATCGTATAGGCGGGCTCATCGGCTTCGACGAAGGTCGACTTGCCGGCGTCGGTAAGGATGCGCAGGCGCTTGTTGCCGCCCGAACGCTCCTCGATCGCGAGGAAGCCGTTGAACGGCGTGAAATCCTCGATGAACACCGAGTCGCTGACCGGGACCAGATCCTTCCACATGCCACGGCCGTGGCCGGCATGGCCGTCCTCGACGGTCATCAGCTTGTAGTTCTTGGCGTTCCAGTTGGTGCGGATGATCCAGCGATTGCCGACATGGTCGGCGCTATATTCGAAATCGCGCTGGCGCGGGGCGACCGAAGCGAAGGTAGCGGGGTTCGCGGCAGGGGCGCATTTCTGCTCCGAGCTGACCGTCGATTCCATGTAGATGCAGATGAACCTGTCGTCGCTGGTGCGGCCGATGCCGATATAGAAGCTGTCGTCCTTCTCCTCGTAGATCACCTTGTCCGCGGTGGCGGGGGTGCCGATGACATGGACCTTGATCCGCTTGCTGAGCAGCGTGACCGGATCCTTGTCGACATAGAAGATCGACTTGCCGTCGTCGGACCAGATCGGCGTGCCCGAGACGTTGGTGATCGTGTCGGTCAGCATCGCGCCGGTCTGCAGGTCCTTGATCCGCACGACATATTGGCGGCGGCCGACCGTGTCCTCGGCATAGGCGACGTAGCGGCCGTCGCGCGTGATGTCCCAGCCGCCGATCTGGAAAAAGCCCTTGCCCTTGGCCATTTCGGGCTGGTTGAAGATGATTTCCTCGGGCGCGGACATGTCGCCCTTGCGGCGTGCGGTGATCGCGTAATCGGCGCCGGTGTCGAAGCGGGTATAGTAATAATAGCCGCGGCGGCGGACGGGGACGCTGCTGTCGTCCTGTTTGATGTGGCTGACGATCTCGCCATAGACAGTGTCGGCCATGCCCTTGCTGGGGGCCAGCACGCTGTCGGCATAGGCGTTCTCGGCATTGAGATATGCCAGCATTTCGGGGTTCTTCCGCTCGTCGTCGCGGAGCCAGTAATATTCATCCTGGCGGGTCGCGCCGTGGGGCGCCTTGATCTCGTGCGGCTTCTTCGCGGCGACGGGCGGTGCGGTCTGGGCGACTGCGATGGTCGGCGCGGCCAGCGCTGTGAAGAGCGCGGCGGAAATCAGTCTTTTCATGGAATACCCCGGCTGACGATTCGTATGGCGCCAGTCTGGCACGGCACGAACGCCGGGGCGAGAGGGCCGGAAGTCTCGCGACCTCCGGCCCGATCACATCATCAGAAGCGGACGCCGAGACCGGCGACGATCTGGGTGTGGGTGCGCGCGAAGCCGGTGGGCTGGGCGAACACGGTATAGTCGCCGAGATCCTGGTAGCGCATCTCGATGCGGCCGAAGACGTTCTTGCGCTGCAGTTCGACGCCCATGCTGACGCGGAAGCCGCCCTTTTCCTCGGTCTCTTCGAGCGAGCTCGCGCCGTTGGTGTAGAACGAGGTCAGCTGCGAGTTCACATAACCGGCGCCGACATAGAGCAGGGTGCGGCCGGCGGGCAGACCGACGCGGACGCCGGCATAGATGTCGCGGCCGGCTTCCGAACGGAAGTGGTCGGTCGGGGTCAGCAGGCCATCGATCTTGTACGATGCCTGCGAGCTGGTGATCTCGCCCTGGATACCGATCACGACCTTGCCGACCTGATGGTCGTAACCGATCGCGCCGCCATACATCAGGCCGCGCGTGGTGTCGGCGGCATTGTTCTCCTGGATGGTGAGAACGTCGACGCCGACGAACGCAACAGCCGAGACGCCGTTGAAGGTATTCTCTTCCGGACCCTGATCCTGCGCGAAAGCAGGGGTGGCGGCGAGAATCGCGGCGGCCGAAGCAACGATAAACTTGTTCATGATAGTCCCTCCCGGTTGTAAACGCGGGCCGATTAGCCGCGCGTTTGTGCAATGGCGAGGGGAATTACTGTGCAGTTTTAGTGCAGGTGTGATTTGATCGCTATGTGATCAAATAGACACACCTGAATTATTACATCATTGTTACTGATCCGGATCAAAGCACGTAGCGGCTGAGATCGGTGTTGCGGGCGATGCTGGCGAGCTGGCCGTCGACATAGGCGGCGTCGATCACCAATTTCGAGCCCGCACGATCCTCGGCATCGAAGCTGACTTCCTCGAGCAGCTTTTCCATCACCGTCTGGAGACGGCGCGCGCCGATATTCTCGACCTCGGCATTCACTTCGGCGGCGATCTTCGCGACTGCGCGGATGCCGTCGTCGGTGAATTCGATGCCGACGCCCTCGGTGCCGATCAGCGCGACATATTGCTGGGTCAGGCTGGCCTTGGTGTCGGACAGGATCGCGACGAAATCCTCCTCGGTCAGCGCCTTCAATTCGACGCGGATGGGCAGGCGGCCCTGAAGTTCGGGCAACAGGTCCGAAGGCTTGGCGACATGGAACGCGCCCGACGCGATGAAGAGGATGTGATCGGTCTTCATCGGCCCGTATTTCGTGGCGACCGTGGTGCCTTCGATCAGCGGGAGCAGGTCGCGCTGGACGCCCTCGCGGCTGACCGATCCGCCGCGCACGTCGCTGACCGCGATCTTGTCGATCTCGTCGAGGAAGACGATGCCGTTGGCTTCGGCGTCGGCCAGGGCAACGCGGCTGACTTCGTCCTGGTCGAGCCGCTTGTCGGCCTCCTCCTCGACCAGCTTTTCCCAAGCCGAGCGGACATTGAGCTTGCGGCGCTTGAGCGGGGTGCCGGTCAGGCCCTTCATCATCTCGCCCAGGTTGATCATCTGCGCCCCACCGCCGGGGATATCGAACGGCATCTGCGGGGCCTGTTCGATCTCGATCTCGATCTCGGTATTGTCGAGCGTGCCTTCGTTGAAGCGCTGCTTGAACGCTTCGCGGGTCGCGGTGCTGCTGTCCTTGCCGGTCAGCGCGTCGAGCAGGCGACCCATCGCGGCTTCCTCGGCCTTGTCCTTCACCGCCGAGCGGCGGCGCTCCTTTTCGAGCCGGATCGCTTCCTCGACGAGGTCACGGGCGATCTGTTCGACGTCGCGGCCGACATAGCCGACTTCGGTGAACTTGGTCGCTTCGACCTTCACGAAGGGGGCGTCGGCGAGCTTGGCCAGACGGCGGCTGATCTCGGTCTTGCCGCAGCCGGTGGGCCCGATCATCAGGATGTTCTTGGGCGTGACTTCGTCGCGCAGATCGGCCGAGAGCTGCTGGCGGCGCCAGCGGTTGCGCAGCGCGACCGCAACGGCCTTTTTGGCGTCCTTCTGGCCGATGATGTGCGCGTCGAGTGCAGCGACGATGGTCTTGGGGGTGAGATTGTCGTTCATTGGGATTGTCTCTGAAATAGATGTCAGGCGGCGGCGGGCGGCGTGGCGAGCCATGCCTCGGCCTCGGCGCGGGTCATGAACACGCCGAACCGGGGATGCGTCTGGGTGCGCTCGGCCTGAAGCTTGTTGAGGTGGCTGGCGACGACCGAAGCCGCGCGCCCGCTGGTGAGGGTCAGCCCGGCATCGGCGATGCTGGGCAGCAGATCGGCGACGTCGTTTGCCTGAACCGGGAAATCGGTGGTGTCGATCAGCACGTCGTAATCGGCGCGGACCGCCCGGGTCTGCTGCGCGAAGGCGCCCGATGCGGCGGCGAATTCGCGCACTGTCTCGACGGTCCAGAAATCGCGCATCGTGACGGTGATGCGATTCAGGCCCGGATCATAGTCGAAGCCGTATTTCATGCGGCGGCGCTGTCGAGCGTTTCGACCGTGAGGCGATCGTTGGTATAGACGCACAGCTCGCCGGCGATCTTCATCGCGGAACGGGCGATCTTCTCGGCATCCTGCTCGTAATCGACCAGCGCGCGGGCAGCGGCGAGGGCGAAATTGCCGCCCGAACCGATCGCGGCGACACCGCCTTCAGGCTCGAGCACGTCGCCATTACCGGTGACCACCAGGGTCACATCCTTGTCGGCGACGATCAGCATCGCTTCGAGGTTGCGGAGATATTTGTCGGTGCGCCAGTCCTTGGCGAGTTCCACCGCGGCGCGCAGGAGCTGGCCGCCGGAGCGCTCCAGCTTGGCTTCGAGCCGCTCGAACAAGGTGAAAGCGTCGGCCGTCGCGCCGGCGAACCCGGCGATCACCGATCCGTCGCCAAGCGGGCGGACCTTACGGGCATTGGGCTTCATCACGGTGTTGCCAGCCGAAACCTGGCCGTCCCCCGCGATCACCACCTTGCCGGATTTGCGCACGGAGAGAATGGTCGTGCCGTGCCACGCGTTGCTGTTTCCGCTCATGGCCCGGCATATGGGAGTGGCGTTTCGATCCTGCAACGGACCTGTCAGCGGCGGACCGCATCGGGGCCGAGGAACCAGCCGGCAAAGACGCGGCGCGGGCCGCCTGCGGTGACCGGCAAGACGCGGTGGCTGAGCGCGCGGGCGACGTCGAAGATCAGGGTGGAGCCGGGGCCGCCATGCCGGTGTCGGATCAGGATGTTGCCGCTGGCGACGTCCTTCAGCTCGAATTCTCCGCCTTCGTACGGATCGTCGGACAGGTTGACGATGATCGCGAGGCGGCGCTGGGGGACACCGAGATCGTTGTGCCAGCCGATCGCTTCGCCGCTGCCCGCGCGGGTCTGGCCGACCGGGCCGTCGACATCGACCAGCGGGCCGCAGCGGGTGGCCTGCGAGAGCCAGTTGTAGAGCGCCGGGCGGCGCAGCGCGAAGGCCATAGCGGGGCCGGCGCGAGGCGTGGCCTCGATCTGGCGATGGCCGATGCCGTGGATCGTGTCGGTGGTCCACTCGCCTTCGCGCGCGGTGCGGCGGATCAGGTCGAGCAGCGCGGGTTCGAACGGATCGTCGAGCGCGATTGCGCGGTTGCGGGCAAAGGCGGCGGCATGCGCCTCCGGCGGATCGATCAGGCGAGTCCCGTTGCGGCCGATCTGGATGGGGGAGGGGATGGCGGCGAGCAGCGGCATGGGCCGGGTTATGCGGTGGGGCGGCGGGGATGCAAAGTGGCGTTCGGCCCTTCTGTCATGCTGAACTTGTTTCAGCATCCACCGCGCCACAAGCACCGCACCGCTCGTGGATGGATGGACCCTGAAACGAGTGGGGCACATCCCTTTCGAACAAGTGGTCGTTTTCGTGCTCCGGCAAAGGCCGGAGCGTTGGAGGTCGAGTAGGATGTTGCCAGCGCTCCGGCCGTTGCCGGAGCACAGCTTGTCTGGTCGAAAGGGATAAACCCCAAACGAGTCTGGGGTGACGGACGGATTGGGGCGGGCGGGGTCGACTATGCGCCGCCCCTCATTTCTCGACGCCCTTGATCTTCCCCCATTGGCGCGCAGCGGTGTAGCCGAGATAGCCGGTGCCGAAGAGCGCGTAGAGCGGCTCGGGCAGGCCGCCGAGATAGGCGTTCATGTTCGACGCGATTGCCTGCGCCATGTCCGGCCGGACCGCGCCGATCAGGCCCATCGGGATCGCCCAGAGCAGCAGCGCGTACATGACATAGAGGAAGCTGGGCCGCGCGCGGCTGGTCCAGGGATCGCTCGACTGCGCTTCGGCGACGATCGCCGAAAGCTGGGTGCGCATGGCTTCCATTTCCTGACTGCCCTCCAGCGTGAGCAGCTTGAGCTTCGCTTCGTCGCGCGCCTTGGGATCGGGAATGAGTTTGTCGATCAGGCCCGCAATGGGGCCGATCAGGCCTTCGATGATGCCCATGATATCGTCTCCGGTTTGAGTGGAGACTCAGAGATAACCTATATGGTTTTTTGTAGGACAGCGAAAAATTCGCGTGAGGTTCGGAACGTCATCCCGGCGAAAGCGGCGCCAGAGTCGCGAAGCGCCGTCCGTGAGACTCTGGATTCCGGTTTTCGCCGGGACGATGAAGGAAAATGTGGGAAGAGCGGCGTTACTCGCCGAACATGGCGCAGGCGAAGACCGCGGTGAGGCGCTGGCGGACGAGCTGCTTCATCTCGGGCGGCTTGGGCTCGCCGCTGCCATAGATGGTGCTGAGCATGTCGCCGCCCATCATGATCGCGAAAATGGTGCCGGCGCGGATCTTTGCGTCGTCATCGGGTACGCCGTCTCCGGCGATGATCTCCGCGAGCGGATCGAGCAGGTTCTGCTGGAGCGCTTCGCGGACGAGCTCGGCAGTGGCGGGAGAGGAAGCCGAGCGGAGCATGATCAGGACCCAGTCCATCCGGGTCTCGAGCGATCCGCATTCGCTTTCCTCGTCGAGCATCAGCGACGCGAGATAGGCGGGCATGTCTTCCCGCGCGATGCCTTCGAAGCCGCCTTCGTCGCTGTCGCAGCCAAGCGCCTCCTTGAAGAGTTGCTCCTTGCTTCCGAAATAACGGCTGACGAGGGCAGGATCGACGCCGGCGTCGCGCGCAATGTCGCGCACACCGACATTCTCATAGCTCTCACGGGCGAAGTGACGGCAGGCGGATGCAAGGATCGCATCGCGAGTAGCAGCCGCATTCCTGGTGCGCGGCGCGCATTGGACGGGCGGCAACATGGGCGGCGATCATAACGTAGAATTTGTTTTAGTCAACACCTGTTGACATTAAGTCCACGCTCGTTGACAAGCGCGTCAGCCAGGCCTAGCCACGGCGCGTCAAGACCGGGGAACACCGGATCTGACGACCTGGGGGGAGGATAGCCGGCACGGCACCGGACCAGGGACGAGACAATGAATTTCAAGATTTCCCAGAAGCTTATCGCTGCTGCGTCGCTGGGCGCGCTGCTTACCCTGTCCGCGTGCGGCGGCGGGGCCGACTCGGGCCAGCAGCAGATGGGGCCGCCGCCGGTGACGGTTGCGACTCCGCTGACGCAGGACGTGGTGGACTGGGACGAGTATGTCGGCCGCTTCGAAGCGATCGAAACCGTAGAAGTGCGTCCGCGCGCTTCCGGCTATCTGCAGGGCGTCTATTTCCGCGACGGCCAGTTCGTGCGGAAGGGGCAGTTGCTGTTCACCGTCGATCCGCGTCAGGCGCAGGCCGCGCTGTCGCAGGCGATCGCGCAGCTGGCGCAGGCGCAGGCGACGCTGGCCAACGCCCGTACCGAGCTGGCGCGCTCGACCACGCTCGCCGCGTCGAACGCCGCGAGCAAGGAAGAAGTCGAAGCGCGCACCGCTGCCGTCCGTTCGGGCGAGGCAGGTGTGGCGGCGGCGCAGGCCAATGTCCGCGCCCGCCAGCTCGACCTGGGCTTCACCCGCGTGACCGCGCCGATCACCGGCCGCATTTCGGAACGCAAGGTCGATCCCGGCAACTCGGTCGCCGCTGATCAGACCGTGCTGACCACGATCGTTTCGGTCAGCCCGCTGCACTTCGTGTTCCAGGGTTCGGAAGCGCTGCTGCTGAAGTATCAGCGCCAGGATTCCGGCACGCGCAACGGCACGCCGGTGCGGATCAAGCTGAGCGACGAGAGCGATTACAACCATTCGGGCGTGCTCGACTTCGTCGATAATGCCGTGGATTCGCAGGCCGGCACGATCCGCGCCCGCGCGATCGTCGCCAATCCGGGCGGCTTCCTGAAGCCCGGCATGTTCGGCAACCTTCGCCTCGAGGGATCGAAGCCCTATCCGGCGCTGCTGGTGCCCGACACGGCGGTGGTCGCCGATGCCGCGCGGCAGGTGGTCTATGTCGTCGGCAAGGACGGCACGGTCACCGCGCGTCCGGTGCAGACCGGGCCGCTGCTGGGCGGGCTGCGCGTGGTGCGTTCGGGCCTTACTGCGAACGACCGCGTCATCATCGGCGGGATCCAGCGCGCGCGTCCGGGCCAGAAGGTCACGCCGCAGAACGGCAAGATCGAACAGCCGCCCGCCGCGCCCTCCGCGCCGCCTTCGAGCAATGCTCCGCCTGCCGCGACCGCACAGCCGGTCGGCCGATAAGGGCCGCAAACCATGAACATCTCGAGTTTCTTCATCGAGCGGCCGATCTTCGCGGCCGTGATCTCGGTCTTCATCACGCTGATCGGCGCCTTTGCCTATCCGCTGCTGCCGTTGTCGCAATATCCCGAGATCGCGCCGCCGACGATCGCGATCCAGGCGGCCTATCCGGGCGCCTCGGCCGAGACCGTCGCCGAGACCGTCGCCGCGCCGCTGGAGCAGGAGATCAACGGCGTCGAGAACATGCTGTACCTGACCTCGTCCGCGAGCCAGGGCGCGGCGTCGGTCACCGTCACCTTCGCGCCGGGCACCGATCTCGATGCGGCACAGGTGCTGGTGCAGAACCGCGTTCGCCTCGCCGAGCCGCGCCTGCCCGAGCAGGTGCGCCAGGTCGGCGTGACGGTGAACAAGCAGGAATCGGGCTTCCTGATGATCGTGGCGCTGACGTCGCCCGACAAGAGCCTGGATATCGACTATATCGGCAATTACGCGAACACCTCGATCCGCGACCGCCTGCTGCGCGTCAAGGGCGTGGGCGGCGTGCAGGTGTTCGGCGGCGGCAATTATTCGATGCGCGTCTGGATCGATCCGGACAAGGCCGCTGCGCGCAACCTGACCTCGACCGAGATCATCGCGGCGCTGCGGGCACAGAATGTGCAGGTCGCGGGCGGCGCGCTGGGCCAGTCGCCTTCCGGCAGCGGCAATCCGTCGTTCGAAATGCCGGTGGACGTCGAAGGACGCCTGAAGACCGTCGACGATTTCTCGAACATCACGCTGAAGAGTGATCCGGCGGGTGCCTCGATCACGCGGCTGCGCGACGTGGCGCGGGTGGAACTGGGCAGCCAGGACTATTCGATCCGCGGTTCGTTCGGCGGCGAGCGCGGTATCGCGCTGGCGGTGATCCAGCAGCCGGGCGCCAATTCGCTGAGCGCGGCCGATCTGGTTCTCAAGGAGATGGACGCCATCTCGAAGGGCTTCCCGCAGGGGATGACCTATTCGATCCCCTACAACCCGACCGAATATGTCGCGGCTTCGGTGGAATCGGTGCAGGAGACGCTGATCGAAGCGGTGGTGCTGGTCGTCATCGTCGTGATGGTGTTCCTCCAGACCTGGCGCGCGGCGGTGATTCCGATCGTCGCCATTCCGATCGCGTTGGTCGGCACCTTTGCGGTGCAGTTGGCGCTGGGCTTCTCGATCAATTCGCTGTCGCTGTTCGCACTCGTGCTGGCGGTGGGCATCGTGGTCGACGACGCGATCGTGGTCGTGGAGGCGGTGGAGAAACACATCCGCGACGGCCTAAGCCCACGCGAAGCCGCGCATCGCACGATGAAGGAAGTGTCGGGCGCGCTGATCGCGATCGGTCTGGTGCTGGTGTCGGTGTTCGTGCCGACGGCGATGGTCGCGGGCATTCCGGGCATCTTCTACCGCCAGTTCGCGGTGACGATCGCGGCGGCATCGGCGATCTCGCTGATCGTGTCGCTGACGCTCTCGCCCGCGATGGCCGCGCTGCTGCTGAAGCCGCATGAGGATCATGGCGTCGATCACGGCCCGCGCTGGCTGCGGCCGGTGCGCGTGGGCGCGGCGAAGTTCAACCAGGGCTTTGACTGGCTTTCGGACAAATATGGCAAGTTCACCGCGCGGGTGATCCGCATGGGGATGATCATGATGATCATCTATGCCGGCCTGCTCGCGCTGACGGGATGGCGGCTGAACGCCACGCCGACGGGCTTCATTCCCGAGCAGGATCAGGGCTTCCTGATCGGCGTGATCCAGCTGCCGCCGGGCTCGTCGCTCGACCGCACGGAGCAAGTGCTCAACCGCGCCTATGAGATTGCGCGCAAGACGCCGGGCGTGACCACGGGTGCGGCATTCGCCGGCCTCGATGGTGCGAGCTTCTCGGCCGCGTCGAACTCGGCGGTGATGTTCCTGAAGCTGAGCGACTGGAGCGAGCGCGGCCGCGAGAATTCGGCCGAAGCGCTGGCGGGCAAGCTGACGGGCGCGCTGGGCCAGATCGACGGGGCGAACATCTTCATGATCGCGCCGCCGGCCGTGCAGGGCCTGGGCAACGGTTCGGGTTTCGTGATGATGCTGCAGGACCAGAGCGCCAACGCCGGATACCGGGCGCTGGAAGGCGTGACCTTCCAGATGATGGGTGCGGCGGCGCAGGAAAAGAGCGTCACGCAGGTCTTCTCGCTGTTCAACACCGGCACGCCGCGCATCAAGGCCGATGTCGACCGCGACCGCGCGCAGTTGCTGGGCGTGGAGCCGCAGCAGGTGTTCGACGCGATCGGGACCTATATCGGATCGACCTATGTCAATGACTTCAACCTGCTGGGCCGCACCTTCCGTGTGACCGCACAGGCCGAGCCGTCGGCGCGTGACGATCTGAGCGATGTCGGCCGGTTGCAGGTGCGTTCGAAGAGCGGCGAGATGGTCCCGCTGTCTTCGGTCGCGACCTTCACTCGCGACACCGGGCCGCAGCGTGTGGTCCGCTACAACCTGCTGCCCGCGGTGGAATTGCAGGGTGCGGCGGCGCCGGGCGTGTCCTCGGGCGATGCGCTGGCGACGATGGAGAAGCTGGCCGGGGCGACCCTGCCGCAGGGCTACACCTATGAATGGACCGGACTGGCCTATCAGCAGAAGGAAGCCGGCAGCTCGTCCGCGCTGATCTTCGTGCTGGCGGTGGTGTTCGTGTTCCTCGTGCTGGCGGCGCAATATGAAGCGCTCAGCCTGCCGATGGCGGTGATCCTGATCGTGCCGATGTGTATCCTCGCGGCCTTGCTGGGCGTGAATCTGAGAGGGATGGACAACAACATCCTGACACAGGTCGGTCTGGTGGTGCTGATCGCACTGGCGGCGAAGAACGCGATCCTGATCGTGGAGTTCGCGAAGCAGGGCGAGGAAGAGGGTATGAACCGCTTCGAAGCGGCGATCCACGCCGCCCGTTCGCGCCTGCGCCCGATCCTGATGACCAGCTTCGCGTTCATCTTCGGCGTGATCCCGCTCGCGCTGGCGACGGGGCCGGGGCAGGAGATGCGCCAGTCGCTGGGCACTGCGGTGAGCTTCGGGATGCTGGGCGTCACGGTGTTCGGCCTGATCTTCACGCCGGTCTTCTATGTGCTGATGCGCAGGATCGGCCGCTGGCGCCCGCCGGGCCATGAAACTGAAGAGGCGCAGCGCGGACGCGATCCGTTCACCGCGCCGGTTGGAGACGCATGATGAAACGCAGCCTTGCCCTTCTGATGGCCGGCGCCGCGCTTTCCGGGTGCATGGTCGGGCCGAACTATGTCTCGCCGGCGTCGAAGGCGCCTGCGCAGGCGGCGCTGACCCAGGCCGCTTCGCCGGCCTTCGTGCCCGACGAGCCGCCGGTCGAATGGTGGAAGATGCTCGACGCGCCGATCCTCGACCGGCTCGTCAGCGAAGCGCTGGCGGCGAACACCGACCTGCGCGTCGCGGCGGCGAACCTGAAGGCGGCGCGCGCGTCGCTGCAGGAGACCCGCGCCGCGCGGCTGCCGACGACCACCGTCAACGGCAGCGCCAGCTATGCCCAGCAATCCGGAGCGTCGCTCGCCCAGTTCGGCGTGACCGGCGCGGGGCCGCGGCAGGAGACCTACTCGCTCGGCTTCGACGTGGGCTATCAGATCGACCTGTTCGGCCGGATCGCTCGCGGCATCGAAGCGGGCAGGGCGGATCTGGAAGCTGTGCAGGCCAGCTATGACCTGGCCCGCGTCACCGTGGTCGCCGAGACGATCCGCGCCTATTCCGACGCCTGCACCGCCGGACGGCAGCTGCACGTGGCGCGCGAAAGCCTGCGCGTTCAGGAACAGACCTTCGACCTGACCCGGCGTCTGGTCGAGGGCGGGCGCGGCACGGGCCTCGACACCAGCCGCGCATCGGCGCAGCTCGAGCAGACTCGCGCCGACGTGCCGACGCTGGAAGCCGCCCAGAAGGGCGCGCTGTTCCGGCTGGCGGTGATGACCGGCAAGCCGCCGGCCGAGTTCCCCGCCGAAGTCGCGGCCTGCACCACGCCGCCGGTCGCGCGCTCGCCGATTCCGGTGGGCGACGGCGCAAGCCTGCTCGCGCGGCGTCCCGATATCCGCGCGGCCGAACGCCGGCTGGGCGCGGCGACCGCGCGCATCGGCGTGGCGACGGCCGAGCTGTACCCGAACATCAGCTTCGGCGGCTCGATCGGCTCGACCGCGCTGAAGCCGGGCGACCTGTTCTCCGACCAAGGCTTCCGCTTCAGCCTGGGGCCGCTGCTGTCGTGGAGCTTCCCCAACATCGCGGTGGCGCGGTCGCGGATCAAGCAAGCCGAAGCGGGCGCGGAAGGGGCGCTGGCGACGTTCGACGGCACCTGGCTGAACGCGCTGCGCGAAACCGAGACGGCGCTGGCCAACTATGTGGCGGCGGGCGAGCGCGTGGCGACGCTGAAGCGCGGGCGCGACGCCAGCACCGAAGCGGCGCGGATTGCCCGCCTGCGCTATCAGGCGGGCGCGGAGAATTTCCAGATCGTGCTCGACGCCGAACGCTCGCTGGCGGGGTCCGAAGCCCTGCTGGCGGCGGCCGAGGGCCAATTCTCGGACGCGACGATCACTCTGTTTCTGGCACTGGGCGGAGGATGGCAGCCTGTAGCGTAACGCTGCAGCCCGAGCCCCGTGCCGGACGGCGCCTCGTACCTTCGGGTGCGGGGCGCTGTTTTCGTTCGGGGTTGATTGCCTGTGCGAGTGGGGACAGCCTGCCCGCATGACCAAGCATCGAATCTACGGAATGAGCGTCGCCAGCGTCTATCCGCACTACGTGACCAAGGCTGAGAAGAAGGGGCGGACGAAGGACGAGGTTGACGAGATTATCCGCTGGCTGACCGGGCATAGCCAGGAGTCGCTGGAGGCCGAGCTGGCCAACAAGACCAGCTTCGAGGATTTCTTCGCTCAGGCCCCGGCGCTGAACCCGGCGCGGGAACTGATCACCGGCGTTGTCTGCGGTATCCGGGTCGAGACGATCGAGGAGCCGCTGATGCGCGAGTTGCGCTATCTCGACAAGCTGATCGACGAACTCGCGAAGGGAAGGGCGATGGCCAAGATCCTGCGGCAGCCGCCTGCCGCGTAGCGCCGGTCCCCTTTGCGGGAGACGCTTTATCCGGTGCTGTGAGAACTTGGTCGGGGCGACAGGATTCGAACCTGCGACCCCTCGCACCCTCGGGTTCGGGGCGTTGCTGTGAGGGTCAGGCGCGTGGCAAGGGCGAGCCTCAATCCCTGCTGGCAGCTCAGCATGAAACCTCTTAGCTCTTGCTGATGCTTGATTTCATTTGGCACCTACGGGGGGCAGCAACGCTGAAAGACACTCGGTCAGACAGCGAGGTGCTGGATAGCGTAGAGCAATTGTTGCAACGTCAACGGAAAACCAGAATTCTGAGATCTTCCGATCAGGTCAACTTCAAGTCGCCATTATGGGAAGGCTACTTCGGACCAAACTGGCTTGCGATGGTTATATATGATGATGGACGCTTCTGGATTGAACGGAGTATCGGGACACGCTGCCTAAAATACGACTTACGTAGCTTGCACGGCTTCGTATTTTGCTTGTTCGGCGCAGTGATGTTTTTTGGGTTCGGCGCGGCCGACGGCGGTGTGGTTAAAGGAGTGAAATATGCCGCTTTCGCCTTCGGCTGGCTGTACGGGATGAACATGGTGCTCGCTTGGCTTCGTATTCCACGAGCTATTCGGAAGGCCGTCACCCAAAGCTGACGTGTTCGCCTCGTCAGTAAGATTGCGCGTGCACGGATTAGATTCGCGATTTTCCCAGCCGTCAGCGGCGTTGCTAGACATGCGTTAGACAGTGGCGCTGGCGCCGCCAGCGGGCCGATGCTAATGCATTGAAATGGTGTGGTAAATTGGTCGGGGCGACAGGATTCGAACCTGCGACCCCCACACCCCCAGTGTGATGCGCTACCAGGCTGCGCTACGCCCCGACCGAGGGAGCGGCCTCTAGGCGGGTATGGGCCGGGATGCAAGCGAGCGCAGGGCCTTTTTGGGCTTTTTTCGCCGCGCCATAGGATCAGGCTGCCTCCTTACAAGAGTTGCGCGCCCTTCCGCTGCATGATAGCGCGCCGCGCTTGTAGAAAAGCGGGAAATCCGCACCACTTCAGGCTTTCAGGGACACCATGTTCATCTCCCCAGCTTTTGCACAGACGACTGGCGCGGCCGCAGGTGGCAGCACGCTTGGTGGCATTGTCGGGCTCGCCCCGATGCTTCTGCTGTTCGTCGCCTTCTACTTCCTGATGATCCGTCCGCAGCAGCGGCGGATGAAGGCGCTGCAGAACGCAGTCGCGGCCGTCAAGAAGGGCGACTCGGTCGTCACCGCCGGCGGCCTGATGGGCAAGGTGACCAAGGTCGAGGAGACCGTGGTCGAGATCGAGCTTGCGCCGAATGTTAAGGTCCGCGCGGTCAAGGCCACGCTCGCCGAGGTCCAGCCCCTCGGCGCCAAGCCCGCGAACGACTGATGCTGGATTTTCCACGCTGGAAGGTCTGGGCGACGATCCTCACGATCGTCGCTTCGTTCCTGCTCGCCATTCCGAGTCTGTTGCCTGAAAAGGTCTATGAGAGCCTCCCAGGCTGGCTGCCGAAGCCGACCGTGAGCCTGGGCCTCGACCTTGCCGGCGGCAGCTATCTGCTGCTCGAGGCCGATACCAAGGGCGTGGCGGCATCGAAGCTCGAACAGATGAGCGATCAGGTGCTGACCGAGATGCGGCGCGGGACCCGGATCGAAATCGGTCCGCGCGAAATCAAGGATGGGTCACTGACCTTCATGGTCGATGATCCGACCAAGGTGGACGCGGTGCGCGAGCGGCTGCTGACGATCACCGGCAGCGGCGCGGGCATGACCGGCCAGCGCGTGTGGGACATCCAGGTGGTCGATTCGTCGCGCTTCGTGCTGACGCCGACCAAGGCCGGTCTCGACGAGACGATCGCGACTGCGATGGGCGATGCCCGCGAAGTCGTCGAAAAGCGCATCAACGGCCTGGGCACGCGAGAGCCGACGATCGTGCTTCAGGGGAAGAACCGCATCGTCGTGCAGGTGCCGGGCCTGAAGAATCCCGAGCAGCTGAAGCGCCTGATCGGCGAGACCGCCAAGCTCGAATTCAAGCTGGTCAACGACACCGCGAACCCGACCGACGTTGCGCGGGACGTTGCGCCTCCGGGCAGCCAGGTGCTGCCCTATGCGGAAGGCGGCGGCAAGATCGCGGTCTATTCGCCGGTCTCGCTGAGCGGCGACCAGCTGGTCAACGCGACGATGGAATTCGGCCAGCAGGACGGCAAGCCGGGCGTCAGCATCCAGTTCGACGGGGCAGGCACCAAGCGGTTCGCCAAGCTGTCGACCGACAATGTCCGCAAGCAGTTCGCGATCATCGTCGACGGCGTGGTGATTTCCGCGCCGGTGTTCGAGGAGCCGATCCTGGGCGGCCAGGCGCGGATCTCGGGCAACTTCACGCCGGACAGCGCGACCCAGCTGGCGATCGCGCTGCGTTCGGGCAAGCTGCCGATCGCGTTGAAGGTGGTCGAGGAACGCACCGTTTCGGCGGAGCTCGGCACCGAATCGATCGAGAAGGGCGTGCTGGCCGGTGTGGTCGGCAGCCTTGCGCTGATCGTGTTCATGCTCGTCACCTATATGCGCTTCGGCGTCTATACGGCGGCGGCGCTGCTGGTGAACGCCGTGATGGTGGTGGCCGGCATGGCGCTGTTCAACGCTTCGCTGACCCTTCCCGGCATCGCCGGCTTCGTGCTGACGATCGGCGCGGCGGTGGACGCCAACGTGCTGATCAACGAACGCATTCGAGAGGAACAGCGCATGCGCAACCGCGCCGCGCTCGCTTCGGTCGAGTTCGGCTACAAGGAAGCCAGCCGCGCGATCTTCGACGCGAACGTGACCAACGTCATCTCGGCGGTGATCATGTTCACTTTCGGATCGGGTCCGGTCCGCGGCTTCGCGGTCGTGCTTGCGATCGGCATCGTCACTTCGGTCTTCACCGGCGTTACCTTCACCCGTCTGCTCGTTGCGGACTGGCTGAAGCGCAACCGCCCGAAGACGATCAACATCTAAGGCCGCCAGATCATGCGCCCGCTCAAACTTGTCCCCGACGACACGAACATACCGTTCCTGAAATACCGGAACATCGCGATGGCCCTGTCGGTCGGCCTGATCGTCGCTTCGATCGTGCTGTGCATCGTGCGCGGCTTCAATCTGGGCATCGACTTTGTCGGCGGCCAGACGGTCCGCGTGACGCTGGCCCAGCCGGTTCCGGTCGAGGAAATCCGCATCAAGGTCGACGCGATCGACGGGCTGGGCGGGGCGACCATCCAGCAGTTCGGCAGCCCGACCGATATCGGCATCCGTACGCCGCTGCCCGCCGATGCGAGCGATGCGGCGGCCGAGGAAGCCGCACGCAAGGTCCGCGTGACCATCGAGCGCGCCTATCCGGGCGCCAAGGTCAGCGGCGTGGAGAGCGTGTCGGGCAAGGTTTCCGAGGAACTGGCCTGGGCCGGTACCAAGGCGCTGATCTTCGCGATGCTGGGCATCGCCGCCTATATCTGGTTTCGCTTCGAGTGGCAGTTCGCAGTGGGCGCGCTGTTCGCGCTGTTCCACGACGTGGCGCTGACCTTGGGGTTCTTCGCGCTGACAAGGCTGGAGTTCGACCTGAACATCGTCGCGGCCATCCTGACGATCATCGGCTATTCGCTGAACGACACGATCGTGGTATATGACCGGATTCGCGAAAATCTGCGGAAATACCGCAAGATGGGCATCCCCGAGCTGCTCGACCTGTCGATCAACGAGACGCTGTCGCGCACCGTCGTCACCTCGCTGTCGATCGGCATCGTGCTGACCATCCTGCTGGTGCTGGGTCCGGACGTGATCTTCGGCTTCACCGCGGCGATGCTGCTGGGCATCGTGATCGGCACCTTCTCGTCGGTGTATGTCTCGGCGGCGATCCTGCTGTGGCTGCGGCTCAAGCCCGACAGCTTCGTGCCGAAGGAAGTCGTGGCGGGCGACGCTATCAAGGGTGGCGAGCGCGTCGACTTCAAGGACATGCCGTAAGCAGGGACCGGCTGAAATGCGCATGGAGCGGCAGGCGTCCGACGGGCCGGTGATTTCCGGCTTTTCGGGGCGCGGCTTCAAGGTCGATGGCGGAATCTATGACGGGCTGCTCATCACGCCGGAGCGGGCCGATGGCTGGTCGCCGCCGCCGATCGATGCGCTGGGGATCGATGATCTTGCGCCGTTGCTTGCCTTGGATCCGCAGCCTGAATTCGTGGTTCTCGGCACCGGTTCCGCACTGGTGCGTCCCGGTCAGGCTCTGACTGCCGCGTTACAGGCACGGAATATCGGACTAGAAGTGATGGACAGCCGGGCCGCGGCACGAGTGTGGGGGGTGCTGCGGGCGGAAAAACGCTGGATTTCCGGGGCCTTGTATCCCCTGTGAACGGGGTGTTCATGGCACCGCAAGATTGAAACTGAAGCGATACAATCGCGTTGAAGCTCCCGATTGGCCGATACGGTCCAGTTCAGTGGAGTGAGAAACATGAAGAAGATCCTGCTCGCGCTCGGCGCGATGTCGCTGGCGGTTCCCGCCCTTGCGGTGGTTCCGGCCGGCAAGGCCGAAGCTTCGGTGACCAAGCCTGTCGCCGCGTATGACTCGGCCCCGCAGCGCTACAAGAAGAAGCGCTATGCCTATCGCGAATGGCGCGGTCGTGACGGCAGGACCTATTGCCGCAAGCCCGATGGCACGACCGGCCTGATCGTCGGTGCCGTCGGCGGTGCGCTGGTCGGCCGGACGATCGACACGCATGGCGACCGCAGCGCCGGCACGCTGATCGGCGCCGTTGCTGGCGGCCTTGCAGGCCGCGAGATCGATCGCAGCAGCTCGCGTCGCCGCTGCCGCTAACACAGGGAGAGGCGCGGAGCATTTTAACTTCCCGGTGCTAAGCCGGGGTCATGCTCCGCATACTGACCCTGTCGACGCTGTTTCCGGATGCGTCGCGGCCCAATTTCGGCATCTTCGTCGAGCGGCAGACATGCTCGCTTGCGACGCGTGACGATATCGAGGTCCGCGTGATCGCCCCGGTAGGGATCCCGCCCTGGCCGCTATCGCGGTTGGGGCGGTATCGCGTTCTGGCCGATCTGCCGAAGCGGGAGGATTGGAAGGGGATCGACGTTCATCGGCCCCGCTTCCTCAACCTGCCGGGCACCGGAGGGCGGCTTCACGCGGGGGCGGTGGAGCGCGCGGTGCTGCCGGTGGCGCGGGCGATCCGCGCGGACTTCCCGTTCGACTTGATCTGCGCGGAATTCTTCTATCCCGGCGGACCTGCCGCCGTGGCGCTGGGGCGGCATTTCGGCGTGCCGGTGTCGATCACCGCACGGGGATCAGACATCCATTATTGGGGCAAGGTGCCCGGCGTGCGCGAGCAGATCGTGGCGGCGGGCAAGGCTGCATCCGGCATGATCGCGGTATCCGAAGCGCTGCGCGACGACATGATTGCGCTGGGGATGCCCGGCGAACGGATCGTGGCGAATGCGACCGGCGTGGATCTGGAACGCTTCGTGCCGCATGACCGGGCGGCTGCGAAGGCGGCGATGGGAATTTCCGGGCCGCTGGTGGTGTCGCTGGGCGCGCTGATCCCGCTGAAGGGGCATGACATATTGATCGACGCCGTAGCGCGGTTGCCGGGCGTGAACCTGCGGATCGCCGGGCAGGGGCCGGAACAGGCGAAGCTGGCGGCGCAGATCGAGCGGGTGGGGCTGAGCGATCGGGTGAAGTTGCTCGGCGGTGTGCCGCATGACGAGATCGGGCCGCTGGTGGCTGCAGCGGACGTGATGGCGCTGGCATCGGAGCGCGAGGGGCTTGCCAATGCGTGGATCGAGGCGCTGGCCAGCGGGACGCCTGTGGTGATCCCCGACGTGGGTGGTGCGCGGCAGGTGTTGCGTGGCGGAGCGGCGGCAGGGCGGCTGGCTGAGCGGAGCGCGCAGGGTTTTGCCGATGCGATCGCAGCGACGCTGGCCGATCCGCCAGACCCGGCGGCAGTGCGCGCAGTGGCGCTGCCCTATACGTGGGCGGCGAACAGCGCGCGGCTGCACGCCTGCTATTCGCGGCTGGTTTCGGGGACCGGGATGGAACCCGATTGACATTGGAGCGTCCTTGTCGTGACACCTGTGTTACGAAATTCTGGAGATCGAAAGATGGCCGCAAAGAAGGACAAGAATACGTCGAAATACTTCAACGGCATCAAGCTGCCCAAGGCGCTGCGCGATCAGGGACCGAATCTGGTCAAACTGGCCAAGCATCCGCTGGTCGCCGACGTGATCGCGGCAGGATTGGTGGCGCTGGCAGCGAAGCTGGGGACCAATCCCAAGCTGCGCGAAGCGGCTGCCAAGGCCAAGGATCGCGCCGGCAAGAAGGCCGGTGAGGTCGCCGAAGCGGCGGCGGGCGTCGCGGCGCAGGCCAGCGAAGTGGCGGCTGCGGTGAGTGCCCCGGCTGCACCGGCCAAGGCCCCGGCGGCGAAGAAGGCGCCTGCCGCGAGGAAGCCGGCGGCCCCAAAGACCACTCCTGCAAAGGCCGAAGCGGCCAAGCCGGCTGCGAAGGCGGCACCTGCCAAGGCCCCCGCGGCAAAGAAGGCGCCCGCGCCCAAGGCGAACGCGAAGCCTGCGGCTGAAAAGCCCGCCGCCGCGCCAAAGGCCCCGGCGGTGAAGAAGGCAGCGGCGGAGAAGCCCGCTGCGGCTGCCAAGGCTCCGGCCAAGGCCACGGCCCCCAAGGCTGCGGCGAATAAGCCTGCCGCCAAAAAGCCCGCCGCACCCAAGGCAGCGCCCAAGACCAGCTGATGAATGAAGAAGCTGCGGCGCTGATCGCCGAACTGGAACTCGCGCGCCATCCGGAAGGCGGATGGTATCGCGAGACGTGGCGCGCCGGTGCGCCCGAAGGAATTCGCGCGGGCGGAACGGCGATCCTGTTCCTTCTTGAGACGGGTCAGCGCTCGCATTGGCACCGGGTCGACGCGGCCGAACTCTGGTTCTGGCACGCCGGTTCGCCGGTCACCGTGCGGATCGAACAGGAAAATGGCGCGATCGCCGATGTTACCCTTGGCGGGGATGTGATGCGCGGCTACCAGCCCCAGTGCCTGGTGCCAGCGAGTCGCTGGCAGGCCGCCGAGGCGCGGTCCGGCTGGGCGCTGGTGAGTTGCGTCGTCGTGCCCGGATTCGAATTTTCGGGATTCGAACTGGCGCCACCGGGATGGTCTCCCGATTCGCGATAGTCGCCCGACTTGTCCACATTATCCACGTTATCAACAGGCCCTTGCGGTGTTTTGACGCTTCACGAACCCCCGATTCAGTGACACCTTCATAACTGTAAGGAGGCGGTGGCGCCGAGGGAAACCGAAGCAAAGCCAACGACTTACAACGGATCGAGAGACTGAAGGTGCCTTCGGGAAACCACAGAAAGACGATCCGGGGATGCTCCGATGGATCGGACGCGGAGGAACGTCGAGAGGCGTTCGGAAGCGACCAGCGGAAGGGCCTCGCAAGAGGATCCGGAAGCGTCGAGCGGAAGGCCTCGAAAGGGGTTCGGAAGCGAAGGATCGGATCGGGTCAAGTGTCCAGCAAGGCTTCGGTGTTGCCTCGGCACCAGCGAAGCGGGTTATCAGGAAAGGTGTGGAGCCATCCGCTTGCGGATAGTGAAACCCGGACAGGGTAATCGACGCAAAGCCCGCATGCCCTTGCCGGCGCGGGTGGAGCATGCCGCCGAAACCAGGCAGGTAGGTCCTTCGGGATCGAAGCGCTGAAGTCCGGTGACATGGGGGCTGGCAGAAATGCTGGCCCCCTTTTGCTATGCTTAAAATTCTGCTTAGAATTGAGCTGGCGCCCCGCGCCCCGGTTGCCTCCCCTCAGGATGTCCGGCTGTTCTGTCTGCGTATTCCCATCCGCGGACCGAATCTCGTGACGCCGCCGCCAAGCTTCGCTAGGCACGGTGGAATTCTGAAGGGAGGCACCGATGCGGCGCGCGTTCGAACATTTCGCACAAGCCGTCGCCGGTTGGGCCGGACGCCCGCCTGCATTCGTGCTGGCGGTGGCGGTGGTCGCCGTCTGGGGCCTGACCGGGCCGATCTTCGACTATTCCGATACCTGGCAGCTGGTGATCAACACCGGCACGACGATCGTCACCTTCCTGATGGTGTTCCTGATCCAGAATGCGCAGAATCGCGACGCGGCGGCGATCCAGGCCAAGCTGGACGAGATCATCCGCGCCATGAGTCACGGCCGCAACGAATTCATCGGCATCGAGCATCTGATGGAAGACGAGATCGAACTGATCCGCGCCAATCTGGAGCGCGATTGCGGGCAGGGCGATGCGGCGCGGCACGAGGGCTTGCAGCGGCTGCTCGAGCGGCGCTGATCCGTCGGCATTACAGACCGAGCGCGCGCCCCTTCCTATGGCGACCCGATGATCGATCGTTGGACGGACTGGTTCTTCTGGCCCGCGCTTCTGGGCGCCGGGGCGGGCGCGATGATGGGCCTGTTCGCGATCCTGACGCCGGGGACCGTAGCCGGGTTGCTTCTTCCTGCCGCGACAGTGCTCGGCGGATTGGCCGCGATCCTCTTCGTCGTCGCGCTGCTCGATGCGCCGACCCGCCGCGCGGTGAGTGCATTCAACGCGAATGCCGAAGCGCGCGAGCGCGAGTTGTCGTGGCGCGGAAGCCTCTTCTCCTCCCGCTATGGCGACATGCGACTGGTAATCGTCAATCGCGTGGTTTGGCTGGAGATGCTGGTGTTTATTTTCACCGGTAACATGGAAGCGGCCCTGCTCGGGTTCACCAGCTTTGCCTTATCGACCCTGATGCTGATGCTCATGTTGAAGCGGCAGGCCGGGCGGTAAGCGGCGATCGGCGCTTTCGCTCGTCAAACGGCTGTGGCCACTTGCGGATCGATTGAATTTGCAGGCAGGCTGAACGCATGAGCGCATTCGAATTCGTTTTCTCGCTGTTCGGGCTGGTGCTGGGTTTCAGCCTGGTGGAGGTGCTCTCGGGGCTGGTGAAGACCGTCAAGCTGCGCGGCAAGGTGCGGATCGGGTGGCTGGTGCCGCTGCTTGGCCTGTTCGTGATGGTCGACCTGACGTCGTTCTGGAGCATAGCGTGGCAGCTGCGGGAAAAGATTCCGGCCAATTATGCGGTGCTGTTGCTCGGCTTGAGCATCAGCGGGCTCTATTATTTCGCGGCATCGATGGTGTTTCCCGACAAGCCCGAGGACTGGCCCGATTTCGATAGCTGGGCCGCGGCGCATAAACGGCAGGTGCTGGGCGGCATTTTCGCGTCGAACCTGATGGCCACCACGGCTGTATTCTCGATCCTGCCGCCCGGGATGGACCTGACCTTCTTCTTCGCCACCAATGGCGGGCTGCTCGCCGTGATGCTGGCGTCGGCGCTGGTGAAACCCCACTGGGCGACCGGCGCACTGCTCACGGCGATGCTGGCCTTTTACTTCTGGTTCTCGCTGCTGCCGGTTCTCAACCTAGCGTAGCGTCCAGATTGCTCTCTGCCTTGAGCAGTTTCGAGACCGGGCAATTTGCGTGCGCACCGTCGGCCAGTGCCTGAAACTGTCCCTGCGAGAGACCGGGAACGCTGGCGTTGAGCGTGAGATCGGAGCGGGTGATGGTGAACCCGCCTTCGCCGTCCTGCTCCAGCTTGACCGCGGCCTTCGTCTCCAGCGACCCTTCGGAGAAACCGGCGCGGGCGAGCGCGAAGCTGAGGGCCATCGTGAAGCAGCCGGCATGGGCCGCGGCGATCAGTTCTTCGGGGTTGGTGCCCTTGCCGTCCTCGAACCGGGTGTTGAAGCCGTAATATTGGTCGGTCATCACCCCGGACTGAGTGGTGATATGGCCTTTGCCTTCTTTGCCGAAGCCGTCGTAGCGGGCAGTCGCGGTGCGCGTCGTCATTGAAACCTCCTGCTGGGGGCCCCCGATCTAGGAACGGCGACGCCCCAGCGGAAGGCATCCTAAGGTATTAGCGGCCGAGCCTTACCGGCAGCGGGCCTCGCCACGCTCGACGGACGCGCCGAGCGCCGCACCGCCTGCTGCGCCGAGCAACGCGCCCAGCGTCTCGGAACCGCCCGGAGCGATGGCCGCGCCAAGCAGTCCGCCAGCGATACCGCCGACGATCAGGCCGGTGGTGCCGTCCGACCGGCGGCAATAATAGCGGCCGTCCTGTCCGCGATAGACGCGATCGTTGCGGCTGAGGCGGCGTTCGCGATAGCGGTTGTTGTCCTCGCGATAATAGCGATCGGCATGATAGCCGCCATATGCGGGGTCCGGCCGGTTCCAGTCGTAGCTGGAATAGCCGCGACCGGCATAGCCGGGGCGGCCGTCGTCATAGCTGCACGCAGTCGTCGCCAGCGCAGCCGCAGCGACCGCGCCGAGGGTCAAGATACGCATCGTCTCTCTCCTGAAGCCTTTGGGATAGAGGCGGAATGCGTGACGGCGCGGTTGGTTGCGTGCGGAGCTTAATGAACCGTGTCGGGCAGGACGCCTTCGTCGCGGACCAACGTGGGAACCGGGCCGGTGGCCGGGCGCAGGCTCTCGCGTTCGGCGACCGATACGGGCGCGGTGGGATCGGGCCGGAATGCCGCCGGAGCGCGATCGTCCGCGCCAGGACGCGGCTGGTCGAGCGCGAGATCGGGGGCGGCATGGCCTTCGGACGGCGTCAGTATCTGGCGAGCGACACCGTAGATTGCGGCACCGATCGCCACTGCCGCGGCGCCGAGCGAGAAAATGCCGAGCGCTTTCGAAGCGGTACGAGCGGCGGGTGCCGGAGCTGCCTTGCGCGCGGCGGTGCGCTTCCTGGTGGGTTTGGCGGTGCGCGGTTTTGCGGAACTGGCGGGTTTTGCTGTGGCCATTGGGAGGCTCCGTTGTTGCGAAGGGATGCTTCATCAACGGGCCGGACGTCGGGGTGTTCCCCCTTAGCGGCCGCGCCAGAGCCAGGCATCGGCGCGGCGGATCGGCCGGCTGCCGTCACGCAGCGCGTGATCGCTGCGGCGGCGGAGGCGGATCGTGGCAAGGGTCACAAGAGCGCCGAGACCGGCAAGGGCGATCAGCGCAGCGGCAAGGACGAACGGATGCTCGATCTACCCGGCCTCGGTCACGAGCTGGGGCGTCTTGGGCGCTTCACGGACGGCGCGGGCAGCGTCGACGCGCTCCTGGCGCTCGGCCATGTCGAGCCATGCGGCTTCGGCGCGGAGGCAGCGTTCGCGGACATTGTCGAGCGTGGCTTCGTCCGCGTCGGCGCGGGCCTTCGCGGCATGATCGCGATAGGTGAGGGTGTTGCTGGCCATCGGCCGCGATCTCCTGAAGTGGCGGCGCGCGCCCGCAATGGAGCGCGCGCTACCGGATAGCGTTAGTCAGCCGCCTGAAGGTTGACCGCGGCCATCTTGCCGCGACGGTCTTCCTCGAGCTCATAGGTGACGCGCTGGTTCTGGTTCAGCGTCGCCATGCCGGCGCGCTCGACGGCCGTGATGTGCACGAACGCGTCCTGCCCACCGGTCTCCGGCGAGATGAAGCCATAGCCCTTGTCGGCGTTGAAGAACTTGACGGTGCCAGTGATAGCCATTTGATTTTCCTTCTTTCTTGTCGGGACCCCGAATGCGGGAGCCCTCGTGTTGCTGCGAGGGGCAGGGAAAGAAGGAAGAGGGAGCCGCAAAGCGCCGAAGACCGTCGATATGCGACTGGTAGCTGCCGTCATATGGGCGCGATGGCCCGGAATAGCAAATCAGGCGGCGCGCGCGGCGGGCGGCAGCTCGATCAGGACCTTGTTCCGGCCGGACAATTTTGCCTGATAGAGCAAGGCGTCGGCGATGCGCAGCGCGGGATCCAGCGGCGCGCCGGCGAAGGCGGAGAGACCGGCGGAAAAAGTTACGGTACCCAGTGACTTGCCCGTCTCGCGGACGCGCAGCGTGCGGCGCGACAGTTCTTCGCGGACATCGTCGACGATCTCCGCCGCGCGGGCCGGATCGGGTTCGTCGAGCAGGACGATGAACTCCTCGCCGCCCCAGCGGCCGACGAGATGCGGCGCGCAGCCCTGCGCCAGCGCGGCGGCTACCACCTTGAGCACGCGATCGCCGACTTCATGGCCGTGGCCGTCGTTGATCGCCTTGAACTTGTCGATATCGCAGATGGCCAGGGTGCGGACGGCATGGCCACCCAGGCCGGCGAGATGATCGAGGATGCCGCGGCGGTTGAGCAGCCCGGTCAGCTCGTCGCGCATCGCATCGTTGCGCGCCTCGGCGACTTCGTCGCGGAGCTGCTCGATCTGCTGGACCGCAGCGGCAAGCTGCTGCTCGGTGCTGCGGGTGCGCTCGACCATCGACGAGACAAGGGCGAGGACCGAGCGGCCGTCGCTTTCCAGATCGCTGAGCCCGGCGGAGAGATCGCGGCCGAACTGGTTGGTGGCGGCCGTCGCGGTGGCGGCGAGATCGGCGAGGTGGAGCGTCTGATGGCGGAGGCGTTCATGCTCCTCGGCGGCCTGCAGCTCGGCAGCGGCGGGCGGCGCGGGGCTGATCCGGGCGAGGATGGCTTCGGCGGCTTCGAGCGAGAGGCGGCCGGTGGCGTGCATCGCCTCGGCGACCGAATGCGCCTCGATGCTGGAGCGATCGGCGAGCGAGGCATGGGCAAGCGCATAGTAGCGCGGGGTGGTGGGCAGGCCCTGCGCCAGGAGGAAGGCAAGCGTTTCGGCGCCGGGATCGCCGGGTGTGGAAGGTTCGACAAAGCCCTCGCTTTTGCGGGAGCGCAGACGGGACAGCATTGAGACCTCCGGAAGCGAGGCGACCGGTCTGCTGCAAAAGGCTGAAGATCAGGTATCCGCGGCATTAACGTAATTCTACGTAGTTTGCGCCGCGGGCCCCTAATCCTTGAGCGCCGCCGGTACGGTCCCGCCGCTCTTCTCCAGCTCGCGCATCACGGCCTTGTGGAGCCAGATGTTCATTTCCGCCGAGCCGTCCTTCGCGCCGGTATAGCCGAGCTCGGTGGCGAGCGCCTTGCGGTTCTCCAGGCTGGAATCGAGGCCGAGCAGCTTCATCAGATCGACGATCGAACTGCGCCAGTTGAGATCGGCCTTGCCGCGCTTCGTCTCGAAGACGAGCAGGACATTCTCGACATCGACCGGGGCGGCGGGGGCCGCAGGCGAGGGCGCGGCGGCCGGCGCGGGCGCCGGGGCCGCACCGGGCGCGGGCGCGGGATTGATCGGGCTATGGCCGAAAATCACGTCGCGGATGCTGTCGAAGATGCCCATGCCGTAGCTCCTGTGCGGACGCCGGAGTGACGCCGCGTGCAGCGGAGAACGCACGACGGGGAAGGGCGTTGCGGCCCCTTCGCGGTTGACACGGTTGACACCAAGATCGCGAAAAACCAGCCGGCGCCGAAGTCCGCGATCCTAGGGCTTCGCTGCCCCGTCATGGCCGGTCAGCTCCGCGATCCGCTCGGCAGTGAAGGCCGGGGGGAGGATGGTATCGACCATGCGCAGCATCGTCGGGAAGAGATGCGTCATCTCGCGCGCGTCGAGCGCGGGGTGAAGCGCGTCGCGGCGGCAGGCGAGCAGGAACATCAGCAGCCGGTCGTTGTGGAGAATGCGTGTGCCGACCTGCTGGCCTTGATACCAGACCGGCACCTCGCGCCCCTGAATCGCGCGTTCGGTCGCTTCGTCGAGCATCGCCTGCCGCGCCATATGGATCGCGACGTCCCAGCCGATCGAGAACAGCGAATTGGGCGCGCGGCGGCGCAGCTTATAGGCCGACTGGCGCGACAGGCCGACCGGAGCACAGGCATCGCCGACGCAGCCGGTTTCGGAGAGGTGGACGAGAAAGGCGCGCTGCTTCTCCACCGTCCAGCCTTCTCCCGACAGGCGCGGATGATCCTCCGGCGCGAGGCCGGACAGGTCCGGCATGCCTTCGGGCAAGCGGCCGCGCGGCGGATCGACGCGCTCGCTGGCTTCCTTCATCGCCTGTTCGAGTTCGTCGTCATCGCCATTGCGTTTGAAGACATCGAGCGCGGCGCTGATGGCCGCGTCTGTGGAAGCGGACAGGCGCGCATAGGCTTCCTGCTGCTTGCGATGTTCTTCCGGGCTGATGACCGGATGCGGCTTTGCCATATGCACTCTCCCACGGTTTTTCGCGCGGGAGGATATGCGGAGTCGCGCCCTGTAGGACAGCGGAAAGTTCTTGCTTTGTTCTTAAGGCGGCGATTGCCGCCGCGGGGGGACGTGAACGAGGTGGCCGTGATGGAGAGGCAGGTGGGGCGTTGCGGGGCGGCGGTTTGCGCCGCCGGCAACGCCGGTCTGGCTCAGCCGAGAACTTCGCGGACCGCCGCGCGGGCGATGGCGGCCGGGGAACGGCCGGTGGCGAAGAGGCGGCGGCGCGGGGCGCGGCCGGGGATCGGCTGGGGGTAGTTACGGGTAATCTGCGTTTCGTGGATGTTTTCGAAAAAGGTCAATTAGGGTTCCTTGTTGTGGATGTTTGGGTGCCGGGTTCGCCTGGGGCGATACCGGCTGCGGTCCGTTCGAATATGCGAATAGCCGCGCTGTTCAGGCGCGGCGGGTGCAGAGCGATCGGACTGCGTAGGCACCGGGTTTCCGGGGGAAACCGCCAGCGAGTGGATGGCGCCTGATGGGGAATATGGGGTTGCGGTCCGGGATTTCAAGGGCGCGGCCTCCGGAGGCCCTGCGCGGGCCCGCGTGTCTGGCGGGCGGCATGTAATGAACGCGAAGTATCGGCCAAGAAGAATTGGCTTCAATATGGTCCGGTCCGATGGTGGCCAGCACTAGGGGTGCCTATCCTGATCCCGCCGACTCGTGACGATCGGCGAAAATGGGGATTATGATCATGATCAGACGCAAGCTTGCCGTCATCCTGTTCGCGGCATCCCTCCTCTCGCTGCCGGGACCTGCGCTCTCGGTTACGCAGAGCGAGCCGATCTACCATATCTATTATTACGACGCGCCGAACGGGAGCGTGGTGGGCATCCACTATAGCGACTGCACCTATTGGGGCGTGACGACCCACGCCTGGCTGGTCGGCGAGACGACGGAATATTCCGAGCCGCTGCTGGCGGGGTATTGCAACCAGGGGGTGTGGGAGCCGCTTTGAGGTTTCGGGCGGCTGCTGCGCCGGGCGCGCGGTGGCCGCAGCCTCTCGGATGCGCGCGCGATGCGCCGGTGCCGCGCGTTCCGGCGGGCATGAGGATCGGGGGAGGGGAGGGCCGGCGTTGCGGGGCAGATGGATCGTCGCGCCGGCAACGCTTGACAGCTTCAGTGTGAGGCCGGGGGCCTCAGCCCAGCACTTCGCGAACCGCCGCGCGGGCGATGTCGCCCGGAGTCCGTCGGCTCGCGAAAAGGCAGCCGCGGTGCGGGTGGCGCCTGAGGGGTATGGGAGCGGGGTGCGGGATTCAAAGGAAATTGAGTGAGGTGGCTACCTCTGGCTATGAGATTATTTGATTTGAGAAATCATAAGGAAAATAAAGTAATCGGAGAAAATTCAGTCAATTCCCGTATCTAAATTTGTAATTCGAGCGTCGCTGCCGGGTTTGCTTTTTAATTTTGGAGTCTTTTCGTAAATTTTCTCGATGAGATAGTATAATCCATATCCTGTCGTTACTAGCAAATGCGCAAGCGGTGCTATAATTAGGAAAATTGAAATTGCTCTCGCTAGCGATTTTACTTTAACTTCGTGTTCAAAAATGAGCCATGTGGTTCCGTATATATACTTGCCTATTGGTTGACCAATTGATGTTGCCAAAACTGATAGAATTGAAAATGCTAAAGAGCAAAAAGTAAGATATCCGAATATATAGCAAACGTATTCTCGTCGGGTTAGAAATCGCCGATCTGCTGAGGAGCTTGGGTCAGGAGAAACCTTTCCTGTCTTGATCACATCATCCAAGGAGGCGCGTTCCATTGCAAAGGCTGCAACGGCGACGAGTCCGGCGATATAGAAACCTGCCAGATTGCCGGTGATACTTCCTACCCGTCCAAGAAATCCCGCCGGTTCGAAGAACCCCGAGTATTTTATCGACCAAAACGGGAGAGATAGGGCAAGGCATAGAACCGATACTGGCAAAAAGTCACGCCAAATTACTAGGCGGCCACTTTCCGTTCGTAGGGATAAATACCTAAAAGAGAAAAATAAGTAATACATATCTATGATATGTAAGCTAAGGATTTTTTAGAAAGTTCTACGGATATTTTTGCTGAGCATGTCGGCAATTCATTTTTCAGAGAGATTTGTTCAGCGCGAATAAACATAATCTCTTTAGCTTCTTCTCCACGGGCTATTTGCACTGTTTTGCTGCGATCGTCATCCATTTCGATATCAACTTGAAAATCGTCCCATCCTGCGGCTCTTGCGCGTTTCGCTAGGGCTCCGATCCGATCCATCCAATCTTTCGCTTCAATCTCGCCTTTGATTCGGATTTTCATTCTCTCGTCGATAGGTTGGAAGGTATCTCCAGAATCGACAAAATCGGCGCGCGCGGGTCGAACCAAAGTTACATACTTAAAATTTCCAGTTTTTAGTGCGTTTGTAACAGTTTCAGATTTAACGCCACGAGATTTGAATACTGTATAAGTATTTTCATCTTCGCCGCGTTTATTTTCAAAATCATAGACGTAATCTGTAAGGGCCTTACGTATTACAGTCCCGACTGACGCCATGCTCATACCTGGTATTTCTTCAAGGGCGGCGTCATACTCGCCAGTCGATCGAGCAGATTTTTTTATAATTAAGTGAGCAGAGACTGATTGGTCCTCGTCAGGTTTCCGATTCACGGTACGAAGCGTCACCCCCGCCCTAGCTTTCTTCCGATACATCGGATCTGCCGCTCTGGGGCTAGCTCGATGAAAAAGCAAAATCAACGCACCGCTGACGGACGTCGCATCGATCTCCATGAGTTCGATGATGTCTCCATTATCTTTCACATCCAGCGCCCTATTGGATCGTAGTGCCTTTTGGAGCGCATCGAATATGGAATACACGCCGGCATGCCCGATTAAGGGCAAGATAGGGGCCCTTGCCTTTCTACCGGTAAACGTGAAGCGGTAGTGTCGAATAAACCTAGAATGCTTCTCCAGAAACAAATCCACCCCCTGCCATCATCGAACAATGATTGATGATAGATCGACTTTCGTTGAGAATCGAGGGTCGTGTGAATCTCCGTCTTAGGGAGGTAAGCTGCATCGGTTACCTCTTCAACTTTTCTCGTCCCAACAACGGCGCCAAATACCGCCCCGTATAACTCCGCGGTTCCTTCGCCACCGCTTCCGGCGTGCCTTCCGCCACGATCTCGCCGCCCTTCACGCCGCCCTCCGGGCCGAGGTCCAGCACCCAATCGGCGGTTTTGATCACGTCGAGATTGTGCTCGATCACCACCACGGTGTTGCCCTGTTCGACCAGCGCGTGGAGGACTTCGAGCAGTTTGCGGACGTCTTCGAAGTGGAGGCCGGTGGTGGGTTCGTCGAGGATGTAAAGGGTGTTGCCGGTGGCGCGGCGCGCCAGTTCCTTGGCGAGTTTCACGCGCTGGGCTTCGCCGCCCGATAGCGTGGTGGCCTGCTGGCCGACCTTCACATAGCCCAGGCCGACTTCGGCGAGCATCGCCATCTTGTCGCGGATCGGCGGGACGGCCTTGAAGAACTCGACTGCGTCCTCGACCGTCATGTCGAGCACGTCGGCGATGCTGAGGCCCTTGAACTTCACTTCCAGCGTTTCGCGATTGTAGCGCTGGCCGTGGCAGACGTCGCAGGTGACATAGACGTCGGGGAGGAAGTGCATCTCGATCTTGAGCAGGCCGTCGCCCGTGCAGGCTTCGCAGCGGCCGCCCTTGACGTTGAAGCTGAAGCGGCCGGGCTTGTAGCCGCGCGCCTGCGCTTCGGGGAGGCCGGCGAACCAGTCGCGGATCGCGGTGAAGGCGCCGGTATAGGTGGCCGGGTTCGATCTTGGGGTGCGGCCGATGGGCGACTGATCGATGTCGATCACCTTGTCGAGATGCTCGAGCCCGGTGATTTTGTCATGCTTGCCGGCGAGGACGCGGGCGCCGTTGAGCTGGCGCGCGGCGGCGGCGTAGAGCGTGTCGATGGTGAAGCTCGACTTGCCCGAGCCGGAGACGCCGGTGATGCAGGTGAAGGTGCCGAGCGGGATCGACGCGGTGACGCCGGTCAGATTGTTGGCGGTGGCATTGTGCACCGTCAGCTTCCTGGCCGTCCCCTTGCGGCGCTTCGCGGGCACCTCGATGCGGCGGGTGCCGTTGAGATAATCGGCGGTGACGCTGCCTTGCGTGGCGAGGACCTGTTCGAAGCTGCCATGCGCGACGATCTCGCCACCGTGGACGCCCGCGCCGGGGCCCATATCGATGACGTAATCGGCGGTGCGGATCGCGTCCTCGTCATGCTCGACGACGAGCACGGTGTTGCCGAGGTCGCGCAGGCGGCGCAGCGTGGCGAGCAGCATGTCGTTGTCGCGCTGGTGGAGGCCGATCGAGGGCTCGTCGAGGACGTAGAGCACGCCCGACAGGCCCGAGCCGATCTGCGAGGCGAGGCGGATGCGCTGGCTCTCGCCGCCCGACAGGGTGCCGCTGGTGCGGTCGAGGTTGAGATAGTCGAGGCCGACATTGTTGAGGAAGCCGAGGCGCTCGTCGATCTCCTTGAGGATGGCGCGGGCGATCTCGCGGCTCTGCGGCGTGAGCTGATCGGGCAGGGTGGCGAACCAGGCGAGCGCGTCGACCACCGAGAGGCGGGTGACGCTGGAGATGTCGCGCATGGCGACCTTCACCGCCAGCGCCTCGGGCTTGAGGCGGGCGCCGTCGCACGTCTCGCACGGATGCGACGCCTGATATTTGGCAAGCTCCTCGCGCATCCACGCGCTTTCGGTGGAGAGCATCCGGCGGTTGAGATTGCCGATGACGCCCTCGAACGGCTTGCGCACGTCGTACGACTTCTTGCCGTCGACGAAGGTGAGGGTGACGGGCTTGCCGCCGGTGCCGTGGAGGACGATCAGCTGGACCTCGCCGGGCAGGTCCTTCCACGGCGTGTCGAGGCTGAAGCCGAATTCGCGGGCGAGGCTGCCCAGGACCTGCATGTAATAGGGGCTGGGCGGCTGCGACTTGGCCCAGGGGACGATCGCGCCCTTCTTGATGGTCAGGTCGTGATTGGGGACGACGAGATCCTCGTCGAACACCAACTTCTCGCCCAGACCGTCGCACGCGGGGCAGGCGCCCTGCGGGGCGTTGAACGAGAACAGGCGCGGCTCGATCTCGGCGATGGTGAAGCCGGAGACGGGGCAGGCGAACTTCTCGGAGAAGACGATGCGGTTGTCGGGGATGCCGGCGCCCTTCATCCCGCCTTCGGCGGCGAAGGCCTGGGGAGCTTCCTTGACGCGATTGCCGGCGAGTTCGGCGACCGTCGTGTCGACCAGATCGACATAAGCGAGGCCGTCGGCAAGCTTGAGCGCCTGTTCGAAGCTCTCGGCCAGGCGGGTGGCGATATCGTCGCGAACGACGAGGCGGTCGACCACCACTTCGATGTCGTGCTTGAACTTCTTGTCGAGCGCGGGGGCGTCCTCGATCAGCATGGTCTCGCCGTCGATGCGGACGCGGGTGAAGCCCGCCTTCTGCCACTCGGCCAGCTCCTTGCGATACTCGCCCTTGCGGCCGCGCACGACGGGGGCGAGGAGGAGCAGGCGGGTGCCTTCGGGCAGGGCCAGCACGCGGTCGACCATCTGCGACACGGTCTGCGCGGCGATGGGGAGGCCGGTGGCCGGGCTGTACGGAATGCCGACGCGCGCCCAGAGCAGGCGCATATAGTCGTAGATCTCGGTGACCGTGGCGACCGTGGAGCGCGGATTGCGGCTGGTGGTCTTCTGTTCGATCGAGATGGCGGGGGAGAGGCCCTCGATATGATCGACGTCGGGCTTCTGCATCATCTCGAGGAACTGGCGCGCATAGGCCGAGAGCGACTCGACGTAGCGGCGCTGACCCTCGGCATAGATGGTGTCGAAGGCGAGCGAGGATTTGCCCGAGCCGGAGAGGCCGGTGATCACCGTCAGCGTATCGCGGGGAATGTCGATATCGACGCCCTTGAGATTGTGCTCACGCGCGCCGCGGACGGAGATATGGGTCAGGGACATGAGGCCTATATGTTCTATTGATGTTCCGGGGGCAAGCCGAGGGGCGGCCGCCGGTGAAATTGGGTGCGCGCGCGGGACAGTTCAAGCTGGCGGAGGGAATCAGGCTTCGATGGCCGCGATCTTCTCGCGGACGCGCGCGAGGCTGGCGCTGGCCTTGTTGTGATAATAGGCCATGTGCTCCGGGGAAAATGCCGACAGAGCCTCGATCAGGGCTTGTTCCGCAGCCTTGAGCCCGGGAAGCGGATCGGTGGAACGCTCTGCGATCACCTCGTGCATCCGGGCGATATTCTCCCCCGTCATCGCCCATTGCGCCGACATCGGATCATAGACCGTCATGGCGGCCTTGAAGGCGGCGATCCCCCGCGCGAGGATTTCGATCCCGGCTTCACCCTCCACGCGCTGGCCAAGAGTCCCGAGGGCGGCGCCGAGATTGTTCTGGGTCATTGCCCATTTGAACGGGACCGCCTTTTCGGTGCGGATTCTCAGTGCCGCCTCAAATGCGTGTACAGCTTGCCAGATGAGCTCGACCCCTTCGTCGCCGGGCGTCTGGGCGCCTTGCATCCTGAGAATGATGCCGAGGTTGTTCTGCGTCATCGCCCAACTCGCCGGCGTTTCAACCTCGGTATAGGCAGCCAGGGTATCGCGAAAGGCAAGCGCCGCCAGCGCAAGGTCGAATCGACTTACCTCCAGGCTGGTGCGTTGCGCCCTGGCGCATAGCGCATTGCCGAAATTGGTATTGAAGATAGCCCATTGGGCCTCGTCAAACGCGCTCCGTCCGAGGCTGAGGGCCGCAATCGATGCGGCGATCGCTGCAGTGATGAGTGAAAGACCCGTGGAGCCGCTCATGCGGTCCCCTGCAGCTTCGAGGGCGATTCCAAGGTTGTTGTTGCACCCCGCCCAGTTAAGCGGATGCGCCTTCTTGGTATATACCTTCATCGCCGCCTGATATGTCGCCGCGGCCTGCATCAGCAGATCGAAACCGGCTTTATCCGACGTTCGGCTGCCCAACTCACGCAACGCATTGCCCAGACTTACCTGCAATGTGGCTGACAGTTCGGATGCTGAAATCTGCTCGCAGAGCGACAGGGCTTCGCGCAGTACATTCGCCGCTTCGGCAAGAAAGGCGAGGCCTGCCTCCCCTCCGGCGCGCTCGCCCTGGCTGCTCAGAACATCGCCGAGATTGTTGGAGCAGCCCGCCGCACCGGCCGTGTCCCCGCGCGCAAGGGCCTGATCTCGAAGCAGCCGCCAGATCGCAGCAGCTGCGGAAAGCGCGCCCATCGATCCGAAATCAAGTCCGTGCTTCCGCAAATGAAGCCCTGCCGCAGCCATCAGTGCGCCAGCGGCTCCCGCGTCATAGGGCGTCAGCTTCGCGCCGGCGTCCTTCCAGTTCGCGTAGGCGCTCTGCCAGTCCAGCGCGAGCAGGTCGGCACTCGCCAGCTCGGATAAAGTCTGCGCCTCTTGCCGGACCGCCTCCGCGGTCCGCTCGCCCTGGATGAGCACCGCTTCGCGGAGATGCTGGCGGGCAGCGTCGAGGTCTCCACGATCGAGCGCTTCGGATGCCGCCTGCTGCGCGCCCTTCAGTCGATTGTCGTTCGCGTCGAGCAACGCGACACGCTCGCGCAGGGCGTCATATTCGGGAATGAAGCGATCGACGGCTTCGACGACTTCGCTGGTCGGCGCGTTTGGACGGAAGGTGATGAAGCGGGCGACCGCGCCGCGAAGCGCCTGTTGCGAGAGTTTTTCGTACTCGCCACCCAGCGATTTCTGGACCGCCGCCAGGCCGTCGTCGATCTTGCGGGACAGGGTTTCGGTGGATTCATCGATCTGCTGCGAGACCCCGGCAAGCGCCCGGCCGACCTCGATCGCGATGTCGAGCGTGAGCAGGATCGCATAATCCTTGTCGTCCTTGGCCGCGCGCAATGCGCGCTCGACGACTTCAAGAGCGAACAGGCGTTCCAGACTGGCCTCGCGATCATCGGCAGGCGGAGCGAACATGCTCTCGTGATTGCCCAGCTCGTCGACGATCCTTGCCGCAGCGACGACCGGATAGGCCTCGATGCTCGACATGGTGGCCGTGGCCGCCAGTTCCTCGCGAGTCAGCATCACTGCCGGCAGCAGCCGGGTCATCGCGGCATCGGCGCGCGTGACGGCATCGCGGCGTTCGGGCGTCGATTCCCACCGTTCCCATTCGCGCAGGATCTGCTTCTGGAGCCGCTCGACGATCGCCACATCGTCCAGGCCCGCCTTGCGCGAATTTTCGCGGATGCGTGCGAGCAGGCCGGTGCCGCCGATGATCGCGCCCGCGGTCAGCCCCGCGTCGAGCGGCGCCAGCGCACAGGCGCCCGCGCCGATGGCGATGGCGGTCAGCGGTTCGACACAGTTGAGCCTGAGCGCCATGCGGTTCCTCCCGGATCAGATATGGGGTGCGGCGCAGGCAGCAACAATCGATTTTGGGTCCGGTCCGGCACGGACTCCCGGGCGGGCGATCCGGCGGCTCCTCAAAACGCTCTCGTGCCGCCCCCATTGTCGTACGTTGCCAGGAGGCCGAATGCAGCCAATGCCAAGGGGCTTTTGCGGATCTCGACTTCCCCTCTGCGTGATTTTCGCGAATAATCCGTAGTTCTACGGACCGCGCCAACAAAAACGATTGCCGTTCAACAGGATCAAGACCGAGTTTTAAATCCGGAAGGTGTCGCGATGAAGAAGTGGGGAACCGGAATCTTGCTGGGGCTCGCGGTCGTGGCGGCAGGGGGTGTTCCGGCGGCTTCGGCGCAAGCAGTGCAGGTGGGGCTGGGCGATCCGTCGCGGGCGCAACTGCTCGACACACTGCGGAGCGCGATCGCGGAGGATTTGAAACAGCCGGTGAAATTCGTGGTGCGCGAGATGCGGACCTATCGCGGCTGGGCGTTCGTCACGGCTTCGCCGCGAACCCCTGCCGGCGCGGAGATCGATTTCGGCAAGACGCACTATGCCGAACAGCAGGAGGCCGGCGTGCTCGACGGCGATACCGTCTATGCGCTGTTACGGCAGGAGCGCGGCACATGGCGCGTCGTGACCTTCGTCATCGGGCCGACCGACGTGGCATGGGAAGCCTGGCCGGACGAGCATGGCGCGCCGAAGCAATTGTTCGCGCGGTGATGCATGGTGCGGGGGCATTCGGAAGGGGGCAGACGATGCGGCTGATCGGTTTGGTGACGGGGGTGATGACGGCGGCTGCGATGGTTGCGCCCGCAATGGCGCAGACGGCGTCCGCGCCTGCGGTGCTGAAAGCGGCGACGCCCTGGGCGATCGACTATGCACGGGATTCGTGCCGCGCGTTCCGAAAATACGGGACCGGTGCGGACCAGGTGGAACTGGTGTTCATCACGCTTCCGCGCAGCAGCGGCGCGACGCTGGTGGTGGTCACGTCTCCGGAAAAGGGCCCGGGGCCGAAGCGGGCGACTTTCGGATGGGTCCGGATCGGGCTGCAGCCGGGTGGCGAAAGCTTCAACGAGCGGTATGCAAGTGCGCCGGTAGGCGAGAGCCCGCGGCGATTGCTGTATGTGCTGCTGGATCAGGCACAGCTCGATCAGATGATCGCTTCGAACCGGATCGAGATCGAGGGCGGCAAGCTGGACGTCGTGCTGGAGCCGGGCCGGACCGCGGCGGCATTCAAGGCGCTGGAACCGTGTCATGACGACCTGCTCAAGAGCTGGGAAGTCGATCCCGAAATCCTGCGCTCCGCGGTGAACCGTGCGGTGCCGACCGGAACGCCGCAGACCTGGGTGACGAATGCCGACTATCCGAAGGAAGCGCTGCAGAAGCGCGAGCAGGGAACCGCGACGTTCCGGCTGACGATCGGGGCGGACGGCAAGGTCGTCGGCTGCACGATCCTCCACGGCAGCGGAAGCGTGGTGCTCGACGACACGGTCTGCGGCCTGATGCGAAAGCGCGCGAAGTTCACGCCGGCGCGCGATGCGGCGGGCAAGCCCGTGCCCGATATGTGGATCAGCCGGTTCCGGTGGGAACTGCCCTGATGGCAATGGCGCCGGACCTTCATCTCCGGTTCAGCGGCGAAACGAAATTCTCCTTTCGATTAGGGAGATGGGGAGAGAGTCGATGACGGGCCTTGAGACACGGAAACGGCTGATGGGCGGGGCCAGCGCCCTTGCCGCCGCACTGGCGCTGTCGGCGTGCATGCCCGTCGATTACGGCTATCAGTACGCCCCACCGCCCGCGCCCGCCGCATGGGCCGACATGACCGGGTTCGAGGATTATGAGTGGATCGACCGTGCCGATGCGATGAGCGAAGCGGTGGGCGAGTCTCCCCCCGACCTGAGCTTCTATTCGGGCGACAGCCAGCCCTGGGCCTGGACGCTGGAGGATGGTTCGGTGCTGATCGCCGAACAGCGCGAGGACGGGCTGCACAGCTATTTCTTCGAGGGGAACAGCCAGGTGCCGTTCCTCGTCCGCGATCCCGAGATGAGCTATGGCTTTATCGAAGGCGAAGTCGCCGTGATCTATGGTCCGGACGGCGGGGTGCTGGGGCGCGAGGAAGGCACCGGGTGGCTGATCACCGCGATCCGCGGCTATGACCGCGGCCGGGCGCTGAAGCGCGCGATGATCCGCCGCGACCAGTGGCAGCCGGTGCGGGTGACGAGCTGGATCGACTTTTCCTATCTCTGGTGGGACTGGCAGAATGACTGGAACGATGGCCAGCGCCGCCACGAAGGCTGGCGCCGCCACCGCAACGGTCCGCGCGGTGCGGAGTATCGCCGCCGCCTCGATCCCGAGCGGCGCATCCGCGAAGCGGTGCGCGACCGGTTCCGCAACTGGGGCGATGGCGGATGGCGCGGGCAGCCGCCGGGCAGCTATACGCCGCCCCCGCCGGGCACGACGCCGCCCCGCCGTCCGGGCACGCCCGGCGCCGGGCCGCGCCCGCCGCGTCCGGGTGCGCCAGGCGCAGGGAACCAGCCGCCGCGCAATCCGCGTACGCCGGGGATGGGGCGGCCGGTGCCCAGCCAGAATGGCGATGGCGGACGCCTGCGCCTGGACCGGCCGGCCGACGATGAGGGCGTGCCGCCGCTGCCGCCGGTGATGGTGACGCCGACCATGCCGGCTGCGCCGACCGCGCCGCCCTCAGGCACGCGGACGCCGCGTCCGGGTGGCCCGGGCATGATGCGCCCGCGTCCCGAAGCGCCGGTTCCGACGCGTCCGGCATCCGATCTCTCGACCGCTGAGCCATCCGTGCCGCAGGGCGCGCCGGCCGCTCCGGACGCGACGCCTGCTCCGCCTGCGCCGCCGCGCCCTTCGGTGCGTCCGCGTCCGCGCATCGACGAGCCGCTGGGCGAGCGTCCGCGCGTGCGCGTCGCACCGCCGACCTACACTGCGCCGGCGCCGAGCTATTCGCCCCCGCCGCAAACCTATTCCGCGCCATCCGTGCCGAGGCCGGAATATACGCCCCCGGCGCGGTCCTATACGCCGCCGCCGTCCCCGCCGCCCGCGCCCGTGCGGAGCTATTCGGCACCACCGCCGCCACCGCCTGCGCCGGTGTATGTTGCGCCGCCGCCCCCGCCGCCCGCGCCGGTGTATGTGGCTCCACCGCCGCCACCACCACCGCCACCACCGCCTCCGCCTCCGCCGCCACCTCCGTCGCCGCGGACCTTCGATACAGCGGGCGACACGCCCTAGGCGGGCCGGGAACCCCTGGACTGGCGAGCCGGGCAGGTGCGTGTTAGCCCTTGGGCATGACGCACCTGCTCGCCGCGCTGCTGATCGCAGCCACACCGCCCGCGATTGCCGCGCCTGCGCGTGACTATTCGGTGATCCTCGAGGTCAAGGTCGACGAAACGGGCAAGGTGACCGAGGTGAATGTCGCGGAGGTGATCGACCCCGTGCGCGCTGCGCGGAACCTGAAGGTCGAGGTCGATGCCGAGTGGCTGGCCGCAGCACGCGCCGATCTTGCCGCGAAGCCGCACGAGCCCAAGGCGCGGACCTACTATACTTATTTCCCTTACACGCCCGGTCTGCCTTACCGTCCGCGCTGATCCCGCGTCCGCGCGCTTGCGGGATCAGAAGGGCAGGATGCTTTCATATTGCCCGACCGGCGGCGCGCCGGGGACGATTGCCCCGCGGCGGAGCAGGAAGGCGTGGCGGACGATTTCCGCCTGTTGCTCCAGCCCGTATTTCTCGAGCGGCTGGCCGGGACGGATCGCGTAATCGTAGCGGCAGAAGGGATGGCGCTTCAGCGGCAGGAAGATGCCCTTCTGATGCTGCCAGACATGAACCATCTCGTGGATGAAGAGGCCCTGGAGGCTGAGGCCCTCGGCGGCGAAATCCTCTCGATAATGCGGCCCGTGCGGGTGGAAATGGATATGGCCGGTGGGGGCCATCACCGTGTTGCGTGGCTGGAAGAAGGCCCATTTGCGATTGCGGATACGCACCCGCGCATAATCGATCGCGTCGCCGAAGACCGATCGGGCGAGCGCGATCTCCTGTTCGGTAAGCGGGCGGCCTTCGGTGGTCATGGCCCCCATATCGCCGCTGGCGGGCGCGACTTCCAGCGGTCATGATGCTCCGGCAGCGGGAGACGGCTCATGCGGATGGCGGCGGGACTGGTGGCGGGCTTGCTCTGGACGGGCGCGGCGGCGGCGGGACCGTGCGGGGTGATCGACGTGCATCTCCATGCCTACGAGGGCGACGGACGCTTCGGCGCGGGCGTGCCCAATCCGGTGAGCGGGATGCTGCCCCCGAAGGACGGCGCGGGGCATCGTGCAACCTTGCTGGCGACGCTGGAGAAGGAGGGCGTCGAGCGCGGCGTGATCGATTCGCAGGCCGGTGCGGCGGCGGGCGCCGCGGTGGAAGCGAGCGGCGGGCGATTGCGGCTGGGCTATCAGATCAACAATATTCCGGGCGAGCATGAACTGGGCGAAATCCGCGCGCTGCATGCGGCGGGCCGGCTGACGCTGATCGGCGAAGTGGGCACGCCCTATATGGGCATCGCCTATGACGACTCCCGGCTGGAGCCGCTCTGGGCGCTGGCGGAGGAACTCGACCTGCCGGTGGCGCTGCACACCGGCTCCGGCCCGCCCGATGCGTGGCGCGGTGCGCCTGCGAACCGCATCCGCGCGGGGGATGTGCTGGCGCTGGAGGATGTGCTGGTACGCCACCCGAAGCTGCGGGTGATCTTGCAGCATATGGGCTGGCCGATGGGCGACGACACGATCGCGATGCTCAACGCCTATTCGCAGGTGTGGGTTGATACCGGCGCGATCGCCTGGCTGGTGCCGCAAGCGGAATTCCACGCCTATCTCAAGCGGCTGGTGGACGCCGGGTTCGGCAAGCGAATCCTGTTCGGCTCCGATGCGATGACATGGCCCGACGGGGTGACGCTGGCGATCCGGGCGGTGCGTTCGGCGCGGTTCCTGAGCGAGGCGCAGAAGCGGGACATCTTGCGGAACAATGCGATCCGCCTGTTCGGGTGGAAGGATCTGGCGACCTGCTGAGCCGCCGGTGCGGGACCGGCGGCTCGGCCGGGATCAGTGGGCGGCCGGTGCGGCCTTCAGCGCTTCGCCGATCGTTTCTCCGAACGGCGTGGTGGGACGGCCGATCAGGCGAGACAGGGTGTTGCTGTCATCGAACAGAGCCCCCTTTGCGGCGGCTGCGTCGGAATCCGCCAGCAGTGTGGCGAACGGTTCCGGGAGGCCGGCGCCGATGAGCGCGGCGCGATATTCGGCTTCCGTCAGGTCGGCATAGGGAATGGCGCGACCGGACTGGCGCGAAAGTTCGGCGGCGAAATCGGCGAGAGTGTAGCTCGCATCGCCGGCCAGTTCGTGGATCGCGCGTTCGCCGGTGTCCGCGATCAAGGCGATGGCGGCGGCTTCGGCATAGTCGGCGCGGGCAGCGCTCGAAATGCGGCCTTCGCCCGCTGCACCGATAAAGGCATCGTGCTGGAGCGCGGGAGCGATCGAGGCGGCGTAATTCTCGGTGTACCAGCCGTTGCGGAGCAGGCTGTGGGGGATACCGGACGCGGCGAGCAACGCTTCGGTTTCGCGATGCTCCCCGGCAAGGCCGAGCGCGGACGTGTCGGCATGGAGCACGCTGGTATAGGCGATGCGGGCGATCCCGGCGCGCTTGGCCGCGTCGATGGCGTTGGCGTGCTGCGGCGTGCGGCTGCCGATCTCGTTCGATGAGATGAGCAGGAGCCGGTCGATTCCGGCAAAGGCGGCGTCGAGCGTATCGGACTTCGTGTAATCGCCCTGACGGATTTCGACCCCGGCGGGGAAGAGCCCGGCGGCGCGGGTGGGATCGCGGACGATGGCGACGATATTCTGTGCGCCAGCGCGTTCGGCAAGCGCGGCGACGGCGAGGCGGCCAAGCTGGCCGCTGGCGGCAGTGACGGCGTAACGGGGGGTGGACATGGGGCGATCTCCGGTCTCGATTGTTGACCTGGTCTCAAATAGAGACCAAATAGCGAGGCGGAAGACGGCACTTTTTCGTCACCAGGTTATGCCGGAGTAACCCATGAAGGATGCGCACGCGGCGCTGGGCGCGAAGTTCGAAGGCTGGATGGCGCTGGGGCTGGACGAGGCGCGCTGCCCGGTGCGCAGCCTGCTCGACCAGATCGGCGACCGCTGGTCGATGCTGTTGCTGTCGGCGCTGGCGGGCGGACCGAAGCGGTTCAGCGTGCTTGCGCGCGCGGTGCCGGATATTTCCAAGCGGATGCTGACCCAGACGCTGCGCACGCTGGAGCAGGACGGCTTCGTCCATCGCGACGTGCAGCCCACGGTGCCGCCCAGCGTGACCTATTCGCTGACGCCGCTGGGGCAGAGCTTCGCCGCGCCGCTGCTGGGGCTGGTCGAATGGGCCGAGGCCAATTTCCCGGCGGTGCTGGAAGCGCGCGGCCGGGTGCGCACGGCGGCGTAGCTCAGCTCTGCGTCGTCACTGCTTGGACGCGGGAGAAGTCGCCGCGAGCCAGATCGTCCTTCGGCGCGAAGAAATAGATCGCATTGGCGTCGTTGATCCACAGATTGGTCGCGACGCCGGATTCGGCGGCGAAGAGGAATTGCCAGCGCGCGATGCCCGTTGCGATTTCGGCCTGGTGATCGAGGATCCAGCGCATGTGCGGATCGTCTTCCGGGGACCAGGGACGGTAGATCGTGCCGTTCGCGAGCTTGGATGCCATTGCCTTGGCGCCTTCCCATTCCTCCCAGCTTTTCCAGATCAGCAGCCTTTCCTTCCCCGCGCGGCCAATCTCGCGGAAGAAGATCTCGGCACGCAGATCGTCGCCCGTCCACGGTGCATGGCCGAGCAGCTGGCCGAGATTGGGGGCAGGGCGGGACATGCCATCGTGCAGCGCATCGAAATCGGCGCCGTCGGGCGCTTCCTCCTCGATCCGGCCCGTCCAGTCGATATCATATTCGGGGAAGGAGAGGCCGGCGGCAAGCCGCGCGGCTACGGGGTGAAGATCGGCGGTATGCGGGCAATCGAACGCGTCGATCTCAACCGGCCGCGCGCGGCGTTCGAGCGGCGCTCCGGCGGGATGAAGCAGCACGCGGATCGGGAAAGACCCGTCGATCGTGTCCCAATCGCCCGCGAAGAAGGAAAGCAGACCCGATGCGGGCAGGCGTGAGTCCGCAGGCACCGTGATATCCTCGAGCGCGATCTGAGCAAGAAAGCTCAGCGGGGCGCCTGCAGGTGATACGGGCCAGTCGATGCCGGGCGAAAGATCGGGGAGCCCGCCGAAGCGCGTCGTACCCGGCGGCGCTTCGGGTGCATCGCTCTCGTCGAGGAAATAGACGCAGCCCTGCGCGTTGCGGTGCAGGTCGTCGGTGAAGGCGGCATAGCCGGTCCGTGCGATCAGTGCGTCGAGCGCGTCATGGTCCGCAATCCACGGCCGCGACGCCCGTGCGCGTTCATGCCGGCGCACCGTTTCGCGCTGCCGCGCCTGTCCGGCGTGCTGCATACGCTGCCCAAAGCCGAAGATCGCCCGGATATGATCGGTGATGCTCACCGCATCCGTCTCAGGCGCCGATATCCTCGTGCACCATGTCGATCTCGCGCACGCCGCGCGCCTTGCGGGCGGTATTGACCAGTTCGCGCAGCTTCTCGCGGCGGGCTCTGGCATTGTCGACGTCGCGGATGATCAGGTCGCCGTCGCGCGTGGTCTCGTCGGACGAAGCGATGCTGATCGTGCCGATGTCGGCCCATTGGTTGATCAGCGTGAAATCGATGCGGACATCCTTCACCCGATACAGCTCGATCTCGTCGATCGACTTCACGAAGATGCCCTTGTGCAGGATCAGCCGGTCCTCGGTCACTTCATAGGTGGTGGCGAGGTTCGCGATCCACTTGATCAGGATGATGATGAAGCCGACCAGCACGAGGCACAGCAGCAACGTGCCCCAGCCCGCCAGCGTGCCGCGCAGCCAGCCCCAGGTGGAGGAACGGAAACGGTCGAGTATCTGGGCCATCGTTAACTTCCCCGCACTGGTTCGCGGGCAAGGATAGCGCAGACCGTCAGAGCATCAACTCGTAACGGCAATTCTCTTCCTCCTCGCCATCGGGCCACAGATGCACTTCCCGGCCGGTGAGGACGAAGCCGTGGCGCAGGATCGCGCGCATCGAGGGGATGTTTGAAGCGCGGTGGGTGACGTGGATGCGCGCGCAGCCCTGTTCTCGCGCCCAGTCGAGACGCGGGGCGTAGAGCAGGGACGTCAGGCCGCGGCCGCGCCAGGCGGGGCGGATATAGGACATTGCGAGCCCGGCGGTGCGGCCGGTGGGATCGGCATCGCGATCGACATAGGCGGCGGTCACGCCGACCAGCAGATCGCCGTCGTACAGGCCGAAGATCGCCAGATCGGGATTCTCCAGCATCGCGCGCCACGCATCGTCGCTGCGCGCCTCCAGTTCGGCGAGCGTCGTGAAATAAAGGCCGGGATTGGCCGCCACCGCCTCGATCCGGATCGCGCGATTGGCTTGCCAGTCGGCGACCGTGAGGCGGCGGGTGGCGATCATCTGGGCGCGGGATCGCCGGCGCCGACGATGATGGCCTCAATCTCGACTTTCTTGCCATCGGCGAAGGAGAGAGTGAGCGGCGCCTTCCTGCCCGGCGTCAGCGATGTGCTCACGTCGAACAGCATGACATGCTTGCCGCCGGGTTCGAAAGTGACGGTGTCGCCCGGCTGGATCACGACGTCCTTGACCGGCTGCATCATCATCGCGCCGCTGGCCATGTTCATTTCGGGCATATTGGCCATGTCGTGCTTCATGCTCTCATGGATCTCGGCGCGGACGGCGAATTTGGCGCTGACCGCGACCAGATTCGCCTTTTCGCTGCCGCCATGCAGCGTGAAATAGGCCGCGCCGGGATTGCCGGCGACGGCGGGCACGCGGACCCATGCGCCGTCGACCTTCAACTCGGTGGGAGCCTGTTGGCAGGCGGTGACCAGCGCCAGTGCCGCGATGCCGATAAGGTTGCGCATTTCCACTCTCTCCCAATTCGGGAAATCACCTAGTTCGACGTGGAACTTGCGGCAAGCGGAAGCCCACCTATATCGCATCCCGGAAACGCTTCGGGTCGCCTCTTTTGGGGCCCGGGCTTGGTTTGAATTTGAATGAGGGGCCGACGAGGGACCATGGCTAAAGTTATCGGGATCGATCTGGGTACGACCAACAGCTGCGTGGCTGTGATGGAGGGCGGCAAGCCCAAGGTTATCGAGAATGCGGAAGGCGCGCGCACCACGCCGTCTATCGTCGCGTTCGCCAAGGACGGCGAGCGGCTGATCGGCCAGCCGGCCAAGCGCCAGGCGGTGACCAACCCGGACAATACCGTGTTCGCGGTGAAGCGCCTGATCGGCCGCCGCTACGACGATCCGATCACCAAGAAGGACACCGAGCTGGTTCCCTACACCATCGCGCGCGGCCCGAACGGCGACGCGTGGGTGACCGCGGGCGGCGAGGATTACAGCCCGTCGCAGATCAGCGCCTTCATCCTGCAGAAGATGAAGGAAACCGCCGAATCGTATCTGGGCGAGAGCGTTTCGCAGGCGGTCATCACCGTTCCCGCCTATTTCAACGACGCCCAGCGCCAGGCGACCAAGGACGCCGGCAAGATCGCGGGCCTCGAAGTGCTGCGCATCATCAACGAGCCGACCGCGGCTGCGCTCGCCTATGGCCTCGAGAAGAACGACGGCAAGACGATCGCGGTCTATGACCTTGGCGGCGGCACGTTCGACATCTCGGTCCTCGAGATCGGCGACGGCGTGTTCGAAGTGAAGGCGACCAACGGCGACACCTTCCTGGGCGGCGAGGATTTCGACTCCAAGCTGGTCCAGTATCTGGCGGAAGACTTCCGCAAGGCCGAAGGCATCGACCTGACCAAGGACAAGCTGGCACTCCAGCGTCTGAAGGAAGCCGCCGAAAAGGCGAAGATCGAGCTTTCGTCGGCACAGCAGACCGAAGTGAACCTGCCCTTCATCACCGCCGACGCCAACGGGCCGAAGCATCTGGTGAAACAGATCAACCGCGCCGAACTGGAGCGTCTGGTTGAGGAGCTGATCCAGCGCACGCTGGAGCCGTGCCGCAAGGCGCTGTCGGATGCGGGCGTCAAGGCCGCGCAGATCGACGAAGTGGTGCTGGTGGGCGGCATGACCCGCATGCCCAAGGTGCGCCAGATCGTGAAGGAGTTCTTCGGCAAGGAACCGCACACCGGCGTGAACCCGGATGAAGTCGTCGCCATTGGCGCGGCGATCCAGGCAGGCGTGCTGCAGGGCGACGTTAAGGACGTGCTGCTGCTCGACGTGACGCCGCTGTCGCTGGGCATCGAGACGCTGGGTGGCGTGTTCACTCGCATGATCGACCGCAACACCACGATCCCGACCAAGAAGGCGCAGGTCTATTCGACCGCTGACGACAATCAGCAGGCCGTGACGATCCGCGTGTTCCAGGGCGAGCGCGAAATGGCGGCGGACAACAAGCTGCTCGGCCAGTTCGACCTGGTCGGCATCCCGCCGGCGCCGCGCGGCGTGCCGCAGATCGAAGTGACGTTCGACATCGACGCCAACGGCCTCGTCAACGTTTCGGCGCGCGACAAGGGCACCGGCAAGGAACAGCAGATCCGCATCCAGGCATCGGGCGGTCTCAGCGAGGCGGACATCGACCAGATGGTCCGTGACGCCGAGCAGTTCGCCGAAGAGGACAAGAAGCGCCGCGCCGGCGCCGAAGCGAAGAACAACGCCGAGAGCCTGATCCACACCACCGAGCGTCAGCTTGCGGAGAATGGCGACAAGGTCGACGACGCGCTCAAGGCCGAGATCCAGGCCGCGGTCGACGAGACCAAGGCTGCGGTCGAAGCCGGCGATCCGGACGACATGCAGGCCAAGGCGCAGAATCTCGCCCAGGTGGCGATGAAGCTGGGCCAGGCGATCTACGAGAAGCAGCAGCAGGCCGAGGCTTCGCCTTCCGCCGCTCCTGCCGGGGAACAGGCATCGGGCGACGACGTCGTCGATGCGGAGTTCTCCGAGGTGGACGAGAACAAGGCGTAAGCGAAAGCACCAGTTCCGCCGCTCCTCACGGGGCGGCGGAATGTGGGGCGGGGGCCGAGTGAATGACCACCGAAGTTTCTTTCTACGAATTGCTCGAAATCGAGCGCAACGCGGACGACGCGACGATCAAGTCCGCCTATCGCAAGCTCGCGATGAAATATCACCCGGACAAGAATGGCGGGTGCAAGGACCATGAGGCCAAGTTCAAGGCCGTCAGCGAAGCCTATGAATGCCTGAAGGACCCGCAGAAGCGCGCGGCCTATGACCGCTATGGTCACGAGACCTACAAGAACGGGATGAATGGCGGCGGTGCCGGCGGCGGCTTTGGCGGCGGTCAGGATTTCGGCGGCTTCAGCGACATTTTCGAAAGCGTGTTCGGCGAGTTCATGGGCGGCGGGCGCGGCGGTCAGCGCCAGCAGCGGCGCGGGGCGGATTTGCGCTACGACATGGAAATCAGCCTCGAGGACGCGTTCCACGGCAAGCAGACCGAGATCACCGTCGATGTTTCGGCGGCGTGCGAGAAGTGCGACGGTTCGGGCGCGACGCCGGGGACGCAGGCCAAGACCTGCAATACCTGTCAGGGCCACGGGAAGGTTCGCGCGCAACAGGGCTTCTTCATGGTCGAGCGGACCTGTCCGTCCTGTCACGGCCAGGGCCAGACGATCCAGGATCCGTGCGCGCGATGCCGTGGCGACGGCCGGATCGACAAGACCAAGACGCTGAGCATCAACGTGCCGCCGGGCGTGGACGATGGCACCCGCATCCGCCTGCAAGGCGAAGGCGAAGCCGGTCCGCGCGGCGCGCCCGCGGGCGACCTGTACATCTTCCTGCATGTGAAGCAGCACGCGATCTTCGAGCGCGAAGGCACGACGCTGCACGCACGCGCGCCGATCAGCTTCACCACGGCGGCGCTGGGCGGCGAGATCGATATTCCCGATCCCTCTGGCGCGCGGCACACGATCAAGATCGCCGCGGGCACGCAGAGCGGCCGCGAGGTGCGCCAGCGCGGCGCCGGGATGCCGGTGCTGCAGGGGCGCGGACGGGGCGATCTGGTGGTGCATATCGAAGTCGAGATGCCGTCCAAGCTCACCGCGCGGCAGCGCGAACTGCTGGAGGAATTCCGCGAGACCGAGACGGGCGAGGAATGCCCCGGGGCTTCGGGCTTCTTCTCGAAGCTGAAATCGGCCTTCGGCTGAACGGCCGGGATCGAAGGATAAATGACGGCGCTCGGGGCGGATGCTCCGGGCGCCGTTTCCTTGTCGAATCCCGTTCCGCAGGCTGAACGAACGCTGTCGAACGGGTTCAGGCTCGGTTCGATGCGACTCGCATAGAAGGGTCCTCAAGATCGGCGCGGGAACGCCGGAACCATTGAGGAGAAGACCCATGAAGAAGTTTCTTATCGGCCTGTCGGCTCTCGCTGTCGCGGTCCCGACCCTGTCGGCTCCGGCTGCCGCGCAGAATTATCGCGAGAGCCGCTACGAACGCGATTACCGCAACGACTATCGTCAGGACTATCGCGACAATCGTCGTCAGGACCGCCGCTATTCGCGCTACTATGACAATCGCGGCTATTACAACGGCCCGACCTGGCGCGGCCGCAACGGCCAGAATTACTGCCGCCGTTCGGATGGCACGACCGGTCTGCTGATCGGCGCCGTCGGTGGCGCCCTGGTCGGCCGCACGATCGATACCCGTGGTGACCGCACCACCGGCACCCTGCTCGGCGCGGTCGTTGGCGGCCTGCTCGGCAACGCGATCGAGAAGGACGGCAACCGCAACAGCTATCGCTGTCGCTAAGACCTTCGGGTCGTAACGAAGGAGGCCCCGGCCGGGAACGGCCGGGGCTTTTCGTATGCGCTGCGGTCAGGCGAGCGCGCGGGTGCGGGCGAGCGCGTGGAACTGGAGCATTGCGATGCCCGCGACCGCCAGCGCCTGTACGGTGACGAACAGTCCGCCCAGCAGGCTCGGCGTGACGAGGGCGAACAGCGCGAAGCTGGCCGCGACCCATGCGAGATTGATCGCCGCGACCGCGCGGGCAGGGGCGGTGCTGTCGCCCGCGCGCCGCATCGCCCACAGGACGAACAGCGCGAACGGGACCAGGATCGCCCCCGCTTCGAACAATACGGCGCGCGGGATCGCAAGCACGCCGGCGAGCGGCGCGGCGGCGACGAGCAGCAGCCCGCCCATTGCGAGGCAGGTGAGCGCATCGAAGGCGAGGACGCGGCGGAGGAACAGAGTCGGGTTCATGATCGGTCTCCTTGGTTGACCGCCCCATGATGACGTTCCGGGTAGCCCGGTCGATTACGCGGGAGGTAATGGCGTCGTGCGCGGCTGGCGCTAGACCGGCGGGCGAGGAGAGCGCGATGCAGAAGGCGGTGGGCGAGCAGATCCGCGATTGGCGGCAACAGCGGCGGCTGAGCCAGATGGATCTCGCGCTGGATGCGGAGATTTCCACGCGGCATCTGAGCTTCATCGAGACAGGGCGTGCGCAGCCCAGCCGCGAGATGGTGATGCGGATCGCCGAGACGCTGGATGTGCCCCTGCGCGCGCGCAACGCGCTGTTGCTGGGCGCGGGCTTCGCGCCGGTCCATGCCGAACGCGCGCTCGACGATCCCGAACTGGCGGCGGCGCGCCGGGCGATCGATCTGGTGCTGAAGGGGCACGAACCCTATCCCGCGCTGGCGGTGGACCGGCACTGGAACCTGATCGCGGCCAATGCGGCGGTCGCGCCGCTGATGGCGGGCGCGGCGCCCCACTTGCTGGAAGCGCCGGTCAATGTGCTGCGCCTCAGCCTGCATCCCGAGGGGCTGGCGCCCGCGATCCTCAATCTGGGCGAATGGCGAGCGCACCTGCTCGAGCGCTTGCGGCGTCAGGCGGCGGCAAGCGCGGACCCGGTGCTGGCGGCGCTGCTGGCCGAGCTTTCCGCCTATCCCTCACGCGAGGGGGCGGGAAGCCATGACGCGTTCGGTGGCGTGGTGGTGCCGATGCGGCTGGCGTCTCCAGCGGGCGAACTGAGCTTCATCAGCACGACCACGGTGTTCGGCACCCCGCTCGACGTGACGCTGGACGAACTGGCGATCGAGGCCTTCTTTCCCGCCGACTCCGCGACCGGGGAGCGGCTGCACGAGCTGGCCGGCGGCGGCTAGATCAGTCCGGATCGCCCCAGGCGCGCAGCAGGTTTTCCTGGACTCGCTGGAGGCGGGTATAGGTTGCGATATCCATCTTTTCCGCCTGGATCGCGCCGATCTCGAACAGTTCGGAGAGCAGTTCGCGCTGTTCGGTGTTCGCGACGCGGCTCTCGATGAAGACCAGCCCGATCAGCCGCGAACCCGACGTGACCGATTCCACTTCGTGAATGGTGGTCGAGGGATAGATGATCGCGCTGCCGGCCTTGCCCTTCACCTTCACGTCATAGGAACCAAGCGAGATGCGCAGCTCGCCGCCGCCATAGTCGCTATCGTCGCTGATGAAGACGGTGCAGGAGAGATCGCTGCGCAGCGAGCGTTCGCCCGCCGGCATGAACGCCGAATCGACATGGATGCCGTAGTGCATCCCCGAATCGTAGCGCGTGAGCAGCGGCTGGCTGATCGACTTGGGAAACGCGAAGACGCGGAAATCCTCGTTCCGGTAGAGCGCTTCGATCATGATCTGGGCGGCCTGACGATGGGCGTTCTGATCGCCGACGCGAACATTGTTCTTCACCGTCGATCCCATCGCGCTGATCTTGCCGTCGACGAACTGGGCGCGGGCGGCGATGTCGCGCAGCTTGGCAAGCTCGGCCGGCGACAGGACGTTTTCGATCATGCGGAACATGGGCAATGCTTATCAGCGGCGTCCGGAGCTGCCTAGCGCCCGTCCACGCTCCAGTGCGGCGGATCGCTGGCCAGCTTGACCACCTTGTAACCGGCGCCGATCGCGTGAAGCTTCGTATTGGCCTCGCCGCTGCGCGGTGCGCCCAGTTCCTGCACCTTGCCCGCCGCGTCCCTGATCTTCAGCGTGCCGGTCCAGCCGATGGTCATGTCGATCGCCAGCCCCTTGATGTGGAGCGAGGTGAGCGAGGGTTCGTAGGCGATCTGGAACAGATCGACCATTTCCTGCGCGCCCTTCTTCGATTTGGCGAGGTTGCCGTGATCCCATTGGATGCGCACACCGGGGATGGCGGGGACCTTTTCGGGGAGCAACGCGCCCTTCGCGACCTTCCAGCTATAATGCATCAGCTTCGCGCGGGTCTCGTTGCGGCGGGTGGCGGAAACGGTGACGCTGGCGCCGCCGTCCTTCATCGCCTGAATGAACTTCGCCACATTGTCGCGGAACGGCTTTTCGAGATCGGCCACCTTCTCGCTGTTGGGATATTTCGCCTGATTGGCGTGCCACCAGCTTGCGCCGCTCAGGGGCGGCTTCATGCCCTGGCCAGAGTCCAGCGCCTGCCACGTCTTGCCGCCCGGATCGATGCGGCCGTCCGGTGCGGCGATGCCGACGACCTGCTTCTGATAGGCCTGGATCGTCAGAATCGTGTCGATATCGACCACGCCATCGGCCTTGAGCGGCGGTTCGCCTTCGGCGTCGAGATACTGGTTGAGCAATTTTTCGACGGTGAGCACGTCGGCGGACTTGTTGACTGCGCCACTGCCGACCGATGCGCTGATGCTCGCCATGCCCGCTCCTCCCGATGGTTCGGGGGAGAGGTACAGGGGCGAATCCTACTTTGCCAGCAGCTGTTCGAGAGCCCAGGCGATGCTGGTGCTGGTATAGGGTTTCTGGATCACGCGGGCGCCGCCATGCTCGTCGGGCAGGCGGAGCTGCTCTCCGTACCCGGTGGCGAAGACATAGGGCACGCCCGCTTCGCGCAGCGCATCGGCGATCGGCAGGCTGGTCTCGTCGCCCAGATTGACGTCGAGCAGGGCCAGCTGGAACGTCTCGCGTGCGATCTCGTCGAGCGCGCCCCTGATCGTACTGGCGGTGACCACGCGAGTGGCGCCGAGCCGGACGAGGATATCCTCGGCATCCATCGCGATGATCAGGCTGTCCTCGACCAGCAGCGCGACGCCGGACAGGATCGGCTGGCCTGCCGGCGTGTCCGGCGTGGGCAAAGGCCGGAGCGGCGCATCGGGCCGGCGTGCGGTGTCGAAGGCGATATGACGCGAGGGGATGCAGAAATCGGCCTCGACACCGGTCAGCGGATAGCGGACCTCGGCATGGCCGCCCAGATCATAAGGGATCGACCGCTGGATGATGGTGGTGCCGAAGCCCTGACGTTTCGGCGGCTGGACCGCGGGGCCGCCGCGCTCGCGCCACTCGATCAGCAGGCTCCCATCTTCGTCGAGATGCCATTTGACCGCGACCGTACCATTGTCGCTTAGCGCACCATATTTGGCCGAATTGGTCATTAGCTCGTGCAGGACCAGCGCGACGGTGGAGAAGGCCTGCGGGTGGAGCAGCACGGCTTCGCCCTCGATCTTCAGGTGATCGGCCTTGCCCGCGAGATAGGCTGCGGCTTCGGTCTCGATCAGGCGCGCGAGCGGCGCGGGGGACCAATTGTCCTGCGTGATCTGATCGTGCGCGCGGGCGAGGCTCTCGATCCGCCCCTCGAGCAGCGCGATGGTCGAGCGGGCGTCGGCATCGGGATCGCGCGACTGGCGGACGAGGCCGCGGATCAGCGCGAGGATGTTGCGGACGCGGTGGTTCAGCTCGGCGATCAGCAGTTCCTGCCGCTCGGAGAAGCGGCGGCGCTCCTCCTGCGCATCGTCGGACAGGCGCAGCACGACTTCGATCAGCGAGGCGCGCAGCATCTCGGCGATGCGGACTTCGGATTCGCTGAACGGTTCGGAGCGGCCGCGGACTTCCTGACTCCACAGCTCGAAGCTCTTGCGCGGCGTCAGGCGCGGGCCGTGGGGGCCGAGCTGGGCGGGCTTGTGCGGATCGCCGGCCCAATTAACCGTGCGAACCTTCTCCTGCCGGAACAGCAGGACATAATCGCGCGGGGATCGCGAGATCGGGATGGCGAGCAGGCCGGCGGCGACATCGTCATAATCGGCGGCGCTGGGGATCGTGTCGGCCAGCCTATCGGTCGCGTAGATTCGCCCGGCGGCCATCGCGTTGAGGCGGCGCACCATCGAGGGAAAGGCCGAGGGCGGGGGCGTCATGCCCGAATAAGCGAGCTTGCCATCGAGCCAGATGCCGATGCCGTCGCAGGGCACCGTCTCGCGCATCATGTTGCCCAGCCATTCGGGATCGTCGAGCAGGCTGGCGTCTTTCGCCACCGCCGCGAGCAGGCGGTCCGAACTGGCGCGCGCGCTCTGTTCATAGCCCGCCATTTCCTTGCGCTCGCGACTTTCGAGCTTGAGCCCGAACATCTGGCCGAACAGTTCGGCGATGCTGCGGCGCTCGAAATCGGGGCGCTTGCCGCTGGCGTAATGGTGGCAGGCGAACAGACCCCAGAGCTTGCCCTCGACGATGATCGAGATCGACAGCGACGCGCCGACGCCCATGTTGCGAAGATATTCGATATGGATCGGCGAGACCGAGCGGAAGATCGACAGCGAGAGGTCGATCGGCTGCCCGCGCTCGTCGCGCTGGGGCAGGATCGGGACCGGCGCAGCCTCGACATCGGCGATGATGCGGAACGGCGTGCGCAGATACAGCTTGCGCGCCTGTTGCGGAATGTCGCTGGCGGGGTAGCGCAAATGGAGGAAGCTGCCGATGCCCGATCGCGCGGCTTCGGCTTCGACGATGCCCGATCCGTCGGTGTCGAAGCGATAGACCATCACCCGATCGAACCCGGTCAGCGCGCGGACCTGGCGCGCGCCTTCGCGATAGAATGCGGCGGTGTCTGCGGTCTCGTCGAGCCGGCTCATCATCGCGCGGATCGCGCTGGCGGCGTCGGTCGAGCCTTCGTCCGCGCTGAGTTCCCCTTCGACCACGATCGTGTCGCCGGTCATATGGACCGCGAAGTCAAAGCGTCGGCCATCGGGCAAGGGCAGGCCGAACAGCCGCTCGACCGCATCCGGGCCGCGCAGGACAGTCAGGCGATTGCGCAGGGCATGGACCGCATGTTCGCCGAGATGATCGATCGCGTGAGTCCCAAGCGCCTCCTCAGCATCGATGCCGAGAAACTGTTCGAGGTTTGCGGAAGCGCGCTTGATCAGCCAGTCGGTGGACAGCGCCAGCAGGAACCCGAAGGGCTGGACCGCACCGAGTTCGTGGATCGGCTCACGGTCGCAATTGGTCAGATCGACTTCGAATTCGCGTTCGGACAAGAGATATCCTTCAACCATCTGTTTCCCGAACGCTCGAATGCGTCGAACGCTGCCTGTGCCGCGTCGATCGCGGCGGCCAGTTCCGCGGGTTGGTACAGGATCGTATCGAGCCGATCCAGCAATTTGCGCCAGTTTCCAGAGGGTTGATCCGCATCAAGATAGGCTCGGGGGAAACCGGGCGGCAGCTTGCGGGCGAGAAATTTCCCGCCGAGGCGCGAGCCTTCAAGGACGTAGAGCATGCCTGCGATGGCGGCGTCGGTATCGAGAACAGGGGGCGGGCCGCCGAAAGCGTCAGGTAACCTGACATTTAGAAAGGCGAGGTCCTCACGGATCAGATGCCCCCGCTTCCGCTCGGGCCAGTCGTCGATCAGCCGTTCGACCCCCGCCGCCTCCAGAGCGGCCTCGATCGGAAGGAATGCCTCGGCATGCGCGCGCAGGAAGGCGGCATAGCTTTCGCGGTCGGTGAGGTCGAACCCGCCGAACGCGGCATCGACGCGATCATGTGCCGGAGCGGTGGCGTCGCGCAGGGCTTTGTGGGCAGCGTTCATAACGTAACGCTAGCAGGGATATGAGGCATTTGCGCTCAATGGGTGCGGCGGCGAAATTGTTCCGCCGCCGCAATCATCGTCACGCCTCGCCGAACACCCGGGCGAAGATCGTGTCGACATGCTTGAAGTGGTAATCGAGGTCGAACTTGTCCTCGATCTCCTGCGTGCTGAGCGCGGCGGTGACTTCCTCGTCGGCCTTGAGCAGTTCGAGCAGCGAGAGTTCGCCGTCGCTTTCCCACACCTTCATCGCGTTGCGCTGGACGAGGCGATAGCTGTCCTCGCGGCTCACGCCCGCCTGGGTCAGCGCCAGCAGCACGCGCTGCGAATGGACGAGGCCGCCCATCTTGTTGAGATTCTTCTCCATCCGCGCCGGATAGACGAGCAGCTTGTCCATCACGCCGGTGAGGCGGGCGAGGGCGAAGTCGAGCGTGATCGTCGCGTCGGGGCCGATATAGCGCTCGACCGAGGAGTGGCTGATGTCGCGCTCGTGCCACAGCGCGACATTCTCCATCGCGGGGATGGCGGCGCTGCGGACCATGCGGGCGAGGCCGGTGAGGTTCTCGGTCAACACCGGGTTGCGCTTGTGCGGCATCGCCGACGAGCCCTTCTGGCCAGGCGAGAAATATTCCTCGGCCTCGAGCACTTCGGTGCGCTGGAGATGGCGGACCTCGACCGCGAGGCGCTCGATGGACGATGCGATCACGCCCAGCGTCGCGAAGAACATCGCATGGCGATCGCGCGGGATCACCTGCGTCGAGACCGGCTCGACCGCGAGGCCGAGCTTGTCGGCGACATGCTGCTCCACCTGCGGATCGATATTGGCGAAGGTGCCGACCGCGCCCGAGATGGCGCAGGTGGCGATGTCGGCGCGCGCGGCGATCAGGCGATCCTTGTTGCGGCTGAACTCGGCATAGGCCTCGGCCATCTTCAGGCCGAAGGTCACCGGCTCGGCATGGATGCCGTGGCTGCGGCCGATCGTCGGGGTCAGCTTGTGCTCGAACGCGCGGCGCTTGAGCACTTCGAGCAGCTTGTCGATGTCGGCGATCAGGATGTCGCTGGCGCGAGCGAGCTGGACCGCGAGGCAGGTATCCAGCACGTCGCTGCTGGTCATGCCCTGATGCATGAAGCGCGCTTCGTCGCCGACATTCTCGGCCACCCAGGTGAGGAACGCGATCACGTCATGCTTTGTGACGGCTTCGATCGCGTCGATCGCGGCGACGTCGATCGCCGGATTGGTCGCCCACCAGTCCCACAGCGCCTTTGCGGCGGCTTTCGGAACAACGCCCAGATCGGCGAGCTTGTCGGTCGCATGCGCCTCGATTTCGAACCAGATGGCGAAGCGGGCTTCGGGCGACCAGATCGCGGTCATCTCGGGGCGCGAATAGCGGGGGACCATAAGAAGGGCCTTTCGTACGGAGGGCGTTCATCGCGCCCTCAGACCGGGCCGCGGTCGGGCTGCCCCCTAGCAAGGACGAACCGTGGGGGGAACAGGGAACGCAGCGGAAATTGCCCGGTTGATCGGCCCGACAGGGGCAAATCGGCGTGCGGCACGGTGCTGCACGCGACTTCGGGAGCACAAAATGCTGAAATCCATCATCTTCGCGTCCGCCATGTTCGTTGCGGCGCCTGCCTTCGCTCAGGATGCGCCGCCGGCGCCTGCGGAACCGGCCCAGCCGGCTCCGGCCCCGGAAGCAACGCCGTCCGCACCGGTGGAGGCGGCCCCGGCAGCCGAGGCTGCTCCGGCGCCTGAAGCTACTCCGACTCCCGAAGCGACCCCTGCGCCCGAGGATGCGGACAAGAAGAAGCCCAAGCCCGACTGATCGTCCTTCATGATGGCGTGAAGGACACGGCCGCCGGAGTTCACGCTCCGGCGGCCGTTTTCGTACGGGCGCGGCGTTGCGCTAACGACACACAACAAACGAAATGAGATAAATCGAGCCAATCCGACGGTGAAGTGAATATACTTCAGAAACCGGAAGGCCTTCTGTTAGTTGGTACCATGAAACGGAGATCGTTTCTCCGAAGAATTTCAGGTCATCAACAAAGGTCGCAAAAGGAAAATAACATGCTGAAATATGTTCTTCTTGCAACTTCTGTCGCCATTGCTTCTCCTGCTTTCGCGCAGGATGCTCCGGCGGCTGAAACGACTGTCCCCGCGCCGGCGACGCCGGCCCCGGATCAGGCTCCGCCCGAAGCTGACCCTGCGGCGCCGGCTCAGGACGCAGCCGGTACGCCGGAGGCTGCGACGGACACCACCGCTGCTGCCCAGCCTGCTCCGGCCCAGCCCTCGGCGCCTGCCGAGGCGACGGCCGCGGCCCAGCCGGCACCGGCCGAGCAGCCCGCCACCAATGAGAGTCAGGTCGCGCAGGTCGTGAATACCGAGTTCGCCACCTACGATCTCGACAAGGATGGCGCGCTCGACAAGGCCGAGTTCGACACCTGGATGAACACGCTGCGCAAGGCGGCAGAGCCGGCCTATGTCGCCGAGTCGCCTGCCGGAAAGACCTGGCTGACCCAGGCTTTCACTCAGGCGGACACGGACAAGAACGCCAAGATCAACGCGGTCGAGCTGACGGCATTCCTGACGCCCAAGCCGGCTTCGTAAGCCCCGCGGCGCAATAATCGCCGCATATCGATGACGGTCGCCGGGTTACTCCCTCCGGCGGCCGCCATTGCGTATGGGTCAGGCCGGGCACTGGCCCTTCTTGAGCAGCGGATAGGTATTCGATGCCCAGGCCAGCGCATCGGTGCGCGAGGTGCCGGTGCTGCGCGCGGGCACAACGGCGCGGGCGATCTGCTTGTCGCCGCGATGGATATAGAGCACCGCGCCCGACGCCAGCGACGCTTCGGCCAGGCGGTTGAGATCCTCCTGCGGCGCCGTCACGTCATAGCCGTCGAGGCCCGAATTGGTCTCGACCAGGGTCGCACTGATGCGATTGCTCTCGCGCGCCATGCCGCTGATGGTGAGGGGCGGGGAGCGGAGCGTGCCGGATTCGATGCGCAGGCGCAGCGTATCCGGCGTACCGGCCTCGCGCCCCTCGACGAAGCGGCCGAATGAAGCGGTCAGCGAGAAGGGCAGGATCGGGCCGGTAGGGCGACCGTCGGGGCCGATCAGGAAGTTGAAGAAGAGGAACAGGTTCGGCGTCGCGCGGAACATGCCCGGGCCGCCGTCAAAGGTGGATCGGGCCGGATCGGCGGTCATCGTCATCGTATAGTTGAATTCGAAATTGCCGTCGGGATAGCCGATCAGGACCCCGTCCTTCATCGAGCAATAGGGGACATTGTCCGCATTGCGCTTCGCGGCGATCTGCGCCTGGGCGGGCAGGGCGGCCAAGGCCAGCGTGGCGGCAGCGGCGGCGAGAAGATGCTTCATGATGGTTCCCCTTCTTTGTTGCCGGGGTAGCGGCGCGGCCGGGCGCTCGCAATGTTTCAGATCAGCCCCTGCGATCTCAGGCTGACATGGCCGTCGGTGCCGATGATGATGTGATCATGCACCGCGATGCCGAGCCGCTTGGCGGCGTCGGCGAGGTTGCGCGTCAGTTCGATGTCGGCGCGACTGGGCGAGGGATCGCCCGAGGGATGATTGTGGACGAGGATGATCGCTGCCGAGCCGAGATCGATCGCGCGGCGGACGATCTCGCGGATATAGACGGCCGCTTCGTCGATCGATCCTTCGCTGACGAGCTCGTCGCGGATCAGCAGGTTCTTGCTGTTGAGATGAAGCACGCGGACACGCTCTATACTATGGTGCGCCATGTCGGCGCGCAGATAGTCGAGCAGCGCCTGCCAGTTGCCCAGCATCGGCCGGCCGGCGATTTCGGCGCGCAGCAGGCGCAGCGCGGCGGCGTGCGCGGCCTTGAGCGCTGCGGCGCTGGTTTCGCCCATGCCCGGCACGCGGGCGAGCGATTTGGCGTCGGCGGTGAGCAAGGCGGCGATTCCGCCGAATTCGCGCAACAGCGCCTTCGCCAAGGGCTTGGTGTCACGGCGCGGAATGGCGAGGGCGAGGAGATATTCGATCAACTCGTGATCGAGCAGCGCGTCCGGCCCGCCCTCGAACAACCGCTGGCGCAATCGCGCGCGATGGCCGCTGGTGTCGGGGGCTTCGGACATTGCAGAGGCGTAACAGAGGGCCGGGGGCGATGGAAGCGAGCGAAGGGAAGGGCGAGGGGCGGTTCGTTCCGCCGCAGTGCGGCATGCCGGTGTTGACTCGGGATCAACCCCTTCCTAAAGCGCGCGTGCCTTGGCGGGCTCGCCCTTGGCACATGCGCTTGGCCCCTGCCCGGAACGGCTTGGTGGAGAAGCGAAATGGCTGAAAACGAGCCCGGATCGGAACCCCTTCAGGAGGATGCACGCCTCACCTCGCTCGATGCGAGGCTGCGGCAGGCAAAATCGGAAGAGGCGATCAGGAACGGCGAGGCACGGGGCAAGGGCGACGACGGATACCGTCTCGGCAACCGCGTGCTGGCCGAACTGGTTGGGGGACTGGTCGGAGGGGCCGTAGTCGGCGGTGCGCTCGACTATTGGCTGGGAACCTCGCCCTGGCTCCTGCTCGTGCTGCTGTTCCTCGGAATCGCCAGCGCGTTCAGGAACATCATCAGGATTTCAAACCAGCGCTCGAAGTGACGCTTCGGGCGCTTTGGTTACAGGACGGAACCAAGCGTGGCTGCTGAATCAGGCAAGATTGACCCGATGCACCAGTTCGAGGTGCAGACCATCTGGGACGGCTTCAACATCGCCGGCCATCAGATCGCCTTCACCAATTCGGCACTGTGGATGTGCGCGGCCGTGGTAGTGCTGTGGGTGTTCATGCTCGGCGGCATGAAGCAGCAGGTCGTTCCCGGCCGCTGGCAGATGCTGGTCGAGAACTTCACCGGTTTCGTGAGCAAGCTGGTCGACGACAATATCGGCAAGGGCGGTCGCAAGTACCTGCCTTACGTGTTCTCGCTGTTCATGTTCATCCTCTTCGCCAACCTGCTCGGCCTGCTGCCGCTGGGCCTGTTCGGCATCCATCCCTTCACCTTCACCAGCCACTTCACCGTCACCGGTGCGCTGGCGATCATGAGCTTCTCGATCGTGCTGATCGTCGGCTTCTGGAAGCATGGGTTCCACTTCTTCAGCCTGTTCGTGCCCAAGGGCACGCCGCTGCCGATGGTGCTGATCATCTTCCCGATCGAGCTGGTATCGTTCCTGTTCCGCCCCTTCAGCCTTGGCCTGCGACTGTTCGTCGCGATGATCGCCGGCCACATCCTGCTCAAGGTGCTTGCCGGCTTCGTGATCAACTCGGCCAATGCCGGCGCCCTGTGGGGCGGCGTGGTGGGCATCCCCAGCTTCACGCTGATGGTCGGTGTGTCAGCGCTCGAAGTGCTGGTCGCCGGGATCCAGGCCTATGTCTTTGCGCTGCTGACGTCGCTGTACATCCACGACGCCGAGCATCTGCACTGAGTTTTCTTACCCAACCTAACCAACGAATTTACGCAGGAGTGATTTGAAATGGACGCAGAAGCAGCAAAGCTCATCGGTGCGGGTCTCGCGGCAATCGGCGCCGGCATGGCCGCCATCGGCGTGGGCAACGTGTTCGGTTCGTTCCTCGAAGGCGCGCTGCGCAATCCGGGCGCGGCCGATGGCCAGCAGGGCCGTCTGTTCATCGGCTTCGCGGCCGCCGAGCTTCTCGGCCTGCTCGCGTTCGTCGTGGCGATGATCCTGATCTTCGTCGCCTAACATCTCCGATCGGGCCGGCCCTGGTGCCGGCCCGTATCCGGTAGGATTGAAATGCCACAGATCTCCCAACTCGCCGAGACCTTCGCGTCGCAGCTCTTCTGGCTGCTGCTGACGTTCGGGATCGTCTTCTTCGTCATCGGCAAGATGATGCTTCCCAAGGTGACGTCGACCGTCGACCAGCGCGACAAGAGCGTTGCCGACGATCTCGCCGCCGCCGAGGCCGCGCGCGCCGTTGCCGACGAGCAGGAAGAAGCGTGGCGGCTGCGTGAGAATGCGGCACGCGAGACGGCCCAGAAGCGCGTGGGCGAAGCCCGCGCCAAGGCCGCGCTCGCGACCGAGAAGACCCTCGCCAAGGCGAATGCCAAGATCGAGGCGAAGGTGACTTCCGCGGAAGCGAAGATCACCGAGGCCAGCGCTGCTGCCGCCGCCGAGATCGAAGCCGTCGCGGCGGACGCCGCTCAGGACATTGTCGGCCGGCTGACCGGTTCGAAGGTGACCGCAGCGGACGCGAAGAAGGCAGTGAAGGCGGTGCTCAATGGCTAACGCGCATCAGGCGGCCGACGCGACGGTTGCGCACAATCTGAGCGAAGCCGAGCACGGCAAGGGTATGCCCGTTCCGGATACCGGCGTGCAGGCCGTGACGATCGAGCATGGCGGGCCGAGCGAAGCCCATCATGCCGAACCGAACATCTTCGGCATCGACGCGACCATCTGGGTCTCGATCTCGATGGCGGTGTTCATCGGCATCCTGGTCTGGAAAAAGGTCCCGGGTCTGATCACCCGCGGGCTGGATGGCCAGATCGCGGCGATCCGCTCGCGGCTCGAGGAAGCCAAGGCGCTGCGCGCCGAAGCCGAAGCGCTGCGCGACGAATATGCCCGCAAGATCGCCGGCGCCGAGGCGGAAACCGCCGCGATGCTGGAACATGCAGATCAGGAAGCTGCTCTGGTGATCGCCAAGGCGGAAGCCGATGCGAAGGATCTGACCGCGCGCCGCACCAAGATGGCCGAGGACAAGATCGCCGCCGCCGAGCGCGCCGCGATCGCCGAGATCCGCGCGAAGACCGCCGATGCCGCTGCCAAGGCCGCTGCGGCGATCATCGCCGACAAGCACGGCGCGGCCGCGGACAAGGTGCTGGTCGACAGCACCATCGCGGGGCTGGCCAGCGTCAACTGACGCACGGCTTGGGTCCGATGCACTGGACGCCCCGGCGGAAACGCCGGGGCGTTCGTGTTTGTGGCGGGGCGAATAGTGCGGGAATGGCGGTAAGTCATTGCTCCCTCCGTAAAACCCCCTAAGACCGCTGCATGGCAGACACCCGCCGCGATCTGGGGTTGATCGCTCTCGTCATCGGTTTTGCGCTCCTCGCCACAGCGGTGCTGGGGACGCTGTGGCTGTTTCGCGAGCAGCAGCAGTCGCAGCGCTGGGTCGTGCACACGCTGCGCGCGCAGGAGCAGCTTCGCGCTGTCCTGTCCGATCTGCAGGATGCCGAGACCGGCCAGCGCGGCTATCTGATCACGCGCGATCGCGAATATCTGACGCCGTATCTGGACGGGAAGAAGCGGCTCTCCACCGATCTGGAGACCCTGCGCAGCTTGCTGGCCGACAATCCCGAGCAGATCGCCCGGCTGGATCGGCTGTCCGATCTGGCGCTCCGGCGGGTTGCGCGGCTGGATATCGGCATCGGCCGGGCGAAGGACCTGAGCTACGATCCCGGCTCGGACATGCGCGGCGGCGTCGGCAAGCCGCTGATGGACGCGTCGCGCGCCAAGGTTCGCGAGATGCTCGCGGTCGAGAGCGCGCTGCTCGATACGCGGATCGAGCGGGTCCAGAGCCTGTCGCGGCAGCTCAGCTTCTGGCTGATCGTCTGTCTCGCCGCGACTGCCGGGCTGGCCTGGTTCGCGGCGCGTGACGCGCGGCGGCGCGCGGCGGCTGCGATCACCGCGGGCGAAGCGCTGGAAGACGCCAACGCCAGGCTGATCGAAGAAGCGGCGACCCGCGAGGCGGTGGAGGCTCAGGTCCGCCAGATGCACAAGATGGAGTCGGTCGGCCAGCTGACCGGCGGCATCGCGCACGACTTCAACAACATGCTCGCGATCGTCATCGGATCGCTCGACATGGCCAAGCGGCGGATGACGAAGGATCCGCGCAAGGCCGAAGCCAGCATCGACAATGCGATGCAGGGCGCCGAACGCGCCGCGCAGCTCACCTCGCGCCTGCTCGCCTTTTCACGCCAGCAGCCGCTGGCTCCGCAGGCGCTGGACGCGAACAAGCTGGTCGGCGGGATGAGCGAGCTGTTGCGCCGTACGATCGGCGAGACGATCCAGTTCGAGACCGTGCTGGCGGGCGGGCTGTGGCCGGCGTTCATCGATGCGGGCCAGTTGGAAAGCGCGCTGGTCAATCTGTGCGTCAACGGCCGCGATGCGATGCCCGAGGGCGGCCGGCTGACGATCGAGACCGCGAACACGCATCTCGACGAAGGCTATGCCGCGAGCCACAACGAAGTGACGCCGGGCCAGTATGTGATGGTCAGCGTCACCGACACCGGCGGCGGGATGCCCGCCGAAGTGATCGAGCGCGCGTTCGATCCCTTCTTCACCACCAAGGGGGTGGGCAAGGGCACGGGCCTTGGGCTCAGTCAGGTCTATGGCTTCGTCAAGCAGAGCGGCGGCCATGTGAAGATCTATTCCGAGCCCGGCGTCGGCACGACGGTGAAGCTCTATCTCAAGCGCCATTTCGGCATCGCCGAACAGGTCACGACGATCGTGCCCGAAGGCGATCTGCCCCGCGCGAAGCGCGGGGAGGTGGTGCTGGTGGTCGAGGACGAGGAGCGCGTGCGCCAGCTCTCGGTCGAGACGCTGCGCGAGCTTGGCTATGCCGTTGTCCATGCCGGTACGCCGAACGCGGCGCTGGAGCTGATCCGTTCGGAGCCGCGGATCGACCTGCTGTTCACCGACGTGGTGATGCCAGAGATGAACGGGCGGCAGCTGGCGGAGCGCGCGGTTGCGATGCGTCCGGGGCTGAAAGTGCTCTACACGACCGGCTATACCCGCAATTCGATCGTCCATAACGGCGTGCTGGACCATGACGTCCATTTCCTCGCCAAGCCCTTCACCATTGCCCAGCTCGCGGGCAAGGTGCGTCAGGTGATCGACGCCGCGGCCTGAACGGCGCGCATGAAAAAGGGCCCGCGCCGAAGCGCAGACCCTCCTTTTTCATCGGTGACGCGATCAGCGCGGGAAGCGCGCCTCGGTGTCGCGGAACGGGTTGCCCGACGGCGTGCCGTTGGTGCCGTTGCAGGTATATTGGAAGAAGCGCTCGTCGATGCTGCCCGTCTTCGGCGTGCGGTTCTCGTTGATGGTGAACGACGCCTCGGTGCCGAGCGAGCGGCGGTCCTTGCCGTAATAGGTATATTCCAGCGTGCGGAAGCTGTTCGCGCTGCAGTTATACTCCACCTTCACCGCGGTGAACCAGATATCGGTCTCGCCGAGCGGCTTGGCATAGCCGGAAAAGGTAACGGCAGTGGCCTTGGTGCCGTTGCGGGTGATCGAGCCGGCATCGACGAATGCGAGCATCTGATCGTTTCCGGCGACGCGGACCCAATCCTGAACCTGCGCCGAGGCGGCGGCCGGGATCATCGTGATTGCGGCGGCAGCCGCAGCTAGGAACAAACGCATGGACAGTCTCCGTTTTGATGAGTTGAGTGGAAAAATCAGGGCCGGTCGGTGAGCGGATTGGCGACGCGGACGGCGCGCTCGCGCGAAATGCCGCAGACGAAATCGAGCACATCGCCACCGATCGTGTTCTTCTGCGCCGGATGTTCGGCGAGATCATCCGGGTCGGTCATGTTGTGGAGTTCGCGCCCGTCGAGGTCGATCGCGCGGAACAGCCGATAGCGCGACACGCGCTTCGGGCAATTGAACTCGACCCGGGCGTGCACCGTCTTCACCCGCGTCTGCTCCGAGGGGGAGCGATAGATCAGGGTGTGCTCGGCCCGTATCCAGGGGCCATCGGTCTTCAGGGAGTCGATATCGATATAGGCGGTGCTGGTGTCGTTGGTGGTGACGCGCCACCAGTCGCTGGCGGCGGCCGGAAGCGGTGCCGACAGAGCTGCGATTGCCGCAAGGCCGAGAATCGTGCGCATGATGAGTCCCCCACGGAATATGAAGCTATCAATGCCATGACTGGCGTACGAGCGAAAGACCGCATGGCGCTGCAATCGCGCGAAAATATTCCCGTTACGATCCGGATGCCGCACTGTTTTCATCGAGATCGATCCCTTGCACGGCGATCGCGGCCGCAGCAGCCCCATTTGGGTTAGGCTTTTCCTGCGGACGGGGAGTGGCCTCAACTGCATCGAGTCCCTAGATCAGCATCGATGTCCGATCCGAATTCCCCCAATCGCTTCAACGAGGAAAAGGCGACCTATGCCGTGCGCGGCGAGGGGACGCCCGATCTCGACGCGGGCGTGGCGGCGATCCGCAACGTGCTGAAAACGCTGCCCGCGCGGCCGGGCGTGTACCGGATGCAGGATGCGCGCGGCGACGTGCTGTATGTCGGCAAGGCGCGGGCGCTGAAGAACCGGGTGACCAATTACACCCAGGTCCAGCGCCTGTCGAAACGCCTCCAGCGGATGGTGGCGCAGACGCGATCGATGACGATCGTGACGACCAACAACGAAGCCGAAGCGCTGCTGCTCGAAGCGCAGCTGATCAAGCGCTACCGCCCGGCCTACAACGTGCTGCTGCGCGACGATAAGAGCTTCCCCTTCATTCTGCTGCGCGGCGATCACGCTTTTCCGCGCGTCCAGCTCCATCGCGGCGCGCGGCGCGCGAAGGGCGATTATTTCGGGCCGTTCGCCGGGGCGGGGCAGGTGCGCAAGACGCTCAACGCGCTGCAAAAGCTGTTCCTGCTGCGCAGTTGCACCGACGGCTTCTTCGCGACGCGCGACCGGCCGTGCCTGCTCTATCAAATCCGCCGCTGCTCCGCGCCGTGCGTCGGGCGGATCGACGAAGCGGGCTATGCCGAGCTGATGAGCGATGCGAAGGACTTCCTTCAGGGGAAGTCGACTCAGGTCCAGTCGCGGCTGGGCGAAGCGATGCAGGCTGCGGCGGAGAATCTGGATTTCGAGCAGGCTGCGGTGCTGCGCGACCGGCTGAAGGCGCTGACCTTCATTCAGGGCAGCCAGGCGATCAATGCCGAGGGCGTGGGCGATGCCGACATCTTCGCGATGGCGCACAAGAATGGCGTGATGGGCATCCAGGCATTCTTCATTCGCGGCGGCCAGAATTGGGGGCATCGCAGCTTCTTTCCCGCGCACACCAACGACGTGCCCGAGGATGAAGTGCTCAGCGCGTTCCTCATGCAATTCTACGAGGAAGTGCCACCGTCGCGGAACGTGTTCGTCGATCGCGATCTGCCCGAAGCCGAACTGCTCGCCGAAGCGATGGCCGAGCGCGCCGGACACAAGGTCGCGCTGAGCGTGCCGCAGCGAGGCACGCGCAAGCGGCTGATGGATCAGGCGAAGCGCAATGCCGAGGAAGCGCTGGACCGGCGGCTGGCCGAAAGCACGACGCAAGCGAAGCTGCTGGCCGAGGTGGCGGACATCTTCGAACTGCCGGACTCGCCCGACCGGATCGAAGTGTACGACAACAGCCATATCCAGGGCACCAATGCGCTCGGTGCGATGATCGTCGCGGGGCCGGAGGGGTTCCGCACCGGCCAGTATCGCAAATTCAACATCAAGCGCGCGGAGACCGTACCGGGCGACGATTTCGCGATGATGCGCGAAGTGTTCGAACGCCGTTTCTCGCGCGCGCAGGCCGAGGATCCGGACCGGACGCAGGGCGAGTGGCCCGATCTGGTGCTGATCGATGGCGGGCGCGGACAGCTCAACGCCGCGCTGGGCGTGCTGGAGGGGCTGGGAATCGAGGATGTTTGTCTGGTCGGCGTGGCGAAGGGGCCGGACCACGGCCGCGAGGGACGCGAGGTGTTCCACCTGATGGACGGGCGCGAACTGATGCTGCCGGTCAATTCGCCGACTTTGTTCTACCTCCAGCGGCTGCGCGACGAGGTTCACCGCTTCGCGATCGGCGCGCACCGGGCCAAGCGCAGCAAGGCGATCGGCGCGAGCCCGCTCGACGAAGTGCCCGGCATCGGCCCGGCGCGGAAGAAGGCGCTGCTGATGCATTTCGGCACGGCGAAGGCGGTGCGCGGCGCCAGCCTGGAGGACCTGCAAAAGGCCCCGGGCGTCAGCAAGGCGATGGCGCAGCAGCTCTACGATTACTTCCACGCGGGGTGAGCGCGGATGATTTTCACTTTCTTCACCGCGCCGCGCTAAACCCATGCCCATGACCCGCGTGTTCATCACCATCGATACCGAGCTGATGTGGCGTCACCACGTCTCGGGCCTCGATGCCGCCACCATCGTCCAGCGTTCGCTGGAGCCGGCGGGCGTCGGCATTGGCTGGCAGCTGGCGCAGCTGCGCGGGCATGGGCTGAAGGCGACTTTCTTCGTCGATCCGATGCCGTGCCTGATCTTCGGCACCGACTGGATGAAGCGCGTCGTCGGCGAGATCCTCGATGCGGGGCAGGAAGTGCAGCTTCACCTCCATCCCAACTGGGCCGGGGCGAAGCTGGGCGATCGCGGCGCGGCCTACGCGGCCTATGAGCTGATCGACTACAGCTTCGACGAGCAGCGCGAACTGCTGGCGGGCGCGTCGGACATGCTGACCGCCGCGGGCGCGCCCGAGCCGGTGGCGTTCCGTTCGGGCAGCTATTCGGCGAGCGACGACACGCTGCTGGCGCTGGCCGAACTCGGCTTCCTCTACGACAGCAGCCACAACGGGTCCGAACATCCCTGGCCTAGCGCGATCAGCCTTGACCGCACCCAGATCGCGCCGGTGACGCATCTGGGGCTCACCGAGGTTCCGGTGACGCTGATCGAGGACAAGCGTGGCCATTTGCGCCATTTCCAGATCTGCGCTTTGTCCGCCGCCGAGATGCGCGACGCGCTGGATCATGCCGCGCGCGAACGTCATGCCGCGGTGACGATCGTCGGGCACAGCTTCGAGCTTGCCAATCGCGCGGGCACGCGGCCAAATACGGTGCATGTCCGCCGTTTCGAGACGCTTTGCCGCATCCTTGCCGAGCGCAAGAACGTGCTGACGACCGCGCATTTCGCCGACCGGCCCGATCTCGCGCTGGACCATCACGACAAGCCGCTGGGGCCGAGCATGATCCGCACGCGGCTGCGTCAGGCCGAACAGCTCTGGTCGAACTGGGTCGAGGAACGCGCGGCGTGAACGTGATGAGCCAGACCCCCACTGCCGCCGCGAAGCCGGTGCCGCTCAAGTTCGAAGTCGGCGCACGCACGCTGATGGCGATCTCGCGCAGCCTCGTGCGGGTGCCCTTGAGCCTCGACGATGCGCGCGAGGGGCGCCTGCCCCAGCTTCCCGCGCTCGATCGCGCGGCGCATGGCTATACGATCACCTCGCTGCCCGAGGACCGGCAGGAAGCGATGGTCTATGCCTCGGGCGGGATGCTGCCCTTCGTCCGGCAGCGCTACACTCGATACTTCATCGATTTCGGCGTCGGTTTCGACGGCTGGCTCGCCGGTCTGTCGTCGAACGCGCGGCAGGGAATGAAGCGCAAGGCGAAGAAGATCGCAGCCGAAAGCGGCGGCGACCTCGACATCCGCCATTTCCGCAAGCCTGAAGAGATGGAAGCGTTCCACGATGTGGCGCGCAAGATCTCGCTGCGGACCTATCAGGAGCGGCTGCTGGGATCGGGCCTGCCTGACAGTCAGGACTTCATCGAGTCGATGCAGGTGCTCGCGGCGGCCGATCAGGTCCGCGCCTGGCTGCTCTATATCGGCGGCGATCCCGCGGCCTATCTCTATTGCCCGGTCGTCGACGGTACGGTGATCTACGCCCATGTGGGCCATGATCCGGCCTTCAACGACCTGTCGCCCGGCGGCGTGCTCCAGCTCGAAGCGATGCGCGACATGTTCGACGAACAGAAGTTCGCGCGGTTCGACTTCACCGAGGGAGAGGGGCAGCACAAGCGCCAGTTCGCCACCGGCGGCGTGCCGTGCGTCGACCTGCTGCTGCTGCGCCCCTCGCTGGCCAATCGCCTCACGACGGTCGCGCTGGGCGGGTTCAACAGCGGCGTCGCGCTGGCGAAGAAGGCCGTGAACGGCGCGGGGCTGGAGAAGCTGGCGAAAAAGGTACGGCGGGGTTCTTAACGTCGTAGAGGGGGGGGCTTGGAAGCTGCCTATGCGACTTGAATTCAACCCAGAATCGATTCGAAAGAATCGCAATCCTTGGTTTCGATTGCTTGCAATGTAGGATTTGCTCCCGGATAAGCACCGCGAACTAGGGGCGGAAATGGATAATTTTGAGATCAAACTGCTGTCCGCTAAGGACGGTAGCTGGGAACAGTTTCGTGACAACTGGATTACTCAGTGCGAAGCGGTGGGAGAGGTTTTTGAAGATTATTCTCCTGACGTGCTGAGCGTGATAGCAGGGGTCGTCTCCGGTTCCCTCATGCTTCTAAAAGGCACCAACGAGTCGCACGTGGGTGCTCTTTTTGATAAAGAGACAGGGAATTTTTACGCGTGTTGCCTGTTGCATAGAGCCATGTTGCCGGGTTCTACCGGATACACGCTTCGTGTTCGGCATCTCCTGGTATCCCCTCTGTTGGACTACGGGGTTGCGCCGGTGCAGATGTATCCCGATGTGGTAGTCGGGATAACGCTAGGGATCGTTCACCTTTCTGAAAGCGTTTTGTCGGCAGAACACATTCATTTCCATCTACGTAGCCCGGAAGATATGTCCTATTTCCGGGCGTTTGGGATGGCATTGGATGGTGCCAACGTTTTTGGGTCTGTGCAAACGCGTGGCGCATGGTTATATATCTCGAAGGCTAGTTCTGCGAATGTGGGATTGGCGGAGGAGCGAAAATGATTAAGTCTATGAACCCGAGGGTGGTGGAAGCCATCACGAATGCCGTACACGCGGCAATCGCGCAGGTGGGCATCGACGGTCTCCGCGGTACTTCGATGTTCCCATCCTCCAGCAAAGTCCGTGTTGAGCTTCCTCTCGCGGCTTAATCTCCCTTATCGGAAACGAGTGACAAGGCTCCGGTTAATGGCCGGGGCCTTGTTATTTTTTTGGCATCTCTCTGTTGAGAGTATCCCAATCCATTTATTCCCATGCACCTCCGCGCCGAAGCCATCATTCTGAGCGTCCGCGCGCATGGCGAGCATGGTGCGATCGTGCGCGCGATGACCGAGAGCGACGGGATGCTCGCGGGCTATGTCCGCGGCGGGCGCTCGCGCAAATTGAAGCCCGTGTTGCAACCCGCCAACCTCGTGCTGGGCGACTGGCGGGCGCGGACCGAGGAGCAGCTTCCTGGCCTGACCGTCGAACTGATCCACAGCCGCGCGCCGCTGTTCCGTGAAGCACTGCCCGCCGCCGCGCTCGACTGGGCGACCGCGCTGACTGCGGCGGCGCTGCCCGAGGGGCTGTCCTATCCGCACCTCCACAGTGCACTCGATGCCGTGCTGTCCGCCGTGGAGGCGGCGCCTGCCGCGCGAGGCTGGGCGGTCGCGCTGGTGCGGTACGAGTTGCTGATGCTCGCCGAGTTGGGCTTCGGCCTCGATCTGGAGACGTGCGCCGCGACCGGCGGCAGCACCGATCTTGCCTATGTCAGCCCCAAATCGGGATCGGCGGTCAGCCGGGCAGGGGCCGTCGGTTACGAGGACCGGCTGTTCCGCCTGCCGCTCTTCCTCACCGAAGGCGGGCAGGCCGAATGGGACGATATCCTCGACGGGCTACGCATCACCGGCCATTTCCTCGAACGCGATCTGCTGATCGGAAAGAGCGCCGATGTGCTCGCGGCGCGGCAGCGGCTGGTCGATCGGCTGAAGCGGGCAGTTGCGTAACTGGCACAGCGCGGTAATGGCGCTTCGTCCTCCCCGCCCTTAGCCTGAAGGAATTCCAATGCCGTTGATCGCAGTTCTGGGTGGAGACGGAATCGGCCCTGAAGTGACCGCGCAGGCGCGCCGCGTGCTCGAGATCGTCGTGCCGGGCCTCGATTATGAGGAAGCGCCGGTCGGCGGCGCAGGGTATGATGCCGCCGGTCATCCGCTCCCCGAAGCGACGCTGGCGCTGGCCAAGCGTGCCGATGCGATCCTGTTCGGTGCGATCGGCGATCCGCGTTACGAGAAGCTGGAGCGTCATCTGCGCCCCGAAGCCGCACTGCTCGGCCTGCGCAGCGAACTCGGCCTGTTCGCCAATATCCGCCCGGCCACGATCTTCCCCGCGCTGGCCGACGCTTCGTCGCTCAAGCCCGAAGTGGTCGAGGGCCTCGACATCGTGATCGTTCGCGAACTGACCGGCGACGTCTATTTCGGCGACAAGGGCCAGCGCACGTTCGATAACGGCCAGCGCCAGGGCTGGGACATGATGGCCTATACCGATTACGAAATCCGCCGCATCGCGACGGTGGGCTTCGAAATGGCGAAACGCCGCAAGGGCAAGCTCTGCTCGGTCGACAAGGCCAATGTGCTGGAAACCTCGCAGGTGTGGCGCGACGTGGTGATCGAGCTTTCCGCGGACTATCCCGAAGTCGCGCTGACGCACATGTATGTCGATAACGCCGCGATGCAGCTCGTCCGCGCCCCGACCCAGTTCGACGTGATCGTCACCGGCAATCTGTTCGGCGACATTCTCTCGGATCAGGCCAGCATGTGCGCCGGTTCGATCGGGATGCTCCCTTCGGCCTCGCTCAGCGCATGGGTCGGCGCGAACGGCATGTACGAGCCCATCCACGGCTCGGCGCCGGACATCGCCGGACAGGGCAAGGCCAATCCGTGCGCCGCGATCCTGTCGGGTGCGATGCTGGTGCGCCACTCGCTCGGCGACGAAGCCGCGGCGCAGCGGATCGAGGCAGCCGTCTCGAAGGCGCTCGACGACGGTGCGCGCACCGCGGATCTGGGCGGCAGCCTGTCGACCCGCGAGATGGGCGATGCGGTGATCAAGGCGCTCGCGTGAAGCCTGACCTGCTCGAACTCGCGGTCGTCATCCCGACCTTCAACGAGCGCGCGAACGTGCCCAAGCTGGTCGCCGCGCTCGACGTGGCGCTGGCCGGGCGCAACTGGGAAGCGATCTTCGTCGACGACAATAGTCCGGACGGCACCGCGGACGTCGCGCGCGAACTGGGCCGGGTGGACAGCCGGGTCCGGGTGATCCAGCGCATCGGCCGGCGCGGTCTTTCCTCGGCCTGTGTCGAGGGCATGTGCGCCACCGCCGCGCCGATTGTCGCTGTGATCGACGGCGACATGCAGCATGACGAGACCTTGCTGCCGAAGATGCTCGACGCGCTGCAAGCCGATGACGCGCTCGACGTGGCGATCGGCTCGCGCTTCGTCGACGGCGGCGGCCTGGGCGAGTGGGACAAGGATCGCGTCGCCAAATCGGCTTTGGCGACAAGGCTTTCGCGCCGCGTGCTCAAGGCCGATCTGAGCGATCCGATGAGCGGCTTCTTCATGATCCGCGCCGCCGTGGTGCGCGAGATGGTGCCGATCCTCTCCGCGATCGGGTTCAAGATCCTGCTCGACATCATGACCGCGAGCCCGCGTCCGCTGAAGTTCCTCGAGCTGCCCTATGTGTTCCGCACGCGCGAGCTGGGCGAGAGCAAGCTCGATCATGTCGTGGCGCTGGAATATCTGATCGCACTCTATGACCGGATGTTCGGCAAGATCGTGCCGGTGCGCTTCGCGATGTTCGGTGCGATCGGCGCGCTGGGCGTCGGCGTCCATATGGGTGTGCTGGGGGTGATCGCGCTGATCGGCGGGGATAATACCGTATCGACCTATTTCAATCGATCCCAGGCGGTGGCGGCGATCGTCGCGATGACGTTCAACTTCTTTCTCAACAATGCGCTGACCTATCGTGAGCAGCGGCTTAAGACGCCGCGCGCACTGCTTACCGGCTGGATCTCGTTCTGCCTGGTCTGTGCGGTCGGGCTGATCGGCAATGTCGGCATTGCCGGCTTCCTCCACGATTATCGCGCGGTCGGCGTGGCGACATCGGCACTGATCGGAATCATTGTCGGCGCGGTGTGGAATTTCGTGCTGTCGTCGCGGTTCGTATGGGGACGTTATTGATCGTTCGGCGTTGCTGACACGGGACCGGGCCGGCGCCGTTCAGGAACAAGCCTCATGGCCAGGTGCTGAACCACATCCATTTCTCGAACGCCCGCCCGTCGCTGAGCGGCGCGGCGGAGATGATCGGATAGAAATAGACGAACATCAGCAGCGACGCGGCGGCGAACCATTCCTCGTAACCGCGCTTCCGTCCCGCATCGAACTGCTGAAACGCCACCGCCAGCGCGAAGCAGATGAAGATGCCGGAGAGGTGGTAGTAATAATAGAAGCCCAGCGACTTGGGGATCACGACGTAGATCGCCAGCGACGCGATCCATAGCAGCGCCACCGCCAGCGGCCGGATCGCGCGGGTGCGAAGCCAGGCCCACAGGCAATAGCCTACCGCGACCAGTCCGCCCCACATGATCAGCGGATTGCCGATCAGCAGCACGCCGCGCTGCGCGCCGTGGTTGTACTCGTAGAGATACCACATCGGCCGGATCATCAGCGGCCAGCTCCACCAGTCCGACTGATAGGTGTGGTGGCTCAGGATCTGAGTCTGCGCCCGGTACATCGCTTCCTGGTAGGGCAGCAGCTTCGACAGGGTCAGCGGTTCGAACGCGTAGAAGAAGGCCGGCAGGAAGGTGAGGAGATAGACGGCGATGCTGACCACGCCCATCAGCATCAGGCCGGGAATGGTGGCGAGTCCCTGCCAGTGCGGCTGCCCCTTTCCGCGGAACACGGCTTCCACCGGCTGCCCGGCGCGCACGACGTCGCGGAGGCGGATGGCGACGAACGCCAGCCCGGCCAGCGCGACATAGGGGATCGCCGCCCATTTCACGCCCACGGCAAGGCCAAGCAGCACGCTCCCCGCGACCCAGCGCCGGATCACCTGCGCGCGCGTCCCGGCCTGCATCGACCAGAGATACGCGACCAGCGCCCAGACGATGAACGCGCCGAGAAACACGTCGAGCATCGCGATCCGCGCCTGAATGTAGAGCGTCTGGTTGAGCATCAGCAGGATCGCGCCGATCACCGCCGTCCGCATCGCGCCGGTGAGCATCAGCAGGAAGGCGAAGCCGCCCACGACCGTCGCAGTGCCCGCCAGCGTCGACATGAAGCGCCAGCCGAACGGATTGTCGCCGAACAGCTGGATGCCCCAGGCGATGATCTGCTTGGCGACCAGCGGGTGTTCGGTGTTGCGGGGGAATTCCAGCGCGATCAGCGCGCGCGCGGCGGGGACATAATGTTCCTCGTCGAAAAAGGGGATGGTGGGCATCCCCAGCCGCACGGTGAACAGCAATTGCGCGGCCATGCCGACAAGCAACGCGACGAGAAGCGGGCGATCGGCAAGGGCCTTGAGGCGGGCGGACATGGCCGGGTTGATATCCGACTCGCCATCCGCGTGAAAGCGGATGGTTGACGCGGGCCGCTCTGCCGCCGCAAAGCGATCCGCATGAAGCGTCATACCGGACAGGACCGTAGCGTCACCCAGAACTGGAAGCCTGCAACCCGGGCGATCCGCGGCGGAACCGCGCGTTCCGAGTTTGGCGAGACCAGCGAGGCGATCTTCCTCACCTCGGGCTATGCCTATGATTGCGCGGGCGATGCCGCCGCGCGCTTCTCTGGCGACCAGGTCGGCATGACCTATTCCCGGCTTCAGAACCCGACGGTGCAGATGCTTGAGGAGCGCATCGCGCTGCTCGAAGGCGCCGAGGCGTGCCGCACGATGGCGACCGGCATGGCGGCGATGACCGCGGTGCTCCTGTGCCAGCTCGAAACCGGCGACCATATCGTCGCGGGCCGCGCCGCCTTCGGATCGTGCCGCTGGCTGACCGATACGCTGCTGCCCAAATTCGGGATCGGCGTGACCATCGTCGATGCGCGCGATCCGCAGCAGTTCCAGGATGCGATCCAGCCGAACACGAAGCTGTTCTTCTTCGAAACTCCGGCCAACCCGACGATGGACGTGGTGGACCTTCGCGCAGTGTGCGGCATCGCGCGCGACAACGGCATCCTCAGCGTGGTCGACAATGCCTTCGCCACGCCCGCGCTGCAGCGTCCGATGGAGCTTGGTGCGGACGTGACCGCCTATTCCGCGACCAAGATGATGGACGGGCAGGGCCGCGTGCTCGCGGGCGCCGTCTGCGGAACGCAGGATTTCATCGACAACACGCTGTTGCCCTTCACCCGCAACACCGGGCCGACGCTCAGCGCGTTCAATGCCTGGGTGGTGCTCAAGGGCCTGGAGACGCTCGACCTGCGCATCCGCCGCCAGAGCGAGAATTCGCTGAAGGTCGGCAAGTTCCTCGAAGGCCGCGTGCCGCGCATTCTCCATCCCGGCCTGCCGAGCCACCCGCAGCACAATCTGGCGATGAGCCAGATGGACGCCTGTGGCCCGATCTTCGCGTTCGAAGTCGAAGGCCGCACCCAGGCGCACGGCCTGCTCGACGCGCTCGGCCTGATCGACATCTCGAACAATATCGGCGACTCGCGCTCGCTGATGACGCATCCCGCCTCGACCACCCATGCCGGCGTGACCGAGGAAAAGCGCGTCGAAATGGGCGTGAGCGAAGGGATGCTGCGGCTCAATGTCGGCCTGGAGGACCCCGAGGACCTGATCTCCGATCTCGATCAGGCGCTGAAGGCCGTCGGCCTGTGATCATGAAGGCGCTCTTCAACGAGGAGAGCGAGACGCGCGGTATCACCGTGCGGGTCGCGGTGTCGTATTTGCCCGAACAGTCCGAACCCGATCGCGGCCGCTGGTTCTGGGCCTATCATATCCGCATCGAGAATGACGGGCCGATGGCCGTCCAGCTGCTGACTCGCCACTGGATCATCACCGACGGGCGCGGACACCGGCATTCGGTGGAGGGCGAAGGCGTGGTCGGCGAACAGCCGATGATCGCGCCGGGCGCCAGCTTCGACTATGTTTCGGGCTGCCCGCTGGCGACTCCCACCGGGCACATGCAGGGAAGCTACCGCATGGTCGGAGAGGATGGATCGGAATTCGACGTGGCGATCCCCAAGTTCGCGCTGCTGGCGCCGGCTGTGATCGGATGAACACAGTCGGGAAGCTTGCGCGGTGCCAAGTGTTTCTCGACTTCGCTCGAAACGAACGCTGGGCTAGGGGGCTGACGATATGAAGCGGACCCATCTTCCCCTGAACGGCCTGCGCGTGCTCGACGCAGCCGCGCGGCATCTGTCGTTCACCCGCGCGGCGGACGAACTGGCGGTGACTCCGGCGGCCGTGGGTCAGCAGATCCGCGCGCTGGAGGATACGCTGGGCGTCGTCCTGTTCCGCCGCACCACAAAGGGGCTGGAACTGACGCCGGAAGGCGAAGCGGGCCTCGCAGCGTTGCGCGCGGGCTTCCTCCAGTTCGAGGAATCGGTCCGCGCGATGCAGGCCGGGCAATCGTCCAAATCGCTTACCATCGCCGCCCCGCGCGATCTGACCGCCAAATGGCTGATGCCGCGGCTGGCCGAGATTGCGCGCGGCGATGGCGAGATCCGCTTCGTGCTGGTGCCGGCCGATGATTCGATCGACTTCACCGAAGCCAATCTCGATCTCGCGATCCGCTGGGGCGAAGGTCCCGGCGAGCATGAAGGCGAAGCGCTGGAAAGCGACGGCATGGTCACGGTCGAGGCGCCGGGAGGCGGGATCGACACCGCGATCGCCTGGCCGGGTTGCCTTGCCGAGGATGCCGGGTCGCTCGTCCGCGTCGCCGATGCCGGTCTCGCGCTCGACGCTGCCGCGCAGGGGCTGGGCCGGGCGACCGTGCCCGAACTGCTCGCGCGCGGCGATATCGAGGCGGGCCGTGTGACGATGGTAGGCGAAGCGCGTTCGTCGCGGCTCGGCTATTGGCTGGTCGCGCCGCTGCCGCAGTGGCGGCAGAAGAAGGTCAAGACCCTGGTCGAAGCGCTGGGGGCGTGAGCGCCAGCGCTCGCAAGACTCCGGTACTGACGACCGAGCGGCTGAAGCTGCGCGCGCGGACGCTGCGCGATGCCGAGGCGCTGCATCCCAGCTTCGCCGATCCCGAACTGATGCGCTGGTGGTCGCACGGCCCGCACGAGACGATCGAGCAGACGCGCGAGGATTTCTCGAAGACCCACGGCGAATGGCGCTGCTGGGCGATCACGCTGAAGGGCGATCGCACCGCGATCGGCTTCGTCGCGGCGGGCGAGCGGCGGCAGGGCAACGTCACCGAGATCGGCTATATGCTGGCGCGTGCGCATTGGGGGACGGGCATCGCGCCTGAAGCGGTGAGCCGAGTGATCGATCATATTCTGGTGACCGAAGGCCAGCGCCGCGTGTTCGCCGATACCGATCCGGAAAATATCCCTTCGCGTGCGCTGCTCGAGAAGCTCGGCTTCACGCTGGAAGGACTGCTCCGCTCCGAATGGGAAACCCATCTCGGCGTGCGCGACACCACGCTCTATGGCCTGTTGCGCGAGGATTGGGTTCGCTAAGAACCGGCTCCCCTTTCAGCCGGAGTTTCCCAATGTCGTCCCCCAGTCCCTGGAGCCATCACCGCCAGTCCGGCGTCGCGGACGACATCGATTTCGAGATCAAGGGGCAGGAGCTCCAGTTCGTCGAGATCGAGCTTGACCCCGGTGAAAGCGCGGTTGCCGAAGCCGGGGCGATGGTGTGGAAGGATGCCGGCATCACCATGACCACCGTATTCGGCGACGGCAGCGGCGCGCAGGGCGGCGGGTTCATGGACAAGCTGCTCGGCGCGGGAAAGCGGCTGGTGACCGGCGAGAGCCTGTTCACCACCGTCTTCACCCATGAAGGACGCGGCAAGGCGCGCGTGGCCTTTGCGTCGCCCACGCCGGGCGCGATCCTGCCCCTGAAGCTGAGCGACTATGGCGGGCGGCTGATCTGCCAGAAGGACAGCTTCCTCGCCGCCGCCAAGGGCGTGTCGATCGGCGTCCAGTTCCAGCGCAAGGTGATGACCGGCCTGTTCGGCGGCGAAGGCTTCATCATGCAGAAGCTGGAAGGCGATGGCTGGGTGTTCGTCCAGATGGGCGGCACCGTGGTTCAGCGCGATCTGGCGGCGGGCGAGGAACTTCATGTCGATACCGGCTGTCTTGCCGCATACACCTCGGGCATCGATTTCGATCTGGTCGCGGCGGGCGGGGTGAAGACCGCCTTGTTCGGCGGCGAGGGCCTGTTCTTCGCCCGGCTGCGCGGCCCGGGCCATGTGTGGATCCAGTCGCTGCCCTTCTCGCGCCTTGCCGGGCGGATGGTTGCGGCATCGGGCTCGTACACCGGCCAGAATCGCGGCGAGGGATCGGTGCTCGGCGGGATCGGCGACCTGATCGGCGGCAACCGCTGATGACGCCACCGGACTTGAAGGATCCGGTCCAGCGCGCCGCCTATCAGCGCGAGCTTGCCGGCGTGGCGCTGGGCCTTCGGCGCAGCGGCGTCGCGCTTGCGGTGATCGGCGCCGGAGTCGCTCTGGTGCGGCTCTATTGGTGGCGCGAGATGCCGGTCTGGGCGCCCGCCGGCCTGATCGGCGTCGGGCTGATGGCGATGGTCAGCGCGATCGCCGCGCGCAGCCGGTATCACCAGTTGCGGATGCGGGGTTAAGGCGCGGCCAGCTCCGCGGCCTTCGACATCAGGCCGGCGAAGCGTGCATCGTCGACTGCCGCCGCCGGGTTGTTCCAGCTGCCGGTGAGCACCCACCAGCTGCCATCCTTGCCTTCGAGCAGCAGGGTCATGTGGATCACGCCCGGCTCCGATCCGCCCTTGTAGCCCACGCTCTTCCAGCGCGCGGCAATGGGCGCGACGAGGCCGGGATTGATGCCCAGGATCGCGCGCGCCTCCGCGCCCGCGCCGCTCGCGCTGTTGCGGCGGATCCAGTCCATCAGGCGCACCATGTCGGCCGGCGTCGCGAACCATTCGAGCCGGTCGATCATCAGCGGCTTGCCGCTCTGGAACAGCGTCGTCGAAATCGCGGCGATCGGCGCGGCGGCGATCTCGCCGTCGAGCATCAGCCTGCGGCCGTTCGCGTCGCGCGCCAGCCAGCGCTCGGCCAGGCCCGGAATGCCCTTCAGCTTGAAGATTTCCAGCGTCGAGGGAAAAGGCGTCATGCCTTTCGGATCGGCGATCCCGGTGACTCGCACCATCGCTTCGACACGCGCACGGCCGAGATGGCGCAGCAGGATGTCGGTCGCGCTGTTGTCGCTGATCGAGATCATCTTCGACGCCAGCTCGCGCAGCGAGACCTGCGTACCCGCGGGCTGCTGGGTATAGACGCCGCCGGGCAGCGGGCTGCCGTCGAGCGTGACCATATCGTCCCATTTGCGCTCCCCCGCATTGGTGGCGCGGATCAGCTCGGCGAGGATCACCAGCTTGAACCCCGATCCGATGGCGAAGGGCCGGTCGGCATTGTCGGCGGACACGAGCTGCGGCGCGCCGTCGCCCAGCCGGGCCAGCGTGAAGCCGGTCGCGCCGGGCAGGGCGCGCAACTCGCTGCGTACCGCGTCGATCGTCGCGGCGCGCGCGGTGACGCCGGTGAGACGCAGGCCCTGCACCTGATGTGGCGGGTTCGGGTCGACCGCGATCCGGCCTGTCGCGGTGCCGTCGCGGAACCCGAGCACGAAGTCCGCCGCCCAGGGCGAAAGCAGGGTGACGCTTTCCACCCCGGTGACCGGACCGAGCGACCCGCCCAGCCGCGCGATCAGCTGATCGATCTGCGCCTTCGTCACCTGCGCGCGGAAGGGCGGCGCGAAATAGGCTTCGTAATCGCCCTTGCCCTGGAACAGCACGGTCAGTTCCGCCAGCCGCGCCTTGAGCGGCTCGGAAGCCACGACCGGCGCGGCGGGTGCCGGAGCCGGCACCGTCTGCCCGATCGCGGGCAGGGGGCTCAGGATCAAAGCGATCGCCAGCGCACGAAACATCATCTTCCTCCCGCCCGGCCCGAATCGGCTGGCTGTCCCGACCCTAGCGGGAGAAATTATGATATCAAGATTATTGCGCGGCGGCCTTTGCCGGCTCGTCGGCGGAAAGATCGATCATCTCGATCCGCGCGTTCACATCGCGGACGCGGATGCGCGTGCCGGTGGTGCGGGTCCAGCGGCCGGTATAGGTATAGCGTTCGACGCGCAGAAGCCCCGGCTCCGACGGATCGAGCTTCAGCGGCGCATAGCGGCGCGTGCGGATCGAATCGAGGATCGGCTTGCTCCAGCTGCCGTCATAGCCTTCCGAACTGCGAAGGATGTCGACTTCGGTAGTGCTGCCATTGGGCGCGATCCAGAAGCTGACGTCGATCCACTGATCCTCGTAATTGTTCATCGCCATCATGCGGGTGCCCGAGCCGATCTGGCTGGTCGGCACATCCACCATCTTGAACGGCTCGTAATAGAGCAGCGTGGGGCGGGTGACCTGGGGAAGGCGCAGCGACGCGATCAGCGCATCGACGTCGACCTTCTCGCCGCGCCTCACGGCCAGCCGCGCGCGCAGCACCTTCGCGGCGCGGGCGAAGGGCTGATGCTCCGGCACATTGCTGCCGATCAGCGCATCGAGCGCCTTTCCGGCCGGGTCGCGATACTCGCCGGGCTGGTTGAGGCTCAGCGTGGCGAAGAAGGCCGCGCGGCGGAACATCGCATAGCCTTCGATGCGCGGCAGGCCGAGCCGGCGGGCGTCGCGAGCGACGTCGCTATAGGTGGAAAGGGCCAGCGCCGTTCGGCCGAACGCGGCGAAACTGTCGCCCAGCTCGACGCGCGCGGCGAGGGTGCGGGCGTCGTCCGGCCCCAGCCCCGAACGCAGCGTGCTGACCATGTCCATCGTCGAATTGCGATAGGCGTCGCCTTCGCCAAGATGCGCGGCGACCCGAGAGCGCGCGCGGAACACGTCCGAGACCGCGACCGGATATTGCTTTCCGAAGCGCTTCAGCCGGCCCGTGCCGCGGTTCAGTGTGGCAAGCGCATCCTTGTATTTGCCGGAAACGAACTGGTTCTCGGCATGGGCAAGTACGGCATCGGCTTCCTGATCGGGCGGGCAATTGCGCGCGATGCAGTCGCGAATGCCGCGCTCGGTGTCGGCGAGCGACTTGCCGGTGACGACGATCGTCGGATTCTCGGCCTGTTGCGGGGGCGCGGTTTCCTGCGCAAGGGCGGGCAAGGCCAGCACGAATGCCGCCAGAAACAGGGCGTTGCGCATTTGAGGGAACCTCCCCAGGTTCGAATATGAAGATGCGAAAGCGTATCGCGCGACTGATGCACCGTCCAGCGCCGCCGCTCCAGCGATCCGGTTCGCTTGGGACTGCCGGCGTCAGGCGTCGATTGCGTCTTCCTCCAGCCGTGCGGCATTTTCCTGGATGAAGGCGAAGCGATGGGCGGGATTGTTGCCCATCAGCCGGTCGACCAGATCCTTTACGCCCGCGCGCGCCTCATATTCCTGCGGCAGCGTGACGCGCAGCAAGCCGCGCGTCTTCGGATCCATCGTGGTTTCCTTCAACTGGTTCGGATTCATCTCGCCGAGCCCCTTGAACCGGCTGACTTCGACCTTCTTGCCCTTGAACGGCCCGGCCTCGATCTCCGCGCGGTGCGCATCGTCGCGGGCGTAGAGGCTCTTCGCGCCCACGGTCAGGCGGTAGAGCGGCGGCTGGGCAAGGTAGAGATGACCGCGCCGGACCAGATCCGGCATCTCCTGAAAGAAGAAGGTCATCAGCAACGTGGCGATATGCGCGCCGTCCACGTCCGCGTCGGTCATGATGATGATGCGTTCGTAGCGCAGATTGTCCGGGATGCAGTCCTTGCGGGTGCCGCATCCCATCGCGAGGATCAGATCGGCGATTTCCTGATTGGCCAAGATCTTCGCGCTGGTCGCCGAAGCGACGTTCAGGATCTTGCCGCGGATCGGCAGGATCGCCTGCGTCTTGCGGTCGCGCGCCTGCTTGGCGCTGCCGCCTGCCGAATCCCCCTCGACGATGAACAGCTCGGTCCCCGCCGGATCGTCGGCCGAGCAGTCGGTGAGCTTGCCGGGCAGGCGCAGCTTGCGCGAGCTGGTCGCGGTCTTGCGCTTGACCTCGCGCTCCTGCTTGCGGCGCAGGCGGTCGTCCATCCGCTCCAGCACATAGCCCAGCAGCGCCTTGCCGCGGTCCATATGGTCGGAAAGGAAGTGATCGAAATGGTCGCGGATTGCCTTCTCGACCAGAGTCGCGGCTTCGGGCGAAGTTAGGCGGTCCTTGGTCTGGGACTGGAAATGCGGATCGCGGATGAAGACGCTGAGCATCAGCTCGCTGCCGGTCATCACGTCGTCGGCGGTGATGTCCTTGGCCTTTTTCTGCCCCACCAGTTCGCCGAACGCGCGGATGCCGCGCACCAGCGCCTGACGCAGGCCCTGTTCGTGCGTGCCGCCATCGGGCGTCGGGATGGTGTTGCAATACCAGCTGTACGACCCGTCGCTCCACAGCGGCCATGCGACCGCCCATTCGACGCGACCCTGGTTCTCGCCGGGGAAGTCCTGCGACCCCGAGAAGAAGTCGGCGGTGGCGCTTTCGCGCGTGCCGATCTGCTCCTTCAGATGATCGGCAAGGCCGCCGGGGAACTGGAACACCGCTTCCGGCGGCGTTTCGTCGCCGATCAGTTCGGGCGCGCATTTCCAGCGAATCTCGACGCCTGCGAACAGATACGCCTTGGATCGGGCCAGCTTGTAGAGCCGCGCCGGCTTGAAATGCATTTCCGGCCCGAAAATCTCCGGATCGGGCACGAAGGTGACGCTGGTGCCGCGCCGGTTGGGCGTGCCTCCGACATGCTCGACCGGGCCGAGCGTGCGGCCCTGCGAGAAGCGCTGGCGATAGAGCTGCTTGTCGCGCGCGACCTCGACGGTGGTGTCGATCGACAGCGCGTTGACCACGCTGCTGCCCACGCCGTGCAGACCGCCCGACGTCGCATAGGCCTTGCCCGAGAATTTGCCGCCCGCGTGCAGCGTCGAGAAGATCACTTCCAGCGCCGACTTGTCCGGGAATTTGGGATGCGGATCGGTCGGGATACCGCGGCCGTTGTCGGTGATCGTCACCCGGTTGCCCGGCTCCAGCACGATCTCGATCCGGTTGGCATGGCCCGCCACCGCTTCGTCCATCGCATTGTCGAGGATCTCGGCGGCCAGATGGTGAAAGGCGCGCTCGTCGGTGCCGCCGATATACATGCCCGGCCGCCGCCGGACGGGCTCAAGGCCCTCGAGCACTTCGATCGACGAAGCGTCGTAGCTGCCGGGGACTGCATTGGGTGCTCTGAACAGGTCTTCGTCGGTATCGGCCATGAGGAACGTATAGGGGGTGCGGAGTCGGGGGCGCAAGGCGAACGGCCGGATTATCCACAAGCCATGCGTTCGCTGTTATGGCCGGGGGCGTGACGATCATCGCTCGCCTTGCTCCCGGGGAAACGCTTGGCGACCGGATCCTTCGCGTGGACCATGCCGGGGAGCATGGCGCGGTGTGCACCTATCGGATGCAGCGCCGCCTCGCGCGATGGACCGCGCCGTCCATGCTGGTGCAGATCGACGAATTCATCGCGCACGAGCGGCGCCACCGCGCATTGTTCGCTGCTGAGATCGCGCGGCGTGGCGACAGGCGCTGTCCCAGCTATTCTGTCTGCGCGGTGCTGGGGACGGCCCTGGGCTTCGTCACCGGCTTGCTCGGTGCGCGCGCCATCGCTGCCACCACAGTGGCGATCGAGCGGGTGGTGCTGCGCCATCTCGGCGAGCAGATGGCGGCGCTCCGCGACAGCGATCCCGCTGCTGCCGCGATCATCGGGGATATCTTCGCGGAAGAGCAGCAGCACCATGACGAGTCCGCCGCGAAACTGACCGGCACGGCGCTGCAGTGGGTGTTGAACCACGGGGTCGGCGCGGCGACCGAAGCGGTGATCTGGATCGGGATGCGCCGCTGATCCGGCAATGAAGCTGTGGCCCGATGGCAACAGGTCCCGCCATTCCGGTTTTTCTTTGGGTCCGTTTGCCGCCCTCGTTCGTATGAGACCGGCAAGTTAAGACCAACGGAGACCCCCATGAAATTGCTGCTTCTCGGCGCCGCGAGCCTGCTCGCGGCGACAGCCCCCGCTTATGCTCAGGAAAGCTCGGACGCCGAGTTTAACGGCCCCTATATCGGCGCTTCGGTCGGCTACTCGTTCCAGAATAACGATGCCGGCGAGACGATCCTGTTCGATCGCGACCTGAACGGCAGCTTCGGCGACACGGTCGTCACCAGCGCACCGGGCGCGCCGAACGCCTTCTCGCCCGGCTTCTGCAACGGCGCGGCCACCTCGACCGCGAATGTGGGATGCGCCAACGACAAGGACGGGATCAACTATTCGGCCCGGCTCGGCTGGGACGTCCAGTTCGGCAACATCGTCGCGGGTGTCGTTCTTGAAGGCGGCAAGACCGACATCACCGACAGCGTCAGCGGCTTCAGCACCACTCCGGCGCGCTACACCATGACGCGCGAGATCGACTGGAATGCCGGCGCACGCCTGCGCCTGGGCTATGTCGCGGGCGGGCGAACGCTGTTCTACGGCACCGGCGGCGGCGCCTATGCCAAGGTCGATCACACCTTCTCGACCAGCAACACCGCAAACAGCTTCACCGGACGCGGCAAGAACGACGTCTGGGGCTGGGCGGCCGGCGGCGGCGTCGAGCAGAAGGTCGGCAAGAACTTCTCGTTCGGCGTGGAATATCTTTACACCCGCTACAACGACGATGATTACACCGTCCGTGCGGGGCCGGGCACTGCGCCTGCGACCAACCCGTTCCTGCTGGGCAATGCGTCGGGCACCGATTTCCGCCGCAGCGACACGCGGTTCGATCATCACGGGATCAAGGCGACCGCCAACTTCCGCTTCTGATCGCAGGATCGTCACGCAGACGGCCGGAGGCGCGCGCTTCCGGCCGTTTGTCGTTTGCGGCTTTCGCCGGTCATCCTAAGCTCTGGCGCGGCAAGGGAGAGCGGGTATGCGGATTCGTCGGACGGTTTTTGGCATGATGACGGCAATGGTTGCGCTGGCTGTTCCGGCCGCGGCTCAGACCCAGCCCGATCGCGCCGCGACGATGGACGCCGCCGTCGCCGCAGCCATGACGAAGACCGGAGCGAAGGGCCTGGCGGTCGCGGTGATCGAGGACGGCAAGGTCGTGTTCGTCCGCGCCTATGGCCTGCGCAACGCCAAGGGCGATCCACTGGAAGACGCGACGATCATGTACGGCGCGTCGATCACCAAATCGGTGTTCGCCTATACGGTGATGCAGCTGGTCGACGAGGGGAAGATCGACCTCGACAAGCCCATCGCCGCGATGCTGCCCAAGCCGCTGCCCGAATATGGCAATCTCGACGCCTACGGGAATTGGGGCGATCTGGCGGTGGACGAGCGCTGGCGCAAGATCACGCCGCGCATGATCCTGACCCACAGCACCGGTTTCGGGAATTTCTCGTACCTCGAACCGGACGGAAAGCTGCGCTTTCATTTCGATCCCGGCGCGCGTTACGCCTATTCGGGTGAGGGGATCATCCTGCTCCAGTTCGCGATCGAGAAGGGGCTGGGGCTCGATCTGGGCGCGGAGATGCAGCGGCGGGTGTTCGACCGGTTCGGCATGGCCAACACCAGCATGATGTGGCGTCCCGATTTCGCGAAGAACCTCGCCGATGGGTGGCAGAAGGATGGGGCTGTCGAGCCGCATGACGAGCGAAGCCGGGTGCGCGCGGCGGGTTCGATGGACACCAGCATCGCCGATCTGGCGCGTTTTGCGGCCGGTTTCATGCGCGGCGAGGGCCTCAGCGCGAAGGCGCGCGCCGAAATGGTGCGCCCGCAACTGCCGATCACCAGCCGCTCGCAATTCCCGACCCTGCTCGAAGCGCCCGTGGACAAGCGCTGGCCGGGCCTGTCGGCGGGGCTGGGCGTGGTAACCTTTCAGGGGCCGCAGGGACCGGGCTTCTTCAAGGGCGGGCACAACGAGTCGACCGGCAACACCTGGGTGTGCGTCGAGCGGGGGCTGCGCTGCGTGGTGATCCTGGGCAACGATGTCCGCGCCGAAGCTGCCTTCCCCGACCTGGTCCGCGCCGCGCTGGGCGAGACGGGCGTGCCCTTCACATGGGAATATGGGCGCTGACGCGGTGGCGAAGAAGAAACGCTACCTGACCGCCACGCTGCCCGACGGCTATGTGAAGACCATCGGCCCGACGTCGACGGCCTTCACCCATTACTGGCGGATCGTCGCCGTGCTGGAGAACGGCAAGACGGAGGTGTTCTGGGGCCACACCAAGTCGCTGCAGGAAGCGAAACGGAAGAAGACCGCAACCGCCGAAGCCGCCGCCCAGCGCGGATGGCGCAGCCATATGTTCGAAATCGTCGAGGTGACCGAAACGTCCGGCTGACGGCGGGCAGGCAAGAAAAAGGGCCGGCGGATCGCTCCGCCGGCCCTCTTTGTATCTCAGCGAACCCGCGGCCCGCCGAACGGCAGCGGCGGCGGGGGGCGGCGATCGCGGCGGGGCAGCTGCGCCTGATAGGCGTGGCCGCAATGCTCGACGCAATAGGGGAAGCCCGGATTCACCTTGTCGCCACAGAAGTGGAAGTCCGGCTCGCCCGGATGGCCCAGCGGCCATTTGCAGATGCGGTCGTTCAGATCGAGCAGGCTGGTCTTGCCCGCGATCGCTTCGCTCGGCTTGGCCGGGACGAGGCGGCGCGGCGGCGCCGGGGTGATCGGTGCGGACTGCTCGCCGGGGTTTTGGCGCAGGAAGCCGCCGGGGCCGACCGAGCGCAGCACCGGGCCATCGGGCCGGGCGGGGGCGTCGGTCGCAGGCGCGGCGGCCGCCGGGGCCGGTGCTGCCGGAGCAGGCGCGCGCGGTGCGGCGGGTGGCGGCGGCGCGGCTTCGGCGGCGGGCGCGGACGGCGCGGGGGCAGGCTTCGGCGCGGCAGCGGCCTTGGCTTCGTTCGGCTTCACCGGCGACGGGCGCGCGGGAAGGCCGAGGCGATGCGCCTTGCCGATCACCGCGTTGCGGCTCACGCCGCCCAGTTCCTCGGCGATCTGGGTCGCGGTCGATCCGCTGCTCCACATCTTTCTCAGCGTTTCGATACGCTCGTCGGTCCAGCTCATATTCGTCCTTCAACTTGCGGGCGGCGCGGGCAGCGGTTACGCGAACGCACCATGAGCAGCCAGCCCCAAAACAGCGAGTCCCCGATGCCCGAGTTCGGGGTGCCGGTGATTCGGAACGTGAACTGGGGTGGGCTCAGGACCCTCTATATCAAGGAGGTGCGCCGGTTCTTCAAGGTGCAGCTCCAGACGATATGGGCTCCGGCGGTCACGACGCTGCTTTTTCTGGTCATTTTCACCGTCGCTCTGGGCGGTGGCGGACGCACCGTGCACCTTCAGGGCCGCGACGTGCACTTCGCCGATTTCATCGCGCCGGGCCTGATCGTGATGGGGATGCTCCAGAACGCGTTCGCCAATGCCAGCTTCTCGCTGCTGGTCGGGAAGATCCAGGGCACGATCGTCGATTATCTGATGCCGCCGCTGTCGACCGCCGAACTGCTTGCGGGGATGACCGGCGGCGCGGTGACTCGCGCCTTTTGCGTCGGCGGCACGGTGTGGCTGGCGATGGCGCTGTGGCCGGGCGTCACGGTCTGGCCCCAGCATCTGTGGGCGATCCTGTGGTTCGGCCTGCTCGGTTCGACCTTCCTCGCGCTGCTGGGCGTGCTGACGTCGATCTGGGCGGAGAAGTTCGATCATGCCGCCGCGGTGACCAATTTCGTCGTCGCGCCGCTCGCGCTGCTTTCGGGTACCTTCTACTCGGTCGAGAAACTGGCTCCGGCGTTCCAGACGATCAGCCATTTCAACCCGTTCTTCTACATCATATCGGGCTTCCGCTACGGCTTCCTCGGCGTGGCGGATTCGCCGATCCTGCTCGGCAGCGCCGTCATCCTTGCGCTCGACCTGGCGCTGGGCCTGTTCTGCTACGCGCTCCTGCGCAACGGCTGGAAGATCAAGAGCTAGAGCCTGTCTTTCGCGGTACCGGCCCGCTCCCCCGCCCGGCCACCCGGCACGATAGTAACCTATGGGTGGCCGGGTGGGGGAGCGGACCGGCACCGCCTCCACGCAAGTGGACAAGACTCTTAATCCAGCCTCTCCGCCAGCTTGAGCAGTACGTCGCCGGGATAGTCGTCCAGCACGTCGCCGTGGCTGACGATGATCCGCCGAAGTTCGGGCTCGGCCGCCCATGCGCGGAAACGGGCGGCCACTAGCGCCTTGTCCTCGAGCCCGTGCCGCACCGGGCGCGGCACCTGCGGCCCGGTCACGCCAAAGCCGAACACCCGGCCCATGACGTTCGCGCCGATGCCATGCGGATGGGCGACATTGCCGATGATGTCGTTGAGGATCAGCGTGACCCCGTCCGCGCGGTGGACGTGCAGGAAGGCTTCGTGCTGACCCATGCCGGGGACGATGCAGAAGCGCACTTCGGGATCGTCGAGGATGTCGCTGGTCGCGTCCACCGGCACGGCTTCCTCGACCATCTTGCGCGCGCCGGGCGGGGCGATCACCTTCGCCTGAGGATAGCGCATCTTCCAGATCTTCGCGTCGAGCCGGTGATGATCGCCCGGCACGATCAGGAAGCTGGGCTCGCCCATCGCTTCGATCCGCTTCATCTGCGGTTCGCCGAGTGCGATCGCGCTCCAGATCGCGGTGCGTCCGCCGCGCAGCCGGACCACCGTCATTCGCCGGGGGAAATTGCCCAGCGGCATCCGGATCTCGCCCGCGACGGTCAGGATGCCGTCGCCGGCTTCGACCAGCTGATCATGGGGCTGGACTTCCCATTGCGCGAGCGTCGTCGGCATGTCCGTTCTCCGGAAGGATTCAACACCGTAACTATCGAGTCCGTTCCGGCGGCGTGGAATTGCCCGCGAGTCCGGCCGCGCCTATCCCCCGGTCATCACGGGGCAGGGGAGAAGATCATGGTTCGCATCGGCAGGATGATCGCGGCGGTGGCGGTGCTCGCGACGGTGGGCGGGTGCATGCATCCGCGCCCCAAGCCCGCCGGGCAATGCGCCTATCGCGCGATTCCGCTCAGCGTGGATTCGGGCGGTCTCCAGCAATCCCGGCCCCAGGCCGAGGCGCTGCTGGGGCCACAGGACGCGCTGACCACCGAACTGCGCAAGGTCTATACGATCCAGGAAGCCGAAAAGGCCGGCGCGCCCGCCGGCAGCGCGGCGACCACGCCGCCCGAATATCTGGTGCTGAGCGGCGGCAGCCAGCATGGCGCGTTCGGCGCTGGCTTCTTCTACGGGCTCGACAGCATCCCCAGCTACGACGTTGTCACCGGCGTCAGCACCGGATCGCTGCAGAGCACCTTCCTGTTCCTCGCCAACCAGCCGGTGCCGAAGGACCGCACCTACACCTGGGTTTCCGGCCCGCTGGCCGACATCATCAAGCCCGGCACGTCCAATCCGGGCGATCTGGCGCTGGCCTATTCGATCGCCAGGGAAGCCGATGTCATCACACCCGAGAAGGGCGGCATCATCGGCGGGCTGGCGGCCGGCGCGATGGCCAATTTCGGCCCGATGCGCGCGCGGCTGAAGGCGCTGCTGTCGCCCGACACGCTGCGCCTGATCCGCGAACAGGGTGCCGCGCCGTACAACCGCAAGCTGTTCGTCGGTTCGGTCAATCTCGATGATGGCCGCGGCTATGCGATCGATCTGACCGAACTGGCCTCGCGGGTCGACATTCCGGCATGGAAGGACCGGACGGGCGAGTTGCAGGATTGCTATATCGACGCGCTGGTCGCCTCGTCATCGGTGCCGCCTTCGGCCTTTCCGGTGACGCTCCAGATCCAGGACGGCACGACCACGCGCGAGGATCTGTACATGGATGGCGGCGCGCGCTTCGGCGTGTTCCTCGAGCCGATCCTTGCCGCGCTGGGCGATCCGGTGGCAAAGGACGCACGGGTCCATGTGATCGTCAACGGCGTGCTCTACGGCACCGACTGGCAGGCCGATGGCAAGCCGGTGATGGAATGGTCGTCGGTCACCACCGCATTGCGTGCGGTCGATATCATGGAGAACCAGGTCTATCGCTTCTCGGTGGCCAGCGCGGAGACCTATGGCCTCAGCCACGGCGGCGTGAACATGGCCTTCATCAGCAACCAGAATCTCGCGCCCGGCGCGGTCCAGCCCAACGACTATGTGTTCCGCGGCAAGACCTGTTCGGAATGGAATGCGATCGACAACCTCCAGAAGCCGCTGGAATTCCACCCGAACTATATGGCGTGCCTGTCGCAATACGGCACCTCGCGCGGTAAGGCGGCCCAGTGGAACTGGGCGGTGGCGCGAAAGCGCTGACCGACCCCCAACCGCCCCAATGCCGTCCCATGCGCTGAGGGCATTGGGGACGGCACGGAGCGGGTGTTGACGCTCCCTGTCCACCCCAAGTAAATGCCCTCTCCGGCGGCCCATGCACGGGCCGCCTTTTTTGTTTCAGGAGGTACAGTCCGATGACCATCACCCCGCTCATGCCCGTCTATCCGCGGTGCGATGTGCGTCCGGTGCGAGGTGAGGGCGTGTATCTCTATGGCGAACGAGGCGAGAAATATCTCGATTTCGCGGCGGGCATCGCCGTCAACGCGCTGGGTCATGGCCACCCGGTGCTGACGAAGGCGATCGCCGATCAGGCCGCGACGCTGATGCACGTGTCGAACCTGTATGGCAGCCCCCAAGGCGAGGCGCTGGCGCAGCGCATCGTCGACAACAGCTTCGCCGACACGGTGTTCTTCACCAATTCGGGCGTCGAGGCGATCGAGTGCGCGATCAAGACTGCGCGCCGCTATCACTTCGCCAACGGCAATCCGCAGCGCCACAAGCTGATCACCTTCAAGAACGCCTTTCACGGCCGTTCGCTGGGCGCGATCTCGGCGACCGATCAGGCCAAGATGCGCGACGGGTTCGAGCCGCTGCTGCCGGGCTTCGCTTATGCGAAGTTCAACGATCTGGAAGGCGCGCTGGCGCTGATCGACGACGAGACCGCCGGTTTCCTCGTCGAGACGGTTCAGGGCGAGGGCGGCATGACCGCCGGCACGCACGAGTTCATCACCGGGCTGCGCAAGGCCTGCGACGAACACGGCCTGCTGCTGGTGCTCGACGAGATCCAGTGCGGTTACGGCCGTACCGGCAAGATGTGGGCCTATGAGCATTACGGCATCACCCCGGATATCCTGACCGCCGCCAAGGGCATCGGCGGCGGCTTCCCGCTCGGCGCGTGCCTCGCGACCGAGGAAGCGGCCAAGGGAATGGTGTTCGGCACCCACGGCTCCACCTATGGCGGCAACCCGCTGGGCATGGCCGCGGGGCAGGCAATCCTCGACGTGATGCTGGAGGAAGGCTTCCTCGAAAACGTCACTGCGATGGGCGACCGCCTGCGCGCGGCGTTCGAACAGCTCATTCCGAACCACGATCACCTGTTCGAGGAGATTCGCGGCAAGGGCCTGATGCTCGGCATCAAGATGAAGGAGCCGGCGGTCAGCCGCGATTTCGTGGCGCATCTGCGCGACAATCACGGCCTGCTGACCGTGGCTGCGGGCGAAAACGTGTTCCGCGTCCTGCCCCCGCTGGTGATCGACGAAAACCATATCAGCGAGTGCATCGAGCGCCTGAGCGAAGGCGCGCGGACCTACACCCCGGTGGCCGCCGCCGCGGTTTGATCCCGGCGCCCGGACCGAACGCCCCCTTCCGTTCCTGTCGGGCGAAGTCGAGACACATTGCTTCTCGACTTCGCCCGAAGCGAACGGTGAGAGAGTAATTCTGCCATGACCTACCGTAACTTTCTCGATCTGACCGACGCCGGCCCCGACGGCATCGCCGCGATGCTGGCCGATGCGATCGACCGCAAGGCCGCGCGCGCGGGCTATCCCAAGGGCAAGGCCGATGCCGACGCCCCGCTCGCCGGGCACACCCTTGCGATGGTGTTCGAAAAGAATTCGACCCGCACCCGCGTGTCGTTCGACATGGCGATCCGCCAGCTCGGCGGCAGTTCGGTGATCCTCGACGGGGGTACGTCGCAGCTCGGCCGCGGCGAGACGGTGGCCGACACCGCCCGCGTGCTTTCCGGCTATTGCGACGCGATCATGGTCCGCACCGACGATCATGCGAAGCTCGAGGAAATGGCGCACTATGCCAGCGTGCCGGTCATCAACGGCCTTACCGATAATTCGCATCCGTGCCAGATCATGGCCGATCTGCTGACGATCATCGAAAGCGGCAAGTCGCTCCCCGGCCTCAAGGTCGCGTGGCTCGGCGACGGCAACAACGTGCTCGCTTCGATCATCGAAGCCGGCGCGCTGATGCAGTTCGACGTGGTCGCAGCCTGTCCGCAGGGCTTCCAGCCCCCCGAAAGCGACGTCGCACGCGGGCAGGGCCGGGCGCGCGTGGTCGGCGATCCGCGCGAAGCCGTGGAGGGTGCCGACATCATCGTCACCGACACCTGGATCTCGATGGGCCAGCTCCACGCCGAGACCAAGCTGGCGGCGATGATGCCCTATCAGGTCACCGCCGACCTGATGGCGGCGGCAAAGCCCGACGCGAAGTTCCTCCACTGCCTCCCCGCGCATCGTGAAGAGGAAGTGACGAGCGAAGTGATCGACGGACCTCAGTCGCTGATCTGGCCCGAGGCGGAAAACCGCCTTCATGCGCAGAAGTCGGTGCTAAGGTGGTGCTTCGGTCAGATCTAGGAGGCACGAATGCAGGCGATCCGGATAGCGGCGATAGCCGCGCTGGCTGCCGTCGCGGCGCTGGCGGTTAGGGCTGCGTTCGATGACGGTGCGGGTTTGAGTGTCGGGGGCTGGGCGTTGCTGTCGTTGCTTCTGATCGCCGCCGCGAATGCCGTTGGCGTCCTGCTTTCGATCCGTGAAAGGCGTCCTTACGCACGGATGCAAATGACCGGCCTTTGGCTTGTTGCCGGAGGTGTCGGTTGCGCGCTGCTCATCTGCAGCAGCCCCATATGGATCGGCCTGATCGTCGCGCCGTCTTTCCTGAATATCGGTCAACTCGTGGTAGCGGGGTACAGCAGCTTCATTCTCGCGCTGCTGGGCCTGCTCGCGCTGATGAGCGGCTGGGCGCTATGGGTCGTGTCGCGCCCGCGGAAACAGGTCTGCGCCGCCTGAGTTGTTTCGGGAACGGCGCTTCCTATCTATAGCCCAATCCCGAAAACCCGATCGCCCGAGGGCGTCGCATGCAGCGGCCGCCGGACGGGTGGAGATTTGCCGTGACCGACACCGTGCCTGCAACCGATCTCGCCAAGGACCTCGATCGCGCAATCGGCTTTACCATTCCCGAGCGCCATGCGCGCGGGCGCATGGTGCGGCTCGGGCCGGCGCTCGACGTGATCCTGGCCGCGCACGCCTATCCGCCAGCGATCGAGGCTCTGCTCGCGGAGGCGCTGACGCTTGCCGCTCTGCTGGGCTCGACGCTGAAGGATGCCGGTGGTCAGCTGACCCTCCAGACGCAGACGCAGAACGGCGTCGTGCGGCTGCTGGTGTGCGACTATCGCGGCGGCGAACTGCGCGGCTATATCCAGTATGACGAGGACAAGCTCGCCGAAGTCGGGCCGAACCCGTCGCTGTTCGCGCTGTTCGGCACCGGCTATCTCGCCATCACCTTCGATCAGGCGGCCACCAAGGAACGCTATCAGGGCATCGTCCCGCTCGACGGCGACTCGCTGGCGGCCGCGGCCGAGAGCTATTTCCTTCAGTCCGAGCAGATTCCCAGCCTTGTCCGGCTGGGAATGAATCGCGACGCGGCGGGCAAGCTGATCGCCGGCGGCCTGTTCCTCCAGCATCTGCCGGAGGGCGAGGTGGGCCGCGAGCGGCTGCACACCCGGCTCGACCATCCCGAATGGGAGCATGTCGAGGCGCTGGGCAGCACGATGGGCGCGGACGAACTGGCCGATGCGTCGATCACCCTCGAAACCCTCGTATGGCGCCTGTTCAACGAGGAGGAAGAGGTGCGCGTGCTCGGTTCGGTGGCGCTCAGCCGCGGCTGCCGGTGCGATCCCGCCTATATCACGTCGGTCCTGTCCAAGTTCGGTCCGGAGGAACGGGCGGACATGGCCGATGAGCAGGGCGTCATCACCGTCGACTGCGCATTCTGCTCGATCAAATTCCCCGTGCCCCTGTCCGATTTCATTACACCGCCGTTGTAATATGGCGATCTCACGCCATATCGGTGGGAATTGAACGAAGACGCGATTCGGCCACAGAGCCGTGCGCGGGTCGCCCGGGGGCGGGAGTGTTCTTGATGATGTTTGGCCGAATATGGCGTCCGGCTCTGGCCGGGATGGTGATCCTGATCGGAGCCGGTGGCGCCGCCCCGCAGCGCGACCGTCATGCGTTGCAGGCGCTCAACGGGATCGAGACCGGCCAGTGGCAGCTCAAGGAGACAGGCGGCGCGTCGCGCAAGCTCTGCGTCGGCAATCCGGCGGTTCTCCTCCAGCTGCGTCACCCCGGCGCGCAATGCACTCAGGTGGTGATCGAGAATACGAAGGACGTCGCCACCGTCCACTATACCTGCCCGGGCCACGGCTATGGCCGCACCAGCGTTACGGTAGAAACCGGTCGTCTGGTACGGATCGACACGCAGGGCGTGGTCGACGGCGCGCCTTTCTCGTTCGAGATCGAAGGACGCAAGACCGGCCCCTGCGGCTGATCCGCGCCCAATTGTGGCGAAATCTTGTTCACACTTCATTTACCATTGGCGGGTTAGACAGGGGACGCTCCTTCCCGGAGCACATTCCTCTCTGGCGGGTTTTCCCGATCCTCACGAGGGCCGCTTCGGCGGCCCATTTTTTTATGCGTGGCCGCTTCGGCGGCCCTTTTTTCATGTCGTGCTGGACGCGCGCGCAAAAAAGGCTAGCCGTTCGGGCATGACTCAGAGTTTTGCGGTTGTGCTGGTCTCGGGCGGGCTGGATTCGATGGTGTCCGCGGCGCGGGCGCGTGAGGACGGGCATCGCCTGCTGGCGCTTTCGATCGATTACAATCAGCGGCACCATATCGAGCTGGCGGCGGCGCGGCGCATCGCGCACATGCTCAAGGCGGAACGGCATGTCGTGCTGCCGCTCGATCTGCGCGCGTTCGGCGGGTCTGCGCTGACGGCGGAGATCGACGTGCCAAAGGCCGGGGTGGGCGACGATATCCCCGTCACCTATGTCCCCGCGCGCAACACCATCTTCCTCAGCCTCGCGCTGGGCTGGGCCGAGGCTGCGGGCGCGCGCGACCTCTATATCGGCGTCAATGCGCTCGATTATTCGGGCTATCCCGATTGCCGCCCCGAATTCATCGCCGAGTTCGAGAAGCTGGCCGAAGTCGCGACCAAGGCGGGCGTCGAGGGCCAGCCCTTCAAGATCCACGCACCGCTGCAACACATGACCAAGGCCGACATCGTTCGCGAAGCGGCGCGGCTGGGGCTCGACGCGGGGCTCAGCTGGTCGTGCTACGATCCGGCGCCCGGCGGCGTGCATTGCGGGCTGTGCGACAGCTGCCGCTTGCGCTCGAAGGGCTTCGAGGACGCCGGGATCGCCGATCCTACGGTTTACGCGGAACCGGCATGAGCTACGCCGTCAAGGAAATGTTCCTCACGCTGCAGGGCGAGGGGGTGAATGCGGGTGCGCGCGCGGTGTTCGTGCGCTTCGCCGGCTGCAATCTGTGGACCGGCCGCGAACAGGACCGGGCGAAGGCGATCTGCAAATTCTGCGACACCGATTTCGTCGGCACCGACGGCGTTGGCGGGGGCAAGTTCGCCGACGCGGCGGCGCTGGCCGATGCGGTTGCCGGACATTGGGGCGAGGGCGTTGAGGCGCGCTTCGTGGTGCTCACCGGCGGCGAGCCGATGCTGCAGATCGACGATGCGCTGGTCGATGCGCTGCACGCGCGCGGCTTCCGCATCGCGATCGAGACCAACGGCACGCTGCCGGTGCATCCGGGGATCGACTGGGTGTGCGTCAGCCCCAAGGCGGGCAGCGACGTGACGCAGCGGTCGGGCGACGAGCTCAAGCTGGTCTGGCCGCAGGCCGGTACCGATGTCGACGCGCTGGAGGGCTGGGACTTCAGCCACTTCCTCGTCCAGCCGATGGACGATGCCAATGCGCTGGAGAACCAGAATGCGGCGGTGAACTTCGCGCTGGAGCGGCCGAAATGGCGGCTGTCGCTCCAGACGCACAAGCTGCTGGGATTGCGCTGACGCTCGACGCATCGAAGCTCAGCGCAGCGTCCTCAGATAAGCGACGGCACCGGTCCGCACTTCTTGGCCACCCACTGATCCTTCTTCCAGCACTTCACGTTCGCGAAGTCGGGAAGGCGATAGGTGTGGTACAGCGGGCGGGCGTGCTTGCTGTTGAACTGCTGCTCGCCCCACGGCGTCAGGCTGCGGCGCAGTTCGCGCATCCGGTCGTGCGCCAGTTCGCCGAACGAGCCGGGCTTCAGGAACAGCGCGTCATGGCCGATGTCCGACGCGACCGAGCAGAAGGAAAGCTGCGCCGAGACGGTCGAGAAGCCCGAATAGACGCGCGTACCGAAGCGATCGAGCTCGGTCTGGCCGGCCTTCTTGTTGTTTTTCGCGACCCGGACGAAGTATTTTTCCAGCGTCGCGTACGCGCTGGCCAGCTCCTTCGAATGGTCGCGCAGGATCGCGTTGTAATTGTCGAGCGTCAGCAGGGTCGGCTCGAACTGGCATTGCAGCGCCGCCACGTTCAGCGCGGCGCGCAGGTTCCACACCATCGCCGCGCGCAGTTCCTCCGGCGTCGCGCCGGGCAGGGCCGGGCCGACCATGCCGGGTTCGCCGCCGGTGGCGCGCTCGCTGCTCAGGTCAACGGGCTTCATGAAGAATTGCGCGGAAGCCGGCGCCGCGGCCATCAGGCCGGCGCTCATGGCCATTGCAAAAACGATACGCCGAACGAGCATCTTGTCCCTCTCGATCCTTATGTGGCGTGGTTACGGACTTTTTAGGACAGCCCCAAGCCCCTTTTTAAAGTTAACCCGTTCGCACCGGCCCATTTCTGGAACGAAAAGGGCCGCCCGGTTGCCCGGGCGGCCCTCTGCATCATCGCTGTGAAAGCGAGATTACATCGTGTTCGAGGTGGTGGTCTCGACGGTGTTGCTGACCGTGGTCGTGCTCACGTTGGCGGCGTCGACGGTGCCGGTCATGTCGTCGGTGACGTTGACGGTCGAGACTTCCTCGACGGTGTTGTTGACGGTGGCCGTGGTCTCGGTCTTGCCGCAGGCCGTGACGAGCAGGCCGGCGCCGGCGATCATCGAAACCGCAGCGACCTTCGAAAGAATTGCACGCATTGAAAGCTCCCTAGATAATCAGTTTGGCGGCAGAACGCCCTAATACCCAAACCTTAGTGGATATTAGTCGGTTCGGTTCGGGCCCTCAAGGCCAATTTCGTCCAGATCGGCCAAAAATGGCAAAAATGTGGCATTTAAGGCAGAATCAAGGCGAGCTGCGGAGATGTCGAGGCCAAGCGCGGCGGCGCTGGTGACGGGATATTCGGCGATCCCGCACGGCACGATGCCAGTGAAGTGATTCAGGTCCGGATTCAGGTTCACCGCGAAGCCGTGCAGCGTCACCCATTGGCGGATGCGTACGCCGATCGCGCCGATCTTCGCTTCCTGGCCGTGATCCAGCGTCCAGATGCCGATCCGCCCCGGCGCGCGGAACGCCTCGATCCCCAGTTCGCCCAGCGCCGCGATCACCCAGCCTTCGAGCGAATGGACATAGTTGCGCACGTCGCGTTGCCGCTGGCGCAGGTCCATCACGACATAGCCGATTCGCTGGCCCGGCCCGTGATAGGTGTAGCGGCCGCCGCGTCCGGTGCGGTGGACCGGGAAGCGCGGATCGAGCAGCTCGACCGGGTCCGCGCTGGTGCCGGCGGTATAGACCGGCGGGTGCTCCAGCAGCCACACCAGCTCGTCCGCCGCGCCTTCGCGCACCGCTTCGGCGCGCGCCTCCATTTCGGCCAGCGCCACGTCATAGGGTACGCGCTCCGGAGAGACGCGCCATTCGATCCGTTCCGAAGTCGTTGCCATCATTGGCCGATTGCGCGCATGGCCGGATTTTCGCAAGCATTGGCAACAATGTTGCGCGGGGCTACACGCAGGCGGAACAGGGGTGGAGGAAGAAGCGGTCATGGTGAAGATGGGCACCGTCTGGGATCGGACGGCGGAATTTCTGACCGACAATCTGCCCTCGATCGTGCCGATCGCGCTGATCGCGTTCTTCGTACCCTTCTCGGTCATGGGCAGCTTTCAGCCGCTGGTCACCGAGACCACGCCCGGGCTGCGGCTGGTGCTCGAACTCATCATCCTCGCTGCGATCGTCGTGATCACCTGGGGCATGCTGATGCTCACCGCAATGGTGCTCGACGGCGGCGGCGGCGCGGGCAGGATCGCGCTGCGGCGGCTGGGGCCGGCGCTGGCGGTCGCCGTGGCGATATTCCTCGCGATGATGCTGATCTTCGCGCCCATCGTCCTGACGCTGATGGTCAGCGGAGTCGATCTGGCGGCGATCGCGCGCGGTACGCCGGTCGATGTGTCGATGCCGTCCAGCGTCGCCTGGTCGATCGGCATCTATGGCATCCTCGCGGCGCTGGTCTGCATCTGGCTCGGCGCGCGCCTTGCGGTGGTGAACGCTGTGATCGTGCGGGAAAAGGCGATGTTCGGCGCGCTGCTGCGCAGCTGGGCGCTGACCCGCGGCGTCGCGTGGCGGATCGTCGGCGTGATGTTCCTCTATGCGGTGGTGTCCAATGTGGCGGCGCTGGCGGCGCAGCTCGTGTTCGGCACGGTCTTCTCGCTGATCGCCGGCGGCGGGGGCGGTACGCTCAGCCTCGCCAGCGTGCTGACGTCGGTGATCGTCGCGGCGGTGCAGACCGGCTTCACCGTGCTGGCCCCGGTCTTTGCCGCCAAGCTCTATGTCGCCCTTGCCGCGGAGCGCGAGCGCGCCGTGCGATCGTGAAGTTGCGGCTGGTCGAGCTGCTCGAATCGGCAGCGGGATATTGGAAGGCGGATCGCGACCTGCTGCTGCGGATCGCGTGCGTCTTCTATCTGCTGCCATCGTTCGCGCTGAATCTGTTCATGCCCGATCCGGCGGATACCAGTGCGCTGGACGAGGCCGGGCGTCAGGCGGCGATGATCGCCTATTTCGTCGATAACGGCCCGTGGCTGGTCTCGGCCATCGGCGTGCAATTGCTCGGCACCGCAACGCTGCTGGTAATGCTGCTCTCGCCCGAGCGGCCGACCCTTCGCGATGCGATCGGCCGGGCGCTGTGGCTGTGGCCGGTGGTGCTGGCGGGCTGGATCTTCGCCAGCCTGTTGTGCGGCATTGGCTTCTTTCCGCTGATCCTGCCCGGCTTCTACCTCGCCGGGCGAACCTTCCTGACCACCGCGACGATCGTTGCCGAACGCCGCAATCCGCTGTCCGGGCTGATGCAGGGCATTGCCCATACGCGCGGACATGGCTGGATGCTGACGACGACCTATCTCGCGGTGGTGATGGCCAACGCGCTGGCGGCGATGCTGCTCGGCGATCTGGCGCTGGCGGCGAAAAGCCTCTCGCCGGTCGTGGCGGCACCGGTGCTGCTGCTCGCGTCGTTCGTTTCGGCCCTTGCCGCGCTCGCCTCGGCCTTGCTCCAGGTCGCCGCCTATCGCCGTCTGGCGGGATCCAGCACCGGAATGTGAGGCGCCGCCTCGCGCGGCATCAGGCCCGACAGGCGCGGATCGGCGAAGGTCTCCACTTCGCGCCGGTAGGGCACGAAGCCGTGGCGCTGATAGAACCCCAGCGCGCTAGGATGATCCAGCGTGCAGGTATGCACCCACATCCGCTCGACGCCCTTGCGCCAGCCCAGCGCCAGCGCATGGCCCATCAGCCAGCCGCCATTGCCCTTGCCGGTCAGTTCCGCGACCATCCCGAAGAACGAGAGCTCGCACATGCCTTCGGTGCGGAAGTCGAGTTCGAGCATCCCCAGCTCGACGCCTGCGCGGTTGGTCACCGCATAGACTTCGACCCGCTCGTCATCGAGGATCGCGCGCAGCCGCTCCTCGGCCATCACCAGCCGCGAGAACCACATCCACGGCTCCCCCACGCGCCGGAACAGCGTGCGGTACCGCTCGCTGTCCGGCTTCGGCCAGTGGACCAGCCGGAAGGGCGAGGGCGGGGTAGGGCGCGGCACCGGCTTCGCCAGCATCTCCAGGGAGGTGACGATCGTGGCGATCTGGTCGTTGGGGACCGGGTTCAGTCCCATGCGGCCAGCGGGGGCAGGCTCATCAGGATCGCGTCGATATTGCCGCCGGTCTTCAGCCCGAACAGCGTGCCGCGATCATAGACGAGGTTGAATTCGGCATAGCGCCCGCGCCACACCCGCATCTGCTGTACGTCGTCGTCGCTATATTCGGTCGCCATCCGCTCGCGCACGATGCGCGGATAGGTATCGAGGAAGGCGCGGCCGACATCCTGTGTGAAGGCGAAATTCGCGTCCCACGCATCGCCTTCGCTTTCGAGGTGATCGTAGAAGATCCCGCCCACGCCGCGATGCACCTTGCGGTGGGGGATGTAGAAATAGTCGTCGGCCCATTTCTTGAAGCGCGGATAATGCTCCGGATCATGGGCATCGCAGGCGCTCTTCAGAGTCGCATGGAAGTCCGCCGTATCGGCTTCATAGGGAATCGGCGGATTCAGGTCCGCGCCGCCGCCGAACCAGCGCTTGGTGGTGCACAGGAAGCGCGTGTTCATATGCACCGCCGGCACATGCGGATTGGCCATATGCGCGACGAGGCTGATGCCGGTTGCGAAGAATCCGGGATTTTCCGCCGCGCCGTGGATCGTCTTGGCGAATTCGCCTTCCAGCGTGCCCCCCACGGTCGAGACGTTGACGCCGACCTTTTCGAACACGCGGCCCTTCATCACCCCGCGCACCCCGCCGCCGCCGGGCTCGCCCGAGGGATCGGTGCGGTCCCAGCTCAGATAGTCGAAGCTGGCGTCCGATCCGGCTTCGCGCTCGATTCGCTCGAATTCCGCGCAGATCGAATCGCGCAGGCTCTCGAACCAGGTCCGTGCCGCCTGCTGCTGATCGTCCAGGGGTTTCATTCTTGGGGCCATCCATTGGTCTGCCGAAGCGCTTCGGCCAGCCCGATGCCCGCGGAAACGCCAAGGTTCAAGGACCGCAGGCCGGGACGCAGCGGAATCCGCACGCGCAGGTCGGCGCGCTCGTGCACGAAATCGGGCGCGCCCGACCCCTCGGAGCCGAACAGCAGCAAGTCGCCGGGCTGGAATCGCACGACATCCAGCCGTTGCGAGGCGCGGGTGGTGAACAGGGCGATCCGCCCCGTGACGGTAGCGAGGAACGCGTCCCAATCGACATGCCGGGTGATCGCGACATGATCGATATAGTCCATTCCGGCGCGTGCGACCCGGCGGTCGTCCCATGCGAATCCCATCGGCTCGATCAAGTCGACGGCCGCGCCGAGGCACGCCGAAAGGCGCAGGATCGCGCCGACATTGCCCGCAATCTCGGGCTGGTAGAGTGCAATACGCATCGCCGCCCTATAGGCCGCCAGCCTCGTGCGAAAAATGCCGGAAAAATTGCGAGTGATTCGCAACAAGGCGGCTCGCTCTGGCTCGCGTCATGGATGCGTCAAAATGCTGTTGGCAAACGCGCATTCCCGCGTCTATCAGCGCCCCGAGCCACCGGGGGCAACCGGGCGGCTAAGGGCGTGCACGTCACGCCCGTGTCCGATTTTTACCGCGCGTCCGCGCCCAGGGTTCGAAGTGCAAGGGCTGAAGCATGGCAACGCTTGAAGATGGTGTGACCGCTGACCACGATGCTGGTCTCGAGAATCCCCGCCGTCGCGATTATCTCCAGATTGCCGCCGTCTCGTTCGCGGGCGTCGGCGCAGGCATCGCGGTTCTGCCGCTGATCAACCAGATGAGCCCCTCGGCCGACGTGCTCGCGCTGTCGACCACCGAGGTCGATCTGTCGGCGATCGAGCCGGGCCAGGCGATCAAGGCAAGCTTCCGCAAGCAGCCGCTGTTCGTCCGCAACCTCACTCCCAAGGAGATCGAGGAAGCGAACGCGGTTCCGGTTTCGAGCCTGCGCGATCCGCAGACGCTCGCCGAGCGCACCAAGGAAGGCAAGGCCAACTGGCTGATCACGCTGGGCGTGTGCACCCATCTCGGCTGCGTGCCGCTGGGTGCGGGCGAGGGCGAAGCCAAGGGTGACTTCGGCGGCTATTTCTGCCCGTGCCACGGTTCGCATTACGATACCGCCGCGCGCATCCGTAAGGGCCCGGCGCCGCTGAACCTTGCGGTTCCCGATTATGAATTCACGTCCGACACCGTGATCGTGGTGGGTTGAGGAAACAGAGATGAGCTTCCCCTGGGCACGCCATTACGAGCCGAAGAATCCGGTCATGAAGTGGGTGGACGAACGTCTCCCGCTCCCGCGCTTCGTCTATAACGCCGTCGGCGCCGGTTATCCGGTTCCGCGCAACCTCAACTATTTCTGGAACTTCGGCGTTCTCGCCGGCGCGGCGCTCGCAATCCAGATCGTCACGGGCATCGTGCTCGCGATGCACTTCCATTCGAGCGCGAACGAAGCGTTCAACTCGGTGAACATCGGCATCATGCGCGATGTGAACGCGGGCTGGTTCCTCCGCTTCGCCCACGCCAACGGCGCGTCGATGTTCTTCATCGTCGTCTATCTGCACATGTTCCGCGGCCTTTATTACGGTTCGTACAAGGCGCCGCGCGAGATGGTGTGGCTGCTCGGCGTCGTGATCTTCCTGCTGATGATGGCTACCGCCTTCATGGGCTATGTCCTTCCCTGGGGTCAGATGAGCTTCTGGGGCGCGCAGGTCATCACCGGCTTCTTCTCGGCGATCCCGGTCGTCGGCGAAACGATCCGCGTCTGGCTGCTCGGCGGCTATGCGCCGGACGATGCCGCGCTGAACCGCTTCTTCTCGCTCCACTATCTGCTGCCGTTCGTGATCGCGGGCGTCATCATCCTGCACATCTGGGCGCTGCACATTCCCGGTTCGTCGAACCCGACGGGCGTGGAAGTGAAGGGCGAGCAGGACACCGTTCCGTTCCACCCGTATTACACGGCGAAGGACGGCTTCGGACTGGGCGTGTTCATGGTCATCCTGGCCGCGCTGATCTTCTTCGCACCCGACGCGCTGGGCCATCCGGACAATTACATTCCGGCCAACCCGCTCTCGACGCCGGCGCACATCGTTCCGGAATGGTATTTCTGGCCCTTCTACGCGATCCTGCGCGCCTTCACCTCGGACTTCATCATCCCGGCGAAGCTGTGGGGCGTGGTCGCGATGTTCGGCTCGATCCTGATCCTGTTCTTCCTGCCCTGGCTCGACAAGTCGCCGGTGCGCTCGGCGAACTATCGCCCAATGTACAAGATCGCCTTCTGGGTGCTGGTCGTCGACGTGCTGATCCTGGGCTATTGCGGTGGCGCAGCGGCAACGCCGGGCTTCATCATCACCAGCCAGATCTGCGCTGCTTATTATTTCGCGCACTTCCTGATCATCGTGCCGATCATCTCGCGCCTCGAGCGGCCGAAGCCCCTGCCGGGCTCGATCACCGAAGCCGTGCTCGGCAAGAGCGCGTAAAGGGGAATTTGAGACATGCTTCCGCTTTTCGTTCGCGCTATCAAGTTCCTCGTCGGGGGCGCCTTTGTGGGCGTCCTGGCCTGGTCGCTGCTGTGGACCGTCGTCGGCCTCTGGACCGAACCGGCCCAGCCGACCGCCGAGCACGAGTTCCACAAGCATCCGGAAAAGGTGCACTTCGCCTCGGACGGCGTCTTCGGCAAGTTCGACAAGGCCCAGCTGCAGCGCGGCTACAAGGTCTATGAAGAAGTCTGCGCCGCCTGCCACTCGCTGAGCTCGGTTTCGTTCCGCGAACTCGGCGCGCTGGGCTTCAACGAAGCGCAGGTGAAGAACCTCGCCAAGAAGTTCGACGACAAGGCCAAGCAGCCGACCTACAACCCGGTGACCGGCGATCGCGGCGAACGCGGCAACCTGCCGTCCGACCGCTTCCCCCACATCCCCTATGCGGGTGCGGGCACGCCGCCGGATCTCTCGCTGATCACCAAGGCGCGTCACAATGGCGGTGCGTATGTCTATTCGCTGCTGACCGGCTATGTGAATCAGACGGGCTACAAGAACGAGAAGGGCGAGGAACTGCTCAAGGCATTCCCCTCGGCCAAGACTCCGGACGGGCTGTTCTTCAACCCGTACTTCCCGAACCTGAACCTCTCGATGCCGGCGCCGCTGACCACCGATGGTCAGGTCACCTATGACGACGGCAAGCCGGCAACGGTAAAGCAGATGGCGGAAGACGTTTCGGCCTTCCTCATCTGGACCGCCGAACCGCATATGCAGACCCGCAAGACCGTGGGTTGGGCCGTGGTGATCTTCCTGCTGCTGACCACGATCCTCGCCTACGGCGCGTATCGAAGCGTCTGGGCAGGCGTGAAGCACTGATAGGGTAAAGAACCCCGCGGAGGCCCCGGCCTCCGCGGGGTTTCTCTTTGAGCGGGAGACAGCCGATGCCGAATGACGACATTCGCGCGCGTATCCGCACCATCCCCGATTTCCCCAAGCCGGGGATCATGTTCCGCGACATCACGACGTTGCTCCTCGACGCCGAGGGGCTGGCGCTGACGATCGACCGCATGGCGCAGGGCGTCGAGGGGCCGGTCGATCTGGTCGCGGGGATCGAAGCGCGCGGCTTCCTCTTCGCCTCGGCACTGGCGATCAAACTCGGGGCAGGGGTCCTGCTGATCCGCAAGGACGGCAAGCTGCCCGGCGCGACCATCGCCGAGGATTACGCGCTGGAATATGGCACCGATCGCATCGCCATCCATGCCGACGCCCTCGCGCCCGGCGCACGCGTCCTGCTGGTGGACGATCTGATCGCCACCGGCGGCACCGCCCGCGCGGCGGTCCGGCTGCTGCACAAGGCGGGGGCGGAGGTGGTCCAGGCAGGCTTCGTGGTCGATCTGCCCGAACTGGGCGGTGCGCATGCCCTGCGCGGCGATGGCATCGCGGTGAACGCATTGGTGGCGTTCGACGGGCATTGAGTCCCATCAATTCCCCTCCCTTTCAGGGAGGGGAGCAACATGCGCTACTGCCCCGTCTCGCGGTACCGTTTGATCCGCGCGTCGATGTCGTTGAACACCGGCCGTCCCTCCGGCGCGATGCCGTTGCAGGCCAGTTCCAGCTCGAATGCGCTGTTGGGGTCCTCGGCGGTGATGTTCTGCCACGGCTGGTCCGGGCGCGGGATCACCTTGAGCAGGCCATTGTCCAGCCCGCGCGCGCCGATCAGCGTGGGGCGCATCGCCACCTTCTCGCACTCATATTCCATCACCGTGTCGAGCCGGGCGACTTCCAGCCCCTCGATCGTGCGGACCTTCGCCAGCATCGTCACGCGGGTCATCGTCGCGGTGCTGCCCTCGCGCTTGATCGTGCCCGCGGCGGCGAAGCTATAGCCATTCTCGTTGCCGCCGGTGTTGTAGAACGGGCCACCAACAGGGGGACTATAATCCTGCGCAAGGGCAGGGGAGGCCAGCATCACGCAGGCGAGTGCGGCGGGAACGATGATACGCATCCGGAAACTCCTTCGGGCTCTATCCAACCGCGAAGCCCGTTTCCGGTCAATGACATGCGATAATGGCCGGAGTCGGGCCGCCAGTATCAGGCCGGACGCCGCCCCATCAGCGCGCGCGCGGTGAAGCGCATCACCGGCTCGTCATTCTGGTTGAACACGGTCGTCTGGTTCAGGAAACTGCCCATGTCGGGCCGGCTGCTCGACGCGCGCTTCTCCAGCACTTCGGTCTCGACGCGCAGCACGTCGCCCGGGAAGACCGGCTTGAGCCAGCGCAGTTCGTCCACCCCCGCAGCGCCCAGACCTGCCGACGGGTTGGCCTTCATATTCTCGACCACCATCGCCATCGTCATCGAGCAAGTGTGCCAGCCGCTTGCCGCCAGCCGCCCGAAATGGGTCTTCGCTGCGGCTTCGTCCGACAAGTGGAACGGTTGCGGATCATATTTCTCCGCGAACGCGAGCACTTCCTCGCGGGTGACTTCGTAACGGCCGAAGCTCGTCTTGGTCCCGACGTCGATGTCTTCGAAATACAGCATGATGTCCGTTTCGTATGGAAACTGACTTTTGGCAAGTGCGTTGCGCGCGGTTTTGCGCGATACTCGCGCGATGAAGCGCATTCTCGTGGCAGCGATGGCGTTGGTGTCCGGGTGCAGCCCCGCGGCAGACAAGCAGGTGGCGCAGACCCCGTCATCGCCCTGCGATGTCGCCGCGGCCTATCTCGACGCGATGCTGCTCGAATCGCGGAACACCAAATTCATTTTCGCCAACGACGAGGAACAGGTGGGCACCCTGTCCGTGAACGGCGAATGGTATGGGGAAGGGACCAACCAGCGGGTGCCCGGACCCGATCCGGCGCGCTTCACGGCGGCGGCCAGCAAGCTCAGCTCAGTGGGCGCATGCCCGGCCGTCCGCCAGAAGCTCGACCGCTACGGAGTCGCTTATGGCGAGAAGGCCGTGGCTGCGGCGATTGCAGACACCGGCGATGGCGAAGGATATCGCGCCACCATCCTCAACTTCTCGCTCCCGCTGATCAGCCGCGACGGCACCGAAGCCATCGTCGCCACCAGCAGCGTCAGCGCGCCGGAAGGCGGAGCCGGCTCGCTGCGCCACCTGAAGCGCCGCTCCGACGGCCGCTGGGAAGCGGTCAGCGAATCCGGCCTGTGGATTTCCTGAGCCCCCTTAGCGGCCGGTCAGCACGTCCCGGAACACCGCGTCGGTCCCGTCCTTGCCGCTCACCTGCGACAGGCCCAGCAGTCGGCGCAGCAGCGGATAGACGTCGACATTGTCGAACGCGGGGATCGTCGCCGCGCGGAACGCCGGACCATTGGCAATGAACAATGCCGCCATCTCGGGCGCGAAATTGTCGAAGCCATGATTGCCGCCGCTATACTGGCTGGTCGGCGCGCGCTCCTTGATCTCCCAGCCGGTCTCGGCGAGGCACAGGATCGGCGGGATGCGCGGATTCCTGCCGTAGTGGAAGCGCTCGGGGATCTCGCCCTTGCGCCAGCATTCCATATGCGCGTGCTTGCCCAGGAACGCCTTCTCCACCACGGCTTCCTGCCCGGGAAGGGCCTCCAGCGTGGCATAGGGGCCGTTTTCGACCACGCGATAGCTGCCCTGCGCCAGCACCGCGTCCAGCGCCACGATCCGCGTCGTGCTGGTGGCGGCCATGCCGTGATCGGCGACGATCACGATATTGGCCGGCTGACCCATCTCGGCGAGCCCGTCGACCAGCTGGCCGATCCGCTTGTCGACTTCGGCCACGGCTTGCGTGGTCCGCTTGTCGTCGGGGCCGAAGCTGTGGCCGGCGGTGTCGACCGTGTCGAAATAGGTGGTGATGAAGGTCGGCCGGATCGCGGCGGGGCGGCGCACCCAGTCGAGCACGCCCAGCACGCGCGCTTCCTCGGTGATTACCTGGTTGAACTGCGCCCAGTCGCTGGGCCGCGAGCCGCCCTTGATCTCATAGGGCCATTTGCTGGCCTTCTCCCCGCCCACCGCGACGTTCGATCCCGGCCAGAACATCGTGCCGGTGCGGATGCCCGCTTTCTCGGCATCGACCCAGATCGGCGTCGCTTCGTTCCACCAGAAGGGATCGTCGCTCGACATGGTGAAGACCTCGTCGGGCCGCGCCTTGTCCTCCATCTTGTTGGCGACAATGCCGTTGCGGTCGGGGCGCAGGCCGGTGACGATCGTCCAGTGATTGGGGAAGGTCTTGGACGGGAAACTCGGCCGCATCGGCCCGGTCACGCCCCCGGCCGCCAGCCGCGACAGGTTCGGCGTCACGCCGCGATTGAGATAGTCGGGCTTGAACCCGTCTATCGACACCAGAATCGTGATCGGCGCGCGCTGCTCGGCAGGAATGCCTTCGTACGTAGTCACTGTCGTGAACGGTACGACCCGTCCGACCGTAGTCGGCGTGGTCGAGCAGGCGGTGAGCAAAGCGGCAAGTGCCGCGGCGGCGAGCTTCGTTGTCCAGCGCATCGCCGACGAATGCCAGCTTTACGTTACAGCTTCCAGTCGTCTGTCGCGATGCGCGCGAACGCCCCGGATCAGCTATGCAGGAAGTGCATCACGTCGCCGTCATGCACGACATAGGCCTTGCCCTCGGCGCGCAGCTTGCCGGCTTCGCGGGCCTTGGATTCCCCGCCCAGCGCGACGAAATCATCGTACGCGATCGTCTCGGCGCGGATGAAGCCCTTCTCGAAGTCGCTGTGGATCTCGCCCGCTGCGTTTGGGGCGGTCGCGCCCTGATGCACGGTCCAGGCACGCGCTTCCTTGGGGCCGACGGTGAAGAAGGTCAGCAGATTGAGCAGCTTGTATCCGGCGCGGATCACGCGGGCGAGGCCGGTTTCCTCAAGGCCCAGCTCGGCGAGGAAGTCGCCGCGCTCCTCCAGCGGCATCGTCGCGATGTCCGCTTCGATCGCGGCCGAGACCACCACGGCTTCGGCGCCCTCGGCCTTGGCCTTGGCGAAGACCTTGGCCGACAGCTCGTTGCCGTTCGCCGCGTCTTCCTCGTTGACGTTGCACACGTACAGCACGGGCTTGCCGGTCAGCAGCTGCGCCTGGGCGAACACGCGGGCTTCCTCGTCGTCCTTCGGCTCGGTCAGTCGCGCGGGCTTGCCGTCGCGCAGCAGCTCCAGCGCCTGACCCAGCACGCTTGCGCCGATCTTCGATTCCTTGTCGCCCTGCTGGCCCTTCTTGATCAGGTTCGGCACGCGCTTCTCGAGGCTTTCGAGATCGGCGAGCATCAGTTCGGTCTCGACCGTCTCGGCGTCGGCGATGGGATCGACCTTGTTGTCGACATGCTGGATGTCGTCATTCTCGAAACAGCGCAGCACATGGACGATCGCGTCCACTTCGCGGATATTGCCGAGGAACTGGTTGCCCAGACCTTCGCCCTTGCTCGCGCCGCGGACGAGGCCGGCGATGTCGACAAAGCCCAGCTGGGTCGCGATGATCTTCTGCGAACCCGCGATCTTCGCCAGCGTGTCCAGCCGCGCATCGGGCACCGCGACGTTGCCGACATTCGGCTCGATCGTGCAGAACGGATAGTTCGCCGCCTGCGCCGCAGCGGTCTCGGTCAGCGCGTTGAAGAGCGTGGACTTGCCGACGTTCGGAAGCCCGACGATGCCGCAGCGGAAACCCATGAGAAAATGCCTGTTCTAGAAAATCCGGAAGAAGCGCGCCCGATAGAGGCTTCGCGCCCGGATTGCTAGGCGCAGCTATTAAGTCATTGTGCTCCGGCGACGGCCGGAACGCTGGCCGCACCTGCTCCGATCGCCACGGCGCCGGCCTTCGCCGGAGCACATCTCTCGGAACAGATCAGGCGTACGAACGCTTCCGCACCGTCACCGTCTCACGCCCGCGCGAGAACATCAGCCCGGCGGTGGCGAGGATGAAGCCGATCAGCGCATGATTGGTCAGTTGCGGCAGCACTTCGACGATCCCCAGCGCGCCATGCGCCCTGGCCAGATACCAGGAAAGCGGCGCGGCGATGTGGCCCAGATAGGGGATCGCTTCCAGCCCGGGCAGCCAGTCGGGCGCCGAGACGAACGCGGCGGCCAGCGCGGCGAAGCCGAGCACCATCTTCCATGCGCCGCTGGCCCCTTCGTCCTCGTCGCCCGCGACGCTCAGCGCCACCAGCAGAACGAACAGGAACAGCAACGGCATCACCGCGCGCAGCGCCACCAGATTGTCGAGAAAGGCGGGGTCCTGGAAATTGCCGAGCGCGAAGAAGAGCGGGATCGATCCGGCGATCATGATCAGGCCGAACGGAAAGGCGAAGGCGAACATGCCCGCGGTCAGCGCCCGCGCCGCGATCGCGACGGCCAGCGGGATCAGCACGATCGCCAGCACCACCCAGAGCCCGTACAGCTCCAGCGCGGTGCCCAACCGGGTGCACGCGCCGCTGGTGGCGCCGCAGCCCGAATTGCCGATCACCGCCTGGAACAGGAAGGGCGCGAAGACGATCAGTCCGGCAAGCATCGCGAAAAGGCCCAGCCAGCGCCGGATGAAAATCTCGGCGCTCATGCGCCCCGCTCTGCTTCGGTAATCATAAACCCGGTCCCCAGCCCAATGACAGAATAGATTCAATCACTTGCATTGTGGTTGCAGGGAAGGGTTAACGCGGCGTCGTTGACACTTTGCCGGGCCGTGGCAAAGTCCCCGGCGCAATCAGGGGGAGGAATTCATGGTCAGGACTATCGCGCTCGCTTCGGGCCTGCTGCTCGCGCTCGGCGTGGCGGCCTGTTCCGATCCCGCCGCCAAGGCCAAGGCCGACGCGGATGCCCGCGCGGCAAAGGTGGCCAAGGCCGAACAGCGCGAGACCGCGGCGAAGGTCGCCCGCAACGTGAAGTGCCTCAGCGCGCTGCGATGGCAGTCGGCGGCGCTCGGCAGCGCGGGCATCGGGCCGGTCAAGCTCTACACCGATCATTATCGCGACGAACTGGCCAAGGTGATCGGCGACACGACCATCGCCGCCGATCCGCCCGCGCCCGCGCTGAACAAGGCCAGCGTCGATGCCTATCTCGACTGGGCCTATCCCGAGGATGTGAAGACGCTGTTCACTGCCGGCAAGGACGCCGATGGCGATGGCACGGTTTCGGGCAAGGAACGCAGCGCGCAGGGCTTCTCCACCGTGCTGGCCTGCATCCAGTTCGTCGCCGAAATGGGCAAGGGGCCGCTGGCGGGCAAGGACAAGGTGGGCCGGATGTACCGCATCCAGGATCTGCGGACCAGGCTGCGCGACAAGGACGCCTGATCGCGCGGAGCCTGTCGGCGGCGTCCGGCGTTATCGTCCCTCATGCTTTTCGCGGCGGGTCGAAGGGCGGAATTCCACCGCTTCTTCATGACTCGACGCGGCTCGTTCATCCAAGGTACAGGGGGCAGAGGCCTTTCCAGTGCCAGAGTTTCCTAAGGAGCAGGGTTTTATGATTCGCCGTTCGTTTGTGATGGGTGCTGCTGCGTTGTCGATGGCGCTCTCGGGTTGCGGTGGCAGCGATTCGCCCAGCCCGACTCCGTCGCCCACGCCTAGCCCGACGCCCAGCCCGACGCCGACGCCGATTTCGTACGGCTCGTTCCCGGTAACGGCAGCGCTCGAAGTGGCTTCGGTCACCGCCTATACCAGCTACACCGGCGATCTGGCCGCGGGCCCCGTCACGCTCGGCGCCGCCGGCACCGAAGGCCTGTCGGATCGCGTTCGCCTGACGCTCCAGGCCGATCCGGCCGCGACCACCGCCGGCGCTCCGCTGGTCGTGCGCGAAAGCACCGAGGAAACCCGCTTCGTCGCGGCCGATCTCACCACGCCGCCGGCGACCGGGGTGATCGAATATGTGTTCCGCAACGTGACTGCCGCGACGCCGGGCAAGTACAGCCAGCTCGAGCTGCAGAACAACACGATCAAGGACAAGGTCACCACCGATACCGGGCTGAACCAGTCGCGCGTCAGCTACGCCAACTGGGTCCGCGCCGACAGCCTGACCGGCCAGACGCGCATCAGCACCTCGGTGTTCGGTTACTACACGCTGGCCGGCGACGTGCCGACCACCGGCACCGCGACCTATTCGGCGCGCATCGGCGGCAAGATCGTCCGCGTCGGCGCAGGCGGCACCGGCACGCTCGCTCCGCTGCGCGGCACGGTGACGATCACCGTCAACTTCGCGACGGGTCAGGTCACCGCGACGCTGAACACCACGGTCGTGGTCGGCGGCGTCGAGACCGCGTACGGCACTTTCACCGGCACCGGCGCGATCCCGGTCGGCGCTCAGTCGTTCAGCGGCAGCTTCGGCCCGACCAGCCCGATCCCCGGCACCTTCCAGGGCCGTTTCTACGGCTCGCAGGGTGAGCAGATCGGCATCAGCTTCGCCGGTCTCGGCACGGTTGCCGGCACCGACACCCGCGTCGTTGGCGCGATCGTCGGCAAGAAGAACTGATTTCGTCCCCTCCATTCCGGAGGGTACGGACAGCGGAAGGGTCCGGGGCGCAAGCCTCGGGCCCTTTCTCTTTGTGGGTTAGCCTTGCCGCCGGTCTTGCCCGGGGCGGCATCGGACCCCTCCACCCCGCCATGCGTTGATCCGCGATGAAGACCATCCCGGTCCCGTCCGTCCTCGATCGCCTGTCATCGCGGCTTCTCGCTGCCGACGGCATGGATTTCAGCCAGCCGCGTGGCGAACCGGCGATCGTCTCGCCCGATTCCGTCTCGTGGCGTATCTTCCGCAATCCGGTCAGCATGTATGTCGGCGGGATCGCGGCTGTGCTGCTCGAACTCGGTGAACCGCGCGTGCGTCACGGCGTATGGGATCACAGCAGCTTCCAGCGCGATCCGGGCGCGCGGATGCGGCGCACCGGCATGGCTGCGATGATGACCGTCTATGGTCCGCGCAGCGAGTTCGAGGCGATGGCCGCGCGCGTCCGGCGGATGCACGGCCATGTCACCGGCATCACGCCCGATGGCATACCCTATCGGGCGAACGATCCCGAGCTTCTGCTTTGGGTTCAGGTCACTGCGGCATGGTCGTTCCTCGCCGCTTATCAGGCCTGGGTTGGCCCGGTCAGCGCCGCCGATCGCAACCTCTATTATGCCGAGGGTGCGGCAGGCGCCGCCTTGTACGGGGTCGAAGACCCGCCACTCACCGAAGCCGCGGTCGATGCGATCTTCGCCGATATGGCACCCAGGCTGGGGCCGTCGCCGATCCTCGACGAACTGCTCGGCATCCTCGCCACCGCGCCGATACTGCCGCGCCCGATGCGTCCGCTGCAGGGGCTGGTAGCTCGCGCCGCGGTCGATCTGCTGCCTCCGGCTTTGCAGGACCGGATCGGCATCGCCGGTCACGGCAAGCTGCGCGGATATGAACGCAAGCTGCTTGCGCTGGTCGCGCGCGGGGCCGAGCGCGTCCACCTGCCCTCCAGCCCCTCCGCGCAGGCGGCGGTGCGGATGGGCCTGCCCTCGGATCATGTCGCCCGCCGCCCCGGCGAGCGCGGGCTGGGTTTCGGTCCGGCCTGAACTTGCCCTTCCCCAGCGAAGGCGAAAAGGGCAGGGGAACCGGCGTTCCCGCCTCAGTCCCGCTGAAGCCGCGTCGCCACGTCGCTCATGAACCGCGCGTCATTGCCCTCGGCCAGCCACGAGGCCTCGGCCGCGATCGCGCCCAGCATGTCGCTCAGATCCTCGATTTCGGCCTTGGCGTAGTTGCCCAGCACGTAACCGGTCACCCGGTCCTTGTGCCCCGGATGACCGATCCCCAGCCGCACGCGGCGGAAGTCCGGGCCCAGATGCTGGTCGGTCGACCGCAGCCCGTTATGCCCCGCGGTGCCGCCGCCGGTCTTCACCTTCACCTTGAACGGCGCGAGGTCGAGTTCGTCGTGGAACACGGTCACGTCGGCGGGCGTCAGCTTGTAGAAGTCCATCGCTGCGCGGATCGAACGTCCGCTCTCGTTCATGAAGGTCGCGGGCTTGAGCAGGATCAGCTTGTGCGATCCGATCCGCCCTTCCTGCGTCCAGCCCTGGAACTGCTTCTTGGGCGGGGTGAAGTCATGCACCTCGGCAATGGCGTCGAGCACCATGAAGCCGACATTGTGCCGGTGCATCGCATATTGGGGTCCGGGATTCCCGAGACCGACCCAGAGCTGCATCTGCTGTCCTTGTGTTGCGGCACCGGCCCGCTCCCCCACCCGGACTCCCATCCAGCATATTCTGTGGGAGGCCGGGTGGGGGAGCGGGCCGGTGCCGGTTCAGCGTAGCTGAACAAGCATCAAACGAAAATCGCCCCCGCACCTGGGGCGCGGAGGCGATTTTTTGAACCGTGAAGTTCGAAGCGATTACTCGCCTTCGCCCTCGGCTGCTTCGGTCTGGGTCGTGTCGCCTTCGCTCGACTTGAGCGCCGACGGGGCAACCACGGTCGCGATGGTGAAATCGCGGTCGGTGATCGCCGAGGTCACGCCCTTGGGCAGGGTCACGGCCGAGATGTGGATCGAATCGCCGACTTCCACGCCCTTGAGCGAGATGGTGATGTCGTCGGGGATCTTCGCCGCGTCGCAAACCAGTTCGAGTTCGTGACGAACGATGTTCAGAACGCCGCCGCGCTTGATGCCCGGTGCTTCTTCTTCATCGGTGAAGATGATCGGAACGTTGACGTGCACGGTGCTGTGCTCGCCGATGCGCAGGAAATCGACATGGATCGGGCGATCGGTGACGACGTCGAAAGCGACGTCCTTCGGCAGCGTGCGCTCGCCGTTGATCATCACGACCGAATTGAAGAAATGGCCGGTCATCAGCAGTTTGGTCAGTTCGCGCTCGTTGACGGAAATGCCAACGGGGTCCTTCTTCTGGCCATAGATGACGGCGGGGACGCGGCCTTCACGACGCAGCGCCCGGGAGGCTCCCTTGCCAGCCCGGTCGCGCGTCTCGGCCGACAGCGTAAGCGTGTCGCTCATGTGTCGATTCCTAATGCGCTAAAGTTTCAGTTCTCATGCTTCGGCAAGCCTCCAGGGATGACCCTGCCGGAACAAGCGCGCGCCAATAGCGGAAAGGGGTGGGAAGGGCAAGCCGGGGAAGCGGCGCGACCCGATGGCGCCGCCGCGTGACATCCTTCGGCCAGACGATAACATCGCCGCAAGGGGGATGCGATGAGTCGGCCGATCTCACGACCGTGGATGTGGGCAGCGCTTGCGATGCTTTCGGCCGTGGCGCTGGGGCTGGGCTTCGTCCTGTTCGGTGCGCTGGACAAGGAAGTCGCGCTATGGGCGCGGATCTTCCTCGTCGCGATCGTGATCGTCGCGCTGGGCGCGGCATGGGTGACGCGTCCGGAGAGCGACGGCGAAGCCGATCGCCCGGCGCATTGGCTGCGCCAGCCGCGCTTCATCGGCTTCGTCCTGCTCGCGCTGCTTTCCACGTTCAGCGTCGCGGTCGACATCCTCTCGCAGCTCTCGCCCCGGACCGTCGTGGAGGACAAGCCCAAGCTGATCCAGGAAACGGCGCAGCAGACGCTGGAGACGGCGCAGCGATCGGAACGCAAGCTCGACGCGCTGGCGCGTCCGGGTGAAACGGACACCGGCAAGTCGCGGGAGAAATATGTCGGCCTGTGGGGCCGCGACGATTGCACGGTCGTCTTCCGGCTCGACATTGCGGGCGACGCGCTCACGCTGACCGGCGTGAAGCAGCCGGCGGGGACCGAGCCCTATCGCCTCGACGCGACCATCGTCGGCGACACGCCCAACAGCATCGCGACCAAGGGCGAGACGGGCAAGGCGCGCGGCGCGGCGGGATCGTTCGAATTCGTCTCGAACGGCAGGATCGAGCGATTGCGCTGGTTCGACGACAAATCGGGTCCCGATCCGACCATTCTCGAGAATTGCGACGCATAGGAGGCTTGCGAATGCCAGGTTCGTTCGTCGTCCGCGGGATCGCCTTGGTGCTCGCCATCGCGCTGATGACGCTGGCGTCGCCGGGGCACGCGCAGCAGCGGCCCGGATGGCTGCGCTCCTATCCCGCGGCGGATGTCCAGCGGCTGGAAGGGCGGATCGATTTTCTGTCCCGGCGCGATCGGGTGTCCCGCAACTCGCTGATGACGATCGCCCGCTCGGTCGGCCTGTCCGGTTCGGCGCGTACGCTCGACAATATCATCGTCGCCATCGACGATCTGTCGAAACAGGCCGGCGCGCTGCGGACGCGTATCGAGACGCTCGAAAAGGAAGTGCTGGCCGCGAAGCAGGAGCCTGCCCGCGATCTGGCGCTCGAAGCGCTCGGCCGCGCGCTCAAGGCGATCGACGCCGGCGATTTCGATCTGGCGAACCGCGAATTCCTGACGGTGGAGAATTTGCGCTGGTCGCAATCGGAGATCGGGCTGAAGGCTTGGTCCGAGGCGGTCGACGCGCGGATCAATCTGGCCCGGTTGCAATACCGGTTCGACGACGCGACCGCGCTTGCGATCCGCAAGGGGCAGAGTGCGGCGCGTCAGCAGGCGCAGCTGGGCGACATCGAATGGGATGCCTATGCGAATGCCGGTTACAGTCAGGTGCTCAAGGCGTCCGCCACTGGCGATATCCGCGCGCTATACGAGGCGGATCGTATCTTCGACGTCGATCTGGGCCGATTGCTCCGGAGCCATTCGACGGCGGGCAGGGTCTATCAGCGCAATCTGCTGCGTGGGGAAGTCAAAGGCAACATCGCGCACCGGACGGGCTCGATCGCAGTCTATGAGGAATCGAACGGCTTGCTCCGCCTGGCGCTGGATTACAGCGTGGCCGAGAAATGCTCGGAATGCTTTTCGCGCGTCTATTCGCACCTGCTCAGCAATGTCTCCTCGATGATCTACATCTCGCGGGATGTGCGCCACGTCGAGATCATCCGGCCCTTCATCGCCAACGACAATCTGCTGCTGACCACGCTCCCTCACTATGAGCTGGTGAGCCTGAACTATTCCTATTCCAGCCTGTTTTCGATGATCGCCGAGATCCGCCGCGATGCGGGCGCGTTCGACAAGGCGATATTCTATGCCCAGCGCAGCATGGACCAGGCTGCGACCGCATCGGACGACTGGAGCCGGGACTCGTTCATTCTGAGCAAATTCCAGATTGCCGACATTTACCGCCAGCGCGGCGAATATCTCAACGATCCCGCCTATTCGGCGAAAGCGCGCGATGCGCTTCTGGAGCTTCTGCCCCAATACCGGCGGCTGGGGCGAAAGCGTGAGGAGGGAATGGTTCAGAAGCGGCTGGGCGCCGTCTATTATATCATCGCCGTCCGCGGGAACGATTGCGGCGCCTTGCGCGCCTCCATCGCCGCGGTCGGGGAAGCGATGCGGCTCATGTCGCAGGCGGACGATCCGCAGGAATATTCCGGCCTGTTCACCATGCAAAAACGCAATCAGGGCCTGCTCCCGCGCCTCTGCGGGACGCCCTAGGCCGGATCTTCCGCCAGCAGCGCGTCCATCTTGTCGAGGCTCTGGCTCCAGCCTTCCTTCATGCCGCTCAGCGCGAAGCGGAGATCCTCGCTCACCTGCTTCACCACGGTCGTCATCTTCAGCAGCGTGGTTCCGCCGGGCGCATCCTCGAAGATCAGCGTGCTCTCATGCTCGATTCCCCAGCTGCCATCGTCTCCGCGAAACCCGCGCAGGGTGAACACCAGCCGCTCGGGCGGCGAAACCTCGCAATATTCGCCTTCGATCGCATTCACCCCGCCATCGGGCGCGCGCATATGGAGCAGGATCGCGCCGCCGGGCCGCGCATCTGCTTCGGCAACCGGCGTGTCGAAGCCGTGCGGCCCCCACCATTTCGCCAGATGCCCGGCCTTGGTGAAACAATCGAACACCAGCGCGCGCGGCGCGGCGAATTCGCGCTCCAGCGTCATCGTAAAGCCGACGCCCGGTTCCTGACTGGTCATTTGCTGTCTCCGTTGTTGAGGTTGCCCAGATAGGCGTCGAGATCGTCGAATTTGGCCTCCCAGAAGCGCTGATATTCGGCCAGCCACGCCGTCGCGGCCTTCAGGGTCTCAACTTCCAGCTTCGCGGGACGCTGCTGGCCGATCCGCCCGCGCGAAATCAGGCCCGCGCCTTCCAGCACCTTGAGGTGCTTGGTCACCGCCGGGCCGCTCATCGCGAACGGCTTCGCCAACTCGCCCACCGAAGCCTCGCCCTGCGCCAGCCGGGCAAGAATCGCGCGCCGCGTCGGATCGGCAAGCGCGCCGAAAGTGGCGCTGAGCGGGTCGGTGGCGATCATATCTAACTCACTAGTTATATAACTAAGTGGTTATATACGAGTCGGCCCGATGTCAATCCGCCCAACCTTTGCCACCCTTGGAGAACGGTTCAGTAGCGGACCCGGTCGACGCGATAGCCTCGCCGGGCCAGCTCGCCCTGAAGCCCCGCGCTGCCCGCCAAATGCCCCGCGCCCACCGCGACGAACACCGTGCCCGGCCGCTTCATCCGCGCATCGATCAGCGCCGCCCATCGCTTGTTGCGCTTCACCAGCAGCGCCTGGGCCAGCTCGGGCGAGCCCAGCAGATCGCGGTTAATCCGCCCGGCAAGCACGTCGACATCGCCCTTCGCCCAGGCTGCGACGATCCGGTCCAGCGTCGCGCCCCCGCTGCCCACGCCGTCGATCGCCTGCTCCAGCAGCACTTGCTGCGCGGCGGGGGAGAGGGTGTCGAAAATGCCGAACTGCTCGCGCGCGGTCTCCAGGCCCGACACGCGCTTGCCCGAAGCCGCCGCCTTGGTCAGCACGGTCTCCACCCCATAGGCGCTGTCATAGCCCGCCGTGCGGCCGGGCATCACCGCAAGCTGGATCGCGGCCATCCACGGCTCGTACTGGTCGAGCATGTCCGGCTTCTGCCCGGCCACGACCAGCGCCGTCCGCAGCCGCGCATAGAGTTCGGGGGGCACCTGCTGCGACAAAGTCTTGCCCGGCGGCAGCGTCCCCAGTTCGCGCAGCATCGCCGCGATCTCGGCTTCGGGGGGCAGTACCAGCTCGAGCATCAGCTCGCCGCTCCGGTCGAACGCGGCCTTCACGCCTTCGTCGAACCAGCCGGTACCGGGCTTCAGCGCATGGACGCTGCCGAACAGATAGATCGTCGTATCCGCGTCGCGGATCACCCACAGCGCGGGATCGGCGTCCTGCACCGGCGCAGTCGCCGGCTTGCACGACAGGAGCGCGAGCGGCGCCAGCAGCAACAGGAACAGGCGGTACATGAAACTCGCCTTACTGCACCCGCTCGACCTTCACACCGCGTTTCTGGAGAAGGTCGATCACCGATTCCGGCCCCACGAAATGTCCCGCGCCCGCCGCGAACAGGATCGTGCCCGGCTTCTTCTTCAACCGCCCGATCAGATCCTCCACCCATGCGATGTTGCGCTGGGTCAGCAGCGGATCGGCCATCGCCTGCGAAGGATCGAGCTGTTCGGGAAAGATGCGCAGCGGCGAATCCGGCCCTACATCGCCCTGCGCCCAGGCATGGGCCGGACGGTCCAGCTCGTCATGCGTCCGGTCGGGCGCGGCCAGCGCGCCTTCCAGCATCATCCGCTGCGCCCGCTCGGGGATCGCGTTGATATTGGCCATCACCGACTTGCTGTTCTCGATCGCCTCGACCGGGCGGCCGGTGGCGCGGAAATGCTTCTCCAGCCAGTCGTCGGCGCCCTGCGACTGGATGTCGCCCATCAGCATGTCGCGGATATAGCCGATGCCGATCGCCGCGATCCAGCTGGGCATCTTGTCCATGATCGCCACCGTTTCGGGCGGCAATTCGCCCTGCAGCGCCGCCAGCTTGCCGCGATAGCGGTGCGACACGCGGTCGAGCAGCGGGGGCAGGGTGGCGTCGCCCTCCGGCAGCCCTTCGAGGAAGGTCACATCGTCATCCTCGTCGGTCGATTCGAGCAGCAGCGAGTCCGCGCGCACGATCACCGCTTCCAGCCCCGGATTGCGCCAGCGGAAGCCTGGCGGCAGGCTGTGGACCGTGCCGAAGATATAGATGGTCGTGTCGCTGTCCGAGATTTTCCAGATTGCCGGCCGCACCACATAATTCTGCGCCTTCGCGATCCGCGCCATCTCGGCGCGCACGGCGCGGTCCTGCTTCTCCTCGCTTTCCGGACGGACCAGCTTTCCGGCCAGCGTCAGCCGCTCGTCATGGCTGAACGCGGTATAGGGCAGGGTGGGGACGGCGGGCGCATCCTGCGCCACGCCTGCGGTGGAAACCAGAAACAGCCCGGCCAGCGCCCAGCAGACGCTCCAGTTACGACCCCCCGGACGACCGATTCTCCCCATGCGGGAAGGAGACATTAACCTTTTGGGAGTGTCAACGCGCCCGATTGACCCTCAAAGGCCGGTGCGCCAAAGCGGGCCAACTTCCGTCTCCGGGTATCCGAATTGTCCAAACCTCTCAGTTTCCAGCGCATGATCCTGACGCTCCACGATTACTGGAGCGCGCACGGCTGTCTGATCCTCCAGCCCTATGACATGCGCATGGGCGCGGGCACCTTCCACACCGCCACCACGCTGCGCGCGCTGGGGCCCGAGCCGTGGAACGCCGCCTTCGTCCAGCCCTGCCGCCGCCCGACCGACGGCCGCTATGGCGAGAACCCGAACCGGCTCCAGCATTATTACCAGTATCAGGTGATCCTGAAGCCCAGCCCGCCGAACCTGCAGGAACTCTATCTCGGCAGCCTCGCCGCGATCGGCGTCGACATGCAGACCCACGACATCCGCTTCGTCGAGGACGATTGGGAATCCCCCACGCTCGGCGCATGGGGCCTTGGCTGGGAAGTGTGGTGCGACGGGATGGAAGTCACCCAGTTCACCTATTTCCAGCAGATGGGCGGCTTCGACTGCAAGCCCGTCGCGGGCGAGCTGACCTACGGCCTCGAACGGCTGGCGATGTACATCCAGAACAAGGACAGCGTGTACGACCTCGTCTTCAACGACGCCGAGGGCAATGCGCCGGTCTATACCTATGGCGACGTCTTCCTCGAAAACGAGAAGCAGATGTCGAAGTGGAATTTCGAGATCGCCGATACCGAGGCGCTGTTCGACCTGTTCCGCAAGGCTGCGGCCGAATGCGAGAATTGCCTGAACAACGGCCTGCCGATCCCCGCCTACGAACAGGCGATCGAAGCCAGCCACATCTTCAACCTGCTCCAGGCCCGCGGCGTCATCTCGGTCGCCGAGCGCCAGGCCTATATCGGCCGCGTCCGCGATCTGGCGAAAGGCAGCTGCGCCGCCTGGATCGAGCACAAACGTCCCGAATGGGAAGCGAAGTTCCCGGGGTGGACCGTATGACCGATTTCCTTCTCGAACTCCGCTCCGAGGAAATTCCTGCCCGCATGCAGGAAAAGGCGCGCGCCGATCTGGCGTCGCTGTTCGAAGCCCGCCTGCGCGCGCTCAACCTCGAATATGGCGCGGTCGAAAGCTACGCTACACCGCGCCGCCTTGCGCTGATCGTCCGCGACGTCGCCGATGCGACCCAGCCGATGTCCGAGGAGCGCAAGGGCCCCCGCGCCGATGCGCCCGATCAGGCGATTCAGGGCTTCCTCCGCTCCACTGGCCTGACCCGCGAGCAACTGGTCGCGCGTGACGACGGCAAGGGCGGACAGGTGCTGTTCGCGGTGATCGAGCGTCCCGGCCTCGATGCGCCCGCGGTGCTCATCAGCGCCTGCATGAACGCGATCCAGAGCTTCGGCTGGCCCAAGTCGATGCGCTGGGGCGACGCTTCGATCTCGACCGAAAGCCTGCGCTGGGTCCGCCCGCTGCAGGGCATCGTCGCGATGTTCGGCGAGAAGATCGTCCCGTTCGAAGCCGCCGGTGTGAAGAGCGGCGCGACGACGGTCGGCCATCGCTTCCATCATCCCGCCGCCGTCACCCTCGGCGGCGCATCGGATTACATCGAAAAGCTGCGTGCCTGCCATGTGATCGTCGACGGTGCCGAACGCCGCGGCATCATCGCGCTTGGCGCCAAGATGGCCGCCGCCAAGGCCGGCCTGACGCTGATCGAGGATGACGGGCTGCTCTACGAAAATGCCGGCCTCACCGAATGGCCGGTGCCGCTGCTTGGCCGCTTCGACGAGGATTTCCTCGCCGTCCCGCCCGAAGTGATTCAGCTCACCGCGCGCGTGAACCAGAAATATTTCGTCTGCGCGGGCAAGGACGGCAAGCTCGCCAACGCCTTCGTCTGCACCGCGAACATCGACGCGGCCGATGGCGGCGCGAAGATCGTCGAGGGCAACCAGAAGGTGCTCGCCGCCCGCCTCAGCGATGCGCGCTTCTTCTACGAAACCGATCTGAAGACCCGGCTGGAAGACTTGCAGCCCAAGCTCGAAAAGATCGTCTTCCACGAAAAGCTGGGCACGGTGGCCGACAAGGTCGATCGCGTTGCCAAGCTGGCCCGCTGGCTGGTGGAAGAGGGCATCGTCACCTCTTCCCCCTCTCCCCTCCGGGGAGAGGGCCGGGGAGAGGGGCAGCCCTCCTCAAGCGCATCGCCTGCGGCTCAGGCCCCGCTCCCAACCCTCTCCCCGGAGGGGAGAGGGCTTTTGGCCGACCAGGCCGAACGCGCCGCGCGTCTGGCCAAGGCCGATCTCGTCACCGGCATGGTCGGCGAATTCCCCGAGCTACAGGGCCTGATGGGCGGCTATTACGCCGCCGCGCAGGGCGAAGACCCGGCAGTCGCCGAAGCGATCCGCGACCACTACAAGCCGGTCGGGCAGGGCGATGACGTCCCGACCGCGCCGGTGACGGTGGCGGTGTCGCTGGCGGACAAGATCGACACGCTGGTCGGGTTCTTCGGTATTAATCAGGGGCCGACCGGCAGCAAAGATCCTTATGCGCTTCGCCGGGCGGGCATTGGCGTTCTGCAGTTGCTGATCGACAATAATTTGCAGATCGAATCGGACTATCTCGCGGCGCGTGCTTTTGGCGGGAAATATGTTGATCACTTCGTTGGTGCGGGGACTTGGGACCACGCAAATACGAATGTCGCTACCGATGTGATGCTGTTCCTCGTGGAGCGCTTGAAAGTGCAGCAGCGCGAGGCAGGCGTACGTCATGACCTGATCGACGCGGTTGTATCGCTGGGCGAGCCGAACCTCGTCCGCCTGCTCGCCCGCGTCCACGCGCTTCAGGCGTTCATCGGCACCGAAGACGGCAGGAACCTCCTCGCCGGCTACAAGCGCGCCGCGAACATCCTCAAGAAAGAGGGCTGGGAGTCCGCGGACAAGATTTCGCTGTCCTACACGCCCGAACCCGAGGAAAATGCGCTCCTCCAGGCACTCGACTCGGCCGAGCCGCTCGCGGCGCAGGCGATCGGGCGCGAGGACTTCGAAGGTGCGATGGCGGCCCTTGCCGGGCTCCGCGCGCCGATCGATGCGTTCTTTGACAAGGTGATCGTGAACGATTCCGACCCCGCGAAACGCGAGGCGCGCCTGTCGATGCTCGCCCGGATGCGCGCTGCGGTGCACACGGTGGCGGATTTCTCGAAGATCGAGGGCTGACCGGCCCCTTTCGGGGAAGCGCGGTTTTTCGCAATATAGGTGTCAACCGTGTCAACCACATCGGCGGCGGATCGGGGGCAAAAGCCCCCGGCTTGGCCCCGCAAAACCAAAACTTGCGTCTGACACCGCAGTCAGTGCCTTCCCCCTTGTTCGCACCTGCGGTAGGCGGCTTTCAGCCGCGCGGGGGCGGCCCAAAGGGACGATCGAATGACGCAATATGTTTACCGCTTCGGCGGTGGGGTGTCCGACGGCGGCAAGGGCGACAAGAATCTGCTCGGCGGCAAGGGCGCCAATCTCGACGGCATGGCCTCGATCGGCCTGCCGGTGCCCCCCGGCTTCACCATCGCGACTCCGATGTGCGCGGTCTATTATGACGAAGGCGGCAAATTCCCGGAAAGCCTGAAGGCCGAAGTCGCCAACGGCATCGCCCATATCGAGGGGCTGACCGGCAAGAAGTTCGGCGACGTGGCCGATCCTTTGCTCGTCTCGGTCCGCTCCGGCGCGCGCGCGTCGATGCCCGGCATGATGGATACCGTCCTCAATCTCGGCCTGAACGACGAAACCGTCGAGGGCCTGGCCGCCAATTCGGGCGACGCCCGCTTCGCCTGGGACAGCTATCGTCGCTTCATCCAGATGTATTCGGACGTGGTGCTCGAGCTCGATCATGGCCGGTTCGAGGAAGCGCTGGAGATCGCCAAGGAAGACCGCGGCTATAATCTCGATACCGACATGACCGCCGCCGACTGGCAGGCTTTGGTCGCGGAATACAAGGCGCTGGTCGTCGAGCTGTGGGACGGCAAGCCCTTCCCGCAGGACGTGCACGATCAGCTCTGGGGTGCGATCGGCGCGGTGTTCGGTTCGTGGCAGTCGGAACGGGCCAAGGTCTATCGCCGTCTGAACGACATCCCCGCCGCATGGGGCACCGCCGTCAATGTGCAGGCGATGGTCTTCGGCAATATGGGCGACACCTCGGCGACCGGCGTGGCGTTCACCCGCGACCCTTCGACCGGCGAGCGCGCTTACTACGGCGAATTCCTGATCAACGCGCAGGGCGAGGACGTCGTTGCCGGCATCCGCACGCCGCAATATCTGACCAGGGCCGCGCGTGAGCGGGCAGGGGCCAAGCCGCTGTCGATGGAAGAAGCGATGCCGGAGGTTTATGGCCAGCTCGCCGACGTGTTCGACCTGCTCGAGCGGCACTACCGCGACATGCAGGACATCGAGTTCACGGTGCAGCAGGGCAAGCTCTGGATGCTCCAGACCCGCTCGGGCAAGCGCACCGCCAAGGCGGCGCTCAAGATCGCGGTCGACATGGCGGGCGAGGGCCTGATCACCGAGGAGGAAGCCATCCTCCGTGTCGATCCGATGGCGCTCGACCAGCTGCTCCACCCGACGCTCGATCCCAAGGCGCCACGCGATGTGCTGACCAAGGGCCTGCCCGCCTCGCCGGGCGCCGCATCGGGCATCGCGGTGTTCGACAGCGACACCGCCGAGAAGCGAGCCGCCAATGGCGAAGCCGTGATTCTCGTCCGCGTCGAGACGTCGCCGGAAGACATTCACGGCATGCACGCGGCAAAGGGCATCCTGACGGCGCGCGGCGGCATGACCAGCCACGCGGCGGTGGTCGCACGCGGCATGGGCCGTCCCTGCGTCTCGGGCGCGGGCACGCTCGCGATCGTGGCCAAGGAAAAGCTGTTCCGCGTCGGCAGCCGCGAGGTTCGCGAAGGCGATCTCCTCACCATCGACGGTTCGACCGGCGAAGTGATGTTCGGCGAAGTCGCCACCGTCCAGCCCGAGCTCTCGGGCGATTTCGGCAAGCTGATGGAATGGGCCGACAAGGTACGCCGCCTGAAGGTGCGCACCAACGCCGAAACCCCGCTGGATTGCCGCACGGCGCGCGATTTCGGCGCGGAAGGCATCGGCCTGTGCCGCACCGAGCATATGTTCTTCGACGCTGCCCGCATCACCGCGGTCCGCCAGATGATCCTCGCCGCCGACGAGGCCGGCCGCCGCGCCGCGCTCGACAAGCTGCTGCCCGAGCAGCGCAGCGACTTCATCCAGATCTTCGAGGTCATGGTCGGGCTGCCCTGCACCATCCGCCTGCTCGATCCCCCGCTGCACGAATTCCTGCCGCATGAGGAAGCCGAGTTCGCCGAAGTCGCGCAGGCCGCCGGCCTCGACGTCGAGACGCTCAAGCGCCGCGCCGCCGAACTGCACGAGTTCAACCCGATGCTCGGCCATCGCGGTTGCCGTCTCGGCGTGACCTATCCCGAAATCTACGAGATGCAGGCCCGCGCGATCTTCGAGGCCGCCGTCGCGGTCGCGGAGAAGTCCGGCGAAGCGCCGATTCCCGAAGTCATGATCCCGCTGGTCGCCACCCGCCGCGAGCTGGAGCTGATGAAGGCCGTAGTCGACAAGGCCGCACAGGCGGTCTTCGCCGAAAAGGGGCGGACGATCGAGTATCTGGTCGGCACCATGATCGAGCTGCCTCGCGCGGCACTGCGGGCTGGCGAGATCGCCGAAGTCGGCGAGTTCTTCAGCTTCGGCACCAACGATCTGACGCAGACGACGCTCGGCGTCAGCCGCGACGATGCCGGGCGCTTCCTCACGACCTATGTCGAAAAGGGCATCTATGCCCGCGACCCGTTCGTCTCGATCGATGTCGAGGGCGTCGGCGAACTGATCAGCCTCGCCGCCGAGCGTGGCCGCAAGACCCGCCCCGCGATCAAGCTGGGCATTTGCGGTGAGCATGGCGGCGATCCGGCCTCGATCGCCTTCTGTGAAGCGACCGGTCTCGATTACGTCTCGGCCTCGCCCTATCGCGTGCCGATCGCGCGGCTCGCGGCGGCACAGGCGGCGCTCAACGGCAAGGCGTAAGCGATGGCATCCGGCATGTTGTGGGCGATGGTGGCGCTGGTCTCCCCGCTCCAGGATGCCGGGTCGCCGCGCGCTGACTATGATGCACTGAACGCGCGCCTGCTCGCCGGTTCCACGGCGACAGGCGTGCTCCAGCAATGGTGCGACGAACACGGCGTGGGCGCGAAGGTCCGCGCCGAGGTCCGTCGCGGCGCCGTACGCGAGCCCGATGCTGCGCAGCGCGCCCGGCTTGCAGTGTCGGCGGACGAGCCCGTCGCCTATCGCCACGTCCGCCTCAGCTGCGGCAAATGGCTGCTGAGCGAAGCGGAGAACTGGTACGTGCCGTCGCGCCTGACGCCTGCGATGAATGCCGCGCTGACCGGTGGCGACACGCCGTTCGGGGCAGCGATCGCCGCGCTTTCGCCGCACCGCACGGGCTTGGGTGCGGAGCTGTTCTGGGCGCCGGACGCGCCGATGCCGGAAGCCTTGTTCCGGCACCGTGCGCTGGTGCTCGATTCCACCGGCCGTCCGCTCGCGGAAGTCGTCGAGACCTATCAGGCGGACGCGCTGCGGCTCGTGGACCCGGCCCCGACCGCGAATCCTGTAGGGACCCGGCGCGAGCCTCGCTAAGGTCCATGCGGGCCCAAGCGATGGGGGGAGTCATGCCGCAGCCAGTGTCGATATGCCGGACGGGAACCGCCGCGTGATCCGATCGATCCCCGATCTGTTCCACCCGCACGATCCCGCGCTGGTCGAGGCGGCGATGCTGGCGAACACAAGGCTGCACCTGAAGGGCGGCAATGCGGCGGCGTTCGCGAAGCTGCTGCCGTGGGAAACGGTCAACACGCTGCCCACCGCCGAGCGGCTGCTCGATTCCGAGCTCAAGATCGCGCAGCGCGGCCGCGACGCGTGGTTCGACATGGCGGTACCTCGCGCCAAGCATGGCGAGGAACGGCCATTGCGCGCCGAGGCGCTGCATGGGCTGTGCGATCAGGGCATGAGCCTCGTGCTCAACAGCGTGGAGAAGCGCGTGCCCGCAATCGCCGCGCTCAACGCGATGGTCGAACGCCATTTCCGCGCTCGGGTCGCGACCAACGCCTATGTGAGCTTCCAGGCCGAAAGCGCATTCCCGCCGCATTTCGACGATCACAATGTGCTGGTGCTGCAGGTGCACGGCAGCAAGCGCTGGTTCCTGCACGGCCAGCCCTATCGCTATCCGCTGGTCAACGATCGCTTCCCGCATCCCAAGGACCCCGGCCCGGTCGAAGCCGAAGTCCTAATGGAGCCGGGCGACCTGCTGTTCGTGCCGCGCGGCGATGTGCATTGGGCGGAAGTGGTCGGGCCGAGCTCGCTGCACCTGACCCTGACCGTCCAGCCCACGCGCGGGCGCGATCTGCTGCGCTGGCTCGGCACCGTTGCGGAACGCGAGGAGATTGGCCGCGAGGATATCAACCCGCTGGAAGGGCCGGAGGCACAGGCCGGGCGGGCAGAACGCCTGCGCACGATGCTGCGCGCGCTCGCGGACGGCCTCGATCTGGATGCGTTCCAGGACGAGGCGGATCAGGCGCGCGAGCCGGTGCGGCCATTCAATCTTGGCCATCTCCATGAACTGACGTCCGGCACGCTGGTGCTGCCGTCGCTGCGGCGGCGGATCGCGTTGCCGGACGACGGCAAGCTCGGCCCCGCAGGGGGCAATGCGAGCATCACGGCGGGGGAACGCGAGGTGCTGGACCTGCTGCTGGCGCGGGATGGGCTTACGGTCGGCGAACTGGCCGGGGCCTTGACCGGCGCCGATGTGACCAAGGCGGTGAACGGCCTTGCGCGCAAGGCGCTGGTGTTCCTCTTCCCGGGCGAATGACCTGCCATAACCCCTTCCGAAACCGGAAGATCATTGGCATCATGTCCTCCGGAAACTGAGGGGATCGACAATGTATATGAAGGTGATGATTGGCGCTGCGGCGCTGTTCGCCGCGCCGGTTGCGATGGCGCAGGCATCCGACTGGCGCAGCATCGGCGAGTTCGGCGAAGGCGACAAGCGGTCGTCGGTGTTCCTCGACGTCGCGGCGGTGAAGAAGCCCAGCGCGACGATGCGCGAAGTCACGGTTGCGTCGCATTTCGCGGTGGAGCGCCAGTTCTCCAGCGGGCAACGCTATTCGATGATCCGGATCACCTATCGCATCGATTGCTCAGCCAATACCTTTCAGACGGTCTATTCGACTGCCTATCTGGGCGAAGACAGCCTGTTCAGCTCGGATACGGTGACGCCGATGGTGGCGATCAATCCGGCGACCATCGCGGGCAAGACCGCGCCGATGGCCTGTTCCGGAAACTATAACGCGGTGCCGCGCATCACCGCCGCCACCCCCAATCTGGAAGGGCGCCGCATCTACGGCCAGTAGTCGATATCGGGACGGCCTGCCCGGCGGGGCAGGCCGTTCCAGATCAGCCGAACTTCTTCGCATGCTCGTCTTCGTTTCCCGCGCGCAGCAGGGCAGCCTGTTCGCGCCAGTGGCTGTCGGCGATCCCGCCCTTGTCCATCTCCAGACGCTGCTCCAGCGCGGCTTCGTCCTCGGCGGTCATCTTCTCGATCTCGCGATAGGTCTTGATGCCCAGTTCGTTGAGCCGCTTCTCGCGCGTTTCGTCGATGCCCTTGATCCGCGCGAGATTGTCGCGGCCCCAACCGAACCAGCCGCGCCAGCCGCTGCCTGACGGCGTTTCGGCTGCGGCGGCCGCAACCGTAGCCGGTGCTGCGGCTGCCGCAGCGGTAAGCTTCGAATTCTCGGCTTCCAGGTCGCGGATCCGCCGGTTCGCGTCCTTCAGGTCGGTTTCGGCCTGATGGCGGTAGTTGGCGAGATCGACGCTTTCCTCTTCATAGAGTTCGCGCCATTTCTTCCCACCCGGCGCGCTGGCCATGCCGAAGAACCAGCCGGCGACGAGCGTCAGCCCCAGACCCGCGAATTGCGACACCGTTTCGAACGGTAGCGACATGATTGGAATCCCCTCTGCTTTTGAGGGGAAGCTATCGTGCGCGGCGGCATGACGCCACCGCGCATATGATCGCCGTCAGCGGTTGATGAAGCTGTCGTTGATCGAGCAGGCCGCCGGGCCAAGGATGACGATGAACAGCACCGGCAGAATGAAGCAGATCAGCGGGATGGTCATGATCGCGGGCAGGCGCGCTGCCTTTTCCTCCGCGCGCATCATGCGTTCGTTACGGAACTCGGCGGAGAGCACGCGAAGCGCCGATGCCAGCGGCGTACCGTATTTCTCGGTCTGAATCATCGTCGTGACGACGCCGCGGACCGCGTCGAGATCGATACGATTTGCGAGATTCTCGAACGCCATGCGGCGATCGGTGAGGAAGCCCAGTTCGATCGCCGCCAGCGAGAATTCCTCGCCCAGTTCGGGATAGGCCTTGCCCAGTTCGCGCGAAACGCGGCCGAACGCGGCATCGACGGTGAGTCCCGCTTCGGCACAGATCACCAGCAGATCGAGCGCATCGGGCAGACCCTTGCGGATCGCGTGGCTGCGCTTGGTGATCTTGTTCTTCAGCCAGATGTCGGGCGCCTTGTAGCTGAAGATGAAGCTGACCGCGACGAGACCGTACTGCTTCATCGGCGACCAGTCCGCGAAGGTTTCGGTGCCATAGACGAGATAGGTGACCGGCCCGCCGATCAGGATCGGCAGGATCAGGCGGCCGAAGATGACCGCCGGCGCCCATTCCTTCGAACGGATGCCGGCTTGCGCCAGCTTGATCTGCGCGGCCTTTACCTGGCTCTCCTGCAGCACCTTGAGCGACGACAGGAACGAGCGGATCCGGTCCGCGCTTTCGTTGCGCTGGACCAGCTTGGCGCGCCGCTTCGAAGTCGAGGCGGTGATACCTGCCTTGAGCTGTTCGCGGCGTTCGTTGAGCGCCTTGACGCGCTTTGCCATCGGGTCGCGCACGGTGGTCGCGGCATAAACGGCAAGCATGACCGAGAAGGCTGCAACTGCCGACAGCAGCGTGGCTACCCAGAGAACGTCGATGCCAAGGATGGTGGGTCCGGTGCTTTCCATCTCAGATCTCGAAATCGACCATCTTGGCCATGATGAAGGCGCCGATCGCCATCCAGACCAGCCCGCCGCCACCGGCGACCATCAGGCGTTCGTCTTGGAAGAATTTCAGCATGTAGCCGTTGTTGATGAACCAGATCATGCCGAACACGATGAAGGGCAGCGCGCCGACGATCAGCGCCGAAGCCTTGGATTCCGAGGACATGGCCTTGATCTTGAGCTTCATCTGCGAACGCTTGCGCAGCACATCGGCCAGGTTCGAGAGGGTTTCGGCAAGGTTGCCGCCGGTCTCGCGCTGGATCGCGATGGTGATGGTGAAGAACTGGAACTCGGGGGTGCCGAGGCGGTCCGCAGTCTCCTGAAGCGCGGCGTCGAGGGTGCGACCGATCTTCATCTTGTCGGCGATCGAGCGGAATTCCTCGCCGACCGGCCCGTCGAGTTCGGAACCCACCACCGAGATCGTTTCGGTGATCGGAAGGCCCGACCGCAGGCCGCGAACGAGCAATTCGATCGCATCGGGAAACTTCGCAGTGAACTGGGTGACGCGCTTCTTTATGAAGAAGCCGACGACCCAGTGCGGCAAGCCCGCCCCGAGGAACAGACCGACGAACAGCGCCAGCCAGATCGGCGCGCCGCGCAGCCACAGCAGCGCGGCGGGAACGATGAACAGGCCGAGCGTCGCCAGGCCGTACTTGCCGACGGTCCACGGCTTGCCGGTCATCGCCAGCCGCTTCTTGAGCAGTGCGGGATTGGGCAGGATGCGTCCTGCGACGCTGTCCATCTTGGTGGTGCGCGCGGTCGAGATCTTGCGGAGCTGCGCTTCCATCGCGTTCGCGCCGGTGGCGCTTACGGTGTGACGTTCGCGCAGGCCGGAGAGACGGCGTGCGCCCGCGCGCTCCGCCGAAGGGCCGGAGAAGGCGAAGACCATCAGTGCGAGCACCGTGAAGGCGCCGCCACCGAGCATGATATACGGCAACAATTCCATGCCGTTCCCGACTCCGACCAACTAAACCTGCCGCCGCGCGAAAGCCCGCGCGAACGGCTTCACTTTCCCTTGCGGGGCAGCTTGTCCCTGAACTTGTCCAGCAGCGATCCGCCCGATCCGTTCGGCTTGGCGGACGCAGCCGCCTTGCCCTTGGCGGGGGTGTCGTCCCGCTCGCCCGCATCGGTGATCGAGATGATCCGCGAGGCAAGTTCGGAAAGCGGGCCGAGCGACTTCACGCTCTTGCCGGCTTCGGCGAACGGCTTGCCCAGCTTGGCCGCCTGCGAGGCGACCTTCTGTTCGAAGGGCAGCAGGAAATCGATCTTGCGCTCGATCGAGCCTTCGAAATCCTTGCGGCTGATCTCCAGCATCGCCTGCGGCTGAACCTTGTTGGCCAGCACGATGACCTGAGTCTGCGGCGCGTTCGATTTGAACCACGACAGGATGCGGATCGCGTCGCGCGCGGCGGCGAGGGTCAGTTCGGTCACCAGCACGGCGATCTGGACGTCGGTGATCAGGTGCGGATGGAGCACCAGCATGTTGCGCGGCAGATCGACGATGGTTGCCTCAAACGCGCCGCGGATTTCCTCCTGCAGCTGATAGAATGCAGCGCCATCGGTCAGCACCGGCGAGTTGATCGGCGCTTCGGCCGACAGCACCGAAAGCGTGTCGGATGCCTTGACCATCGCGCGCTCGATGAAGAGCCCGTCGATACGGCTGGGATTTTCGATCGCGTCGGTCAGGCCGCGGCCCGGTTCGAGGTCGAGCGCGAGCGCGCCGGTGCCGAAATGTACGTCGAGATCGAGCAGGGCAGTGGTGCGCTTGTGCTTGTCGCTCAGTACCCAGGCGAGTGAGGTCGCCACGGTCGATGCACCAACGCCGCCACGCGCGCCGATCACTGCGATCGCGCTGTGCGGACGATCCGCCGACGGATCGGCCAGCTTCGGCGCGTTGAGCATCGCCTGCGCGTTCGCAAAGGCCTCGCGCAGCGAATCCGGATTGAGCGGCTTAAGCAGATAGTCCTGAATGCCGCTGGCCACGAGATCGCGGTACAGGCGCACGTCGTTGACCTGGCCCGATGCGATCACGACCGTGCCGGGTTCGCAGACCTCGGCGAGCGCATTGATGTCGTTGAGCGGGTCGCCGCTTTCCGAAAGATCGACGAACAGCACGTGCGGGCTCGCCGAGACCGACAGGGTCTGGACCGCATTGCGCAGCCCGCCCTTGTTGACCTTTTCGGGCGACCAGCCGAGCTCGACGGCGATCGGGCGAAGCGCTTCCGCCGTCGTCTCGTCGCAGACGAACGCGACGAACGGCTCGCGATGGCCGGTGCGGCCGGGATTGAAGGGCGCGTTCACTTGGTGCCGCCTCCGGTGCTTTCGGACTTCAGACCGCTCGCGCCGCTGGGCGGGGTCTCGCGATAGGTCTTGATCGCCTTGCTCGCCGATGCGGGATCGCTGATCCCCGCGCCCGGCGCGCCGCGGACGAGATCCGCCGGATTGGCGATCATCGCAGCAAGATTGGAGTTGGTCGCGCAGCCATAGTTCGACGTGGTGCTCGCAGTGTAGTCGGGCTGGATGATGCGCGAATGATCCGGGCAGTTGGGAACTGTGGCGCTCATCCGCGTCACGACCACACGCACCGTGCCCGGCGCGATCTGGCCGACCGTGGCGGGGGCCTTGTCCGACAGAAGCAAGCCATAGCGGCCCGCGGCGGCGGTCACGTCTTCGCGGCCGGTGGAGCCATCGCCGCCATCGTCGATCGAGACGCGATCACCATAGCGCAGCTGCATCGCCTGCATCCAGCCGGACAGCCGGGCCTGTTCGCCGGGCGCCAGGCCATAGCCCGAAGTCTGGAGATCCAGCACGTAATCGCTGCGCTGGACGACCGGCTGATACACCGATTCCACGCCGCCATTATAGGTGCCGCAACCGCCCAACAGCAGCGCGGGCGCGATCAGGATGGGGAGGGCGAGGCGCTTCAACATGATGGTCTCCCTGACTCGGATTACTGGCCGAAGCCCGGCGCGGCGCTCGCGACGGCCTTGGACTTCTTGTTCGGCTGAGGACGGCGCTCTTCGCGACGCGGCGCGGGCGCCGGTGCGGTTGCGAGCTGCGGTGCCGCGCCCTGCATCGGCATGGCCGGCGTGCCGAGCGAACCCACCGACGGCGCATTGTCCGGGGCGGTTTCCATGCGCGGCTTGGGCCGGTCTTCCTTGGTGCTGCCGCCCAGCTGCCCGCCGAGGATGCGATCGAAATCATTCGGTGCGCGATAGCCGTCGGTCGGCAGGACGATCTCGTTCGCGTTGACGGGCTTCACCAGATACGGGGTGATGACGATGACCAGCTCGGTCTCGTTGCGCTGGAACGCATTCGAGCGGAACAGCGCACCGAGCACCGGCACGTCGCCCAGGCCGGGGGCCTTGTCGATATTGTTGTCGTGGCTGTTCGACACCAGGCCTGCGATCATCATGCTTTCGCCCGAACCCAGCTCGATGCTGGTTTCGGTGCGGCGCGTGGTGAGCGCGGGGATGGTCGTGCCCCCGATCTGCACCGCACCGGCAGCCGAGAGCTGCGAGACTTCGGGACGGACACGCAGCGAGATGCGGCCGTCGGACATCACCGTGGGGGTGAAGGCGAGGCTGACGCCATATTGCTTATACTCGACCGACACCGCTCCGAGGCCCTGGCTGATCGGGATCGGGATTTCGCCGCCGGCCAGGAAGGTCGCGGTTTCGCCCGAAAGCGCGGTCAGGTTCGGCGTGGCGAGGGTCGTCACCTGCCCGATGCGCTCGCCCAGATCGATCGCCGAGAGGACATCGAGGCCAAGCAGGCGGCCGGCGATGCCGAGCGACGTGAAGGTCGCCGGATTCTTGGTGAAGGTGTTGGTCGTGCCCGTGCCCGGATAGACGAAGTCGCCGCGCGCGGGATCGAAGGGCAGGCTGATCGTGCCAGCCGGGAAACCGAACTTCGACGATGCGTCGAGCACCGGCAGGTTCGACAGATCGGGCGTGCCGATCGTGCCGGGCGTGCGCGTGCCCGAACCGACGCCGAACGAGATGCCGCTGCCCTGATCGCGGGTCAGCAGGTTCACGCCGACATTCTTCAGGAAGGTGCGGCTCACTTCGGCGAAGCGGACCTGCACCATCACCTGCAGCGGCGTGGCGGTGCGCAGGCGGCTGACGATCTTGACGTTGTCGCCCACGAAAGCCTGAACGAGGCGCTCGGCTTCGGCGGCGTCTCCGGGGCTGGCGACGGTGCCGGTCAGCAGCACGAGGCCGTTCATCGGCGTCGCGACGATCTCGGCTTCGGGCATGGCGAGGCGCAGCATGGCGTCGATCGAGTCGATATTGTTGCCGACGCGAACCGTGGTCGAATAGATCACGCGGCCGGCCTTGTTGGTCACCGAAACGGTGGTTTCGCCGGGCGCCTTGCCGAAGATGTAGAGCTGGGTCGGCGAACGGACCTGCACGTCGGCAATGCCTTCGTTTGCGACGAACACATCCGACATCGGCGTGTCGAGCGTCACCAGCCGGCCGCGGCCGGTGTTCAGCTGCAGCGTCGAGGCACTGGCCGGCGCGACCTGGGCGGCCACGGGCTGGACGATCCCGCCGATCGCGGCGGTGGCCGCCAGGATCGCGAGCGTCAGCCGCAAGGGCTTGCGAATACGCATGTTAATTCTTCCCCCCGACCGGAACCACGGTCACGTTGTTGCCGCGCGAGACGTTGACCGTCGGGCCCTGCGGCACGGGCGCAGGCGCACCCGGATAATTTTGCTGAGTGTTCGACGACGAATTGCCGCGATCTTCCTTGGGCTTGCCCGGCACGGTGCGGCGCTGGAAGCGCGACACGTCGGCACCGGTCGAAACGCTGCCGCGGCCTTCGCTGGGGCGGGCATTGACCCGCGCCATCATCGCGCGCTCGGCCTTGGGATTATTGCCTTCGGGCACGTTCACTTCGCCGCTGGCGATCGCTTCCTCAAGCTCGCCCTGATTGTCCGCGATCGAGCGCAGCGATAGCGAGAGCGTGCCGACCGTCTGCATTACCGCGATCTTCTCGGCGATTTCCGGCGTCGCTTCGATCGTGACCATCGAATAGGTCGAGACGACGCTGTTGCCTTTCTCGTCGGTTGCCTTGTCGGTGCGCTGGTCGGTGGCGAGGACGCGCACGTTGCGCAGCACCGTTTCCGACGCCTTGAGCGGCGGACCATCACCGCCGCCGGCGACTTCCTGCGTGAGAATGAGGTCGACCCGGTCGCCCGGGAAAATGAAGCCTGCGACCGACGTCTTCGGGTCGACAGGAACGGTCACGGCGCGCATCCCCGGTCCCAGTGCGGCGGCGAGGAAGCCGCGGTCACCCGGCTTGACGAGCGCGCCCTGGGTCAGCGGCTGTCCGGCCGGGACTGCGAAGCGCACGACGGTGCCCTGCAGATTCTTCGGATCGGCTTCGCCCTGCTGGAAATAGGCGCCTTCGATCAGGTCCTTTGGCCACGGCACGAACTTCATCGCATCGGGTCCGAGGATCGTGCCGACCGGCAGCGGCCGCGTGGCGACGAGCACCTGAATGGTGTTCTGGACGGGTTCCTGACCGACCACCGGTGCAGCGCCCGCAACTGGAGCAGGCGTGCCAACCATCAGGTTGCGCGCCATGAACGCGGTGATCGCGGCGACGACGAGCGCGCCTACGAGGAGAATGATCTTCCGTGCATCCATGACGCTTCAGTTCCCAACTCAAACCCAGACACAAAAGACGGCCGGACTTGATCCAGCCGCCATCTCTCACCCGAAATGGTTAATTATCGGTTCGCGAATGACGATCAGCGTCGCGATTGCGATGGCCACGCCATAAGGAATTTCCACAGGGTTCCCGTTTTTCCGCAGCCACTTCTCGATCAGCATCACCAGCGTGAGCGCGCCGCCAAGCAGCGACATCAGCACCAGCATCCAGATCAAGGGCTGAACCGGCAGCCACAATGCGAGCGCACCGATCATCTTGACGTCGCCGCCGCCCATCTGGCCCAGTGCGAAGGCGCCGGCGAAGAAGGCGAACACGACCAGCGCGACTCCGACCTGCATCCCGACATCGGGCCACAGCGACAGGCCGTTGGCCCACCACCACAGCGGCGCCATCAGCGCGATCAGCGCGTTCTTCCAGTTCGCGATCTCACGGATTCGCGCGTCTTCGATCCCCGCCGAAACGAGGAGAAGGCCGAGCGCGACCAGCAGAAAGGTGACAAACAATTCCCCCATCCCGCCAAATCCCTAGACGGAACGGCTTTCCAAAACGTAACCACGCCCCATGAGTGTTTCCCCCTATGACCGCCGCGCGATCCCCCTGGGCGCCAACATCCATCGCTGGAGCGCCCCGGACGGGTGGGAATTGCGCGCGTTCGCCTGGCCGGCCGCGACCGCGACTCCGCGTGGCAGCATCCTGTTTCAGGGCGGCAGGGGAGACATTTTCGAGAAGTATCTCGAGGTGTTCCACCACTGGCACGATCAGGGATGGACGATCACTTCGTTCGACTGGCGCGGGCAGGGCGGATCGGGCCGGCTGACCGAAGCCGCCAATTGCGGGCATATCGAGAATTTCGGGCAGTTCGTGTCCGACCTGCGGGCCTTTTATGCGCAATGGGTATCGGCCACGCCCGGCCCGCATGTCGCGATGGGCCATTCGATGGGCGGGCATATCCTGTTGCGCGCGCTGACCGAGGGCGTGGTCGCTCCCGACGCGGCGGTGCTGATCGCGCCGATGCTGGGCGTGAAGGGGCCGCTGGGTCAGGCGATGGGCGAGCGGCTGGCGAAGCTGATGGGCGGCGTGGGCGATTCGTCGCGTCCGGCGTGGAAGGGCAACGAGAAGCCTTACACCACCGAGACTCGCGCCAATCTGCTGACCCACGATCGCGCCCGGTATGAGGACGAGCTGTTCTGGCAGCAGACCAATCCCGGCAACGTCACCGGCCCGCCGAGCTGGCGCTGGGTGATCGAGGCGTTCAAGTCGATGCGCGAGCTGCGCAACTCGCCGCGGCTCAAGACGATGAAGGTGCCGGTGCTGATGCTGATCGCCGACGCGGACGGGCTCGTGGAGCCCAGGTCCGCGCTTCAGATCGCGCCGAAGCTGCCCGACGCGCGTGTCGTCCGCTTCGGCAAGGAAGCCGCGCATGAAGTGCTTCGCGAAGTCGATGCGGTGCGCAACCGCGCGATCGGCGAGATCGACCTGTTCCTGGCGGCGAGGGCGCAGAAGTCTTGAGCCGTTACGATATCGCCATCGTCGGCGCAGGCATCGCGGGTGCGAGCCTGGCCGCCGAACTCGCGCCGCACGCCCGCGTCCTGATCGTCGAAGCCGAGGCGCAGCCGGGCTATCACTCGACCGGACGATCGGCCGCCTTCTGGTCCGAAACCTATGGCGGGCCCGCGATCCAGCCGCTGACCAGCGCTTCGGAAGAAGGGCTGCGCCCTTATCTGGAGCCGCTGGGTTCGCACCATATCGCCCGCGCCGACGAACGCGCGCTGGTGGACGAGTATCTCGCCGAGTTCGACGGCAGCGGCGTGCTGCTGGAGGAAGTCGATCCCCGCGAGCGCATCCCGGGGCTGCGCGACGAATGGGTTTACTGCGTCTCCGAACCGACCTGCGCCTATATCGATGTGGGCGGCCTGCACGGCGCCTATCTGAAGACCGCGAAGCAGGCGGGCGCCGATTTGCGCCTGTCGGCCGGCCTCGAATCGGTGGTGCGCGAAAACGGCCTCTGGATGCTGCGAACGCGGGCGGGGGCATTCGAGGCCGGCATCCTCGTCAATGCGGCGGGCGCATGGGCCGATCCGGTTGCGGCGATGGCCGGTGCGAAGCCACTCGGCATCCAGCCCTACCGCCGCACGATGGTGCAGATCGTGACCGATCCCGAGCCGCCGGCGGACCTGACCCATGTCGGGCATATCGGCGGCAGCTTCTACTTCAAGCCGGAGGCGGGCGGTCGGCTATGGGTCAGCCCGCACGACGAGATCGTCACCGACCCGTGCGACGCCCAGCCCGAGGATATCGACGTGGCCATCGCGATCGACCGGTTCGAGCATTGCGTCGACTGGCGAGTCGCGAAGCTGGAGCATAAATGGGCCGGACTGCGCAGCTTCGCGCCCGACCGGCTGCCGGTCTATGGCTTCGACGCGCGGCAGGAACGCCTGTTCTGGTTCGCGGGGCAGGGCGGCTTCGGCATCCAGACCGCGCCTGCCGCGGCGCTGATCGCGGCGTCGCTGATCACCGGCAACGCACCCGCGGAGGTGGTGGCAGGAATCGATGCGGAGCGATATTCTCCGCGACGTTTCGGCTGATCGGAGAGATCCATGCGGTTCTGGCTTGCAGCGGCGTTCCTTCCGGCACTTCTCGCTCAGGCACAGACGGCGGCGCCCTGGACAACGCAGGAGATGCGGGAGCAGGTTTCCGCGCTGGCGTTCGATCCGGCGCGGTTCCTGGCCGATCAGGACGATCAGCGCGACCTTGTCCGCCTCAGCTATACCGGGGACGATTGGGACTGGCCGGTCTGGTCGATCCTGATCCGCGACGCCTGCGGCAGCGAGCGGCCCTGGCCGCGCGACTGCCTGCGCGGGCGGGTTGCATGGATGGTGCGCGCGCCGGTGCCGGAGCGCGGGGCGGAGCGTCCGCGGTGGCGCGGATCGTCGCTGGTGGGGGCGCTGACCGCGAAGAAGATCGGCGATCGCGCTGCGCTGGCCGCGGGACTGGACGCGGCGCGGCTCGACTGGGTGCAGGCGGACCTGGGCACCTGCCCGGGCGCGATGGCGGCGTTCGGCAAGATTACCGAAGCGAAGTGGATCGACGCAGCCCGGATTGCTCCGGACCCGCAGGGCGACCTGAACCTCGTGCTCCATGCCGACCGCATCAAGGTGGAAGTGCCTTACTTCACGCGGACCACGACCTATCAGGGCTGGATCGCGCCGGGTTCGCCCGCCGAATGGGCGAACGAACTGGCAAAGACCCTCGAACCCTGCTGGCGCCCGGCCGCGGCGCCGCCGCCGTGGCGACTGCCGCCGAAAGCTGTGGACTGATCGCAAATCCCCTGTTGTCGGTGAGTGCGCCGCGCTAGCGTTGCATGTCCGCAACGAAAGAGTCGGGCGCAGCGAAGGAGTCGCATCCGTGGCACACAAGTTCGTGATCGAGCAGAACAAGGCCGGCGAGTATGTCGCCAAGTTCAAGTATAACAGCGAAGTGATCTTCTGGACCGAGGGCTACAGCTCGAAGGCCAGTGCGCAGAACGCGATCGATTCGATCCTGAAGAACGGTCCGGGCGCCCCGGTCGAGGGCTGATCGGCCCAGCTGACGCTACGGCAAGCTTGGCTTGTGGGAAAACCGCGGTTTTCCGCGGTTTTCCATCGCCTTTACGTGCACGTCATGCTATCATCGGCTCACGATGACAGCTACCGCGCTCCCGTATGATTTCCAGGTCGACGTCGCTGCCGACGACATCGATTTCATGGGCCATGTGAACAACGCCAGCTACCTGAAATGGGTGCAGGCCGCGGTGATCAGCCACTGGCAGGCACTGGCGCCGGTCGAAGCGGTCGCGCAGCATCTGTGGGTCGCGCTGAAGCACGAGATCACCTATCGCCGCCCGGCCTTTCTCGACGACGATGTCGTGGCAACGGTGCTGCTGGAAAAGGTGCAGGGCGCGCGCGCGTTCTACGAAACGATCATCACGCGCGGTTCTGAAGTGCTGGCCGAAGTGAAGTCGAGCTGGTGCTGCCTCGATGCCGAGACGCTGCGCCCCGCGCGGCTGACACAGGCGGTGAAGGACCATTTCTTCGTGGTGAAGCCCGAGGGCGAGTAAACGCCTCGCGGCGGCATGGCCGATTGCCGGATCTGCCGAAACTTCACACGAACTTCACACCATCAGCGGCGTGCGTTTGCGGATCGCGAGAGCCGGAAGGCAAGCGTGAGGCGAGATCGCCCCGCCTGCGTTCGTCTCTCGACATTCACGTTGGTCCGGTGAGCTGAGATTGCGTGTATCGTTCAAAAACAAGCACTTGGGACGGTTCTGGTTGACACGGTTGACACCAATATCGCGAAAAACCGGTTTCCCGCAAAAATGAGGTTTTCGGACCAGTCAAAGAGCGGCGGGGCGTTCCCCCGGCCTCCCCAGCCAAGCAGCCGAAATCCTACATTGCAATGATGACCCCCCTCTTCCTCTCCCATAGGGAGAGGGAAGAAGGAATCAGACCACCCGTGTGTCGAACAGGAGCGTGATGCGATCGGCACCGCTGCCGTTGGTCACCGAATGCATCTGGCTGACGTCGATCTGCCAGCATTCGCCCGGGTTCGGGCATTTCGTCTCACCGCCTACGGTGAGCGCAACGCCGGGATCGGAGACCAGAGCGAGCTGGTAGCGACGGACCGTCACGCCATCGATGCCATCGAAATGCGGCGGGATGCCTGCGCCGGGCGGGATCAGGCCGACGCGGCAATATGCGAGCGTCCCGGAGTCGCCTGCGCGCGCCGCACAGGCGAGCGCGGTATCGACCAGCGCCCATAGCCGAGGCAGGTCCGCCTGAAGCTCACGGGCATAATCGCCGCTCAGCAGCGGGATTTCGAGCAGCGCGTTGGCGTTGGGCGAGATCCAATATTCCGGATGCGCGGCCAGATCGGCCAGCGCGGGGGCGACATCGAGTCCTTCGGCAATGGCGGTGAAAGGCGGCATCGGCCTCAGCGTGCCGCGATCGCCGCATCGCTGGCAAGCTGATCGGCGCGCTCGTTGTCGGGGTGGCCGGCATGGCCCTTGACCCATTTCCACTCGACCCTGTGCGGTTTGACGGCTTCGAGCAGTTCGATCCACAGATCGGCATTCTTGACCGGCTTCTTGTCGGAGGTCTTCCAGCCATTCTTCAGCCAGCCGTGAATCCATTTGGTCAGACCATCCATCACATAGCGGCTGTCGGTGGAGAGCGTCACGCGGCAGGGCCGCTTGAGCGCCTTCAGCCCCTGGATCGCGGCCATCAATTCCATGCGATTGTTGGTGGTGTGCGCCTCGCCGCCCGAGAGTTCCTTCTCGACGCCGCCCATGCGCAGCAGCACGCCCCAGCCGCCCTTGCCCGGATTGCCCTTGCAAGCGCCGTCCGTGGCGATTTCGACATGCTGGAGTTCGGTATCGGTCATGCGAAAAGCGTTGCCCCATGTTCGGCGTAGAAATCGAGGCGGCGCAGATAGGCGAGGGGATCCTTGCGGGTCACCATCGCATCGGCGGGCGTGTTGAGCCAATCCCATGCGCGGCTGAGCAGGAAGCGGATCGCGGCCCCCTCGGCCAAGACCGGCAGTGCGGCGCGCTCGTCATCGCTCAGACCGAAGCTGGCGGTGTAACCTTCGATCAGCGCGCGGCCGACCTGGGCATCGTAATTGCGGCCGGTGCCGTCGAATGCCCATGCGCCGTGCATCACCGCGACATCGTAAGCGCGGATGTCGGTGCAGGCGAAGTAGAAGTCGATCAGGCCGGTGACCTGCTCCCCGAGCATCAGCACATTATCCGGGAAGAGATCGGCATGGATCGCGCTGACCGGCAGGTGCGAGGGCCAGTCGGCCAGCACGCGATCCAGCGCCTGCGAGACGCGATCGAACAGCCCGGCCTGAATCGAATCGAGATCGCGGCCGCACCGCGCCAGTTGCTCCGCCCAGGTCTGCGCGCCCATCGAATTGACGCGGGGCTGCGCGAAATCGGCGAGGCCGGCGTGCATCCGGCCCATCGCCTCGGCGGCGGCGCGCGCCTGTGCCGGGGTCGGATGCGTCACCGACACGCCGGAGAGGAATTCGATCAGGCAGGCCGGGCGGCCCTCCAGTTCGTGGATCAGGCGGCCGTCGCGGTCGGGGATGGCGGGCGGCACCTTGTTGCCGCGCTTCGCCAGATGATCGAGCAGCGCCATGAACCAGGGCAGATCGGCGGCATCGACGCGCTTTTCGTAGAGCGTCAGGATGAAGCGGGCAGTGGTGGTGTCGACCAGATAATTGCTGTTCTCGACGCCTTCGGCGATGCCCTTTGCGGACACGAGTTCGCCGGCGTCGAACCGCGTGAGGAACGCCGAAAGCGCTTCCGCCGAAACCTGTGTGTAAACCGCCACCTTACCCCCTCATCATCCTTGCGGATGCGGGGACCCATCCCGCGGACGCGGCGCGGGCACAACCGCAGTTTCGCTTGGGACGGGCATAGGAGACGAGTCCCCGCTTTCGCGCGGATAGCGATGGGAGGTCACGCCGCTTCGAGGCCGCGGGGCAGCTTGAACACCACCTTTTCGGCCACGGTTTCGACTTCGCGTTCGGTCACCTCATAGCGTTCGGCGATGCGGGTGACGAGTTCGCGGACCAGCACTTCCGGCGCCGACGCGCCGGCGGTGACGCCGACGGTTCTGGCGCCCTCGAGCCATGCGAAATCGAGATCGGCCGCGCGCTGGACCAGCCGCGCGGGCTTGCCGCTACGCTCGGCGACTTCGACCAGCCGCAGCGAGTTGGACGAATTGGGCGCGCCGATTACCAGCATGAAATCGCATTGTTCGGCGATGGCTTTCACCGCGCCCTGGCGGTTCGACGTGGCGTAGCAGATGTCGTCCGGTCCGGGCGCGAGAATGTCCGGGAAGCGGCGCTTGAGCACGGCCAATGTCGCGGCGGTGTCGTCGACCGAGAGCGTGGTCTGGGTGAGGAAGGCGAGGTTGGTGGGATCTGGCGGCGAGACCGATTCCGCGCCCTCGACATCCTCGACCAACGTCATCGCGCCTTCCGGGACCTGTCCGAAAGTGCCGATCACTTCGGGATGGCCGGCATGGCCGATGAAGAGGATGTGCCGCCCGGCCGAGACCAGCCGCTCGGCCTGGCGATGGACCTTGGAGACCAGAGGACAGGTGGCGTCGAGATATTCGAGGCCGCGTTCGGCAGCCTTTGCAGGCACCGCCTTGGGCACGCCGTGGGCGGAGAAGACCACCGGCACGTCGTCGGGCACCTGATCGAGTTCGTCGACGAAGATCGCGCCCTGTGCCTTGAGCGTGTCGACCACGAACTTGTTGTGGACGATCTCGTGCCGGACATAGACCGGGGCGCCATATTTCTCGATCGCCAGTTCGACGATGCGGATGGCGCGGTCGACACCGGCGCAGAAGCCGCGCGGGGCGGCGATGAGAAGGTCTAGCGGCGGCCTTATTCCGGACATGGGGCGTCCCTACGCGATTGCTTGCACCGGCGGAAGGCGCTTCCTATGGTGCTGGCCACGTTTCGGGCCGGTGCGCAATGCTCACGGCCCGTTTGTCTGAAAGGTGCCCCGTGTCGCTCGCCAAGTTCGCAATCCCCGCCCTCGCCCTGATCGCTCTGGGCGGTTGCAAGAAGACGGGTGAGATCGAAGCCGTTGGCGGAGTCGGCATCACCGCCGTCCGCTCGCCCTGCCCGCATGTCGCGGTGCCCGCCGGAACCGGCGACATCACCACCTTCAACCCGCCGTCGAGCCGCGAGGCAGCGGCGATCGACGTGGTGGCGGTGCTCACCAACGTCACGTCGACCTGCGACGATTCGGGCGAGCAGGTGATCACGACGATCAATTTCGACGTGCAGGCGCGCCGCGCCAGCGCCGAGGGCGCGCGTACCGTGTCGTTCCCCTATTTCGTGACGGTGGTTCGCGGCGGCACGTCGGTGACCGCCAAGCGCATCGGCCGCGTGACGGTGAATTTCGAGCCGGGCCAGCTCCGCGCATCGGCTCAGGGCACCGCGACCACCCAGGTCTCGCGCGCCGCAGCGACGCTGCCCGCCGACGTTCGCGAGCGCCTGACGCGCAAGCGCAAGGCAGGCGATACCGACGCGGCGATGGACCCGCTGGCCGATCCGGCGATCCGCCAGTCGGTGCTGTCGGCGACGTTCGAAGCGCTGGTCGGCTTCCAGCTGACCGAGGAACAGCTGCGGTATAACGTTACCCGCTAGGGTTTCTTTTTCCTTCGCCCTCTGCCGCGACGGCGCCGAGATTGGCGCCGCTGCGCCTGGGGCGGAGGCGCATCAGCCGTTTCTCGACGATTTCGTGGAGCAGGATCGCCACCGCGACACAGGCGGCGACCAGCGTGACGGCGATCGCCAGCCGCGGCAGCCCTTGCAGGCCCAGCGCGAAGATGACCTTGACGCCGAGCGACAGCACCGTCGTGTGGACCAGATAGAGCGCGTAGGAAAAGTCGCCCGCATAGACGAGCCAGCGCGGCACCCGGATTCGCCCGGCGCGCTCGGCAGTGACCATGCCGATCACCAGCAGTGCGGCACCCAGCCCGGTGCCGTTGCGCGTCAATCCTTCGGGCAGGGCGGTGAACTCGTCGGCGAACGCCGCGCTGGCGAACATCAATGCGCCGCCCGCGATCCACAGCATCGGCCATGACACGCCGCGCCGGGCGATCCGCGCCGCGACCGCGCCATAGAGGAACAGCAGGATCCACGGGCTGGTGACGAACGAGAGCGGGAAGGGCGGATCGGGCAGGAACAGGCGCGAGACGGCGGCTGCTGCCCACAGGATGATCAATGGCTTGAACAGCCGGGGAAAGGCGATCAGCCCCGCGAAGACGAGATAGAAGAACATCTCGAACTGGAGCGTCCACGCGACATTGAGCAGCGGCAGCCCCTGCGTCGGAAGCAGCAACAGACTGGCGGCGATGTAGCCCGGATCGGTGGCGCGGGCGTCGCCGAGACCGGGCATCAGGAAATAGACCGGGATCAGCGGCACGACCGCCACCAGATAGGGGGGATAGACCCGCAGCGCGCGCTTCCACAGGAAGCGACCCGCCGTCCGCGTATCGCCCAGCCTGTCGCCGTACAGCCAGGTCATGAGGAAGCCGCTGAGTACGAAGAAGAAGTCGACGCCGGTATGGCCGATGCGGAACGGGGCGAAGAGCTCCTCCGGGAAATATTTGGGCAGGCCGAAGATCGAGACGCTCAGGTGGAACAGCACCACGGCCATCGCCGCGGCCGCGCGCCCGGCCTGAAGGGTGTTCAACTGATCGCCGGTCTTTGCCTCTGGCACCAAATCACCCCCGCATGCGCCGCGAGCTTAGCGATTGTGCGCTGCAACGAGCAACCCTCGCCGGGCGGCCGGATGCGATGGGCCGATGATTTCAGGCGCCGCTCGCCAGCCAGAGGCGCGCAGCGACTTCGGAAATGAAATATTCGTGTAAGCGGGTGCCGAGGATCCGGCGCATCTGCATCTTCGCCAGCGATCCGGGGACGATCATTGCGATACGGTCGCCGTCGAGATGGCAATGCATCGTCCCGCCGGCGAGAACCTGCGTCACTTGGGGCGTCTGGACGCCGACATCCTTCAGATTGACGAGGACGCGAACATGGCCCCCGGGCTTGCGGATCCGCCCCAGCAGATCGTGATAGTCGCGCAGATGGGCATGGAGCTGCGAAGGCGTCCACAGGCCATGCCCGGATACGATTACCAGCCCGCTTTCCGGCTCGACCGCGAGATCCAGCGGGCCGGGAAGCAGCGTGCTCGAGCCCGGCGCGAAGCCATCGAGCGGACGCGCGATCACTGCGGCGGCGCTCATGCCGCGCGCACCCGAGAAAGCGCGGACCAGCCGAGCCAGTCCATCGCCAATTCGCGGCTATCGAAGACCTGATATTCGATTCCCTGAAGCAGCCGGCGGCATTGCATCCGCATCAGATAGCTGGGCACGACCAGCGCATATTTTTCGCGCCGTAGGAAGCGGATTTCGTCGACGGTGGCCGCCACGCGCTCCGCGATCTCGGCGGTGTGGAGCACCAGACCGTCGAGATCGGACAATATCGAAAGCGAGACCGAGCTGTGGCGATCAGCCCATTCGCGAACATCGACCATCTGGCGATGGAATATATCGGCATCGCTCATGCTCCATTGCCCGCCGGCGCAAATCTCCACGCGGTTCCGGAATCGATCGAGACTGACGGTGCATTGCATGGCGGCTCACCGGTATAGGCTGATAATTTTCCGGTTTTTCCGTTGGATGGGTTAAATCTTCCGGCAAAGGGGGGTGGGTAGAAATACGGGCGCGGGACCTTGCGGATGCCGCCGCCGGGACGGTCCCGCCTGTTTATGCCGCAAGCGCGATTGACTCGAATCGGGGGCGCCGCCAAGGCTGCGCATGTCTGTTGCGGTTCGCCGTGACGGACGCGCGAGGGAGAGTGGGGCAGGCGACTGCCTCCGCCGAAGGAGCAACCGCCCCGGAATCTCTCAGGCATCAGGGACCGCGCGCGTCAGGACACTCTGGAAAGCGCTCGCCGCCAAGGGATTTTGGTGTGCGAGCCACCGAAGGGGTAAGCTGCCGTCAGGCGGCGAAAGCTCTCAGGTTCCCGTGACAGAGGGGGCGATGGACCGGACGGCGCGCAGGCGCCCACGGCCTGTCGAATCCTCGAATCCGGAGTGCCGTGATGAGCCTGGACGTCCAGACCGATACCGATAGCGAACCCGAGATTCTGACGCTGCCGCTGGATGCCTGGCATCGCGCGCGGGGCGGCCGGATGGTGCCGTTCGCGGGTTATGAGATGCCCGTCCAGTATGAAGGCATCATGGCCGAGCATCTGTGGGTGCGCGAAAATGCCGGGCTGTTCGACGTCAGCCATATGGGACAGCTGACCTTTTCGGGTGAAGGGCTGGATGCCGCGCTCGAAGCGCTGATGCCGGTGGACATGGCCGCGGCGAAGCCGGGCCATCCGGTCTATTCGCTGCTGCTGGCCGAGAATGGCGGCATTCTCGACGATCTGATGCTGACGCGGCTGGAAAGCGGCGACATCTACATGGTCGTCAACGGCGCGTGCAAATGGGACGATATCGGCCATTTCCGCGAGCATCTGGCCGACGAAATCACTCTCAATCACATGGAAGAGCACGCGCTGCTCGCGCTGCAGGGCCCCAAGGCGGTCACCGCGCTGTCGCGCGTGATCCCCGGCGTCGAGGCCCTGGTGTTCATGCAGGGCGCGGCGTTCGCATGGGAAGGCCATGAGCTGTGGATCAGCCGTTCGGGCTATACCGGCGAGGACGGGTTCGAGATTTCGGTGCCTGCCGCCGGCGTCGAGGCGCTGGCCGATGCGCTGACCGCGCAGGACGAAGTGAAGCCGATCGGACTGGGCGCGCGCGATTCGCTGCGGCTGGAAGCCGATCTGCCGCTCTATGGCCATGACCTCGACGAGGAGACCACGCCGGTTTCCGCCGCGCTGGGCTTCGCGCTGAAGAAGCGCCGCCGCGAGGAAGGCGGTTTCCCCGGTTACGATCGCATCATGGCCGAGCGCGAGAATGGCCCGATCCTCAAGCGCGTCGGCCTGATCGTCGAAGGCCGACAGCCGGTTCGCGAAGGCGCGCTGGTGGTCGATGCCGAAGGCAGCGAAGTCGGCAAGGTCACCTCGGGCGGGTTCGCCCCGACGGTCCAGAAGCCGATCGCAATGGCCTATGTCCCCGCCGCAAGCGCAACGCCCGGCAGCCGCATCACGCTCACGCAGCGCGGCAAGATCCATCACGCGGAGGTCGTTCCGATGCCCTTCGTCCCCCATCGCTACGTCAGAAAGGGAGCCTGACCCATGAGCCGCTATTACACCGAAGATCATGAGTGGGTCGAAGTCGACGGCGACATCGGAACCGTCGGCATCAGCGACTATGCGCAGGGCCAGCTGGGCGACATCGTGTTCGTCGAGACCCCCGACGAAGGCAAGGAAGTGGCCAAGGGCGATGAAGCCGCCGTGGTCGAGAGCGTGAAGGCCGCGTCGGACGTCTATTCGCCGGTTTCGGGCACCGTCATCGAAGGCAATCCGGCGCTGGCCGACACGCCCGAGCTGGTGAACGAGGATGCCGAAGGCGAGGGCTGGTTCTTCAAGCTGACGCTGAGCGACACCAGCGAGCTGGAAGGCCTGATGAACGAGAGCGCCTACGCGGATTTCGTGAGCAAGCTGTAAGCCTTTGACTCCCCTCCCCGCAAGGGAGGGGCTGGGGGTGGGTGGCGAGCGCAGCGAGCGCTCCCGCGGCATCCCCAAACAGCGGCGTCGGAGGCATCGAGCCTCCGTTGCCGCTAACCCACCCCCATCCCCTCCCTTGCAGGGAGGGGGGAGATTTGCGTGATGCGCTACCTGCCCCTTACCCATGCCGATCGTAAGGACATGCTGTCCGTCATCGGCGCGAAGACGATCGATGACCTGTTCGTCGATGTGCCCGGCGCCGCCGTGCTCGATGGCCCGATCCACGGCCTGCCGCTTCATGCCAGCGAGCTGGCGGTCGAGCGGCACATGACGGCATTGGCGAAAAAGAACCTCGCCGCCGGCGATGCGCCGTTCTTCCTTGGGGCGGGTGCGTACAAGCACCATGTGCCCGCCAGCGTCGATCACCTGATCCAGCGTGGCGAGTTCCTGACCGCCTATACGCCGTACCAGCCGGAGATCGCGCAGGGCACGCTGCAGATGATGTTCGAGTTCCAGTCGCAGGTCGCGCGGCTGCTTGGCTGCGACGTGGCGAATGCGTCGATGTACGACGGGTCGACCGCGTGCTGGGAAGCGATCGTGATGGCGCGGCGGGTGACCCGGCGCGGCAAGGCGATCCTCTCGGGCGGTTTGCATCCGCATTATGTGTCGGTCGCCAACACGATGGCGAAATATACCGGCGACGTGCTCGACACGCGCCTTCCGGTGCTGGGCGCGACGCCGGACACCGACGATCTGATCGGGCTGATCGACGCCGATACGTCGTGCGTCGTGGTCCAGTATCCCGATATCCTTGGCCGGATCGCCGACCTTTCGGCGCTGGCCGATGCGTGCCATGCGAAGAAGGCGCTGCTGATCGCGGTAGTGACCGAGCCGGTGGCGCTGGGGGCGATCAAATCGCCGGGCGAGATGGGCGCGGACATCGTGGTGGGCGAAGGCCAGTCGATCGGCGTCGGCCTGCAGTTCGGCGGGCCCTATGTCGGCCTGTTCGCCTGTTCGGAAAAGCTGGTGCGGCAGATGCCGGGGCGTCTCTGCGGAGAGACCGTCGATGCCGAGGGCAAGCGCGGCTTCGTGCTGACGCTCTCCACCCGCGAGCAGCATATCCGCCGCGAGAAGGCGACGTCGAACATCTGCACCAGCTCGGTGCTGTGCGCGCTCGCCTGGTCGATCCATATGACCCTGCTGGGTGAAGCTGGTCTTCGCCAGTTGGCGACCAAGAATCACATCGGCGCAATCGGGGCGAGCAATGTGCTGTCGCAGGTGCCGGGTGTCGAATTGGTGACTCCGGTCTTCTTCAACGAGTTCACGCTCAAATTGTCCAAGGAAGCGCGACCCGTGGTTCGCCAACTCGCCGACAAGGGCATTCTCGCAGGCGTATCGCTCGGTCGGCTCTATCCGGGCGTTGAGAGCCTTGAGAACGGCCTCGTCGTCGCGGTCACTGAAACCACCACGGAGGAGGACGTCGCGACGCTTGCCTCCGCGCTCCGGGAGGCGCTGGCATGAGCACGATCAACCAGAGCGGCTGGCGTCCGACCACCCCGGAAAAGGGCGATAGCGACACCTCGACCTTCACCGGCAACCGCGCACTGATGCTGGAAGAGCCGCTGATCTTCGAGATCGGTTCGACCGAGACGACGGGCGTGGACTTCGATTTTGAACCCGGCATGGGAGCTTATGAAGATCGGCTGGGCGGCCTCGCCCGCACCGCGCCGATCGGCCTGCCGGGCCTGTCCGAGCCGGAGACGGTGCGCCACTACACCCGCCTCAGCCGCCAGAACTACGCGATCGACCTCGGCCTGTTCCCGCTGGGCAGTTGCACGATGAAGCATAATCCGCGCCTGAACGAGCGCATGGCGCGGCTGCCGGGCTTCGCGGACCTGCATCCGCTGACGCCGGTGGATTCGTGCCAGGGTGCGCTGGAAGTGATCGATCAGCTTGCCCATTGGCTCATCACGCTGACCGGGATGCACGCCGTGGCGATGAGCCCCAAGGCCGGGGCACACGGGGAATTGTGCGGCGTGCTCGCCATCCGCGCGGCGCTCGATGCGCGCGGGGAGGGGCATCGCAAGATCCTGCTCGTGCCGATCAGCGCGCACGGGACCAATCCGGCGACGGCGGCCTTCGCCAACTTCACGGTGGAGGATATCCCGGCGACGGACGATGGCCGCGTCGATCTCGCGGCGCTGAAGGCGCGGCTGGGGCCGGACATTGCGGGCGTGATGATCACCAACCCCAACACCTGCGGCCTGTTCGAACGCGACATGCGCGAGATTTCGGACGCGGTTCATGCGGCTGGCGGATACGTTTATTGCGATGGCGCGAACTTCAACGCGATCGTCGGCCGGGTGCGTCCGGGCGATCTGGGCATCGATGCGATGCACATCAACCTGCACAAGACCTTCTCGACTCCGCATGGCGGCGGCGGGCCGGGCTCCGGGCCGGTGGTGTTGTCGCAAGCGCTGGCGCCCTATGCGCCGCTGCCCTTCGTCGAGAAGACCGCAGGCGGCTTCCGCCTGGTCGAGGAAGAAACCGCCGACGAGCATCATGCCGGCACCTTCGGCCGGATGGTCGCGTTCCACGGCCAGATGGGCATGTTCACCCGTGCGCTGACCTATATCCTCAGCCACGGCGCGGACGGCCTGCGTCAGGTTGCCGAGGATTCGGTGCTCAACGCCAATTACATCCTGCGTTCGATGGAAGATCTGCTCGACGCGCCGTTCGCGAAGAGCGGGCCGTGCATGCACGAAGCGATCTTCAGCGATAAGGGATTGCCGGAAGGCTTCTCGACGATCGACGTGGCCAAGGGCCTGATCGACGAAGGGTATCACCCGATGACGGTCTATTTCCCGCTCGTGGTGCACGGCGCGATGCTGGTCGAGCCGACGGAGACCGAGTCCAAGGCGACGCTCGACCAGTTCATCGGCGCGTTCCGTTCGGTCGCTGCGCGGGCGAAGAATGGCGATCCCACGGTCAAGACCGCGCCGCACTTCGCGCCCCGCCGGCGGCTCGACGAGACGCTGGCTGCGCGCAAGCCGGTGCTGGCGTATAAGGAACCGGCGGTCGCCGAAGCAGCGGAATGAGGCGCCGGGGCGCCGCCATCGCGGCGCCCCGGACGCTCAGCGCAGCGGCAGGAACAGGTCGGTCACGGCTTCGTGTTCCGGCACGTCGGGGAAGAAGCTGACGCGCTGGCAATAGAGGGGGAAGTCGCGGGCTTCCTCGCCGCTTTCGGGCAGCCAGTCGCGATAGAGGAACAGCGCCGCGCCTTCGAGGTCGTCGCTCGATCCGGTGACGCGCAGCACCGCGCAGCGCCCGCCGGGGATCAGCCCGGCTTCCACGCCCGCATCATTGGGTTCGACCTCGCGACCGGTGCCCGCGCACAGATCGAGGCGATAGTCCTCGGGCGGCGTGGTGCGCGGATCGGCGTGGAAGACGTTGAACGTCGCGCTGCGGTCCGGCCGCAGCCCGGCGGTCTTGCGCCACGCGATGAAGCGCTGGATCGTGTCGCCGATCCGGGCGGGGCTGCCGCGATGGGCCATTACCGCGACGGGCGTGTCGGGCGTGTCGCGGATCGTTACCTGATCATGGGTGTAGGTCGGGGTCATGAGCGTGGTCCTTGCCTGAGTGAGTGGCCCGAAGGCCGCAAGCCACGGTTCCCAGTCGGGAGATTTCCGGAAGTCCGACGGCGCCTGTCCGAAGCGCTGCCGGAAGGCGCGCGCAAAGGCATCGGGCGCGTCGTAGCCGGCATCCAGGGCGATGCCGGTGATGCTCGCATCGTTGCGATAGGCCAGCCGGTACGAAGCGCGCTTCATGCGGGCGAGCTGGACATAGCGATGGAGCGAGACGCCGAAGGTCGCGCCGAACTGACGGTGGAAATGATGCTTCGAAAAGGCGGCCACCGCGGCGAGCGCATCCAGCCCGATATCCTCGTCGAGATGCCGGTCGATATGATCCAGCACCCGCTGCATCCGGGCTCGATAGGTTCTGGCGGCGATCTCGTTCATCGCATTCTCCGTGGCCCCGCCAGCTAGGCGGGCGGGGACCTGCCGCGCTCGACCGATCTTGCGCTTCTCGTGCCGCTCAGTCGCGCGCGATATAGGCGGGCGGCACCGCGTCGGTCAGCCAGACGCCGTTGCTGGAGAGGCGGAACACGATGCCCGCCTGCGCCATCGCGCCCGCCGCAATGCGAAGGATCACTGCGTCGCCGCGCCGCGCGCCGACCCGTGTCGCGGTCTCGACATCGGGCGAGAGGTGGACGTGATGCCGCGACATCGGCTTCAGCCCCTCGGCGAAGATCGGATCGAGGAAGCGTTCGACCGTGCCGTGGAACAGCCATTCGGGCGGCTGGGCGGCCGGCCAGTCGAGATCGACTTCGACCGAATGACCCTGACGGCAGCGGATGCGCGCACCATCCTCCGACAGCTCGAAGCGCTGCTTGTCGCTTTCGGCGACGGTGCGCTCGAGATCGGCGCGGCTTTCGGTCAGCCCCTCGCGAGCGAGCGCGGCCATCACGTCGGGGACCGGCGCCCAGCCGGTTTCGTCGAGCGTCAGCCCGCCGGCTTCGGGAGCGTGGCGCAGCCAGTAGGACAGGGCCTTGGAAATCTTGCGTGTCATGCCCGGTTCCTATCGCATAACGGGCAGGGGCGGGAGGCCGATCAGAACCAGCGGCGGACGCTGGCCTTGTAGGCGCGATACGGCTCGCCGAAGCGTGCCTCCATATAGGCTTCCTCCGCTTCGATCACCTGACGCTGGATCACGAACACGACCGGCACGAGCAGGATCAGCGCGACCAGGCTGTCGCACACCAGGGCGATGCCGGCATAGGTGAGCGCCATGCCGAGATACATCGGGTTGCGCGTCCAGCGATAGACGCCGTCGGTGACGATGCTGGTGCTGGTCTTCCACGGCTCGGCATTGGTGCCGGCCCTGCGGAACAGGCCGATGGCGGTCAGGATGATCGCCATGCCGGCCACGATGCCGATCCAGCCGAACATATTCTCGAGATAATTGCCGAAGGGCAGGCCGGGGCCGTCGAGCGCGAGGCCGATCAGCAACACGCCCAGAAACACCAGCGGCGGCGGAAACTTCACGCCTGGGCTGTCCCGTTCGACCTTCATTTCCGCCTCCCCGATCCGCGTTCCAGATGCCCGCGAACGCAGCCCCGCGCAACCGGTCTTGCCAAGTCGCATCGCCTGCGGAACAAGTCGCCACATGAACAATCAGGCCATTCAGGCGGGCTGGATCAGCTACGCGATCTTCTTCGTGGTGCTGGTGGCGGTGGTCGCGTTCCGGATGCGGCGGATGAGCCGCGAACGGCCGTTGAAGATCGAGCAATTGTGGATCGTCCCCGCCATCTACGCGCTGCTCGCCGCGTTCCTCTATTACCGCTTTCCGCCGCACGGGATGGTGATCCTGTGGTGCTTCGTCGCGCTGGGTCTTGGCGCGCTGGCCGGATGGTGGCGCGGCAAGATGATGCACATCGCGGTGAACCCCGACACGCACGAAATCAGCCAGAAGGGATCGATGGCGGCGATGCTGTTCCTGCTGGGCATCATTCTGGTCCGCTATGCCGCGCGCGAAATCGCGCTGCTGGGCGGATCGAGCCTGCACCTCGACATCCTGACCGTCACCGATCTGCTGATCGCCTTCGCGCTCGGGCTGCTGAGCGCGCAGCGGATCGAGATGTATCTGCGCGCCAAGCGCCTGCTCGACGAAGCACGCAACCGGTGAAGCGCCACGCGCCCGCGACCGAGCGCAACCGCGATCCGATCGCGGCGGTGCTGGCGGAAGAATTGCCGGGCGAGGGCGTGGTGCTGGAGATCGCCAGCGGGACGGGGGAGCATTGCGCGGCGTTCGCGGCGCGGTTTCCCTCCTTGCGCTGGCAGCCGAGCGACCCGGATAAGGATGCGCTGGCGTCGATCGCCGCATGGTGCGCCGACCTGCCCAACGTCCTGCTGCCGCTGGAGATCGATGCCTCGAAGGACTGGCCGGTGGCAAGCGCCGACGCGATCCTGTGCATCAACATGGTGCATATCAGCCCGTGGGCGGCGACATTGGGGCTGATGGCAGGGGCGGGGCAGTTGCTGGGGTCCGGCGCGCCGCTGATCCTCTATGGTCCCTACCGCCGGCGCGGTGTGCCGACTGCGCCGTCGAACGAGCAGTTCGAGCTGTGGCTGAAGGACAAGAGCCCCGAATATGGCCTGCGCTTCGTCGAGGATGTGAGCGACGTGGCAGCGGCGCAGGGGCTGACGCTGCAACGGCTGGTGGAGATGCCCGCCAACAACCTCATGCTGGTGTACCGCCATGACGCCTGAAATCATCAAGCGGGTCGATAATTTCACCGACGCCGCCTTTGCCTTCGCCGTCACGCTGATGGTGGTCGGCGCGGGCGGATCGGGCGCCGATGCGGCAACGCTGGAGAGCGCGGTGGCGGCGATCCCGTCCTTCGCGATCGGCTTTGCGATCATCACTTTGTTCTGGTTCAGCCATGTCCAGTGGCGCGCATTGCGCGGGCCGGGCGATGCGCGGTCGCTGCTGCTGACCCTGCTGCTGATCTTCATGGTGCTGGTCTATATCGTGCCGCTGCGGGCGATGTCGGTGGCGTTCGCGGCGTTCCTGATCGGCAATCACGACGCCTATCGCGGCGGGCTGGGGCACCTCTTCACCATCTATGGCTTCGGCTTCACCGCCATGTCGGCGATCACCGTGCTGCTGTTCCGCGATGCGCTGCGCAATCAGGATCTCGATCCGGAGAAAAGGCGGATGGCGGCGGGGCAGAGCTGGATCTGGCTGATCCTCGCCACGACCGGGCTGGCCTCCACGCTGCTCGCGATGATTCCGGGCCCGCATCTGTTCGCCCCGTTCCTGTACGCCACGCTGCCGGTGACGATCGGCATCTTCTCGTGGCGGTGGCGCTGGGCCGCCTAGAGGCTCATCTCCACCGGCTTTTCCTGGTGCCGCTTGTGCTCGCGCCAGACGATATAGAGGCCGCTGGCGATGATGATCGGCGCGCCGAGCCAGGTTGCGGGCGTCGGCAGCACCGAGAAGAACAGCCAGCCATAGAGGGTGGCCCAGACGAGGCTGGAATAATCCATCGGCACGACCGCCGAGACCGGCGCCATGCGTAGCGATGCGGTGAGCGCAAGCTGCCCGATCCCCCCGATGATCCCGGTCGCGCCCAGCAGCGCGAAGGTGGTCAGATCGTGCGGGCGCATGTCGAACGCATAGGCGATGAACAGCGGCGGCAGCGACAGGACCGAGAACCAGAAGACGGTGGTGCCGGCGGCTTCGGTCTTGCCGAGCTGGCGCAGCTGGATCGCGATGATCGCGACGAGGAAGGCGGCGGTCAGGCCGACCGCGGTGCCGTAAAGCGGGAAATGGCCGTCGCCGGGCTGGGCAACGATCAGCACGCCCGCGAATCCGGTCGCCACCGCCAGCCAGCGATGCCAGCCAACGCCTTCGCGCAGCACCAGCGCGCCGAGGATGGTCGCGAAGATCGGTACGGTGAATTGCAGCGTGGTCGCTTCGGCCAGCGGCAGCAGCACGATCGCGCCGAAATTGAATACCATGCCGGTGAGGCCGACGACGGTGCGGCCGATATGCGCGCCGATCCGCTTCGTCCGGATCGTGTGGAGGCCGGGGCCGATCGCGAGCCATGCGGTGACCAGCGGCACCGCGAAGAGCTGGCGATAGAACAGGATCTCGATCAGCGAGGCGCCGCGCGCCTCGACCAGCTTGATCGACGCCGCCATCGTGGCGAGGCAGGCGATCGCGAAGAGGCGAAGGCCGATGCCGGACAGGATGCGATCGGAGGACACGCCCTTCCGCTAGGGACAGCGCGCCCGAGGCTCAACCCCGCTTGTCGGGGCGATCGCGGCTACTCGACCTGGCTCATCATCATCGCAGTCACCAGATCGGAGGTGTCGGCCGGCAGCGAATCCACCGCTTCCCACAGATAGACGCCGATCGCGCATTGCTGCCACGCAGGCGCCGAGGGCATGCCGTAGGGCGAGGTGAAGACCTGAAGATCGGTGTCGCTCATCCCCGCGATGCGCATCGCCTCGATCAGCGGAACGGCTTCGCTTTCGCGCCATTCCTTGGGGATTTCCCGCTTTGCCGGGCGATCGCGACCCGCTGCGGCTGCTTTCCACACCGCGACATTGGCGTCCATCAGCAGCGGACGAATCTCTCCCTGCACATTGGGAACGAAGACCGCGCCGGTCATCACGAACTGGGCGCAGAGCATCACGTCGTGGTTCTCGAGCGCCTTCAGCAACGCCCGCCGCGTCTTGCGGACTTCGATCAGTTCGGCGCGGGGTGCCTGTGCCACGGCCTGGACATGGCTTTCGGCGGATTTCTTCAGGAAGTCATAGCCTTCGCGGCGGATGGTCTCGAGGCTCGATCCGCCGCGCATCAGCTTGGACATGCGATGGGTGAAGTCGGTCAGTTCCTGGGGATGGGTGGTCTTCATCGTCGTGAACAGGCGCCCCGCAAACGGGTCCTGCATCAGTTCGGCTTCGATCGTCTCGGGCGCGGTGCGGCGATTCTTCTCGGCGATCTGCCACCAGAAGGCGCCGCCCAGCGCCGCGAGCAGCAGCAGGACGATGCCGATTCCCGTCGCGACCGAGCCGCGCGAAATGCCGCCGCGCCCTGCGTCATATGCCATGATGCTCCCCCCTGAGCGCGACTAGATCAGCGCAACCGCACCAAATCAACCCGCCCCCTTTGAAACCGGGGCCCTTTGCCGCTATCCGCACGCGCATGATCAAGCACGCCCTCACCGTCACCCGCGAAGCGGATTTCAACGCCTGGTATCAGGCCGTCATCACCGAAGCCGACATGGCCGAGGAAAGCGGCGTTCGCGGCTGCATGGTCATCCGGCCGTGGGGCTATGGAATCTGGGAACGGATCCAGCGCCTGCTCGACGACCGCATCAAGGCATCGGGATACGACAACACCTATTTCCCGCTATTCATCCCGCTCTCCTATTTCGAGAAGGAAGCGGACCATGTGGAAGGCTTCGCCAAGGAGATGGCGGTCGTCACGCATCACCGGCTGATCGGCGACGGCAAGGGCGGGCTGATGCCCGATCCCGCCGCGAAGCTGGAAGAGCCGCTGATCGTGCGGCCGACCAGCGAGACAGTGATCGGCGCGGCTTTCAGCCGCTGGGTCCAGTCGTGGCGCGACCTGCCGGTGCAGATCAACCAGTGGGCGAACGTGGTGCGCTGGGAAATGCGCACGCGCATGTTCCTGCGCACCAGCGAGTTCCTGTGGCAGGAAGGCCATGCCGCCTATGCCAGCGCCGATCAGGCGCGCGAGGAGACGCTGAAGGCGCTCGAACTGTATCGCAGCTTCGCCGAGGACTGCGCGGGCATCCCGGTGATCGCGGGCGAGAAGCCCGAGCATGAACGCTTCCCCGGTGCGGTTTCGACCTATTCGATCGAAGCGATGATGCAGGACGGCAAGGCGCTGCAGGCGGGCACCAGCCACTTCCTGGGCACCACTTTCTCGTCGGCGCAGGACATCAAGTTCCAGAACGCCAGCGGCGAGCTGGAACTGGCGCAGACGATCAGCTGGGGCATGTCGACCCGCATGGTCGGCGGCCTGATCATGACACATGGCGATGACGATGGCCTGCGCGTACCGCCCCGCCTTGCGCCGTGGCAGATCGTGATCGTGCCGATGCTGCGCGACAATGACGAGGACGCCGCGCTGATCGACTATTGCAAGGGCGTGCAGGCCGAACTCGCCAAGCTGTATGCGTTCGGCGAGCCGGTGCGTGCGCTGCTCGACCTGAAGTCGGTCAAGGCCGCGACGAAGCGCTGGGGCTGGGTCAAGAAGGGCGCGCCGATCGTGATCGAAGTGGGCGGGCGCGACATGGCCGGCGGCAACCTCTCGGTGATCCGCCGCGACCGGCTGTACCGCGAGGACGGCAAGCTCGACAGCGCCGTGGTGGCCAAGGGCGACTTCGTGGGTGGCGCAGTGGCGGCGCTGGAGGAAGTCCAGACCACGCTGTTCACCCAGGCGCGCGACCGGATGCAGGCGAATATCCGCCGCGACGTGACCGAGTTCGCGGACTTGCAGGCCTTTTTCGAAAAGGGCGGCAAGTTTCCCGGCTGGCTCGAGATCAACTGGTCGAAGCCGAGCGGCGAAGAGCTGGACAAGGTGGTCGAGCGGCTGAAAGCGCTGAAGCTGACCGTGCGCAACGTGCCGGGCGACGCCGCGCCGGCGACGGGCAATTGCATCTTCACCGGCAAGCCGGCGGTGGAGCGGATCCTGATCGCCCGGGCCTATTGATCCCGTGCGGACGCTGTTCGTCACCCAGCTCTACGAGCAGCCGCTGGGCGACGAAGCGCTCGTCGCCGAGCTGGAGGACTCGTGCCTCCAGCTTGCCGAGGACGATATGGCGGGGCGGCGCTGGTGCCGCGAGCATGGCTATCGCGGGTACACCAGCTACGCTTCGCTGAACGACCTCCCGATCCGCGATCCGGCCTTTGCCGATCTCAAGCGCCTGCTGGACAAGCATGTCGCGAAGTTCGCGCTGGCGAGCGCGTTCGAACTGGCGGGCAAGAAGCTCAAGCTCGACAGCCTGTGGGTCAATGTCCTCGACGGCAAGGGCGGGCATAGCGGGCATATCCACCCGCACAGCGTGGTTTCGGGCACCATCTATGTCGCGCTGCCCAAGGGTGCGCGCGGGCTGAAGCTGGAGGACCCCCGGCTGGCGATGATGATGGCCGCCCCGCCGCGCCGCGAGGACGCGCCGGAGACGCTTCAGGCCTTTGTCGAAGTGACGCCCGAGGTGGGGACAGTGCTGCTGTGGGAAAGCTGGCTGCGCCACGAAGTGCCGCCGGGTTCGGGCAGCGAGAAGCGGATCAGCGTCAGCTTCAACTATCGCTGGTAGCTCAGCAGATCACCAGCGTGAGCGAACGCATCAGGTTGCGATCGATCGGGGCGTCGAAGCGGCAGCCGAGATATTCGCCGTCGTTCCATGCCACGGTGGCCGAAACGGGCTGGTCGCCGCGCAGGCGGAGCCAGATCCTGTCGCCCACCGCGTGCGAGACCTGACAGGCGAGGCGGCAGCCATAGACCGACAAGTCGTGCAGCATCGCTTCGACCGGCGACTTGTCGCGGCCGCTGACCTTCGTTTTGGTCAGCAGGATGCGGTGACGCGCTGCTGCGCGCTGTTCGACAAGCGCAGGTGTGACCGTCCTGAATTGTGTTGCCCGAGTCGCCATAACCCTCCGCCCGGCGCGAGACTGAGGTTCAGGCTTTAACAAGGGTTTAAGAGGGCGGCTCCATCGCTGCGATCCGCCGCCCCGGACATGCGACCGGCGGCCGGAGGAAGCGTCATTCGTCGAGAATCGCGGCCACCTTTGCCGCCGACTCGGGCGCGTGCAGCCCGACCTTGCTGCGCCGCCACAGCACGTCCTCGGCAGTGCGCGCCCATTCGCGATCGCGCATCCAGCGGACCTCGACCGTGCTGAGGCCGCCGCCCAGATCGTCGAGACCGGTCACGCCTTCCAGCATCTCGCCGATCGTCGAGCCATAGGCATGGGCCATGCGCCGGGCGCGTCCGGTGCCGAGAAAGGGCCATTGCGCGGCGACCTTTGCCGCGAAATCGTCGAACCCGGCGATCGCGCCGCCGGGGAAGACGCGGGCGCGGGTCATCGGCTGGACGGGGACATCGAGCAAGGGCGCGAGCTTCTCCAGCGCTTCCTCGGCCAGCGCGCGGGCGGTGGTGATCTTTCCGCCGAAGACCGAGAGCAGCGGGGCGCCGGCCTGATCGATTTCGAGCACATAGTCGCGCGTCACTGCCTGTGCCTTGGCCGCGCCGTCGTCGTGCAGGGGACGGACGCCGGACCATTTCCACACGACATCGGCGGGGGCGACCTGCCGGGTGAAATAGCGGTTCACCGCGTCGAGGAGATACTGAACCTCGTCATCCGAGCAGACCGCATCCTCGGGCTTTTCCACCGGAATGTCGGTGGTGCCGATCTCGGTGAAGCCGTTCTCATAGGGGATGGCGAACACGATGCGGCGGTCGGGCTGCTGGAGGATATAGGCGTGGTCCCCTTCGAACAGCCGGGGCACGACGATATGGCTGCCCTTGACCAGCCGCACCTCCGAACGCGGATCGACATCGACCCGATCGAGCAAGGAGCGGACCCACGGCCCGGCTGCGTTGACCAGCCCGCGTGCTTCCACGGTGCGGCCGTCCGACAATTCGGCCTTCCAATATTCGCCTTCGCGGCGAGCGTCGAGCAATTCGGTGCGCGTTGCGATCTCCGCGCCGTGCGCTGCGGCGTCCAGCGCGTTGGCGAGGGTGAGGCGGGCGTCGTCTACCCAGGCGTCGGAATAGACGAAGCCGCGATGGTCGCCCTTCAGCGGATCGGTGAATTCGGTGTCCGCGGCGTGCAGGCCGCGCGAACGGGGCAGCGAGGATTTGCCGGCCAGCAGGTCGTAGAGATAGAGGCCGGCGCGCACCATCCACCAGGGCCGCACCGCATGGGCATGGGGCAGCACGAAGGTGAGCGGACGGATCAGATGCGGGGCGGCGGCGAGCAGGCGTTCGCGCTCGTGCAGCGCTTCGCGGACCAGCCGGAATTCATAGGTTTCGAGATAGCGCAGCCCGCCGTGGATCAGCTTGGTCGAAGCCGAGCTGGTGTGGCTGGCGAGGTCGTCCTTTTCGACCAGCAGCACCTTGAGTCCGAGCAGGGATGCCTCGCGGGCGATGGCGCAGCCATTGATGCCGCCGCCGGCGATCAGGAGATCGTAAGTCATCACCCCGATTCGCGTTCCGCAAAATGTCGCGTAAGTCGCATTGTTCGTGACCTTTGCCCGAGGGGTGTTGCGTCAAATTGCGAGGTGACGGAGCGCCATCTGTCGTCCGTCGATCCTCAAAGGAAGCAGCCGAAATCCTACATTGCAACCGCGAGGGGATGATTTCCGGTGCGCAAATCCCTATCTTCAGGGCCAATGAAAAACCAGAAACAGAAAAATGGGCTGCCCACGCGGCAGCAGATCATCGATTTCATCACCAATTCCGATACTCCGGCAGGCAAGCGCGAGATCGCGCGGGCGTTCGGACTGCATGGCAACGACAAGATCGCGCTGAAGGCGCTGCTGAAGGATATGGCCGACGAGGGCCTGATCGACGGCGCACCCGGTCGCGCCTTCCACAAGATGGGCGGACTGCCCAAGGTGACCGTGCTGCGCGTCACCGACGCCGATGGCGACACCGTCTGGGCGGTGCCCGAGCGCTGGGAAGCTGAGGGCGTCCCGGTGCCCCGGCTGCGCGTTCGCGAGAAGCGCGGCAAGGGCAATGCGCTGGGCGTGGGCGACCGCATCCTCGCGCGCACCGAAGAGGCCGGGAAGGGCTGGATCGCGCACCCGATGAAGAAGCTCGCGCGCGGCGAGGAGCTGATGCTCGGCGTGCTGCGCGAGGAAGGCGGCAAATTGTGGCTGCAAGGCGTGGAGAAAAAGGAACGCCGCGACTTCATGGTCTCCGACGCGGGCGATGCCCAGCCGGGCGATCTGGTGCTGGCCGAGAAGGCCGGGCGACCGCCGCGGATCACCGCGCGGGTGACCGAAATCCTGGGCGATCCGTTTCAGCCGCGCAGCTTCTCGCTGATCGCGATCCACAAGCATGGCATCCCCAACGTCTTCTCGCAGGAGCTGCTCGACGAAGCGGCGAAGATCGCGAAGCAGCCGCTGGGGGATCGTGAAGACCTGCGCCATTTGCCGATCCTCGCGATCGATCCCGCCGATGCGCGCGACCATGACGATGCCGTGTGGGCGACGCCCGACGACGATCCGAAGAATGCGGGCGGATGGAAGGCCATCGTCGCGATCGCGGACGTCAGCTTCTATGTGCGCCCCGGTTCCGAGCTGGACCGCGAGGCGCGCAAGCGGGGCAATTCGGTCTATTTCCCGGATCGCGTCGTGCCGATGCTGCCCGAGGTGCTTTCGGCGGACGTCTGTTCGCTGAAGGAAGGCGTCGATCGCGCGGCGCTGGTCTGCCACCTGCAGGTTTCGAAGGACGGCGATCTCAAATCGTGGCGCTTCGCCCGCTCGGTCGTGCGGCTGATCGGCAATGTCGCTTATGAGGATGCGCAGACCATCGCCGATGGTCCGGGGTCCGAGCGCGCGCTGCTGAACGAGAAGCTGGCGCCGGGAACGGAGAAGCGGGCGGCGATCGAGGCGGCGCTGAAGCCGCTCTGGGATTGCTGGGGCGCACTCAACAAGGCGCGGGCGCGGCGCGAGCCGCTGGACCTCGATTTGCCCGAGCGGCGGATCGTGCTGGACGAGAAGGGGCGCATCCTGTCGGTCGCGCCGCGCGAGCGGCTGGATGCGCACAAGCTGATCGAGGATTATATGATCGCGGCGAATGTCGCGGCGGCCAAGGCGCTGGAGGGCAAGAAGGCCCCGGTGATGTACCGCATCCACGAGCCGCCCGCGCGCGAGAAGCTGGTCGCGCTGAAGGACTATCTCGAGACGTTCGACATCGCCTTCGCGCTGGGTCAGGTGATCAAGCCGCAGACGTTCAACCGCATCATCGCCAAGGTGGGCGACGCGGACTATCGCGACGAGATCATGCAGCAGGTGCTGCGCAGCCAGACCCAGGCCTATTACGGTCCGGCGAACCACGGCCATTTCGGCCTGTCGCTGGGCAGCTATGCGCACTTCACGTCGCCGATCCGGCGCTATGCCGATCTGGTGGTCCATCGCGCGCTGGTGGCGGCCTATGCGCTGGGGCCGGGCGGGGCGATCGAGGACGACGCCTCGATGGAGAAGACCGGTACGCATATCAGCCAGCTCGAGCGGCGGGCGATGGAAGCCGAGCGGGACACCATCGACCGGTATGTGGCGGCCTATCTCTCCGCCCATGTCGGCGAAGTGATGGAAGCGCGGATCACCGGGGTGCAGAGCTTCGGCTTCTTCGCGACAGTGGACGGCGTGGGCGGCGACGGGCTGGTGCCCGCGCGCGACCTCGGCACCGAATATTATCGCTATGACGAAGCCGGACAGCGGCTGGTGGGCGAGCATAGCGGGGACGAGTTCAAGCTGGGCCAGCGGCTCCAGCTGCGGCTGGCAGAAGCCAATCCGGTCAACGGGGCGCTGCGCTTCGAACTGCCCGACGGCAAGGGTTCGGCAGGCGGCGAGCGACAGGACCGGCATCGCAAGGGCGGGCCGAAGCGCGTCATCAAGCATCGCGGCCGGCCGGCGAATATCCGGCATCAGGGCAGGAAGCGGTAAGGAGCGACGGCGATGGCGGGGCAGGGCAGGAGCATTCCGATGCAGGTGTCGCGGGCGCGGCGGCCGGTGGCGAACCACTTCCTCGCCCTGCACGCGATCGGCCCGGGCGACGCGGTTGCCTTTGTTCCGCAGAATGACGGCGACCGCGCCCAGTTCGAGCAGATGCGCGCGGCGGGGATCATCCATGAGGCGATCCGCGGCCATTACTGGCTCGACCTGCCCAAGCTGAAGGCCGACGAGGATGCCCGGCGGACGCGGCTGGTGCCGGTGGCGATCGTCGTCGCGGTGATCGCCGCGCTGGTGCTGACCCTGTTCTACCGCGGCTAGTCGATCGAGAAGCTGAGTCCCGCCTTGGCTTCGAGCCGCGCCTTGAGCGGTTCCGCCATCAGCGCGCCGGGCGTCCAGATGCCGCCCCTGCCATCCGCAGGCACGTCGCGGATCAGGCAGATCGCGCTTTCGGCGATCATCTTGCTGGTCGAGCCATAGCCGGGGTCGCGATCGCCCTTCACCGTGGCGGTGACGCGCTGGCCGTCGGGCATCTCGGCGATGAAGGCGATGTCGTAGAAGCCGGTCTCGCGCTCTTCCTTCGACGGGCCTTCGCCGGGCGCGGGGCCCTTGTCGGCGTTCATCGGGTTCATCTTCGCGATGGCCTCGGCTGCTGCCTTGCCCATCTCGCCGATACCGGGGGCGATCATCATCTCGTCGTAGCGGAAATCCTCGCCATAGGGATGCCCGGCCAGGAAATTGGTGCGGTGGACATTCTTGGTGTTGATCACCGCCATCATGAACGGCGCGACCCAGCCGCCGACCGCATCGTCATATTCGGGCAGCACGCCCTTGGGCTGATCCGGCCCGCTGAAGCCGGGTGTCAGCGCGAAGGGATCGAGCAGGACCTTGAACACCGAGGGGTTTTTCGCGGCGGCCATCGCGGTCGCCTTGCCGCTGGCGAAGGTGCCGCCGGAGAAGGTGCCCTTCATCGCGCGGACCCGGCCCTTCACGCGCGGCGCGGGCTTGCCGAATTTCGCGATGGCGGCCTGCTGCGCGGCCCAGACGCCGAGATCGAACGGGATCGAATCGAACCCGCACGAGAAGACGATGCGCGCGCCGCTGGCCTGCGCATCGGCCTGATATTTGGCGATCATGTCGTGCATCCAGTTCGGCTCGCCGCACAGATCGACATAGGCGGTGCCGGCGGTGACGCAGGCGGCGAGCAGCGCTTCGCCATAGAGCTGGTAGGGACCGACGGTGGTGATGACGACCTTCGCCCGCGCGGCCAGTGCCAGCGGCGCCTGCGGATCATCGGCATTGGCGGTGAGGAGCGGGGTATCCGCCGGAGCGCCGATCTCGTCGCGGACCTCGTGCAGCTTGGTCAGCGAACGCCCGGCCATCGCCCAGCTGAGGCTGCCATCGGCGTAATTGTTGGTGAGATATTCGGCGACGAGACGCCCGGTGAAGCCGGTTGCGCCATAGACGATGATGTCGAATTCGCGGTCGGCCATGCTGTCCTCTCCTGTCGGCACCGGCGGAAGTTGACACTGGCTTCACACCATCGGCGCTGTTCGTTGGAGACAGCATACCCGGTTTTCGAATAAGCGGAAGGCCCCTGCGCGGGGCGATTTCCAACAATGCAAGGGCGGGGGAGGCGTGTTGGGTTATGCAGCTTCGTTGAACTGGAGCGAGGCGAGGCGCGCGTAGAGGCCGCCCTTCGCCACCAGTTCGGCATGGGTGCCGGTTTCGACGATCTTGCCGTCGTCCATCACCACGATGCGGCCCGCGGCGCGGACGGTGGCGAGGCGGTGGGCGATGACGAGGGTGGTGCGGTTTGCCATCAGCTTTTCCAGCGCGTCCTGCACCAGCTTCTCGCTTTCGGCGTCGAGCGCGGAGGTGGCTTCGTCGAGCAGCAGGATCGGGGCGTCGCGCAGCAGGGCGCGGGCGATGGCGATGCGCTGGCGCTGGCCGCCAGAGAGGCGCGCGCCGCCTTCGCCGAGGAAGGTATCGAGGCCCTGCGGCAGTTCGCGGAGGAACTCGGCGGCGTTGGCGGCTTCGGCCGCGGCCCAGATCGCGTCGTCGCTGGCATCCCATGCGCCGTAGCGGAGATTGTCGCGGGCATTGGCGGCGAAGATCACCGTTTCCTGCGGCACCATCGCCATGCGCGCGCGGATCGCGGCGGGATCGGCCTGCTTCACCGGCACGCCGTCGATGCGGATCTCGCCCGCTTCGGGATCGTAGAAACGCTGGACGAGCTGGAAGATCGTCGATTTGCCCGCACCCGACGGGCCGACGACGGCGACGGTCTCGCCCGGGTTCACGATCAGGTTGAACTCAGTGAGCGCCGAGACTTCGGGCCGCGACGGATAGCGGAAGGTGACGTGATCGAACACGACCGCGCCCTGCGGCGGCTGGGGCAGGGCGACCGGATTGGCGGGCGCGACGATGTCGGGCTCTTCATGCAGCAGCTCGGCAAGGCGGCTGGCGGCGCCGGACGCGCGCAGCAGATCGCCATAGACTTCGGTCAGCGAGCCGAGCGATCCGGTGACGAGGCCGGCGGTGAGCACGAAGGCGATGACCGAGCCGCCGGAGATCGCGCCGCTTGCGACGCCGGAGACCGCTTCCCACACGATCAGGACGATGGCGGTGAAGAGCAGGCCGATCACCAGCGCGGTCATCACCGCGCGCAGTGCGAAGCGGCGCTTGCCCGCGGCGAAGCTGCGCGCGACGGCATCGGCGAAGCGCCGGGCCTCGCGGTCTTCCTGCCCGAACGCCTGGACGATGCGCATCGCGCCGAGTGTCTCGGAGGCGATCGCGCCGATATCGGCGATCCGGTCCTGACTGTTGCGCGAGAGAAGCCGCACGCGGCTGCCCAGCCACATGATCGGCAGCACCGCGACGGGGATGCCGACGATCAGATAGGCCGCGATGGTCGGCGCCAGCACGAACAGCAGGACCACGCCGATCACGCCGGTCAGCAGATTGCGCAACGCGATCGACACGGTGCTGCCGACGACCTGCTCGACGATCGCGGTGTCCGAGGTGAGGCGCGACGCGATTTCGGAGGGGCGATTCTCCTCGAACCATTTGGGCGGCAGGCGCAGCAGGTTGCGCTGAACCGCGACGCGCATGTCCGCCACGGTGCGCTCGCCGATCCACGAGACGAAGTAGAAGCGAACGGCGGTGGCAATGGCCAGCGCCAGCACGACCAGCAGCAGCATCTTGAAATACATGCCGATATTGCCGGTGTCGGCCTGTCCGGCGAACCCCTTGTCCACGATCAGCTTGAACATCAGCGGGACCGAGCTGGTCGCCAGCGACGAGACGGTCAGCGCGATGGTCGCGATCAGCAATTGCAGCGGATAGCGCCGCGTAAAGCTCCAGATCACCAGGAGGTTGCTGAGCTTGCGCTTCGGTTGGGGCTGGGGAGCTTCGTCGGCCATGTCGCGCGGGGGACTAGCGCGATTGCGGGCGCGGGGGAACAGGGCAAAGCGCCTTCCGGCGCAGGGTGGAGCGGCGAGGAGCGAGTCGAAGATTCGGTATGATCCGCATGACAACGGGATCAATCGGTAGTGCTACGGCGTTGCACTGCACAAACCCCTCGTTATAACCCCGCTTCCCCCATCGTCGCAGGGGGACAAGGCGGGGTGGAAAAACCGATGCTGTACAACGCGTATGAATTCCAGCGGTCGCTGCTCGCAAGTGCGAGCGCGATGGCCAATTTCGGGGCCGGGCTGCTGAACAATCCCGCCAATCCGTTCGCCTATCTGGGCGGCGGTACGGTGCTGGCCTCCGCGCTTGAAGTGTTCGCCCATGCCTCCGCTCCGCGCGGCAAGCCCGAATTCGGGCTGGACCGTACCGAGATCGACGGCAAGCAGGTCGCGGTCCATGAAGAGATCGTGCTGCGCAAGCCATTCGGCCAGCTCAAGCGCTTCGTGCGGGAAGGCGTGAAAGGCGGTCCCAAGCTGCTGATCGTCGCGCCGATGTCGGGCCATTACGCCACGCTGCTGCGCGGGACGGTGGCGCGGATGCTGCCGAGCTGCGACGTGTACATCACCGACTGGCGCGATGCCCGGCAGGTGCCGATCGCCGACGGCCGCTTCGATCTGGACGATTATATCGACTATATCGTCGAGTTTCTCGACCATATCGGGGAGGGCAAGACCCGCCCCCACATGCTGGCGGTGTGCCAGCCTTCGGTGCCCTGTTATGCCGCCGCGGCGCTGATGAGCGCGGACAAGCATCCGTGCCGGCCGGCGACGCTGACCATGATGGGCGGGCCGATCGATACGCGCGAAGCGCCGACCGCGGTGAACACGCTGGCGACCGAGCGGCCGCACAGCTGGTTCCAGAACAACGTCATCACCACCGTGCCGATGACCTATCCGGGCGCTGGCCGCCAGGTCTATCCGGGCTTCCTCCAGCTCGCCGGTTTCATGACGATGAACCTCGGCAACCACATGATTTCGCACTGGGAGCTGTTCAAGCACCTCGTGCAGGGCGACGACAGCAGCGCGGAATCGACGATGGCCTTTTACGAGGAATATCGCTCGGTCTGCGACATGACCGCCGAATTCTATCTCCAGACGATCGATCTGGTGTTCCAGACCCATGCCTTGCCCAGGGGCGAGATGAAGCATCGTGGGCGCGCGGTCGATCCGGCGGCGATCACCGACATCGCGATCCTGGCGATCGAAGGCGAGAAGGACGACATCTCCGGCCTTGGCCAGACCAAGGCTTCGCTGACGCTGGCGACGAAGCTGCCCAAGGCGATGAAGCAGTATCACATGGCGCCGGACGTGGGCCATTACGGCATCTTCAACGGCTCGAAGTGGCGCAACCGCATCGCGCCGGTGGTGGAGCAGTGGATCGCCGCGCACGAGCGGTGAGCACGGGCCGCCGGGCGGCCGCGCGGGTCAGGCGGCGTGGCGGACCCGCATGAAGCCCGCGATCGTCGCGCGGACATCGGGCGAGGCGTTGGCGATCAGCGCCTCGACGCGATCGAAAAAGGCTTCGTCGCTGGTGCCGGGCATGTTCGCGGCCATCGCCCATTCGCCGAATTCGCGGGTCTCGATCGTGCGCCGGCTCAGCACGACGATCGCGCGGTGGCGCGCATCGGCCCGGATGCGATCGAGCGTGGCCTCGACCTTTTCCGCCGGGCCTTCCATCGCCTGCATGAAGCGCCTGCCGTCGAAATAGAGCATTCCGGTGATCCCGTCGCGGCTGTTGTTGCTGCGCGCCTTGTTCAGCATCGCTTGCGGGTCGATCGTCTGGTGGGGAGCGGCGCTGGAGACGTAGATGATCTGGAGCAGGGACACGGGTACGCTTTCGATAAACTGACTATCGTTCCGGACTAGGCGGTAAGCCTTAATAATTTCCTTGATTTTCGTATGTTTACCGTGCCCCGTTAATGGGTGCTAGGCCTGTTTGCGATGTCGGGGCGCGGCGCATCAGTCATCGGCCTGCAGGGTCCGGAGCAGCCAGCCCCAGCGTGGGCGGAAGGCCAGCGTCATGCTCAGTCGTAGTTGAGCGTGAAAGCGCTCCAGATCAGCCATGCCGCCGCCAGCCAGATCGCGACCACGATCAGCACGCCCCACCACGAGACCGGGCGCTCGGCGGCGGTTTCGGCCGTGGCGCGATGTTCGGCGAGGATATCGGGCGGCACCATCTTCTCGAACAGCCAGACGCCGAGCGGGATCAGGATCGCGTCGTCGAGCAGACCGAGGATCGGGATGAAATCCGGGATCAGATCGATCGGCGAGAGGGCATAGGCAGCGACCAGCAGGCCGAACAGCTTCGCGAGCAGCGGCGTGCGGGAATCGCGGACGCTGAGCCAGACGGCGTGCGCTTCGATGCGGATGCGGTGTGCGAGTGAGGGCCCCATGACGCGGGGATCGCGTCACGGGGCGGTCAGGTCAAGCTCAGAGCGCGGTTTCGACGTGGCGGCCCATTTCCTCGCCGCTGATCTTCATGCCGGTCAGCATCTTGAACTTGCCGACGATCGACTCGTCGCCTTCCCAGATCTCGGCATCCTCCAGCTCGAAGCGAAGCATCAGCAGCATCGGGTCCTGCCGCCCGCCGTCGAACCAGGCTTCGGTGATGTTCGACCAATATTTGTCGATGATCGCTTCGTCGGTCTCGGGGACGAGGTTGCCGCGGATGCAGGCGAAGACCTTGTGATCCTTCGACACGAACTGCGCCATCGCCGGGCCGCCGGGGGCGACGCGATTGTCCTTGCGGGTGTAGAACCAGAATTTGCTGTTGGCGTCCTCGTCGAGCTGGGCGGTGAGGGGCTCGGCATGATTGTCCGATCCGATCAGGGTTACCATGACGAAGGGGCTCTTCGACATCTTCTCCCACATGCGCTCGCGGACTTCCTGCGGGTTGGCGGTTTCGTCCATCATGTCTCTGCTCTCCTAAGGGGTTGGAGGCAGAACGGGCGGGCGGTTCAGGCGTTCCCGAGCGCGGCGGCAGCGCCGAGCAGTTCGAGGTCGTTGCGGTTGACCAGCGCCACCGGAACTTCGCCGAGCTGGCGGCGGAAGCTGGCCTTTGCCTCCATCCGCTGGCGGAAACCGGGATCGGTCAGAGGGAGGTGCAGCGCGCGGCCGATGGCGCCGGTGATGAACACGCCGTCCCATGCGCCGAACGCCAGCGCGAGATCGCCGGCGAACGCGCCGAGATAATCGGTAAACATGCGCACGACCGCGGTGCAGACCGGATCGCGGCCGCGCGTCACATCCTCGGGCCTCGCCAGCTTCTTGCCGCCGCTCAGCGCCTCATGGGCAAGGAGCAGGCCGGGGGCGCTGAGCAGCGTTTCCGCATCCACGCCGATGCCGCGCGCCTTGCAGAAGTCGGCGAATTTGCGCTCGTCGGCGGTGAGGGGCGTGAAGGCGATATGGCCCGCTTCGCTCTGGACGGGCACCAGCCGGTCGCCGGCAGTGACGAGCGCCGCGACGCCCAGCCCGGTGCCGATGCCGATCACGACATAGTTGCCGCCGGGCTTCACGTCGCGCGGCGGCGGTCCGCGAAGGGCGGTGAAGGCGCTGGCGGGAAGCTGGGTGAGGGCGAGGGCGTTGGCGGCGCATTCGTTGAGCGCGCGGGGGCGCTCGCGCAGCACCGCTTCGACGCCCGACAGCGAGATGTACCAGCGGCTGCCGGTCAGGTTGATCAGGTCGCCGCGCGCCGCGCCGGCCACCGCGAGAACGGCGGGCAGGCGCGCGTCGCGCAGATTCACGTCGGTGAGATAGGCGACGAGCGCGCTGGTGAAGGTGGGGTGTTCGGCGGTCATGAACTTGCGGACGTCGCGGGGCGTGGTGCCCAGCTCGCCTCCGGTCAGCCCGAACCGTACCGATTGGCGGCCGATATCGGCCACCAGCGCCACGCCGTCGCGCATCGCGCGCTCCTCCCCTTATGCCGCCTCCTGTTTGCGGAGGTCGTCAATCTGGTAACGCTAACAGTCGCGCGTTAAATAACAATGAGTATTTGCAGGTTCAGGCGTCGCGCGGGTCGGGGCCGTAGCGGTTGGGGCCGGGCGTGCCGGGCAGGAGCATCAGCACGAGCTGGGTCAGCATCGAGGCAAGGAAGACCGCCGAGAGCGCGGTGGCGAGCGGCGGGGCGCCGGTCAGGTTGAGGAAGTCGGCGGCACCGGGCTCTCGCAGCGCGAGGAGCGGGAGCGCGACGATTGCCTCGACCGCCATCAGCAGCACCCACCATGCCGGACGATCCTGATCGTGGAGGCGGCGGACGAACAGCGCGATCCAGGGCAGCGACCAGACGATCTGCCAGCCGGTGACCAGGGCCCGCAGCAAGGGCGAGGCTTCGGGATCCGCGAGGAACGGCGACAGGTTCATGAGCGAAGCCAGCACGAAGAAGGCGACGACTTCCGACCGCGTCGAGCGCCCGGACACGATCAGCATGTTCCGCAGCGGCTTGAGGGCCAGCAGGAGCCAGTGCGTGGGGCGATAGCTGTGGGCGGCGGGCATGGTGCGGAGACTGGAGACGGAGCAGGGCGCCGTCAATCGACCGGGATCGCCGGAGCGATCGGACGGGCGATCAGGCCGCGGTGACGGGCGGTTCGGTATCGGGCAGGCGGGGATCGGGGCCGTAGCGGTTGGGGCCGGGCGTGGGGGGTGAGAAGAACAGGAGCAGTTGGATGATGAGCGCGGAAAAAATCGCGACAAGTATCGGTGTGGTTTCCATCGACCAGGTCGTGCGCGCTTTCCAGATGAGCAAGTTGACCCCCGTGCCGCCTCTTTCAGTCGCAACGGCGACCAATCCTGCCGCCAATGCGGTCTGCACAATCGGGAGCAGGACCCATAGCGCGGAAGCGCCCTGATCATGCGCGCGACGCACGACAAGGGCGTAGATCGGCAAGTGAAGGACGAGGCCAAGCGCCAGCCCGGCCACGACGAGCAGAGGGTTGGAATAGTCGCCTGCGAGTTCCGGTGGCGTATGGATGAAGAACGAAGCGACCAGGGTGAACCCCAATGCCTCGGTTCGCGTCGAGCGCCCGGAGAAGACGAACATGTCGAGGAATGGCTTGGCGACCAGATACCGCCAATGGGTGCTCGAATAGCTGCTGGCCGCTTCCATGACCGGAAGGCTGCCTGCGCGATTGCCTTGCGTCAATGCGTCAGGCCTGACGGCCCCTGATCGTGCTCCAATATTCCTCGCTGATATCGGCGTCGATCTCCACCGGCTTCGCGCTGCCTTCGTAGAGGCGATCGAGGCCGTCCTTTCGCGGGCCGGAGATCCAGAAATGGTCCCCGGTTTCGGTGTCGAAATAATTGGCCTTGAAGCCGTGGCCGCCAAGGCGCTGGAAGGTGCGTCCCCGATAGCGGGCCGACTGACCCGACTTGGAGAAGGTAACGCGCCCGATCCGCGCCGGGCCGTTCAGGCCTTCGGACTTGTCCTCGATATACATGATACGGGTCTTTTTCGCGCTCATGCCATGTTTGAAGCACGGGGAGTCCGGCATTTGCCAACGAAAAGGGCCGGCGGATCGCTCCACCGGCCCCTTGTTCGCATCGGACAGGCTCAGAGGACTTCGAACAGGCCCGCCGCGCCCATGCCGCCGCCGACGCACATCGTCACGACGACATATTTCGCGCCACGGCGCTTGCCTTCGATCAGGGCGTGGCCGGTGCAGCGGGCGCCGGTCATGCCATAGGGATGGCCGATCGAGATCGAGCCGCCATTGACGTTGAGCAGCTCGTTCGGGATGCCGAGGACGTCCTGGCAATAGAGCACCTGCACCGCGAAGGCTTCGTTCAGCTCCCACAGGCCGATATCGTCCATCTTCAGCCCGAACCGGTCGAGCAGGGCGGGGACGGCATAGACCGGGCCGATGCCCATCTCGTCGGGCTTGGTGCCCGCGACGGCCATGCCGACATAGCGGCCGAGCGGCTGGAGCCCGCGCTTCTCGGCGAGCTTTTCCTCCATCAGCACCGAAGCCGACGAACCGTCCGACAGCTGCGAAGCGTTGCCCGCGGTGACGGTGCCGTTCGGCAGCACGGGCTGGAGCGACTTGAGGCCCTCCAGCGTGGTGTCGGCGCGGTTGCCCTCGTCCTTCGTGAGCGTCACTTCCTTCTGGCTGACTTCCTTGGTCTCCTTGTTGACGACGTTCATCGTCGCGGTGACCGGCACGATCTCGTCGTCGAACTTGCCCGCGGCCTGCGCGGCGGCGGTGCGCTGCTGCGACTGGAGGGCATATTCGTCGCAGCGATCGCGGCTGATGCCGTAGCGCGCGGCGACGACTTCGGCGGTCTGGAGCATCGGCATGTACACGTCGTTATGGATCGCGAGCAGCTCGGGATCGGGGGCGACGCGCATCTGCGGGGTCTGGACGAGGCTGATCGATTCAAGGCCGCCGCCGATCGTGACGTCCATATTGTCGACGATGATCTGCTTGGCTGCGGTGGCGATCGCCATCAGGCCGGAGGCGCACTGGCGATCGAGTGACATGCCCGAAACGCTGACCGGCAGACCGGCGCGAAGCGCGACCTGGCGGGCGATATTGCCCGCGGTGCTGCCCTGCTGGAGCGCGGCGCCGAAGACGACGTCGGCAACTTCAGCCCCGTCGATCCCGGCGCGCTCGACCGCGGCCTTGACCGAATGGCTGCCCAGCGTCGGGGCGGGGAGGTTGTTGAACGCCCCGCGATAGGCGCGGCCGATCGGAGTGCGGGCGGTGGAGACGATGACTGCGGAGCGGGACATTGGTTTTCCTTCTCTTCGATTTCAACACCTCTCCCGCCTTCGCGGGAGAGGGAGGGGCCCGCCAAAGGCGGGAGGGTGAGGGTCTTCTTCTTGCGTCCGGGCGAGGCAGAAGAAGAAGAAGACCCTCACCCAACCCTATCCCGTGAAGACGGGAGAGGGCTAAACTGGGTCACACGTAAATCAGCGAGATCCATTCGGCGATCAGGGCGGGCTTCGGCTCGTCCTCTATCTCCAGCGTGAATTCGTTGAGCTGCTCCCAAACGCCGGGCTGGCGCTCGACGAATTTGAGCAGCTTGAAGCGGCCGCGCACGCGCTTGCCCGAGCGTACGGGCGTGAGGAAACGGGTTTTGTTGCCGCCGTAATTGACGCCCATCTTCACGCCTTCGATCCTGGGCGCATCGGTCATGTTGGCGAGAACGGGCATCAGCGAGAGCGAGAGGAAGCCATGTGCGATGGTGCCGCCGAACGGGGTCTTCGCCGCCATTTCGGGGTTCACGTGGATGAACTGGTGATCGCCCGTCGCGTCGGCGAACTTGTCGATCATGTCCTGCGTGACTTCGAGCCAGTCCGAAACCCGCTGGCTGCCGATGGTTTCGGCCATTTGCTGGACGGTGATCGTGCTCACTTGGACAAACCCTCCCGGCGCGGTTTCGCGTGGCGATGGGCGACATCTAGTGAGCGGCGTGGGTGTGCTGCAAGCCCCGAAAGACCGGAATTACGAAAAACGCGAATGACGTAGCGTCTGCGCAAGGCTTTTTACCGCTCGGCCGTGGGTATATCCCGAACCCAATCTTCAAAAATGCGATGGCGGATCGCGACTCGGCGGTCAGGCGGGCGGGCCGCCGCCCTGCTCCAGATCCTTCAGCAACGTCTCGATCGCCCAGCGGCAGGTGGCGGCGATCGACTGGCCGTCCATGCTCCATTGGTCGCGCATCTCGCGCCACGCCAGGCCGCTGTTGAGCAGCTGGATCGCGGCGATGGCATGGGTGCGTGACGGCTCGGGCAAATGCGCGGTCTCTTCGGCCAGCGCTTCGCGATAGGCGGCGGTGCGTTCGGCGGTGATCGCGTTGCGCATCTTGCGGCCCTCGGCGCTGGCCATCGTCACGGTCATCGCCGTCGCATTCTTGTCGAACCCGTCGAACAAGGCTGGCTGGCGATCGAGCATCGTGGTGAGCGAGCGGGGCAGCTTGTCGCCCGCCGCGCCGGGACTGAGCCGGGACCAGAGCGCCCGGAGCAGCGCGTCGCGATCCGGGTGATAGCGGTAGACCGTCCGGCGCGAGAGGCCGGCGCGTTTCGCGACGAGATCGTGGTTGAGGCGTTCGCCTTCGGCCATCAGCTCGAGCAGCGCGTCCTCGATGCGTTTCCGGCTCGCTTCATTGTCCGGGCCTTCGGGTTTGGCGGGGTCTTCGAGCAGGAATTTGCGGATGGCCATGACGTGTATCTAGCGATGGCACATTTTGTGTCAAATTGGCGTGGCACTTTTTGTGCCGTCATGTGGTGGCACAAAAAGTGCCGAGACTCAGGGAGTAGAAGATGCTGTTTCATGTTTCGATCGATGCGGGCGATCCGCGCCGCGTAGCCGAAGTGATCGCCGAGCTGTGGGGCGGGATCGCCACGCCGTTTCCGCCGGTGATGGGCGAAGCGAGCTGGATCGCGTTCGCGGGCGACGAGCGGAACACCGCCGTCGAAGTCTATCCGCGCGGCACGGAACTGATGGAAGCCGAAGGCGATGCCGACAGCTATGGCGTGATCGGCGCGCGCAACCCGCGTTCCTCGACCCATTTCGCGATGGCGACGCCGTTCACCGTCGAAGCGGTGCTGGCGGTCGCGAAGCGCGAGGGCTGGCCGGTCAAGTATCGCAAGCGCGGCGGCGCGTTCGGCGTGCTGGAGCTGTGGATCGAAGGCACGCGGATGATCGAGGTGCTGACGCCCGAGATGCAGGCCGAATATCGCGGAACGATGACGGTCGCCGGGTGGCAGGGATTCCTGAGCGCGATGGGCGTCGCGGCCTGACGCTCAGCCCTTGATGCGAGGGGACGGCAGCACTCGCCGCCAGCCTTTGCCCCTGACAGGCGGGGCTGGCGCGGGATCGGGCGCCGCGTCCGCGCTTTCCGGCGCCGGCGGCGGGGATTGCGCGACGAATGCGCCGTCCCTGTAGCTGGCGCCGAAATAGACGTTCACGCTCAGGATCCGCCCCTCGCGTACGACCAGATATTCGGTGTTGCGGAAGGACAGGCCGGTATCGAGGGTGAGGATATAGGTGAGGAAGGCGCCGCCTTCGCCGGTCTCCGCCAGCTGATCTTCCTCGAACGCGGCGTGATGATCGCCGGGATCCCAGCAGCGCGCGAACCATTCGGCCTTGCCGATCGCGTCGTCATAGGGGCTGGTGAAGGTGAAGCCTTCGTCCATCAACGCCGACGCCGCCGCGCGGTCACGCTCGTGATAGGCGTGGTAGAAGTCGCGGATCGTGTCGGCGATCCGGGTCATGGCCTTGCGGCCTCGGGCGCGGGGTCGAGCGGATAGGGCGGGATCAGCGTGCCGTCCGGTGCGGCGGTGTAGGCCGTCTGGGTCGGATAGGGGATGGTGATCCCTTCGGCGGCGAAGCGGCGGACGATGCCGAACATGATCTTGTCGCGGACGATCTGGGCGTGGGGCATGTCGTCGCCGGGCACGTCATATTCGATCATGAAATCGATCGAGCTGGCGCCGAACGCTTCGGTGCTGGCGCGCGACAGGGTGCCGCCCGCGGCCTCGACGATCTCCTTCATCATCGCCGGCAGCGCCTCGAGCTTTTCGATCGGCGTCTCGTAAGCGACGCCGATGGGGAGCTTGATGCGGGTATGGTGGCGCAGCGAGAGGTTTTCGATCAGCTTGTCGAGCAGCTGCTTGTTGGCGATGATCAGTTCCTCGCCGACGAACGAGCGGATTCGCGTCGACATCAGGCCGATCGCGACCACCGTACCGCTGCTGCGGTCGAAGCGGATCTTGTCGCCGACGCGGAAGGGGCGATCGAACAGGATCGTCAGCGCTGCGAAGAGGTTGGCGAAGATGCCCTGCGCCGCCAGACCGATGGCGATGCCGCCGACACCAAGACCGGCGACCAGACCGGTGACGTTGACGCCCAGATTGCTGAGCACGACGATCAGCGCGATCGCGAACAGCACCACGGTGATCAGGATGCGGATGATGCCGAGCGCACTGGTCAGCCCGCTGCCGTGATAATTCTCGGCGCTGGTCTTGTGCTCGATCGCGCCGAAGATCAGCTCGCGCACCCAGATCGCGGCCTGGAAGACCGCCGAGATGGTGAAGAGGAAGGTGATCGTCGTCGCCACCATCACGGGCGGATTGGCGTAGCTGGTGACCAGCTTGATCGACAGCATCAGGATGAAGAAATGGCCGGTCTTGGCCAGCGCGCGGCCGATGATCGAATACCAGTTCTGCACGCCCTGACCGCGCTCGCACAGCTTCATGCCCCAGCGGCGGACCATGTGCAGCGCGAAGAAGACGGTGACCGCCACGGCGGTGGCGATGAGGATGTTCAGCCAATGCGTCTGAACCCAGATCGTCGCGTCCTGAAAGAAGGTCCGGGCCTGCTGGTGCAGTTCGTCGCCCGAAAGGAGTGGGGAATTGGCATTATTGGTCATCAAGGGTCTCAGGCTGCCTTCGCGGTGGCCGGCGCGTCGCTTTCGAGGAAAGCGATGAGGCCGCGTTCGGCGCGGCTGAGGTAGCGCGTGGCGCGCGGGAGATGAAGACGCTCGCGAAACGATTGTTGCGCGTCGCGGTCCTTCGCCAGCGCGACCAGCGCGGGGTGGACATAGGATTTGCGGGCGATCGTGGGGGTGTTGCCCAAGGCTTCGGTGACGGGCTCGAGCATCGCCTTGAGGCCGAGATAGGCGTCGGCATGGGCCAGCGCCTCGAACGCGATCACGCTGGCGCCCCAGGTGCGGAAATGCTTGGCGGTGAAGTCCTCGTCCATCGCTTCGCGGATGTAGCAATTGACGTCGGTCGAGGTGACCGGATGGCATTCGCCGGCTGCGTCGCACCAGCGGAACAAATGCTGGCCGGGGAGGTCCTGGCACTTCTTGACGAAGCGGCTGAGCGAGCCGTCGGTGATGGTCAGGATGCGCAGCTTGCCCGACTTGGCCCTGAACTGGAGGCGGAGCGTCTGGCCCTTCACCTTGGCGTGGCGCTTGCGCAGCGTGGTCGCGCCGAAGCTCTTGTTGGTCGCCGCATATTCCTCGTTGCCGACACGGATGCTGCCGAGGTCGAGCAGGCGGACGACCGCCGCGACGGCCTTTTCCTTGCACAGCCCGCGCAGCTTCAGATCGGCCTCGACCTTGGCGCGGAGCTTGGGGAGATGCTCGCCGAAGCTGCCGCACCGGTCGTACTTCGCCGCTTCCTGCGCTTCGCGGAAGCCAATGTGGTAGCGATATTGCTTGCGGCCCCGGTCGTCATAGCCGGTCGCCTGGATATGGCCGCGCGGATCGGGACAGAACCAGACATTGTTGTACGCGGGCGGCATGCCGATGGCGTTGAGCCGGTCGATCTCGTCGCGATCGGTGATGCGCTTGCCGGCTTCGTCCCAATAGCCCCAGCCATGACGGACCTTCTTGCGGGTGATCCCCGGCTGCTGGTCGTCGACATAGAGGATGGATGGGGACGTCATGCGTCCCCGCTCAATGCGCGGTGGTGGCCGAGGTTCCGGAGGGGCGGGGAAGTTTGATCGCGTTGATCCAGCGCTGCGCGGGGCGCTCGACGCCGTGATAGAGGGCGATCGACGTGGCGAGGACCAGCGCGAGGTACAGCGCGATCAGTGGCCAGCCGACGGCGTGGGCGTCGCTGACGAAGACCAGCTTGAACGCGAACCACAGGAGGTAATGGCCGAGATAGGTCGCGTAGCTGATCTCGCCGAGATAATGGAGCGGCCCGGCTTCGAGCGGGTTGCCCTTGCGCCCTGCGGTCAGCGCCAGCGCGAGAAGGGCTGCGGCGAAGGCTGCGGGGACGGCTAGGGTTTCGGGCAGCAGTCCGGCGATCCATGCGGCAAACAGGATTGCGGCGAGGGTGACGGAAATGGCGGCGGGCTCGACCCACTGGTCGCGCCAGCGCAGCCACAGCGCGCAGATCGCGGTGCCGGCGGCGAACTCCAATACGCAGCGCAGCAGGCCGAGTTGCGGGATCAACTGACCGAGCGTCGTGGCGTTGTGCGCGGCGAACAGCGCGTGGATCAGCACCAGCAGCGCGGCGATGGCGGCGAGGATCGCCAGCGTCGGCACGCGCCGCCAGTCGACCGCGAAGGCGAGGAAGGGGAAGACCAGATACGCACCCAGCTCGCACGAGATCGACCAGGCGGGATCGTTCCAGCTCAGCGTATCGGTGAAGCCCCAATTCTGAAGTAGCACGACATGCAGCGGCAGTTCGGCGAAGGGGAAATGCGCCGCCTCGCGCCCGGTGGCGGCGAGCAGCAGCGCGAGCGCGACGCCCCCCGCCAGCACGAAGATGTGCAGCGGCCAGATACGCGCGATGCGGCGCTTGAGGAATTCGGGAATCGCGGCGAGGCCACCGTCGCGGATGCGGTCGGCATAGCTCAGCCAGATGACGAAGCCCGAGAGCAGGAAGAAGAAGTCGACCGCCAGATAGCCTTTGGCGAAGAAGGCCAGCGCGGGGGCGGGCAAGCCGTCGATCGAGAGGCGGATATGGTAGAGGACCACCAGCCACGCCGCGATGCCGCGAACCGAAGTGAGCGCGCGCAGTTCGTTCATGCCGTGGCCGCCACGGGTGTCGGGCGGGCCTTGCGCAGCGGACGCCATGACGCGGCGGCGCGCTTCTTCGCGCAATAGACGTCGAGGCCGATCTGCGCGCCGATCAGCATATAGACGAAGGGCTGGAAGGCGATGGCGATGAACACCGCGCCGAGCAGGTAGATGATATTGGCGGACTGGAGCGCGCCGGCCAGCGGGGCGATCCAGGCTTCGTCGGGTTCGGCCTTGCGATAGCGCCGGCGGAGCACCTCCATGCGGAAGATTCCGCCCATGTTGATCAGCAGCCAGATGGCGAGGCCGGGATAGCCCTGTTCGCCGAGCATCTCGAAATAGGCGCTGTGATAGGCGCGGGCGGAATCGGTTTCGATGTTGCGCTCGACGGTTGCCTGGCCGCCGCTCTTCTCGACATTGACCTTTTCGTAGCGGATCCTGTTCTGGCGATACGCTTCGAAGCCGCCGCCCATCGGGTGGGTCTTCACATAGTCCATCGTCCACTGCCACACGGCGACGCGGGTCGAGGCGGAGCTGTCGCCCTGGTAGGTCTTGATCGTGCCCATCCGCTCCATGAAGGCCTGCGGCAGGAAGGGGACGGCGACCACCGCGAGCGTCACTGCCGCGCCGACATAGACCATCTTGCGCTTGGCATCGCGGAACATCAGCAGCGCGAGCAGGCCGATGCAGAGCAGGCCAGTGCGAGTCGAGGTGCCGACCGGGATCAGCAGGCAGGCGAAGACCAGCGAGTAGCAGAAGAGCTTCACTTTCCAGTCCGGCGCGAACAGCGTGCCGTGCCTGGTGAACCACAGGATCAGCGGGATGATGCAGATCGCCACCGTCGAGATGGTCGAGCCTTCGTAGAGCCCCGAATTGTTGGTGATCATCAGGTTCAGTTCGCCATAGCCGCCGCCCGAGCCAAGCGTCTTGATCCCGCCGACGATGATGATCGACGCGGCGGACAGGCACATGAACAGCATCAGCGCTTCGATCCGCAGGCGGGTGCGCAGGGTGAAGGGGAGGAAGAAGGCGAAGGCCAGCGCCTTCCACACCCAGTCCCATTTATCGAGCGCTTCGAGCGGGAAATCGGCGTTCTTCGTGGTGTAGAAGCAATAGGCGAGCAGGACGAGAATGAGGATCTGGCGGGGGGCGACGCGCAGATCCTTCTTGTCGTCCGCGACGAGCCAGCCGCCCACCGCGAATGCCACCGCCATCAGCGAGACGGGGACCGAATTGAGCAGGACGTAGGTCAACCGCTGGGGCGAGACGATGTCGATATAGGCATAGGCAAGCACGAACAGGAACGGCCGGTAGAAGCCGAACCCGAACAGCGCCGCCAGAAAGACGAGGAACGGAATATCATGCACCGGGGCGGCCCCATCGGCGCTTGCTCGACCGGGCCTTGTCCTCCGGCATTTCCTCCGAATCGAGGTCGGGACGGCGCAGCAACAGGATCGCGGCGAGCATCATCAGCCCGTGGCTGACCGCTAGCGAGAAATTGTCGATCATCGGCTTGTCACGCGCTCCTGTGCATGAGGGGCATACGCGCGGGCGGTTGACGTGCCGTTAAGGAGGGTCGTGGCAGGGAAACGCCATGCGCGTCCTCCACCTTCTCGACCACAGCCTGCCGCTGCACAGCGGCTACACCTTCCGCACGCGAGCGATCCTGAAAGCGCAGATCGCGCGCGGCTGGGACGTGGCGGCGGTGACCGGGCCGCGGCATGGCGATTTCGCGGAGCCGCTGGAGGAAGTCGAAGGACTGCGCTTCTACCGCACGCCTGTCGTGCCGCCGGCGCCAGCGCCTTTGGGCGAGTGGCGCGAGGTGAACCGTTTCGCCCGGCGCATCCGCAAGGTGGCGCGCGAGTTCCAGCCCGATGTGCTCCACGCCCATTCGCCGGTGCTCAACGCGATGGCGGGGCAGCGCGCCGCGAACCGGCTGAAGCTGCCCTTCGTCTATGAGATCCGCGCTTTCTGGGAAGACGCCGCGGTGGGCAATGGCGACGGGCGCGAGGGTTCGATGAAGTATCGCGCCACCCGCGCGCTGGAGACGCGGGCGGTGAAGAAGGCCGATGCCGTCGCGGTGATCTGCGAAGGGCTGCGCTGCGACCTGATCCGGCGCGGGATCGATCCGGCGAAGATCTTCGTCTCGCCCAACGGCGTCGACCTGACTCTGTTCGGCGAGCCGCTGCCTTACGATAGCGGGCTGGCGAAGACGCTGGGGATCGAGGGGGCCGAGACGATCGGCTTTATCGGCAGTTTTTACGATTATGAGGGCCTCGACGTCCTGATCGACGCGATGCCGCAGCTGGTGGCGTGGCGGCCGAACATGCACCTCGTGCTGGTCGGCGGGGGCCCGTGCGAAGCGGCGCTGCGGGCGCAGGCCGGGGCGTCGCCGGTGGCGGACCGGATCCATTTCATCGGCCGGGTGCCGCACCATGAAGTCGAACGGTATTACAGCGTGGTCGACGTACTTGTTTACCCGCGCAAGCGGATGCGGCTGACCGATCTGGTCACCCCGCTCAAGCCGCTGGAAGCGATGGCGCAGATGCGGCTGGTCGCGGCGTCCGACGTGGGCGGGCATCGCGAGCTGATCCGCGACGGGGATACCGGCACGCTGTTCCGCCCCGACGACCCCCGGGCGCTGGCGCGGGCGGTGGCCGGATTGTTCGCCGATCGCGATCATTGGGAAGCGCGGCGGGCGCGGGGCAGGGCGTTCGTCGAGGCCGAGCGAAACTGGTCGCTGAATGTCGGGCGTTATGAGTCTGTTTACCAAAAACTCGCCAATATCGCGCCCGTGAAGGACTCGTGGACCAAGGGTGCGGTGAAGGCATGAATCTGGGCGTAGCGACGCTGGGTGGTATCGTGATGGGCGTGGCGGCTGCCGCGGCCCTGGCGATCGCGCCCGCGCCGCTGGTCGAGGGGCTGGTGATGGACAGCGGATTGCCCGCCGTCCTGGCCGCCGCCGAGCCGCCGCTGGGGCTGACCGCGCGGGCGGGACTCTCGCTTGGCGTGGGCGGTGTGGTCGCGCTGTTCGGCTGGTTTGCGTGCTTCCTGATGTTCGGCAGCCGGACGCTGTCGTTCGGCCGCGAAGCGCCGGTGAGCGAAGAAGCGGTGCCGACTCCGGTGCTGCGCCGCGCGGACGCGCACCCCGATGCGCCGGCGCGCGCGCCGTTGCTGGCGACTCGCGATCTGGGCGTGCCGTTCCTCGAGATCACCGCGAAACCCAAACAGGCGAACCTTGACTCCGACGTACCGAAACGTGTCACGGCAGAGCCCTTGTTCGCGGCACCGGCACCCGAGTCGGTGGTGGAGGATTCCGAGCCGATGCTTCTCGATCAGCCGATTGCAGCCGCCGAAGTTCACGCCGAGGTTCATGGGGCTCCCGCCGAGCAGGACCTGCCGCTCGACCTGGAGCAGCCGATGGCGGCGTTCGATCCGGACGCCATCCTCGATTTCCCGATGCCCCCCTCGGTCGCGCCGCTGCCGCTGCGCCGCAAGCGTCCCGCGGTGTTCGACGAAACCGAGCGGTTCGAGATTTTCGAGCTGACCCCGCCGATCCGCCCGCGCCCTGCGCCGCCGCCGAGCCTGCGCCCCGCCCCGCGCCCGGAGCCCCGCGCGCAGGACGAAGCCATCGCCACGCCGCGCACCGACGCGACGATCCATGCCCTGCTGGAGCGGCTGGAAAAGGGTGTGGTGAAGAAGGGGATCGCGACGGGCATGGAGACGGTCGCGTCGCCTGCCGTTCATGGCCGCGATCAGGATCGCGGGCTGGAAGATGCGCTGGTGACCCTGCGCAACCTCGCACGCAGGGCCTGAGCGCCCGATCGTACGGCCCTAGCGTTCTTCGACGGTCAGGACTTCGAGTTCGATCGTCACCGCATCGCCTTCGCGGCGGACGCGTTCCACCACCAGATCGGCGACCAGATGGCCGCGCAGCGCGAATTCGGTTTCGGGCAAAGCGGCAAGCATCGCGTCGAGCGCGGCCGAGGACGTGCCCGACAAAGTGAGCCGGTGCTGCATCCCGGCGAAGGTGGCGCTGGACCAGCGGCGCGAATCCGATGCGGCCAGCGCGAGCGGGCAGTGCGAGGCTCTGGCCCCGGCCAGCAGCGCGCGGGTGAGCAAGGTGAGGGCGTCGGGACCGCGGCTCATTGCGAGGCTTCCTGATCGGCGAGGAAGGTTTCGATCCGCCGGACCATGCGCGGGCCGGGTTCCCGGCCATTGCGAAGATCGCCCACGAGCCGCGGATCGTTAACCGACAGGCGGCCGAACTTGGTCTGCGGCATGCCGCTATGCTTCAGGAATTTCTGTATTTTCCGCAGGATCGCCACCGACTCGCTCCTCTCGATTCGCGATGTTATGGTCCTGTTTTGTTCTCAAAATCCAACTTGTCTAGGATTCATCCTATGACTATGGATCGAATATGGATGCGGATGCGCAGCGCGCGGCCCTTGCGGCGGCAATCACAACTTCGGGGAAAAGTTGTGCGCAGCTGTCGCGCCTGATCGGGCGCAACGCTGCCTATGTTCAGCAATATCTGAAGCGCGGCCTGCCGGGTGAACTGGCCGAGCGCGACCGGGCGAAGATCGCGCGGTTTCTGGGCATGAAGCCTGAGGCGTTCGGCGTGACGGTCGCGCGCGGCGTTGCCGAAGTCTCGCGACTGGATGTGGGTGCGTCGGCAGGGCCGGGCGGGCTGGTGGACGCCGAGCGTGCGCTGGCGAGCACGCTGTTCGATCCTTCGATGTTGCGGCGGCTGGGTGTGCGGCCCGAAGCGGCATCGATGGTGCGGGTGGCGGGCGACTCGATGGAGCGGACCCTGCGCGATGGCGACGAGATTCTGGTCGACCGCGACCGGCGAAGTCCGGGCGTGCGCGGCGAATTGTTCGTGCTGCGGCTCGACGGGGCGGTGGCGGTCAAAAGGCTGCGCTGGATCGGGCGCGAGATCGAGGTGGCCAGCGATAACGAGGCCTATGCGACCGTGACGGTCGAGGCCGGGGCGGTGGACGTGATCGGGCGGGTCGTGTGGCTGGGGCGGGCGTTGCTTTAGGGTGTTGCCCGATCCGATCGCGAGCAGTCAGTTCCTCGTATCAATTCCGTCATCGGGGAAGCGGTTTTCTAACTTATTGAGATGCTCGCTGTCCGTGAAAACCGCCACCAAGATCATATAGATAGAGGGTAACCGGACAACGCTGCGCATTTGCCCAAGCTACCGCCTCCTGAACAGAAACCGCTTCAAGGGCGTCATAGTCGATGGTGAGCGAAGGGTCACTTTCCGGAGCCTGATCGGCGTCACGGCAGCTATTGTCGTGCTCCACCGCCTCAACGATGGCGTTGACCTCTCGCCAGCGATACGGACGCGTGCGATTATCTATGATATTCCACAGCATGGCGGATTTGTAGCGCTGCCCTAACTATGCGCAACGATCGCTTTGTAACGCTAGGCTTCTGCCTTCGCAGGAGCCCACGAATATCAGCGGTCCTTCAGCCAGATGCCGACCGCGGCGATCAGGCCGGCGCCGAAGCCGACCAGAAAGCCGATCGTCACCTGATTGGCGATCGCGCCGCCGATCACGCCGAGGATCATGCCGGCGGCGAGGAGGAAACCGCCGGCCATCGGCGTCTTGGGTTCGGAAGCGTTCGGATGGGTCATGGCGCCCCTCTGCCATGTCCCGCAGAGAGACGCTACTGTCCCGTGACGGGGCGGCCGGGACGGCCCCGGCAGCATGGTTTACGGCTTTTCACCCTCGTGTGGCGCGCAAAAGCTGGAAAGCGCCAGGCTGGCACGCGGATTGAGTATATCGCGCGTATGACAGGCGCCCCCGCGCCGCTGGAGATTTCATGGACGAGCTACCCCCCTATCTCGCCGATGCCGGTCAGGTCGCGGACGCGGCCGAACTGATCCTCATGTTCGGCGAGGAAGCCGGATACGAAGCAGCCTCGCGCGCCGACCGCAGCCGCGGCCTGGGGAACACCATCCACTATTGCCGCTGGCGGCAGATCGAGCGGCTGGTGATGCTGATGACGGCCGACGAGGCTGTCGGAACCGTCCACTGATCTGACCCGTTTCCGGGCTTAACGTCTCCGCGCGAGCGGGGGGTCCCGCTTCTTCTCGTCCCCCCAGGAAGGAGAGGCGGGATTCCCGCTCGGGCGGGAATTCATCGGTCACGGACCCGAAACGGCTGCCGATAGTTGAGCGCCTCGACAGGATGATCGAGGCCGAATGACGCTTTCCCAGATACTTTCGGTTTCGGTTTTGTGCGGCATGATGCTGCTCTTCATCTGGGGACGGCTGCGCTACGATCTGGTCGCGGTGATCGCGCTGCTGGCCGCGCTGGCGCTGGGCGTGGTCAAGCCCAAGGAAGCATTCAGCGGATTTTCGGACGATATCGTGATCATCGTGGCCTCAGCGCTGGTGCTGTCCGGCGCGGTGCAGCGATCGGGGGTGATCGACCGGGCGATGCAGGTAGTGCAGGGCAGGGGCAAGCGGATCCGCTCGCAACTGCTGCTGCTGACGTCGAGCGTCGCCTTCGCGTCCGCGCTCGTCAAGAATATCGGCGCGCTGGCGATGATGATGCCGGTGGCGCTGCAGATGGCGCGCAAGTCGAATGCGGGACCGGCCGTGTTCCTGATGCCGATGGCGTTCGCGTCGCTGCTGGGCGGGCTGATCACGCTGATCGGCACCTCGCCCAACATCATCGTCAGCCGCGTGCGCGAGGAGATGACGGGCCAGCCCTTCGGCATGTTCGACTATGCGCCGGTGGGGCTGACGCTGACGGTGATGGGGCTGGTGTTCCTGCGCTTCGGCTACCGGCTGTTGCCGCGCGACCGGCGCGCGACGGCAACGCTGGGCGAAGCGCTGGACATCCAGGACTATGTTACCGAAGCCGAAGTGACGGCGGGATCGGCGGCCGAAGGCGAGACGATCGAAGCGTTCGAGACGCGTCACGAGCAGGATGTCGCGATCACCGCGATCCTGCGCGCGGGCATCCGCAGCATGCCGCATCCCCAGACGCCGCTGCGCGACGGTGACGTGCTGATCATGGCCGGTGCGCCGGATGCGCTGGAACGGGTGATCGCGAGCGACGGACTGGCGCTGGAAGGGCTGCATCGCGAAATGCCCGAAGGGGCCGGCGGTGAAGTGGGCGTGATCGAAGCGGTGATCGGCAACGAAAGTCCGCTGATCGGGCGGACGGCGATCCAGATCGGGCTGCACGAACAATTCGGCGTGAACCTGATCGCGGTTTCCCGTCACGGGGCGCGGCTGGCCCGGCGCGTGGGCAATATCGAACTGCATTCGGGCGACGTGATCGTGCTGCAGGGGCCGATGGCGCTGATCTTCGAGCAACTGAGCGGTCTGGGCTGCCTGCCGCTGGCGCAGCGCACGTTGCGGCTGGGAAGCGTGCGCAAGGGATTGCTGCCGATCGCGATCCTGGCCGTGGCGATGGCGGCGACGGCGAGCGGCTATGTGCCGGTGGCGGTGGCGTTCTTCGCGGCGGCGGCGCTGACGGTGCTGAGCGGTGCGCTGCCGCTGCGCGAAGCCTATGAGCATGTCGAATGGCCGATCCTGGTGATGCTCGGCGCGCTGATCCCGGTGAGCGACAGCCTGCGCACGACGGGGACGACCGACCTGATCGGCGAATGGCTGGGCGGATTTGCGGCGGTGCTGCCGCCTTGGGGCGCGGTGGCGCTGATCCTCGTCGCGGCGATGGCGGTGACGCCGTTCCTCAACAATGCCGCGACCGTGCTGGTGATGGCGCCGATCGCTGCGACCTTCGCCACCGATCTTGGCTATCGGCCCGAAGCGTTCCTGATGGCCACGGCGGTGGGTGCGGGATGCGATTTCCTCACGCCGATCGGCCACCAGTGCAACACGCTGGTGCTGGGGCCGGGCGGGTATCGCTTCGGCGACTATGCGCGGCTGGGGGCGCCGCTGTCGTTGCTCGTCATCCTTGTCGGGACGCCGTTGATCCTGTGGGTGTGGCCGGTCTAGGGCAGGGCTTCCCGAGGAGAAGTCGCATGGCGCGTGTTGCCCGTATCGAGCGGACCGGTGGTCCCGAAGTGATCGAGATCGTCGATATCGATCTGCCGCCGCCCGGCACGGGCGAAGTGCGGATCCGGGTGACCGCGATCGGCGTGAACTTCATCGACACCTATTTCCGCTCGGGCCTGTATCCGGTCGCGATGCCCAACGGGCTGGGCAGCGAATGCGCGGGCGTGGTCGAAGCGCTGGGCGAGGGCGTCGATACGCTGGCGGTGGGCGACCGGGTGGCGACCTATGGTCCCGCGCTGGGGGCCTATGCGAGCGAACGGAACGTGGCGGCGGCGTCGCTGTTCAAGCTGCCCGACGAGGTGGACGACGAGACCGCGGCGGCAGTGCTGCTGAAGGGCTGCACCGCCGAGTTCCTCGCCGAGCGTTGCGCGAAGGTGCAGCCGGGCTGGACCGTGCTGGTCCATGCCGCGGCGGGCGGGGTGGGGCAGTTGCTGGTCGGCTGGCTGAAGGAACTGGGTGCGACCGTCATCGGGACGGTGGGCAGCGAAGCCAAGGCCGAAGCGGCGCGAGCGGCGGGCGCGAACCATGTGATCCTTCACCGGAGCGAGGACATCGCCGCACGGGTGCGCGAGATCACCGGCGGCGAAGGCGTGCCGGTGGTGTTCGACGGGGTGGGCGGATCGACCTGGGAAGCCTCGCTCGCCTCGGCTTCGCGGCGCGGGCTGATCGTGAGCTATGGCAATGCCGGCGGACCGGTGGAGGGCGTGAAGCTGGCCACGCTCAACCAGCACGGCTCGCTGTTCGTCACCCGGCCCAAGCTGTACGATTATTATGTGACGGTGCAGGAGCGCGAGGCGGGCGTGGCGCGGCTGTTCGCGATGCTGGCGAAGGGCGCGATCCGGCCCGGGATCGGGCAGCGTTACCGGCTGGAGCAGGCGGCGGAGGTGCATCGCGCGCTGGAAGCGGGCGAGACGACCGGAGCGACGGTGTTGCTGCCCTGAGGCTCAACCCGTGTGGCGCAGCGTGATCACGCCGATGCGCAGGGCCATCGTGTAGAGCAGATTGTTCTCCACCGCGACGCGGCCGGCGAAGCGGGCGATCATCGCATCGGTTTCCTGGCGGAACTGCGCCCAGTTGCCGGCGATGCATTCGCGGTTCCACTCGCCGAGATAGAGCCCCCAATCGTGGCGCAGCTCGGCGAATTCGGCGATGAAGGTTTGCGCGGCGGCCTGCCCCTCGGGCGTGCCGTTGGTGAGCATCCGCGAATAGAGAAATCCATCCTCATGCGCGAGATGGGCGGAGAGCTCGCTCGAAAGATCGCTCAGCGCGAGGATCACGCCGGGCAGATCGGGCTCGTCGTCCTTCACCAGCACAGCAAGCCGCGCGAGCGCAGCGTCGATCACGCCATGTTCGGCGATCAGTTTCTCGTAGCTTACCGGAGCCTCGTTCATGAGACTCCGGTAGCGCAGTTGCGGTTAGCCGATCGCAAGCGCGGGGTTACGCATTTACCCCTACGAGCGCCTTGACCTCCATGAACTCGGCCAGGCCGAACTTGCCATGCTCGCGGCCATTGCCCGACTGTTTGTAGCCGCCGAAGGGCAGGTCGGGATTGGGCTGGCCACCATTGACATAGACCATGCCGGCGCGGAGCCGCGGGGCGACGCGACGGACCGCCTCGGGCGATCCGAACACGACCGCCGACAGGCCGTAATCGGTGTCGTTGGCGATACGGACGGCGTCTTCCTCGCTGTCGTACGGGATGATGGTCAGCACCGGCCCGAAGATCTCCTCACGGGCGATGGTCATCTCGTTGGTGACGTTCGAAAAGAGCGTGGGCTTCACGAAATAGCCGGTCTCGACGCCATCGGGGCGGCCCGGGCCGCCGGTCTCGAGCTTCGCGCCTTCCTCCATGCCCTTGGCGATCAGGCCCTGCACCTTTTCCCACTGGGTCTTGTTGACCAGCGGGCCGATATGGCGGCCGTCCTGCGAGGGATCGCCGGTCTGGGTGGCCTTCATCACTTCGGTGGCGACGGCGATCGCTTCGTCCTGGCGGTCGCGGGGGACGAGCAGGCGGGTGGGCGAGATGCAGCTTTGCCCCGAATTCATCAGCACGCTCATCAGCGTGCCGGGGACGGCGCGGGTCATGTCGGCCCCTTCGAGGACGAGGCTGGGCGACTTGCCGCCGAGTTCCTGATGGACGCGCTTGACCGTCTCGGCGGCGTTCTTCGCGACGAGGATGCCGGCGCGGGTCGAGCCGGTGAAGCTGATCATGTCGACGCCCTTGTGCGTGCTGAGCGCGGTGCCGACGCCGGGGCCGTCGCCGTTGACGAGGTTGAACACGCCCGCGGGCACGCCGGCCGCGTCGAGCACTTCGGCGAAGATCATCGCGTTGGTCGGCGCTTCCTCGCTGGGCTTGAGGATCATGGTGCAGCCGGCGGCGAGCGCGGGCGCGACCTTCGACACGATCTGGTTGAGCGGCCAGTTCCACGGCGTGATCATCGCGACGACGCCGATCGGTTCATGGACGACCGACGAATTGCCGATGACTTCCTCGAACTGGAATTCCTTCAGCGCCCTGGCGGCCGAAGCGAGATGGCCGATGCCCGAACCGACCTGCGCGGTCTTGGCCAGGCTCATCGGCGCGCCCATTTCGAGGCTGATCGCTTCGGCCATGTCGCCGGCGCGCTTCTTATATTCTTCGAGCACGCGTTCGATCAGTGCGGCGCGTTCCTCGACGCTGGTGCGCGAGAAACTCTCGAACGCGCGGCGGGCGGCAGCGACGGCCTTGTCGACATCGGCGGCGGAACCCAGCGTGATCTCGGTGGTGGCTTCCTCGGTGGCGGGATTGATCACCGCGTGGCGGGTGCCGCCTTCGCTCTCGACCCATGCGCCATCGATATATTGCTTGAGATTATTGGCCATCAGGTCTCTCCGATTCGAACTTCCGGTATGCGGGGTTAGATGGCGACTTGCGTTGCGGGTTGCAACCGGCTGAGGTGATCGAATGAAGCGGATTGCGATCGTTTTGGCGGGGCTTGCGGCGAGCAGTTGCATGACGCCCCATATGGCGGAAACGCCTTCACTTGAGCCGTTTAGCGACGCGATCCACCATTGGCGCAACGTGCACGGATCGGACTATGCGGCGTACCGGCCGGACCAGTTGCGCGAAATCGCGGACAATGTGTTTCTGTACCAGCGCGAAAATGGCGGCTGGATCGAGAACCGCGATCCGACGCGGATCCTGAACGCGGAGGAACGCGCGGCGACCTCGGCGGAACGCGCCAAGGCATCGGCCAGCTTCGACAATCGCAACGTCTATTCGCAGGTCGCCTATCTGCTCGGCGCGCACGCCGTGCTGGGCGATGCGAAGTATCGCGATGCGGCGCTGAAGGGACTGGACTTCATCCTGTCGCAGCAGGTCGCGAGTTGCGGCGGCTGGCCGCACAGCGTGCCGCCGACCCAGAGCTATCACGACAAGATCACCATCGCCGACGAAGTGACGTCGGGCAATTTGCGGCTGTTGCGGCGGATCGCAGCGGGCAAGGGCGCATACCGGGCGGTGGATGGGGCGCGGCGTTCGCGCGCCGCCCAGGCACTGGCGCGGGGCGATGCGTGCGTGTTGCGGTTGCAGATCCGGCAGGGCGGCGTACCGACCGGATGGGCTGGGCAATATGATCCGGTGACGCTGCTGCCCGCGAAGGCGCGCGCGTTCGAACTCCCGTCGATCGTCTCGCAGGAGACGGTTGAGATGCTGCGCTACCTGATGGAGATCGAGTATCCGTCGCCCGAAGTGGTGGCGGCGATCGAGGGCGGGGTGGCGTGGCTCAGGCGCTCGCGGATCGCGGATGTGCGGCTGGAGACGGTGCCGCTGCCGGAGCCGGTGAAATACCCCTATCACACTGCGACCTTCGACCGGCGGCTGGTAGCCGATCCGGGCGGGCCGGGGATCTGGGCGCGCTTTTACGACCTTGGCGACAACAGCGTGGTGCTGGCCAACCGCGACGGCGTCCGCGTGGCGCGGTACGATCAGATCCATCCCGAGCGGCGCAGCGGCTATAGCTGGTATGGGGACTGGCCGCGCGCGTTGCTGGAGCGGGAATATCCGGCGTGGAAGGTCAGGGTGGGGCGCAAATAGTGTCGTCACCCCGGCCTTGTGCCGGGGGCTACTGTGCCGCACGCGCTGACCTGCGAGCCTCGTGCTACTCGCTCAGCCGCCCGGTGGACCCCGGAACAAGTCCGGGGTGACGGGTTGGATTTGGGCGCGCTTCGGGACTAGCGCTTCTCCGCCGCCAGTCGCGACATCAGGATCGCGGCGCGCTTGGCCTGAAGCGAGATGCTGGGGATGTCGAGCCATTCGCCTTCGGCATGGCTGTTGCCGCCCCACGGCCCCATGCCGGCGATCGTGTCGGCCAGCGCGGCGACGAAGCTGGAGTCCGCCGCACCGCGCTTGGCGGGGTCGTATTCGGGCATTTCGGGCAGGCCGAGGCTCTTGTTCACGCCGTTGAGGCGCGCGAGCAGCGCGCGGTTGCCTTCGGTCGGGGCCATCGGCGGGTAGCCGGCGTCGACGACGAACACGGCGCTGGTGCCGGGCAGGTTCTGCCCCGCGATCTCGAGCATCTTCGCGCGGGCGCGGGCGTCCTGGTCGGGCGTCAGGCTGCGCAGGTCGCCGCGAGCGATCGCGGTTTCGGGGACGATGTTGGTCTTGCCCGAACCGGTCACCGTCAGCAGCGCGGCATCGATGCTGGCGGGAGTGCCGCCGCCGATGACGCTGACATTGTAGGTCAGGTTGGGCTCGACCACTTCGCGGCGCCACGTATCGAGGATGCGCGACATTTCGTAGATCGCGCCATAGCCCAGTTCCTTGCCGAACACGGTGCTGCTGTGGCCGGTCCTGCCCTTCACCGTCAGCATCCAGTTGGACGAGCTGCGCCGGGCGACGGTGCCGAAATCCTGACCGCCTTCGCGCGCAAGGCTTTCGAACTCGAGCGCGACATCGGCCCATTCGCCCGCGTCGATCAGGTCCTTGCGCGCCACCTCGACCGGGGCGCCGATCCGCTCCTCGTCGCCGGTCAGCACGACGACGATGTCGGCATTCTTCAGCGTGCCGGCGGCCTGCATTCCGCGCAGCGCGGCGAGGATCACCGCGATGCCGCCCTTGTCGTCGACTACGCCCGGGCCGATCGCGCGATCGCCTTCGCGCTTCCAGCTCTGGAACGGCGAACTGGGTTCGAACACGGTGTCGAGATGGCCGATCAGCAGCATCCGCTTGCCGCGGCCATTGCCCTTGTGCGTTGCGACCAGATGGCCCGAACGGCCCGTGGCGGTCATGTCGGACCAGCGCACGGTGAAGCCCAGCGCTTCGAATTCGGGGACGAGCAGATCGTGCACCGCGCGAACGCCGGGTGCGTTCAGCGTGCCGCTGTTGATGACGGTCATCTTCTCCAGCACGCCGAGCGTGCGTTCGGACTCGGCGTCGATCGTGGCGACGATCTTGCTCTCGGTCTTCGAAAGCTGGGCGGAGGCGGGGACGGCGATCAGCATCGCGAGGGCGCTCAGGAGGAGGTGCTTCATGGGCGCAGGCTAGGGCGTGGGGGCGATGGGGGCAATGCCGCCTAGTTGTTTACGAGGACCCTGAAGATCTCGCCATCCAGATCGATCAGGTACAGATATCCCGAATTGTCCTTGCCGAACGAAACGAGCTGATCGATCGTACCGGCGTCGGGGGTGAAATCGAGATTGCGGCGCTCATAGCTGCCGGCCGGGAACAGGCTGCCCTGGATCAGCGAGGCAGCCGGGACCGTCCAGATATTGCCGCTCACGAAATCGCCGAAGACGTACAGGCCCGTCAGCACCGGACCCGTCGAAGCGAGGGCGTAGCCGCCGATGATCGAAGCACCCTGCGTGGGACCGGTGCCGTGCCCATATTGCGATACCGGTGCGGTTAGCCCTGCCGGTGCGGTGCCGCGATACGGCTGAGTCCCCTCGAGGAACGGCCAGCCGAAATTGAGGCCCGGCTGGTCCGGGCGGACGACATTGATCTCCTCGATCGCGCCCTGGCCGACATCGCCGATGTAGAGACGTCCATCGAGCGCGAAGGAATTGCGGAACGGGTTTCTGAGGCCCAGCGCAAAGACATAGGGGTCGCCGCCACCGCCGATATAGGGGTTGCCGGGCGCGGGGGTCACGCTGGCGATCCCCTCGCTCATGCGCAGGATCTTGCCGAGCCGCGAATTGGGATTCTGGGCATTATTGCCCGGATCGCCTGCGCCGCCGCCATCGCCTGTCGCTGCATATAGATAGCCATCGGGCCCAAACGCGATCCATCCGCCATTGTGGTTGTTGGCGCCCGGATGCGGGATGCTCAACACCACCGTGTAAGGCAGGGTGCCGAGCGTATAGAGGCGGATTTCGATCGTACCGTCAGGCGCGGTGCAATAGACATAGGCCTGACGGCTCAGCATGAAGTTTGGACGCGGCGCGATGCCGAGCAGCCCGCGCTCCCCGTCGGTGGAGAGATTGCCGATCGTCGTCTCCAGCGTCCTGGTGCCGGTCGCCGGATCCAGGAACCAGACGCCGCCACCCTTCTCGATCACGAGAAGGCGCGGATCGCCGTTGACCGGGGCGATATAGACCGGCTGAGTGAAGCCAGTGCCGACGCGGCGGACATCGACGCCTTCGCGGCTGTTGGCGACGGTTATTGCAACGTCGCGTGTGGCGCTGAGGCTGCCATCGCTGACGCGAAGCTGGACATTATATACATTGTCCGTGTCCGCATCGGCAGGCGCTTCGAAGTTGGGCGCCGGATTGAAGCTGAGCGCACCTGCTGCGGAAATGCCGAAGCGTGCGGCGTCGGCCCCACCCGATATCGTAAAGGTCAGTGAATCGCCGTTCGGGTCCGTCGCTATGGCCTGATACGCCGCAGTGGTGTTTTCCACGACGCTGGCGGTGGTGCCCGAGGTGAAACTGGGCGCGGCGTTCGCACTGGTGGGCGTCGGGGTCGGTGCAGGTGTCGAGCCGCCGCCGCCGCTGCATGCGGACGCGAGAAATAGCAGCGGGATGGCGCAGCAGTGACGCATAAGATCAGATGGCTAACCTGTTCAGCCGTCTGCAACAAATGAAAAGGCCGGGACTCAGAATCCCGACCTTTTTCAATCTCTGTATAGCCGCAGACCTATCAACGAGCAGATTGGATAGCCTTGACCGTTACAGCCCCAGCGCCTTGCGGATATCGTCCCACGCAACCAGCTTGAAGTTCTGCGCCCTGGGCGGGTTCACGCCATCCTGAGCGATGAACAGGCCGCCGGGATAATTGGGGCCGAAATCGCCGACCGCGATGTCGATCCCGTCGGTTTCCTCGGTCGCGCCGAACTTGCCCGCGCCGATGCGGAAACGGCCGGCATAGCTGTCGTCGCTCAGGCGATAGACGGCATAGGCATTGTCGCCCTGGCTGGAGACCAGCAGATAGCCGCCATTGCCGTCGCCCTCGGGGGCCAGGGTCAGGCCCTCGGTGTCCGCGACGATCTGGACGCCGTCGGCCGCCGCGATCTTCGTGCCCGCGGCCGCGCCGGTCGCGCGGGCGTCGAACTTCCACACGCCGGCATCTTCCTCGGCGACGTAGAGCGCGTGGGTGCGCTCGTCGACCACACAGCCTTCGGACTGGGTGGCGAGCTTCATCGTGCGGACGATCCGGCCCGCGGGCGCGGCGCCGCTCAGGTCGAGCTCGACCTGATTGATCGTGCCGTCCTTGATGACGTTGAACGCGGTGAGCTTGCTGCCCTCGCGATACAGGCACACGCCATAGGCTTCGCCGGTGCCGACGGGCACCTTGCCGAGCGGGGTCAGCGTGCGGGTCGCGGGATCGAGGCGGAACAGCGCAAGCTTCGGGCTCGCCTTGTCGATGCGATCGCTGGCGGCGACGATGATTCCCGCCGCGCCCATATCGCGCAGGTCGACATTGTTGACCCGGCCGGCGTCGAGGAACGACTGGACCTCGCCCGACAGGTTATAGACGTAGAGACCGGCCTTCTTGTCGGTCGCGACGATCAGGCTGGCGGCCGGATCGGCGGGATTGCGCCAGATGGCGGGATCGTCCGCGGCGTCGGCATCGGTGGTGGCGACGGCATGGGTCTCGCCGCGCGCCTGCACCGAAGCGGTGGGCGCGGAGGAGAATGCGGGGCGGACTTCCTGCGGCGCGCAGCCTGCTGCCCCGAAGGACAGCAGGCCGAGCAGGACGGCGATATTATGCCTGTGCATCAGAAGGCCATGCGGGCGATGACCTGGAATACCGGGCCGGCGCGCTCGCTCTCGACTTCATATTCGTCGAAGTTGCGGCCGGTCTGGTCGGCGGCGGTGGTAAACTTGTTGAACACTTCGTCCTTGGTGCCGTCGAGCAGGTTCGAGCCGACCGCGCGGATGGTGAAGTTCTTGCCGAAACGCTTTTCGACGAAGACTTCGAGATCGGCGCCGTAGGTGGTGTTCACTTCCTCGCCGATGGTGCGATCGTACGCGCTGCCCTGCTTGCGATAGGTGACGCCGAAGGCGCTGCCCACGGTCGGCAGGTTCTGGATGAAGCCGACGTTGAAGACATATTTCGACTGGCCGTTGAAGCGGCGCGCGCCGAACGCGTCGTCGATATCGCTTTCGAGGTACGAGAAGTTGCCGAACACGCCGGTGTTCTTCATGCCGATGAAGCGCAGGTCGGTCGAGAGATCGAACTCGACGCCATAGACGTTGCCGTTGCCGGTGTTGCGCGGCTGATAGACGAAGGTGCCGCTGCCCGCCGAACCCTGTGCGCCGGTGTTGGCCATCTCGATCAGGTCGGTGACGCTGCGGTAGAAGAAGTTCACACCCACCACGCCGGTGTTGCCGATGCGGTGCTCGTACCCCAGATCGGCGCCCCATGCGCTTTCGGGACGCAGGTTGGGGTTGCCGGCGAGGTCATTGTCGCCCAGCTCTTCTTCCAGCGTCACGTTCGTCAGATAGTCGAGGCGCGGGCGGCGCACGGTGCGGGCGCCCGACAGGGTGATGCGATCCGACGCGGTCAGCTGGATCTTGGCCGAAGCCGAAGGCAGGAAGATGCCGTAGTCGCGGTCGGCAAGGCCGGTGATCGCCACCGAGGTGTGCTCGTAGCGCACGCCGGCTTCCCACGAGACGATGCCGTTCTCACCCTCGACCAGCGCGAAAACATCGCGGCGGCCTTCCTTGACCACGTCGAAGCCGCCGGTGGGCGCGCCCAGATTGTGCGGGATGGTGAGGAGCGAGCGCGGATCCTGGCTGAACTGGTTCCACGTCGCACGCAGCGGGTTGGTGAGGTTGAAGCGCTGACGCACGGTGCGCACGTCGGTGTCGAACTTCTTGTCCTGCCAGAAGCCGCCGAGCACGAGGTTCATATCCTTGCCCAGGTCGACTTCATGATCGAGGCTGGCCGAGAATTCGTTGCTCATCACGCGCGTGTAGGTGAGATCGCTGGTGAAGCGCGGTGTGGCGCGGTTGAAGTCGATCTCGTCCTCGGTCTCGTTCTGGTTGTCCGAGAACACCGCATAGCCGAGCTTCAGCGTCGTCTCGCCGAGCGACCAGTCCTGCTTCACCTTGGCGGTGACGTTGAAATTCTCCTGATCGATGCGATTGATGTTCGCATTGTCGGTCAGCAGGCCGGGGTTCAGGCTGTTGGCGCCGGAGACCGGGCCGGGGGTGCCGGTCGGGCGGTTATATTCGAACGAGCGCTCGCTTTCGGTGCGGGTCGTCTGGACGTAGAAGCCGCCGACTTCGAGCTTGGTGCCGCCGAATTCGATGCCCCAGGTCGCGTTGAAGGCATAGTCCATGCCGTCGCGGGTGTCGCTCTGGTCTTCGCGGTCGACGAAGTTCGCCGTCGCGTAGTTCGAGTTGTTCTCGGGCGAGTCGCTGTAGCGCAGGCTCGTCTTCTGCTTGGGATTGTAGCGGCCCTGGATGTTGCCGCCGAGCAGCAGGCGGCCGCCGGCGAACTCGCCGCCATAGACCAGGCCGACGCTGGGCTTCAGTTCGCCATCGTCGAAGCGCAGACCGCCGAGGCGGACATAGCCGCCGTCGAGCTGGAAGCCGTCACGCAGGACGATGTTGAGCGTGCCCGCCATCGCATCGCCGGTGCGGCGCGCGGAGTTGGAGCGGACGATCTCGACGCGGCTGATCAGTTCGGCGGGGATGCGATCGAGGAAGAAGCTGCGATCGGCCTGCGAACCCGGAACGCGATCGCCGTTGATCAGGATCTGGGTATAGCCCGGATCCATGCCGCGCAGGCGGGCGCCGTCGCTCTCGATCACGTCCGAAAGGAAAGTGACCGAAGGTACGCGCTTGAGGGCGTCGCCTGCGGTCAGCGGTTCGAAGCGCTGGAAATAGTCGGTGTCATAGACAAGCGTCGGGACAGTCGTGTCCGAACGGTTGCGGAAGCCGATGCCGCCCTGGACGACGATGTCGCTGGAGGTCTGGATATCCTGATCGCCTTCGTCGGCGGCAGGCTGGTCGACCGGCGCCGGCTGCGCGGCGGCGGTGGTGGCAAGGCCCAGCGCGAGGCTGCCGATGCCGGCGGTGAGGAGAAGCTTCAAAGTCGTGGTCATAACGCCCCCGTTTCGTGGTTGAGGGGGCCTCTAGGAGCGGTTCCTGACAGTTGGATGCGAGTTCGATGACGTTATCGCGACACGAATATTACAGTTTTGCAGTGCGGCAAAAGTGTCGCGCCTTCACTGGGGCGATGCCTCTTCTTCCGGCGCCTGCGGATCGCTGTAAGCCTGCGCGAAACTGGCCTGGATGAAGCTGGAAATATCCATCGCCTGGCTGGAAACCAGGGCGGCTTCGCGTTCGACGGCGCTGGTGAAATCGTCGCCGGGTTCGATCGTGTCGGGCGATTCGGGGCCGGCGTCCGGTTCGGCGGCGGGCTCGGGCTGGGGATCGTCTTCGGTCATCATCGTCTCCACCGATCGTGTGAGGGACCATTTCATGCGGCAGCGGCCGGAGCGGGGCGGAACGCATGGAGCGAGATCGTGCCCGCCGCATCCACGGCGATCTGCGCGTCGCCGGTGTCAGATGTGATGTCGAACAGCGCCGATGCGCCATCCTGACCCAAGCGGCCGCTCCCGATATCGCCATTGCCGATGACGGCCTGGGCCTGCGCCATATAGGCGGCGATCAGCGCCGGGTCGTCCGCGCCGGGCTGCGCGCCGAAACCGGTGCTGGCGGCGATCTGCGCGGCGGCGAGAGACAGACGGGCGAAGCCGATCTGGCGGCCGCTCGCGTGCCATCCGCGGATCGCGGCGGTGATTTCCGCAGCCGGCTTGATGCCGCCGACGCTGGGACAATCGAGCGTGCCGAACAAATGCGGCAGGAGCCCGAGCAGCGCAGTGGCCAGCGCCTCGCCGGTCAGCGAAGGGGCGGCGGCACGGAGCGCGATGAAGGCGCGGAAATAGTCGGCGAATTCGAGCGGGGTCTTGGCCCATGAAAGCGCGAAGGCGCCGGCGTCCTTTGCCTCTGCTTCGCCGCCTGCCTCGTTTTCGAGCGCGACAAGCTCGATCCGGTCGGCCAGGGACAAGGCCTGGAAGAGCGGGGCATCCGCCACGCCGAGGCTGGCGAGCCAGGCATCGGCCGCTGCCAGATCGGCGGCGGTCGCGAGCTGCTGTGTGGCGAGCAGGGTCCGCAACTCGGCTTCGGGAGCATCGGCACCGCCTTCGGCAGCGGTAAGCAGGCTCAGATCGCTCGCGCTCAGCATGAACAGCCGCGCGGGGCTGGCAAGCAGGCCGAGTCCGGGCAGCAGCGTCAGCAGCGCGCCATGAAGCCCCTGCTGGACGCCGGTGAGCAGTGCAAGCTCGTCGGGAAAGGCATAGGGTGCGGGCGTGCTGACGGCATAGGCCAGCCATTCATTCCCGCCATCGATGAACCCCAGAACGAGTTGCGCCGTGGCGGACAAGTCCGCGGCGCCGGTCGTCTGCTTTCCGGCAATGGTGATCGTCATCCTGCTTCTCCTCGCGAGCCGGTCAGCCGGACGGGAATGCCTTGAGCGACTTTTCGGCGGCGGCGCAGATGGTGGCGTAATCCGCGGCAGCCTGGGTCACGATGGCCTGAGCATGGCGGAGCGCCTCGGCCGCGCCGGGTTCGCCGGCCAGCAATTGCGCCATCGCCGTGCCGACCGCAGTGGTGGCGATGCTCGACATGTTCCGCAGCATGTCGGTGGCGTCCTGCACCGCGAGCGCATTGGCCTGCGCGACCGCTTGATAGGCTTTGCCCGCGCCGCTGGTCAGCACCACCTGCGGGGCCATCGTGGCGAGCTGGGTCTGGTTGATCGTGTCGATGATCTGCGGATTGACCGTGGTGGGATCGGGCATCACGCGTCCTTCGCGGGCTGTTTCGCAGCCTTGGCCGGCGCGGACTTCGCGGCGGATTTCGTACGAGATTTCGCCGGGGCCTTCGCTGCGGGGCTCGCGTCCCGCGCGATGGTGGCCAGTGCGCTGACTGCTTCGGCCGCAGCCGGCGAGTCCGTCACGGCCTGCGCCTTGAGGATCGCGATCGCCGCTTCGGCCGCTGCCAGCGCACCACCGACGATGGTTGCGGACGGCTGGGGGATCGGTTCGATGCCGGGGATCGGCGGCAGGTGCGGAAGCGGATAGGCCGACGCAACCGCCGCGACCCGGGCGCAGGCCGCGGTGACCGCCGCCGACGCGATCGTCGCCGCCTGTTGCTGGCGATGGACCATGTCCTGCATCGCGGTGGCAAGCGTCTGGGTCAGCGCGAGATCGAGCATCGCGAACGATCCCGACGGCGCCTGAGCGGTCAGCAGGGTATTCAGGGTGGCGACCGCGTCGGTCGTCATGCTGTTGACGGTGCCCTCAGGCATGGTGTGCTCCTTCACATGCAGCGGGAAGCCGGCGGCCGAAGCCGCCGGACCCTGCGTCGACGAAGATCCGGACGGCGTCAGCTTTTCAGGGCGTCCGCCGAGCCGGAGGCGTCGACTGCGGTGTCGAGCGAATAGAGCGTGGTGACGCCCAGCGTCGTCGCGGCCTGCGTGATGACGTTGAGCTGCTGCTGGTTGCTGACCGCGTTCTGTGCGGCGATGGACAGCGCCTGTGCAGTCGCCTGATAGAGATTGCCCAGCGCGATCGCGGGGGCTTCGCCTAGCACCTTGGTATTGGCCTGACTGACGGCGTCGGTGATCTGGCTGTTTACTGCGGTAGGAAATGCCATGAGAGCCTCCTGTTCCTGAAACGGGCGTACGCTTCTCAGCGCTTGAGAAGGTCCGCGGCGTCGACCACGTCGACGGCGCCGATCAGCGAGTAGAGCGTCGAGACGCCGACCGTGGTCGCGGCCTGGGCGATGACGTAATTCTGCTGCTGGGCATTGGCGGCGTTGAGCGCGGCGTTGCTGAGCGCCTGCGACGTCGCCTGATAGAGATTGGCCAGGGCGAGCGCGGGCGCGCTGCCGGTGACCATCACGTTGGACTGGGTCACGCTGTCGGTGATCTGGTCGTTCACGGCTGTCGGAAATGCCATTCTATCCTCCCCAATGTATCGATTTCGCATTGGCAAAAAGGGCGGGCGGCCTCGGGCCACGACCGCAGTAATGCGGCAATGCAAAACCGGTGAAATATGGAAACCAGCTACGCTATTCTCGATAAATCAAGAACGCGACGAGAAGTATAGTTGGGCCGCTTATTTGCAAGATGGATTCAGGTTTGAGGCCATTATGGACCAGATAGTTTGGTTTTCGCCGAATGAACCTTGAGGACCTGTGTCGCGGACGGTGTCCGGGCAAAAGAAAAAGGGCGCCCGGATCGCTCCGGACGCCCCGTTCGGTTTCGGTGAGCCGGTGGCTCAGCCCGAATAGTACATGTCGTATTCGACCGGGCTCGGGGTCATCTCCCAGCGGGCGACGTCCTGATACTTGATCTCGATATAGCTCTCGATCTGGTCCTTGGTGAACACGTCGCCCTTGAGCAGGAAGTCCATGTCCTTCTCGAGCGATTCGAGAGCTTCGCGGAGCGAGGCGCAGACGGTGGGGACTTCGGCCAGCTCGGCCGGCGGCAGGTCGTACAGGTTCTTGTCCATCGGCTCGCCTGGATGGATGCGGTTCTGGATGCCGTCGAGGCCGGCCATCAGCAGCGCTGCATAGCAGAGATACGGATTGGCCAGCGCGTCCGGGAAACGGAACTCGACGCGCTTCGCCTTGGTGCCCGCGCCGTACGGAATGCGGCACGATGCCGAGCGGTTGCGCGCCGAATAGGCGAGCAGCACCGGCGCTTCGTAACCCGGGACCAGACGCTTGTAGCTGTTGGTCGACGGATTGGTGAAGGCGTTGAGCGCCTTGGCGTGCTTGATGACGCCGCCGATGAAGTAGAGGCACATGTCCGACAGGCCGGCATAGCCGTTGCCGGCGAAGAGCGGCGAACCCTTGTCCCAGATCGAGATGTGGGTGTGCATGCCCGAGCCGTTATCTTCCTTGATCGGCTTCGGCATGAAGGTCGCGGTCTTGCCATAGGCCTGTGCGACCTGATGCACGACATATTTGTAGATCTGCATGCGGTCGGCGGTCTGCACCAGCGTGCCGAAGGTCAGGCCCAGCTCGTGCTGCGCGGCGGCGACTTCGTGATGGTGCTTGTCGCAGGGCAGGCCCATTTCGAGCATGGTCGAGACCATCTCGCCGCGGATGTCGACGGCCGAGTCGACCGGCGCGACGGGGAAATAACCGCCCTTGGCGCGCGGACGATGGCCGAGGTTGCCGCCTTCATATTCCTTGCCGGTGTTGCCCGGCAGTTCGATGTCGTCGATCGCGTAATAGCTGGTCGAATAGCTGTTCTCGAAGCGGACGTCGTCGAACATGAAGAATTCGGCTTCGGGGCCGACATAGACGGTGTCGCCGATGCCGAGCGACTGGAGATAGGCTTCCGAGCGCTTTGCGGTCGAGCGCGGGTCGCGCGAATAGAGTTCGCCGGTCGAGGGCTCGACGATGTCGCACACCAGGATCAGCATCGGGGTGGCCGAGAACGGATCGATCCACACCGCGTCCAGATCCGGCTTCAGGATCATGTCGGACTCGTTGATCGCCTTCCAACCCTCGATCGACGAACCGTCGAACATCAGGCCGTCGGTGAGCTCATCCTCGCCCATCACCTTCGACACCATCGTGAGGTGCTGCCACTTGCCCTTGGGATCGGTGAAACGCAGATCGACCCACTCGATCTCGTTGTCCTTGATCATCTTGAGAATGTCGCTGGCCGAATTCGCCATTGGGAACCCCTTTCGCTCTCTTTCGTGAACCCGACGAATCGGGCAATAAAATTACGTTTGCGGCGCTACATCGTCGGGATGTTGCGCTGCGTCAATTGGATCAGATGGCGTTCTCGTTGCGCTCGCCGGTGCGGATGCGCAGGGCGGTTTCGACAGGCATGACGAAGATCTTGCCGTCGCCGATCCGGCCGGTCTGCGCGGCGGCGGCAACCGCCTCGACCACGCGTTCGGCAAGGGCGTCTTCGACCACCACTTCGAGCTTCACCTTGGGCAGGAAGTCGACGACATATTCGGCGCCGCGATAGAGTTCGGTATGGCCCTTCTGCCGGCCGAAGCCCTTCGCTTCGGTCACGGTGATCCCCGAAACGCCGACTTCGTGCAGCGCTTCCTTCACTTCATCGAGCTTGAACGGCTTGATGATCGCTTCGATCTTTTTCACGCCTGTTATCCTTCATGCGTTTCGGTGAGGATTCGCCTCATCTCCTGCCGCGCGTTTTGCATCAAGCGTGCCAATGCGGGTTTTACGGAAAAGCGTGGGTTGCGCGGGCTGCAATCGTTAAGAACTGCTTACTTATTGGGCAGTTGGTGGCAGTGTGCCCGATCGGGGGGCACGCCGCGCGCGAATCCGGCGCGCCGACGCCCGGCATATTTCAATCACGGACGGGGGAACGTGAATGCTTTCGATCAAGGACGGGGCGATCATGCTGGCGCTCGGCGGCGCGCCGCTCAAATTCGAGCCGGGGGACATCCTGGTCGGCGTCGTGCTGCCGCTGATCTTCTTCTGGGGGCAGGCGCGCGTGGCGCGGCGAACCGCGACCATCGAGTTGCTCAAGGATTTCCAGAGTTCCGACTTCTCGCAGGCACGCGGCGACGCGATGGATTTCATCCGGGCCCAGTTGCCCGACGAGAATGCAGCGCTGGATTCCAGTCCGAATCTGCCGCCGGAGATCAAGCAGGCGCGCCGGTCGGTCCATAGCGTGGCGCGCTTCTTCCTGCGGCTGAACGCGCTGCAAAGCGCCTGCCTGATCGATAATTTCAAGGCGTGGCAATTGTTCGGGCCGCACTTCGCCTATTGGTGGGGCTACACCTTCGAACATCAGAGCGTGGGACGCCGGGACTGGTCGTCGAAGAAGGAGATCGAGAAGCTTCACGACTGGTTCCTGCTCCGGCGCTGGCGCTGGTTCGGCCGCCGGAAACAATGGGACGAATGGCTGGAAGCCGGAAAGGCGCAGCGCCTCAAGGACGAGCGGGACTATGGCCAACGGCCCACCGCGGCGGTGGAATTGAACACCGATTAGCCTGAGCCCCGGTTCCGGTTGACCGGCCCGCACTCCGACGCTAACGCAGCTAATGCGAGTCACTCGCAATAATGCGAAGCCGGAGGCGTAACATGTATCGGTTCCTCGATCGGACCATCCTCGAACTCGCGCCCGGCGAGCAGATGATTGCATGGTCGATGCGCAGCTGGGTGGCGGCGATGGGGATGCAGCGTTGCCCCTGCGCGGCGCTGGGGCCGTCGTTCCAGCGCTGGCGGGTGCCCGAGCTGCTGCCCGATTTCAACATGGCGATGTTCCTGCTCAACAGCGAAGGCGAGGGGCCGTTGCGCTTCGGCTCGCCCGGTTGCGCGCGGATCCATGACGACGAGGCGATGCTGCTCGCCTTGTTCCACGCCGCCGCCGACAATGATTATCGCCTCGTCCAGCGCATGGCTTCGCAGATCGTGAAGCCCGATGCGCTTTCACCCTTCATCGTCGCGGTCGGCCAGTCGTCCGACGTGCTTCGCCGTACGCCCGTTCCGCGCGCGCCCAACTGAGAAGAGACAAATGACCCTCCACACGCGGCCGCCGGTGCTGCTTCCCGAACATGCGAGCTTCTTCACCAGCGGAGTGCGCTGGGTGAAGCATTGGAACGAGCATCTGTTCAGCTTCGCGATCGAGCGCCCCGCCAGTTTTCGCTTCCGCTCGGGCGAGTTCGTGATGATCGGGCTGATGGGCGACACCGGCAAGCCGTTGATGCGGGCCTATTCGATCGCAAGCCCGGCCTGGTCGGACGAGCTGGAATTCCTGTCGATCAAGGTGCCGGACGGTCCGCTCACGTCGAAGCTGCAGACGATCCGCGCGGACGACCAACTCTATCTGGGACGCAAGCCGACCGGCACTCTGGTGTCCGACGCGCTGCTGCCGGGCAAGCGGCTGTTCCTGCTGGGCACGGGCACGGGGCTGGCGCCTTTCCTGAGCGTGGCGCGCGATCCCGAAATCTATGACCGCTTCGCGCAGGTGGTGATGGTGCACAGCGTGCGCCGGGTGAGCGACCTGGCCTATGCCGACGAACTGACGGCGCAGCTGGCCAGCGATCCGCTGGTGCAGGAGCAGGCGCTGCTCCAGTTCCACTATGTCCCGACGGTCACGCGCGAGCCGTTCCGCACCTCGGGCCGGATCCAGGCGCTGGCGGAGGACGGGACGCTGTTCCGCTCGCCGGTGCTGGGTCCCGAGGATTTCGACGCCGAGCATGACCGGATCATGCTGTGCGGATCGATGGACATGATCCGCGACTTCGCCGCGCTGCTGGAAGGCAAGGGGTTCGTCGAGGGATCGAACGCCGCGCCCGGTCACTTCGTGATCGAGCGGGCCTTCGTCGGATAGCTCAGTAAGGGGGCTGGTGCAGGCCCTTGGGGCTGGCGGTGAAGATTTCGCAGCCATCTTCGGTAATGCCGATCGAATGTTCGAACTGCGCCGAGAGCGAGCGGTCCCGGGTGACCGCGGTCCAGCCGTCGTCGAGCAGCTTCACGTCGGGGCGGCCGATATTGATCATCGGCTCGATCGTGAAGAACATGCCGGGCTTGAGCATCGGGCCGGTCTTGGGGCGGCCGACATGGACGACTTCGGGCGCGTCGTGGAACACCTGGCCGAGGCCATGCCCGCAGAAATCGCGGACCACGCCGTAACGGTGCTTTTCGGCATGGACCTGGATCGCATGGCTGATGTCGCCGAGATAATTTCCGGGCCTGGCCTGCTCGATGCCCAGCATCAGGCATTCATAGGTCACGTCGACCAGACGGCGGGCCTTCAGGCCGACATCGCCGACCAGGAACATACGGCTGGTGTCGCCGTGCCAGCCGCCCAGCATCGGCGTCACGTCGATATTGACGATGTCGCCATCCTTCAGCGTGCGGTCCGACGGGATGCCGTGGCACACGACATGGTTGATCGAGATGCAGCAGCTATGGGTGTAGCCGCGATAGCCGAGCGTCGCGGGCACGCCGCCGGCGTCGAGCGTCATGCGGCGGACGATGTCGTCGATTTCGGCGGTCGTCACACCCGGCACGACGTGCGGCGGCAGCGCGTCGAGGATGGTCGCTGCAAGCTGGCCCGCGGCACGCATTCCCGCAAACCCCTCGGGTCCGTGGAGCTTGATCGCGCCCGTGCGGGCGGTGGGGGTGTCGGCGGTGACGCTTACATACTCGGTCATGGGCGGCGATATAGTCGTTTGCGCCACGGTTTGCGAGTGAGTACGGCCCCATTATGGTTGAGAGGATTTGGACAGCTGCGCTGGTGGTGATCGGGGACGAGATCCTTTCCGGCCGGACGCAGGACAAGAACATCGCGCAACTCGCCACCTGGCTGAACGCGCAGGGCATCCGGCTGGCCGAGGTGCGAGTCGTGGCCGATGTGCAGGCGTCGATCGTCGAGGCGGTGAACCAGCTGCGCGCGCGCAACGACTATCTGTTCACCACCGGCGGCATCGGGCCGACGCATGACGACATCACCGTCGATGCGATCGCCGCGGCGCTGGGCGTCGGCGTGGTGATCCATCCCCGGGCGCGCGCGGCGCTGGAAGCCTATTATGAGACGCGCGGCGGGCTGACCGAGGCGCGGCTGCGCATGGCGCGGGTGCCCGAAGGGGCGGACCTGATCCCCAACCGCATGTCCGGCGCACCGGGCATCCGCGTGGGCGACACTCTGTTCGTGCTGGCGGGCGTGCCGCATATCGCCGCGCAGATGCTCGATGCGCTGACGGGCGAGCTGAAGGGCGGCAAGCCCCTGGTGTCGCACACGGTGGGGTGCTGGGTGCCCGAGAGCGAGATCGCCGACCTGCTCAGCGCCGTCGAGCGCGCGCATGATGGCGTGACGATCGGCAGCTATCCCTTTTTCCGCGAAGGGCGCGTGGGGGCGAATTTCGTGATCCGCGCGACCGATCAGGCGGTCGTCGATGCCTGCGCGGTTGCGCTGATCGCCGGGCTGGGCGACGCCGGCCGCGAAGCGGTGGACGGCGGGATCTGAGGCCGCTTCCCCTCTCCTCCGAAGAGGAGAGGGTGCGCGACGATCAGAATTTGGTGCCGACGCGGATGCCGTAGGTCTGCGGGCGGATATAGATCGCATAGGGCCGCTGCGAGCAGCTGCCACAGGCCTGGAGGCGCGAGATCTGGCCGCGTTCGTCGAAGATGTTCGACAGGAACATCTCGACCGAGAAGTTATTATATTTCGCGCCGAGCGACAGGTCGCCGGTGGCATAGCCGGGGATGCGGCCGAGCAGGGCGGCAGGGTTCACGATATTGCCGGTGCCCGCCTGGACCACGGCGGTGCGGATATCCGACGAGGCGCCGCCCTGGAACGCAGCGACGCCCTGAACGAAGGCATCGAGCCCGCTGAAGTTGAAGTCGTACCGCATGGTCACGTTGCCCTTGTACCGGGGCGTGATCGGCAGGCGGGTTCCGGCCGGTGCGGCGATGAAGTTGCCGCCGCCGACGCAGCTATAGGTAGGATCGTCGGCCGCGCAGAGGTTCTGCGTGGTGCGGGCATCGGTATAGGCGCCCGCCGCGGTGAGGGTGAAGCCGTTCGCGGCGTAGGTCAGGTCGAGCTCGATGCCGCGGATGCGCGCGTTCGGGCCGTTATGGATTTCGGTAAAGCTGTTCTGGCCGAGGAACGAGAACTGGAACTTGTTCCATTCCTGCTGATAGACCGCGCCGTTGAAGCGGACGCCCGATCCCAGCGTGGCCTTCCAGCCCATTTCATAGTTGGTGAGGAAGTCGGCCTCATAGGGCGCGATGGTAGCGCGGCGATTGATGCCGCCCGGGCGATAGCCCTTCGACCAGGTGGCATAGACCATCACGTCTTCGCTGGGCTTCCAGCTGACGTTCAGCTTGTAGAGGAAGCCATCGCCTTCGGTGGACTTGGGGACGAGGCCGCCATTCACGAAGGTGGCCAGATTGGTGCAGGGGCTGCCGGGCACCGCGGCCGGGAGCAGCGTGCCGCCGGGATTGTCGCGCAGCTGCGCGCCGGTGGAGGTGTAGCAGCCGGCGACGCCGGTGCGCGAGCTGCCCGCGCCGTTATACGGCGGGCCCGCGGGGTTCCGGCCGAAGCCGAAGAAACCGATCAGCGAGTTGTCGTACTTGTAGAAACGGCCGCCCGCGGTGACCGTAAGGGTCGGCGCGATGTCGAAGCTCGCCTCGCCGAACGCGGCATAATCCTTGTCCACCCGCTTCTGCTCGGTCAGCCACAGCGTGCCCGGGAAGCCATTGACCGACAGCGCCGGGGCGAGACCCTGGACGATATAGTCCTGATGGATCTCGTTGCTCTGGCGCTGGTAGAACAGGCCGGCGACGACGCGGAACGGCGAATCCTGCGGCGAGGCGACGCGGACTTCGTGGCTCATCTTGCGGAAGTGATCGGTGCCCACGACACGCTGGCGCGGATCGATCGTCGCGCCGACCGAATTCTGCAGGTAGAAATAGCCCGCAAGGCCGCCGACCGACGAATAAAGCGAGTCATAGGCCTCGGAATAGTCGGTATAGTCGCTCGAGCTCTCGGTCTGGCGATCGAGATAGGCGCCCGCATAGGTGACGTCCCAATTGCCGATCCGCCCCTCGATGGTCATCGCCGCCTGGATGAAGCGATCGTCGCGATATTCGTCGAAGAAATGCTGGACCTGGAGATCGTCAAGCTTCGGATCGGCGCCGAAAAAGCCCTTCGACTTGGATTCCTGATAGAGAACCGTCGGCGTGACGGTCCAGTTCTCGTCGAGATCGACCTTCAGCGCGGCGCGGCCGCCATAGGTGTCGACCGTGTTGTAATCTTCTTTGACGAAGGCGTTGTTGTTGACGACGATCCCGCCCGGGATGGGGAGGAAGCGGCGCGTGCTGGCGACATTGTCGATATAGCCCGCATCGCGCTGGTAGAAGCCGACGACGCGCAGCGCCATCGACGCGTTGATCGGCGCATTGACCATGCCTTCGAGCCGGCCGCCGATGCCGCCCTTGGCGACCGAGTTCACTTCGCCATCGACGCGGCCGTAGAAATGGCTGGTTTCGGGCTTGTTGGTGATGATGCGGATCGTGCCGGCCTGCGACGAGGCGCCGTAGAGCGTGCCCTGCGGACCCGCGAGGCTTTCGATACGGGCGACGTCATAGACATGGACGTCGAGCGTGCCGCCGATCGTGGTGACCGGCTGTTCGTCGAGATAGACGCCGACCGAGGGAAGCGAACCCGAATGGTTGCCGTCGCCGCCCGATGCGACGCCGCGCATATAGACGGTGGTGATGCCCGGCTGCGACGTCTGGAACGACAGCGAGGGGAGGAGCTGCGAATAATCCTCGAAATTGGTGACGCCCAGATTTTCGAGGCGCGCGGGGGTGAGCGCCGTGATGCTGATCGGCACGTCCTGCAGATTCTGTTCGCGCTTCTGCGCGGTGACGACAATCTCTTCGTTGCCGTTCTCCTGCGCAGGAGCGTCCTGGGCATAGGCCGGCGCGGCGAGCGCAGCGGACGTAAGCAGGGCGATGAGGGTGGCGCGGCGCTTGTTGACGAACATGGGTCAATCTCCGGCAGAGGATGTCGCTGGCCGGAGAGTGTCACACCCGTAACAACCGTCAATATTGTACGATCGTGCAAATGTCTTTCGCAGGTGCAGCGTGACAGTTTTGCAACGTTTCCGGGTTGTTTCCGCTACGTCGCCGGTGACGAGATGGTGCGCGGCACTCGAGGATAGGCGGCCAACACGTCGCCGAGCGCCGCCTTGAGCGGGCCCAGATACGAATCGAAGGGCTGCCACGCCTCGGTGCCGTCGCGGAAAATGGGCTGGCGGACCTGTTCCGAACTGGCCGTGCGCACGGCGCGGTCGTTCTTGTGGAATTCGAGGCAGGCGGGTTCGAAATCGAGCCCCAGCGCGGCGAGCAGCGCGCGAACCTGCGCTTCGGTATCGTCGACCATGCTCTCGTAGAAGACGCGGTGGACCAGGCCGGGGCGGACCGCATCGACATGCGCCATCAGCCGCACATAGTCGCGATAGTAACGGCCCATATCGTCGAGGCCGTAGCTGAACGCCTGACCGCGCGCGAAATGCTGTTTGAAGTTGGAGAAGCAGCAGCCGAGCGGGTGGCGGCGCGCGTCGATGATCTTCGCGTTGGGCAGGATCAGGTGGATCAGCGGCACATGCGCCCAGTTGTTGGGCAGCTTGTCGATGAAGAAGGGCCGGTCGGTCTGGCGCTGGATCGCGGCGCGCTTCAGGTAATCCTCGCCCATCTCGCGGAATTTCTCCGGCGGGAGATGGCCGATGCCCTCCGGATAGTCCGCGATCTGGCGAACCAGCGCGGGAATGTCGGGCAGTTCGGTGGTGCCTTCGACTTGGCTGTGGCTGGACAGGATCTGCTCGATCAGAGTCGATCCGGCGCGGGGCATGCCGAGGATGAAGATCGGATCGGGCGCGTCGCAGCCCAGCCCCTTGCCCGCGTCGAGGAACTCGCCGGTGAAGGTGGCGATGCTGGTATCGACGAAGCGCTCGGTCTCGTCCGCGTCATATTTGATCTTCGTCTTCCGCAGGCGGTTGCCGGCTTCGTAATGGGCGAAGGCGACGACCGGCTGCTTGCGGTCCTCGAATGCCTTGCCGAGCGCGAAATCGAGGTGGAACCGGTCCTCGTCCGAAATGTCGCCGCGGCCCAGCGCGGCGCGCATCGCGGCGATGTCGGACTCGTCGAACTTCACCGTCTTGAGATTGGCGAGGCTCCACCAGACTTCGCCGAGGCCTGGCGCGAATTCGAGCGCCTTGCGATAGGCGGCTATACCCTCCGCCTGCCGCCCGACGGTCTTGAGCATATGGCCATAGCTCATCCACACCTTGGGCTGGTCGGGCGCGGCGTCGAGCACTTCGCGGTACAGCCCGATCGCTTCGTCGAACCCGCCGAGCCGGGCGAGGGCCGCGGCCTTCAGATTGGCGTGGCCGATATTGTCGGGATCCTCGCCCAGTACCTGATCGAGTTCTGCCAGCGCTTCGGTCGGGCGGTTGAGGCGATAGAGAACCAGCGCGAGATTGGCGCGCGCGGCAGTGAAGGCAGGCGAGAGCTCGATCGCGCGGCGCAGGAGGGACTCCGCATCCTTGTAGCGCCCGATCCGCCCGGCCAGTTCGGCGAGCATGCGGATCGCAGCGACATCGAACGGGTCTTCGCGCAGATGCGCCTTCAATCGCGGTTCGGCGTCGTGGAGGCGATTGTCGTGCAGCGCCAGCGCGGCTTCGAGAAGGCGGGGATGGTAGCGCGAGGCGGGCAGGGGCTGCATGGGCGAAATGTAGGCAGGTTCCAGGCCTGCCGTCACCCCCGCCCGGAGCACAATAACCGGCGCGGCGCGGTTGACACGGTTGACACCAATATCGCGAAAAACCGGCCTTCCCCAAAAACGCGCATGCGGACCAGCCGAACGTCGTCACGATATCAAAGAGCGGCCGGATGCGGGCGGGCATCGACGCATCGTTTGCAGCAGGCGGAATCCAACATTGCAAGGTGTCGAGACCCTAGGCGCGGGGGCGCTTCCGTGCTTCATTCCCTGCATCGGGGGGAAGCGATCATGACTGTCGACGTCAAGGCTACGGACAGGCGGCCGTTCGGATTCTGGACCGCGACCGCGATGGTGATCGGCGGGATGATCGGGGCGGGGATTTTCGTCCTGCCTGCGCAGCTTGCCCCCTATGGCGCGACCGGGGCGGTGGCATGGGTGGCGGCGATTGCAGGGGCGGTGGTGATCGCCTGGGTATTCTCGCGGTTGTTCGCGGCACGCCCCGAAACGACCGGGGCGATGGCGGCGGTTGCCGACGGGCTCGGCCCGCTGCCCGCCATGCTGGTCGCCTGGAGCTATTGGGTAAGCCTGTGGTGCGCCAATGCGGTGCTGGCGCTGACCGCGTCGCGCTATCTTGCCGAATTCTGGCCGTGGCTCGGATCCCGCACGATCGTTTCGGCCGGTGCCGCGCTGGCGATGCTCTGGGCGCTTACCTTGTTCAACCTGCTTGGCGCGCGCGATGCCGGGCGGCTGCAAGTGGTGACCGTGCTGCTCAAGCTGATGCCGCTGGTCGTCGTCGTCCTGATCCTTGCGGGGCTGGCGTTGACCGATCCCGGCCGGTTCTCCGCGAACGGGCATGCGCCGTTCGAACCGGTCCAGCTTACGCCGGCGCTGGGCCTCGCCTTTTTCGCATTGCTCGGGTTCGAATGCGCGGGTGTCTGCGCCGAGCGCGTGCGCGATCCGGGTCGCATCGTCCCGCTTGCGACGATGGCGGGCGTTGTGGTGACCGGTGCGCTGTATCTGCTGGTCTCGACCGGCATCGTCTATGCCATGCCGCAACAGGCGCTGGCGGATTCGGGCGCTCCCATCGCGCTGTTCGTTGGCGAATTCTGGGGGAGCAAGGCCGGGCTGCTCGCCGCGGCGTTCGCGATGATCTCGGCGCTGGGCTGCCTCAACGGCTATGTGCTGCTGGTCGGCGAAGTGCCGCTCGGCATGGCGCGCGCCGGGTTGCTGCCGCGCTGGATGGCGCGCACGAGCAGCCGGGACGTGCCGGTGGCGGTGATGCTCATCGCCAGTGCGCTCGCCAGCGTGCTGATCCTGAGCAACGCGTTCCGGACGCTCTCCGGGCTGATGACCTTCATGCTGAACATTACCGCCGCGGCGACCATCTGGCTCTATATCGGCGCGTGCGCCTCGGCCTGGGTGCAGCGCGTGGCGCGGCCGTGGGCGGCGGTCGGGTTCGCCTTTGCGATATGGGTGATGATCGGCACCGGGTGGGAAGCGCTGGCGTGGAGCGTGGTGCTGATGCTGACGGCGGTGCCGTTGTACTGGCTGCGGGGGCGGGGGGCCACCGTTGCGGACTGAAAGGCAGCCCGCCGTCTACATCATGGCGAGCGGACGAAACGGAACGCTCTACGCGGGCGTAACCTCCGATCTGATCGCACGCATCTATTTGCACCGCTCAGGAGACATCGAGGGGTTCACCTCGCGATATGACGTCAAGCGTCTCGTCTGGTTCGAGCCGCATGGCGTCATGGAGACGGCGATCATTCGCGAGAAGCGGATCAAGGCTTGGAAACGCGCTTGGAAGATCGACCTGATCGAAAAGGACAATCTCTTGTGGCGCGATCTGGCCGAGGATTTCGGATTCGATCCTTTGGGCGACGATCCACTCAAATAGCTTCCGTCATCCCAGCGAAGGCTGGGATCCAGAGTTAGATGGGGCGTCGCTCGTGACTCTGGATCCCAGCCTTCGCTGGGATGACGGAGAATTTGAACAGTCAGCCCAGCAGCCACCCGATAACGCTGCGATCCCGCAAAATCTCGTGCGCGGCATTGTGCCCAGGCGCGCCGGTGACGCCGCCGCCCGGATGGGTGCCCGCGCCGCACATGTAGAGGCCCTTGATCGGCCCGCGATAATCGCCGTGGCCGAGGACCGGGCGGGCGGCCCAGAGCTGATCGAGGGACATATGGCCGTGCATGATGTCGCCGTTCACCAGCCCGAACTTGCGCTCGAGGTCGAGCGGCGAGTGGATCTGGACGCCGAGGATCGACTTGCGGAAATTGGGGGCGTGCTTCGTCACCGTATCGATGATGAGGTCGGCGGCCTTGTCCTTCTCGTCGTCCCAGCTGCGGCCGTCGGGCAATTGCGGCGCGAATTGCTGGCAGAAGAGCGACGCGATGTGCATCCCCGGCGGCGCCAGCGTGTCGTCCACCGAAGTCGGCAGCTTCATCTCGACGATCGGCTCCTTCGACCAGCCATAGGCCCGCGCGTCGGTATAGGCCTTGTCCATATAGTCGAGCGTCGGCGAGATGATGATGCCCGCGGTGTGATGCTCGGCCTTTTCCTTGCCGGGCAGGACGGTGAAATCGGGCAGTTCGGAGAGGGCGACGTTCATCCGGAACGTGCCCGAACCGGCCTTGAAATTGTCCATGCGACGGGCAAAGTCGGGCGACATGTCGCTGCGGTCGACCAGCTGGCGATAGAGCAGGGCCGGGCCCACATTGGCGGCGACGATCTTCGCCGCGATCTCCTCGCCGCTCTCCAGCTTCACGCCGGTGACCTTGTTGCCGTCCACGAGCACCTTGGCGACCGGTGCTTCCAGGCTGATCTCGACGCCCATATCGGTGCAGGCTTCGGCCATATACTGGGTGATCGCGCCCATGCCGCCGACGCTGTGGCCCCACATGCCCTTCTTGCCATTGATCTCGCCGAAGACGTGGTGGAGCAGGACGTAGGCGCTGCCGGGCGTATCGACGCTGGCATAGTTGCCGACGACCGCGTCGAAGCCGAACGCGGCCTTGATATATTCATTCTCGTACCAGCTATCGAGGAAGTCGCGGGCGGACTTGACGAACAGGTCCATCACGTCGCGCTGCGCCTCGATGTCCATGCCCATCAGGCGGCGGCCCTGCGAGGCGGCGGCGAGGAGCGCGCGGACGCCGCTGCCGACGTTGGGCGGGGTCTTGAGCGCGAGATCGCGCAGCACTTCGGCGACGCGTTCGAGGGCTTCCTCATATTTGGGGAAGGTCTCGGCGTCCTTCTGGCTGAAGCGGGCGAATTCGGCCTGGGTGCGCGCGGTGCCGCCGCCTAACTTCAGGTAACCGTCCTCGTGCGGGAAGAAGTTGCTGATGGTGCGCTCGATGATCCGCCAGCCGCGCTCGTGCAGGCGCATGTCCCTGATGACCTTGGGGCGGAGCAGGCTGACCGTGTAGCTGGCGGTCGAATTGCGGAAGCCGGGGTGGAATTCCTCGGTCACCGCCGCGCCGCCGACCACGTCGCGGCGCTCGAGGACGCGGACCTTGAGGCCCGCCTTGGCGAGATAGAAGGCGCAGACGAGGCCGTTGTGGCCGCCGCCGATGATGAGTGCGTCGTAAGTCTGAGTCATTCTCGCCCCTTCGTCATCCCCGCGAACGCGGGGACCCATCTCGTGCAGTTCGGCTGGCTACTCCCGTCGCGACTGCGGCACGTCCGGGAGATGGGTCCCCGCGTTCGCGGGGATGACGGTTACTCGGTGACGGCCCGTGGCCGTCTCGACCACCCCGGGGCAGGCGGCTGGTGCAACCGCGCCTCGGGGATCAGCCCGCGGATCTTTCGCGCGAAGCTGCGCAGGCAGACTTCGCTCTTGCCCAGCGGGCCGACCGAATAGCTTTTCGAAGCCATGCCCTGCTGGATGCGGGTGATCAGCCAGGTGTCCTCGGCATTCACGTCGCGGTTGATCCGCCAGTTGGCGTAGCGGACCAGCTTCATCTCGCGGCGGTCGTCGGGCAGGGCGAAGGCCATTTCGCGCAGCACGCATTCGGTGGGGCTGATCGGCAGCCACTGCATGAAGTCGATCTGGTCCGAATAGATGTCGAACGCCTGATTGGGCCACAGCTTGAAATAGAGCCACAGCCGCTGGTTTTCGTCCGGCAGATGCGGGGCGTGAGGCAAATGCTTCTGGTAGAAATTTTCCCAGTGGTTCGTGCCCGGCCGGTCGCGAAGCTGGCCCGACATCTTGTCGACCCAGGGCTGGGCCTCGATCGCATAGCTCTTGCCGAACAGGCGGGTGAGGCCGGGATGGGCGACCGGAATGTGCAGGCCGTCCGAGTAATTGTCGCCGACATTCTTCCAGTTCACCGCGCGCTCGCGCAGGCGGACCGGGCTGATCGTGCGCATATCTTCGAAGCGATAGGGCGCGACTTCATGGTCGTAGGGCGCCATCATCTCGGCGACCGAAGGCCCGCCGCGATCTTCCAGCCGGACGAAGACGAAGCCGCGCCAGATCTCCACGTCAACCGGCGCGAGGCCATGCTTGCTGGTGTCGAGGGCGGGATAATCGGACTTCGCGGGCACGCCGGTCAGGCGGCCATCGGCGTCATAGGTCCATGCGTGATAGGGACAGACCAGCTTCTTCGCGCAGCCGACCGGCCCCTCGACCAGCCGCATCGCGCGATGGCGGCAGACATTGGTGAAGCCCCTGATCGACCCGTCCTGCTGGCGGATCGCGATCACGCTTTCGCCGATATAGTCGATCGTGTGATAGTCGCCGGGCTTCGGCATGTCGCTGATATGGCAGACGATCTGCCAGGACGGGCGGATGACGCGATCCATCTCGACGTGAAAATATTCCGGGTCGGTGTAGAGCCAGCCGGGCAGGCTCAGATTGGCGTCGGGATCCACATTGGCGTCGGCAAAGCTGTGCGCCATCGGCGTCCCTCACTGGTTGTTGTACGATCGTATAATGGAAAAGCCTGACTTCGGCAAGGCGACGGGTTAAGGTGCGCGCGATGGCGACCCGCAGCTATACCCGTTCGGAGCCCGATGCGCGGCGCCAGAGCCTGATCGAAGCGGCGGCGCGGGTGCTGGCGGAACGGGGCGCGTCGGGCGCGTCGGTGCGGACGATCTGCGCCGAGGCGGGTGTGTCGCCGGGGCTGCTGCGGCATTATTTCGACGGCATCGATGCGCTGATCGCCGAGACTTATGCATGGACCGACGCGCAGGTGGACGTGGCGCTGGCGGCCGCAGTGGCGGCAGCGGGGCCGGAGCCGCGCGCGCGGCTGATCGCCTACGTCACCGCCAGCTTCCGAGCGCCGATCGCCGATCCGCAACTGCTCGCGACATGGATCGCCTTCTGGAGCCTGGTGAAGGCGCGGCCTGAGATGGAGCGGCTGCACGGCGAGATCTATGCCGGGTATCGCGCCGGGCTGGAGACGCTGCTGAGCGAATGCGGGATGGCACCGGGCGAGGTGCGGCTGGCGGCGGTGGGAATCACCGCGCTGGTCGATGGGCTGTGGCTGGAACTGTGCCTCGCGCCCGGGACGTTCAGCGCGGAGGAAGCCAGCGGGATCGCGGAGAAGTGGATTAGCGGGCTGCTGGCCTAAATTCCTCCCCGGAACGGGGAGGAATTTGAAAGTTACTTCGCCAGTTCCATCAGCACGGTGCGGTAGAACACGATCGACGGCGCGATTTCGCTCAGGGGGGTGCGTTCGTTCAGGCCGTGGGCGAAGGCGTCGCTGCTCTTCATGAAGATCGGGCTGATGCCATAGCTCTGCACGCCGCGCGCGCGGAAATGCATCGAATCCGTCGCGCCGGCCGACATGCTCGGGACGATCGGCACGCCGGGGAAGCGGGCATGGACGGTCTTTGCGATCAGCTTCATCAGGTCCGGACGCAGCGGCGAGGCGTCGCTGGCCACCGCTCCGCTCTCGATCTCGCGGATCGACAGCTCGGGATCGTTCACCACTTCCTTGAGCTTGGCCTGCACGTCGGCGACCGGCGTGCCGGGGAAGATGCGGCAATTCACCGTCGCCACCGCGCGCTGGGGCAGGGCGTTGGGTGCGTGGCCCGCATTGACCATCGTCGCGACGCAGGTCGTGCCGGTCTGCCCGACATAGCCCGGATCGGCGCGCAGCGTGGCGAGCGCTTCCTTGTCGCCCGGATTGGCGGCGTAGCGGCGCATCGCGTCGGCGGTCTTCGGATCGGCATTGTCCGCCGCAGCGAGGAAGCTCGCCTTGGTGATCTCGTTGATCTGCGCGGGGAATTCATACGCGCCGATCCGCTCCAGCGCGCGGGCGAGCGAATAGATCGCATTGGCCTTGCGCGGGGCCGAGCTGTGCCCGCCGGGATTGGTGAAGGTCAGCTCGAAATCGGCATAGGTCTTTTCCGCGCCCTGCACGCCGAAGATCATCGGCTTGCCGCTTTCGTCATATTCGCCGCCGCCGCCGTCGATGTTCAGCAGCAGTTCGGCGTCGTGATAGCGTTCGGCGAGGATCGCGGTGGTCTTCATCGTCGTCTCCTCGTCGCCCGAGAGGAGCAGGAGGATGTCGCGGCCGGGCTTGAAGCCTTCGCGGCGCAGCTGGATCAGCGTGGCGACCATCGTCGAGAGGTCGTACTTCATGTCGCTGGCGCCGCGGCCCCAGATATAGCCATTCTCGATCACCGCAGTGAACGGATCGCGCTTCCAGTCGGCGGGCTTGGCCTCGACCACATCCATATGGCCCGAGATGTAGATCGGCTTGGCGCCGTTCTTGGCCTTGCCGGTGCCGCGATAGCGGGCGACGAGGAAGGCGGTGTCGCCGACGCGCTCGACGATGATGTCCTCGGCGGGGAAGCCGGCTTCGACCAGCACGCCCTTCAGATAGGTCGCATATTCGAAGGTCTGGTTGCCTTCGCCGATCACGGTGCGGAAGCCGATGCCGCGCTTGAGCAGTTCGACGGCCTGCGCCTCGGCCTGCGGATAGGCGCCGGTGGGGCTGGGGACGGCCGCGCCGGGCTTTGCGGCCGATTGGGCCTGTGCCGCGCCGGCGAAACCGGTGGCGAGCGCCACTGCGAGGAAAGCCTCAAACCCGCGACGCGCCATGCCTTGTCTCCTTGTTGAACGAGCGTAAAGTTAGGCGAGGCAGTGGGGGAATGGCAATGCGTGAAGTGTTTCGCTGGATCGCCTTTTGTGTCTGCCTGTCGCTGGCCGTGCCGGCCGCCGCGCAGGTCCGTTACGTGCGGGCGGGCAAGCTGATCGATGTGGTCGCGGGCCGGGTGCTGACCGACCAGCTCATCCGCATCGATGGCGAGCGGATTGCCGGGCTGGGGCCGTGGACCGGCGCGCCCGCCGACGGGCCGGTCGAGGACTGGTCGGGCTACACGGTGATGCCGGGCCTGATCGACATGCACACGCATCTGGCCGACTTCACAGGCTTCGACATGGGCGGCGTGTTGATGAAGACGCAGGCCGAATCGGCTTTGGTCGGCGTGTTCAACGCGCAGACGACGGTGCGCGCTGGCTTCACCACCGTGCATGACGTGGGCTGCTATCGCGGGCTGACCGATGTGGCGTTGCGCGATGCGATCAACATGGGCTGGGTGCAGGGGCCACGGATGAACGTGGTCGGCGCGTACATCACCGTGCCGGGCGGGGGCGGCGACATCACCGGCTTCTCGCCCGACGTGGCGATTCCGTTCGACATGCGCTTCGGCGTGATCCGTTCGCCGGAGGAGGCCCGCGAGCGAGTGCGCTTCCTGTTCCAGAAGCGCGTGGATTCGATCAAGCTGGTCGCGTCGGGCGCGGTGCTGGCGATGGGTGGCGAACCGGGGCGGCTGGAACTGTCCGAGCCCGAGATGCGCGCAGCGGTGGACGAAGCGCGCGAGAATGGCGGCTATGCCACCGCCCATGCGCATGGCGCGAAGGCGATCATCGCCGCGTTGCGCGCCGGCGTGCGCTCGATCGAGCATGCCTCGCTGATCGATGCCGAGGGGATCGCGCTGGCCAAGGCGAACGGCGCCTGGCTGGTGATGGACATCTATAATGGCGATTACATCGACAAGGAGGGCCGCGAGAAAGGCTGGCCGGCGGAGTATCTCCGCAAGAACCGCGAGACGACCGAGCTGCAGCGCCAGGGCTTCACCGCCGCGCACAAGGCAGGCGTGAAGATCGCCTATGGCACCGATGCCGGCGTCTATCCCCACGGCCAGAATGCGATGCAGTTCGCCTACATGGTCCGTTACGGCATGACGCCGATGCAGGCGATCCAGTCGGCAACGATCGTCGCGGCGCAGCTGCTGCGCTGGGAAGGCGATGTCGGTGCGGTGGCGGTGGGCCGCTATGCCGATCTGGTCGCGGTGAAGGGCGATCCGCTGAGCGACATCCGCGTGCTGGAGCGGGTCTCGTTCGTGATGAAGGGCGGGGTGGTCGTCCGCTAGTGTATTGCCGATATGATACACATGTGACATGATCCTTCCGGACAAGGGGAGGGCATCATGGCTTCGAATGCGACGACCGCGCGGATCGCGGGGCTGCTGTACCTGATCGTTGTGGCGGCGGGGATTTTCAGCCTCGCTTATGTGCCTTCGGTGATCGAGAAGAGCGACGATCCCGCAACGCTCGTCGCCGCGATCCGCGAGCATGAGACGCTGTTCCGCATCGGCATCGCGGCGGCGTTCGTCTGCTACACCGCCTTCCTGATCCTGCCGCTGGCGCTGTACCGGCTGCTGGCGCCCTATGGCCGGACTGCCGCGATGCTGATGGTCGCGCTGGCGGTGGCGAGCGTGCCGATGTCGTTCGGCAACCTGATCCACCGGGTGGACGTGCTGTCGCTGCTCGGCGAGGAGCCGTCGCTTCGCGGACTGGCGGCAGGGCAGATGGACCTGCAGGTCGCGCTCGCGCTGGAAAGCTATTGGAACGGCATCTTCGTCTCGAAGATATTGTGGGGCCTGTGGTTGCTGCCGTTCGGATGGCTGGTGTTCAGATCTGCGGTGATCCCGCGCGTGCTGGGCGTGATGCTGATGGCCGGATGCTTCGGCTATCTGATCGCCTTTTTGGGTAGGCTGCTGGTGCCGGGCTACGCCGAACTGCCGTTCATCGGCTATGTCTCGCTGCCCGCGACGATCGGCGAGATCGGGAGCTGTTTGTGGCTGCTGGTGATGGGCGCGCGGGAGCGTGAGGCTGACTCGAGCTGATCGAAGGCAGTTAGAACGCGACCATCGCGATGCCCAATGCAGCTACCAACCCGATCACGATGAAAATCAACGCGTCGGGCTGTTTTTTCTCTTCGGGCGGGCCGCCCAGGAAATCGAAACTTGATAGCAATGTCGGGCTTTCGAAGCAGTCCACGACCTTGTTGTCGCTGCTGTTGATGACCTGGAACTCCTCCAGAATCATCCCGTCGAACTCCTTCATCGTGCGACCCTCGACGTTCACCCGGGTTGCCTCTCCTGGTAAGAGTTTCTGGGATCGGTAGCTGAAGCGCTGAGAGAGAATTCGCTCCTCGACGGACTCGTACTCCGCGAACTGCATCCAATATGCCCGCGGTTCGCTCTCCAGATTGCGGATTTCAACATAGGCCTGCGGATAGCTATAGTTGGCGTAGCCGGTTCCGCCGCCCTGAACGCGGCCATCCGACGAAGTGTAGATGGGAATCTGATAGGGATTGCTGCCGGTTTTCTTCACGATCAACAGCTTGACGTCTGCAAGTGTAGTCAACGGCATGGCATATTGGCCGTAGCGCATCATCATCATCCCCCCAGCGACGAGAAGGATAGCTCGGCTCGAATCTCGCGCAAGGTGTCAGATATGCGGACGAGTTTCGACGCGCATCGGGAGAGGTTCGAAGGAAAAGGAAATTAGGCTGGAGCGGGTGAAGGGAATCGAACCCTCGTCGTAAGCTTGGGAATTGCCCCAATCGCCTCTGTAAAGTATTGAAAATCCTTGTTGTTTCAATTGACACAAGGACTTCGAGTTTGATGGAAACGCCGTGGGAACGGATGGCATTCGATGAAATGTGCCGTGCGGTTACCCTGTGGTTTCCCCCGATTCGGCCCCTTGCGTTGACCAAGGGATGACAAAATGTCTGTGGCAAAATTTCTTACGCCGACGGCGATCGACCGCCTGAAACCCGGTGAAGTTCTGCGGGACATCTCCTCTCCGGGACTGTCCATCGAGGCAAACCTAAGCGGCTCTCGATCCTGGCGCTACCACCGAAAGGCGAAAGCTGGGAAGCCGGTGAGAAAGACGCTCGGCTCATGGCCCGCACATAGCATCATCGATGCGCGGGAATGGGCGCGAGAGTTGAATGCGTTGATCGAGCGCGGCCAGCACCCTAGCGACGCGGAGAAGCGTGACGCAGCCGCTGCGGCCGCTGAAGCAAAGCGTCTCGCGACAACGGTTCGTGTGGTGTGGGAACAGTATATCTCCGCGATCGAGCCTCAGCAGGCGCCGAAGACTATCGAGATGAAGCGCTGCCGCATGGAGCGGGATATTCTTCCTGCTATCGGCAAGATACCGATCAGTGACATTACCTTGGATCACTTGTGGGACATCGCCCAGGCAAAGCTTGAAGCTGGCTATGGGGTCGCCTCCAATCATCTCGTTGCCGACATGAAAAGCTTCTTCAACTGGTGTCAGTCCCACGGCAGGCATGTTGCAGGGCTTAACGGTGCAAATCCGGGAACTCACCTCAAGAAGCTTGGCGAAGAAGGTGTTCGCACGCGTTTCTTGGACGTCTGGGAGTTACCGCTCTTGCTCCGGGCGATGGCGGAACTCGACAGTGTCTCACGCCGACTGTTAACCTTGCTTCTCCTTACCGGGCAACGGCTCGATAATGTCGTCAGCGCCCAGTATGACCAGTGGGAACCCGCAGTCGGGTCCTGGGTCATCATGAAGATGAAGGGGAAAAAGCGAGAGCGCGTCCCGAATGTGCTTCCGCTTGCACTGTGGGGCCGGTCGCTATTTGTCCGCCCAGACCCTGACAAGTCGCAGTGCGACCGGGTGCGAGCACGGACAGTCAAGTGGCTGTTTCCGAGTGTGCGGGGCGACGGACCGCGGATCGGTCACATGCGTAGCTTGTGCGACGATCTCGTCGCGCGGATGCAGAAGCATGCGCCTGAAGGCAGGACGGTTGAGCGCATCATCCCGCACGATTTTCGTCGTACGCTCAAGTCTCATCTGGCGCGTTTGAGAGTGCCGAAGGAGCATCGCCATGCAGTGGCGGGACACCGCGAGAGTGGGATCGACAAGCACTATCTGATGTACGAGTTCATGGATGAGAAGGCTGCGGCGCTTGAGAAATGGGAGCGGGAACTGATCCGTATTGCGCAGGCCGAAAGCGTAGCGGAAGAGCTTAGTATTCCCATGACCCCGCCCTCCTCAATCCAGTTTTCGCGACATAGAGGGTATGCGATGGTGGGCCTTCAGGACTCCAACCTGTGAGCCCCGCATTACGAAGGCTACTCAAAGGTGGGGCAAGAACGTTGGTTTTCTGTCAATTTCGTCCGGAAGTTGCGTACGGGATAATGGCGATCCAAACCCTGCCCAAACACAGCCCCCCCGTTCGTGATTTCCTCGTGAAAGTGCTTTCACTCGGTCGATTGCCAGAACCGGACCTACGCCCGACCTACATTTGCCGCCGGTCCTGTTTGCGTGGCGCAAGGGTCAGGCCGGCGCGCTTCCATATCGACCAACCATTCATGCAATCCCGCCGGCCTTCCGCCACACTCGACCAGCGCCAGTCCGCCGCATTCGCAACCAGCCGCGCACGAACCGGGCTTGGAGCGACACAGCGTAGTTCCGCGACGAGAGGCACCCCGTCCATCGCGGCCGAGTTGAAGCGCCGTGTCAAAAACGCCCGGTCACCCGCAACCGCGCGTTGATACAGGCGGTGTAGCGGCAGTAAACATAACGGTACGTGCGCCGCAGTCCGTCCTAGTCACTGGGCACCGTGATGATGTGAGAATTTTCGGCGTCAGGCAGTAAGATAAGATCGCCACCCGCACGACGGAAGCGGCATCAGAGAGCAGATCCTAATAGAATTCTCAGTCCCAACCCTCGAGGAAGGTCCGTCCACGCCGATCATCCCCGTTGCGTGACACAATTAGTAATGCCCGGAACATGATGCGCGGGCTTGACCATTGACGCAGATAAAAACGCGTGCGTGAGGAAACAGAGGGGTATCGCACGTGACGCTGTAACCAACTGTGCAGGGCCCTAGTTGTGCACGCAGATTAACCAAATATACCATTGGCAACGACGCCGACATTAGTATTACTTATCTAGAAGTATATTCACATCTCATCAAAAGTAATCCAAACTAACAATTATTCATAATACTACTTTTTACATCGTCTATTATTGTATCCTTAGAAAAATCGCAAATCCCTAGCCATACATCAAATTTTGTTCCATCTTGGAGGTAAAATGACAATTTACTTCCCATTGCCTCTTCAGATAAAGTTGTTCTTTGTATATCAATATCAGATATTCTGCATTTTTTTCTATACAAAACCATTAGAATACCATTTCTTTTCCAAATGTATTTGCCGGATAGAAAAATGCAACTCATAATTACATAAGTATTAAACAATATATACAACACTACGATGAGTAATGAAAATATCGGAAACGGCCTAACAAATGAAGCTTTAAAAATATTATCCGATGAAATAACTTCGGAAAAACTTAAATCAGACAAAAGCATCCATAGGATAAATATCAAAACGAACGGACCGACCGTTGCGTATAACATTTTTGACCAATTGATGTTTATTATACTATGATGCTTCGTCTTCATAACTATCATTCATCCGGGATGGTGAGATCGGGAACTGTGCACATGCCACAGGGCTCCTGTGGGGGGGCAAACATCATTTGCGCCAAATCCCCTGCGCCCCGTGTGATGCCAAGGCCGTCGGATAATGACGCGAGTGCGACAGCTCCACCCATTCCACCGAACGGGCCTGCAATCGCATTTCCACCAGCAAATCCCACTGTGCCAACAAGTACGCTGACTCCGGTCTGCCCAGCAGTATTCGCGAATGCCTCACCATTCGTCTTTCCTTGCTCTTTTTGATCGTAAAAAACAAATCCAGCTTGGGCAACCTGAGAAACGGCTGAAGATCTATTGAAAAATTGAGGAAAACTTCCAGAACCCTGATCAAAGGCATAATACATTGCCTTGTTTCCTTCGCCAATGATGCCAGCCACTGTACCCGAAACTTGAGCCGAAGAACTTCCTTTGCCCTTTTGCTTCCCACTCCGCGAAGGTTGAGAATTTGATGCACCGGGCCGATTTCGTCCTCGGCGGGACGAGGCACCGCCGCTGACAATTTCCGAGAATCTCCTATGCCCTTGAATCACCCTCGGATTGCAGCCGTCCGTCAGAATGAAGATACACTCTGCTAGCCCAGTTGGGTCCGTCTTAGTAACTGGGTCGTTGCCAACATAGGAATATAGATTGGTATTGTCGCTGTATCCGATTCGATCTACTTGTAAAAATCGCCCCAAGGTCGACGAATAGATGCGAGCCTTGTAATAGTACATTCCCAACTCAGGTAGCCAGACTTGGCCAGTGTACTGGAAGCGGCCCGCGTTGCTGGCACCCGGGATGCCATATTCGTCGTAGCTATTGATAGTGATCGCCGTACCCGAGCTATCCGCTGCAGCGACGATCGAGCCGCGCCGGTCGGAATAAAGGAAACGCTGCGTTACCGAGGAAATCGCTGATCCCTCATACCACAGCACCGGATCGTCGTCGCCCAGCCCGTGGACGTAACGTCGCAGCAACGTGCCCGAACTGTTGTATTCGGCGACCAACTCATCGCCGTCATAGAGAAACTGCGTTGTCCCCGCCGATCCGCCGCTGGTCTCGAACAGACGCCCCATCGGATCATAGACTAAGGACGCCTGCAGCGTCCCGCTATAGCCCGCCACCGGACATGCGCTGGAGACGCTCGCCCGCGCCTCGACCAGCCGGTTCTCCCGGTCGTAGCGGAAGACCGTTGCCCCTTCCGAGGTGAGGTTGCCATTGGCGTCGTAGCAGAAGGACGCGGCTCCGGCGGCGGTGTACTGGTTCAAGCCGTTGGCGGTATAGGTGCGCCCGACATTGACATGCCCGCCATAGGCGTAGTTGTCGTTGTCGCGGGTTTGCCGCAGCATCTGTCCCGCCGGATTATAAGCCGGGAAGCCGTAGATCACGTCGTTCGCGGTTCCGGCCATATTGTGCTGGATGCCCGCGAGACGAAGGTCCGCGCTGTAGGTGAGTGTAGTCAGTGAGTTCGGGACGCTCGCGCGATTGATATATTGCGGCATTCCTGCATTGTTGAACGCAAAGCCCACCCGCCTCGTCGATGCGCCCTCCCGGATCCATTTCAGGCGATCGACACCATCATATTCGAAGGTGAAATACTCGCTGTCCGGGAAGCTCAGCTTGAGCCGGTTACCGTTGGCGTCGCGACACACAGTGATGGCGTCGGCACAGCCGATCGTCCGGCTTACCCCGCCCATCGCCGTCGTGCTGGTCGTGATCCGCCCGAACCCGTCATAGGCATTGAACACGCCGTCGCTGCCCGACGCGCTGTCGAACCGCGCCGCGATCTGAAGATTGCGCAGGTCATAGGCGTAATAGACGTCGCGAGTCATCGATGACGGCAGGTCCGCGCCATCGGGCACGGTCTTCACCGTCATCCGGTTCAGCGCGTCATAGCTGTAGGTCAGTGTCTGGCCGTCGCGCTTCCTGAGGCTCGTTCGGTTGCCATTGGCGTCGTAGCCATATTCCTCATAGTCGGTGGTCGAGACTGTCCCCGCTGTCGTCGGCGAGGGGAAGCGCCACTTTACCTGCCGATCGAACCCGTCATATTCGAACGACGCCGTGTTCCCGTTGGCGTCGATCATGCTCGTCTGCTTGCCGTTCAGGCTATAGGTATAGGTTGCATAGTCCGCCTGCAGCGTCTCGGGGAAGCCGTTTGCGGTGGTGATCCCGTAGGCCTGCTGGACCTTCAGCAACTGGTTTGCCGCGTCGTAGCTGTTGCGGGTGATGCGATCGGGGCCATAGGCCCCCGACGTCCCCAGCGTGCATGCGCTCGACGGCAGTGACCCGTAAGCTGCCGTGTTCATCCGGACGGCAGTACATTCAAGTCGTCCGCTTGCGTCGTAACTATATTGAGTCAGGGAGATGGGAGTAGGAGTGGGAGTGTTGCCAGTCGATCGCTTCTCGGTCAGCTTTCGGTCTGACGAGTCATAGGTCAGGTCTATGGTCTCGAGGATCGTGAACCCCGTCCATCCTGAGGGCGCGATTGCCTCGGATTGCCATGCGGCAAGCTCACCCTTCTCGACTTTGATCAGGCGCCCCGCCTGGTCATAGGTGTTTCGAACCGCCGCGTGCTTCAGCGGGCTCGCCGCATCTGGATCCGGCCTGATCGTGCCCGTCACCCGATCCATCGCATCATAACGCGTGGCGAAGGTGTGGTCCGATGCGGAACTTTGCGCACGGGCAGCGCCGCCGGCCAGCATGGCGACCGCGATTGCACCCACGCTCACCATCCCGCGCAACAGCGCACGCTTCTTGACGTCCCCCATCACGGGCACACCGTCAAGCCCGCCGCCGGCTTGGTCTCGCTGATCTTGCGCCCCCGGTCATCGTAGCGATAGCAGGTTCGGAGCGTCTGGCCGTCCGCCGTCACCGTCATGCCCTTCAGCAGCAAATTGCTCGGCGCCGTCGCGTTGCCGGCCTGATATTCGTAAGCGGTCACGACCTCGTCCGCCGATCCGCCCGCGCAGGCGTTGCTGACTGTCGCGGTCGTCCTGCAGGTCCTCGTTGCCGATATGAGCCAGATCGGTTCGGCAGCCTGGACATAGCCACCCGAGCCATTGCTGATCCACGCGTAGAACTGCGCATATTCATTGCGCGTCACCGCCTGAATGCCATTGGCGTCGACCGGTTTGGTCTCGGTCAGCAAGTCGCCGGTTTCAGCCTTGTAGGTGTAGGTGGTGACCTGTCCCTTAGCGTCGGTCTGGGTCAGCGGCTTGCCGCAAATTCTCGGATTTGTGCAACTATAGGTGGCGGAGGTAACGATATCGGGCAAACCACTGCCCGGCTTGGCCTTGCGCCGCACCTGCGTGATGTTGCGCGCGCCATCATATGTAAACTCGGTCTTCACGCCTTCCGGATCGGTGAAGCTGACTAGCGGCACCACCATACAACGATTGACATAATAATATGGCAGGCCCGCAGCGGCTATCGGATCGCAATATTCAAATGTGGTTGTGCGGCCAACCCCATCGGTGATCGAGACAGGCCCTGGCGTCTGCTGATAAACGTAAGTGAAATCTTCGGGCATGGGAAATTGACACGGGCGCGTTTGGCATATGTAGTCTTCGGAACCTGTTCCAGGTGTTACCGGAAAGTCGTACGGCACAGCGACTTCAGTGCCGAGAACATTGTCTACGTAGCTGCCGCCTGCGATTGCAGTACCGATGGGATTTGCGGTATAGATATATCCATAGGAGCGGCCGTCAGCGAAATATTGCCCCCTGACGACCTCGATCGGCGTATCTTCCTCATTGAGAATCGCGGTGGTAGCGGTCACGTTGGTCAGCCAAGGTGTGGGCTGGCCGGCTTTAGTGAATTGCATGTGCTCGCCATCGCCCCCCGCAAAGTAGCTGAAGCTGTCAGTCGCTCCGTCGGGCTTGGTGACACCGGTGAGGCGCGTGCCGCTGTAGGCGTAGGTCGCAGTGGCCAGTGCATTGGACGGACAGAAACTGGGCAGCGCCATGAGCGTGAGATTGACCACACATGCCTTGGTGATGCGACTGCCTAGGCCGCCGGTGCCCGTGGCCCCCTCGAAGATCAGCGCGTAGCCTCGCGAACTGACCACGCTGGACAGCCGTACATAATTTCCGCCCGTCTCTCCCGTCGCATCATAGCTGAGCGTATATTTGGTGCCGTCGGGCTCAGTGATCGAGGATGCGAAAGCGCAGGTCCAGATCACCTCGGCCGAGCAGTCCTTGCCGCCAATCGGCCGGAAAACGATTACCGTCCCATCGCTTGCTGTGTAGGTATAGATGGTTGACGCCGCTGTACGCGCACCGCCGGTGTAGGTCAGATATTCGATTTTCCCGTCCGACCTGAAGCCATAACCGGTGTGATAGGACGCGGAATCGAACGTCTTCGTAAGTCCTCGCGAATGAATCGTGGCGCGGTAGTCCATCCCTCCAAGGCCATCGGTCTCCCACGGATAGACCGTCAGCATGATATCCCAGTTGCTGGAAAAATTGCCGAACGAGTTGTTATGGCTCCGGATGGCCTCGGGCATCGTCCGCTTCAGCGAGAGGGTGCCGCCCGACAGATCAGTGTCTTCATACACATAGCGGCCGGTGCGCAGATCGACCCCGCCGGGGGAAATGATGAAATGCTCGGCCGGATTGTTCACCATACGCGCGCCCTGCGCCGACGCAGGCTGAAAGCAGCACATGCTCAACCAGAGCAAGACGACGAATTTTCGGATGTTCATGCTTCCCCCGAAGGAAGAGTGGGATTCAGATGTTCAGATTTTCCGCACTTCTGATTGGCCGCGCTTGATGCGCCTCAGGGCGCGCCGGTGACGTTGACGGTCACGCGGTTGTCGGCCTTGTCGTAGCTGTAATTGGCCTGGACGTTGTTGTTCACAGTGCCGCCATGCTCGACCTTCACCAGTCTACCGCGCGCATCATAGGTATAGTTGATTGTCTCGTTCATCGGCGGAGCGGACGCAGACGCGAGCGAAAGCCCAGCCACACCCAGTGCGCTCAACGCGACCGGGACAAGCCATTGCACGATACGCCGCATACCACCCCCCACAAGCGGCGAATCTGTTTCGCGGCGCTCCCTAGGTATAGTCACGTAGTTCCCGCGAACCCGCAATGCGAAAATCGGTTCGGTATCGCAATGATTGCTTCAGGGCCTGCGAAGGCTGGCGCCCGCGTAGGGATCGTTCTGAACCTGAACCGGCGGGATGACCACCGGCGGCGACATATCCGCAACTGGCGGCATCGCATTTTCATCACCGGATATCGTATTCCGGATACCCGCAACGATGCTGGTAGCGCCGAACAGGATGAAGCAACCGAGGATCGTCGTGGCTCCGCTGCGGACGTTTACCCGCCCGGTCAGCATCATGACCCCGATCCACGCCACCGCGATCACTGCCGCGGTTGTGGCGATGGTGCCGAGCAACGTCCCTTCGAGCCACTGAACAGCTGCGACGATAGCACTTGATGCGGGCGGGTCGCTCAGCAACATCGGGTTTGCACCTCACAACCGAAATTCCAAACTGCTCCGCTACTCGGTCAATGCGGCCGTTGGATCAAGCTTCCGCTCTGATCAGGACCGGGGACGTCCCAGGCGCCGTATGTCACGACCGAGGTCAGTGCCGGCGTCGGGCTCGCCGAAGCACATGGGACTGCGCAGCCAGGCATCGATCGTGGTTTCGCGCCAGCCGACACAGCGCTCGCTGATCTGGACGTTCCTGGGGAAGGCGCCTGCCTTCATACGGCGGTAGAGGGTCGATCGGCTGAGCCCGGTCCGCGCGAGTACCGTCTTGAGGCGAAGAATCGGGTCGGAAGGTTGCGTCTGCATCTGGCATCACCTTGCATCTGTTGCGGTTCGATGGTGCCCCCTGCGGCAAGGCTGTGCGGTGTGCTTGAAGGTTTCAACGCCAAAAGCTTGGTGGCGAAACATGGCGTGCAGAAACTGGCGATGGCGTAGCCCGGTTTTCGGAAAACTCTGCGCCTCCCGCCTCCAGCGGGACCGCGCTCTACGCCGCGTGCGCGGCGCCGAGCCGCTCTGCGGCGTCTCGGTCCATCCGGATGACGATCGCTGGCGTGTGGCCGGCGCTGCCGGCAGAGTGAACGCGGTCTCGATTGAGCGTGCTCTGACGGACTTCTGCGAAGCCGTCAGGGTCCGCAGCGCCTTTGCTTTCCGCGTGGCGCGCTCGATCCGGCCAGAGGCGCGGCGGCGGCTGGCGCACGGAAGGCGCGCGCACGCCGCCGCGACGGCCGGCCTTATTCGAGAGAGCTGCTTTGCTTAGCGCCGTTGGCGCGTGGCGCTTCGCGCTGAAGATCTGCGGACGGCGCTCGCGCGCCGGCGTTGCCTGCGGCCTCGGCCAAGGGGGTGGGCGTCGCTACCCTCTAGTCCCGCCGCGACGTGCTGCAACCGAGGCTGCGCCTCAGTCCTCCACTGCGTTGCGGCCCTTCGGGTGCAGCCCGTCTCATGTCGGCGGGACTGCCGGTTCGCTCCTTGCCGCCCACCCCCTTTTCCGGGGCCGGTGCGCTTTGAAGGAGAAGAAGGATGTGGAGGTTTCTGGCTACGTTTCAGCGCCGCCGCCGCGACGAAACTCCGTTGCAGCGGATCGAGCGGGTAGTGTCACGGCTTGATCGGACGACCCGCGAGATATTCCTCGCGCACCGTCTGGACGATATGAGCTACACCGAAATCGCGGAACGGACGGGACTGTCGGTGAAGCAAGTCGAAAGCCGGATGGCGAAAGCAATGCGCCGTTTGGCGGAAGCCGAGCTGCGTGATTGAGCCGACATTTTCGCGAATGACCTTGCCACTTTTGGCGCACTGACCCAGGGTTATCGCGCCATGCGGACCTCGCTCGATCATCTCCCGGAAGGCAAGCGCCGCGAGCTGGCGCACATCGTCCAGGCGCTGCGCGACGGCTTTGCTTGGGCGACCGAGCGCCGGTCGCAGCCGCATCTCCGGCGCGGCAAGCTGCTCAAGGTCATCCTGTTCGGCAGCTACGCGCGCGGCGATTGGGTCGAAGATCCGGTCGGCCGTTACTACTCCGATTATGACCTGCTCGTCGTCGTCGATCACGAGGATTTGACCGACGTTTCGGAGTTCTGGGAGAAGACCGAAACGCGGTTTCTCGAGGAGCTTTCGGCGGGCGAAGTGCTGCGCACGCCGGTCGGTTTGATCTACCACAGCCTAGCCGATGTGAACGAGAAGCTGAGCCTCGGGCGCTACTTCTTCATGGACATTCTTCGCGACGGGATCGTGCTGTTCGAGGAGCCCGGATACCCCTTTGTCGAGCCGACGCCGCTGTCGCCGGAGCAGGCGCTGGCGGAGACCCGAGACTATTTCGAGGAATGGTTTGAGAGCGCAGATGACTTCCTCGAAAGTGCCACAGACGCGCTCGCCAAAGGCAAGTTGAAGCTTGCCGCGTTCCTGCTCCATCAGGCAACGGAGCGTTATTATCACTGCCTGTTCCTCGTCCGGACATTGTACAGCCCCAAGACCCACAATCTGAACCGGCTGCGCGACATCACCGAAGCGCTTGAGCCATCGCTCAAGCAGGTCTGGCCACGCGATACCCGGTTCCAGAAGCGCTGCTTTTCGCTGCTCCGCGATGCCTACGTGAAGGCTCGCTATTCACGGTCGTACGTCATCACCGGCGAGCAGCTTGAATGGATTTCGGAGCGCGTTGCAATGCTCCAGACGCTAGTTCGTGAAGCCTGCGAGCAGCGGATCGACACGCTCGCAAAGGCGGCTTGACCCCTTCGAAAGCAGCGTTTCGCGGCGCTCGATTGCATCCTCCAACCCTAAAAATCGCCGCTTCGCGGAGATCATTCTGGCGTGGCTAAGCGACTGACCCGGGTTCGCGCCTACCAGCCCCGGCGCATACGATCATCGAACGCTATGCTGGGAAGTGAGCGGATTACGCGTGCCTTTGGCTCGGCATTAGGAAGCAGCTAGGATTGTCCCGGCAGGTCTCAGAGCAGGATGCTGGTGGAGGGCGAGATAAAAGCGCCGCCGTCGATCGGGGCGCATGTGGTTGTGAGAATGAACGAATTTGCGCCGTCGCTCAGTAGAGCTTGCCGTCGTCTCAGCGATATTTTGCAGGAATTTCAACGGCCGAGACGCTGGCACGCACGCCGACCTTACGCCAAGCTACCCGCCCGTGTGCGGCCACTTAGCGCCCTTAGTCAGCCATTTGAAAATCGAATGTCGCACACCAAAGCGGACATTCTTTCATGGGCAGCAAGAGCCAACGCAAGTGACTGTTTGGTGGCGCGGCGGCACTCCATTATTGCGCGATGAAGGGGAAGAGCTCGCCGCCCCGCACCGAGGCTTTGCGTCACGGACGCCATCGTCTACCGCTTCCGATCACACTTGTTCGCAAGCGGCCCTTGCGCATTCTCGTCACCCTACAGCGAACGCCTCGGGTTTGGTTACGATCAGGGTGCGATCTTCCAAGATCTGGTGACTTCACGCGCGCCGGCGCCTAGCCTGAATGGCTGGAAGGAGCGGACCGTTCGATGGGCATCGTCAAGGCGTACATGATGGAATTGGAAGAGCGCGGGTACGGCGAATCCGACGACCATGTCTGTGCCGCTTGCGTGACCGATCCCTATCTGGCCGAGTGGATTGCCGGCCATGCCGAGAGCAAGGCCTGCAGCTTTTGCGATGCGGGATCCGACCAGCCGATCGCGGCGCCGTTCGAGGCTTTCACCGAGATCGTTCTCGGCGGCCTTGGCTTCGATTGGAACGAGCCGACCAACGAAGGGATCATGTACATTTCGCGCGAAGGCGGCTGGCAGGCACCGCTCTCGACGACAGCCGACGTCCTTTACGATGCCAGCTTCTCCGAAAATGACGACCTGATCGCCGCGCTCGACGAGATGATCGAATGTGACGCTTGGGTCGAACGCGAGTTCTATCGCGGCACGGACAGTCAGCGCCTGACCTGGGGATGGGACAGCTTCAAGGCGTACACCAAGAATCACACGCGCTATTTCTTCCTGCAGGCCGAGGACGAAGGCTATGACGAGCTGACTCCGGGCCAAGTGCTCGCCACCGTCTCTGACATGATAGGCACCAAGCTCAATGGCGAGGGCCTGATCAAGCCGATCGGGACCGGCACCGACCTGATCCGCATCCGCGTCGACGATCAGCCGCAGACCACCGCGACCGAGATAGGTACGCCCAAGCCCGAACATGCCCGGCAATCCAACCGGATGAGCCCGGCCGGAATTCCGATGTTCTATGGCGCGTTCGATACGGCGACCGCGCATGCCGAGACCTTTGATCCCGCCGCCCATGCGGGCAAGATCCTATCGATCGGAACGTTCCGCGCGCTGCGTGACCTGACAGTGCTCGATCTCGCCGAGCTGCCACCGGTGCCGAGCGTGTTCGACGTCGAACGCCAAGGCCTGATCCACACGCTGCGGTTCCTCCACGCCTTTGCCGAGGACATCTCGCAGCCAGTCGACCGCGATGGCCGCGAGCATATCGGCTATGTCCCAACCCAGATCGTCACCGAATATTTCCGGCGGATGTTCCGGCTTGCCGGTGGCCAGCGGCTCGACGGCATCATCTATCGCAGCGCCAAGCACGTCGGCGAGAAGGCGTTCGTGCTGTTCTGCGAGAACGAGCAGTGCATCGATACGGCCGACGAGCCCGGCGCGGAGACACTGCTCCGCCTGGTCGCCGTCGCGCACCAATAGGCGGCGGCAGGATGGGGGCACGCCGGAAGCCGAGTATGGCCGAATTCCTGACGGCGCATCCCTCGTGCTGCTTTTGCGGCGGACGGCGCGCCGCGGTCGAGCGCGACCATGCCCCCGCGCGGATAGTGTTTCGCGGCAAGCACGGCCCGGACGATTTCGAGTTCCCGGCCTGCGCCGAATGCAACCGCGCCGCGGCGCTCAGCGAGCAGGTCACCGCTTTCTACATCCGCAGCATCGATCAGGGCTATCAGCAGCTCGACGCCGAGGAATATCAAAAGCTGATCGACGGCATCGCCAACAACGAACCCGACGCTCTGCCCTACGTGGACCGCTCGCGACCTCCTGAGCCTTATACCCGCTTTATAGCGCCCGATGCCCACGAGCGGGCCGTGACGATCCCCGAGATCGCAAAGCAGCATATCGAGCTGTTCGGCACCAAGCTCCTCTACGCGATGTATTACCGGGTGACGGGCACGCCGGCCTCGTCGACGCTGCGGCGGCTGGTCTGGTGGGCGCAGGCCGGAACGCCCGCCGCTGATCAAGTGCGCCACAATGCGAGCCAGTGGTTCGACGATCTTACCATCGCGCGGCGTCCCAATGTCGATCTGGGGGACCAGTTCCGCTACCAGACGGGTTATCATCCAGCACATGGCGTGTTCGGCCTGCACATGTCGTTCGGCGAGGCGCTTGTTTATTTCTGCGTGCTCGGGCCGGCACGCGACATGCTGCGACTTAAGCCAAAACCGCCGCTCTACCAGACCATCAAAAGCCTCGGCGACCGCATCAGCGTGCGCAAGCCCTAGAACCAGGTTAAAGCGTCGATCGCCGGCTTCACAGAAAGCCGCGCATTCGCCGGACATTGTCTTCGATTTGGTGAATGGTCAGCGTGTAGCTGTCACGCACCGCGCCCAATTCCTCAATCGTGAAATCCGGGCGCGCTTTGCGTAGCGCAAGCGCCTTCTCGACCAAAGCCTCGGGCACGCGCGCGCCCAGGATCACGCCAGCGATGAGTTCGGGGTCTACCGTATGAAACAGCGCACCCTTCCCCGGCGGCCCCGTCAGCACGACGCGGTGCTCGGCTTCATAGGCCCAGTCCAACGACTTGGTCAGCAGCACCGGCCGCACGATGTCTTCGGGTGGCTCTGAGAACCAGCGTAGGTCCGGCACCGCTTCCCCATAGACGACATCGCCGCACATCTCGAAATCGGGCAGCGCCGCGAGCGCGGTCACGATCTCGGGTTTGTAGCGGATCGCAAAGCCATGATGCGCGCTGGCATAATGCGACCAAATCAGGTGAATGTCCCAGCGCCGCGCGAGGCACAGCACATAAAGGCGCTCCAGCATCGTCACGCGCGGTACGAGCCCGCTGTTCCAGTCGGCCTGCTTGCCGGTCAGCGCTTCCCAGCCATGTTCGCGCTGCTCGGCGGTCACCTCTGGCCGATAGGTGCGGTGCCAAGCCTCATAGGCCTCGCGTTCGGGTACGACCGACCTGAACGCGAACTCGAACGGGTCGTTGAAGCTGGCCGCGGACGTGAATTTGACCGAGCCTTTGACGACGGCATTATCAAAAACCTCGATCAGGTCCTCATCGCTGCCGCCCATAAACTTGTAGAACATGCCCATTCCCCCGCCGATCGTAGCTCCGGTCACCGATAGCTGAAGTGTCGATTTCTCCGTGACCCGCAAATGGTTACGTGTTGGAATAGTAGAGAAGGGTCCCCGCAAATTTGAGATAACGACGTAGCCCAGAGTTTCCACCCGGGATGACGCCGAGTTACTTTCTCGGCTAGTCTTTTGCGAAGTCCGCAGGGCGTCTACGCTGCTGCACCCCGCCGATAAATCGGGGCTGGTAAAAATTCTTTTCCTTATTGCCGTTCCCAATCCGATCAGGTGCGCAGTCGATGACCGATGAACGAGGAAACAGCATCGTGCAGTCGCTTGCGAAGGTCAGCAAGAAGCAAAAACTCTACAAGCGCCCGCCTGCGGTCGAGGAGGAAATAGCGGCAACGCTTGCCCTGCCCCTGCATGACGCTTTTCGTCTCGCGGCGGCGGGCTGTACGCGGCCACAGACCCTCGTATATCTCATCCGCAACTTCAGGCCGAACCGGCCCACCCCGCAATATGATGCGATGGTTGTCGCATTCTTCTCCCGGCTGGAACGGGCCGGTGACCGGATTCTGCGCGATCTACCGGAGAACTTTCGCGAGCGTGCGCATACGATCGTCCAGTCCAAGGCGCTGGAGCTCTTGGCTGATAACGACCTCGACATGTTCGAATGCGGTTTCTCCCGCGGAGCGGAATGCCTCTATTTGACCGCGCGATCGAAGATGCGGCTGCGTATGCGGACAGAGATTTCCCGCGAGGAAATGACGGTGCCAGATAGCGACGTTAGCGCCGAAGAGATCGCTGATGCCCTCGCTGCCCGCGCAGGCCGCGCCGGAACACCGCTCGCCGAAATCAAGGCCGAGCTGAACAAGATTTCGGCCCTGCTCACTGAAGAAGAACGGATCGCGGTGGGGCACCACCTCCTGATGGGACGGACCTTCAAAGAGACGGCGGCCGCGATGGGCTGTTCGGATACGAAGGTCAAATATCTCATCAAAAACGTGCGCGACAAGGCGCGCGAGACAAGGGCCTGAACCATGACCAACCAACCTCAGGGCACGGAAACGCTCGATGACGTCCTGTCGACGCTCCACTATATCTTGGAGGAAGGCGCCACCCGAGACGATGTCTTACGGTTTGCGGCAATGCATGTGGCGTTCCGCGAAGAGATCTTCGCGTTCGTGGCCGAGTGGTTCGCCACGGAAGGCAGCGATCTTGGCGACGAAGATCCGGCAGGCGAACGCACGGCCCGCAACCACCACTCGATTCTCGAGCGGTTTTGGACATCCGCATCGCAAGGCGGAACAGACCCGTTCGATGTTGTGGATGCCGACAACATCGACCGCATCGCTGCCAATTGCAGGGTTGATACCGGCATTATCAGCAAATTGTGCAAATGCCTGATTGATGCCACCACCATACCCGGGCAGCTGATGGTGTGGCTCGCGGACGAACTCAGAACATCCCCGTCGGCGGTCTATGCATTTCTAGACGGCGTGCCGGCAACGGGTGGCGCGGACTATTTCGCGCCAAGCGGTCGGTCGGCACCGGGTAAAGTGACCTTCGAGGCAGCGGTCAAGTCCTCGACGCTCGACCTTGCACAAAAGCGCTTCTGGCTCCCGGATCTGGCGGCCTGACATGGACGGATTCGCCGCGGTCCGAAACGCCGCCAACCGATTGCGGAGTGAGATCGGAGCAACAGATCTTACCATCGCGGCGGACGCGGTGCGAGATGCCGCGGGCAAGCGAAAACTGACCCTGCGCCCGCTCGCGACGGACGATCCTGAGCTGGAAGGCGCGCATGGTCTGCTCGCGCGCAAGTTCAGGCAGGTGCTTTTCAGAAGTGACCTAGCGCCCGATCAGTCCGCCGAGGTCGTGGCGCATGAGATCGGGCATTTCGAACTGCACGACGGACCCGAGGCTGGCTTTTATCCGCGAGCGGAAACCAATGGCGGCGATCCTAACCAGCGGATCGAGACCTATGGTATCAAGGAGCGGCGCGAGGCGCAGGCCAACACCTTCGCGCGCGAGTTCATTCTGCCGCGCGCGACGGCGAAACGCCTTTTTCTAGCAGGGAACAACGCCAGTGCGATCGCCAAGATGCTCGGCGTCCCATATGAGACAACCCTGCAGCAGCTGGCCGACGGAATGCTGCTGCCAGAAATGCCGGATGTGCCGGAGCGACCACGGTCCGCGGAAACCCCGTGCAATGACGCGCAGCAGCGCGCCGTCGATCATCGCGGTGTTCCCTATTTGCTGAGCGCAGGGCCCGGAACGGGCAAGACCAAAACGCTCGTCTCCCGGATCGCCGACCTTCTCGCCAAAGGCGTCCCGGCTCAGAATATTCTCGCTCTGACCTTCTCGAACAAGGCGGCGCTCGAACTGGCCGAGCGCGTCGAGGCGGTTGCCGGGGGCCATATCATCAACATCTGGACCGGCACGTTCCACGCCTTCGGCCTCGACACACTACGCAAGCATCACGGGCTGTTCGGCTTGCCGGCAGATCCCAAGGTTGTCGATACCAGTGAAAGCGTGGCGATGCTGGAGGAAGCGCTGCCCGCGCTCGGCCTTACCCACTATCTCAATCTCTACGAGCCGGCGCTCGCACTGCGCGATATTCTGCGCGCCATTTCGCGTGCCAAGGACGAACTTTGCACACCCGAGCAATATGCGGTGCTTGCGCAGGCCATGAGCCACAACGCGGTTACGGACGAGGAGCGGCTGGCGGCGGCGAAGGCCGCCGAGGTTGCGACGGTATACGCCCATTACCAGCGCCGGCTCGAGGAAGAAAACGCCGTCGATTATGGCGACATCATCATGCGCCCGATCGTGATGATGCGTGAGGACAAGGATTTCGGTGCATTGATGCGTGGGCGTTTCACGCATGTCCATGTGGATGAGTATCAGGATATCAATCTCGCGAGCGCGATGTTGGTGCGCGAACTCGTCGGTGAAGACGGCGAGAATCTCTGGGTCGTCGGCGATGCGCGCCAGTCGATCTACCGGTTTCGCGGAGCATCGGCATCAAACATCGCGCGGTTCGAGCACGATTACTCACGCGGGAAGCGCGACGGCCTGACCGAGAATTACCGATCGACAGCGGAGATCGTCAGCACATATTCGAGGTTCGCTGCAACGATGAGCGTTTCGCGCTATGCCGGCGCTGCGGCACTCACTGCAGCGCGCGGGACCGATCAGATCACGCCGAGCTTGCTGACAGCGTCCGATGAGGCAGCGGAGATGGACGCACTCGCCGGCACCATCCGCGAGCTGCAACGATCCGGCACTGATCTTCGCAACCAGACCGTTCTGTCGCGCAGCAACGGCAATCTCGCGCGTTATGCCGAGGAGCTTGAAGCCCGCGATATACCGGTTCTGTACCTTGGCCCCTTGTTCGAGCGGCGGGAGGTCCGCGATCTGCTGTGCGTTCTCGCGCTCATCGCGGACGACAGCGGCACAAGCCTTATTCGCGTGGCCGAATTTCCCGAATATGCCATCCCGCAAGCGGATGCGCTCGCGCTCATCTCGCATGCCCGAAGGACCGAGCAGCACCTGTTCGATCTTCTCACGCGGCTTGAAGGGGTCAACGACTTGTCATCGGCGGGGCGTGCTGGCCTGCTGAAGCTCGCGCAACATCTGCACGGCGCGACACAGGGGACCACGCCCTGGCTCCTGATCAGCCAATTTCTGTTCGAGACCAGCGATTATGTCCGCACGGTCCTGTCAGGCCAGGCAGCGTCGGATGATATGCGGCGAGTTGCCGTCCGCCAGCTGATCGACTGCCTGCGCAATATGCCCGTCAGGGGCAATCGGACGCCGATCCGACGTGCGCTCGACCGCATCCGCCACATGATCCTGCTCGCCGACGAACGCGACCTGCGGCAGCTTCCGCCCGAGCTGGATGCGCTCGAAGGCGTACGCCTGATGACGGTCCATGCCAGCAAGGGCTTGGAATTCGACGCGGTGCACCTGCCCGGGCTTTATGCGGGCGCGATCCCATCGGCGAACCGGCCGCCAGTCTGCCCGCCCCCAGCTGGCATGATCGTGCAAATCCAAGACGAGGATGCGCACGAAGCCGAGGAAGAGTGCATATTGTTCGTCGCGCTGTCGCGAGCCAAGAGCCAACTGCGGCTGTATCGTCCAGCGCGTCGCGGAACGCGTAACGCGAATCCATCGCGTTTCCTCGATAGAGTGACGACAACCGTCGCCATTTGCGAGAACCCGGTGCAACGCACGACGCCGGTGGCAGAGCTGAACCCAATCCTGCTGCCGCCGCCGCCAGCCGAACTTTCGGCCAGCGACATCGACAATTTCACATCCTGCCCGCGCCGCTTCTATTATGAGCGGGTCCTCAATCTGCGGCGAAAAGCACGCGCGGGCGCCTATCTCGATGCTCATGGCTGTGTACAGGCGGTGATGCGCTACGCACGCGAACTCGATGAAGCTCAGACATATGATCCGGCGGAAGCCGAACGGATTTTCGAAGAGGCATGGGCCGCGAGCGGGCTCGCCGACCATGCTTTTGGCGAGGCCTATCGCCGCTTGGTAATGACGATGCTGGCGCGCCTCCACGTCGCCGCGGCCGGCACCGCAACACGCCCAGGCGCCCTCGCAACCACGATCGGCGGTAGCACGATCGGCGCACTGGCCGATCGCATCTTCGAAATCGACGGCACGCTGGTCATTCGTAATTTGCGCTCGGGCAAACCCTCGAGTGGCGACCCCGATCGCCTGTCGGCGACGATCCTGCTCAAAGCCGCTAGCGAGACATTCGGCGCGAACGCGCGCGTCGAAAACCATTACCTCCTAGGCGAGCCCGTGCTGCCGATCGGTCAGACGACCGCCAAATACAATAAGCGGATCGCCGACTGCGAAACAGCGATCGGGGATATCGCGACCGGTCGTTATCCGGCGGTCACGAGCGACTTCCGGTGCCCGCGCTGCCCATATCTGTTCGTTTGCCCGTCGCCGGAAGGCCTGTCACTGAGCTAATGCCCGTTCCGATCGGCGCAGCTTCATAGAATAGGACTGCGGCCAGATTGCAGTAGCCGCAAGGACGCCGGTGACCTGCCAGATCCGTTTGCCAGCCCGTCAAAATTTCTGCGCCTGATTTTTCCTTTTTCGCCCCGCTCATCCGATCAGCTGGGGGAGGCAGCCCAGGCGCTGCCCGTCAGCGAAAAGGAAAAGCACACAATGGCTACGGTTATTTTTGCCGCCATCGAGGACGAACCGATCGAGCGTTTCGAGCTGGCGGAAGCCGCGCTCGTCAAGACGCTCATCGCGAGTCTCGCTGGCCGCCACCCCGAAATCGCCGAAATGCTCGTCTTCAAGGAAGATGATGATGAGCCGCTGGGTCATGATCATCCGCTCAAGGGTCACGACAAGGCGATCTTCCACCTCCACCGTTGCCGGCAGATCAAGGTTGCGGTCAACTACAAGGCCGAGACCTTCAACCACAAGTTCGCGCCCGGGACGACCATCAAGCGCGTGACGAAGTGGGCGACCAAGAAGGCGGGCCTCGATGACGCCGAGGCGCAGGAGCACGTGCTGCAGATCAGCGGTACGCGCACCCAGCCGTCGCTGAACGCTCACCTCGGCAGCCTCAAGATCCGCGGCTGCGAGATCGAGTTCGACCTCGTGCGTAAGCAGCTGGTCCAGGGCTGATGGAGCCGGCGATCGGTGCCGATGAACGGGCGTTCCGTGGTCACGCGGAACGCCCCGACTTTCAGATCGGCGAGGCAAAGGAGCAGTGGCAGCTGGTCGGCGGCGACTGGCCGCACCCGATCATCACCGTGCGCGCTCATGACGGGACCGACTGGGCGTTCCGGTTCGACCTGAACGGCTATCCGGCGACGCTCCCCAATGCGCGGCCGTGGGATCTGGCCAGCAATACGCCACTTCCCAACCACCGGTGGCCGCAGGGCACGGGCCGGGTCGCGGCGGCCTTCAACCCCGGCTGGAACGCGAATGCGCTGTACCTGCCATGCGACCGGTTGGCGCTCGCTGGCCACGACCAATGGTTGGTGCAGCATCCCGAGAAAGCTTGGCAGCCGACGCGCGGCATCATTCATTATCTGGAGATCATCCATGACCTTCTGGCCTCTCACCAGCATCTGCCGGCTGTTCGTTCGGCAGCCTGAGCTTTCGATCCCAGCATCGATCTGGTCTGAACTGCTTAATGGTCTGCGCGCACGCGGCCGCAATGTCCGCGAAAGCGGGGCGTTCCTACTTGGGCCGCCCGGTGATCATCGCCAGGTTTTGTCGATCGTGTTCTACGATCAGATCGACCCCAACGCCTTCGATACGGGGATTATCGTGATTGATGGCGCCTGCATGGCGGACCTTTGGGCGATTTGCCGCCGCACGGGACTGGCGGTTGTCGCGGATGTTCACACCCACCCCGGCGGCGCCGGTCAGAGCGAGTCCGACCGGCGTCACCCGATGATCGCCGAACCGGGGCATATCGCAATGATCATCCCGAATTTTGCCGCAGAGCCGGTGCAGCTGAACGCCATCGGCCTCTACCGTTATCGCGGGAAATTTAGCTGGGATTCCCTGACATCCCGATTTCTCCGGCCCGCGCTGAAAATCGAGGGAAACAGGCCATGAGCGAAGCAATCATCGACGACCTGAACCGCACGGCCAAGCTGTTCATCGACTCCGGCGCCGCGGCTAGCGTCGACGAAGCTGTGGCGAAGCTCGGCACCTTCACGATGCATTTGACCATCGATGCCGGATCCGCCGCAAGCCCGACCTACCAGGCGGCCTTGCTCACCGCCCTCAATTGCGGGTTGCGCAGCCTGTTGGGCGGGGTGACCGTCGATGGCGCACTCGATGCGCCGCTGGTCATCCCTGTAACCGGCGGCGCAACGCTGGGGGATGCAGTGATCGAGTTGGGTGGCGTGATCGCCCCCTGCCCGCTGAACGCGCCGCTGGTGGTGATCGGCGGCGAGGCCACAGCCGATCCGGCTAAGTTCGCCATTCGTACGACCTGCGATGGGTGGCGTGGCGGCATTGTCCCGCTGACCGATGTTGGATTGACCATGCGCACCGAGTTCACGGTCAGCGGCGCGCTCGCGGGCGCGCTCGCTGTCGCCGAGGTGTTCGCGCATTTGAACGGCGAGGCGATGGCCGGCCATCGCAGCGTCGGCCTGTCGCTCTGGCAGCTCGATCCCGATTCGAGTTGGCTGCTGCCGCATGATGACGAACCCATGATCGTCGATTTGCCGTCGGACTTCTGGCTGATCGGGCTGGGGCATTTGGGGCAGGCCTATCTGTGGGCGATCGGACTGTTGCCCTACGCCGATCCTGGCGATGTGCGGCTGTTCCTCCAAGACGTCGACCGTGCCGGCAAATCCACCAAGAGCACGTCGCTGCTGACGCGCGCCACTGACGAGCGGCGCCTGAAGACGCGGATTTGTTCTGACTGGGCCGAGCAGCGCGGGTTCGACACTGCCATTATCGAACGGCGATTCGACGACGATTTCCGCCGATCGGCTAACGAACCCGGCTTAGCGCTGTGTGGCGTCGACAATCCGGATGCACGTCGCATTCTCGACGAAGCGGGCTTCGCGATGGTGCTCGAAGCAGGCCTCGGCAATGGTGCCGAGGACTTTAGGCTCATCCGGGTCCACAGCTTCCCGGCCGTCAAGCGGTCCGCGGAGATCTGGCCGGCAGTCGCGCAGGCCGGCAATGCGGACGACAGAATCGATCGCGCGGCAACGCTCAAGGGTCGGCCCGCATACGTCGATTTGCGCGACAAGGGCGATATCGACGAATGTGGGCTGACGAGACTCGCAGATGTTGCGGTCGGCGCGCCATTTGTCGGGGTGACGGCGGCGGCGATCGTCGTCGCGCAAGCGGTACGCGCGGTGACCGGCGGGCCACGGGTCACGGTCGCCAATGTCGATCTGCGGTCGATTGACTATCGGAGCGCGCTCACCGCGCCTGAACCGGATTTGATCACCTTCGCGACAGCCAAAGCGCGCATGCCCTAACCCTCGATCGTCTAGTCACGGACCATAGGGCAGCTCGCCAAGGAGACCCAACATCGCGTCAGCCTGGAGCCTGGTAAATGCGATGCCCTCAACCTGCCATGACCGATCACGCATCAAGGACCCGAAAAAATGATCGCTACGACCTTATGTGCGGGTGTGATCGACGCTTTGATCATTCGTGCGACCCGACGTCCGTTTTTGTGAAGTCCGCCTGCCGGCCGGAATGACGGATATTGGGGCGCAAATCGGTCGTTGGATCCCATAGCAATCCACCGCATCTCTGATCCGATGTGGGGAAAAGTGTGGGGTAAGCAATGCCGGTTCGTACAATTTCGCAATAATTTCAGATTGCTAGATCGAATCCGGAGATTCCTCCCGCAGAACCGCACTTGTCCGCAATCGGACGCAAACGAAGCTTCGAAAAATCGGGACGACACCACTTGGGACGCGAGGAGACGGCAGATTCATCCGTTACCGTGCAGTTACCCTCACACCCGCGTTGACAGCTATTCGCGGTGTTCGTATCCTCAAAAAATCAAGGATTTCGGTGCTTTAGCTGGAGCGGGTGAAGGGAATCGAACCCTCGTCGTAAGCTTGGGAAGCTTCTGCTCTACCATTGAGCTACACCCGCCCGGGCGGAGGCTCCCCTGCCACGGCGACCGCCAGCCGGTCAACCGGGTTCACCAGTTGAACACCGTCCCGTCCTCCAGCCGGTTCACCGGCAGATAGGCGCGGTTATATTCGTGGCCTCCGGCCAGCGCTTCGTCGATGTCGACGCCCAGGCCGGGCTTTTCGCCCGGGTGCATCAGGCCGTCCTTGAACGAATAGGCATGGGGGAAGACTTCGTCGGTCGCCTCGGTGTGGCGCATATATTCCTGCACGCCGAAATTGGGCACCGAGAGACCGAAATGGAGCGCGGCGGCCATCGAGACGGGCGAGAGGTCGGTCGCGCCGTGGCAGCCGGTGCGGACCTGATAGAGATCGGCCAGGGCGGCGATGCGGCGGAGGTGGGTGATGCCGCCGGCATGGACCACGGTGGCGCGGATATAATCGATCAGCTGTTCCTCGATCAGCTGCTTGCAGTCCCAGATGGTGTTGAAGATCTCTCCCACCGCGAGCGGGGTGGTGGTGTGCTGGCGGATCAGGCGGAACGCGGCCTGATTCTCGGCGGGCGTCGTGTCTTCCAGCCAGAACAGGCGATAGGGTTCGAGATCCTTGCCCAGCCGCCCGGCTTCGATCGGCGTGCAGCGGTGATGGACGTCGTGGAGCAGATGCAGGTCCCAGCCGAGCGAGTCGCGCGCCTTGTCGAACAGTTCGGGGACCGAACGGAGATATTTGGAAGTCGACCAGAGCGTCTCGTCGGGCAGGTTGCCCTTGGCCGGCTCGTAATAGAAACGCTCGCCCGAGACGCCATAGGTGGCCTTGAGGCCCGGTACGCCCGACTGGAGGCGGACGGCCTTGTAGCCATGTTCGAGATATTCGTGCGCGCGTTCCAGCGTCTCGGAAATGTCGCTGCCGTTGGCATGGCCATAGACCATGCACCCCTCGCGGCTGGCCCCGCCGAGCAGCTGATAGACCGGCAGCCCCGCGACCTTGCCCTTGATATCCCACAGCGCCATGTCGACCGCGGCGATCGCGGACATGGTGACGGGACCGCGGCGCCAGTACGCGCCCTTGTAGAGATACTGCCAGATATCCTCGATCCGGTGCGCATCGCGCCCGATCAGGCAGGGGATGACGTGATCGGTCAGATAGCTCGCCACCGACAATTCGCGCCCGTTGAGAGTCGCGTCGCCGATCCCGTACACGCCCTGGTCGGTCTCGATCTTCAGCGTCACGAAGTTGCGGCCGGGGCAGGTGACGATGACGCGAGCGGCAGTGATGATAGGCAAGGCGCTGTCCTTGGGAAAAATTGGTAAGGCCAATATCTGATGATTGGTCTGGTTGTGTCAATCGCCGAGTTATGAGAAATGGCGTTTCATGAAGATAACCGGCACCAAATTGTACCAGAAGGTTGCGGCGTCGATCGTCGAGGCGATCGAGGCGGGGCGCTGGGCGGCGGGTGCGCGCCTGCCCGGCGAGCGCGACCTGGCAGAGGAATATGAAGTCAGCCGCCCGACGATCCGCGAAGCGATGATCGCGCTGGAGATGCGCGGCTGGATCGAGGCGCGGCACGGCTCCGGCCTGTATGTGAAACGGCGCGATTCCGAGCCGGAGCGTCCGGAGGGGGTGCTGGAATATGATGTCGGTGCATTCGACCTGACCGAAGCGCGCATCCTGTTCGAAGGCGAGGCGATCGCGCTGGCGGCGGTGACGATCGACGACGACCAACTGGCAGATCTGGAAAAGATTCTGGTCGAGATGGAGCAGGACGACGAAGCGGCGGTGATGGATGCCGATCGCCGCTTTCACCTGGCGATCGCCGCGGCGACCGAGAATGCCGCGATCCGTGGCGTGGTGGAATATCTGTGGGAGTTGCGCGCCCGGTCGCCGCTGAGTGCGAACATCTTTGCGCGGGCGAAGCGCGAGGGGGTGACGCCGCGCGTGGACGAGCATCGGCCGATGCTGGATGCGCTGCGCGCGCGCGATCCCGAAGCGGCGCGCAACGCGATGCGCGCGCATCTGCGCACCGTGATCGACGACCTGCTGGAAGCGACCGAAGTCGAGGTCATGGAGCGGGCCCGCAACGAACTGGAAGTCCGCCGCAGCAACGTTTCGCGGCGGCTGGGGATCGGCGCGGCGTGATCCCGGCCTGACCAATCGCGCGTCCCGCCGGCCGCAAATGCCAGCTTTACCCGCACCGACAATCGGCTGGCTTGCCGCGCCCGCTCCGGCGGACTAGCTGCGAAGGCAGACAAGCGGGAGAGACGGGATGAGCGAAGCGCCATCGGTGTTGTTCGAGAGGGATGGCGAGGTTGCCGTCATCCGGCTGAACCGTCCCGACCGGCTGAACGCTGTTACGCCCGAGATGCTCGACCGGATCGCCGCGACGATCCGCCGCGCCGCCGACGAAGGGGCGCGATCGATCCTGGTGACGGGCGAGGGGCGCGCATTCTGCTCGGGCGCCGATCTGGCCGCGCCGCGCGGCGAGAGCTCGCGCGATCTCGGCGACTCGCTGCGCAACCACTATAACCCGATGACCGAAGCCTTCGCCGCCTCGCCGATCCCGATCGTCAACGCGATCAATGGTCCTGCGGCCGGCGCGGGCGCGGCGATCGCGCTGGCGGGCGACATCATCGTGATGGCGAAGTCCTCGTATCTGCTGCTGGCCTTCGCCAATATCGGGCTGGTCCCCGATGCCGGATCGACCTGGCTGATCGCCAAGGCGGCGGGCCGCGCCAAGGTGCTGGAGATGGCGCTGCTGGGCGAGCGGCTGAAGGCCGAAGAAGCGCTGGAAGCGGGCCTCGCGACCGCCGTGGTCGAGGATGACGCGCTGTTCGACGCGGCGATGGCCTATGCCCGGCGGCTGGCGGGGATGCCCACCGTGTCGCTGGGGCTGATCCGCAAGCAGGTGGCCGCGGCGCTGACCGGCACGCTGAGCGAAACGCTGGAGATCGAGGCCGTGCACCAGCGGATCGCGTCGCAGACCGAGGATTTCCGCGAGGGCGTCACTGCCTTCCTTCAGAAGCGCAAGCCGGAGTTCAAAGGCAAATGAGTCACTATGACGTTCTGATCGTAGGTGCGGGCCATGCGGGCGCGCAGGCCGGGATCGCGCTGCGCCAGAACAAGTTCGAAGGCACGGTGGCGATGATCGGCGACGAGCCGGAACTGCCGTACGAGCGGCCGCCGCTGTCGAAGGAATATTTCTCGGGCGAGAAGGCGTTCGAACGCATCCAGATCCGCCCCGCGGCCTTCTGGGAAGAGCGCAAGATCGAGATGCTGCTGGGCAAGCGCGTCGTGACCGTCGATCCGGTGGCGAAGACCGTGACGACCAATGGCGGCGAGACGATCGGATACGGATCGCTGATCTGGGCGACCGGGGGAAGCCCGCGCGAACTGCCGTGCGGCGGGCATCATCTGACCGGGATCCACACCGTGCGCACGCGGGCTGACGCCGATCTGATGCTGTCCGAACTGGATGGTGTCGAGCGCGTCGTGGTGATCGGCGGCGGCTATATCGGGCTGGAAGCGGCGGCGGTGCTGTCGAAGTTCGGCAAGCATGTGACCGTGCTCGAAGCGCTCGACCGCGTGCTGGCGCGCGTCGCGGGCGAGCCGCTGTCGCGCTTCTACGAAGCCGAACATCGCGCGCATGGCGTCGAAGTGCGACTGGGCGTGCAGGTCGAGTGCATCGAGGGCGAGGACAAGGTGACCGGCGTGCGGCTCGCGAATGGCGAAGTCGTTCCGGCCGACATGGTGATCGTGGGCATCGGCATCATCCCGGCGGTGCAGCCGCTGATCGATGCCGGTGCTACCGGCGGAAACGGCGTGACGGTGGACGGCCAGTGCCGCACCTCGCTGCCCCATATCTATGCCGTAGGCGATTGCGCGCATCATTCGAACCGCTTTGCCGATGGTGCCGCGATCCGGCTGGAATCGGTGCAGAACGCCAACGATCAGGCGACCGTCGCGGTGAAGACGATCCTGGGTCTGGAAGCCGAATATGAAGCGGTGCCGTGGTTCTGGTCGAACCAGTATGACCTCAAGCTCCAGACGGTGGGCCTGTCGATCGGCTATGACGATCTGGTGGTGCGCGGCGATCCGGCGACGCGCAGCTTCTCGGTGATCTACCTCAAGGGCGGGCGCGTGATCGCGCTCGACTGCGTCAACATGGCCAAGGACTATGTGCAGGGACGCAAGCTGGTGGTCGAGGGGCTGTCGTTCGATCCCGCCAAGCTGGCCGATGCGAGCGTGCCGCTGAAGGAACTGGCGGCGTAAATGCGGGTAAGCCCCGTCGCTTTCGCGGCGGGGCTCCCGTAGAGGCTCGTTTCCGAGCCTCCAAACCAACATTCTCGCTTGCTGATGCGGGTATAACTCGCTGGAACCGGAGTGGTTTCGCGGGTCTCGGTGAAGCGTGCGGGGGCGACGATGTTGCGCTGATGTAACGCTGGTTGCTCAGGGCAGGGGCCGACGTGCGGGGACTGGCAGGCTTTCGAGAGCACCGATCATCTGGCGATTATCATCGGCGTTGCGCTCGGGATCGCATCCCAGATCGGCGATATAGAGCCGCTCCAGATTTGGTCCCCGCCAACGAACCGAGATTGTGCCCTGATCGGTCACATAGGGCCGTCCTTGGGGACAATTGGTGTTTATGAAGTCCTGTGCGGTGGGGTGGGTCTCACCCGATTTCTGCCGCAGGCGAGCGAGTCGATTCAGCAGTCGGCCAAATTCCGCGGGCGTAATTCGAAAAGCCGCGGGCGGCGCGGGGAGTGTGGCACCATCGTCGATCACTTCATATCGGCCCGTGCCATCGCTGTTCACGTTGACCAGCAGGCCGCTCGCCAAAATCTCGATACTGTCGATTCTGGACGGCGGATCTGGCGCCGGGCGACCGCATGCCGTGAGACACAGCAGGAATATCAGGACGCTTCGCATTCGCGGAATATATCCGGGGCGAGGGCGGCTGCAATCAGGGGGAGGCGAACGAGTGGTTGTGCGGTTCCGCTACCCCAACCGGGGCTTTTGACGATGCGGCTTCTCACTACGGTCAGATCTCAAAACTCAAATTGTAGAGGCCGCTGAAAATGATCGCCCTGATCGCAGCCCTATTCCTGTACCCGTCGCCGCAGATGGCGGTGTGCAGGTTCGACCCCGCCCGACGCCTGATCGCGAACTCCGGGAGGGCGACGCCGCAATATGAGGCAGGCGGGAAGCCGTGGTTCAAGGCCGGGGAGCCGTTGACGGTGGACGGCGTGACCTATGCGCCGCGCGGCAAGATCGTGATGCAGTTCAACGTGAATTTCACGGCGGTCGCGGAGCGGGATGGCGTGCCGATTTTCGTCAAGGATCTCCCGCGCGATCGGCCGGATGATCTCTATCTGCTCGTCAATTCGCGGGATTGCCGGTTTCAGCCCTATGTGAAAGTGCGAAGTTAGCGGAAGCCGTAGGGCACCGCGCCGCGCGCGTCGGCATCGATGCGGATTTCGCTGCCGGCGGGCGGGAACGCGCGCTGGTCGCAATCGGTGCGGGGGCAGATGCGGCAGGACGTGCCGATCGGCGTGGCGATGCCATCGGTGCGCAGACCGTCGGCGTAGATGAAATCGGGCGCGTGGCTTTCCTCGCAGCCCAGCGCCACCGCGTAGCGGCGGGGCGGGCGGGTATAGCTGCCCGAGGGTTTCACCAGCCCCTTCGCCATCGAGACGTAGCGGACGCCATCGGGCGTCTCTGCGAGCTGGACGAGGATACGATCGGGGATCGCCACCGCCTCATGCACCACCCAGAGCGGGCAAGCGCCGCCGAAACGGGCGAATTGCAGGCGGGTGGCGGAATGCCGCTTGGTGATGTTGCCCGCCATATCGACCCGGCAGAAGAAGAAGGGGATGCCCGCCGCGCCGGGGCGCTGAAGGGTGGAGAGGCGGTGGCAGGCCTGTTCGAAGCTGGCCCCGAAGCGCTGACGCAGCCGATCGATGTCGTGGCGGACTTCGCGCGCGGCGGTCCGGAAGCGGCCATAGGGCATGACGAGCGCGCTGGCGGCATAGTTGGCGAGGCCGGCGGAGAGGAGCTCGCGGCCCGCCGGGGAGCCGATGCCGCGATGGGCGATGTCGCGAATCAGGTCGGCGAATTCGAGCCGCGCAAGCTGGTGCGCAAGGCTGAACAGGTTCGTCTCGGGCGCCTGCGACGGATCGAGGCGGAGGATGCGGGTTTCGGGATCATAGGCGCGAAGCCGGTCGCCCGCGGCCTCGACGGTGACGCCGTGGCGGTCGCGCAGCCGCAACTCGATCCCGCGCGGCCCTTCGGGCAGTTCGCCCGCGATGCGCTCGGCTTCGCGGTCGATCGGATCGACATAGTTGCGCTCGGCATGGAACCAGTCGCGGACCTCGTCCCAGGGCAAGCGGACTTCGCCGGCCTCGAACCTGTCGTCGAGCACGCGGAGCTGGTCCTGCGAGCGGCGGAAGGCGTTGTGGAGCGCGACCATGCGGCGGACGAGCAGCGGCTGTTGCTTGACCCCGCGCCGGACGGCTTCCTGTGCGAGCGCGCCGTCGGGGACGCTGGGGTCCGAGGCAGCGTCCATGCCCTCGATCAGCAGCGAGGTATCTTCCTCGGGATCGATTGTCGCCCAGTCGGTGGGGAAGGCTTCGCCGAGCGCGGTGAGTACCGCGGGCGTGATCGGGCGGTCGCCATTCTCGATCTGCGAGAGATAGCTGACCGAGATGCGCAGGCGCGACGCCATATCGGCTTGCGCAAGACCGATGCGGGCGCGAAGCTCGCGGACGAGGTGACCGGCGAAGATACGGCGCGACATGAGTCTCGCCTTACTTTGCAAACTACCCGGCTGCAACTTTGCAACATCACAGTTGCGCCGCATTGCAACATATGGAACGGGACCCGTTCCCTCAGTGGAGAGATGCTCTTGTCCTCGACGATTCAGGAACTCGAACGGCGCCGTGAAGCGGCTCGCGCAGGCGGGGGCGAGAAACGCGTCGCGGCCCAGCATGGCAAAGGCAAGCTGACCGCGCGCGAGCGGATCGAAGTGTTTCTCGACGAAGGATCGTTCGAGGAGCTCGATATGTATGTCGAGCATAACTGCGTCGATTTCGGGATGCCCGATCAAGTGGTGCCGGGCGACGGCGTGGTGACCGGCAGCGGCACCGTCAACGGCCGGCTGGTGTTCGTGTTCAGCCAGGACTTCACCGTGTTCGGCGGGTCGCTGTCCGAGCGGCATGCGCAGAAGATCTGCAAGATCATGGACATGGCGATGAAGGTCGGCGCGCCGGTGATCGGCATGAACGACTCCGGCGGCGCGCGCATCCAGGAGGGCGTGGCTTCGCTCGCAGGCTATGCCGAAGTGTTCCAGCGCAACGTGCTGGCGTCGGGCGTGGTGCCGCAGCTCAGCCTCATCATGGGCCCCTGCGCGGGCGGCGCGGTCTATTCGCCGGCGATGACCGACTTCATCTTCATGGTGAAGGACTCGTCCTACATGTTCGTCACCGGGCCGGACGTGGTGAAGACCGTCACCAACGAAGTGGTGACGCAGGAGGAACTGGGCGGGGCGGTGACGCACACCACCAAATCCTCGGTCGCCGATCTGGCGCTGGAGAACGATATCGAGGCGCTGCTCGCGGCGCGCGATTTCGTCGATTTCCTGCCCGCGTCGAACAAGGCCGAAGCGCCGGTGCGGCCGTGCAACGATCCGTGGGATCGCATCGAGGACAGCCTCGACACGCTGATCCCGCCGAGCGCCAACCAGCCGTACGACATGCACGAGCTGATCCGGAAGACGCTGGACGAAGGCGATTTCTTCGAGCTTCAGCCGGCGCATGCGGCGAATATCATCATCGGCTTCGGCCGGATCGAGGGGCGCACCGTCGGCGTCGTCGCCAACCAGCCGATGGTGCTGGCGGGCTGCCTCGACATCAATTCGTCGAAGAAGGCGGCGCGGTTCGTGCGCTTCTGCGATGCGTTCGAGATTCCGATCGTGACCTTCGTCGACGTGCCGGGCTTCCTGCCGGGCGTGGGGCAGGAGCATAGCGGCATCATCAAGCACGGCGCCAAGCTGCTGTTCGCCTATGCCGAGGCGACCGTGCCGAAGATCACCGTCATCACGCGCAAGGCCTATGGCGGCGCGTACGACGTGATGAGCTCGAAGCATCTGCGCGGCGATCTCAACTATGCGTGGCCGACCGCGGAGATCGCAGTGATGGGCGCGAAGGGCGCGGTGGAGATCATCTTCCGCGGCAAGACACCCGAAGAGATCGCCGAGCGCACTGCCGAGTATGAAGCGCGCTTCGCCAATCCGTTCGTGGCGGCGAGCAAGGGCTTTGTCGACGAAGTGATCATGCCGCACTCGACCCGCCGCCGGATCGCGCTGGGGCTTCGCAAGCTTCGCAACAAGAAGCTCGAGAATCCGTGGAAGAAGCATGACAATATTCCGCTCTAGCGCGCTGATCGCGGCGCTGCTCCTCGGATGCGGGGCGGCGCAGCCGGTCAAGCAGCCGCGCGAGGCGGCCGCAATGCCTGCGGCCGCTGGCGTCGAGGCGCTTGACGGGATGGCGCAACGGGCCCGCGCGTTCGAGGCGGTCTTCGGCGCGTCGGCTCCGTTGGTGCGCCGGGTCGATCGGGACGAGGAGACGACCAGCCCGGTGCAACTGATCCGGCAGGGCGACCGCGCCATCCTCATCACCAAGACCGAACTTGCCCAGGGCTGCCATTATTGCGGCGGCTCGCTGGGAATCTATTATCTGAAGGCGGCTGGAGACGCGTTCACCGTGGTCGGCAGGTTCCCGCGCGCCACGCTCCGCGGCAGTTTCGGGCGGGCGCCCGAATGGACGGTGTCGAACGCGTTCGGACCGGTGCCGACCCTCGTCGCCCGAAACGGCACGGGCGGGCAGGGCTATTCCTGCGACTCGATCGAACTGACCGAATTGGCTGCGGATCGCCCGCGCACGCTGGTGAAGGTGACGGCGGACTATGACGGCACCGGCGGTGGGCCCCGGCCAAATCCCGGCAGCTTTCAGCTTGCGGGCGAGATGGGCAAGATCGTGCCCGGCACGTCCTTCACCATGACCTATACCGGCATCAGGGTCGGCACCGCTGGCCCGCAGAGTTTTTCCGAGACCTATGTGCGAACCGCCACGGGTTACGCGCTGCCCGGCAAGAGCCGGCTGCAGCCGTGCCCCGACGATATCCTTTGAATCGAAGCGAGTAATGTCATGACCGATCCCGTCGTTATCCTCTCCTACGCCCGCACCCCGATGGGCAGTTTCCAGGGCAGCCTGTCGGGCGCGACCGCGACCGAACTGGGCGCGGCGGCGGTGAAGGCTGCGGTCGAGCGCGCGGGCGTGGACGGCGCCGATGTCGAGCGCTGCTATATGGGCTGCGTGCTGCCCGCAGGGCTCGGGCAGGCGCCGGCGCGTCAGGCGGCGCGCTATGCCGGTCTGGGCGACCATGTCGAGGCGACCACCGTCAACAAGATGTGCGGCAGCGGCATGATGGCGGCGATGATGGCCGCCGATGCGATCGCAGCGGGTAGCAGCGACATCGTCGTCGCGGGCGGCATGGAGAGCATGTCGAACGCGCCGTATCTCTCGAAGAAGCACCGCAGCGGCGCGCGGATCGGGCACGACACCGTCTATGATCACATGATGATGGACGGTCTCGAGGATGCGTACGAGCCGGGCAAGGCGATGGGCGTGTTCGCCGAAGCGACCGCAGGCGAATATCAGCTGACCCGCGAAGCGCAGGACGATTATGCGATCGAATCGCTGACCCGCGCGCAGAAGGCGCAGTCCTCGGGCGCGTTCGACGGCGAGATCGTCGCGGTGCAGGTGAAGACCCGCAAGGGCTTCGAGACGGTCGACAAGGACGAGCAGCCGCTGAAGGGCGATCCGTCGAAGATCCCCAGCCTGAAGCCCGCCTTCGTCAAGGACGGCACGATCACCGCAGCCAACGCCTCGTCGATCTCGGACGGCGCGGCGGCGCTGGTGCTGGCGCGTGCTTCGGTGGCGGAGGCCAAGGGGCTGAAGCCGGTGGCGACGATCGTCGGTCACACCGCGCATGCCCGTCTGCCCGCGCACTTCACCACCGCGCCGGTCGGCGCGATCGAGAAGCTGCTCAAGCAGACCGGCTGGAGCGTCGGCGATGTCGACCTGTTCGAGATCAACGAAGCCTTTGCCTGCGTCACCATGTTCGCGATGCGCGACCTCGGCATTCCGCACGAGAAGGTCAACATCCACGGCGGTGCGACCGCGATGGGCCACCCGATCGGCGCATCGGGCGCGCGCATCCTCTCGACGCTGATCGCGGCGCTGCAGAAGACCGGTGGCAAGCGGGGAATCGCGGCGTTGTGCATCGGCGGCGGCGAGGCGACGGCGATGGCGGTGGAACTGGTCTGATGAAACTCGGCCGCCTGAACCATGTTGGCGTCGCGACGCCTTCGATCGCGGACTCGATCGCATTCTATCGCGACGTGATGGGCGCGTCGGTCGTCACCGAGCCGTTCGATCTGCCCGCGCAGGGCGTGAAGGTGTGCTTCGTCGATACGCCCAACAGCCAGATCGAACTGATCGAGCCGCTGGGCGAAGGCTCGCCGATCCACGGCTTTCTCGCCAAGAACCCCGCGGGAGGGCAGCATCACCTCTGCTACGAAGTGCCCGATATCCACGAAGCCAAGGCATGGTTCGAGGGCAAGGGCGCCAAGGTTCTCGGCGAGCCGCGCATCGGCGCGCATGGGACGCTGATCTTCTTCGTGCACCCGAAGGATATGGGCGGCGTGCTGACCGAGATCATGGAGACGCCCAAGGGAGAGGGGCATTGATCCTCTTTTCCGTCATCCCTGCGAAGGCAGGGATCCAGAGCCGGGAGCGGCTCGCCTGTGACTCTGGATCCCGGATCAAGTCCGGGATGACGATTGGATTTTGAGATGACCGACAAGCCCAGCCTCGACCAATGGTCCGCCGCTGCCGAGAAGGAAGTGAAGGGCAAGGACCTCACCTGGCGCACGCCGGAGGGGATCGACGTCAAGCCGCTCTACACGGCCGAGGATGTGGCGGGGATCGATCCCGGCCTGCCGGGCTTCGCGCCGTTCACCCGCGGGGTGCGCGCCTCGATGTATGCGGGGCGGCCCTGGACGATCCGGCAATATGCGGGCTTCTCGACCGCCGAGGAATCCAACGCCTTCTACCGGCGCAACCTTGCGGCGGGCCAGAAGGGGCTCAGCGTCGCCTTCGATCTGGCCACGCATCGCGGCTATGACAGCGATCATCCGCGCGTCACCGGCGATGTCGGCAAGGCCGGCGTGGCGATCGACACGATCGAGGACATGAAGATCCTGTTCGACGGGATTCCGCTCGATCAGATGTCGGTCAGCATGACGATGAACGGCGCGGTGATCCCGATCCTCGCCTTCTTCATCGTCGCGGGCGAGGAGCAGGGCGTCGACCGCAAGCTGCTCGACGGGACCATCCAGAACGACATCCTCAAGGAGTTCATGGTCCGCAACACGTATATCTACCCGCCCGAGCCCTCGATGCGGATCATCTCCGACATTTTCGGCTATACCAGCCGCGAGATGCCCAAGTTCAACAGCATCTCGATCAGCGGCTATCACATGCAGGAAGCCGGGGCGACGCAGGTCCAGGAACTGGCCTTCACCATCGCCGACGGCATGGAATATGTGAAATACGGCGTCGCCTCGGGCCTCGACATCGACAAGTTCGCCGGGCGTCTCAGCTTCTTCTTCGCGATCGGCATGAACTTCTTCATGGAGATCGCCAAGCTGCGCGCGGCGCGCGTGCTGTGGCATCGCGTGATGACCAAGCTGGGCGCGCAGGACGAGCGTTCGAAGATGCTGCGCACGCATTGCCAGACGTCGGGCGTCTCGCTGACCGAGCAGGATCCGTACAACAACGTCATGCGCACCACGATCGAGGCGATGGCGGCGATGCTGGGCGGCACCCAGTCGCTCCATACCAACGCGCTGGACGAAGCGATCGCGCTGCCCACCGACTTCTCCGCCCGCATCGCGCGCAATACGCAGATCGTGATCCAGGAAGAGACGGGGATGACCAAGGTCGTCGATCCCCTCGGCGGCTCTTACTATGTCGAGGCGCTGACCCAGGAACTGGTCGACAAGGCATGGGAGATCATCGAGCGCGTCGAGGCCGAAGGGGGCATGGCGAAGGCCGTCGCGGCGGGCTGGCCCAAGGCGATGATCGAGAGTGCCGCCGCCGCCACTGCCGCGCGGATCGACCGGGTCGATCAGGTGATCGTCGGCGTCAACAAGTACAAGCTGGCCAAGGAAGACCCGATCGACATCCTCGACGTGGACAACGTCGCGGTGCGGGAGGCGCAGATCGCGAGGATCAACCGAGTGAAGGCCGAGCGCGACGAAGCGGCCTGCCAGGCGGCGCTCGAAGCGTTGCGGACCGGCGCAGAAGGCAATGCCAATCTGCTCGAGCTGGCAGTGGAATGCGCCCGCAAGCGCGCGACCCTGGGCGAGATCAGCGCGGCGATGGAGGCAGGCTTTGGCCGCTACGGCACGCAGCCGACCCCGGTGCAGGGCATTTATGGCGGCGCCTATGCCGACGATGTGCGCTGGGAACGGCTGAAGGACGGCGTGACTGCCACCGAGCGCCGTCTGGGCCGCAAGCCGCGGATGCTGGTCGCCAAGATGGGGCAGGACGGGCATGACCGGGGCGCGAACCTTGTGTCGTCGGCGTTCGGCGATCTCGGCTTCGAAGTGGTGCCGGGCCCGCTGTTCCAGACGCCGGCCGAGGCCGCGGTGCTGGCGCTGGAGAAGGATGTCGACGTGGTCGGCGCATCGTCGCTGGCGGCAGGGCACAAGACGCTGATCCCCGAGCTGATCCGCGAGCTCAAGGAAGCGGGCAGGGCGGATATCAAGGTGATTGCGGGCGGCGTGATCCCGGCGCAGGATTATGAATTCCTGCGCGAAGCGGGCGTGCAGGCGATCTTCGGACCGGGTACGAACCTGGTGAAGGCGGCCGAGGAAGTGCTTCGGCTGCTGGGGCACAACATGCCCCCGATCGAGGAAGCCGCCGAATGAACGAGGAGGGGGATGGTCCGGCGAAGGGGAGCGAACTGCCGTTCGCCCGCGCCTATGACTATTTCAAACATCTGACCGGGATCGCGCTGATTTCGATCGGCGGCGTCTTCGCGCTGCTGGACGGGGCGGGCGCGAAGCTCGACGTCCGGCGTACCTTCATCGTGCTGGCCGCCCTCGGCGGATCGGGCGTGATCAGCCTGTTGATGGCGGGATCGCTCGCGTCGATCGAGGTCAAGCCGGTGGCGTACGAGAAGACGGCCAGGCAGGTTCGCTACGGCATGATCGCGGCGACCTTCTTCCTTGCCATCGGGCTCGGCTCGTTCATTCAGACCTTTTCATCGGCGATCCTCAAATGAGGACACACTGGACCCGCGACGCGATTGGCGCTCTGCTGGCGGCGGCGCGCCTCGACCCGGTGTATGAGGCGGCATCAACGGAGGCTGTCGAATGATTATCTCCATGTTTGTCGTGGCGTTGCTTGCGCCGCAGAATGCCGAGCAGATGCGTGTCCGCCCCTCGAGCGAAACCGATGCGGTTCGCGAGTTCGAGACGATCTGCGTCAAGGGCCTGAACGATCCCGGCGTGGTCGAGCGCGCGGTGGCGGCATCGTCGCGCGGCTATGTCGTCGATACGTCGCAGGCCGATAACCGCTTCCGCAGCTGGACCTCGCCCTACGGCACCGTCCATTATCTCCAGCGGTTGCCGGGCGAGCGCCGGGCGGCGACACCACAGTGCAGCTTCACGTCATTCACGGCCGCGCCGGTTCACTGGCGCACGCTGAACACCGAGCTCGGTGGCTCGGTGGATCGCGCGACCGACGCTCAGGTCGCCGAGACCAAGACCAGCAACAATATCTCGTGGCGCTGGCAGGGGCGCGATGGGCGCACGGTGATGCTCTATTCGGTGGTGAACCGGAAAACGCCGCAACAGATCACTCTTTCGATTCAGGCAGCAGACTAGAATATGATTCGTACCGACTGGACCCGCGAGGAAATCGCCGCGCTGTTCGACATGCCGTTCCTCGACCTTGTGTACGAGGCGGCGTCGATCCATCGCGCGCATCATCCGCGCAACGAAGTGCAACTCTCGACGCTGCTGTCGATCAAGACCGGCGGCTGCGTCGAGGATTGCGGCTATTGCAACCAGTCGGCCAGCGCGGAAACGGGCCTGAAGGCCACCAAGCTGATGGACGTTCGCGCGGTGCTGCAGGCAGCGGCGCAGGCGAAGGATAACGGATCCTCGCGCTTCTGCATGGGCGCCGCCTGGCGAAGCCCCAAGGACCGCGACATGCCCGCCATCGTCGAGATGGTGAAGGGCGTGCGCCAGATGGGGCTGGAGACCTGCATGACGCTGGGGATGCTCAGCGAGACGCAGGCCGCCCAGCTCGCCGAAGCGGGGCTCGACTACTACAACCACAATATCGATACCTCGCCGGAGAATTACGCGAACGTCATCACGACGCGGACCTTCGAGGATCGCATCGAGACGCTGGAGAATGTCCGCGGCGCGGGGATCAACGTCTGCTCGGGCGGGATCGTCGGCATGGGCGAGAAGCGCGAGGATCGCGTCGGCTTCCTCCATGCGCTGGCGACGATGCCGCATCCCGAAAGCGTGCCGATCAACGCGCTGGTGCCGGTGAAGGGCACAGTACTGGGCGACATGCTGGCGGATACGCCGCTGGCGAAGATCGACGAGATCGAATTCGTGCGGACCGTCGCGGTGGCGCGGATCGTGATGCCGCTGTCGATGGTGCGGCTCTCTGCCGGGCGCGAGAGCATGTCGGACGAGACGCAGGCTTTGTGCTTCATGGCCGGGGCGAATTCGATCTTCACCGGCGACAAGCTGCTGACCACCGGCAATGCGGGCGACGACAAGGACAGCGCGCTGTTTGCGCGGCTGGGCGTCAAGGCGATGGACGTGGCGCCGCACGCGCATCTGGAAGCGGCTGAGTGAAATTCCCCCTTCCGCTTGCGGGAGGGGTTAGAGGAGGGGCTGTCCCTCCGAACGATGACACCGCGCGAGGAAGACAGGCCCTCCCCCGGCCCAGCTTTGGGTGGAAAGCGTCCCACGCTTTCCAGTCTCTGCTGGGAGCAGAGAGGGCCCAAAGCTCGCAAGCGGAAGGGGAGTAGAAGGTTGATCACGAAAATCCTGGTCGCCAATCGCGGCGAGATCGCTTGCCGCGTGATGCGGACCGCCAAGAAGATGGGCATCAAGACCGTCGCGGTCTATTCCGACGCCGATGCGCGCAGCCCGCATGTGTTGATGGCCGACGAGAGCGTGCGGCTCGGGCCGGCGCCGGCGAGCGAATCCTACCTCAAGGCCGAGCTGATCCTGCTTGCCGCCAAGGAAACCGGGGCGGATGCGATCCATCCTGGCTATGGCTTCCTGTCCGAGCGCGAGAGCTTCGCGCGGGCGTGCGCCGAGGCGGGGATCGCCTTTGTCGGGCCGCCGCCGGGCGCGATCGCGGCAATGGGCGACAAGATCGAGTCCAAGAAGCTGGCCAAGGCCGCGGGCGTCAATGTGGTCCCCGGTTTCGTCGGGGTGATCGAGGATACCGAACATGCCGTGCGCATCTCGAACGAGATCGGCTATCCGGTGATGATGAAGGCATCGGCCGGCGGCGGCGGCAAGGGGATGCGCCTCGCTTACTCCGAGAAGGATGTCCGCGAAGGTTTCGAGGCGACCAAGCGCGAGGGTCTTGCCAGCTTCGGCGACGACCGCGTGTTCATCGAGAAGTTCATCGAGAGCCCGCGCCATATCGAGATCCAGGTGCTGGGCGACCAGCATGGCAACATCGTCTATCTGGGCGAGCGCGAATGCTCGATCCAGCGTCGTCACCAGAAGGTGGTCGAAGAAGCTCCGTCGCCCTTCGTCACGCCCGAGATGCGCAAGGCGATGGGCGAGCAGGCCGTCGCCCTTTCCCGCGCTGTAGGCTATTACAGCGCGGGCACGGTCGAACTGATCGTGTCGGGCGCCGACACGACCGGGCAGGGCTTCTACTTCCTCGAGATGAACACCCGGCTGCAGGTGGAGCATCCGGTGACCGAAGCGATCACCGGGCTCGATCTGGTCGAGCAGATGATCCGCGTCGCTTCGGGCGAACCTCTGGCCTTCAGCCAGGACGACGTCACGCTGACCGGCTGGGCGATCGAGAACCGCGTCTATGCCGAGGATCCGTATCGCGGCTTCCTGCCCTCCACGGGGCGGCTGACGCGCTATCATCCGCCGATGGAGACCGTGCCGGGCAGCCCCGGCGCCCATGCCCATGCCGGCTGCTGCGGCCCCGCGCCCGAGCAGACGGGCAAGGGCTATGTCCGCGTCGACGACGGCGTGCGCGAAGGCGGCGAAGTCAGCATGTTCTACGATCCGATGATCGCCAAGCTGATCACCTGGGGCGAGACGCGCGACGAAGCGGCGGACCTGCAGGTGACCGCGCTCGACAAGTTCCAGCTGGAAGGCGTGGGCAACAATCTCGATTTCCTGTCGGCGATCATGCAGCATCCGCGCTTCCGCGAGGGCGCGCTGACCACCGGCTTCATCGCCGAGGAATATCCCGACGGCTTCACCGGCGCACCGCCGGCCGAAGGGTTGACCGCGAAGCTCGCGGCGATCGGGGCGGTCGTCGCCTATCTCGATGCGTCGCGGGCCGGGCAGATCGGCGGGCAGCTGGGCGAACCGCCCGCGATCCCGCTCGAATGGAATGTCTCGATCGGCGAGCACCGGCATTCGGTGATCCTCGATCAGGTGATGGTGGTCGTCGACAACAAGGCGCTGCGGATGGAAATGAGCTACCTGCCGGGCCAGACGCTGGTGGATGCGAAGATCGACGGCGAGCCCCTGGCGGTGAAGGTCGAGCGCAAGCGCGGCCACTGGAAGTTCACTTCGCGCGGGGCCTCGCACAAGGTTCATGCCTATCGTCCCCGCGTGGCCGAGCTGGCGCGGCACATGATCGAGAAGGTGCCGCCCGACATGTCGCGCTTCCTGCTCGCGCCGATGCCGGGGCTGTTGACCCAGCTCCACGTCCAGCCGGGCGACAAGGTCGAGGCGGGCCAGCCGCTCGCGGTGGTCGAGGCGATGAAGATGGAGAATATCCTGCGCGCCGAGAAATCCGCGACCGTGAAGGCCGCGAACTTCGGCCCCGGCGACAGTCTGGCAGTTGACGCGGCGATCCTCGAATTCGAATAAGGGCGGATGATCCGCTTCCTTCCGCTCGTGGCGTTCGCCGCCATCGTTCCCAGCGCCGCACTGGCGCAGGACGAACCCGATGCCGTCACGCCGCAGGACGCGGCGTGGCACAACCGCCAGCAGCTCGCCATTTCGAGCCTGAAGGCAGCGGATGGCTGGGCCCCGCTGCCCGGCAACGGCCGCTGGCGGCGGGTGAAGGGCGACGGTTCGGGCCGGCGCCCGGTCGTGACCGACACGGTGACCCTCCACTATGCCGGGACGCTGATCGACGGCACCGAGTTCGACAGCTCGTTCAAGCGTGGCGAACCGGCCACCTTCCCGCTCAACCGGCTGGTCAAGGGCTGGCAGGTCGCGGTGCCGATGGCCGGGGTGGGCGACACGATCGAAATCGCGATTCCCGCCGACATGGCCTATGGCCCGGCGGGCCGCGGGCCGATCCCGGGCAACGCCACTTTGCTGTTCACGATCCAGCTGATCGACATCAAATAGGGGTTAGGGTCTGGTGCAGCTCCGCTGAACCGGACACTGGTGAAAACCGCTTGCGCTGGTAGCGGTAACACAACAGGATGCCGGCATGATCCGCTGGCTCCTTTCGCTCGCGCTGCTGACCGCCGCGCCCGCCTTCGCCCAGATTCCTCATGTCGAGAAGCGGGGGGAGGTGCGGCAATTGATCGTGGACGGGAAACCGTTCCTGATCCTGGGCGGCGAGCTGGGCAATTCCAGTGCATCCAGCCGCGCGTATCTCGCGCCGCGCTGGAAGCGGCTGAAGGAGATGCGGCTGAACACCGTGCTCGCGCCGATCAGCTGGGAATTGATCGAGCCGGTCGAGGGCAAGTTCGATTTCTCCTCGCTTGAGTGGCTCATCGAAGACGCCCGCGCCAATGATATGCGCCTCGTGCTGCTGTGGTTCGGCACGTGGAAGAATTCGATGTCGAGCTACGTGCCCGATTGGGTGAAGCGCGATGCGAAGCGTTTTCCGCGCACCGTGGACGCCGACGGCAAGTCGCAGGAAATCCTCTCGGCTTTCTCCCCGGCAGTGCGCGATGCCGATGCGCGGGCCTTTGGCGCGCTGATGGCACATCTGCGCAAGATCGACGGCGACCGGCACACGGTGATCATGGTGCAGGTGGAGAATGAGATCGGTTTCCTGCCCACCGTGCGGGAGCGCGGGGCGGTGGCCGATGCGGCCTATGCCAAGGCCGGGGGCAATGAGGAGGTGTTCACCGCCACGGCCTATGCCCGCTTCGTCGAGGTGGTCGCGGGCGCGGGCAAGAAAGCCTATCCGCTGCCGATGTTCGTCAACGGCGCGCAGGGGCGGCCGGGCAAGCTGCCGGGCGAATATCCCAGCGGCGGCCCGCTGGCGCATCTGATGCAGGCTTGGCGCGGCAATGCGCCGTCGATCGATTTCATTGCGCCCGATATCTATTTCCCGAACTTCTCGGGGATCATCGCGGGCTATGTCACGCCCGAAAACCCGCTGTTCGTGCCCGAAGCGAACAATGCCGGCGATCCGCGCGCGGCGGCGAATGCGATGCTGGTGATCGGCAAGCATCGCGGCATGGGGTTCAGCCCGTTCTCGATCGAGAATATCGGCGACGCCGGGGCGGAGCGGCTGGGCGGGCTGTACGCTTTGCTCGAGAGCATGACCCCGGTGATCCTCGACGCCCAGTCGAAGGGGCGGATCGCAGGCTTCGCGCCGCCGGTGACGTTCGACGGCGTCGTCGACGAAGCGCCGCAACGGATCGAATATGGCGGCTATCGCTTCACGGTGAGCTTCGTCGATCCGTGGACGCCGAAGGACAAGCAGCAGCCGTCCGAACATGGCGGGATGATCGTCTGGCTGGGCGGTGAGGAGTTCCTGATCGCCGGGCGCGGCGTGACGGTCACGGTCGAGCCGGCGGACGGCAAGGGCAAAGCGGGGCTGGACGCGGTCGACGAAGGCCGGTTCGAGGGCGGCAAGTGGATCGCCGGACGCCGCCTCAATGGGGACGAGACGCATCAGGGGCGCCATGTCCGCCTCGATCCGGGCCGGTTCCAGGTGCAGCGCGTGAAACTTTATCGCTATCCCTGAACCCCAATCGTTGCTTGAGCGTTCCGATGCCCATGCAACGTCTCTGGTTCATCACCAATCCCAATTCCGGCACCGCCACCCCCGCCAAATGCGAAGCGCTTGAAGCGGTTTTCAAGGAGCGCGGGCTGGAGCTTGCCGGGCGCACCGGCTTTCCCGACGAGCCCATTCCGGATGGGGATGCGCTGACCGCGAAGAAGGTCGATACCGTCGTGCTGTTCGCGGGCGACGGGACGATCAACGCCGCGCTCTGCGCGCTGGCCGAATGGGAAGGGTCGTTCCTGATCCTGCCCGGCGGGACGATGAATTTGCTCGCCAAGGCGCTGCACAGCGAGCTCGATCCGGCGAAGATCATCCACGCGGCGCATGACGAGACCACGCGCGTCAGCCTGCCCTATATCGAAGCGGGTGAGCATCGGGCGTTCGTGGGCCTGATCCTCGGTCCGGCGGCGTCATGGTTCCGCGCGCGCGAAGCGGTGCGCAAGGGGCGGATCGGGCGGCTGTTTCAGGCGGCGAGGGCGGCATGGGCCAACACCTTCGCCCGCAAGGGCATCCGCGTGCGCGGCGCACCGGGATTGCAGCGGCGCTATCAGGCGGTGTTCGTCTTCCCCGACAGCGATGGGCTGGAAGTCACCGGCGTCGATGCGCGCGACTGGAAATCGATCGCGCAGCTCGGCTGGGAATGGCTGACCGGGGACTGGGTCGCGGCCCATGCGGTGACCAAGACGAACACCCCCGAACTGCGGCTGAAGGGCAATCGCAAGGTGCTGGCGCTGTTCGACGGCGAGCCGGTGACGCTCGATCCCGCAACGCGCATCCGGAGCGGAACCAGTCTCAAGGCGTTCATATCCACCCGAGAGGAGTGAGATGATCCGCCTGTTCCATGTCAGCGACATTCATTTCGGCGCCGAAGACAGCGCCGCGCTGGGCTGGTTCGCGGGCGTGGTAAAGGCGGAGCAACCCGATGCGGTGATCGTCACCGGCGACCTGACGATGCGCGCCCGGGCGCGGGAGTTCGCCGCAGCGTCGAAATGGCTGGAAGAGCTGGGGCGGCCGGTGACGGTCGAGGTCGGCAATCACGATTTGCCTTACTTCAACCCGTGGGCGCGCTTCGTGACGCCGTACAAGCGCTATATCGCGCTGGAGCGGATGATCGAGCGGCCGCTGGATATTCCGGGCGTCAGCATCGTGCCGATGAAGACCACGGCGCGGTTCCAGTTCCGGCTCAACTGGTCGAAGGGCTATGTCGGTATCGGCGCGCTGCAACGGGCGCTGGCACTGGTCGAGGCGGCGCCGGCGGACGATCTGAAGTTCGTCGCCTGCCACCACCCGCTGATCGAGGGCGGCACGCGCATGTCGTCGAGCACCCGCGGCGGCAAGCGCGCGCTGGCCGCACTGGCGGCGGCGGGGGTGGATGCGGTGCTGACCGGCCATGTCCATGATCCGTTCGATCTGGTCCATGACGCGGGCGGCCGCGCGGTGCGGATGATCGGCGCGGGAACCTTGTCCGAGCGCATCCGCGCGCATCCGCCCTCTTTCAACGAGATCCGGGTGGAGGGCAGGGCGTTCCGCACCGTCGCGCGGGTGATGGAATAGGCGTCAGAATTTCCGCAGCGCGAAGGTGATGCGCTGCGCCGCCGCGCCATGATCGAACGCGGCGTCGGAGAATTTGGGTTTCACCAGCCCCTTCAGCGCGCCGTTGGAAAAGCCGACATCCTCGGTCGGCAGGCCGATCAGGTTGCGATCGGCTTTCCCATTGGCGTTGCGATCATGATAGGCCAGCGCCGCATATCGCCCGGCCGGTATGCCCGGCACCACCGCGATCGTCGTTCCCGCGCGCGCGGGCACGGTCACGCCGTAGCGGCAGGGCCTGAGGAATTCGCGCTCGGTACAGATCTCGACGCGCACCTGCCCTTCGGAGCTGCGCACCTGTGTGACGACGACGGTGACCGGCGCGGTCGACGGTGGTCTCTCGTCATGGGCCTCGCTCAGGAGCAGCAGCGACAACAGGGGAAATCGGAGCAATACAGGCGCCTCCGCCATTTACGATACATGATGTATCATAGATGGCGGACAGCGGATCAAGCCTCTCCCGCGTTACGGCTGAGCCCGACCGGCATAGATGCCGTAGGTCACGACCAGATAGGGCTGGCGGTTCTCGTGCGCGTGCCCGCCGCCGCCCTCGTCGATCAGTTCGGCGTGCATCGGTTCGGGATTGATCGGCGGCGCGATATAGGCCGTACCCAGCTGGTTGCCGGCGATGATCTGCGAAATCGTGCTGCCCGTTCTGGGCTCGTGATAGACCGAAGCGGGAGTGCCGGCCTGCACATGGGCTGAGTGACGGTGCAGCGGCATCTGATCGACGGTCAGCTTCACTTTCTCGTCGCCGAAATGCTCGCCGATAGAGCGCACGCTCAAGCCTGCTCCGGCACCCGAGCCGACGATTGTCCGCCCGCGCAGATCGGGAACCGCGAAGGACTGTCCGCTGCCGCCATAGGTATATTGGATCATCATATAGAGGCCGCGATAGCTGCGGATCAGCACTTCCTGCCCGTTACATTCCAGCCACTCGGCCGGTACGAACCCGAAGCTGAACGCGCGGATGTCTCCAACCATCGGCATCGCTCAATCCTCCCCGTTGGTGGTGGCGGACGGACTCTTGCCGGACCGCGCAATAATGTAGGTCATCACCAGCCCCGGCATCACATTGCTGTGCGGCACGCCGCCGCCGGTTCTGCTGATCGTGTTGTCCGGCAGTTTGATCATCGGACTGACCCCACCGTAGAAATTCATGTCTTCGCGATAGGGCGTCGCCGGCATCGCTCCGACGGGAGACGTCGTGGTCGCTCGCTTTTGCACGGCGTTCATCATGTGATCGTGGATCGGCAGTGCGGCGAGCGCCAGCGTGACCTTCTCGACGCCGCCGGTGTTACCCGGCATCCGGCGAGTCGTTTCCGGCGTCGCTTCGCCATGTCCGAGCTGGATACGGCCGCTCAGGTTGGGCACGCAGAAGCTGTTGACGCCGTCTCCGCCATAAGTGCCGCGAATGACTCCGAACAGTTCCGGATGATCGATCGAAAGCAGTTCGGAACCGTCGCACAGAAGCCAGCCATCGGGCACGGTCTTGCCGGCGATTGCCTTGATCTCGCCGATATAGGGTTGGTCCATCGTCTCACCTTTCCGTTTGGAGCGACAGGCCTCAGCCGCGCGAGGGATAGATTCCGCTGATGCAGATCCAGTAGCCGGTCGTCTGGAACGGCTGCATGTTTTCGTGCGGGCCCTGTCCGCCATCGCCTGTGCCGATGGTGTCTGCCTCAAGCTTCACCTGCGTGCCGCGATCGGGCGAGGCATAGAGCGGCGCGGGCGTTCCCCGGAAGCTGGCGTCGGCCAGATAATTGGCTCCCGCGGCCGGTCCCGGCGCATTCGCGCGAACCGAAGTGACGGCCCAGTTGTGCCGGTGCGGGGGAAGCTCGCTGGCGGTGAGGAAGACCTTTTCCGATCCGCCCTTCGCGCCGAGCACATAGTCCTCGCCCGGAAATTCGCCGCCGTGCAACTGGCCCTTGCCGACCGGCACGCGGCCGCGCAGGTCCGGCAGGCGGAACGAAACGTCGTCGCCGCCATAGGCATTGCCGATCAGGCCGTAGAGGGCCTGGTTATCCGCGACCTTCAGAGCGCTTCCGTCGCATTCGACCCATCCCTTCAGCCGGCGATCGAACGCGAACGAGCGGATTTCCCCAAGATAGGCCTCGGACATGGCAATCCCCCTCCGTCAGCGGACTGCTTGTGCGGTCCCAATAGGCCATCATTCGGATGTTTCGATGATTCGTCAATAAAATCAAACGACTCTGGACTAATCTTGTCAAATTTTGATCCAGATGGATCGAAGTGCCGCGTGATCAGGGCCGGAAATCATGCTCGGGCAAATGTTGCCCAACGCAAAAGGGCCGCCCCCGAAGGGACGGCCCTCTTGTTTGCTTCAGGCGTCAATCAGAACTTGAACGACAGCGAGCCGCGATAGGCCTGGCTCTTCACGTCGTCACGCTCGAGCGTGGTCTCGGCCGAAACCGAGAAGTCGACGCGGCCGGTGCTGACCGTCAGACCGCCGCTGAGTTCGACCCAGTCGTGATCCTGGCCGTTCAGGGCGAACAGGACGTTGCCGCCCACGCCGCCGACGAAGTTCGCACCGATGACCGCCGGACGATCCGAGAAGTCATGGACGACCGTGCCGTTGAGGAACGGACGGACCTTCGTACCGGTGCCCGCCAGCGTCAGGCCGCCACGGACCTGGATGCTGTTGATCGGTTCGCGGTTGGTCATCAGCGCCATCGGGCCGCCGGTTTCGATCTCACGCGAGAAGCCGATATGGGTCGCGCGGCCGGCAACGCGCGGGGTCACCCGTGCGGCACCGAGATCGAAGTCGTAGCCAAGGCCCACTTCGGTTGCGACGGCCAGCGAACCCTGGTTCGAACGCAGCGTGTAGGGCGTGCCCACGAAGCTGACGACGCGGGTCGTGTCGGTCTCGAGCAGACCGGCCGACAGGATCGTGTCGAGGTTCGCGCCGAGGCCGAGGTTGATCTTACCGTAGATCGAGCCCTGGTAGAGGTTGGCCCGGGCGCTGTTGCCCACCAGCGACGAGGTGCCGTCGAGGCGGGTGTACGAACCGGCGAAGCCGATGGTGGTCTTGTCATCCGACACTTCGATACCGGCGGCTGCATACCAGCCGTCGAAATCGTCACGTCCGCCGATGCCGGTCATCGCGGCGCTGTCGCCGTTCAGATAGCCGCCGGCGAAGAAGGCGCTCATCGTTTCGGGGAGCACATTCTCCTGAACCATCGGCGTATAGGCGTCGCTGCGGACGTCCATCCCGAAGCCCATGCCCGACAGGCCAGCGACGCCACGGGTGGCGGCGCTGGTGCCGGTCAGGTTCGACGCGACTTCGGTGACCGCGCCATAACGGGCGACGGTGCCGCCTGCATTGCCGGCCTCGATGTCGTCGAGACGGCCGCGCAGGAAGCTCGACATATTGTCGACGGCGACGATGCCCAGCGACTGGGCGGTGGTGTCGGCCGCCGGAGCGAGGCCGCCCAGCGTGGTGCGGACATTGGCCTGGCTCGCCAGATCGAGCGGACCATAGAGGCCGTCATAGCGCGAAGCCTGACCGCGGTTGCGGTCGAGCAGCATGCCATAGGCGGTCTGCACCGCATTGGTGCGGTCGATCACATTGCCATACTGGCCGGCGACGATCTGCAGGGTCACCGCATTGGCGGTGTACGACAGGGTCGGGGTCAGGATGGCGCTGATTGCGCCCGGGGTGTTGAAGCGGCCGCTGATCCCGCCCTGCGAGGTGAGGATCGTGTAGCTGTCGCCGTTGCGGATCGCCGTGGGGTTCAGGAAGTTGAACGACAGCGTGCCGCCGACACTGGCGAGACCGGTGCCCGCGCCGTTGGTGTTGACCGCGATGCGATCCGAAACGCCGCTGGCGCCGAGATCGACCAGGTAACGGCTGCCCGAGGTCAGGATCACGTTGCCGCGGAAGGTCAGCGTGCCGGTGGTGCCGGCCGTGCCCGGGGCGACGGTGCCCGCCATGTTGGTGAAGAACGGCGTGGTGATGGTGCCGGTGCCGTTCAGGCCGCCGGTCATCAGCAGATAGTCGCCCGGCGAGGTGAGCGCACCGTTGACCTGCAGCGTGCCGGTCGCCTGCGTGATGTCGATCAGGCTGGTGAGCGAACCGGTCGAGGTGATGTCGAGCCGCGCGCCGCCGCCGGCGATCGCGAAGCGATCGATGGTCACGGCGGAGTTGAGCGTGGTCGTGCCGGTGGCAGCCAGCGTCACGTCGAAATAGCGGCCGATCGTACCCTGGCCGGGATTGGCGTTGATGTTGTTCGGCACGAAATTGGTCGCGCCGGGCAGGCCGTTGGCGATGGTCGCGGCGGGCAGAGCGTTCGGGCTCTGATTCGCCTGCGCTTCGGGCTCGGTCTGCGCGATGCTGAAGACCTGCGCCGATGCGCTGCCGCCATTGTTGTTCAGCGACGAAGCGTCAGCAGTCGCGGCATCGTTGGTCGTGCCTTCGGTGTCGATCGAACGAACCGCGCCGGGCGAATCCGGACGGCCGATCGGACGGGTATCGGTGGTGAAGACGCCGGTGGCATAGTTGTAGCACTCGCTGGTGCCGCCGGATTCGAAGCAGGCTTCGCCGAACTCGCCGCCGCTGTTGGCGATGCCGGTGCCGGGGCTGCCCGGAACGCCGGTGACCACCTGACCATTGGGGCCGATGATCTGATAGTTCGGATCGACATTGGTGACCCAGTGGCTCGCATCGGTCCAGTTCGCGTCACCCGCGAGCGACGAGACATAGCGATACGGGTTGTTGGCCGCGATCCAGTCCCAATAGAGGTACAGCGGCTGGTAGAAGCTCGCGGTGCCATAGCCGTTGGGCGGCGCGCCGTTGAAGAAGCGGGTATAGCCGCCCGAGAGCACGCCGATCACCAGCTGCTTCGCATAGGTGCGATCGAGGATCAGCGGGCCGCCCGAATCGCCGCTGGCGGTGATGCCTTCGTTCGGGGTCGGATTGTCGCGGAACGCGTTGAAGTCACGCGCATCGGCGCCGCCGGTGAAGCGGCGGGGATCGTCGAAATCGATCCAGTAGAGATTCTGCGGCAGCTGGCCGGTGGTGCTGCCGAACAGGAAGCTGGTGAAGTCGTCGAGCGAGACGAGCGCGCCCAGCATGTTCTCGGCCAGACGGCGGCGATAGTCGATGCCGCCGGTCGATCCGGTGGCGCCGGTGCCGTTATTGCCATAGCCGGCGATGTTGACGTGATAGCCGGTGCCGTTCGCGCCGCCCGCGGTCTGCGGCAGCGCCGAGAACAGCATCGCCCAGGTCGGGATGTCCTTCGCAGGGGTGTCGAGCGTCGCGATCGCGACGTCGGCCTGACGGAAGCCGCCCGAGACGCCTGCGGTCGAATCCTGATGCCACGCGACCTGGTTCACATTGTACATGTAGCGGCCGGTGTTGGTCTGATAGGCCGGGCCGCCGGCAACGCCGTTCAGCCAGCCGCCGAACGCGCTGGCACCCGCGACATTGTTGTTGGCCTGGAAACCGAAGCCGATCGCGAAGCCGCCCGACGACGAGGGAGCGCCATAGACGCCGGCAGCGCGCGTGTTCACGCAGTGCGCAGCGAAGATCACGGCGCGCGGGTTGATCAGCGTGCCGGTGCACAGGCCGATCGTGCCGTCCTTGTTGTCGATGATCATCTGGCCGATGCCGGTGACGTTCACCGGATCACGAGCGGTGGTCGGCGTGCCGGGGAAGCCGATCACGATCTGCGGATCGGGCTCCGCAAAGTCGCTGGCAGGACGGGTGTCGCCGGCGGAATGCGGCGCGAGCATGGCATCGCTGATATTGGGACGGTTGATTTCGCCCGCCGGATCGCTCTGCGCCTGTGCCGCGCCGGCGAATACGGTGAGACAGAGACTGGCCGAGGCCAGCAGCGACGCGCGACGCGCGCGAGAGTTACTTACATACTTCATCAGTGGATCCCCCTGATTCGTGGATAGTCGCGTGAGTATCCAGGCCAGGCGGACAGGCTATTGCGCTGCGACGCGCTTCTCAAGCGCGATTTGAACTAATTCCGCTGTAACTTGAAGTTGATGCCCACGCGCCACATTGCGATGCGCATTATTTGATCCAGGTTACCGGATTCGCGTTCCGATCAGCGTTCCCTTGGTGCCGGGATGGATCAGGCTGAATTCGAAATTGGACCAGCGCTTCTTCCATTTCCGTGCGACGACTCGCTCGCCGGGACGTGCGGCGTCGTCGAGCATGATCATGCCGCCCACCGGAATACGGTCGAACAGGCTGTCCGCTGCGCCGCGGACATAGGGATGGATCGCCCAGGGCGGGCCGTCGATGATCAGCAGGTCGATCTCGGACGGCAGTTGCCCGTGATCGTACCACACGCCCGGCCAGCCATTGGGCGAGGGGCGGAACGGGGTCGCGCGCAGATCGGCGTCGACGCCATTGTCGTGCAGCCATTCGCGCGTGGCGTCGACAAAGCCGGCATGCTGGTCGCAGGCGATGTGACGGCCGCCGCCGTTGCGCTGGAGCGCCCGGGCAACGATCAGGCTGGACGCGCCCGCCCCGAATTCGACCACGGTCTGCGGCCGCTTCGCTTCGATGTGATCGACGATCAAATGGAGGAAGCCGGTATCGGCCTTCCAGCTGCCCAGATAGGGCAGGGCGTCGGGCGCAAGGTCGAGCCGTTCGATCAGACGGCGCTTTTCGGCCTTGGTGCCGCCCGACAAGCTCTTGAGCAGCCACGGCCAGCCGATCGCGCCATAGGCCATGACATGCAGCACGTCGGAGAAGGAGCGGCGCACATCGGCAGGCCACGCGCCGTCATCGGCCAGCGGCAGAAACGAAGTCAGTTCACGCGACGTCATCGAATCTCTTTCTTTCGCATCCGGCGAGCGCTCGTTGCCGACGGAGCGAGCAAATCAACGCACGAACAACAATCTGGCAACATCTGGTTGTGTTGAAAGCGCCTGCCCGGCGCGTCAAGCGGCATCTCCTGTCCGCGGTGGCGTGCCCCCGTCGCCGCGTCCTCCAGCGGCACATCGCAGCCAAGTGCGGCCATCAAAAGGCAAATCCGTCGGGCCGGCGCACGGGTGCGTCATCTTGACTTGGGACAAGGAATGTCTCATATTTCTGTTATGACAGAAATTGCAGACAAAACGAACCTCCTGCCTCCGGCCGTGCAGCAATTCGTTCTGCATTGGGGGGAGATGGGCGGGCAATGGGGCGTCAACCGTTCGGTCGCGCAGATTCATGCCTTGCTCTATCTCAGCGACCGCCCGCTCAACGCCGAGGAGATCAGCGACACGCTGCGGATCGCGCGGAGCAACACGTCCAACAGCCTGAAGGAACTGCTCGGCTGGAAGCTGATCCGCCGCGTGCCGGTGATGGGCGACCGGCGCGAGCATTATGAGGCCGAGGTGGACCTGATGCAGATGCTGACCCGCATCGCGCAGGGCCGCAAGGAGCGCGAGATCGATCCCGCCGTCGCCGCGCTGAAGATCTGCCGCGAGGAAGCCGGCGCCGATCCGCGCATTTCCGCCGTCGCGCGCGAGCGGATCGAAGCGATGCACGGCTTCGTGGCGACGCTGGACGACTGGTACGACCAGATGATCGCCATCCCGCCGGGCCGGCTGATGCTGCTGATCCGGATGGGCAAGCGGGTGCTGGCGTTCCTGCCCCGGGGGAAAAGCGAGAAATAGGAGGCGAAGGTGGCGACGCGGGCGATCGAAGTGCAACAATTGCCGGTCCGCGATCTCTATGCGGGCTGGCGGCGCGCGGACGCCGAAGTCGATGCCAGCGGTCCGTTTCGCCGGCTGCTGGGCGAGGATTGGGCGGAGCTGCCGGCCGCGGTGCGCCGCCGCTTCGCGCGCCATATCGGCGAAGACGCTTGCGTGACCTATGCCGGTGAAGTCGTCGAATGCCGGATGAGCGTGGCCGGATGGCTGCTGGCGCAGGCCGCGCGGCTGATCGGTGCGCCGTTGCCGCTAAGCCGGGATACCGGGATCGCCGCGACGGTGAGCGTGACGGGCGATGCGGCCGGACACGGGCAATATTGGATGCGCCAATATGGGCGGCGGAACGGCTTTCCGCAGGTGATCCACAGCGCGAAGCAGTTCGCCGGGCCGACGGGGCTGGAGGAATATCTGGGGCTCGGCATCGGCATCGCGCTGAAGCTGCGCGTCGCGGGCGGCGCGCTGCGGTTCGAAAGCGACCATTATTTTCTGCGGCTGGGCGGGGTCAGGCTCCGGATGCCGTGCGGCGCGATCGGGCAACTGACGATCGGCCATGTCGATCTGGGCGGCGGACGCTTCGCTTTCACGCTCGACCTGATCCACCCCTGGCTGGGCGAGCTGGTGCACCAGACGGCGGTGTTCGCCGACATGGAGAGCGTGGCATGAGCCGGGCCATTATCGTGATCGAGGCTGGTGCGGTCGCGGCCATGTCCGCGGGGGGTATGGCCGCGGCGCTGTTCTGCCTTCTTTCGGGCAGTCCGCTCATTGTTCTCCTGTCGCCGCTGATCGTCGTCGTCGGGACCGCCTATGCGCTGCCGCACGTCGCGCTGCTCGGGCTGCCGATCTATCTCTTGCTAAGCCGCCTCTGGCGGGTCGACTGGTGGAACGCGACAGTGCTGGGCGCACTGATCGGCGGGGTGCCGACAACTCTCCTGCTGTTTGGCGGCATGAGCGAGCCCGCTGCCGAAGGCGAGCTAGCCGCGGGCGCGGCGATCTTCGGATTCTGCGCCGCCTGCGGCACTGCCGCCGGATATGCCTTCTGGCATCGTCTGGCGCGGTCTGAACTGTGGAAGCAGACATGAGCCACCCCGTGATCGTGTTCGATGCGATGTGCGTGCTGTGCTCGGCCAATGCGCAGTTCGTGCTGCGCCACGACCGGCGCGGTCATTTCCGGCTGGCGTCGATGCAAGGCGAGGCGGGGGCGGCGCTCTATCGCCGGTTCGGGATCGATCCCGCCGATCCCGATACGTTGATCGTCGTCGAGGGCGAGCAGGCGCTGCGCGACAGCGATGCGATCTTCGCGATCTGGCGCGGGCTGGGCTGGCCGTGGCGAGCGCTGGCGGGGCTTGCGGTGGTGCCGCGCGGGCTTCGCGATCCGCTGTACCGCTGGGTGGCGCGCAACCGCTACCGGCTGTTCGGGCGGCGCGAGACCTGCTGGATGCCGACGGCGGCGCAGCGGGGGCGGATCTTGTGAGCCGCATCCTCGTTATCGGCGGCTATGGCGGGTTCGGCGCGCGGCTGGTGCGGCGGCTGCACGGGGCGGGGCACGAGATGCTGGTCGCCGGGCGGAGCATGGAGAAGGCGGCGGCGTTCTGCGCCGGGCATGCAGGCACCGAGCCGGTCGAGGCGGACCGGAACAACGGAGTCGGCATGGCGATGGCGCGGCACCGGCCCGATCTGGTGATCGACGCGGCGGGGCCGTTCCAGGCCAGCGGTTACACCGTGCCCGAGGCGTGCATCGCGATGCGCATCCCCTATCTCGATCTGGCCGACGGTCGCGATTTCGTGAGCGGGATCGGCGCGCTGGACAAGGCGGCGAAGGCTGCTGGCGTCGCGGTGATCGCGGGGGCGTCGAGCGTTCCCGCGCTGTCCGGCGCGGTGGCGCGCAAGCTGGCCGAGGGGCTGGACCGGATCGACAGCGTTGAGATGGCGATCAGCGCCTCCAACCGCGCCAGCGCCGGAGCGTCGGTGGCAGAGGCGATCCTCAGCTATGTCGGCCGTCCGGTGGCGCTGTGGCGCGGCAGGCGGCGGGACACGGCCTATGGCTGGCAGGAGATGCGGCGCGAGGATTTCACGGTGGGCGACACGGCACTACGCCGGCGTCTCGTCGCCATCGCCGATGTGCCCGATCACGCGATCGCGCCGGAGCACCTGCCGGGCAGGCCCGCCGTCACCTTCCGCGCCGGGACCGAACTCGATTTCCAGATGCGCGCGCTGTGGCTGATGAGCTGGCCGGTGCGCTGGGGGTGGCTGGAATCGCTGACGCGCGCCTCGCGCTGGCTGATGCCGCTGTACCGGATGACGCTGCGGTTCGGCGGGGACCGTTCGGCGATGCACGTCACCCTGCGCGGCGGCCGGACCGAACGGCGCTGGACGCTGATCGCGACCGAAGGCGATGGGCCGGAAATCCCGGTGCTCGCGGCCGAACTGATCGCGGGGGACATATTGGCCGGGCGGATCGCACCCGGCGCGCGCGATGCCTGGGATGCCCTGACGCTCGACCGGTTCGAGCCGCTGTTCGCCGGGCTTTCGATCCGGCACGGGATGGAGGCGCGGGAATTGCCGCCGCCGCTCTATGCCCGGCTGATGGGCGATCGCTTCGCGGCGCTGCCGCCGATGGTGCGCGCGATGCACCAGAGCGACGGTGCTGCGGGCGAGGGGGTGGTCGAACGCGGCGCCGATCCGCTGGCGAAGCTGCTCGCCGCCATGATGGGGATGCCGCCGGCGGGCCGCTATCCGCTCCATGTCGCCTTCGTCGCCAAGGATGGCGCCGAGACGTGGCGGCGCGATTTCGGCGGGCATCGCTTTCGCAGCACATTGAGCGCGAAGGGCGGGCTGGCGATCGAGCGGTTCGGCCCGCTTCGCTTCGGCTTCGATCTGCCATCCGATGGCGAGGGCCTGCGGATGGTGTTCCGGCGCTGGAGCCTGTTCGGCGTGCCGCTGCCCCGCTTCCTCGCCCCGCGCATCGCCGCGCGGGAGTGGCAGGAGGATGAGCGCTTCCGCTTCGAAGTCGAAGTCGCCGCGCCGCTGATCGGGCGCGTGATCCGCTATTCCGGCTGGCTGGTGCCCGGCTGACGCAACCAGTGCGTCATGGCGGGGAAAGGTGCCCTGCCAAGCGTTGCGGCGTGGCGCGGCTCGGCGGTCATGCCGTAATATTGCAGCATCGGCACGCCGATCCCCGAGCCCCCGGTATAGGAACTCAGGAAGTTCGCGCCACCGCCCTGATAGCCGCCTTCGTGGAAGACGATGGCGGGATCGATGCCGATCTCGACCGCGGCGGCATAGGACCATGCCATTGCCGCCATTTCCTCGCCGACATCCTGCGAGACTTCGGCCAGCGCCTCGCGCTGCGCCGGATCGGTGACCGCGATATGCCCCGCCTCGTGCAGCAGGTCGCCGGGCCAGGGAAGGCTGGCCGGATCGAACAGCAGCGCCCCGTGGCGCACCGTCGCGCCGGGCAGCAGCGTGTCGTCCGCGAGCGGCTCGACGATCACCGGGATGCCGACGCGCTCGAGGAAGCGCGCGATGCGGGCGACGACGGGATCTTCGAAGGTCATGTCCATCGCCTAGCCGACACAGCGGGAACGAAAAAGGGCGGCCCGTTGCCGGACCGCCCCTATTCTGTCGCTGCTCGCGAAGCTTAGCGCTTCGAGAACTGGAAGCTGCGGCGGGCCTTCGCCTTGCCGTACTTCTTACGCTCGACCGCGCGGCTGTCGCGGGTCAGGAAGCCCGCTGCCTTCACCGGCGCGCGCAGGATCGGCTCGAACTTGGTCAGCGCCTGGCTGATGCCATGCTTGACCGCGCCGGCCTGGCCCGAAAGGCCACCGCCCTTGACGGTGCAGACGACGTCATACTGACCTTCGCGGCCGGCGACGCCGAACGGCTGGTTGATGACGAGACGCAGCGTCGGACGTGCGAAATAGGTTTCCTGATCGCGACCGTTGATCGTGATCTTGCCGGTGCCGGGCTTCAGCCAGACGCGGGCAACGGCGTCCTTGCGGCGGCCGGTCGCATAGGCGCGGCCATAGGCGTCGAGTTCCTGCTGGCGCAGCGGCGCGTTCGAGACGGCCGGAGCGGCCGGCGCGTTCAGATACTCGTCGGCGCTGGCCGGAACGGCTTCACCCCCGGCGATGGCGCCGAGATCGGAAAGGGACTGGCGGTTGTCGGACATTATGCGCCCACCTTGTTCTTCCGGCTCATGCCGGCAATGTCGAGGACTTCGGGGTTCTGAGCAGCGTGCGGATGCTCCGAACCGGCGAAGATGCGCAGGTTGCGCATCTGGGCGCGGCCCAGCGGCCCGCGCGGGATCATCCGCTCGACGGCCTTTTCGAGAACGCGCTCGGGGAAGCGGCCGTCGAGCACCTTGCCCGCGGTGATTCCCTTGATGCCGCCCGCATAGCCGGTGTGCTTGTAGTACACCTTCTGCGCCAGCTTCTTGCCGGTGAACTTGATCTTGTCCGCGTTGATGACGATGACATTGTCACCGCAATCGACGTGCGGGGTGAAGCTCGTCTTGTGCTTGCCGCGCAGGACGTTGGCGATCACCACGGCGGCACGGCCGACGATCAGACCTTCGGCGTCGACGATGTGCCACTTCTTTTCCACTTCAGCCGGCTTTACCGACTTGGTGGTCTTCATCAGAGCCTTCATGGCCTGTGACCTTTCGATTTGAAACGCAAGCGCGCCGACCTTTCGGTCAGCGCGGTTGGCGGCCATTTGCAGAAGAGGGCCGATAAAGTCAAGCGAATGCGCGGGTTTCCTGACGGGTATTGGAATACCATGCGGCGGGGCGATGCCTCAATCCGGCCAGACGGCGCCGGGTTCGAGTGACATCGTGACGGTCGAACTGCGCTCGCGGATATCGCTGCCGCGCCTCGTGTGGGTCGTCTCGCGGGTGGCGGTGATCAGCCCGGTATGGGGATCGGTATCGCGCAGGGTCTCGACCGAAATATAAGCGGGTGCGCCGTCCGGGCTGGCGATCTGACCTTCGGCTCGGGTGACGCTGCGCACGAGGCCGCCATTGCGTTCGAAGCTGCGCGTGCCGTCGAGCGAAGCGCTTCCGCCGAAGGGCGAGGTGGCGGGAAGGCGAATCGCGCGCGTGGTGCCGGCGGCTTCGTTGCCATCGCCGCCGATCATGACGGTCACCAGCGAAGCGAGGATCGCCCGTTGCTGTTCCTCGGGCATCGCGCGGAATCGGTCGGCGATCTGGCCGGCGGCTGCCTTGCGTTCGGCGGAAGCATTGTCGGTGTGCTTCGAGGCAAGCGCCGCGAGCCCGTTGCAGAAGGCGTTCCAATGACCGGCAAGGTCGGCGATCGCGGTCACCTTGCCTGCGGCGTCGAGCCGGAACTCGATCGTGCGTCCGGCGAGCCTGGCATAGCCTGCATCGAACATCGATTTGCGGAAATCGCTGGTCTCGGCGGTGGCGGCGATCAGCCGGACTTCGGCGCGATAGCCGGTGCCGTCGCGATGGAAGCGGACGAGCCGCTCCGCGCGATAGATGCCGTCCGATTCGGTGCGCGTGGCGATCACCCGGATCGGCACGTCGAGCGGCGGCGCGAAGATCGCGGCTTGCGCCAGCGCGACGATCGACACGGTGAACATCAGACGCCGGTCTCCCGCGCGATCCAGCCGGTCACCGCCTCCGATGCGGCGGCGGGCCATGCCTCGATCACCGGCAGGTCGTAGCTGTGCAGTTCGGCGATGCGGGCGCGCAGCGCCGTCGCGAGCTGGGGCGTCGTCTTGAACAGGGCGGGGACTTCCTCGCCGCGCTCGACCTTGCCGTCCCAGCGATAGATCGACGTGCAGGCGCCGAGGATGTTGGCGCAGGCGGCAAGCCGCTCGGTCACCACCGTTTCGGCGATACGCTCCGCCTCTGCCCGGTTCGCGAAGGTCGACCAGAGCAGTGCGATATCGCTCAACGGCGGCGGCCGATGACGTGCGCGCCCCAGACGGTGGCGACCAGCAGCAGCGCGCCGACCAGCTGATGGGCGGCGGCCAGAACGATGTTCATGCCCGACATGACCGTGGCGATGCCGAGCAGGATCTGGATACCGAACGCGCTGTGGATCGCGATCGACGCGCGGCGCTCGATCGGCTTCGCGGCGCGGGCAAGGACGATCAGCCCGGCGACGGCCACCCATGCCCACCAGCGATGGACGAAATGGACGATCGCCGGATCGTTGAACAATGCGCCGAAAAAGCCCTGACCGGCCTGGGTGGGGCCGGGGTAGAAGGCGCCGTTCATCAGGGGCCATTGATCGGTGACAAGCCCGGCATTGAGGCCGGCGACCAGCGCGCCGAACAGCAATTGCACGAACAGGATCGCGACGACGCCCGCGCCCAGCCGGGTGACGCGCGCCGGCGGCTCGGCTGAGCTGCGGCTGAGCGCGACCAGATCGAGCGCGACCCAGACGAGCGCGGCGAGGATCGCCAGCGCCATCAGCAGGTGCGTGGCAAGGCGGATATGGCTCACATCGGTCCGCACGCTGAGGCCCGAAGTGACCATCCACCAGCCGACCACGCCCTGCATCCCGCCGGCGGCCAGCAGCAGCACCAGCTTCCAGCCATAGCCGCGCGGGATCGCCTTCTTCACGGCGAACCAGATCAGCGGAAGCGCGAAGGCAAGGCCGATCAGCCGGCCGAGCAGACGATGGAAATATTCCCAGAAAAAGATCGCCTTGAAGCCGGCGAGGGTCATGCCCTGATTGAGCTGCTGATATTCCGGGATGCGCTTGTAGTTATCGAACTCGGCCTGCCACTGGGCGTCGGTCAGCGGCGGGATCGCCCCGCTGATCGGCTTCCATTCGGTGATCGACAGCCCCGACTCGGTCAGCCGCGTAATGCCGCCGACCACGACCATCAGGACGATCAGCGCCGCAACGGCGAACAGCCAGTTGGCGATGGCGCGGGGGCGGGCGGTGGCGGGCAGGGGAGTCATCTGGAGCACGGCCGCCGTTTAGTCCCAGCCGAGGGGGATTGCCAGCCCGGGGAGGCCGGCGCCCCCCCGGACGATCCGGGTACCGGCTCAGGCCCGCGCGCCGCCTTCGGCTGCCGTCTCGTTCCAGCGCAGCGCCTTCAGCACCGTATCGACGATATGCTCCGCGTTCAGCCCGGCTTCGTCATATTGCTTCTGCGGGCTGTCCTGATCCTGGAACATATCCGGCAGGCGCATCGTGCGCAGCTTCAGTCCGGCGTCGATCAGGCCCTGGTCGCTGGCCATCGTCAGCACATGCGCGCCCAGGCCGCCGACCGCGCCTTCCTCGACCGTGACCGCCACTTCGTGCGTGGTCAGCAGGCGGCGAATCAATTCCTCGTCGAGCGGCTTGGCGAAGCGGAGGTCGGCGACGGTGGTCGAGAGGCCGCGCGCCTCGAGTGCATCGGCGGCCTTGAGCGCTTCGGCCAGACGCGTGCCGAGCGAGAAGATCGCCACCTTCTTGCCCTCGCGGACGATGCGGCCCTTGCCGATCTCGAGCCGCTGCGGGATTTCGGGCAGCGCCACCCCGGTGCCGTTGCCGCGCGGATAGCGCAGCGCGATCGGGCCGCTGTCGTGCAGCGCGGCGGTGTGGGTCATATGGACCAGCTCGGCTTCGTCGGCTGCCGCCATCACCACGAAATTGGGGAGCGTCGCCAGATAGGTGACGTCGAAGCTGCCCGCATGGGTCGCGCCATCCGCGCCGACCAGGCCCGCACGGTCGATTGCGAAGCGGACCGGCAGGTTCTGGATCGCGACGTCATGGACGACCTGATCATAGGCGCGCTGGAGGAAGGTCGAGTAGATCGCGCAGAAGGGGCGCATGCCCTGTGCGGCGAGTCCGGCGGCAAAGGTGACTGCGTGCTGTTCGGCGATGCCCACGTCGAACGCGCGAGCCGGGTGCGCCTTGGCGAAGCGGTCGACGCCGGTGCCCGAGGGCATGGCGGCGGTGATCGCGACGATGGTCGGATCGCGATCGGCTTCCTTGACCAGCTGGTCGCCGAAGACGTTCTGATAGGCGGGCGGTCCCGGCGGAGCCTTTACCTGCGCGCCGGTGATGACGTCGAACTTCTGGACGCCGTGATATTTGTCGGCGCTCTTCTCGGCCGGGGCATAGCCCTTGCCCTTCTTGGTCACGACATGGATCAGCACCGGACCATGCTCGCTGTCGCGGACATTCTCGAGCACCGGGATCAGGTGATCGAGATTGTGGCCGTCGATCGGACCGACATAGTAGAAGCCCAGCTCTTCGAAGAGCGTGCCGCCGGTCGCCATGCCGCGCGCGAATTCCTCGGCGCGCTCGGCGACATTATGGACCCGCTTCGAGAATTTGCGGATCGCGCGCTTGGCGAGGCTGCGCAGGCCGAGATATTCGGCCGACGACACCATCCGCGCGAGATAGGCGGAAAGACCGCCCACCGGCGGGGCGATCGACATGTCGTTGTCGTTGAGGATCACGACGAGGCGGTTGCCCGCGGCCTCGGCATTGTTCATCGCCTCATAGGCCATGCCGGCGGACATCGATCCGTCGCCGATCACCGCGATCGCCTTGCCCGGCTTGTTCGCCAGCTTGTTGGCCACCGCGAAGCCGAGCGCGGCCGAGATCGAGGTCGAGGAATGCGCTGCGCCGAACGGGTCGTATTCGCTTTCGCTGCGCTTGGTGAAGCCCGAGAGGCCGCCGCCCATGCGCAGCGTGCGGATGCGGTCGCGCCGCCCGGTCAGGATCTTGTGCGGATAGCATTGATGCCCGACGTCCCAGATCAGACGGTCTTCGGGCGTGTTGAACACATAATGGATCGCGGTGGTCAGCTCGACCACGCCGAGTCCCGAACCGAGATGGCCGCCGGTGGTGCCCACCGCGGAAATCGTCTCGGTGCGCAGCTCGTCGGCAAGCTGGCGGAGCTGTTCGGGCTTCAGCTTGCGAAGGTCGGCCGGGGTATCGACGGTATCGAGCAACGGCGTTCGGGGTAGATCGGACATACCGCCTGATAACCCAGCCGCTTATGCAAGTCGAACATTGTGATTCAGCAGCTTGAGTGCAGAATCTGTGCAGCTTGCCGTAGCGTCAGTCGCAGTCGGCGCATTTGCCGCGGACTTCGATCACCGGGCGGACGGGCGAGAAGCCGGTGCCCTGAGCGGCCGAGCGGACGCTTTTGGTGATCGTATCGTCGTCGATATGCGTGGTCTGGCCGCAACTGTCGCACACCAGGAAGATGCAATCGTGCAGGCAATCCGGATGCGCGTTGGCGACATAGGCGTTGGCGCTTTCGACGCGCCGCGCGAGGTTCGATCCGACGAAAAGGTCGAGAATGCGATAGACGCTGTTGGCCGCGACCCGGCGCCCTTCCACCTTCGAGACCGCCTCGGCGATATCGTAAGCGGAAGCCGGCTTGTCGAACCCGGCCAGCGCCTCGAACACGCGTTCGCGCATCGTCGTCCATTGCTCGCCGGACTTTTCCAGCGTGGTCTGGGCGGCGCGGGTGAGGTCGGTGCCCTCGTGCTCGTGGTGATGATGGTGGGCCATGACTGGAATCTAGGCGCGCGGTGCCTCGCCCGCAAGCGGGTCAGTATGTCGCGCGGCGGTTCAGGTCGTGGCCCAGCGCGACCAGCGATACGCCGATCAGGGTCCACACGATCTCATATTCGCCATGCGGCAGCGACAGCGCGCCGGCCATGATGCCGATTCCGAACGCACCGACCACGGCCGGCATCATATAGCCATGCATATAGATGCCGCGGCCGAGCGCGATGATGCCGAACACGATCGCCAGCACCAGGCCGAATTCGTGGATCGCCGGGTGCAGCATCCCGCCAGCAGCCGAGAACAGGGCGAGCAATACGGTCGTCGCAAGGCAATGCGCCAGGCACAGCCCGCTCAGCCCGATCGCGATGCGATCGATGCGGGTGTCGAGACCGTGCCAGAATCGCGAAAGGGAAAGAGTCGTCGGCATTTGCGGGCGATATAGACCCGTGCGGGCCAAGTTACAACATATCATCGCGCCGAAATCGGGGCGGTTTCCACCCGGTGCCGTCAGCCCAGCAGGCCGTGCCGCTTCGCAAAGGCCAGGAACAGGTCCGGCCATGCTTCCACCGGCTTGCCCGGGGTGAAGCGCAGGCCGAAGCCGTGGCCGCCTTCCTCGAACAGATGCGTGTCCGCCGGCACGCCCGCCGCCCGGAGCGCGGCGCGCAGGCGCAGGGTGAAATCGACCGGCAGGGTCGCGTCGTCCTCGGCATGGCACAGGAAACAGGGCGGCACGTCCTTCGTCACCTGCGCGTCGAGCATCGTCCAGCCGTCGCCGCTGCTGGCATAGGGACCGGTGACGGCGGACGGCGTGAGGAACGGGTCCATCGCGATCGCAGGATAGATCGGCGCGGCGACAATCGGCTTCGCGTCGAGCGCGTCGGCGGCGTCGACCGGGGAATAGACTTTGGCGGCATGGCGCGTGGCGAGGTCGCCGCACAGATGCCCGCCCGCCGAATAGCCGAGCGCCGCAACACGCTTCGGATCGACCTTCCACTCGGCGGCGCGATGGCGGATCAGCCGCATCGCGCGCTGCGCATCGGCCAGCGATACGTTGCGCGGATTCTCCCATCCCTGTCCGGGGAGGCGATAGAAACAGACAAAGGCAGTCACGCCGCGCTCGGCGAGCCAGGCGGCGAGTTCATAGCCTTCCTTGTCGATCACCACGCGATGATAGGCCCCGCCCGGCGTGATCAGCACCGCAGCGCCATTGGGGTTCTTCGCCGGAAACACATCCATGCGCGGCGTGCGCACCTTCACCATCGCTCGGTCGCGGATCGCGGGGTCCTTGCTGCGCTCGAGCACTTCGTCCTTCAGCGAAGGATCCTTCAGGCCGGGCGCTTCGCCGGGCCACAGCTTCACGCTGAAGGCCGGCTCGGGAAAGTCAGGGGCTTCGGCTGCGCGAGCAGCGGCGGGAAGGAGCGGGGCGGCCAGGGCGGCTCCGATCAGGGTGCGGCGATCTACCGGGGTCATCCCGGCAATCTGCGACGATTTCGAATGCAGGGCAATCGCGTCGTTTCGCGCCGCGTCTTCCCCGACTAGAGTTCGCGGGAATCACGGGGAGCGGCGTGGCGGCGGACACAATCGATATCGGCGAAGCCCAGCGGATCGTCGCGGAGGCGCTGCGCCTGTGCCGGAGCGGGGACGGGGCGGCGGGCATGGCCCGCTATCGCAGCGCTGCGAGCCCGCAATTGCTGGCGAAGCTGCCGATCGGATTGCATGTCCATTTGCTCGACGAAGCAGGGTGCATGGCCGAGGCCGCCGAGCTTCGGCGCATCGCGGTGCGCCGCGGGGGCGACCTGGCGTGGCGCGCGGCGCGGGCCAGCGCGTCACCGGGCGAAATCGCCGCGGAATATGAAACATTGTTCGCGGCGGGCCATGCCAATCCGCTGATGGTCGGGCGTTATATTGGCGTGCTCACCGCACTGGGGCGGGCGGCGGAGGTTGCGGCGCTGTTCGCCCCCGGATTGTTGTTGCGCAAGGTTCGGCTGGAGGCGGGGCTGGCCGAGGCGGTGGCGGCGGCGATGCTGGCCGAAGAGGCGCTGCTGGATCGCGGATCGCGGCTGTCGGTCCGCGAAATGCGCGAGATCCCGGGAGTCCATCGCAGGCCGGCGTTCGCCGCGCTGATGGCGGCCTGCCGGAGCGAGACCGCGCGCTATCTGGCGGACTGGGCGGCGAGCGATCATCCGCTGGCGCGCCATGTGCCGGAAGCGTTCGTCCTGAACGCCTGGGGCCTGATCTCGCGTGGAGAAGGCTATAATACCCGGCACCAGCATACGCTGGGCTGGGCCACGGGCGTCTTCTATCCGGTGGGGATATCGGACGAATTCGCGGGCGGCGCGCTGCGGATCGGGGGATGGGGGGCGGAAACGCCGCCGGGATGGCCGGAACTGGCGATCCGGCCGGAAGCCGGAATGCTGGTGCTGATGCCGTCTTCCTATGTCCATTGGACCGATCCGCTCGGCGCGCCCGGGCTGCGCATGTCGGTTGCGTTCGATGCGATTCCGGAGACGGGACCGGACGAGGATGGCGTGGGAGAAGGGTAGGCCGGATGAAACGCTCTAGGGTACGCTCACCCGGCCATGCCCGCATCGTTCAATATAGGTCGTTTCACCTCCGTTGCTATTGGAACCGCGATGATCCGGTGTCGTAGCGCGATGGCCCGAGATCAGGCCGCGCTGGCGCCGAGATAGTGAGACTGCGCCGCTTCGGTCGCGTTGACCGCCAGCAGCGAGCGGGCCTCGCCCGCATTCCTCGGCCGGCCGCTGCGATCGGAAGCGGCGTCGAGGACGCGGTCGAGCAACTGCTGGCCTTCCTCCCACCAGCCGATGCCGCTGGCGGCGTTGATATGACCCTGCGGCCCGGCGTCGACGAAATGGCTGCCCCATGATGCGGCGAGGCTGCGGGCGCGGTCGATTTCGATCCACGGATCGTCGGTGCTGGCGACGAGGATCGAGGGGAAGGGCAGCGGCCTGGCCGGCGTCGGACGGAAGGCCGCCAGCTCGGGCGCTTCGCTGCGATCGACATCGGCCGGGGCGACCAGCAGCGCGCCCGCCACCGGGTAGCCGAAGGTCTGTCCGGCAAGCTCGGCCCACCATGCGACGGCGAGGCAGCCGAGCGAGTGCGCGGCCAGCACCACCGGCGCCTGCGCCTGACGGATCGCCTGATCCAGCTTGGTCACCCAGGCGTTGCGATGCGGCGTGTTCCACATGCCCAGCTCGACGCGGCTCGTGTCGGGCCGCGACTGCTCCCACAGGGTCTGCCAGTGCGAGGGCCCCGATCCGCCAAGGCCCGGGACGGTGAGGATGAGCGGCGAGCCGCTCTCGATGGGGGTAAAGATACTCATGTCCGTTCTCCCGATCAGGAAGTGGCCGGACCCTTTGAGTAATTCCCATTGATTTAGTAGGCAATAGACCTTGCGACGAAATGCGGGGCAGTTGCGCCGGGCCGAGAAGGCCCCCTAAAGGGAGGGCATGGCCAAGCAGCGCGCAGACCAGATGCTCGTCGATCGCGGGCTGGCGGAAAGCCGGACCCGTGCGCAGGCGCTGATCATGGCGGGGCTGGTCTTCGCTGGCGAGCGCAAGATCGACAAGGCGGGGCAAATGCTCGCCGAGGACGCCGTGCTCGATGTGCGCGGGCGCGATCATCCCTGGGTGTCGCGCGGCGGGATCAAGCTGGCGCATGGGCTCGATCATTTCGGATGGGACGTCACCGGCGCCGTGGCGATCGACGTCGGCTCGTCGACCGGCGGTTTCACCGACGTGATGCTCAGCAAGGGCGCGGCGCGCGTCTATGCCGTCGATTCGGGGACCAACCAGCTGGCGTGGAAGCTGCGGCAGGACCCGCGCGTGATCGTTCACGAACAGACCAGCGCGCGCATCCTCATCGCGGCGCATATCCCCGAACCCGTCGATCTGATCGTGTGCGACGCCAGCTTCATCGGTCTTGCCAAGGTGCTCGACGTACCGCTGGGATTCGCCGCGCCCGACGCGCGGCTGCTTGCGCTGATCAAGCCGCAGTTCGAGGCGGGGCGCGAGGAAGTGGGGAAGGGCGGCGTGGTGCGCGATCCCGAAATCCACGCCCGCGTGTGCCGCGAAGTCGCCGACTGGGTGGCCTCGAAAGGCTGGACGGTCGACGGCGTCGTCGAAAGCCCGATTAAGGGTCCGGAAGGCAATGTCGAATATCTCATCGCGGCCCGCCGTTAATCCGTCATTCAGCGGCTGAGCGTGTTATTACAGTAATGCAATCGCGCAATATGTACCGAAGGGGAGTCGGGCATGGTGAGGGGAATCGCGGGGCTTTGCGCCGCCGCAATCGCATTGGTCGTCGCGGCGCCCGCCTTGGCGCAGCGGACCGATGACAATGCGGTGGCCGAGGCCGAGGACGCGTTCGGCACCAGTGTCGGCGACGATTCGATCGGCATCTACAATGCCTATAATGTCCGCGCCTTCTCGCCCGTCGATGCCGGCAACGTCCGGATCGAAGGGCTGTATTTCGACCAGCAGACCTATCTCACCAGCCGCGTTGCGGGCGGATCGACCATCCGCGTCGGCATTTCGGCGCAAAGCTATCCCTTTCCTGCGCCGACCGGCATCGCCGATTTCTCGCTGCGCAAGCCGGGCGGATCGCCGCTGGCGTCGGTGGGCGTCGGCTTCGGGCCGTGGAACGGCGGCTATGGCGAAGTGGATATCGAGCTGCCGATCGACGGCGAGCGGCTGGGGATCGCGGCGGGCGCGGGCATCTACCGCAACGGCCAGCCCTTCGGCGGCAGCCCGCAGGACGTCTCGCTGGGCGCGGTCGCGCGCTATGCGCCGCGGCGCGGGATCGAGATCATGTCGTTCTGGAGCCGGATCGAGACGAAGGACAGCGAAGCGCAGCCGCTGATCTTCACTAGTGGTGCCTTCCTGCCGAAGCGATTCAAGCGCAACGAGTTCTATGGCCAGGAATGGGCCGATTTCGGCGCGGAGCAGATCAATTACGGCATGGTCGCGCGCGCCGATCCGGCAGGCTTCGACGTGCGGCTGGGCGTGTTCCGCTCGGTCAGCAACGTCGATCGCTCGGCGGCCGATATCCTGTTCAACACCACCGCCGACGGTCTGGTCGGGCGCCGCATCGTCGTGATCGAACGCGAGGCGCGCGCGGCCTCGACGTCGGGCGAGCTGCGCGTGTCGCGGCATTTCGACGAGGGGCCGCGCCGGCACACGCTGATCGCGTCGCTGCGCGGCCGCGCGCAGGATCGCCGCTATGGCGGGGCGGCGCTGATCGATCTCGGCCCCAGCACCAGCCTCGGCCCCGATTTCCGTCCCGAGCCGAGCTACGGACAGGGGCCGAAAACGCTCGATCGCGTGCGTCAGACCACCTTCGGTCTCGGCTATCAGGGCCGATGGAAGGGCATCGGCGAACTGAGCGTCGGGGTCCAGAAGAGCAACTATTCCAAGGCGATCACCGATCCCGACCCGATGGTGATCTTTCCCGAAACCAGGGATTCGCCGACTCTATTCAGCGCCAACGCCGCAATCTACGCCACGCCGAAGCTGGCATTCTATGGCGGCTACACCACCGGGCTCGAGGAAAGCCCGGTTGCGCCGGGTGAAGCGGTGAACCTCAACGAAGCGCCCCCCGCGATCCACACGCGGCAGATCGACGGCGGCGTGCGCTGGTCGGTCGGCAAGGTGACGGCGGTGGTCGGCCTGTTCGATGTCGAGAAGCCCTATTTCAACCTCGATGGCGGCCTGCGCTTCCGCCAGCTCGGCATCGTCCGCCATCGCGGGGTCGAGATTTCGGTCGCGGGCCAGCTCCTTCCGGGCCTGAACGTCGTCGCTGGCACCGTCTTCCTCGACGCGAAGGTCTCGGGCGAGGAAGTGAATAACGGCTCGATCGGTCCCAAGCCGGTCGGCAGCATCGGCCGTCACACGATCGTCAGCTTCGATTACCGCCTGCCGAGCTACCCCGCCTTGTCGTTCGACATCTATGCCGAGGGGACCAGCGACCGCACCGCGAACGCGGCCAACACGCTGATCATTCCCGCGCGCGCGATCCTCAATCTGGGCACGCGCTACAGATTCAATCTCGGCGACACCAAATTGATGTTCCGCGCGCAGGTGGCGAACGTCACCAACACCTTCGGGTGGAACAATGGCAGCAGTGGGTTCTTTGTGCCAAACGGCGCGCGGCGCTTCTCGCTGAGCCTCGCCGCCGACATTTAGCAGACATCATCCCGTGAAAGGGAGCGGTGTCGGACCGCTTCGAAGGTGATGATCGAGATTTATGCAGATTTGCCTTTGCGTTTCCTGCCTTGCGAGCATAGCCGCTAGGGCTTGATGCGAATCTCTCTCATTATGATCGCGCTCGCCGTCTCGCTTTCGGGGTGTGGCGAGAAGGCCAAGAGCAACGGCGCGGGGCGTGAAGCCCCGCTCGTGCGCGCGACAGCGGTGACAAGCGCGCGCTTCATCGACCGGATCGACGCGGTGGGCACTGCCGTGGCCAACGAGCAGGTGACTCTCTCCGCCCCGGTGACCGAACGGATCGTCCGGCTCAATTTCGATGACGGCGCCTTCATCACGCGCGGACAGGTGGTCGCGGTGCTGGCGTCGGGCCAGGAAAGCGCCCAGCTCGCCCAGGCCGATGCGCGGGCACGCGAGGCGCGGCAGCAGCTCGACCGGCTCAATGCGTTGAAGGCGCGCGGCTTCGCCACCAACAGCGCGGTCGATGCGCAAGTTGCGCTGGCCGGGCAGGCGAATGGCCAGGCCGCCGAGGCGCGCGCGTCGATCGGCGATCGCGTGATCCGTGCGCCGTTCTCGGGCTGGGTGTCGCTGCGGAACATCTCCAGCGGGGCGGTGGTCAACGCCGGAACGCCGATCGCGACGATCAGCGACATCTCGCAGATCAAGCTCGATTTCGCCGTGCCCGAAACCCTCCTGTCCCAGATCCGCGTCGGCCAGCCGATCGAGGCGCGCGCCGCCGCTTATCCGGACCAGCCTTTCCGCGGCACGATCGCCAGCATCGATCCGGTGCTCAATCCGCAGACTCGCGCGGTGACGGTCCGCGCGATCCTGCCCAACGGCGACAAAAGGCTGAAGCCGGGCATGTTGCTGACCGTCACGATCGAGGCACAGGCGCGTGATTCCGCCGCGGTGCCCGAACTGGCCGTCGTTGGCGATGGCGACCAGACCTATGTCTTCGTGAACGACAAGGGCAAGGCGAAGCGGATCAATGTCCAGACCGGCATCCGCCAGAACGGCATGGTCGAGATCCTGTCGGGCATCCAGCCGGGCCAGCGCGTCATCACCGAAGGGGTGGTGAAGATCACCGACGGGCAGAAGATCCGCCTGCAGGGCGAAGAGAACGCGGCGCCCAAGGGCAAGAAGTAGCATGCAGCTTTCGGACCTTTCCGTCCGCCGCCCCGTCTTCGCGGCGGTGCTGTCGATGCTGCTCACCATCGTCGGCATCGTGGCTTATCTGAACCTGTCGGTGCGCGAATATCCCGACACCGATCCGCCGATCGTATCGGTGCAGACCAACTATACCGGCGCTGCGGCGAGCGTGATCGAAGCGCGCATTACCCAGCCGCTGGAAGACGCGCTGTCGGGCATCGAAGGCATCGAAACGATCACCTCGCGATCGCGCGACGGCGCATCGGATATCTCGATCGAATTCCGGCCGGGCCGCAACATCGACGAAGCGGCCAACGACGTGCGCGACCGCGTCGGCGGCGCCGTCAGCAACCTGCCGGAAGACGTGCTCGCCCCGCAGATCCGCAAGGTCGATGCGGATGCTTCGCCGATCATGTTCATCACGGTGCGCCGTCCGGGCTGGTCGCAGCTCGAACTGGCCGACTGGGTCGATCGCAACCTGACCGACCGGTTCGCGACGATCGACGGCGTCGCGCGGGTGTTCGTCGGCGGCGATGCCCGCCCGTCGATGCGCGTCTGGCTACAGCCGGCCAAGCTCGCTGCGTTCCAGCTGACTCCGGCCGATGTCGAAGCCGCGCTGCGCCGCCAGAATGTCGAGCTGCCTGCCGGCCGCATCGAATCGCAGCAGCAGAATGTCACGCTGCGCGTCGATCGCCAGTTCCAGTCGCCGGAGAGCTTCGCGACTTTGGTCGTCGGGCGCGGGCCGGACGGCTATCAGGTCAAGCTGGGCGATGTCGCCCGTGTCGAGCGCGGCGCGGAAAATCCCTATACCCGCTTCCGGGTGAACGGGGCGCAGGCAGTGGGTCTGGGCATCGTCCGCCAGTCGGGTGCGAACACGCTGGCGGTGGCCGATGCCGCGAAGGCGATGATGGCCGAATTGCAGCCGACCATGCCCTCGGGGCTGGTGCTCGACGTGGGCAGCGACGATTCGCTGTTCATCGGCCGCGCGATCGAAGGCGTGTGGCATACGCTGGGCGAAGCCGCGGTGCTGGTGGTCGCGGTGATCTTCCTGTTCCTGGGATCGTGGCGCGCAACGTTGATCCCGGCGGTGACGGTGCCGATCTGCCTTCTCGGCAGCTTCGCGGTGCTGTGGTTCTTCGGCTTCTCGATCAACTTGCTGACGCTGCTGGCGCTGGTGCTTGCGATCGGCCTGGTGGTCGACGACGCGATCGTGGTGCTCGAGAATGTCTATCACCGGATCGAGGAAGGCGAACCTCCGCTGGTCGCGGCGTACAAGGGGACGCGGCAGGTGGGCTTCGCGGTCATCTCGACCACGCTGGTCGTCTGCGCGGTGTTCGTGCCGGTCTGCTTCCTCGCCGGCCAGACGGGATTGCTGTTCCGCGAACTGGCCGTGGCGATGATTGGCGCGATCGCCTTTTCGGGCTTCCTCGCGCTCAGCCTCACGCCGATGCTCTGCTCCAAGATGCTGCGGCACGAGCAGCGCGGCCGCTTCACCGGCTGGGTCGACGACAAGTTCCAGAGGCTCGAAGCCTTTTATGGCCGACGTCTCGACGGGGCGCTGCGCAAGCCGCTGCTGCCGCTCGTCGGCGTCGCGGCGTTTCTCGGCCTTGCGGGCTTCGCCTTCACCATGCTGCAATCCGAACTCGTCCCGGCCGAGGATCAGGGGCAGGCGCAGGTCCAGATTTCCGCGCCAGAAGGCACCGGCTTCGCGCAGATGGACCGCTACATGCTCGATCTGCAGAAGAAGCTGCTGCCGCTGCTCGATCAGGGCGCGATGCGCGCGCTGATCACGCGCACGCCGGGCGGCTTCGGGTCGAGCGACGATTTCAACAGCGGCAATTTCGTCGTCTTCCTTAAGCCGTGGGAAGAACGCGACAAGACCACCCAGCAGGTCGTGCAGCAGATCAACCGCATCCTTGCGCAGGAGCCGGCGGTGCGCGGCAACGCCTCGGTTCGCTCGGCGCTGGGTCGCGGACGCGGCCAGCCGATCGGCTTCGTGATCGCGGGCAACACCTATGAGGAGCTGGCTCGCGCCCGCGATCGCATCCTTCAGGCTGCGGCGAACAATCCCGGGATCGTCAACCTCGACAGCGATTACAAGGAAACCAAGCCGCAGATACGCATCGACGTGAACAGCGCGCGGGCAGGCGATCTGGGCGTTTCGGTCGAGGCGGTCAGTCAGGCGCTGCAGACGCTGCTCGGGTCGCGCCGTGTCTCGACCTATGTCGATCGCGGCGAGGAATATCGCGTGATCGTGCAGGCCGAGGACGCCGACCGCGCCAGCCTGTCCAACCTTGCCAACATCTATGTCCGCGCCCGCGACAACAGCCTCGTGCCCCTGTCGAGCGTGGTGACCACCCGGCAGGTCGCCGGGCCGCGCGATCTGGGTCGGTTCAACAAGCTGCGCGCGATCACTTTGTCGGGCGCGCTGGCGCCGGGCTATTCGCTGGGCGAGGCGCTGACCTTCCTTCAGGATCAGGCGCGCGCGTCGCCGGAGATCATCGCGGTGGGCTATCGCGGCGAAAGTCAGGCGTTCGTCGAAACGGGCGGGTCGATCCTCATGGTGTTCGGGATCACCATCCTGATCGTTTATCTGATCCTTGCCGCCCAGTTCGAAAGTTTCGTCCATCCCGCGGTGATCATCACCACCGTGCCGCTGGCGGTGGGCGGCGGCCTGCTCGGACTGATGATCATGGGCCAGTCGCTCAACCTCTACAGCCAGATCGGCATCGTCATGCTGGTGGGGCTGGCGGCGAAGAACGGCATCCTGATCGTCGAGTTCGCCAACCAGCTGCGCGACGAAGGCGCGGAGATCGCCGATGCGATCCGTCAGGCGGCGTCGCGGCGCCTGCGCGCGATCCTGATGACGTCGATCGCGACCATCGCCGGCGCCATCCCGCTGGTGATCGGCGGCGGGGCAGGCGGGGCGGCGCGGGCCTCGATCGGCGTGGTGATCGTGTTCGGCGTAGCGCTTGCGACGCTTATCACCCTTTTCCTGATCCCAATTCTCTATAGTAGATTGGCGAAGCGGACGAGTTCGCCCGACGCCGTCGGTCGCGAGCTTGACGCAGCACTAGGTTCGGAGGCACCTCAGCCGGCCGAATAATGGAGGTCGCGAGGTTGCGGGAGATTGCATCGAAGGGGCAGTTGCGCCTCGCCTATCTGCGATGGGCGGTCGTCACCGTGCCGTTTATCCTGCTGCTCGGCTTCACTTCGGCCCGCCTCGTTCCCTCGGGCGCGCAGAATCCGTGGTATGTCGCGCTGATCAAGCCGGAGAACATGCCGCCGGAGATCGCGTTCCCGATCGCCTGGACCGCCATCTATGTGCTGGCCGGTCTCGCGCTGGCGATGATCATCAATGCGCGCGGATCGACGCTGCGCGGGCCCGCGCTGGTCCTGTTCGCCGTCCAGATGGGCGTGAACCTCGCCTGGTCGCCGGTATTCTTCGGCATGCACCAGGTGAAGACCGCCTTCATCCTGCTGTGCGTGCTGGGCGTGCTGGTGGCGCTGACGATCATCCTGTTCGGCCGGATCCGGGTCGGCGCGGCGGTGCTGCTGCTGCCCTATCTCGTCTGGGTTTGCTACGCGGGCTTCCTGCTCAACCAGATCGACCGGCTGAATCCGAACGCCGGGGGCCTTGTGCCGTCGCGGTCGAGTGACCAAGTGATACTCGACGCCCCGGCCGACAATGGCGCGAGCGGCGAAGTGTTCGAGGTCGATAGCAATGCAAACTGACAACCGCCTGTTCGACGATTTCGTCAAGTTCGTGAACGGCGCTGCCGGCACCTTTGCGGGCATGGCGCGCGAAGGCGGCGAATCCGCCCGCGAACGCGCCAAGGAATGGATCGGCGGCCTCGATTTCGTCAGCCGCGACGAATTCGAAGTGGTGAAGGCGATGGCCGTTGCCGCGCGCGACGAAGCCGACGCGCTCAAGCTGCGTATCGCTGCGCTCGAAGCCCAGCTTGGCGCCGCGCCGGCTGCCGCCAAGCCCGCGCCGAAGCCGAAGGCGCCGAAAAAGCCGCAGGGATAAGCTTGCGCGGCTTTTCCACAGCTTTTCGACAGGCTTCCCCACGCCGCGCTTGTGCGGTTCATGAATGGACCGTTAGTTCTGCTCCAGCGTTTCTGGGGTGGAGGTTGTGATGCTCGACGAAGCCGAGTTCGATCGCGACGACGCCGCGCCGATCGATATGCTCGAAAACTATTATGCCGCGCATGGCTGGTCGCACGAGCGCGAGGACGACGAGATCGTCGCCAAGGTAAAGGGCAGCTGGACCGAGTACGAACTCCGCGCGATCTGGCGCGAGGAGGACGGGGTCCTGCAGTTCCTCGCCTTTCCCGACATCAAGGTGCCCGACGAACGCCGCCTGTCGCTGTACGAGACTATCGGGCTGGTCAACGAACAGCTGTGGATCGGCCATTTCGAACTGTGGTCGGCCAGCGGCATCCTGTTGTTCCGCCACGCCGCGATGGTCGATGGCGAGGAACCGACGCTCAGCCTCGGCCAGGCCGAACTGCTGATCGAAAGCGCGATCGACGAGTGCGAGCGCTTCTATCCGGTATTCCAGTTCGTGCTTTGGGGCGGGAAGACGCCCGCCGACGCGCTGGCTTCCGCGCTGATCGAGACGCAGGGCGAAGCTTGATGGGTTCAGAGGCGTGAGCACGCCCGCCAGCATCTGGCTGGTCGGATGCGGGAATATGGGCGGGGCGATGCTCCGCCGCTGGATCGAAAGCGGCGTGGAGGCTTCGTCCGTCACCGTCATCGATCCCTATACGCCGAAGGTACCGCGCGGCGTCCGGCTGGTTGCCGACATTCCCCAGGGGGTGCCCGACGTGCTGGTGCTGGCAATCAAGCCGCAGCAGCTCGACAGCCTGCCGAAGCTGAAGGCGAAGCTGCTCATCTCGATCCTTGCCGGGGTCGAGGAAGCCACGCTGGCCGGACGGTTCGACGTGGGGACCGTCGTTCGCGCGATGCCCAACCTGCCGGTCGATATCGCGAAGGGCGTGGTCGCGCTCCACACCGAAAGCAGCGATGCAGACGCGCGCGGTGTGGCGCACGCGCTGATGGCCCCGCTGGGGCTGGTCGAATGGATCGAGACCGAAGGCCTGTTCGACGTGGTCACCGCGCTTTCGGGCAGCGGGCCGGGGTTCGTCTATCGCATCATCGAAGCGCTGGCCGATGCTGGTACCGCGCTGGGCCTGCCCGCGGATCAGGCCCAGCGCTTTGCGATCGCTACGGTCGAGGGATCGGCGGCGCTGGCCGAGAAATCGGACGCGAGCCCGGCGACGCTGGCCGATCGCGTCGCCAGCCCGGGCGGCACCACACGCGCGGGCCTCAACGTGCTCGATCACGACAATGCGCTGAAGCGGCTGATCCACGATACGCTGGCCGCAGCCGCGCATCGCAGCGCCGAACTGGCGACCGCCGCGCGGAAGTAGGGCGGAACGTCAGCCGCCGCGGCGGGTTTTGTCCTCCGATACCCAATCCACGGAGGCGAACATGACGACCACCGAAGCGACACGCGACAACAAGGGCCGGTTCACCGGCAGCAAGGCCGTGAAGAACGGCAATGGCAAGAGCCTCGGCATGCTGGCCGGCGCTGCGGCGGGCGGCGTCGCGGTGGGCCTGCTGGCGCTGTTCGGGCGCAAGGCGATCGTGCAGGCGCCGAGCGCGCTGGCGCATGACTGGGTCGAAGCGCTGATCGGCGAGCATCGCGCGGTAGCGAAGATCTTCGACGCGATCGAAGCGACCGACGAAAGCGCGACCCTGCGCCGCTCGCTGCTGCTCGCGCAGCTCAAGCATGCGCTGACCAAGCACGCGATCGAGGAAGAGAATGTCATCTACCCCGCGCTGCGCGACGCGGGGAACAAGGACGCGGCCGACCTGCTCGTGAAGGAGCATGGCTATGTGAAGCAATATCTCTACGAGCTCGCCAACACGCCGAGCACCACGCCCGAATGGATGCAGATCGTGAGCCGCTTCCGCGCCGATCTGGAGGATCACGTCGCGGAGGAGGAGAACAACCTGTTCCCGATGCTCCGCGCCACGCTGAGCGAGGAAAAGAACAAGGCGCTGGCGGTGGCGATGAACAAGGAAGGCTTCAAGGTCGCTTAGCGGTACCGTTGCCGGGGTGAGGGACGGTGCTTCGCGCGTCGTTCCAGCCCTTGCAATGTTGGATTTGGCTTGCTTGGCTCGGAGGGCTTCGGCCGCTCTTTGAAAAGGGTCAAAACCCGGTTTCGCCTCGATTTTCGTGGGGAAGGGTTTTTCGCAATATAGGCGTCAACCGTGTCAACCACGCCGCATCGCCACGCAGGGATTTATCGTCCCAATTGCGCCACCCGGTCGCGCTCGGCCTCGGGAACCAGACCTTCCAGCACTGCCCAGAAGCCGCCCACAGCTTCGCGATCCGCGCGCGAATAGGCCGCGGAAAGTTTCTCGCGCAGCGCTTCGAACAGATCGGCTTCGAGCGCGGCACCCTTGGGCGTCAGGCGCAGCAGGCGCTGGCGGCGATCCTTCTCCCCGGTCCGCGTTTCGACCAGCTCGCGCTCGGCCAGTTCGCTCAGCACGCGGCCCAGCGATTGTTTGGTGATCGCCAGCAGCGCGAGCAACTCGCTCACCGTAAGGTCCGGCTTGCGCGCGATGAAATAGAGCGCCCGGTGATGCGCCCGGCCCAGGCCCTGTTCGGCCAGCCCCGCGTCAATCGATCGGGTCAGATGCGAATAGCCGAAATAGAGCAGCTCCACGCCGCGCCGAATCTCCGGCTCGCGCAGGAACAAAGGAGAGGCAGGAATTGGGGCAGCCATGTTGACCATTCTTGCCACCGGGCCTAGTCCTCCGCAACCCAAGACGAACGACCGGACACAGCCAATGGAAGACGCGACGATCCTGGATTTCGAGTTCGAGGCGCATGCCAGCCCGGTCGCCGTGGCCGATCGTGAGGCGCTCCTCCAGAATCCCGGCTTCGGCAAGGTCTTCACCGATCACATGGTCGTGATCAAATATTCGGTCGAAAAGGGGTGGCACGATGCCCGTGTCCAACCGCGCGGCCCGATCCAGATCGATCCCGCCTGCGCCGTGCTCCACTACGCGCAGGAAATTTTCGAGGGGATGAAGGCCTATCGCATGCCCGATGGCGGCGCCGCGCTGTTCCGTCCCGAAGCGAATGCCAAGCGCTTCCGCGACTCGGCCGAGCGCATGGCGATGGTGCCGTTGCCCGAGGAACTGTTCCTGAGTTCGGTCCGCGAACTGGTCCGCATCGACAGGGACTGGATCCCGAACAGCGAGGGCGGCTCGCTCTATCTGCGCCCCTTCATGTTCGCCAGCGAGACCTTCCTGGGCGTGAAGCCCGCGTCCGAATATCTCTACATGGTGATCGCATCGCCCGCCGGCGCCTATTTCAAGGGCGGCGCGCCCTCGGTCACGCTGTGGATTTCCGAGCACTATACCCGCGCGGCGCCGGGCGGCACGGGTGCGGCCAAGTGCGGCGGCAACTATGCCAGCAGCCTGATCGCGCAGGCCGAGGCGATCCGCAACGAATGCGACCAGGTGGTCTTCCTCGACGCTGTCGAGAACAAATGGGTCGAGGAACTGGGCGGCATGAACACCTTCTTCGTGTTCGAGGACGGCTCGATCCAGACCCCGCCGCTGGGCGGCACGATCCTGCCCGGCATCACTCGCGAATCGCTGCTCACGCTGGCGCGCGACGCCGGGATCACGGTGCGCGAGGAACGCTACAGCATCGATCAGTGGGAAGCCGACGCCCGCAGCGGCAAGCTGCGCGAAGCGTTCGCCTGCGGCACCGCGGCGGTGGTCACGCCGATCGGCCGCGTGCGCGGGCGCGAGACCGATTTCACCATCGGCAATGGCGGCCCGGGCATTCTGACCGAGAAGCTGCGCGCCGATCTGGTCGCGATCCAGCGCGGCGAGGCGCCCGATCCGCATGGCTGGCTGAAGCGCCTGTTTTAACCGGTCTTAGCCTCTTCCATCCACGGCGCGCGGCTCTATAAGCCGCGTTCCCGTTGGGGCGTCGCCAAGTGGTAAGGCAGCGGCTTTTGATGCCGCCATTCGCAGGTTCGAATCCTGCCGCCCCAGCCAATCCTTCCGGCCGGGTGAATCGCTCGACCGGCGGATCAAGCTACAACTCGCATCGATCGAACGCGCCTTTGGTTTGGACCGGGGGGCGGGCGGCACCTATTCATCATGGGAACAACGGCCCCTCGCGACATGAGGCAGGCCGCACAGACCCGAAGGATGAGGATGATGACGAGCATGAGCCCCGATCAGATGGCTGCCCAGCTGGGTGGTGGCCTCCTGTCCTTCCCGGTCACGCATTTCGATGCGGATGGCGCATTCGTCGAGGACGCCTATCGCGCGCATTGCGGCTGGATGCTCGAACATGAGCTGGCCGGCCTGTTCGCCGCCGGCGGCACCGGTGAATTCTTCTCGCTGACTCCGGACGAAGTCGCCCGCGTCGTCGCGGCGGCGGTGGCCGAAGCCAATGGCCGCCTGCCGGTGATCTCGGGCTGCGGTTACGGCACCGCGATCGCTACCGGCATCGCCCGCGACGCCGAAAAGGCCGGCGCCGACGGGATCCTGCTCCTGCCGCCCTATCTCATGGGATCGAAGCAGGAAGGCCTCGCCGCCCATGTCGAGGCCGTGTGCAAGGCGACCGGTCTGGGCGTGATCGTCTATAATCGCGACAATGCGATTCTCAACGACGAGACCCTCGCCGGTCTGTGCGAACGCAACCCCAACCTTGTCGGCTTCAAGGACGGCGTCGGCGATATCGAGCTGATGACCCGCATCTATGCGCGGATGGGCGATCGCCTGACCTATATCGGCGGTCTCCCCACCGCCGAGACCTTCGCCACGCCGTATCTGACGATGGGCGTCACCACCTATTCCTCGGCGATCTTCAACTTCATGCCCGAATGGGCGCTGGCCTTCTACAAGTCGGTCCGCGCCGGCGACCAGGCGGAAGTGATGAAGCAGCTCCGCGATTTCGTGCTGCCCTACATCACCCTGCGCAATCAGGGCCGCGGCTATGCCGTGTCGATCGTAAAGGCAGGGATGCGCATGATCGGCCGCGATGCCGGTCCGGTGCGCACGCCGCTGACCGATCTGTCGCCCGCCGAGGACGCGCAGCTGCGCACGCTGATCGAGCGGGTCAGCCCCAAGGCTCTGGCCGACGCTGCGTGACGGGATGAGCGGAGCGGAGTAAGCTGGCATGATGTTCGAACTCAGCCAGCTTCGCTGCTTCGTCGCCGCCGCCGAGGAGCTTCATTTCGGCCGCGCCGCCCAGCGGCTGAACATGACCCAGTCGCCGCTCAGCCGGCAGATCCAGCTCCTCGAGCGTATCCTCGACGTCACCTTGCTCGAACGCACCAGCCGGCAGGTCAGCCTGACCCCGGCTGGCCGCGTCTTCCTGATCGAAGCGCGCCGCATCGTCCGGCTGGCGGAGAGCGCCCAGCTTTCCGCCCGGCGCGTGGCGAAGGGCGATGCGGGCAAGGTCGCGATCGGTTTCACCGCCGTTTCCGGCTACAGCCTCGTGCCGCAGATCGTGGCGCAGGCGCGCGCCAGCCTGCCCAATATCGATCTCGAACTGCGCGAGATGGTGACCAGCGAGCAGGTCGACGCGCTGCTGACCGGCCTGATCGACATCGGCTTCGTCCGCCCCCCGCTCGACCGGCAGGAATTCGACTCGATCTGCGTGCTGCACGAGCCACTGCTGGTCGCGCTGCCCGCCGGCGATCCGCGCCAGAGCGAAGCCGAACTCGATCTCGACTCGTTCGATGGCCAGCCGCTGATCATGTATGCGCGGCAGGGCGCGGGCTATTTCCACGACATGCTGGTGCGCCTCTTCGACGAAGCCGGCGTCTCGCCCAATTATGTGCAGCATGTGACCCAGATCCATTCGATGCTGGGGCTGGTGCAGGCGGGCCTTGCGGCGGCGATCGTCCCGCAATCGGCGGCAGGGCTGCACATGATGGATGTCCAGTTCCGCGCGCTGAAGACCGAGCCGGAAAAGCCGGTCGAACTGCACATGGTGTGGCGGCGCGACAACCATAATCCGGCGCTGGAGCCGATGCGTCAGCTGTGCGCACAGACTGCGGTTTCGTGATCGGCCGCCGCGCCGTCGTCGCCGGGCTGGCGGCGCTGCCGGTCGCGGCGCCTGCGATGGCGAGCGGGCGGAAGGACCCGGTTGCCGCCACGCGATACGGCCGGGTGCGGGGCAGGGCGGAGGGCGGCGTGCTCGTCTTTCGCGGGGTGCGCTATGGCGCGGATACCGCCACGCGGCGGTTCCAGCGGGCGGTGCCGCCAAAACCCTGGACCGGCATCGCCGATGCGTTCGCGTACGGAGCCGCGGCGCCGCAGACGCGAGCCGACGAGCCGACCAGCGAGGATTGCCTGTTCCTCAACATCTGGACGCCGGGGCTGGACGCCGGGAAGCGTCCGGTGATGGTCTATCTCCACGGCGGCGCGCATGCGCATGGATCGGGTTCGGACCCGCTCTATGACGGCGGCAACCTCGTCCGGCGCGGCGACGTGGTGGTGGTGACGCTCAATCACCGGCTGGCCGGAATGGGCTATGCCTATCTCGCGCAGCTCGGCGGACCGGCGGAGTCGGGCAATGCCGGCAATCTCGACATCGTCCTCGCGCTGCAATGGGTGCGCGACAATATCGCGGGCTTCGGCGGTGATCCGGGCCGCGTCATGCTTTTCGGCCAGTCGGGCGGCGGGGCCAAGGCGATCACGCTGATGGCGATGCCCGAGGCGCGGCCGCTGTTCCATTCGGTCGCCACGATGAGCGGGCAGCACGTCACCGCCGCCGGGCCCAACCACGCCACCGAACGCGCCCGCGCATGGATGGCGAAAGCCGGTGCGGCGGACGTCGCGGCGCTGATGGCGATGCCGGTCGACCGGCTGGTCGAAGCGATGGCGATGACCGATCCGCTGGAGGACAAGGGCGAGATCAGCTTTGTCTCCACGCTCGATCACGGCGTTCTCCCGCGCCACCCCTTCGTCCCCGATGCTCCGCGCGAGGCCGCGCATATCCCGCTGATCGTCGGCAATACGCATGACGAGACCGGTGGCTGGATCGCGGACTGGCTCAAGGCGGGCGACACGACGTGGGACAATCTGCCCCAGCGCCTGCTGAGCCAGATGACCAAGGACATCGCGCCCGATCATGTGATCCGGCGCTACCGCGAGATCTATCCGCACAAGTCGCCCGGACAGATCCTGCTCGCCGCGTCCACCGCCGGCCGCTCATGGCCCGGCCATCTGATCCAGGCCGAGGAGCGCGCGAAGATCGGCGCGCCGACCTGGATGTATCAGCTCGATTATCCTTCGCCCGAGGCGGGTGGTGTGCTCGGCGCGTTCCACACGCTCGATATTCCTCTGGTGTTCGACAATGTCGCGGCGAAGGGATCGCGCACTGGCGACGGTCCCGACGCCAGGCTGCTCGCGGGGCGCATGGCGGATGCGTTCATTTCGCTCGCTCGCACCGGCAATCCCAATTGCGCCGGCGTACCCGCGTGGCCGCACTATGACCTGAAGCGCCGCGCGACGATGATCTTCGACCGACAGCTCCGCGTCGAAGACGACCCCCGCCGCGAGGAACGCCTGCTGTTCGCGGTCGCGCCGTACATCAAGCCCGGCGGGTAGAGCCGCGTCCGCCGCGATGCTAGAGCGCGGCAATGTTGAGCCATCGCCCCTATCTGCCCGCCGATCGCGCCGCGTGCCTTGCGCTGTTCGACAGCAATGTACCGCGCTTCTTCGACGTCGCGGAACGTCCCGGATTTGCGCAGTATCTGGATCATGCGGGCATGCGCTGGCCCTATCTCGTCGTGGAGCATGACGAGCGGATCGTCGGCTGCGGCGGCCATGCGGTCGAACCCGATGGTGTCAGCGTCGCCTTGTGCTGGGGCATGATCGACAATGCGCTGCACGGGCAGGGGCTGGGCCGTTTCCTGACCGAAGCGAGGCTGGCCGCGGCGCGCGTGGTTCCGGGTGCCACCCGCGTCGTGCTCAACACCAGCCAGCATACGCAGGGCTTCTATGCCGGCTTCGGCTTCGTGCCGGAGGCGGTCACGCCCGACGGCTATGCGCCGGGTATCGACCGGTGGGACATGGTGCTGTCTCTGGACTGAGGCTCAGCTGCGATCCCACGGAAATGCCAGCGTGGGCCGGTTGGCGTAACGCTTCATCGCCAGCGACAGCCGCGCGCCGCAGCCGGGTTCCAGCCGCAGGGTAAAGGCCGCCGCGCCGACATCCATCGGCGCGCCGTTCAGCGTCACGCTTTGGATCCGGTGCTCGGCATAGGCACCGCCCTGAATGGTGACGGTGCGGGGCAGGGTGCCCATGTTCACCAGCGTCACTTCGGTCGAACGGTCGCCCAGCGCGTGGACCAGCGCCCCGACATCCTCGGGCACGCCGGCGCGGCGCTTCTCGGCATCGAAATAGCGCAGCCGGCAATGCAGCGGCACGCCGCCCTGCGGCGCCGAAGTCGGCGACCATGAGGGGCGGGCGATGTGCAGCCCGCCGGTCATCAGCTGGATCAGGCTGGTGACGCTTGCGGGATTGATGTCGAGCGGCCAGTCGGCCAGCCGCGTGTCAGGCGTGGTCGGATCGTCCTCGCGCCGCTTGACGCGCTCGGCCACCCGCTTGAGATCCGCTTCCAGCGCGGTCACCGGATAATCGGCATTGCCGCCCTCGAGGAACGAGACCCAGGGATGCGATCCCGCCGCGGTGCGATCGGCCGGGTCCTGCGTCACATACCAGATTTCGAACCCGTTGGTCCGGTACGGGCCGGGCTTGAAGCTGTACCAGCCCTCCGGGCCGTACATGGTCGGGGCGTGGAGCTTGCCGTCGATGGTCTTGGACTGGGCGTTGATCGCGGCGGTCTGGCGCTTCCACACATCGATATAGGCCGGATCGCCGGTCAGCAGCGTGCCGTTCATGAAGGCGGTGATCGAACGCGGCACGCGGTTGCGATCCTCGCGCTTGCCGGTGTGCGGCACGATGGGGGAGAAGCCCCAGCCATAGACGCCGTCCCACCACCGGGCATCGGCCCTGCCGTCCGCGCCGACCTTGCTCGGCAGGATATCATTGTTGGCCTTCGCGCGGTCGATCCACGCATCGAGATAGTCGAGCGACCAGCGGCGGAACCGCTCGCCCGCGCCCAGTGCATATGCATTGAGCCCCAGCGTGGTCGCCTGAAGGTTCAGCGGGCTGTCGCACACCACGTCGCCATAATCGGCATAGTGATCGAGCGTCTCCTGATAGGTCGACTCGCCATGCTCCATATGGAAGCGCTCGCCTGCCTCGAACGGATCGCCCGCCCAATCTAGCGGGGTCGCGTTGCGCAGCATCGGGCCACGGCTGCCGTTCATCATGCTGCGCATGATGCGGTGCCGGGGATCATAGTTCGGCGCGGAGGGATCGCGCCCGGTGTAGAAATCGGCGTAGCGGCGGGTGCGATCAATCAGCTTTCGGTCGCGCGGGATCGACAGGCCCATGCGGTTGAAGGTCGTCAGCCCCTCGCTGTTGTGCTGCCAGTCCATCTGGACCGGGAATTCACGGTGATACATGCCGCGCCGCGCGATCGGCACGTCCACCGTATGCGCCGCGGCATATTGCTTGAGATGCCCTTCCCAGAAGCGCCGGGTGAGGTCGAGGATGCGGTCCGGCGCGCCCAGCGCGTGGAGGAGCATCCAGTCGTTGGTCGCCTCCGCCGCATCGTCCGGCCCGTCATTGGCGCCCCAGCGCGCGAAGACCTTCAGCCAGTCCCGCGAGTCGACATATTTGGCGTAATAGGCCTCGCACGCATCGGCATTGGCCTTGAGCAAATGGCGCTGGAGCACGGCCCAGCGCGGCGCGGCCATCGGCGTGCGGACGATGAGCGTGCCAGGCGCAGCGCGCGCGGCGGCGGGGAGAAGGGCGAGGGCCGTCGCGCCCTGAAGCAGTTGCCGCCGGTCGAGTCTCACGCCTTCAGCTCCACGCGCCGGATTGGCCCGGCAATCACAAGATACGCAAAGATCGTGATCACGCAGTGCACACCGACGAACACGAGCGCGAGATCGAACGATCCGGTTCCAGCAACGATGTAACCCACCGCGATCGGCGTGACGATGCCGGCGATGTTGCCGAACATGTTGAACACGCCGCCCGAAAGCCCCGCGAGCTGCTTCGGCGCGACATCGGCCATCACGGCCCAGCCCAGCGACGCGACGCCCTTGCCGAAGAATGCGACCGACATCAGCACGACCACCAGCCATTCGGCCTCGACCCAGACGCAGGCGATGATCATCGTCGCCAGCACCATGCCGACGACTAGCGGCCCCTTGCGCGCCCAGTCGAGCGAGCCGGTCTTCTTCAGGATGAAGTCCGAAGCATAGCCGCCCGCCAGCCCGCCGATGAATCCGCACATTGCGGGTGCGGCGGCGGCGATGCCGGCTTCGAGGATGTTCAGCCCGCGCTCCTTGACCAGATAGATCGGGAACCAGGTGACGAAGAAATAGGTCAGCACGTTGATGCAATATTGACCCAGATAGATGCCGATCAGCATCCGGTTCGCCAGCAGCTGGCGGATATTGTTCCAAGTGAAGGTCGGGGTCTTCGCCGCGCTCCCGCCATCCTCCATGTTCACCAGTCCGCCGCCGGCCTCGATATGCGCGAGCTCTGCAGCGTTGATGCCGGGGTGCCTCGCGGGCGAGTGGATGAAGCGCAGGAAGACGAGCGTCGCGAGCAGGCCGAGCGCGCCCATCACCCAGAAGACACTGCGCCAGCCAAAACTGTGGACCAACCAGCCCATCAGCGGAGCGAAGGCCACCAGCGAGAAATACTGGGCGGAGTTGAAGATCGCCGAAGCGGTGCCGCGCTCGGCGCCGGGAAACCATGCCGCGACCAGCCGGGCGTTGCCGGGGAAAGACGGGGCTTCGGCCAGCCCGACCATGAAGCGCAGCGCGAACAGCATCGCGACCGCCGAGAAAACCGGGACCAGCCCGACAAAGCCCTGCATCGCCGTGAACAGCGACCAGAGCGCGATTGCGCCGGCATAGATGCGCTTGGTGCCGAACCGGTCGAGCAGCGCGCCGCCGGGCACCTGCGCCAGCACATAGGCCCAGGCGAAGGCAGAAAGAATGAAACCGGTCTGAACCGTCGAAAGGCCGAGTTCGGCGGAAGCCGAGCTGCCCGCGATCGAGAAGGTGGCGCGATCGGCATAGTTGATCGTGGTGATCAGGAAGATCAGCGCGATGACGCCGTAGCGCACATGAGTCGGTCTGGCGTGCGCGTCGGTCATCATCGCTCTCCTGCGGATCTGCGGGCGTCCTTGGACGGGGCCGTTTCGATGCGATCCTTGCATCCGATCCTATCGATCGAGGGTCATCCGGTCCAAGTCGGATTCCGCGATGATCCAGCCACAGCTTGGCTTGATAACGCTCGCGCGCGTGCGGAGCGCGCGTGAAAGGCTGTCGGCGGATCAGTGCAGGCGACGCAATGATCGATGTCGTATTGAGGTTGGCTTGTCGCGATGCCCCCGCGCTATCGAACAATCGTCAACCCGGCTCGCAACGAAGCCGGTCCATAACGCGGCGTGGCCGCGAATAGGGGAGTCTGAGGCAATGTCCCGCATTCACAAGTTCAAGACCCTGCTGACCGTTTCGAGCGCGCTGGTCGCGTTCGCGGCTGCACCCGCTTTCGCTCAGGACGCCGCTGCGCCGGATGAAGCCGTCACCCAGGAAGAACCTGCTCAGGAAGGTGAGACGATCGTCGTCACCGGCTTCCGCGCCAGCCTGAACAGCGCGCTTGGCATCAAGCGCAACGAAACCGCGGCGGTCGACGTGATCAAGGCCGAGGACATCGCCGAATTCCCCGATCTGAACCTGGCCGAGTCGCTCCAGCGTATCCCGGGCGTCGCGATCAGCCGCGTCAACGGCGAAGGCCGCAACATCTCGGTTCGCGGTCTCGGCGCCGAATATACCCGCGTCCGCATCAACGGCATGGAAGCGATCGGCACCACCGGCGGCACCGACAATTCGGGCGGCGTGAACCGTGGCCGCGGTTTCGATTTCAACATCTTCTCTTCGGACCTGTTCAACAGTCTCGCCGTGCGCAAGACCGCGACCGCCGACATCGAGGAAGGCTCGCTGGGCGGCACGGTCGATCTGCAGACTTCGCGTCCGTTCGACTATAAGAAGCCAACGGCCGTCCTCTCGGTCGGCGGCAGCTACAACGACCTCAAGCAGAGCGTGACGCCGCGCATTTCGGGCCTGGTCACCACCAGCACCGAGGATGGCCGCTTCGGCGTGCTGCTGTCGTTCGCCTATGAAGAGCGCCAGTTGAAGGAAGAAGGCGCGAACATCACGCGCTGGACCTATGGCGGGTTCAACGGCGGGTTCAACGCGGCCTCGACCCTGAACGGCTATACGATCGCGCAGATCAACAACGCCGATCCCAATATCGCGCTGTTCCACCCGCGCATTCCGGGCCTTGTCAGCTATGACATCAAGCAGCAGCGCATCGGCGCGGCCGGATCGGTCCAGTTCCGCCCGACCGAACAGACGTTGATCTCGATTGACGGCCTCTATTCGCGCCTCGACGGCACGCGTCAGGAAGCGCAGTTCCAGGCGATCAGCTTCAGCCGCTCGGGCACCGGCAAGCCGCAGACGATCATCCGCAGCGGCACGGTGGATTCGAACAACAACATCATCAGCGGCACGTTCGACGCCGTCGATCTGCGCGTCCAGGCCCGCTACGACGAGCTCGAGACCGATTTCTATCAGGTCACCGCGAACCTCGACCAGAAGTTCGGCCAGTCGTTCAGGATCGGCCTCTCGGCGGGCTATGCCAATTCCTCGTTCAGCAACCCGGTCCAGACCACGGTGACGCTGGACGCCGCCAATACCAACGGCTTCTTCTACGATTTCTCGACCCGTTTCCCGACGATCCGTCCGGGCGTGGACATCGCCAACCCGGCGACCTTCGCGTTCAACAACGGCACGTCGGAAGTCCGCATCCGTCCGCAGACCGTCGACAACAGCTTCACCAGCTACAAGGGCTTCGCCGAATGGACCGTCAGCCCGGCGCTGACGCTCAAGGCCGGTGTCGACTGGCGCCAGTTCGACTACAGCTCGACCGAGGCGCGCCGCCTGCAAGGTGAAACCGTCGTTCAGACGCTGACCCCGGCGCAGATCGCCGCCGGCACCAATGTGTTCTCCGGCTTCGGCAAGGGCCTGACCATCCCGACCGGCACCCCGACCAGCTGGGTCGTGCCCGATCTGAACAAGTTCGCCGATCTCTACGGCATCTATTCCAACCCACTCTACGCAACCGGCGGTATCGAGAATGCCACCGCGCGCGGATCGTTCATCACCGTGCGCGAGCAGGATCTCGGCGCATGGGGCATGGCCGAATTCAACCTGAAGGACGCGGGCATCCCCGTCCGCGGCAATATCGGTGTGCGCTACGTCAAGACCGATCAGTTCTCGACCGGCTATGCCAGCCAGGGTGCGACGGTGAATCTCGTTTCGGCGGACCGCAGCTATGATCGCTGGCTGCCCTCGCTGAACCTCGTCGTCGACGTCACCGACACGCTGATGCTGCGCTTCGGCGCGGCCAAGACGATCGCCCGTGCGGGCATCGCGTCGATCACGCCGGGCGGCAACCTGAACGTTTCGGGTGGCAACCGCACCTTCAGCTCGGGCAACCCGAACCTGAACCCGACCACCTCGGACAATCTCGATTTCTCGGTCGAATGGTATCCGACGCGCGGCGCCATCTACGCGGTTTCGCTGTTCCAGAAGGATATCGGCACCTTCGTCCAGACGCTGAGTGTCTCGGCGCCCTTCAGCAGCCTCGGTCTGCCGGCGTCGCTGCTCAACGGCACCACCGCGCTGCCCACCGATACCTTCATCGTCAGCCAGCCGGTCAATTCGAGCGGCGGCCTGCTGCGCGGGTTCGAAGTCAATGTGCAGCAGCCCTTCAGCTTCCTGCCGGGCTTCCTCGCCAACTTCGGCGTGCTGGCGAACTATACCTATGTCGACTCGAACATCAGCTACCTGCTGACCGCGAACGGCAGCTCGACGGTGACCGCGCCGCTTGTCGGTCTGTCCAAGCACGCCGCCAACGGCACGCTGTATTACGAGACCAAGAAGTTCTCGATCCGCGGTTCGGTGGCCTACCGCTCCAGCTATCTGACCGCGGTGCCCGGCACCGAGGGCAATGCGTGGAACGGCACCAACGGCACCACCAATGTCGACGCGCAGATCTCGTACAATGTCACCGACAATTTCAAGCTGAGCCTCGAGATGATCAACCTGACCGATGCGCGGAACGATCAGTTCGTGGACGAGACCAATCGCCTCAACGTGCTGACCCATAGCGGTCGCCAGTTCCTTGCGGGTGCGCGCTTCGCGTTCTGAGCCTCCCCTGGCCAAAGCCCCGCCGATGCCCGCCACCCCATGCCCGGGGTGGCGGGCACTTTTTATTACGTCGCCTTCAATGTAGTTCGGGGCAGGCGGTGCGGACGTCGGTGCGGATCCAGTCGATGAACGCCTGCACCGGCGGACGCAGCGTGCGGCCGCGCGGGCGCGAGATCCAATAGGCCGAACGCACCGGGGTGCGATCGCCGAACAGCTGGACCAGCCGGCCGGAGATGATGTCGGGCGTGGCGAGGATGCGCTTGGCCAGCGCCGCGCCGCGGCCCGAAACCGCTTGATCGATCAGCAGCCCGGGGTGGTCGAAGCGCGATCCGCGCGTGCTTTCCAGCGGCGAAGCGATGCCGTGCGCCTGGAACCATGCCGGCCAGTCGGGGAAGGACGGGTCGATCTTGTCGCTGACATAATGGAGCAGGGGGGCCGCGATCAATCCGGTCGGGCCGTTGCCAAGGCCATAACGTTCGACGAACTCGGGCGAGGCGACCGGCACCACTTCGTCATGGACCAGCGGCTCGGCGATGCTCTCGTCACCCGCGTCGAGACCGTAGCGGATATAGACGTCCGACTGGGCCTTCCCGCCGCGCGGCCCCTGCGCATCGACCGAGACCCATACGTCGAACTCGGGATAATCGCGGCGAAAGCCGTCGAGCCGGGTCAGCAGCCATTTCGCCGCGAAGGTCGGCGGCGCCACGACGTTGACGACATGCGCCTGCTCGTCCTCGAACCTTAACAGGCCAGCGCCTTGGCTGATCTGTCCGAAGCCCTCCGTCAGCAGCGGTAGCGCAGCTTCGGCCTTGGTGGTGAGCAGCACCGACCGGCCGGTGCGCCGGAACAGCGGCGTTCCCGCCCAGAGCTCGAGCGCGCGAATATGCTGGGTGACGGCGCCCGGCGTGATCCCCAGTTCGTCGGCCGCGCGCGTGAAGCTGCGGTTGCGCGCGCAACTGGCGAAGACCTTCAGGGCCGTGAGGGAGGGCAGAGCCTCATTCATCCTCGCAATTGATAGGAATTAAATCCGAAACGGAAGATAGTTTTGGTTCGCGGGCCGAAACCCGTGCGATTTACGCGATGGATGGCGTGAGCGGTTGTGGCCGTTCGCGTGCGACGGCCTGTGCCGGCAGCGTCCAGATCAGCCCGCCGACCGCCGCCATCGCGACTCCCAGCGTCAGGAACGCGATCTGATAGGTCCCGGTCACGTCATAGACCCAGCCGGCATAGACGCTGCCGAGCGACCCGATCGCCGATCCTGCCACCATGATCGTCGCGTCGATGATGGTGAACTGCCGCCGGCCGAACAGCTTCGCCACGAACACCGGGAACAGCACCAGAGGCGCCGAATAGGTGAGGCCGTAAAGCGGCACGAACAGCTGGAGCGCGATCGTGTTGCCGCCGGAGAGATAGACGAACAGCAGGGCCAGCGCGGCCGAGGCGAGGACAAGGCTGGCGACCAGCGCGATGCGGACATCGGCGCGATCGGAGAGCCAGCCGAACAGCAGCTTGGTCGCCGCAGCCAGCAGGAACAGCACGCTCATGATCAGCGTCGCTTCCTTCAGCCCATAACCCATCCCGAGCACCGCCGGGATGAAGTGGAGGAAATAGGCGTTGGTCGATGCCCAGAAGAGGACATAGCCGAGCAGCACGGTCCAATAGGCGCGGGTGGCGAGGGCTTCGCGCAGCGTCACGCCCTCTGCCTGCGCCGGTGTCTGCCCGCCGGTGGCGAGCGCTTCGGGCGGCCGCGTGCGGACGACCAGCACGGTCGCCAGCGGCACGATCAGCAGCATCGCCGCGCCCAGCGCGAGATAGCCGCTGCGCCAGCCCCAATGCTCGACCGCGAAGCCCAGCAAGGGATTGAACAGCACCCCGCTGGTCGTGGTGCCGGACAACGCGATACCGATGGCGAGGCCACGCTGCCTCTCGAACCAGTTGGAGAGGACGAAGGGCGTCACCACCAGGCTGATCCCCCCACCCGACATCAGCATATAGGCGACCAGCAATTGCGGATAGCTTTGCGCCGTTCCGGCGACGAGGAAGCCGAAGCCGATGATCGCGCCCAGTACCGCGATGAAGCTCTCCGCCCGCACCCGGCGGAGCATCAGCCAGCCGCCAATCAACGATACCACACCGGCAACCGCGACATTGGCGCTGAGCAGCGTCGCGCCCGCCGCGTGGCTCAGGTCGAACTCCTCGAGCAGCGAGGGGAAGAACACGCCCTTGGAGGCGCTGATCGTCCCGCAGAACGCGCAGATCAGGTGGAGGACGATGACGATCCCCCAGCGGCGGCTGGGCAACAGGGTCATGCAGGCACCTCTTCGAGCAAGGGAACATCGGCGGCGCGCGCGCGTGCCAGCCACGGGGCGATGTCGGCCGCGACGCTTTCCAGTTCGCGCAGGATCGTGACGGCTGCGCTTTCGCCCAGCGGCAGGCGGAAGGGTGGATTGGCGTCCTCCACCGCATCGATGATCGTCGCGGCGGCGCGCGCCGGGCAGCCGGCCTGCGTGCCGCTTGTCGCATGAACGGTGCGGCGGCGGACGCCTGCGGTCGGAGCGTACGCGTCGATATGGATCGGCGACTGGCGCAGCGAACTGCCCGCCCAGTCGGTGCGGAAGGGGCCGGGCTCGACCAGCAGCACGCGCAGGCCGAGCGGCGCGAGTTCCTTGGCCAGCGATTCCGACAGGCCTTCGACTGCGAACTTGCTCGCGGCATAATAGCCCGAGCCGGGAAAGCCCGCGAAACCGCCGGCCGACGAGATGTTGACGATCGTCCCGCGGCCCCGCGCCCGCTGTCCGGGCAGTACTGCCCGGATCAGCGCAGCGAGTCCGAAGACATTGGCGTCGAACAGCGCGCGGATTTCATCATCTTCGCCTTCCTCGACCGCGGCGAGATAGCCGTATCCGGCATTGTTCACGAGGACGTCGATCGCTCCGAAATGCGCTTCGGCCTGCGTCACCGCTTCGCCGATCTGGCCGGCATCGGTCACGTCTAGGGGAAGGGCCAGCAGCCGCTCATCCGCGAGATCGGCCAGCGTGGCCGGATCGCGTGCCGTCGCCACCACGCGATGGCCCCGTTCCAGCGCCTGCCCGACGATCTCGCGCCCGAAGCCGCGCGACGCGCCGGTGACGAACCAGACCTGTTCGCCCGCCATTACGAAGTCGCCAGAAAGACGGGTTCGACATCCTCGAACGGATCGATGTCGCGCCAGTCGGTATTCGCCGGGATCACCCGCGCATTGCCACGGATGCCGGCATAGTCGAAATCCCCCGCCGATTTCTGGCCCCAGATTTCGGTGCTGCCGTCGCGCAGCGCATAGGCGGCCTTCAGCAAGGTGCGGCGAGTCAGGTCGATGATCGTGTCGCTGCTGCCCAGATTGTCCTGGGTGCGATCGGTAATCGGGCCCATCGATTCCTGGATGATGAAATCCTCGTGGAAGCTGTGGCGGCCGATAAAGCCCGTCGCATGACCCGCCTGCATCGCATCGCGGTTCTGCCCCCACAGATTGCTGACGTCGCCCAGGCCCGCGGCGAAATTGTCCGGGTCGGGATCGGTGTACCGCCAGCGCTCCTTCGAGGCCTGCTGATCGATCGGCTGATGCGTGTTGTAGGTCAGGAAATATTGCGCGGCCCATTCGTCGTCGAACGGCACGGAAATGCAGATGGTGCGATCGTCGCTCTGCCGCGACGATCCCGGCAGGAAGGAATAATAGGGTGCGGCGAACATCCGCAGATTGCCCTGCTTCCGCCCGTCCGAAAGATCGCGGATCGCGGCTTCGCGAAAACCGAACGGCGTTACGTCGAACTCGAACGACGGGGCAGGGGCCTCGATCAGCCGCTGCACCTGCGCCTCGCGCACCTCCTTGCCGCCGGTGAAGAAGGTCTCCTTGAACGAGCTGCGGTGCAACTGGCCCAGATGCGCGCTGTCGAGCACCGCTTCCATCCCCTGCACCCAGTTGCAGTGGAACAGGCCGACGCGGATATCGATCTGATCCTCGGGCAGCGAGTTGAACTCATAGTCGGGGAATTCCGGCGGCTCGATCCCTTCGCCGACGAACGCCCAGATCAGTCCGCCCGCTTCGCGCACCGGATAGTGGCGCACCTTCACGCCCTCGGCGAACTTCGCGGCGCAGGCGGGCGGCTCGGTCGGGACCTGCTCCACCTTGCCGCCGACGCCGATCTTCCAGCCGTGGAACAGGCAGCGCAGCCCCTCGCCCGAATTGTGGGCGAGGGCCAGGCTCGCGCCGCGATGCGGGCATCGCTCGCGCAGGAAACCGATCCTGTTGCTCTTGGTGCGATAGGTGACGAACAACTCGCCCAGCAGGCGAATGCGAACCGGTGCGCCGTTGGGCTCCAGCTTCGCCGCGCGCACCACAGGGTGCCAGAAGCGGCGGAGATATTCGCCCATCACCGTGCCCGGCCCCACCCGGGCAAGGTCCTCATTCTCCTGATGGGTCAGAGGCTTGGGATATTCCGGTTCGATCGCCTGCTGGTACGTCACATGCCCCTCCGCTCAGGCCGCCAATGCTTCGCGCGCGGCCGCCGGCGCGACGCGATCGAGGAAGGCGAAGCTGCGGGCATGGGCACGCTCGGCTTCGCGCGCGTCGAATTCCGGACGGCCGGCAATCGCGAAGCCGTGGCCGATCTCGGGATAGAAATGGATCTCGGCGTCTTCGCGGTCCTTCAGCGCATTGACCGTCTTCGCGAACAGCCGCTCCTCGGCCACCGCGTCGTTTTCGGGGAAGTGGAAGACCCAGGGCTGCGACACGCCGGACGCACGGTCGAGCGCGAGACGTGCGGGGAAATAGGCCACGCCGAAATCGGGATCGAGCACCCCGCCGACCGTGCCGGCAAAACCCAGGATCGCGCCGAAGCCGAAGCCGAGAATGCCGACCGGCCCTTCGACTTCGGGAAGCTCCTTTAGCGCCGCCCAGGTCGCGGGAATGTCGTCCGCCACCTGATCGCCGCCGCCGATCTCGGCCAGCGCCTGCACCGCGATCGCGCGATCGGCATAAGCGAACACGGTGTCGGTCGCGCGGCGCCAGAAGAACACGTCGGGCGCGAGCACGACATAGCCGCGTGACGCATAGAGGTCCGCCAGCCCGCGAATATCGACATTGGTGCCGTAGATTTCCTGCAGCAGCAGCAGGCCCGGTCCGCGGCCGGACGGCGGCAGCGAGAGATAGCCGGTCAGCGTCTTGTCGCCGTCGGACTTGATGGTGAGGGTACGCGTGGTCATTGCCGGAAACTCCTGGCTGGGGGGATCAGAAAGCGAAGCGGGCGGAGACAGTGACGCTGCGCGGCTGGCTGTAGCCGACGACGTCGACGCCGATGGATGGGGTCAGGAAGTGCGGACCCACGATTTCGGTCTTGTCGAACAGGTTCCGGGCGAGCAGCTGGAAGGTCCAATGCTTGTCGGCGGTGCGATAGCTGAGGCCCAGATCGACATAGGCCTGCGCCTTCAGCTGCGTCGCTGCGGTGTTGGCGGAGTCGAGAAAATTGGCGCTCTTGTAATCGACATTGGCGGTCGCGGTGACGTCGCCGGGAATGCCGAGCGGCACGGTGACTTCGAGCCGCGATCCCAGGGTGAAGCGCGGTGCCAGCGGGAGCCGGTTGCCGGTGAAGTCCGACGCGGCGGCGCCGGTAGGATTGGCGAAGGAGTCGAACCGCGTTTCCAGCCAGGCCCCCGAGGCCGACCAGCGCACCGCGTCGACCGGCGCGAATGTCACTTCGGCTTCGATGCCATAAGTGTGTGCGGCGCCTGCGTTCACCACCACCTGTCCGTTGATCAGCACGCCGCCGATCGTCGGGTTGGTGATCCCCGCCTGATAATCCTTGAAGTCGTTGTAGAAGGCCGAGACGCTACCCTGCAGCACGCGATTGGCGGTGCGGCCTTTCAGTCCGAACTCATAGGCGGTGACCGATTCCGGCGACACCGCGATCGAAGCGATTTGGGCGGTGCCCGCGGCGCGATTGAACCCGCCCGACTTCGATCCGCGCGTGAAGCTCGCATAGGCCATCAGGTTCGGCGAGAACGTGTAATCGACCGCCAGCTTGGGTGTCAGCCCGTCCTGCGTGTCGGTCAGGCCGCTTACCGAATAGATCAGGCTGGTCCGCGCGCCGCTGGCATTGTTGCGGTACGACAGATTGGTGAAGCTCTGCTTCTCCTTGCCGTAACGCAGGCCCGCGGTGACGCGCAGCGCGTCGGTGATGTTGTAGTTGAACTGGCCATAGACGCCCCAGCTCTCCACCTTGAGATGGCTCTCGATCTCCGAATAGGCGGATGAGCGCCACGCGAAGCGATCGAAGTCGAACTTCTCGTTCTGATAGACCGCGCCCAGCGTGTAGGTGAGCGGGCCGTGATCGCCGAGCAGCTGGAATTCCTGGCTGAACTGGCGGCTCTCCAGCGTCTGCGACCAGCCGAACCGGTCCTCGGGCGTGCCGTCCCAGTCCCAGGGCGAGGGGTCGTCCTTCACCGTGCGATAGCCGGTGATCGACTTGAGCGTGATTGCAGGGCTCAACTCGCCGGTCAGGTGCAGCGTGAGGCCGCGCCCGTCGCGGTTCAGCCTTGTGTCGGTATTGGCATAGGTGCGGCGGGGGTCGGGCGTGCCGTAGTTGAGCGGGATGCCCAGCGCATTGTCGGAATCGTCGAAGGTCGCGTCCGCCGAAAGCACTGCGGTGAAGCCCGGCGCAGGGGTCAGCTTCAGCTTGGCACGGACCTGATCGGTGTTGAGCGAATCCACCCAGCGGCCGGTATTGGCGTTGAACGTGTATCCGTCGCGCTGGCGATGGGTGACCGCGATGCTGCCCGAGAGCAATCCGTCGACGATCGGCGCGGCCAGATAGGCCTGGGTGCGGAAACTGTTGAAATTGCCATATTCGGCGAAGATCGAGCCCGTCAGCTTGCCGCCCGGATCGCGCGAGACGATCTTGATCGCGCCGCCGCTGGTGTTCTGGCCGTACAGCGTGCCCTGCGGCCCGCGCAGCACTTCGATCCGCTCGATATCCGGCAGGTCGAACAACGCATTGCCGAAGGTGCGCGGGATATAGACATCGTCGACATAGATGCCGACCGCTGCCGGAACGCCCGGATCGGTGGTTCCGATGCCGCGGATGAAGACCGACTGCATATTGGCGTACGAATTGGGCAGGTTCAGCCCCGGCACATGCCCGGCCAAATCCGCCAGCGTCTCGATCCGGTCGGACTGCAGCGTGTCCGAAGTCACTGCCGAAACCGCCAGCGGGGTCTTGAGCAGGCTGGTTTCGCGACGTTCGGCCGTAACGACGATCTCGACTTCCTGCTCGTCGGCGGCCGGGGCGGGATCGGGATCGGCGGCCAATGCAGGCGACGCCCATGCGAACGAGGCGATTGCCAGCGGCAGCGCGAGAGCCGCGCCGGAGATGCGCTGGCGACGGGTACGAACGGAAACGGGTGCGCTCAAAATCTTGTCCTCGAGACCTCCCCCCACCGAGGAGTTCGAGAATATTCCTATTCAATTGATAGGAATTCAATCGAGCGGGACTGAAGCGTTGGTTTAGTTTTGCTGCGGCGCGAAAAGGCGGAGGTCAGGAAAACCCCAGTTCGCGGCCGATGGCGGCGGCCGTGGCGCACACGTCGCGCGACACGTCGATCATGCGTGCATCGTCCATATACTGGGCGGGGCTGGTCACGCTTACCGCGGCGGCGATCCGGCCGGATGCGTCTCGGACCGGGGCGGCGACGCCGCGGATATTATCCTCATTCTCGCCCATGCCGAAGGCGTAGCCGGTACGGGCAAAACCGCGCATCTGATCGAGCCACTGAGCCGGATCGACCACCGGCCTGCCCGCCGCCAGATCGTCGGCCAGCCGCGCGCGCCATTCGCCTTCGTCCTCATCGAGCATCAGCGCCTTGCCCACGCTGGTCGATGTCAGCGGCTGGGAATCGCCCGGGCGGCTCGCGATGGTGATGCGGCGGCGGCCGGGGACGACTTCGATATAGACCACCCGCTGCTGGTCGAGCACGCCGAGACGCACCGTGTCCTCGGTCGCGTCGGACAGGGCCTCCAGATGCGGACGGGCGATCTGGATCAGATCGACCTGCGACTGGGCGACGAAGCCGAGTTCGAGCAGCTTGGGACCAAGCCGGTAGCCGATGCGCGGCGTGACCGACAGATAGCCGCGTTCGACCAGCGCGCTGGCCAGCCGGTGTGTGGTGGCCTTGTTGAGGCCGAGCTTCCGGGCAAGCTCGACATAGCCGATCGACCCCTGTGCGATGGTCTCGATCAGATCGAGACCGCGCATAAGCGTCTGGCTGGCCGGGCCAGCGCCCTCCGGAACTGCCGCGCCGGAGGGCCGCCGGTCAAGCATCCGCGATGACGCTGGTAAGCGTGCCGATACCGCCGATCTCGACTTCGATCGTGTCGCCCCGCTTCATCCATACCGGCGGTTCGCGCTTGGCGCCGACGCCGCCGGGGGTTCCCGTGGCGATCACGTCGCCGGGCGAGAGGGGCGTGAAGGCCGAGATGTACGCAATGATCTGCGCGATCGGGAAGATCATGTCGGCGACGGTGGCTTCCTGCATCACCGTGCCGTTCAGGCGCGAGCGAACGGACACGGTGGAAAGATCGGCGATCTCGTCGGGGGTGACCAGTTCGGGGCCGAACGGCGCCGTGCCCGGGAAGTTTTTGCCGGGGGTGAATTGGGAGGTGTGCCACTGCCAGTCTCGCACCGAGGCGTCGTTGAAGCAGGCGTAGCCGGCGATGTGGGACATGGCTTCGGCTTCGGGAATCGCCCTTCCGCCCTTGCCGATCACCACCGCGAGTTCGGCCTCATAGTCGAGGCTGGTCGAGACGGCGGGGCGGAGGATCGGATCGTCCGCGCCGGTCAGCGTGTCGGCGAACCGCGTGAAAATCGACGGGTTTTCGACCTTTGCGCGGCCGGTTTCCTGCCGGTGAGTCTCGTAATTGTGGCCCACGCAGAGGATTTTGGACGGGTTCGGGATCACCGGCAGCAGCCTGACGTCCGCGCGCGCCAGTCTGGGCGCATCCGCCACGGCCAGCGCACCGGCGGCGATCGCGGCCTTCAGATCGGCAGGCGCGCCGTCGATCGCGCCATGATCATGGACGATATCGCCCTCGACGCGGCCCCATGACGCGCGGCCCTGATGGGTGAAGCTGATGAACCTCATGATCTTTCCTTATGCTACCAGTCGCGGGCGAAGCGGAAGCGCTTCTCGGCCGCGGTGATCGTCGCGACGTCCTTGTTCGAAATGCCCCATTGATCGATGCGGTTTTCCGGCCAGGTCCAGTCGTCGGGCGTGCCGGTGGGATAATCGTCGCCGACCAGATTGGTGGCGGTCGAGAATTCGATCACCGCGCCGAACGGAGCGATGAAATAGGCGAAGACATTGTCGCCGGGCCCGTGGCGGCCCGGCCCCCAGACCGGATCGGCGCCCGCGTCGCGCATTCGCCCGATCCCGCGCATCACGCCGTCGATATCGGCCATCTCGAACGCGATATGATTGAGCGAGGAATAGCCCGCGCGAGCGAAGGCGATCGAATGGTGCGACGGGTTGCAGCGCACGAAGACCATGCCCTTCGTCCGGTCCGAAACCTTGAAGCCCAGCACCGCTTCGGCGAAGTCGCCGGACAGTTCGGCATCGGTCGAGCTCAGCACGACATGGGTCAGCTTGTACGGCAGGTCGCGGCCCTCGATCGGCGCGACGAGCGTGGTTCCGGCGAGGAAGCGGAAGACCTCGCCTTCGGGCAGCTCGACTTCGATCCCTTCGCCGCCGCCGGGGTCGCTGCTGACCACACGGCGCATCGGCCGACCGCTCCCGGCGATGCGCGTCTCAAGCGCCGCAATATCGTCGCCGTCGCACAGGAAGGTGACCGAGCGGACACGCTCCGCAGGGGCTTCGAACAGGCCGACCAGATAGGGTAGGTCGCCCGAGCCGCGCAGATAGATCGCGCCATCGCGCGCCTCGGCGGGGGCGAGGCCCCAGGTGCCGATGAGAAAGCCGGCCGCCTCGCGGACCTTCGGGAATTCGAGTTCGATGCTGCGGAGCCTGATCATGATGCTGGTCCTCAATCCGCCGGTTGCGCCGAAAGCCCGGCGGCGGCGATGCCAGCCAGCGCCGCGGCTTCGTCGGCATCGCCCGTATCGCCGCTGATCCCCACCGCGCCGAGCAGCGCTCCTTCCGCGTCGCGGATCAGCACCCCGCCGGGGGAGGGGATGACCTCGCCGGTCAGTGCCATCAGCCCGCTGTAGAAGGTCGGCGCGCCCGCCGCGCGCTTCGCCAGTTCGCGCGTGCCATAGCCCATGCCGAGCGCGCCGGTGGCCTTGCCGGTGGCGATCTGGATGCGGAACAGGCTGGCGCCGTCCTCGCGCTTGGCGGCGATCAGATGTGCGCCGGCATCGAGCACGACCACCGCGAGCGGATTGAGCCCGGCATTGCGGGCATGGGTTAGCGCGGTGTCGACGATGGTCGAGGCGGCGGCGAGGGTGAGCATATCGGTCTCCGTCAGGCTGCCTGACGCAGCCGCGTGAGGTGAAGCGCGCTGCCGAGCCGCAGGATAGCGGCGGAGAGTTCCGCGGCGCTGGCGGGGGCGGCGTAGCTGTAGAAATCGGGGCGGAGGATCGCGGCGACGGCCCCGTGATCCGCGAACCAGCCGGCGAGATGGCCTTCCGAGTCGTGTGCATCGCTTCCGATGGCGATGACGGCGCCGCCGAGCGACTGCCAGACCGCAGCCGCTTCGTCGGTGAGCGGCACATCGCCCCTTGTCACCAGCGTCCAGCCGCCGCCCGACAGTGCGTCGAGCCGGACCGGTTCGCCATTCGCCATTTCCAGCGTCGGCTGCAGGAAACGCTCGCCCGCGCCTCGCTCGACCACGCCCGCCGCGATCGGCGGGATCAGGTCCGCAGCGGTGCGCGGCCCGGTGGCGGCGCGCAGGCGGCGGTCGCGATCGGCGGCGAGATCCGGATCGAGTTCGCAGATATAGCGCCCGGCATCGACCGCCGCGCCGATCACCGCGCGGACATGCGGATCGCGTTCGGGCTGATAGGTTTCCAGCAGCGCTGGCGCGGCCTTGCCGCCGAGCACCAGCGCGAGCTTCCAGCCGAGATTGGCGACATCGCGCAGGCCGTGGCACATGCCCTGCCCGAAAAAGGGCGGGGTCTGGTGCGCGGCGTCTCCGGCAAGGAACACGCGGCCGACCTGCCACCGTTCCGCGACAAGGCCGTGGAAGCGATAGGTGGCGGCGCGGACGATACGGTGCGGCGTGCCGGTCAGCCACGGTTCGACCAGCGCCGCGACACGATCCGGCGCCATCATCGCCTGATCGTCCTCACCGGGCAGCAGCATGAATTCCCAGCGCCGGTGATTGCCGCGGCCGGGCACGATCGTCGCCGGGCGTTGCGGATCGCACAGCATCACCGACAGCCGCTGAAGGTCGGCGCCCTGCGGCACGCCGGGGAACGCGGGGAAGCGGACCGGCCCGTCGACTTCGGCATCGACGACGAGCCAGGGTTCCTCGAAATCGAGATCGTCCAGCGCGACGCCAAGCGCCTTGCGCACCGTGCTGCGCGCGCCGTCGCAGCCGATGACGTAGCGGGCACGCAGTTCCTCGCCCGAAGTCAGGCGAAGCGTTGCGCCGGAATCGTCCTGCGACAGGGTTTCAAGCCCCGCACCCAGCCGGAGCTCGACATGCGGATAGCGAGCGAGTGCGCCGCGCAGCGCATCTTCCAGCTCGGGCTGGTAGAAGAAATAGTCGTTGGCGAAGGTGAAGGGGCGCGCGTGCCCGGCGGATCCGAGATAGCGGATCACGCCCCCGTCGGCGCCGATATGGATATGGCCATCGGCGGCGAACATCAGCGGTTCGACCGCGTCGAGCAGGCCGGCATCGGCGAACAGCCGCATCATCTCATGATCGAGATGCACCGCGCGGGGCAGGGGATAGGGCACGGCCTCGCGTTCGAGGACGAGCGTGCGCAGCCCCGCCTTGCCCAGCAGGTGAGCGGCGAACGCGCCGACCGGGCCGCAGCCGATGATCGCGATATCGTACATGTCGGTCACGATTGGGCAGCCGGTTCAGGCGACGCCGAAGCAGGAAGCGACGGGCGCGGGCGTCTTGTAGAAACTGCCCGCCTGCATGATCCCGCGCAGATTGGCCTTGTCCTGAAGGATCGCGACGTTCGCGGTGGGATCGCCATCGACGATCAGCAGGTCGGCGATATAGCCCGGCCGGACCAGTCCCAGCTCGCCGCCCATGCCCATGATCTGCCCGCCCAGCATCGTCGCGGCCGACAGTGCCTCGGCGGGCGTATAGCCGTAGAGATCGACGAAATGCTGGAGATCGCGGGCGTTGGCGCCGTTCGGATTGAACGGGAAGCCATAGTCGCCGCCGGGCAGCACGCGGACGCCGCGCCGCTTCAGTTCGGGCACCAGCGCCTGCGACATTTCGATCGCCGGGGCCGCGAACGCCTTCATCGACGACATGTCGATATGCGGCGGCGGGGTCGCTTCCATCGTGCCGACGAGAACGCCGACCGCCGGGGCCATGAAGATGCGATCCTTGTGCGCGGCGAGCATGTCGAGCGCTTCGGCATCGGCATGGGTGCAGTGATAGAGGATATCGACGCCCGAACGGAGCGCGATCTTGACCGCTTCGGCCGCCTGGGTGTGCGCGGCGACGCGCATGCCGAGCTTGTGTGCGGTTTCGCACGCGGCCGTCACTTCGTCCTCGTGATACAGGATGTGCTGCGAACTGCCGGGCAGAAGCTGGTCCTCGCCCGATAGCACCAGCTTGACCGTATCGATGCCGAGTTCGTGGCAGCGCGTGACGAAGGCGCGCATCGCCTCCGGACCTTCGCCGATCGAGAGCTTCTTGCCGGTTTCGATCCCCTCGGCGCCTTCGGGGCTGCGTTCTATCGTGGAAGCGAGCAGGCGCGGACCGGGCAGCGCGCCGCGGGCGAATTCGTCGCGCAGCACCACTTCGATCCGCTCGCCGAGCGCTCCGGCGGAAAAGACGCTGGTGAAGCCGTGATCGAGCAGGATGCGGCCGTTGCGCGCAGCGGCGAGCATCATTTCCTCGGGCGGCAGCATGAAGCGCGGCTCGAACCGTTCGGTCGAGGACGGCCAGGTGAGATGGCCGTGCGCCTCGATCATGCCGGGCATCACCGTGGCACCGGCGCAGTCGACGATTTCCGCATCGCCGGCGCCGATCAGTCCTTCATTGCCGCGGCCGACCTGGGCGATGCGATCGCCCTCGATCAGCACCGATCCGGTGAAGGACGCACTGCCGCTGCCGTCGAAAATCCGGCCGTTTTTCAGAATGATGCGCCGCATAACCTCTCCCCGCGGGCTTTGCCGGCCCGCTGTTCGACTAGGTGACTGCAACTGAACCTATGGTCAAATAATGATACATGAGGATTTCATCAATTTTGCTTATGGATGTTCGACCTGCGCGGCGTCGGCCATCGCCCGGACGAGCTGATCGGCGAGCGGCATCTGGGTCCGGTCGCGCAGCATCCGCACGCCGACCAGACGCGGCGGCGGTCCGCCGCGCAGCGCGACCTGACGCAGCTGTCCGCTGGCGATATCGGACGCGACGACGCGGTGGGGCAGGATGCTGACATGGTTGGAGCGGCGGATGATCTCCTTGGTCGTCGCCAGCGAATCGCATCGCACCGCGCGCTGCGGAACGGGCACGCCGGCGCTGAGGAACATCGCTTCGATCTGGCGCTGGAACGCGCCGCCCACATCGGGCAGCACCCATTCGAGCGCGCTCAAATCGGCCAGCGTCGCGCTTTCGCCGTCGAAGCTGTTCCCGGCGCGCATCACCAGCACGAAACTGTCGGAGAGGATCGCTCGCTCCAATATGTCGTCGGGCACCACGCCGACGCCGGCGGTGCCGACCGCGAGATCGACGCGAAGCTCGCGAAGCATGGTGATCAGCTCGGCATCGGTCGCTTCGACGATGCGCAGCGCATAGCGGGTGCCGCGCGCTTCGAGCAGGCTGACCGCGCCGGGCAACAGGCTCATCAGCGCGCCCGGGGTGCCGCCGACGATCAGCGGGCCCTCGACCTCGGCCATGCCCAGCTCGATTTCCTTCTGCGCAAGGTCGAGCACGGTTTCGATCATCTCGGCGCGGCGCGTGAGGATGCGGCCTGCCTGGGTGGGTGTCGCGCCTTGTCTGCCGCGCTCGACGAGCTGGGCTCCGACGGCGCGTTCGAGCTGCGCGATCAGCATCGAAACCGCCGGCTGCGACATGTTGAGCTGGCGCGCTGCGGCGCTGAACGAACCTGCCCGCACCACGGTCAGCAGGATGCGAAGCTGGCGGGGATCGAGGCGCATCGGATAGTCGCTCCATAAGCTGACGTGATGGCTATCGCCTAAATCATTATTTGACGAGAGAGAAGGGCGAGCGGCATCCAATAGGGGTCGGAGCCGTCACGAAATCCGTGATGGCAAGCGGTTGCACAAGACGGCCGGGGCAAGAATCAAATCGGGAGAGGGAAAATGAAGACCATCATCGGAGCGTCCGCACTGGCCATCGCGACCATGTTCGCGGCGCCCGCTTTCGCTCAGGACGCCGCCGATCCGGCCGCGCCCGCCGCCGCCGAAACGCAGGACAATGGCGAGATCGTCGTCACCGCGACGCGGCGCGCCGAGCGGCTGCAGGACGTGCCGCTGGCAGTGAACGCGATCACCGGCGACACGCTGGAAGCGACCGGCTTCAAGGACCTGACCAACATCCAATATACCTTTTCGGGCGTGCAGTTCGGCACTGCGCCGAACGATTCCGGCTTCCGCGTCCGCGGCGTCGGCACGCTGGGCGGCTTCACCAGCTCGTCGGAACTGCCGGTCGGCCTGGTGGTCGACAATGTGGTCATCGGCTTCGGCAGCCCGGTCCAGTCGCTCGGCGATCTCGAGCGGGTCGAAGTGCTCAAGGGGCCGCAGGGCACGCAGTTCGGCAAGAATGCCTCGTCGGGCGTGATCAACATCGTCACCAAGCGGCCGCAGCTCGGCGAGTTCGGCGGCAGCGCCTTCGCATCCTATGGCTCGCTCAACGAACGCGACCTGCATGGATCGGTCAACATCCCGATCGGATCGACCGCGGCGCTCAACGTCTATGCGTTCGACCGCGAATATGACGGATTCATCCGCAACGTGGTGCGCAACGAGGATTGGGGCGGCCAGCACAGCTATGGCGGGCGCGCCAAATTGCTGTGGGAGCCGAGCAGCAGCTTCTCGGTCTATCTGATGGGCGACTATTCGCGGCTGAAGCAGCAGGGACCGGGACAGCTCTGGACGCTCAACCGGCTCGAACCCGCGCAGACCGCGCCGGGCGGCGTGGCGGGCCTGCCGTTCGTCAACCTCGCGGCGCTGGGCGTGGCGATCGGGCCGGAGAACGACAAGTCGATCGAGGACGGCGCGGGCTTCCTCGATGTCGAGAATTATGGCGGGTCGCTCCAGCTCGACCTGTCGCTGGGCGATTATACGCTGACCTCGGTGAGCGCGTATCGCGTCGCGCAGGAAGCGCCCTATACCTTCGCGATCGACGGGCTGCCCTATCAGAAGTTCTTCGCCAAGGCGACGGGCGAGGGGAAGCGCTTCTACTCGCAGGAACTGCGCGTGACGTCGCCGAGCGGCGGTCCGGTGGAGTTCGTGGGCGGCGTGTATGTGTCGCGGCAGGAAACGGGCCTTGGCGACGGGCAGAGCGCGATCCTGCGTCCGGCGCAGCCCTATAACGGCTTCCCGCAAGTCTCGATCACCGCGGGCTACAACGTCACCCGCACCAAGACCGACAGCCTTGCCGGATTCTTCGACGGGCGGCTCCGGCTGAGCAGCAGCTTCAGCCTGCTGGGCGGCCTTCGCCTGACGCGCGACAAGGTGGAAGCGGAGAATTTCAGCTATGTCGATACCGCGCTGGCGCCGTTCGTGCCGCCGAGCCCTGCCAATGGCTTCACGCCGTCGGGCACGGTGCCCTACACCGCGCGGCCGCTGGTGAAGGGCGAGACGAGCGCGACCAATCTTTCGGGCCGGTTCGGCGCGGAGTTCAAGCCGACCAGCGACCTGCTGTTCTTCGCGACCTATGCCCGCGGCTATCTGGGGCCGACGGTGACCTTCTCGGGCCTGACCGGCACGCGCAGCGACGTTGCGCCGCAGACGGTGGACGACTTCACCGCCGGGGCGAAGATGCAGTTCCTCAACCGCACGCTGACGGTCAATCTCAACGCGTTCATCGACAAGTATCGCGACCTTCAGACTTCGGTGTTCAACGGTACCGAATTCGTGACCGAGAATGCCGGCGGCGCGGAAACCAAGGGCTTCGAAGTCGAACTGATCCTGCGCCCGGTCCGGACGCTGACGTTCAACGTGTCGTACACCTATTCGGACGCGAAGTTCACCGACTACATCACGGCGTGCCCGGCCTATGTGACGCGCATCGGCCAGGCGGCGACGCGGTGCAACGCGCCGGGATCGACGGTGGCGACCCCGCTGTACCAGGCGGGCGGCGAAGCGCTGCCGGGTGCGCCGAAGCACACCCTGAATGTCGGCGCGGCGCTCGATCAGCCGATCACCGATCACCTCTCGTTCGATCTGTCGGCCAATCTCTCGATGCGCAGCGACGTGACCTATGCGGTCGGCGATCCGCTGCAGAAGCAGGACGGGTACGAGATCGTGAACCTCAACGCCGGGATCGGCAGCACCGACGGCAAGTGGCGGATCGGCGTGTTCGCACGCAACCTGTTCGGCACCGATTTCAATTCGGCGATCATCGGTCTGCCCTTCACCGACGGCGGCTATGTCAACTGGCGCACCCGCGAAGCCGAGCGTACCTTCGGCGTCTCGCTGGAGGGGAGGTTCTGAACGTGACGCTTTCGAGGGCGATCCTGACCGTTGCGGCGGCGCTGACCTGCGCCGTACCGGCGGCGGCGGAGACGGCATGCCCGGCCTTTCGCTGGATCACCCTCGGAACCGCCGGCGGGCCGGTACCCACTCCGGAGCGTTCGGAACCGGCGAACCTGCTGGTGGCGGGCGATCGTCACATCCTGGTCGACACCGGCGACGGCACGGTCGGTCAGATGGCGAAAATCGGTGTGCAGATGGGCGCGGTCGATACCGTGCTGATCAGCCATCTGCATCTCGATCACAGCGGCGGACTGGCGGCGGCAATCGGGCTGCGCTGGATGAACCAGTTTCCCGGCAAGCTGACCGTCTATGGCCCGCCGGGCACCCGGCAAGTGGTGGACGGCATCGTGGCTTCGATGGGGCCGCCTTCGCGGATCGGCTTCGGCCTTGGCGTGCCGCCGCCGTCCCCGGCGGACTCGGTCGCGGTGGTGGAGATTGGCGATGGCGCGAGGTTCGCGCTCGGCGATCTCACTGTCCGTGCGGTCGCCAATTCGCATTTCGATCATGAGGGCGATGCGAAGAACGAAGGCGTTTCGCTGAGCTATCGGTTCGAGCTGGGCGGGCGCAGCATCACCTATACCGGCGATACCGGGCCGAGCGCCGCCGTGGAAACGCTGGCGATGGGCAGCGACATGCTGGTCAGCGAAGTCATCGATCTGGAGCGGCTGCTCGCCGATATCCGCAAGCGGCGGACGGACGCGCCCGAGGGCATGTTCGCACAGATGTCGCAGCATCTGAGCACGCATCATCTGACCGCAGCGGATCTCGGCAAGCTGGCGGCGAAGGCGAATGTCGCGCGGCTGGTGCTGACCCATTTCGCAGTGCCGGGGCCGCTGTCGGAAGCCGAACCGGGCCTGCGCGCGGGCGTGCGGCTAGGCTATTTCGGGCCAGTCGATCTGGCGCGCGATCTGTCGAGCTTCGATATCGGCTGCGCGCGATGAGCGATGCGATCGCCGCGATGGGCCGGGTGCTGGGACCGGATGTGCTGGCGGCGGTGCAGGACCTGTATCGCGGCGAACAGGAACAGCTCGCAGCCGGGCATCCGGTCGATGCAGCGGATCTGCCCTATGGCGAGCATCCGCGGCATCGGCTCGATCTGTACCGGGCGAAGGGTGCGTCCGGCCCCGCGCCGGTGCTGCTATGGGTGCATGGCGGCGGTTTCATCCGTGGCGAGAAATGCGCGCCCGATCATCCCTATGGCGCGAATGTCGGCCGCTGGGCGGCGCGAGCGGGGATGCTGGGCGCTGTGATGAATTACCGGCTGGCGCCCGAATGCGGCTGGCCGGCCGGCGGCGAGGATGTCGGCGCCGCGGTCGACTGGCTGAAGGCCAATGCGGCGGCGCATGGCGGCGACCCTGACCGGATCGTAGCGATCGGCACTTCGGCGGGCGCGGTGCATGTCGCGACGCATCTGCGGCTTGCCGCCGGGGACACCGGACTGGCGGGCGTGGGGCTACTGTCGGGCCTGTACGGCTTCACGCCGCTCGATGATCGCGACACGCTCTATTACGGCGCGCCGGATATGTATGCGGCGCGGATGCCGCGCGAAGCGGTGGTCGCCAGCGAGGTGCCGCTGTTCGTCGCCTGCGCCGAATTCGATCCTCCGCGCTTTCAGGCCGAGACGCTGGGGCTGCTCGCAGCCCGGCTCGACACGCATGGCCAGATGCCGCGCGCGTACATCGCGAGCGGGCACAATCATTTCAGCATGGGCTGTCACATCGGCACCGCGGACACGCGGCTGACCGACGAGATCGCCAGCTTTATCGGAGCGCTTTGAATGACGATCGATCGCCGTACGCTGCTCGTTGCCGCAGGCGCCACGCTGGCGATGCCGGCGCTGGCCCGCACGCAGGGCAGCGCCAAATTCCCCAAGGGATTTCTGTGGGGCGCGGCGACCGCCGGGCATCAGGTCGAAGGCAACAACGTCAATTCCGACCTGTGGCTGCTCGAGAATATCAAGCCGACCGTCTTCACCGAACCTTCGGGCGACGCGGTCAACAGCTTTGAATTGTGGCGGACCGACCTGGATCTGGTGAAATCGCTCGGCCTCAATTCCTATCGCTTCTCGCTCGAATGGGCGCGGATCGAGCCCGAGCCGGGCCGTTTCTCGATCGCGATGCTCGATCACTACAAGGCGATGATCGACGGCTGCCATGCACGCGGCCTGACGCCGATGGTGACGTTCAACCATTTCACCAGCCCGCGCTGGTTCGCGGCTGCCGGAGGCTGGACCAACCCGCAGGCGCCCGAACTGTTCGCTCGCTTCTGCGATCGCGCCGCGCGGCATCTGGCGGGCGGGATCGGCTATGCGATGACGCTGAACGAGCCGAACCTGCTGCGCCTGCTCCGCTCGGTCGGACTGCCCGCGCCGGTGATCGACGCGCAGCGCGCGATGCTGGCGGCGGCGGCGAAGGTCACCGGCACGCCCAAATTCGGCGCGGCCAATGTCGCCAATGCCGAGGATGTCGACACGATGCTCCCGCTGATGATCGCGGGGCACAAGCAGGGCAAGGCGGCGATCAAGGCGGTGCGTCCGGACCTGCCCGTCGGCGTGACGCTGGCGATCATCGACGAGGAGGCCGTCGGTCCGAACAGCAAGCGCGATGCGATCCGCGCCGATCTCTATGGCGCGTGGCTGGAGGCGGCAAAGGGCGACGATTTCATCGGCGTCCAGAATTACGAGCGCAGCCGGATCGATGCGAACGGCCGGATGCCTGCGCCCGCGGGATCGAAGCGCAATTTCCTGGGCAGCGAAGTCCATGCGCCATCGCTCGCCGGCGCGGTTCGCTATGCACATCGGGCGACCGGGCTACCGGTGATCGTCACCGAACATGGCGTGGGCACCGACGACGACACGATCCGCGCCGAACTGATCCCCGCCGCGCTGAAGGAACTCAAGGCGGCGATGGACGACGGCGTGCCGGTGAAGGGCTATGTCCACTGGTCGCTGCTCGACAATTTCGAGTGGGTGTTCGGCTATCGCCCGCATTTCGGGCTGGTCGCGGTCGACCGGAAAACCTTCAGGCGGACGCCCAAGCCGAGCGCCGCCGTCTATGCCGCGATTGCCAAACGCAACGCGCTCTGAGGAGAGAGAAATGCGCCTGAAATTCGTGCTGGCGGCGCTGCCGCTGCTGCTTGCCGTGCCCGCGTTCGGCCAGACCGCGCCGCCGCCGGGAGCGTTCCGCTTCGCCGAGCTTGCCGCGCCGGACCAGAAGGACGCGATCCCGCTCTACACCGGCGTGGCGCCGGGTTCGGATCCTGCCGCGCTTCCCGAGCAATGGCTGTCGATCAACGGCGACGCGGTGGTCCGCAACGTCACGCGCCCGACGATCACCGCCTATCTGCCCGATCCGAAGAAGGCGACCGGCGCGGCGGTGATCGTGGCGCCGGGTGGCGCCTATTACATGCTGGCGATGCAGCTCGAGGGCTGGAACGTCGCGCAATGGCTGGCGGATCACGGGATCGCGGCGTTCGTCCTCAAATACCGTGTCGACGCCACGCCGCGTTCGCTGCCCGAGATGCAGGCGACGATCGGGCGGCGCATGGGCGATCTGCTGAGCCGTCCGCGTACGGTGGGCGATGTGCCGGTCGCCTATTTTCCGCCTGCCGTCGCCGATGCGCAGGCCGCGATCCGGCTGATCCGCGCGCGTTCGGGGGAATGGGGCATCGATCCCGATCGAATCGGCATGATCGGCTTCTCCGCCGGCGCCATGACCGCGCTGGCGGCGACACTGGCCAACGATCCGGCGGCGCGGCCGGCCTTCACCGGCGCAATCTATCCGCCGATGAATAGCGCCGAAGTCCCGGCCGACGCCGCGCCCTTGTTCGTAGCGATCGCTGCCGATGACGGGCTGTTCGGGGGACGCGGCTTTGGTCTCGTCCAGTCGTGGCAGGCGGCGAAGCGCCCGGTGGAGCTGCATTATTACGAGAAGGGCGACCACGGCTTTGGCGTGGGCAAGCCGGGGACGACATCGGCGGCGGTGATGGACCAGTTCCGCCTGTGGCTGGAGACACGCGGCTTGCTGAAGCCGGCGAAGTAGGAAGCAGGGAGTAATCGGCGTGGCATCCAGGGCTCCGTTCGCAGTCGCGCTGTTCGCGGCATTGCTCGTCACCACCGCGGCATCGCCGCAGCTCGCGCCGGCCACGGCCGCGCCTCAGGCCGCCGATGCATTGTTCGAGGGGTTCGTGAACCCGCCGAACAGCGCCCGGCCGCGCGTGTGGTGGCACTGGCTGAACGGCAACATCACCGAGGATGGGATCGCGAAGGATCTCGACTGGATGAAGCGCGTCGGCATCGGCGGGGTGCAGAATTTCGACGCATCGCTCGGCGCGCCGCAGATCGTCGCCGAGCGGCTGGCATTCATGACGCCGGGATGGAAGCGAGCCTTTTCCTTCGCGCTGACTCGCGCCCATGCGCTCGACCTCGAATTCGCCATCGCCGCCTCGCCGGGCTGGAGCGAAACCGGTGGCCCGTGGGTGAAGCCCGGGGACGCAATGAAGAAGCTGGTCTGGTCCGAGACCGAGATCGACGGCGGCCAGCGCACGCCGATCCGTCTGGCCGCGCCGCCGAGCGCGACCGGCGCATTCCAGGATGCCGGGATCACCGATAGCCATGCCGCGCTGGGCGAGATTTCCGCCCATGCGCCGGATCATTATGGCGAGGTGCGGGTGCTGGCCTATCCGCTGGCGGCGGGCGGTGCGCTGGCGGTTCCGGTGGCCGAAACGGCGGCGGGCACGGTCGATGCGGGCCGGATCGCCGATGGCAGGTTCGAGACCGGTGTCGAAGTGCCGCGCGGCACGCCCGCTCAGCCCGGCCAGTTGCTCGTCCGCTATGCCAAGCCGCAGAGTATCCGCAGCGCGACCTTCTTCATTCCTAACGCCGTGCCGCCGTTCGGCGATCCCGAGTTCCAGCCGGTGCTGGAAGCCGAAGTCGCGGGGGCGTGGCGCAAGGTGGCGATCTTCCCGCTGACCAGCGTTCCGACCACGGTGGCGTTCGCGCCGGTCGAGGCCAGCGCGTTCCGCGTGACGCTCGCGCCCAACACCGCGCCGAAGCAGGTCGGTCTGGCCCGCCCCGCCCCGGGCGCGGTGATGATCGATATCTTCGCCAAGGGCCCGCCTTCGCCGACGGTGAGGGTAGGCGAGTTCAGCCTGTCGGCCCAGCCGCGGATCGACCGGTTCGAAGCCAAGGCGGGCTTTTCGACCGTTGCCGATTACTATGCGCTGGGCGAGGCGCCCGACGCACCGGGGATCGATCCGGCGGGCGTGATCGATCTGAGCGGCAAGCTGCGCCCCGACGGGACGCTCGACTGGACGCCGCCCAAGGGGCGCTGGCGGATCGTGCGTTTCGGCTATTCGCTGACCGGCAAGACCAACCATCCGGCCACGCCCGAAGCGACCGGGCTGGAAGTCGACAAATATGATGGCGAGGCCGTGCGTCGCTATCTCGACACCTATCTCGGCATGTATCGCGACGCGGCGGCGGGTGCGCCGGGCCTGCGCGCGCTGCTGACCGACAGTATCGAAGTGGGCGACGCGAACTGGACGCCGAAGCTGATCGACGCGTTCAGGCGATTGCGCGGCTATGATCCCGTGCCGTGGCTGCCGGCCCTGGCGGGGACAGTGGTGGGATCGACGGCGAAGTCCGATGCCTTCCTCTACGACTATCGCCGCACGCTCGCCGATCTGCTGGCCAGCGAGCATTACGGCACCATCGCCAGGATCGCGAAGGAACAGGGGCTGACGCTTTACGGCGAAGCGTTGGAGAATGGCCGCCCGCTGCTGGGCGACGACATGGCGATGCGCGCGCATGCCGATGTGCCGATGGCGGCGATGTGGACCTTCACCAAGGGCGAAGCGCCGCGCCCCACGCTGATCGGCGACATTCGCGGCGCGGCGTCGGTGGCGCATATCTATGGCCAGAATGTCGTCGCAGCGGAATCGATGACCTCGGCCTTTTCGCCCTGGGCCTTCGCGCCGGCGGATTTGCGGCGAGTGATCGATCTGGAATTCGCGCATGGCGTGAACCGGCCGGTGATCCACACTTCGGTCCACCAGCCTGCGGACGACAAGGCGCCGGGCCTGAGCCTCGCCATCTTCGGCCAGTATTTCAACCGGCACGAGACATGGGCGGAGATGGCGCGGCCGTGGATCGACTATATCTCGCGATCCAGCTTCCTGCTCCAGCAGGGCCGCAACGTGGCCGACATCGGTTACTTCTATGGCGAGGAAGCGCCGATCACCGCGCTGAACGCGCAAGCGCCACTGGATGACATGCCCGCGGGCTATGGCTGGGACTATGTCAGCCCGGGCGCGCTGGCGGACCAGTTGAGCGTCGAGAATGGCGAGATCGTCGCGAAGGGCGGCGCGCGCTATCGCTTCCTCTATCTGGGCGGGACGAGCCGGCGGATGACGCTGCCGGTGCTCCGGCGGATCGCGGCGCTGGCGGATGCAGGTGCGAAGATCGTGGGGCAGGCGCCCGAGCGCTCGCCCAGCCTCGCGGATGACAAGGCCGAATTCGACGCGCTGGTCGGCCGGCTCTGGTCTGGCGGACGGGTGATCGCGGCGAAGAGCGTGGCCGAGGGGATCGCGCAAACCGGTCTCGCGCCGGATTTCGACGTGGCGGGTGCGCAGGACCTGCTGTTCGTCCATCGCAGACTGGACGATGGCGAGATCTATTTCGTCAGCAACCGCGCCGATCGCGAGGCCAGGGTCGATGCGAGTTTCCGCGTGACCGGCAAGGCGCCCGAACTCTGGTTTGCCGACAGCGGGAAGCGCGTGCCGGTATCGTACCGGATCGAGGGCGGGCGGACGATCGTGCCGCTGGACATCGCGGCCGAGGAGTCTGTGTTCGTGGTGTTCCGCAAGCCTGCGGTGGCGGCATCTGCCGAGATCGCGGCGACGCGATACGAACCGCTGGCGACGCTTTCGGCGAGGTGGAACGTCGGCTTCCAGCCCGGCCGTGGCGCGCCCGCTTCGACGGCGATGGCGACGCTTACGCCGCTGGAGACCAGCGCCGATCCGGGCATCCGCTATTTCTCCGGCGTCGCGACCTATTCGAGCAGCTTCACGCTGCCGCGCGGCGTGAAGCCAGGTACGCCGCTGGCGCTCGATCTGGGCAAGGTCGGCGATGTCGCGGAGGTGCGGATCAACGGCCAGCCGGTCGGGACGGCGTGGCACGCGCCCTACCGGCTCAATATCGGCCATGCGACGCGCAAGGGGGCCAACACGATCGAAGTCCGCGTCGCCAATCTTTGGGTCAATCGCCTGATCGGCGATGCCCAGCCGGATGCGCGCAAGATCGCGTTCGTCGCCGCGCCGACTTATCGCCCCGATGCACCGCTGCGCCCATCGGGCCTGATCGGACCGGTCATATTGCTCGGGGTGCGTTGAATTGCGCCGCTATGTGGTGAGCGAGACGGCGATCAGCATCGCGATCAACGCGGTGTTGAGCGTCGCCTTCGCGCTGCTGGTCTTCGGTGGCCGGGAGTCGATCGATCTGGCGGCCCGCGACGTGCTGTTCGACATGGCGCCGCAAAGCTTCATGGTGGCGTTCATGGGGACGCTGGTGCCGGGATTGCTCACCCGCAAGCGGCTGGCGGCGGGGCGCATCGCCGGGTTCGGGGAACGGGTCGTGCCGGGCAGGCCGGTGCTTCGAGCCTTCGCGACGGCGGTCGCGGCGGCGGCCGCCGGCACCGGCCTGATCGCGCTGGTGCAGCCCGATATGAGCGTCGCGCTGCCCGTCTTCGTCGCGGCGAAGGCCGTTTATGGCGGGGTTCTCGCCGCGATCGTCACGCCGCTTGCGCTGGCTCCGCTGCTTCGGGATCCGGTCTAGCGCTCCGACTGACGCTGATGAAGGCGCCAATCATATTGGGGGCCATCAGACGAAGCTGAAGCCGCGATAGCCCTCGGCGGCCGCATCGCTGCAGATCTCGCGATACCGGCCGAACCCGCCGATATAGACCGGGAAGACGCGCGGTTTTCCGGGCACGTTCGCGCCGGTGTACCATGTGTTGGCGGTCGGATAGAGCGAGCGCGAGCCCAGTTCGGTCACCTTGCGCATCCAGCGGTCCTCGGCGTCCAGATCGGCTTCGATCGCGCGGAGGCCATTGGTGCGCATATGGGTGATGCAATCGCACACCCAGTCGACATTCTGTTCGTTGAGCAGGATGAAGTTCGCCAATGCAGAAGGCCCGTTGGGACCCGCGATCACGAACATGTTGGGGAAGCCCTCGATCATCAGGCCGAGATAGGAGCGGCCGCCCTCGGCCCATTTCTCGTTGAGGCTGCGGCCCCCCTTGCCCTTGATGTCGATCGACAGCATCGCGCCCGTCAGCGCGTCGTAACCGATCGCGGCGATGATGACGTCCACTTCGACTTCGGTGTTGCCGGTGCGGATGCCGGTCTCGGTGATCTCGACGATCGGATCCTCGAGACAATCCATCAGCGTGACGTTGCTGCGGTTATACGCCTCGTAATAGCCGGTATCGAGGCAGGGGCGGCGCGCGAAGATCGGATAGCCGCGCGGCGTCAGGCGGCGCGCGGTGTCGGGATCATCGACCACTTCGGCGATCTTGCCGCGCACGAACTCGGCGACGACTTCATTGGCTTCGCGATTGGTCAGCAGATCGGAGAAGAGACCGAGGAAGCGGAGGCCGCTATGCGCCCAGGCTTCCTCCATCAGTTGCTCACGCTCCTCGGGGGGGATGCTGAACAGCGGGCGAGTGGAGATCGGGCGGACGCCGCCGGTCAGCGAATGCCGCGCGACGGCGCGAAGGCCTGGGTAATGCGCCTTGATGTGTGCGACATAGGCGTCGTCCAGCTTGCGGTTGCGCATCGGCAGGGTGAAGCTGGGCGTGCGCTGGAAGACATAGAGTTGTTCGGCCTGTTCGGCGACCACGGGCACGATCTGGATGCCCGACGATCCCGTGCCGATCACCGCGACGCGCTTGCCCTTCAGGTCGACGGGATGGTGCGGGTATTTGCCGGAAAGGTAGATCTCGCCCTTGAACTTGCTCGCACCCGGAATGTCGATCTGCTTGGGAACCGACAGCGGGCCGGTGGCCATCAGGCAGTAATTCGCTTCGAACACGTCGCCGCGGTTGGTTTCGATCCGCCAGATACAGGCTTCGTCGTCATATTCGACGGAAGTGGCGCGGGTTTCGAACCGGATATCGCGCTTCAGGTCGAGCTTGTCGGCGACGAAGCGGGCATAGGCCAGGATCTCGGGCTGCGCGGCGAATTGTTCGGACCATGTCCATTCCTGCTGGATCTCGTCGGAAAAGGAATAGCTGTAGTCGATGCTCATCACGTCGCAGCGCGCACCGGGATAGCGGTTCCAGTACCAGGTGCCGCCGACATCGTCGCCGGCCTCGATCGCCAGTACGTCGAGGCCCATGCCGCGCGCACGGTGGAGCGCATACATGCCGCCGAAGCCGGTGCCGATCACCAGCGCATCCAGGCGATGGACGCCATCCTGTGCCGCCGCGTTGCCGCGATTGTCGTGCTGATCCATCCTCGGTCCTCGGAATTCTTATGATTTCAGTCGATTGCGCTATGCTTGTGAGACGCCGGGACCAACGACGAGCTGGATGCGGCCTCGAACATCACATTCGGGATTGCCGGTCAGGCCGGAGCGGCCTGCGCGATTTCGATCGCCCGGCGATAATCGCTCTTGCCGCTGGCGTGGCGCGGCATGGTCTCCGCGCGGACGATGCGGCGCGGCATCTTGTACGCGGCAAGCTCGGCGGACAGCGCGTCACGGATCGCGTCGTCATCGGGCTTCTCACCGGCCTGGATGAGCGCCGCCACCGCGCTGCCGAAACGGGGATCGGGCAGGGCGAACACCATCGCATCGACAATGCCCGGCACGCGCTTCAGCGCTTCCTCAACCTCTTCGACGAAGATCTTCTCGCCGCCACTGTTGATGCACATCGAGCCGCGACCGAGCAGGCGGAAGCGGCCGTCGGGCAGCCATTCGGCCATGTCGCCGGGGACGGCATAGGCCTGTCCGTCGATCTCGCGATACACGGTCGCGGTCTTTGCCGGATCGCCATGATAGCCCGCGCCGAACGGCGGGCGCCGGGCGAGCCAGCCCGCCCCCGGTTCGCCGGGCGCGAGGATGCGATCGTCATCCTGCGCGACGATCACCGTCTGTGGCCCACGTTCGAAAGTGCCGGTGGGAGTGGAGCGTTCGCGATTGGTGATGGCAAAGCCGAAACCCGAGGCTTCCGACGCGCCGAGAATGTCGAGCAGGGTCAGATTGGGCACCGCCTCGAGCAATTGCGTCTTCACCTCCTCGCTCCACATCAGCCCGGCGGAGGAGATGAGGCGCAGCGCGGACAGGTCCCAGCGGCCCGGATTGGCGGTGAGCGCATCGGCCATCGGACGGGCAAAGGCGTCGCCGACGATCAGCACGCGCGTCACATTGTGCCGCTCGACTTCGTCCCATAATTTCATCGGATCGAACCGGTCGAACGGCAGGAGCACAGCCGTGCCGCCGATCAGCAGTTCGGCGAGGCAGGAATTGAGCCCCGCGCCGTGCATCAGCGGGCAGGCGGGCAGGACGCGTCCGGCGAGGTTGCGGCCAACCTGCGCGATGTGATCGTCCATGCTCGCCGGGGTCGTGACCGCGACCGGGGATTCGAGCTGCGAGCGGCGCGCATCGGCCGATCGCCACATCACGCCCTTGGGCCGTCCGGTGGTGCCGCCGGTGTAGAGCAGATAGCCGTCGTCGGGCGAGCGGGCGATGCCCAGCGGCGACGGATCGCCTTCGCTCGCCATGCGGGCATAACCGCCGTCTCCGCCGATCTTTACCGACAGGATGAGGTGGTCGATCGCGCCGTCGGTCAGCGGTGCCGAAACGCCCTCGAACTCGTCCTGATAGAAGAGCCCCGCAGCCTGGCAGTCGCGCAGGACATATTCGATCTCGGCGGTGGTGTAGCGATAGTTGATGTTGACGTGCGTCACCCGCGCCTTGAACGCGGCGGCGGCGACCTCGATGAACTCCGGGATGTTGCGCGCGAGGATCGCGACGCGATCGCCCGGCTGGAGCCCGGCATCGCGCATCGCCCGCGCGACGCGATTGGTGCGCGCGTCGAAATCGGCCCAGTTCACAACATGGTCCCCGCGAATGATCGCCGGGCGATCGCCGGGGACATTGGCGGCGGTGGCGTCCAGCAGGTCGCCGAAGTTCCAGTCCATCACCTGCGTCCTCAGCGGCCGAGGAAGACGGGCGCGCGCTTCTCGACGAACGCCGCGACGGCTTCCTTGGCGTCATGGGTGGTGGAGAGCTTCGCGGTGTTGCCCTGTTCGTAGATATAGCCGTCGCGCAGCGTCATATTCTCGATGGTGCGCATGCTGTCCTTCGACAGCTTTGTCGCGAGCGGGCTCTTCGATGCGATGGTGCGGGCGAGGTCCATCGCCCAGGGCATCAGTTCGTCGGCGGGCAAACACGCTTCGATGATGCCGCGGCGATACATTTCGGCGGCGGTCACGCGATAGCCGGTCAGCATCATGCGGCGCGCCAGCGAATGCGGGATGATCCGCGCGGCATGCTTTCCGCCGCCCATCAGGCCGACATCGACCTCGGGCAGGCCGAACACGGCATTTTCGGATGCGACGATGATGTCGCAGCTGGCGACGAGGCCAAGGCCCGCGCCGAGCGCCGGGCCGTTGACCGCGGCGATCACCGGCTTGGCGCAATCGGCGATCGAATAGGCGACTTCGCGGACCACGCGGTTGCGGTTCCAGCGCTTGCCGGGGATGGTGAGGTCCGGACGGTTCTTGAGATCGGCGCCGGCGCTGAAGCATTTGCCCGCGCCGGTGAGCACGGCCACGCGCACATCGTCACGGTCGTTGAAGCTGTCGAAGACGTCGGTCAGTTCCTGCAGCATATCGAGTGCGGCGGCATTGACCGGCGCATTGTCCAGCGTGACCAGCGCCACATGATCCACGACTTCGGTGCGCACATTGCCCATCAGTATCTCTCCCGGAATGCTTTGCGCCGATGATGCATCGGCAGGGGCTGCGCCGGACGCAAAAGGGAGCCGGGCGGCGGAAAATCTCATCCGCGAATATTGCCGGGCCGAACGCGCGCCAGGCTGAATCTCGCTTGTGATTTCCGCGGGGCAGGGCGCGGTTCGCTTGAAGCATCGGCCGCAAAACCGGATCGGAATGAGCGTCGCACGAAATGGCGATTGCAAGAGACGGTAGCCGGTCAGGCCCGTATGCTCCTTCCGCGCAACACTGTCCGGAACGGGCTTCGACCTGATGAAATGGTTGTCCGCAGGGAGAGGGTTGACGATGAAGAGGCATTCGAAATTTCTGCTGGCGGGCAGCAGCATCGCCGCGATGCTGATGGCGGCTCCGGCGTTCGCGCAGGACGCGGTCGAGGCTCAGGACGAGGCAGCGCCGGTTCAGGACGAGGGCGGCCTTACCGAGATCGTGGTGACCGCCACCAAGCGTGGCCAGGCGCAGAACGTCCAGGACGTGCCGATCGCCGTCACTGCCTTCGGATCGGACCAGCTCGACAGCCTGCACGCCAGCTCGATCGCCAGCGTCAGCTACAGCGTTCCCAACGCCTCGCTCGAAAGCGTAGGCACCACGCCGGGCTATGCCAATTTCTCGGTCCGTGGCCTGGGCATCAACAGCTCGATCCCGTCGATCGACCCGACCGTCGGCGTGTTCGTCGATGGCGTCTATCTGGGCGTGAGCGCGGGCGTGCTGTTCGACACGTTCGACCTTGAGGGCATCGAAGTGCTGCGCGGGCCGCAGGGCCTGTTGTTCGGCCGCAACGTGACCGGCGGCGCTGTCGTCCTCCGTACGACCACGCCGAGCAACCGCTTCCGCGTCGATGCCCGCGCCGGCGTGTCGACCGGGCTCGAATACAAGGCCAGCCTGTCGGTGTCCGGCCCGATCGTCGAGGACCGCCTGAGCGCGAAGCTGGCGGTCTATTACAACCATGATGCCGGCTGGTTCACCAACGACTTCAACGGACAGAAGGTCGGCAAGAGCGAGACGCTGATCGTCCGCCCGGCGCTGCGCTTCACCCCGGCCGACGATTTCGAAGTGATCCTGCGTTACGAGCATGGCCGCATCCGCGGCGACGGCCCGGTCGCGACCAATCACGGCCTGTATCCGCGCGACAGCTTCCGCGTGAACCTGAACTATGCCGGCTTCCTGACGTCCGACTGGGATCAGGGCATCGCCGAAGTGAATATCGGCGTCGGTTTCGGCGACGGCACCATCACCAACATCGCGGCGGTGCGTGCGCTGTCGAACGACACCGGCGGCGACGTCGACGCTTCGCCCTCGACCGCGCTCCATTCGCGCAACAACACGCGCCAGTGGCAGTTCAGCAACGAGCTGCGCTACGCCGGTACCTTCGGCCGGTTCGACGTGACCAGCGGCCTGTTCTACTTCGATCAGGACATCAACTACGCCGAATCCCGCCTGCTTTCGGGCGGCGCACTCCTCGTGTCGGGCGGCGGACGCCAGAAGCAGAGCAGCTTCGGCATCTTCACCACGGTCGACTGGCGGATCACCGATCATCTGACCCTCAGCGTCGGCGGTCGTTACTCCACCGAGGACAAGTCGGTGCTGGTCCGTTCGATCGGCGTGGGCGGATGCAATCTCGACCAGCTGAATTGCAGCTACGACTTCACCGACGCGCAGAGCTGGGACGGTTTCACCCCGCGCGTCGGCATCCAGTTCAAGCCGACCGAGAAGACGATGCTGTACGGTTCGTTCTCGCAGGGCTTCCGCAGCGGCGGCTATAATTTCCGCAACCTCAACCCGAACGTTTCCCCGGGGCCGTTCGATCAGGAGCAGCAGGACGCCTATGAAGTCGGCGTGAAGCATGAGGTCGGCCGGATCGCCCGCATCAACCTCGCCGGTTTCTACAGCAAGATCTATGGATCGCAGCGCGAGTTCCAGGCGCCGTTCGCGCCGTTCGGCAGCTTCCAGATCATCACCAACGCCGCCGATCTGTCGATCAAGGGCCTCGAAGGCGAATTGCTGATCACGCCGATGCGCGGCCTGACCATCGCCGGCCAGTTCGGCTATACCGAAGGCAAGTATGAGAAGATCCTGTTCGATCTGAACGCGGACGGCGTGATCAACGCCCGCGACTATGCGCTGAAGCTGCCGCGCCTCGCGCCGTGGAGCTATGGCGGTTCGATCACCTACAACACCGCCATCAACGACCGCATTTCGATCGAAGGCCGGGTGGGCGTGAACTATCGCGACGCCGCCTTCTACAATGACCAGAATACCGGCCTGCTGAATTCGGCCACGATGGTCGATGCCGGACTGTCGCTGACCAGCGGCCGGTTCAAGCTGTCGGTCTATGGCACCAACCTGCTGAACGAAGCGACCTTCGGCACCGAAGCGCCGTTGCCCTTCTTCAGCGGATCGACCTTCGCGCCGCTCAACAAGGGCCGCGTGTACGGGGCCGAGATCGGATACAAATTCTAACCCCCTCCAACCTGCCTGGGGCTCGCCATCGTGCGGGCCCCTTATTTTTTGACGGGAGTTTTCGATGGGTGAGGAACTTCGCGGGCGCGTGGCGCTCGTCACCGGCGCTTCGCGTGGACTGGGGCGCGATATCGCCCGCCGGTTCGCCGCTGCGGGCGCGGCGGTCGCGCTGCTCGATCGCAAGGCGCATTGGGCGGCCGAACTGGTCGAGGAGATCGAGCAGGGCGGCGGCCGCGCGCTGGCGCTGGGTTGCGACGTATCGGATCGCGAGGGACTGCACGCCGCGTTCGCCGAAGCCGGCGCGGCGCTCGGCCCACTCGATGTGGTGGTGAACAACGCGATGTGGACACGCTATGCGCCGATCCCCGAGATCGACCAGGAGACGGTCGACAAGATGCTGGGCGTGGGCGTCGCGGCGATCGTCTGGGGCACGCAGGCGGCGGGGGCGCAGATGCAGGGGCGGGGCGGCGCGATCGTCAATATCGCGTCGGTTTCGGCGAAGCTCGGCCTGCCCAATGCGATGGTCTATTGCGGAGTGAAGGCCGCGGTGGAGGGCATGACCCGTTCCTCCGCGATCGAGCTGGCGCCGCAGGGTATCCGCGTGAACGCCGTCGCGCCCTCCACCGTCGCCACCGAAGGAGTGCGCGCGATGCTCGACGACGCCACGTTCGAAGCGCGGGTGGCGAGCACGCCGCTGGGGCGGCTGGGCGAGACTTCGGACATTGCCGAGGCGGTGCTGTTCCTGGCGGACGGCGCGCGTTCCGGCTTCGTCACCGGCCAGTCGCTGATGGTCGATGGCGGGATCTCGATCGCGCTGCGCTAGGCGGGGCCAGCCTCGAGATCATTCATCCCCCACCGGGGGAGGACTTTCTTTTAGCCGTACACCCCCTCGGCAATGCCGGGCGCGTCGAGCCCGCGGATCGTGATTATCCGGCCCGCATCGGGGTGATCGGCGACCAGCTTGTGGCCCGAATTGGCGATGCTGGTGACGTAGAGCGTGTCGAGGCCTTCGCCGCCGAAGGCAGGGCAGGACGGGTAGGGAATGGGCACCGGAATGGTGCGGATCAGCGTGCCGTCCGGGGCGTAGCAGGCCACCGCCTGCGCCAGCACCAGCGCGACCCAGATCCGCCCCTGGGCATCCACCGTCGCGCCGTCGGGGCCGGAGCCCTGTTCGCGGCAATCGGCGAGGTCGTGGCGCGGCCCGATTGCGCCGGTTTCGGGATCATAGGCGTAGCGGCGGAGCATCCCGTCCATGCTGTCGGCGAAATGCATCGCGTCGCCCGAAGGCGAGAAGCACAAGGCATTGCCCACCACCACGCCATGCTCGATCCGGCTGGTCGCGCCATCGGCGTCGAGGCGGAACAGGCTGCCCGCGCCGCCATCGTCGCCCACGCGCATCGACGCGGTGAGGATACGGCCGTGGCGATCGGCCTTGCCGTCGTTGAGGCGAGTCTTCGCTTCCATATCGGGCCGCGCGATCAGGCGAGTGACGCCGGTTTCAGGATCGAACCGGTAGAAGCCGTCGGCCAGCGAGAGGATCAGGCCATCGCTGGCGAGGCCGATGCTGCCGAGCGGCTGATCGAGCCGCCAGTGGCGCTCGTCGCGGCCCTCCGCGTCGCTCGACCGCAGCGTCGCCGCGACCGAATCCGCCCACCACAGCCGGTTGCTGCGATGATCCCATAACGGGCTTTCGCCAAGGCCGGCGGCGGTAGCGGGCAGCAGGTCGATCTCGATCGGCATGGGAGGTCCTCGGAAGCGCGGGAAATGGATGCGAGGATAGGGCCGTGGAACGGCGAAGGACGGCTTCGCTGATTGCCGGGAGGATTATCGCAAGTGCGATGGGTTATCGCTCGTATCCGAATCCCTCCCCCTCGATGGGGGAGGGTTATCGAGATCACGCCCTATTCGGCAGCGTCCAGCCAGGTTTCGATATCGTCGCCGTTCGCTGCGTTGTTGCGCTGGCGTTCGTGGAATTCGGCGATCTTCGTACGCATCAGCTCGACCAGTTCGGCGCGGCGCCTGGAAAGCCGCTCGGTCGTGCCGCCGATGCCCAGCACCAGCGGGATGCCGTGGATGCTGTCCCCCAGCGGCATGGCGATCGAAGCGATGCCGGGCACGGGATGCTCGGGCCAGTAGCAATAGCCGGTGTGCCGGATCCAGCGGATGCGCCGCATCACATCGTCCAGCGTGATCCGCCGGTCGGGGTTGAGCTCGTAATAGTTGGAATAGCGGTAGATCTTGTCGATCTCCTGATCCCGCATCTGGCTCATCAGCGCCATGCCCGAGGTCGCGTCGAGCATCAGCCGCATCTCGCCGCGATTGGGCGGGCGCTTGTGCGGATGATCGGGCACCCGCATCATCATATACTGGATGAACAGATCGTTCTGGGTGACCAGCACCACGGTCTCGTCGGTCAGCTGGAACAGCTCGTCGATCAGCGAGCTATAGTCGCTGCCCGAGGCGACATGGCCGTACAGCCAGCTGCCCAGCGACGCGACCTGCATCGTCGGCAGATAGGTGCGGGTGGTACGGTTGTAGTTGAGATACCCTTCGATCACCATGCTCTTGAGCAGGTTGGTAGTGCTGGACTGGGGATAGTTCAGCGCGGTGTAGATCTCGTTCAGCCGCAATGGCTTGCGGTAGTTGCGGAATAGCTCGAGTACTTCGAAGGTGCGCGACGCCGATTTTACAGGTTTTCTTTTCATCCTCTCCGTCCCTTGACGCGGCGCAAGGCGCCATTCTGCGGTTCGGTTCAGGTCGCCTGTGCCGGCGATCTCGTTCCGCACAGTTTGGCGCGCATCGCCCTGCCCGACAGCCCGATGGGCGATTCCGGACCGGATATCACATATGTGATATCCCGGCCATCGCGCGCGGTGACGGTGGAGGCGGGGCCTCCGCGTGCCGAGGCGCCAAATCATATCCGGGATAAACCCCGCCGGATCGGCCGGACCGGCCGCAGGGGCGGAGGCGGCGGCTAGGCTTACCCATCAGACGCGCAGCTGTTCAGCGCGCAAGGTGGAGAGGCTCATGACCGATCAGATTCGCGCCCGCGATCCCATCCATGATGGCGTGGTTGCCGCGCCCCGGCTGCCCTATGGCGCGCTGGCGCTGCTGATGATCGTGTACGCCTTCAACATGCTGGACCGGCAGATCGTGACGATCCTGGTCGAACCGATGAAGGCCGATCTGAACCTGTCGGACTGGCAGATCGGCATGATCAGCGGGCTGGCCTTCGCCCTGTTCTATACCTTGCTGGGCATTCCGCTCGCCCGCTTCGCCGATCGCGGCAACCGGGTGCGGATGATCTCGATCGCATTGCTGGTGTGGAGCGCCTTCACCGCGCTGTGCGGGCTGGCGCGCAATTTCAGCGAGCTGCTGCTGGCGCGGATCGGCGTGGGCGTGGGCGAGGCGGGATGCACTCCGGCAGCGCACAGCCTGATCACCGATTATGTCCCGCGCGAGCAGCGCGGCTGGGCGCTGGCGCTTTATTCGCTGGGCGTGCCGCTCGGGTCGCTCGCGGGGCTGGTGCTGGGCGGCCTGCTGCTGGCCAGCCTGGGCTGGCGCGCCGCGTTCCTCGTCGCGGGCGTGCCCGGCATCCTGCTGGCGGTGATCGTATGGTTCGCGCTCGACGAGCCGCGCCGCCGGGGCGAGGGGCTGGCCCATGCCGCGACGGCGCAGCTGCCGCTTGGCGAAGTCATCCGCACGCTGATGAAACTGCCGAGCTTCTGGCTGGTCTCGTTCGGCACCGCGATGGGCGGGTTCGGCTATTATGGGCAGGCGGCGTTCTTCGGATCGCTCTACATGCGCACGCATGCCACGGGCCTGAGCGTGCTGGCCGATTGGGCCGGAATGCCGCCCAGCGTGGTACTGGGCCTCTCGCTCGGGCTGATGGTCGGCATCGTCGGGATGATCGGGACTTTGGTCGGCGGCCGCCTGGCGGACCGGGCGGCGCGGGCGGGTATCGTCGGCTATACCCGCGTGCCGACCGCTTCGCTGGTCATCGCCGCGCCGCTGTTCGCCGGAGCCGCGCTGGCGGGGACGATCGGCTGGTCGTTCCTGTTCCTGGGGCTGGCGATCTTTGTCCACGCGCTCAACTATGGATCGGTGTTCGCCGCCGTGCAGACGCTGGCCAGCCCGAAGATCCGGGCGATGGCGTCGGCGATCCAGCTGTTCATCACCAACGCGATCGGGCTGGCGCTGGGACCGCTGTTCGTCGGGGTGGCGAGCGACCTGCTCGCGCCGTCGCTGGGGGCGGCGATGGGGCTGAAGGTTGCGATGGCGCTGGTGGTGGTGCCGCTGGCGCTGGGGTCGCTGCTGTTCTGGCTCGCCGGGCGGCGGATTGCGGCGGACGAGATGGCGGGCGCCTAAGCCTGATCCCATCTTGTCATCCCGGCTTTCGCCGGGATGACGGTTCAAAACTGCTTATTCGAACAGCCGATACGTCTCGCGGGCGATCACCAACTGCTGGATCTGGGTGGTGCCCTCGAAGATGCGGAACAGCCGCGCGTCGCGATAGAAGCGTTCGACCGGATATTCGCTGATATAGCCCGCACCGCCGTGGATCTGGACGGCGCGGTCGGCGACGCGGCCGAGCATCTCTGATGCGAACATCTTGGCGCAGGCGGCCTCCAGCGTGATGCGCTCGCCCGCGTCGCGCTTGCGCGCGGTTTCGAGCACCAGCGCGCGGGAGGCCATCGTGTCGGCCTGGCTGTCGGCGATCATCGCCTGCACCAGCTGGAATTCCGAGACCGGCTTGCCGAACTGGATGCGCTCGCGCGCGAATTCGACCGACTCGCGGATCAGCCGTTCGGCCATGCCGGTGCAGAGCGCGGCGATGTGCAGCCGGCCCTTGTCGAGCACCTTCATCGCGGTGCGGAAGCCATTGCCCTCCACCCCGCCGAGCAGGGCGCTGGCGGGCATGCGGCAATCCTCGAAGATCACGTCGCAGGTCAGCGCGCCGGCCTGGCCCATCTTCTTGTCGGGCGGGCCGATCGACAGGCCGGGCGTGCCGGCCTCGACGAGGAAGCAGGAAATGGCGTCCGCGCCCGTGCCGTCGCCGGTGCGTGCCATCACCGAGAAAAGGCCAGCTACGGGTGCGTTGGTGATGTAGCGCTTGGTGCCGTTCAGCACATAATGATCGCCGTCGCGCCGCGCGCTGGTGCGGATCGACATGGCGTCGGAGCCTGCGTCCGGCTCGGTCAGCGCGAAGCTGCCGATGATCTCGCCCGAGGCGAGCCGGGGGAGATAGCGCGCGCGCTGTTCCTCGCTGCCGGCGATCACGATCGATTGCGATCCGATGCCGATATTGGTGCCCGCGAGCGAGCGGAAGGCGGGCGAGGCATGGCCCAGCTCGAACACGATCCGCACTTCCTCCTCCATCGACAGGCCGAGCCCGCCGAGTTCGGGTGCGATCGAAATACCGAACAGGCCCAGCTCGCGCATCTCCTGCGCGATCGATTCGGGGATCCGGTTGGTCTCGGCGACCAAAGCCTCGTTGGGGATCAGCCGTTCGGCCACGAACCGGCGGACGGTGTCGAGCAGCAGCTGGAAGGTTTCGGGGTCGAGGGCCATGTCAGGCGTCCGACAGCGCGACGAAGCGGGCGCGGTGATAGTCGCGGTCGCCAAGGATCAGGTCGAGCATCATCTGGCGGCGGAGGTGGTGGCTGACGACCAGCTCCTCGCTCGTCCCGACGCCGCCGTGCAGCTGCACCGCCATCTGCGCGACCATCACCCCGCATTGCGAGATGCGAACACGGGCCGCCGCGATCAGCGCGCGGTCGGGCGTGCCGCTCTCAAGGCTGCGCGCGGCGACGCTCATCAGCGCGCGCGATTCCTCGCACGCCACGCTCATGTCGACCAGCTTGTGCTGGATGACCTGGAAGGTGCCGATGGCGACGCCGAACTGCTGGCGGGTGCGGACATAGTCGAGCGTCGCGGCGGTCGCGGCTTCCATCGATCCGACCGCCTCGGCCAGATGCGCGACCAGCGCGCGGTCGGCGGCGGCGGCGATGCGGGCGACTGCCGTGTCGCGCTCGCCGAGCAGGATGCCGGGGACGTCATTCAGCTCGAGGCTGCAATGGCGGTGGCTGTCGCTCGAGCGGAAGCGGCGGACGGTGAGCCCCGGCGCGTCGGCGGCGACGAGGAAAAGGCTGATGCCGCTCTTGTCGCCATAGACGCCGCCGGTGCGGGCGGAGACGACGAACCAGTCGGCATCGGCGCCGTCCTCGGCATGGACCTTGGTACCGGTCAGCCGGTCGCCCTCGGCGCGGGTATCGACGCCGAACACCGAATAGCCGTCATCCTCCAGCAGGGCGGCGGCGATGCGCACCTCGCCCATGCCGATCTGCGCGAGCAACTCGCTCGCCTTGTCCCCGCCGCCCTGCATCAGTGCGGGGGCAAAGACGCAGCACGAGACATAGGGCTCGATCATCAGATGGCGGCCGAAACCCTCCATCAGCGCTGCGATTTCGACCGGGCCGCCACCAAGACCGCCATCGGCCTCCGCGATCGGCAGCATCAGCCAGCCGAGTTCGGCCATCGCCGCCCAGCGGCGGCGCGAGCCCTCCGGCCCCTCGGCCAGCCGGGCGAGGCGCGCGGCCGCGCCCATATTCTCCTCGCCGAACCGGTCGGCGCTCTCCAGCAGTATCTGCTGCTCGTCGCTGTACGCGAACTCCATCGTTCTTCCCCTCAGAGCCCGAGCGCGCGTCGCGCGATGATGTTGCGCTGGATCTCGCTCGATCCGCCGTAAATCGTGGTGACGCGCGAATAGAGCGCGCCTTGCAGCGCCAGCGGCATGTCCGGCGGCGTTTTGCCGTTCCCGTCGAGCGCCTCGAAATGCTGCGCGGCGGGGCCGAGCGCTTCTACCCACAGCCCGGTTGCCTGCTGGATCAGTTCGGACCAGCGCAGCTTGACCATCGATCCGCGCGGGCCGGAATCGGCACCCGCTGCGGCATCGGCCATCAGCCGCATCACCATCGCCTGAAGCGCCAGCGCCTCGATCTCGATCTGCGCGAGCTTGCTGCGGAACCCCGGCCGGTCGAACAGGGTGCCGCCCGGCACCCGCCGCCGCTTCGCTGCCTCACGCACCGCGCGCAGCGTCTGGGGCAGGAACATTGCGGTCGCCGCGGCGACCATCCGCTCGCGATCGAGCAGCACCTTGCCATAGCCCCAGCCCATGCCCTCCTCGCCGACAAGATTGGACAGCGGCACGCGGACATCGTCGAGGAACACTTCGTTGGTGTGGTGCTTCTCGTCCAGCGTGTGGATCGGCTGGATGCGCAGGCCCGGCGTGTCCATGTCGACCAGGATCAGCGAGATGCCCTGCTGCCGCTTCGCCTCGGTCGAGGTGCGGGCGAGGACGAACATGCGGTCGGCGACATGGGCATAGCTGGTCCACATCTTCTGCCCGTTGAGGACATAATCGTCGCCATCGCGGTCGGCGCGGGTGCGCAGCGCGGCGAGGTCCGATCCGGCGCCGGGCTCCGAATAGCCCTGGCACCACCAATCCTCGCCGGTGATGATCCGGGGGAGGTAGAAATCCTTCTGCGCCTGGCGGCCATAGGTGAAGATGATCGGGCCGATCAGCTCCAGCCCCTGATGGAATTGCGGCGGGGCATCGGCGGCGGCGGCCTCCGACCAGAAGATCGAGAGCTGAGCGGGCGTCCAGCCGGTGCCGCCATATTCGACCGGCCAGGTCGGCGCACCCCAGCCGCGATCCGCCAGCCGCTTCTGATAGGCGGTCAGCGTTTCGGGCGGCAGGCGCAGGCCGCTGCGCACCGTGGTCTTCCAGTCGTCCGGAATGCTGTCGGCGAAAAATGCGCGAACCTCGTCGCGAAATGCGAGGTCGTCCGGCGCAAGGCTCGGGGTCATCAGGCTCTCTCCTGCTTCGTTGCCCTTCGCCTAGCGCGTTGTTCGCCCCGGCCCGTGCAGTCGTGGACAGACCGGGCGAATTTCCCGGATGTGATTGTCGGCAGGGTGAAAACGCCGCTTGCCAAAATCACGCAGGCGATAAGCGGCGGCGCGCGCGCGCAGCCCTTCGCAACATGGCGGCGCGCGGCGATCCTCCGGCAAAAGCCATGAGGAGAGACAGGCAATGTTCGGCCTGATGCAACGGCAGCAACTGACCATCGGCGGGCTGATCCGCCACGCCGCGACCAACCATCCCCGCCGCGAGATCGTATCGCGCAGCTTCGACGGCAGCATCGTGCGATCCGACTGGGGCCGCGTCGAGCGGCGCGCGCGGCAAGTTGCCGGGGCGCTGGCGGGGCTGGGCCTCAAGGCCGGAGACCGCGTGGCGACGCTGGCGTGGAACCGGTTGCCGCATCTGGAGCTCTATTATGGCGTGAGCGGCGCGGGCATGGTGCTCCACACCGTCAATCCGAGGCTGTTCCCCGAGCAGATCCGCTACATCGTCGATCATGGCGGCGCGACCGTGCTGTGCGTCGATCCGGACCTGCTGCCGATCGTCGAGCCGCTGCTAGGCGAGCTTCCGGCGCTCCGGCACGTGGTGGCGCTGTGCGATGCGGCGAGCCTGCCGTCGTCGGCGCATCCGGGCGTGGTGGCCTACGAGACGCTGCTTGCGAATGCCGCGCCGATCGAGGGCTGGCCCGATCTCGACGAGAATGCCGCGAGTTCGCTTTGCTACACCTCGGGCACCACGGGGAATCCCAAGGGCGTGCTGTACAGCCATCGCTCGACCGTGCTGCACGCGATGAGCGCACTGTCGGCGGATTCGATGGCGCTTTCGGCGCGGGACAGCGTGCTGGTCGTGACGCCGCTGTTTCACGTCAACGCGTGGGGCATTCCCTATTCGAGCGCGATGTGCGGGGCGAAGCTCGTCCTGCCCGGATCGGCGATCGATGCACCATCGCTCTACGAACTGGCGCGCGACGAAGGGGCGACCTTCTCGCTGGGCGTGCCGACGGTGTGGTTCGGCTTCTGCGACCATCTGGCGCGCGAACGGACTGCCGAGGAGCGGATGGCGCTGCGCCTCGACCGGATCTTCACCGGCGGGGCGGCGACGCCGCGATCGCTGATCGAGCGATTCCGCGACCTGCTGGGCGTCGAGACGCTGCAGGCCTGGGGCATGACCGAGACGAGCCCGGTGGCGACCGTCTGCCGCCCGCTGGCGCATCACGACGTGCTGGATGCCGAAGGCGAAGTCGAACTGCGCGCGCGGCAGGGCCGGGCGGTGTTTGGCATCGAGCTGCGGATCGAGGACGAGGACGGCAACGCCTTGCCCCGCGACGGCGAGGCATCGGGCCTGCTCAAGGTACGCGGGCCGTGGGTGCTGAGCGGCTATTACGGGTCGGAAGCCGGATCGGCGCTGGACGGGGAGGGTTGGTTCGACACCGGCGACGTGGCCCGGATCGATCCAGACGGGTTCCTCCAGATCACCGACCGATTGAAGGACGTGATCAAATCTGGCGGCGAATGGATTTCCTCGATCGACCTCGAAAATGCCGCGACGTCGCACGCGAAGGTCGCCGAAGCCGCGGTGATCGGCGTGGCGCATCCGCGCTGGCAGGAACGTCCGCTGATGCTGGTGCGGCTCCATCCCGGCGAAGCGTGCGGGGCAGGGGAGATCGTCGAGCATCTGACCGGCCAGGTCGCGCGCTGGTGGCTGCCCGACGACATATTGTTCGTCGACGATCTGCCGCACACCGCGACCGGCAAGCTGCTCAAGACGAAGCTGCGCGAGACCTATGCGGGGCATTTCGGCGGGTAGGGAGGCTCAAGGGTATCAAGATCCTCCCCGGAGGAGGAGGCGGGCGAAGCCTGACGGAGGGGCAGCGCCTCAAGCGATATCGCCTGCGGAAGTCCCCTCCACCGCTTCGCGGTCCCCCTCCCCTCCGGGGGAGGATTTGAGATCGGCCTCAGCGTATCGCGAAGACGTGATAGACCGGCCCTTCGGGCGCGCGCATTCCGTTGGTCACCGCGATGGTCCGGTTGAGCCACAGATAATCGGGATGATCGGTCACGAAGCGCGGGGTGGTGTGGAGGTACAGGTCTTCATACGGCCCCGGCTGGCGGTTGCGGAACCGATTCGCGGCTTCGGGCGAAGTGGGCGCGGCGATGCCGGTATAGTGCATCGCGATCCGCGCGCCGTCATCGGTCTCCAGCGCGGTGCGCACGTCGATATTCATCGTGCCGTCCTGCTGCCACGTCACCCAGTCCGCGCCATGCGGCAAAACGCGGCCGCGCAGGCGCGGGCCTTCGAAACTGCCGCCCACGACGGGGAAGATGCCCAGCCGGTCCTGCCCGCCGATCAACTGCGCTTCGGCATAGGAGACGTCGAGCCGCATCACGAACAGCGGCTCCCAGGACAGGGTTTCGATACCGGCCATTTGGAGTTCCTTGTGTGGGAGTTCAGGCGATCAGCTTGTACACCGGGTCCGCAGGCCAGCGTCCGCCGATGGGCGTGCGGCGGCCGAACCGCTCGGCTTCGGTGCCGGGCTGGGGCACGGCTTCGCTGACCCAGTCGAACACCACCGTCCGGTCCGCGACGCGCCATTCGCCGTCGCGCTTCTCGAACCGGTCGAGATAGCGGCCGGCCATATGCACGTCGGCGATTCCGCCATTCGTCCCCGGCTGCCGCTGAAGCGCGGTGAAATAGGATTCTACCCTCGCTTCGGCGCCGCGCAGGTCGATCAGGATATTGTGGATCTGATGGATGCCGCGCTCGATCGAAGGCAGGGTCTGCATCGCCCAGTCGATGAAGCCCGATGCGCTGCCCTGATACGGCCCGTGATTGTCGGTGCCGTCGGGCCAATAGGCGGATCGCAGCGCGGCTTCGTCGGCGCGGTCGATCCCGCGGCAATAGCGGAACAGGCAGTCGCGGATCATCTCGCGATCGTGAAGGGCTTCGATCAGTTCGTGGGTCTGCGACATGGAATCCGCCATCGGCCAGAAAAGGATGGCGGGCATCGTAGCGCGGCGGGCTCCGCAAACGCAGGGTTCGCGACCCCGCCGGCGATTATCTCGATTGAGATGGATAGTTGTCCGGTCTAATCATCGATCATAAGACCACATGATATGCGAAAACCTGTCCGTAATTCATTTGAGGAAGCAGCCGTGACCGCAAGCGATACGCTGAACGTTGATTTCAAGGCGGCGATGCGCCGTCTGGCGTCGGGAGTGGGTGTGCTGACCGCGCATGGGCCGGACGGAGCGGTAGGCATGGCCGCGACCTCGATCACGTCGCTGACGGCCGAGCCGCCGGCTATCCTGGTCTGCGTCAATCGCAGCGCGTCGATCCATGCCTGCCTGAGTGAAGGCGAACGCTTCTGCGTGAACCTGCTGTCGCGACACCAGAGCGAGGTTTCCGCTGCGTTCGGCAGCTCGGCCAAGCGCGAGGAACGGTTCTCGGTCGGGCATTGGTCGCATGACGCGGAGGGATTGCCGTGGCTGGAGGAGGCGCAGGCGAACCTCAGCTGCCGCGTCGCCGCGCTGGTGCCTTATGCCACGCACTCGATCGTGATCGGCGAGGTGAGCGCGGTGCGCGTCGCGGAAACGGTATCGCCGCTGATCTATCAGGACGGCGGGTACCTCTAGGCGCCGAACCAGTGCGCGTCGCGGTCGAGCGGGGCATAGCCGGGCTCGCGCTTCTCGCGGAACGCCGCGAGCGCTTCCTTCGAATCCGGATGGCCGCTCATCCGCACCGTTCCGGCCTGTTCGAAGGCGTAGCCGCTGGTCAGGTCCATGAACTCGATCCGGTCGAGGATACGCTTGCTGACGCGAACCGCGGTGGGGCTGTAGCCGGCGATGCGCGTAGCGAAGGCGGTGGCGCGGTCCAGCAAATCCTCCGGCTCGCAGACGATGATCGCCGCGCCGGCCGCTTCGAACTCGGCGGCGGGCAGGGGCTGGCCGGTGAAGTACATGCGGCGGACCAGCGGCTGGGGCGCCATCCGCGCGAGGTGGCGCGCGCCGCCCATCACGCCGACGGTCAGTTCGGGTAGGCCGAAGCTGCTTTCGCGCGATGCGACGACGAAGTCGCAAGACGCGGCGAGCGCGAGGCCGGTGCCCAGCGCGGCGCCGTGGATGGCACCGATCACCGGCACGCTGCATCCGGAGATTGCGTAGAATGCCTCGCGCACGCGCCACATCCGCTCCGTGCCGTTCTCCGGGGTCATCGTCGCGAATTCGTCGAGATCGTTGCCCGCGCAGAAATGCTTGCCGACTCCGCTGAGGATCGCGACGCGGGCATTGGCGGAAAGGCGATCGATGTCGCCGAATGCGTCGGCCAGCTCGATATACATGTCGCGATCGACGGCATTGGCGGGCGGGCGGTTGAGCTGGATATGGACGATGCCGTCGGCCGGTTCGCCCACGGTCAGATGCCGGAATTCGCGCATTGCCACTCCCCTGAATTTACCTCGCCAGTCCTGATTGGCGGCATTTATTTGTCTGGATAGGTCGATCGAGGTGCTTTGACAATTTGTCCAGATGTTTCGATACAAGACCGGCAAGAGACCATAGGACAGGAGAGCCGATATGCCGATCGCCGCATTGGTGACGATGACCGCGATTGAAGGCCGCGAGGAAGAATTGCTGGCCGCGCTGACCGATGTGCTCGCCGATGTCCGCACCGAGCCCGGCAATCTGATGGCGGTGGCGCTCCGCGATCCCGCCCAGCCCGGCAAGGTCTTCGAATTCGCGGTTTACCGCGATCAAGCGGCGATCGACGCGCACCGCAAGGCCGAGCATTCGGTGACGAAAGGTCCGCTGGTCGGGGCGCTGCTCGGCGCGCCCTGGACCTCGCAGATCTTCGAAACAGTCGACTGGCCCGAGTCGCGCTAAGACGGGCGTGAAGGCGCAATTCTGGCGCCGGCGGACTGGAAATCTGATGATCGAACGGATCCGCTATTCGCAGCCGCGATGCGCGCAGGCTGTTCTCTGCGCTGGATTTTCCGGCACAGGCTTCGCGCCTGCACAATTGCAGAACTTAGTCCGGACAATTTATTTCAGGCAGACATTGACGCGAGATGGTCCGGAGGATTAGTCTGGACAAATGCTCCACCCGTACTCGGGATCGCATACCGAGCGGCTTTAGCCGTCCGGTGATGGGGCACAAAAAAGAAGTACAACGAAGATTGGGAGGGGTTTGGCAATGCGAACGAAAACTATTCTGAAGTCGGCCATCGCGATCGGTGCTCTGGCGCAGGCGCTTCCCGCCCTCGCGCAGGACGCGACGCCCGCCGCGCAGGAACAGACTGTCCAGGAGGATCAGGTCAATCCGTCCGACGAGATCATCGTGACCGCCCGCAAGCGCGCCGAGACGCTGCAGAGCGTTCCCGTGGTCGCGCAGGCGTTCCGTCAGGACACGCTGGAGCAGTATGGCACCAACAACATCGCGGCGCTCACCGCGCGCGTTCCCGATCTTCAGGCCGGTACCGCGGTCAACTCGGTCGGCACCCAGCTTTCGCTGCGCGGCGTCGGCACCACCGCGCTGAACGCGACGATCGACCAGTCGATCTCGCTCAACATCGATGGCCTCTCGCTGACGCAGGGCATGGCGTATTCGGCCGGCCTGTTCGACGTGGGCCAGATCGAAGTGCTCAAGGGTCCGCAGGCGCTGTTCTTCGGCAAGAACAGCCCGGCCGGCGTGATCTCGATGCGCAGCGCCGATCCGACCGACCGGTTCGAAGGCATCGCCCGCGTCGGCTATGAATTCGCCGCCGACGACAAGTTCGGCGAGCTGGTGCTGTCCGGTCCGGTCACCGACTGGCTGAAGCTGCGCGTCGCCGGCCGCTATTCGGACATGAAGGGCTATTTCCGCAACGAGTCGGTTGCCCGGCCCAACAGCGGCACGATCAACCCGACCGATCGCCGCTTCCCGAATGCCGAGGCTGTGATCCTGCGCGGTACCGCGTTGTTCGAGCCGAGCTCGAACTACACCGCGCGCCTGAAGTTCACCTATACCAACACCTTCGAGAAGCGCTCCGCGACCTCGCTCGACGTGGGTCTGTGCCCGGACGGCACCGGCGGCGTTGCGCCGACCAACATCCCGTTCATCGGCGGGGACGATTGCAAGCTCAACAACATCTTCCGCGTCGCGACGCCCGATCCGGCGGCGTTCCCCGGCGCGCGCAACGGCGCTCAGCCCTTCTTCAAGTCGCGTCAGATCTTCGGCACGCTCGAGCAGAGCCTGCAGCTGGGCGACGCCGTCCAGCTGACGTCGGTCACCGGCTATTATCACAACGACCTGTCGACCATCCATCTGGCCAGCTCGACCGGCACCACCGCGGTGATCATCCAGGACAACGACTTCTACAACGACCAGTTCACCCAGGAACTCCGCCTCGAAAGCGATTTCAAGGACATCCCGGTCAACTTCATGATCGGCGGCTTCTACCAGAACGCCACCCAGATGAACCATGTCCGCGTGCGTTCGAACCAGGTGCTGGCGCTGCTGCCCGCGCTGCTGATGTCGCCGCGCCACTATGTCGATATCCAGTCGATCTCGGCATTCGGCCAGCTGACCTGGAACGTCACGCCGCAGATCGAATTCTCGGCCGGCGCGCGCTGGACGCACGAAGAGCGCGATCACGAACAATATAACTTCGCCAACCCCGCCGCGCCGGTGAAGACCGTGCTGCTCGATCCGCATCTCGAATCGAGCAACCTGTCGCCGGAATTCACGCTGGCCTATCGCCCCTCGACCAACCTCACCGTGTTCGGTTCGTACAAGTGGGGCTTCAAGTCGGGCTCGTTCAACTCGGCGACCTTCATCAACCCGACCACCGCATCCTCGTTCAACGACGAGAAGGTGCAGGGTACCGAAATCGGCGTGAAGTACCGCTCGGGCGGGCTGACCTTCAACCTGGCCGGCTATCGCTACATCTATGACGATCTGCAGGTCGGCGCGCTGGAGCTTCAGCAGCTTCCGGGCGGCGGGGGCATCACCTATGCGCTGCGCACCCTGAACGCCGCCGGGGCGAAGGTGCAGGGCATCGAGCTGGAAACGACCTACGCGCTGGACAGCGTTCCGGGCCTGACGCTGCACGCTGCGGCCAATTACAACAGCGCGCGGTACAAGGACTTCCCGAACGCGCCGTGCGGCAATGGCCAGACTGCGGCTGCCGGCTGCAACAACCTGCTGAGCCAGGCGACCGGCCGTTATACCGCGCAGGATCTGTCGGGCCGCCGCCTCGTTCGCGCACCTGACTTCACCGCTTCGTTCGGCTTCGATTACGAGACGGCGGTCGGCAGCGATATGTCGCTCGTGATCGGTTCGAACACGATCTACACCTCGGAATACACCACGACGCTGGTCGATCTTCCCGGGTTCGAGCAAGGGCCGTTCGCCAAGGTGGGCGCCAACATCGCGCTGCGCGGGCCGGACAAGAAGTGGGAAATTGCCCTGATCGGCAACAACCTGACCAACAAATACACCTCGTCGCTCTGCTTCAACAGCAACCTCCAGAACGCCACCGTTCTGGGCGGACAGATTTCGGGCGGCACCACCAATGGCGCGGCCGGCAACGACGAGGCCGCCTGCACGGTCGAGCGTGGCCGCGACGTGACCCTGCGTTTCTCGATCAAGTTCTAAGTCTCGCCGGGAGCCGCGCGAGCGGCTCCCGAGCACGAAGGAGTGAGTACAGATGAAGGTCAACCTGGGGCTCGGGGCGCATAATTCGGAGGATTGGCCTCGCTTTTCGAGCGGCAATTTCGACGAGCCGATGGCGACCCCGGACAGCGAAATCATCCAGAACGTTCTCGAGCTGGGCGACATGGCCGAGCCGCTGGGCTTCGACGGGATCTGGGCGCCGGACCATAACGGCACGCCCTATGGCATGACCCCCAATCCGCTGCAGATGCTGGCCTATTTTGCGGGCCGCACCGAACGCGTGACTTTCGGCACGCAGGTGGTTGTCGCGCCGTGGTGGAACCCCACCCGGCTGGCGCATCAGATCGCCTATCTCGACATCATCTCGAAGGGCCGCTTCGCCACGATCGGTATCGGCCGCGGTGTCGCCAAGTCGGAATTCGCATCGGTCGGCGTGCCGCGCGAAGAGAGCCGCCAGCGGATGGACGAGACGATCGACATCCTCACGCTCGCGTTCACGCAGGAGCGTTTCTCGTACGACGGCGAGATTTTCAAGATCCCCGAAATGTCGATCCGCCCGGCGCCGTTCAGCAAGGACCTGGCCACGCGTTTCCACGGTGCATCGGCCACCGGACCGTCGCTCGAAGCCAATGCCCGTCGCGGCATGATCCCGCTGTTCGTCGGCAACAAGCCGATCGAGGCTGCCGGCGAGGAAGTGAAGCTGGTCAACACCTTCCGCCAGGAAGAGGGGCTCGCCCCGGTCCAGCCGAAGAACGTGCTGTTCATGTACTGCACGCCCGTTCCCGACGGCGGCGAAAAGGCCGAGGAAGTGCTGAACGCCGCCAATCGCGACACGACGCTGCACTACGGCTTTGGCGACGCATCGAACTTCGCGGGCATCAAGGGCTATGAAGCCTATGCCGCGCGCCAGGCCTATGCCACCGCGCCGGACGCGGCGGCTGCCGGCGGCGAGAAGAAGTCGCCCGGTTACGACAAGTCGAACCTGCTGATCGGCACGCCCGACCAGATCATCGAGCGGATCATGGCCGCGCAGAAGGCCTGCTCCTTCTCCGAGATCACCGTGCTGCCGAACATCGGCACGATGAACCATCAGGACTCGGTCGACAGCATCAGGCTGTTCGCGAAGGAAGTGCTGCCGGTGATCCACAAGATGGATGCGCCGCTCCAGCCGACCGTTCTGCCCGACGGCTATCTGGCCCGGCAGACCGCCTGACTTTTGCCGCGCCGCCGGGCTTTTCCGGCGGCGCCCCCCTTTCTGAAACGGCGCGCAGCCCTGTGCCGCGCGCCCCGGAGGCTTGCGCGTGGCGCATCAGTACGAACGGATCTCCGGGAAGTTGCTCATCGACGGGCAATGGCGCGATTCCGATCGACGCGAGCCCAATCGCAACCCGTCCGATCTGAGCGACGTGGTAGGCGACTATGCCTGGGCTTCGGTGGCTCAGGCGGAGGAAGCGCTGGCGGCCGCGCGGCGCGCGCTGCCGGGCTGGTCGCGCAGCAATGTGCAGTTCCGTTCGGACATATTGCGCAGGGCGGGGGATGCGATCCTCGCCCGGGCCGATGCGCTCGCGCTGCTGCTGGCGCGCGAGGAAGGCAAGTTGCTGCGCGATGCGCGCGGCGAAGTGATGCGCGCGGCGCAGATCTGCCATTTCTTCTCGGGCGAATGCCTGCGCCCGCCGGGCCGGTTCCTCCCCGGTCTGCGCGACGGGTTCAACGTCATCGTCGAGCATGAGGCGGTGGGCGTGGTCGCGCTGATCACGCCGTGGAATTTCCCGATCGCGATTCCCGCCTGGAAGGCGGCGGCGGCGCTGGCGTTCGGCAATACTTTGGTGCTCAAGCCGTCGGAGATCACGCCGGGCTGCGCGGTGGCGCTGGCCGAAATCCTGATCGAAGCGGGATTGCCCGCGGGCGTGTTCAATCTGGTCAACGGTGCGGGCGTGGACCTGGGCGAAACGCTGATCGACGGCGCGGATGCGGTGAGCTTCACCGGCGCGACGCCGACCGGGCGCAAGGTGTTGGAGCGCGCCGCGCGGACCATGACCAAGGTCCAGCTCGAACTGGGCGGGAAGAGCCCGCTTGTCGTGCTGGGCGATGCCGATCTCGATCAGGCTGTCGACGCCGCGCTGGACGGCGCCTTCCGCCAGACCGGGCAGCGTTGCACCGCGTCTAGCCGGCTGATCGTGGTCGACGAATTGCACGATGCGTTCGTCGAGCGGCTGGCGGCGAAGGTCGCGGCGCTGAAGGTCGGCCATGCGCTGGACGAGGCGAACGATCTCGGGCCGGTGACCACCGAGGTGCAGCTGGCCAAGGACCTGCATTATATCGAGACGGCGAAGCGCGAAGGCGGCGAACTGCTGTCCGGCGGCGACGTGCTGGAGCGGCCGACGCAGGGCTATTACCTCGCGCCCGCGCTGTTCGCGAACACCACCAACGCGATGACGCTGAACCGTGAGGAAGTGTTCGGGCCGGTCGTCGGCGTGATCCGCGTCGCCGATCTGGACGAAGCGATCGCGGTTGCCTGCGACGCCGATTACGCCTTGTCGTCGGCGATCTGCACGAGGGACATCGCCGCCGCCGAACGCTTCCGCCGTGCCTCTCGCGCGGGGATGGTGGTGATCAACGGATCGACCTCGGGCGCGGACTATCACGCGCCCTTCGGCGGCCGCGCGCCCTCCGGATACGGCTCGCGCGAACAGGGCGCGGCGGCGGCCGACTTCTTCACCGAAATCAAGACCACCTACGTCAACCACGGCGTGCTTCCCGCTGGCGGAAGCAACCCCGCGGTCAAATTCTAACCAGAGAAAGTTTCCGACATGAGCAGCACCGAAACCCGCGTCACGACCGAGATCGCCGACGGCGTCGCCACCGTCACGATTGCGCGTCCCGAAGCGAAGAACGCGCTGACCAAGTCGATGTACGCGGCGATCCGCGAAGCGTTTCAGTCGGCCGACAAGAACCCGGACGTCGATGTGATCGTGATTCAGGGCTCGAACGGATCGTTCGCGTCGGGCGGCGACCTGAAGGAAATCCTCGACGTGCTCGAGAGCGACCGGCCGACCGACATCCTCGACTATGAGGAATATCTGCCGTTCGAAGCGGTGCGCACGACGAACAAGCCGACCATCGCCCGGATCGAAGGGCTGTGCATCGGCGGCGGCGTCACGCTGGCGCTGATGTGCGACATCGTCGTCGCGACCGACAAGTCGCGCTTCGCCATTCCCGAAGCCAAGGTCGGCATCATCGACGGCCACATGCCCCGCCTGCTCCGTGAAGCGATCCCGCCCGCGCGCCTGCGCTACTGGATGTACACCGGCGTGCTGTTCCCGGCGGCCGAGGCCTATGAAGTCGGGATGCTGACCAAGGTCGTGCCGGCCGAGGAAATGGACGCGACGATCGCGAAGATCGCGGGCGAACTGAAGGCCAGCTCGATCCCCACGATCGGCGGGTTGAAGAAGATCCTGATCGAGACGCGCACGCTCTCGCCGATGACCGACGCCAACCTCTCGATGCTCCAGCCCGAGGCGCTGAAGAAGCTCCAGGCGTTCAAGAAGAAGTGAGGGCAGGGGCGTGACCACCTTCCACCAGCTACTGCGTCAGGGCGCCGAGGAGTTCGGCACCCGTACCGCGATCCGCTTCGAGGATGCGAGCGTCAGCTATGAAGCGCTGCTCGACCGCGTCGAGCAGGTCGCGGGCGGGCTTTCCGCGCTCGGCGTGAGTGCGGCTGACCATGTCGCGCTGGTAATGGACAATTCGCTGGAATGCGTGTGGGCGTGGCTGGCGTCGAGCGTGATCGGATGCACCGAAGTGCCGATCAACCCGCAATATCGCGGCGACCTGCTCGCCTATCTGCTGAACGATTCCGAGACGAGCGTGATCGTGTGCGACGCGCATTATCTGGCGCAGGTGACCGAGATCGCGGCCAAGCTGCCGCTGCTGCGGATGATCCTGGTCAGCGGCGACACGACCGTCACCAATGCGGGCGCGGTGCCGGTGCTGGGGTTCGACTGGTTGGTGAGCGGCGAACCCATCGTGGTCAATGACGATGCGCCGGAACGGGTGATCCTCTATACCTCGGGCACCACAGGCCCGTCCAAGGGCGTGGTCCACACCCAGAAATCGATGCTCACGCTGTCGCGCTACAATGCCGAGATGCTGGAGTACGGCCCTGAGGACCGGCTGCTCAATTTCTTCCCGCTCTATCACCAGAATGCCCGCTACACCGGGGTGATCCCCGCGCTTTGTGCCGGGGCCAGCATCCGCATCCAGAAGCGGCTGAGCACCAGCACCTTCTGGCAGACCTGCGCCGAGGACGGGGTCACCGCGTTCAACTATCTGGGCTCGGTCCTGCGGCTGATCCTCAACGTCACACCGCCCGATCTGACGGCGGAGAGGCACACGATCCGCAAGGCGTTCGGCGCGGGTGCGCCGCCGCCGATCTGGCAGGATCTGGAAGCGCGGCTCGGTATCCGGCTGGTCGAAGTCTATGGCCTGAGCGAAGCGCCGATGGCGACCGTCAATGTCCGCAAGGGCGCGCAGGGCTCGCAGATCGGATCGGCGGGCCGGGCGAGCGATTTGTTCGAGATCGCCATCGTCGATGCCGACGACCAGGTGCTTGCCCCCGGCGGCATCGGGGAGATCGTGCTGCGCCCGAAGCGCCCCGATGCGATGATGCTCGGCTATTACGGCAAGGACGCAGCGACCGTCCGCGCATGGCGGAACCTGTGGTTTCACAGCGGCGACCGCGGACGCCTGTCCGAAACCGGCGATCTGTTCTTCGAAGAGCGCGAGAAGGACTCGATCCGCCGCCGCGGCGAGAACATCTCGGCATGGGAAGTCGAGGGCGTGCTGGACATGCACCCGCACGTCGCGGAGTCCGCCGTGTACGGGATTGCCGATGCCGATGCGGATGAGGAAGTCGCCGCCGCCCTGGTGCTGATCGATCCCGATGCCGATCTCGCCGCGATCCTGCGCTTCGCCGCCGAACGCCTGCCGCGATACGCGGTCCCCAGCTTGCTGCGGGTCCTGAAAGACCTGCCGCGCACCCCCACCGAGAAGGTCCAGAAGGCTGAGCTGCGCAAGACAGCGCGCGCCGATCACCGGACCGCAACCGACATCCTCGCCGCCGACGCGGCCTGAACCCCTTTGAAGGAGAATTTCGTGACCGATCAGACCAATCTCGACCGCCTTGCCCCCGCCAACCTCTTCTCGCTGGAAGGCAAGACCGTGCTCGTCACCGGCGCATCGTCGGGCATGGGCGCGGTGCTGGCGCAGGCCGCCGCAGCCGCCGGCGCGAAGGTGATCGCGGTCGCCCGCCGCCTCGACAAATTGCAGGAACTTGCCGCGCTTCAGCCGAACATCGTGCCCGTCGCCTGCGACCTTTCGAAGGATGCGGACATCGACGCGCTGGTCGAAACCGCGAAGGGTATCGGCCGGGTCGACGTTCTCATCAACACCGCCGGCGTGAACGCTTCGGTGGTGCCCGCCGAGCAGGAGACGACCGAGCAGGTCGCCAACACGCTCGCCGTGAACCTGCTCGCACCCTTCCGTCTTTGTCAGGCATTCGGCCCGGGGATGCGCGAAGCGGGAGAAGGCGCGATCGTCAATATCGCGTCGATCAGCGGCGTGGTGGGCGTCGGCCGTATCCCTCAGGCATCCTATGTGATGAGCAAGTCGGGCCTTGTCGGCCTGACCCGCGAACTGGCCGCGCAATGGGGCCGCTATGGGATCCGCGTGAACGCCATCGCCGCCGGTTTCTTCCAGAGCGAGATGACCGTCGACATGTATGCGTCGGAAAAGATGGCCGACTGGGTGCGCAAGGGTCAGTCGATGCCCTTCTTTGGCCTGCCCGACGATTTCGCGGGCACCGCGCTGCTGCTGTCGTCCAATGCGGGGCGTTTCATCACCGGCCAGACCTTCGCGGTCGATGGCGGCTGGACCGCCAAGTAACATGACCGCGCTGGCCACCACCGACGAGATCATCGAGGAATTCCGCAACCACCGCCCGGTCGTGCTCGTCGAGCATGGCGCGGCGGAGGATGTCGGCGTGCTCGTCGTGCCCGCCCAGTCGGTGGGGCCGGACTCGGTCACGTTCATGGCGCGGCATTGCCGGGGCATCGTGATGCTGGCGCTGACCGCCGATCGCGTCGCTGCGCTGCGCCTGCCGCCGATGACCGCGAACAATTCTGCTTTCTACCAGCAGGCGTTCACCGTTTCGATCGAAGCGCTGACCGGGGTGACCACCGGCATCTCCGCCGCCGATCGCGCGCGGACGATCCAGGTTGCGATCGATCCGGCGAACGGCCCGGATCAGATCGTCACGCCGGGCCATGTCTTCCCCGTCGCGGCGAGCAAGGGCGGCGTACTGGCGCGGCCGGGCTATACCGAAGCGGCGATCGATTACATGAACCTTGCCGGGCTGAACCCCGCGGCGGCGATGTGCGGTATCCTGGACGAATCCGGATCGATGGCGCGGATGGACCAGCTGGTCGGTTTCGCGCTGGAACATGACCTCCGCATCGGATCGATCCACGACCTGATAGAGCGGCGCTGTCGCGAGGAATCGCTGGTCGATTGCGTCTCGTGCGAGCGGTTCGAAAGCGCGCATGGCGGCGAATGGGAGCTGCGCGTCTATCGCAACCGGATCGACAGCTGGGAGCATTTCGCGCTGGTGAAGGGCCGCGTCGATCGCGGGCCGGTGCCGGCGATGATCCATACCCTGTCTTTGTTCGATGATATTCTCGGCCGCACCGGACCCGGCGGCGGGCAACTGTCGCGGGCGATGGAGGCGCTGGCGCGGGAAGAGGGCGCGGCGATCCTGCTGATCCGCGAGCCGGGCGCGCTGTTCCCGTTGCCGCCCGAGGGGGCCGCGGTGCAGCCCTATCCCCGGCCGGTGCTCAGCCGCGCTGGTATCGCGGGACAGGTTTTCGCGCATCTCGGCATTTCGTCGGTGACGTTGCTGGGCGAGACGGACGGCGCGACCGCGCCTATCCTTGCGGGCAAGGGCGTGACCGTGACGGGCACGCGGACGCTGTGAGGAGAGGCTGAGATGCGCGCGCCGAAATTGCACCAGACCATGCTGCGGGTCGCGGATCTCGATACGGCGGTGCGCTTCTATAGCGACGGTTTCGGCATGAGCGTGCTGGAGCAGGGCGAAGGCTCGGTGTTTGTCGGCTTTGCGGGTGAGCGGAGCGGGGCGCCGATCGAGCTGGTTTCCGATCCTGACCATGACGGGGGGTATTCGCACGGGACGGCCTATGGCCATGTCGCCGTGGCGGTGGACGATGTGCCCGAAGTCTTCGCACGGCTGACGGCGATGGACGCGGGCGTGATCCTGCCGCCGGGCATCGTCACGTCGGGCGGACCGGTCTGCGCTTTCGTCACTGATCGCGACGGCTATGCGGTCGAACTCGTCGAAGGCCGCACGCCGGCCAGCGAAGACACCGGCTTCGATCCGAAGAACGTCATCCTTGGCCCGCGCGACGGCGTGCGCCGCATCCTCCACACCATGCTGCGCATCAGCGATGTCGATGCCGCGATCCGTTTCTATGTCGAAGGGCTGGGCATGACACTGCTGGAGCGGATCGACATCGAAGCGAAGGGCGGGGTGACGGCATTGTTCGTCGGCTATGGCGCGGATGCGGGCGGGCGGCAGCTCGAACTGTCCTTCTACCGCGCCGCCACCGAGCCCTACACCCACGGCACCGGCTTCGGCCATGTCGCGATCGGGCTTCCCGATCCGGATGCGCTCTGCGCACGGCTCGACGCGCTGGGGATAGACCATGAAGTCACGCCGGCCGGCCTCTCGGTCAAAGACCCGGACGGGCACAATTTCCTGATCAGCCGAGGATAGAGAGATGCTCTTCGAGAACCAGTATCAGATTGCCTATGTCACCCATGACCTGAAGGAAGCGATGACGGTCCTGAGCGACCAGTTCGGCGTGACCGGCTGGCGCGGGCTGAACGCGGATTATGTGGTCGAGAATACGATCATGACCCCGGAGGGCGAGAAGAGCATCACGATGCGCGTGGCGATCGCCATCCTCGGCAACATGACGCTGGAAGTGCTGGAGCCGATCGCGGGAGAGACGACGATCTTCACCGAGATGCTGGTGCCGGGCCAGTTGCTGCGGCTCCACCACCTCGGCTTCCGTTGCAACGATCTGGATGCGGCGAAGGCGGCCAACGCGAAATATGGGCGTCAGGTGGTGTCCGAAGGGCGGTTCAAGGCGGCGCACTTCATCTATGTCGATGCGCGCGAAACGCTGGGGCATTTTCTGGAATATGTCGCCGCGCCTGCGGAATATTGGAACCGGTGACTTAGAAATCCTCCCCCAGGCGGGGGAGGATTTGTATCTTACGCCGCAGCTGCGACTCGCTCGGCCATCGCTTCGGTCCCGCCAGCCAGTGCCGCCAGCAGTTGTGCGCGCTTCAGCAGCAGGTGGGGTTCGGCTTCCGCGCTGAAACCGATGCCGCCATGCACCTGGATATTGGTGCCGCCATTGTCGATCGCGGCGGCCGAGGCGAACAGCAAGGCGCTCTCTACGCGGTGCGCCGTGTCCGCCCGCGCGCTGTCGAAGGCGACCGCCGCGAAGCTCGTCGCGTCCGCCGCGCCGCGTGCCGCGATGGCCATTGTCGCGCAGTGGTGCTTGATCGCCTGAAAGCTGCCGATCGGTCGGCCGAACTGCTCGCGCAGCTTTGCATAGTCGACCGCCATGTCGAGCGCGGCCTGCGCGATCCCCGCCATCGCCGCCGCATCGATCAGCCGCAGCAATTGCAGCTCGCGCGCGTCGAGCGTGCGCAGCGCGGGGCCGAGCGGGCCGGTCATCAGCCGCACGCCCCAGGTAAACTCGTCGACCGGCTGCGCCACTTCGGGCACCGCATGGAGCACCGCGCCGCCGCCCGAGCGGACCAGCAGCAGGTTCGCACCGGGTTCGTTCACCCAAAGCATTTCGCCATCGCCGAATGCGGGCGCGACGCGCGGCGTTTCGTTCAGATCGAGTGCCGCGCCGAAGGTAGCGATCGTCGCCAGCAGCGCGGGCGATGCCAGCTGGCGGCCCAGCGTCACTGCGATCAATGCAACTTCGGTCGCACCCAGTCCGCTGCCGCCGCGATCCTCGCCGACGCCGGCGTTGAGGATGCCGAGACCGGCAAGCTGCTCCCAGACATCGGCGCTCTCGCTGCCGCCCTGATGCGCGCGCGCCAACGGCAGGAGTTCGGTCAGCGCCGATTCCATCTCGCCGGCCAGCGCCAACTGTTCCGCGTCGGGTTGATAACGAAGGCCCACATGCATCTCGCTTGATCCAGTCATGTATAAATGTATGGACAACTTCGCAGGGAGCGTCAATCTGGGGCTCAAGATGGAGAGGGCATGAGCGACACGATCGAAACCTTCCGCGCCGATGCGCGCCGCTGGCTGGAAGCGAATGTGCCGTCCGAACCCGCGCCGTTCGACGGACCCGATGGCCGCGCTTTTGCGCTGGCGTGGCAGAAGCGGCAGTTCGACGGCGGTTGGGCGGGTCTGGCATGGCCGAAGGAGATGGGCGGGCGTGGCCTGTCCGTTCTCGAGCAGATCGTCTGGTACGAGGAATATGCCCGTGCCGGCGCGCCTTCGACGCTCAATTCGCTGTTCGTCGCGCTGAACCATGCAGGTCCCACGCTGATGGCGTGCGGGACCGAGGCGCAGAAGGCGTTCCATTTGCCCCGCATCCTGGGCGGCGAATCGGTCTGGTGTCAGGGCTTTTCCGAGCCGGGTTCGGGATCGGACCTTGCCTCGATCAAGACGCGTGGCCGCGTGGAGGGCGATCATCTGGTGATCGACGGGCAGAAGATCTGGACCAGCTATGCCGACACGGCCGACTGGCAGGAGCTGCTGATCCGCACCGATCCCGAGGCCAAGACCAGCGGCGCGCTGACCTGGATCATCTGCCCGATGGATGCCGAAGGCATCACCGTGCGCCCGATCAAGACGATGGCCGGACCCTATAAATATTGCGAGGTCTTCTACGATTCGGTGCGGGTGCCGCTGTCGAACGTGGTCGGCGGGCTCAACAATGGCTGGGCGACCGCGATGTCGACGCTGGCGTTCGAGCGCGGCACGGCGAGCCTTGGCCTGATCATCGCGCTGACGCTCCAGATCGCGGAGATGCTGAAGGATTGCCCGGCCTCGCGTCAGGCGATGCGCCAGCGGCTGGCGGTGCTGAGCGCCGAGGGCGCGGCGATTCAGGCGAGCGCCTATCGCGTCGCTTTGTCCGACGCGAATGTGCCCGACGCGAGCGCGTCGCTGGTCCGTCTCGCCTTTGCCGAACTGGGCAAGAAGGTGCAGGCCGCGGCGATCGACCTGTACGGCGTGGCGTCGGCGCGCGTGCTGGGCGTGCATGGTCTGGGCCACGACTATCTCGATGCCTTTTCCGAGACGATCGCGGGCGGCACGGCCGAGATTCAGCGCAACATCATTGGCGAGCGCGTGCTTGGCCTTCCGAAAGGTCCGCGCTGATGAGCGACTCGATGATCCGCGTCGAGCGGCGGGGCCATGTCACCATCATCACGATGGACCGTCCGCAGCGCCGCAACGCGCTCGACGCCGCGGCGCAGGCCGAGATGTCGGCGGCGTTCGATAGTTTCGCTGCTGACGACGATCAGTGGATCGCGATCCTGACCGGTGCCGGGGAGCAGGCCTTCTCCGCCGGGCATGATCTGAAGACCGTCGCGCCGGATGGGCCCGAGGGACTGCCCGCGAGCGGTTTCGGCGGGATCACCGCGCGGTTCGATCTCGACAAGCCGGTGATCGCCGCAGTCAACGGTTTCGCGGTCGGCGGCGGGTTCGAGATGGCGCTGGCCTGCGACATCGTGGTCGCCGGGCCGGGGGCGAGCTTTGCGCTGCCCGAAGTGAAGGTCGGGCTGATCGCGCTGGGCGGGGGCATCCTTCGCCTGCCGCGCGCGATCGGGATGCAGCGGGCGATGGGCCTGATGCTCACCGGCCGCAGGGTCACCGCCGAAGAGGGGCTGGCGATGGGCTTCGTCACCGAAATTGCGGGCGACGAGGGCGTGCTGGCGGCTGCCCTGCGCTGGGCCGATCTGCTGCTCGAAGCGAGCCCGCTGGGCGTGCGCGCGACCAAGGCGGTGGCGCTGCAATGCATCGACGAGCCGCTGGAGACGGCGATGGGCCGGCAATGGACGCTGCCTTCGGTCCGCCGCGCGCAAGCCTCCGCCGACGCGCTGGAGGGCCCGGCCGCGTTCAACGAGCGCCGCGCACCGAACTGGACGGGGCGGTAGAATAAGTCCGGACATAAGCAGGAGGTAGGCGATGGCGATTGGTGCTTTTGTGACGCTCACGCCCAAAGTCGGCGCGGCTGCGGAACTGCTCGAAAGGACCGTCGACGTGATCGCCGATGTCCGCACCGAACCCGGCAATCTGATGTCGGTCACGCTGCGCGACCCCGATCAGCCGGAGAAGATATTCCTCTTCGAAATCTATCGCGATCAGGCGGCGATCGCCGCGCACAAGGTGGCCGCCCACTCGGTCGAGAAGGGACCGGCGGTCCATGCGCTGTTCGGCGAGCCGCTGCACACCGCATGGTTCGAGACGGTCGACTGGCCGGAAGACCCGCGTTCATAACCATAAGGGAGTTGCCGATGCCGAATTTTGTCAGGACGCCGATCGACTATTCGTTCGGCGATATCGTCATGTCGGGCGAACTGGTGGTCGATGCGTCGATCGCCGGTCCGCGCCCTGGCGTGCTGGTCGTCCATGAAGCCTTTGGGCTGGGCGAACATGCGATCGCCAATGCCGAGCGCCTTGCCGGCCTGGGCTATGCCGCGCTGGCGATGGATTTGTGGGGCAGTCGCGCGCAGATCACCGAGATGCCGAAGGTGATGGACGCGATCGGCGCGATGATCGCTGATCGTGCGACCTGGATGGGGCGTGTCGGTGCGGCGCTCGATACGCTGGCGGATCAGCCCGAAGTCGATGCGGCGAAGCTGGCCGCGATCGGCTATTGTTTCGGCGGGGCGAGTGTTCTCGAATTCGCACGGACCGGCGGTGGTGTGCTGGGTGTGGGCAGCTTCCACGGTGCGCTCAATCCGCTGGGTGCGGACTGGTCGTCGGAGCGCACCAAGGGCAAGCTGCTGATTTGTACCGGCTGGGACGATCCGCTGGTGCCGGCGGCGGCGATCGCTGCCTTTCAGGAGAATATCGCGGGCAGCGGCGTCGACTGGGAATTGAACCTCTACAGCGGCACGCGGCACAGCTTCACCAATCCCGCGTTCCAGGGCGCGGCCGCGAACGAGATGATCGAGTACAACGCCCAGTCCGACCGCCGCTCGCGCGAGCGGCTCGACGCGTTCCTCGCCGAAATCTTCGCCTGATACCGAATAGCGCCGGGCCCTGCGGTCCGGCGCTATTCGTTCACTACTTCCTTGCGGAAGCTGGGCAGGGCGATCGCGAAGCAGATTGCGGCGGCCAGATAGGCAGCCGGCACCACCAGCATCCCGTGCGACAGCGCGTCGGCGCCGAACTGCGGCTTCAGCGCATCGCTGACCATGCCCGCCACCAGCGGACCGAGGCCGCCGAGGATCGCGGTCGCGAGCAGCAGCAGCGCGGAAACTCGCGCGCGAAGATCGACCGGCGCGAGACGGTGCAACGCGGCGGTGATCGGTGCGGCATAGACCATCGCGATGGCAAGATTGATCGCCGCGCCGAGGATCGCGACCAAGGTGTTGGAGGCCGTATAGGCCAGCACCGACAGCGGCAGCGCGCCGAGGATCATCGCGATGATCACGCCCAGCTGCCAGCGAATGTCGCGCGCCGAGAGCCGGTCCGCCGCCCAGCCGATCACGATCAGCCCGACGATGCCGACGACCCCGCCGGCGACGCCGAAGGTCACGCCCGCTTCGCCCACGGTCATGCCGTGGGACCGCATCAGATAGGCCGGGGTGAAGGCCATCGAGGTGTAGCCGCCCATGCCGACGAACGCTGCCCCCGCCAGCGTGGCGAGCAGGCTACGCTTGCGCAGCAGATGGAGGAATCTGGGCTGGGGCTGTTCGGCGTCGCGCGGACGGCTGGCCACGCCCGCGCCGCGCCCGAACGACAGCCAGGCAAGCAGCGCGAGCGCGATGCCGATCCCGCCCATCAGCATGAAGGTGTGCCGCCAGCCGAGCGCCTGTCCGAACACGCCGCCGACGATGAACCCCGCCATCGTACCCAGCGGCAGGCACATGGTGAAAAGCGAGAAGGCGGTGGTGCGGCTCTTCGCCGGGATGTGGCGAGTGATGAAGGCGTGCGCCGCGGGCATCCCGCCGGCTTCGCCCAGCGCCACGCCGCACCGGGTGAGCGCCAGTTGCCACCCCGCGACCACCCAGCCGCCCAGCGCGGTCATCAGGCTCCAGATGCCGAGCGAGAAGGTGATCACCGCCGGATAGCGCCCGCGATCCGATTGCGACGCGATCGGGATGCTCGCCAGCGCATAGATGGCGAGGAAGCCGACGCCGTTGACGATGCCCAGCACCGTATCCGACAGGACGAGGTCCTTCTTGATCGGCTCGGCAAGGATCGCGGGCAGGACGCGGTCGAGATAGTTGAGCATCCCGATCAGCATCAGGAAGACCACGCCGGCCCAGGGCCGCGCCATCATCCAGCCGGGCGCGGCGGCATCCGGCGTTTCGCTGCCCGCAATGCCCTGCGCGTTCCTGTTCGTTGCCATCGACCCGGCCATCCTCTTGCGTCCCCGGTCCTCCGAAGCGGGACGGTCGGCATCGGGCGCGGCCATGCGACCGCGCCGGCGCGTTGCCGCCCGCGAACTCTGGATTCCGCCACGTCCTGAAGGAAGCGGCCAGGGGTTTCTTTATGGTTGTCCAGACATATCTTGCGCCGCGGTCGTCGTCAACGCCGGGGCGTTTCGTCCAGCCTCGCATTGTCCGCATAAATTATCTGGGCTAGGCATCGGAAAGGCGCCGTTCGCGCCGGGGCATTCGATGTAATCGGGAACCTGTACTTTCCGGGTCGGCGTAATAATGCCAAGGATTGTTTGACCAGAACAAGAACCAAGAGGCTGAAGATGCCCGAAAAGGCCGTACCCGAGGAACCCCTGTACCTGCAGATCGCCAAGGTGCTGAAGCAGGAAATCATGAAAGGCGACTTCCCGGTCGGCGCCCAGCTTCCGACGGAGGGCGAGCTTTGCCAGCGTTTCTCGGTCAGCCGCTACACGGTGCGCGGCGCATTGGGGCAGCTGCGCGACGACGGGCTGATTTCCTCGCGGCGTGGCGCCGGAACCGTCGTGATTCCGCCGCCTTCGATCGGTTCGCGCAACTTCGGCGCCATGTCGATCGAGGATTTGCTGCACTTCGCCAGCGGTTCCTACATCGTGATCGAATGGATGAAGATGGTCACCGTCGACAAGGCGCTGGCGGAACGGACCGGGTTCGACGTGGGCGAGGAGTGGCTGTCGGTCCGGGCGCTGGGCTTCAACGTCGGGTCGGAAATCCCGCTCGGCCTGGCCGACTATTTCATCCATCGCGACTTTGCCGGGGTCAGCCGGCTGCTGGAAAGCCACAAGGCGCCGATCTTCCCGCTGATCGAGGATCTGTTCGGGGTGCGCATGGTCGAGGTGCGGCAGGAAATATCCGCAATACTCGTCCCCGCGGAGTTGGCGTCGCCGCTGCTGGTCGAGGTCGGATCGCCTGCGCTGGAGGTGCGTCATACGTACAAATTGGCGAACGGCCAGATCGCGCAGCTGACGATCAATACGCACCCGTCCGAGCGCTATCGCCACGCGGTGACGATGCGGCGGGTGAAGAACTGAACGGCAAGAATGGAAAAGGCCGGGGCATCGAGCCCCGACCTTTTCTAACCCACCCCTAGCCGCTCCTTGCGGGGAAGGGGATTCCGGTCAGCGTCCGGTGAACACCGGCTTGCGCTTCTCCTTCAGCGCGGCGACGCCTTCGCGGTGATCGGCGGAGCGGACGCTGACGGATTCGTAGGCGATGCCGGCTTCCATCACCGCATTGGCGATGCGCTTCAGCTCCATGTTGGTCAGCACCTTGGTCCAGCGGATCGCGTTGGGCGCGCCGTCGAGCAGCTTGCCGCACAGCGTATCGACCGCATCGTCGAGCTGATCCGCGGGAACGGCGTGGTTGATCAGGCCGATCTCCGCGGCCTTTACCGCGGTCAGCAATTCGCCGGTCAGCAGATATTCCTTGGCGCGCGCGATGCCGATCCGCTGTGCCCAGACCAGCGCGCCGCCATCGCCCGCGACCAGCCCGATGCCGACATGCGGGTCCCCGATCCGCGCCGTGTCGGCGGCGATGATGATGTCGCACAGCAGGGCGATGGTCGCGCCCAGGCCCACCGCATGGCCGTTCATCCGGCACACCACCGGCTTCTCGATGTCGAGCAGCGCGTTGACGATCCGCTTTGCTTGACGCGCTTCGTGGTCGAACAGGTGGGGGTTGGCGGCGTTATGCTCCATATGCGCGATGTCGCCGCCGGCGGAGAAGGCGCGGCCCGCGCCGGTGAGCAGGATCACGTCCGAACCGGGATCGTTTGCCGCGAAGGCCAGCGCCTCGGGAAGTTCGTCGTGCAGCGCCAGATTGACCGCGTTCATCGCGTCGGGCCGGTTGAAGGTGAGGACCAGCAGGCGCTCGCGGCGCTCGAGCAGGATGGTCTCATATCCGGGCAAATTGGCGGTCATGGGCAGCTCTCCTTGCCCGTCCCTTATCACGCCGCGCGAAGATGCAAAGCCGCTTGCTCTAAAATTTGTCCGGATTAATACGGGTGCCGGTGAGGCTGTAGCCGGAGCCGGATGACATATCGCCCGCGCGGTGATCGTCCCCGCGCCGATCTGATAGTCTCGCCGCGGGAGAGCATGGCTGGCAATCGATGCCGCGCAGCGCGCGGGCGTCACTTTTTGAGCGAAGGTTTGCATGGATTTTGACTGGACCAGCGAGGAGGAGGCGTTCCGGCGCCGGCTGCGGGATTTCCTGTCCGCGAACCTGCCTGAAGGCTGGGAGGATGTCGCGGGGCATGGTCCCGGTTCGGCCGAACTGACCGAATTCTCGCGCCGCTTCTGCGGCAAGCTGGCCGAGGACGGCCTGCTCACCCCGCACTGGCCGGTCGAGATTGGGGGGCAGGGCCTCGATCCGTGGCACCAGCTGATCCTGGCCGAAGAGATGTGGATCGCGGGCGAGCCGCGCGGCGCCCAGTATATGAACGTCAATTGGATCGGGCCGACGCTGGTCAAATACGGGTCGGCGGAGCAGCAGGCGCGCTATCTGCCGCCGATCGCGGCGGGCAATGCGATCTGGTGCCAGGGCTTTTCGGAGCCGGGTTCGGGATCGGACCTTGCGTCGCTGCGCACCCGCGCCGTGCCCGATGGCGAGAATTACCGCGTCTCCGGCCAGAAGATCTGGACCAGCTATGCCGGCCTCGCAGAAACCTGTTTCCTGCTGTGCCGCACCAGCGACGATCGCAAGAATGGCATCAGCATCCTGCTCGTGCCGATGGACACGCCGGGCATTACCGTGCGCCAGATTCCGTCGATCATCGGCGAAGGCGACATCCATGAAGTGTTCTTCGACGATGTCGTCGTGCCGCAATCGGCGCGGATCGGGGCGGAAGGGCAGGGGTGGGAGATCATCGCCTTCTCGCTCAAGAACGAGCGGCTGGGCATTCCCCGCTATCATCTCGCGCGCGCGGCGCTTGATCGCGCGGTCGGCATCCTGAAGGATCAGGACGAGTTTGCGGGCGAGGCCGTGCGTATCGAAGCTGCCAACGCGCTCGCTTTGTGCGAAGCGGCGCGCCTCGCCAGCTACGCCATCGTCGCCCAGCGCGCGCGGGGCGAAGCGGTGGGGCCGGAAGCCTCGTCGGCGCGCGCGGCCACGGTGATGGCCGAGCGCCGCGTGTCCGAATTCATCGTCGAGTATTTGCCCGAATCGCTGGGCGATGCGCACCCCTATCTCAAGATGCACCACCAGCGTGGGATCGTGGCGGGGATCGCGGCGGGCGCCGCCGAAATCCAGCTCAACATCATCGCCACCGACGTGCTCAAACTGCCGCGGGAGCCGCGCTGATGGACTTGTCGCTCACCCCCGATCAGGTCGCGATCCTCGATGCGATCGACAGCCTGACCAAGCGCTTCGCCTCGCCGCCGATTCACGACATCAGCTTTGCGCTGACCAGCGACGAACTCGACCGCGAACTGGCCGAAGGCGGGTTCCTCGACGTGGCGTTCGATCCCGATCTGGGCACCGTCTCGGCGGCGCTGATCGTCGAGCGGCTGGCGCGATTGCCCTATGCGGTCGAGGCCGCGACCAGCGCGCTGATCCGTCCGTTGCTGGGCGAAGCCGCGCGGCCGGTCTGTCTGGTCGAAACGGGCAAGCTCCGCCGTCCGATCCGCTTCCTGAAGCCCGGCGCGACGGTGCTGGTGCTCGGCGATACGGTGACCAGCTTCACCGCCGGGGAAGTCGATATCCGCACCGACAAGGAGTCGCTCTACGGCTATCCGATGGCGACGCTGATCGCGGTGCCGGATCGTGCGGTGACGCTGGATATCTCGCCGGAGGCGCTGCGCACGCGGTGGCAGGTGGCTATCGCCGCCGAAGGCGCCGGGCTGCTCGCCGCCGCGCTGGAGAGCACCGCCACCTATGTCACCGATCGCCAGCAATTCGGGCGTCCACTCGCGGCGTTTCAGGCGGTGCGCCATCGGCTTGCCGAGGCGCAGGTGCGCACCAACGGCGGCTACTGGCTGGCGATGAAGGCGGCGGCCACGCTCGATCCGGGCGACGCAGCGCTGGCCGCGCTGCACGTTCAGCAATCGGCGGGATCGGCGGCTTATGATTTCCACCAGTTCCTCGGCGCGATGGGCATGACGCTGGAGCATCCGCTCCATCTTTGGACCTATCGGCTCAAGGCGCTGGTCGGCGATATGGGCGGGCGCGGCGCGCAGGCGCTGGCGGCTGCCGATGCGGTCTGGGGTTAGCTCAGAACCCCAGCGCCGCCAGCGTGCCGCCATCCACCTTGATGTCGCATCCGGTGATATAGCTCGCGTCGTTCGAGCAGAGGAATACTGCGACCGACGCGATCTCGTCGCCGATGCCGGTCCGGCCCAGCGGGGTACGGGCGAGCATCACCTTGGTCTGCTCGCTCGCCGCCATTTCGGATCGGCCCATGCCGGTGTCGATCAGGCCCGGTGCGATCGATGCGATCCGCGCGCCCTTCGCGCCGAACGCCGCCGCTTCGCGCGCGACCAGCGCGATCACGGCGCGCTTCGAGATGGGATAAGCGCCGCGCGGCTCGGTGATCATCGGGGCGATGGCGGCGCCGTCGCCATCGATCAGATCGCGGATCGCTGCGTCGATCTCCGGACGGGCAGCCATATAGGCGGACATGGACGAGATCAGCACCGCGCACCCGCCGGATGCCATGCGCGGACGGACGGCGTCGACCAGCCGCCGGGTGGCGGTGAAGTTGACGTCGAAGATGCGAGGGCCATCGGCAAGCGTCGGCGAGAGGCCCGCGGTGTGGACCAGCGCTGCGATGGGTTCGCCGTCCAGCGCCGCGACCAGTTGGTCGGGGAAAGCGGGATCGGCGATGTCGCCGGGGAGGATGCGCACGTCGCCGCCGACGACGCGCAACGGACCCGCGACCTGTTCCAGCCGATCCGCGTCGAGATCACACAGCAGCAGCGGCCGTCCCTGCGCTGCGAACCGTACCGCCACGGGCTGCCCCATGCCGCCCGCCGCGCCGGTGACCACAGCAATGCCGTTCGGATTTCGCGTGCCGCTCATCTGGATTCCTCTCTCGCCTGCAATGCGCGCACGCGTGTGTGGCCGTCCATAGATGAGGGCCGATCATGAGGCTTTCGAGCAACAGGATCGCACGCGCGATACTGTCGATCTTGCCAGTAAAGAAGCGGGCAATCGCAGTAGCGATATGTGCCCCGGCGGCCCTCCCCAACCGGTTTTATTCAGGCATATCGCAGCCTCAAGGACAACGCGCAGAGTCGAGAACGAACAGGCGCATCAAGGGGAGGAGGTTTCCGTGAGAACCATTTTCGCAACTTCGATGGCAGGCGTCTGCCTGTTGGCGATCGCCGCGCCGGCCAGTGCACAGACTGCCGCGCCGCAGGATCCGGCGGCATCCGCCGAAGCCTCGCAGAACGAGGAAATCGTCGTCCAGGCCCGCCGCCGCGACGAAAGCATTCAGGACGTTCCGGCGGTGGTGAACGCGGTCACCGGAGATGCGATCGCCAATCTGGGCCTGCGCGATTTCACCGAAGTGAAGGACCTGGTTCCGGGCCTTCAGCTTTCGAACAACGCCAACGGCATCGGCGGCAACGCGCAGATGCGCGGCGTCAATTTCGACGTGAACGCCAGCGGCTTCAACGCCACGGTCGAATTCTACCAGAACGATGCGCCGCTGACGGCTGGCGTGGTTCTTCAGCAGATGTACGACGTCGGCCAGATCGAAGTCGTGCGGGGTCCGCAGGGCACGCTGCGCGGCCGCGCTTCCCCGTCGGGCTCGATCGTGGTCACCACGAAGAAGCCCGACCTTTACGAGATTGGCGGCTATGTCGAGCTGACGGCCAACAACATCGGCACGATGAACGGGCAGGGCGCGATCAACCTTCCGGTGATCAAGGGCATCGCGGCGATCCGCGTCGCCGGCGTGATCGATCAGGGCGAGGGCAACCGGATCCATTCGATCGACCGCACGGCCGATGCCCGCGATCCCTATACCGACGCGCGCAGCGTCCGCGTCTCGGCGCTGGTCGAGCCGGCGGACTGGCTGCGCCTTGAAGGCAATTATCAGCGGATCGATCGCTTCTCGCGTCAGTTCGGGCAGGTCGAATCCTTCCGCAACGTCAATCCGGCGGCGATTGCCACCCCGGTGCTGATCGGGCCGAAGGATCGCCTGTCGAACGTCGCGCGTCCGACCTATCTGACCCAGCTGTTCGACATCTATAACGGGCGCGGCGAAGTGTCGTTCGGCGGCCAGCAGCTGATCTATCAATTCTCGCACTACACGCAGAACATCGACTCGTTCGGCAACCAGGACCCGGCGAACTTCTTCCCGGCGACCACGGTGGTGCAGCGCACCCAGTCGAACATCAAATCGACCTCGCACGAACTCCGCCTTCAAAACCAGGAGCGCGTGTTCGGCATGTTCGACTACGTCATCGGCGGGTTCGATTATGTGAACGACACGCCAACCACGCTGAACTCGCCGACCGTGATCCGCCTGCCGGTCGCGCTGGGCGGCGGCGTCGCCACGGTCAACCAGACCGCGATCCGCCGCACCGGCAAGTCGCACGAGCGCTCGTTCTTCGGCAACGTGACGGCGCATATCGGCGAATCCACCGAAGTCTCGGGCGGCGTGCGCTTCATCAGCTACAAGGATGACGGCCAACTCTACATCAATGGCAGTCTGGCCGCGAGCAACGCGCAGGACGACGACAAGGTGATCTACACCGCGTCGATCAAGCACTCCTTCTCGCCCGACTTCATGGTCTATGCCAACACCGGCACGTCCTATCGTCCCGGCATCTCCGCGGTGGGCGATTTCAACATCGCTCGCTCGGCTCGCGAGAACTCGTTCCTGAACCTCGCGGCGGAAACCTCGCAGTCCTATGAAGTGGGCTTCAAGAGCTCGCTGTTCGATCGCCGGGTGCGGTTCAATGCCAGCGCCTATTTCCAGAAGTTCTCCAACTTCCCGTATCGCTCGCCGAACGGTGTCTATTACGTCAACACCGTCGCTGTCCGTAACGCACAGGGCCAGGTCACCGGCACCGCGCAGCAGGTCGGCGTGTTCAACTTCGTCGGGGCCGTCCCGGTCGAAGTGAAGGGCATCGAACTCGAACTTTCGGGCAACATCACGCCGCGCTGGAGCATGGGTGTGGTCGCCGCCTATTCCGACGGCAAGATCAAGAACGGGACGATCCCGTGCAACGATCTGAACGGCGACGGCAAGCCGGACACCTCGACGACGGCGCCGACGCTGGCGGCGCTGCAGGCGGCGGTCGGCGCGAACAACCTGTCCCAGTGCAACGTCACGCAGCGCTCGGCCTTCCAGGCGCCATTCAGCGCTTCGTTCCAGACCGAATACAGCGTGCCGATCACCGGCCATGTCGATGGTTATCTGCGCGGCCTGTTCAACCTGAACGGCAGCTCGCAGGGCGATCCGACCAGCGCGTTCGACGATGTCGGCAGCTATGGCCTGCTCAACCTGTTCGTCGGCATCCGTGCGCCGGACGGCCAGTGGGAACTGACTGCCTATGCCAAGAACCTCACCGATGAAGTTCGCGTACTGACGCGCGGTAACCCGCTGTCGACCTCGTACCAGCAGCTCGGCTTCGGCGGGTTCGGCCCGACCGGTCCGATCCTGACCGGCCCGACCGGCACCAGCGCGGATACCGGCTATGTCGGCATCACCACCACGCCGCTTCGCGAGTTCGGCCTTAGCTTCAAGTTCCGCTTCGGCTCGCGCTGAACGGTAAGACCTTTCAGAACCTGGGGACGGCCGGGCGGCATTGCTGCCCGGCCGTTTTCCTTTGCGGCAACGCCGCCAGCCTTCGCCCGGGCGATCAGCGCGGCTTGCCGGGGCGCGGAACGCGGTTCGCGATTGACTCCTGCGGGCAGGAGAACAGGACTGTCACCCATATCGACGGCATGTCGAAGACGAAGTGAGGATGGCGATGGCGGAGCCAAGGCAGAAGCGGACCCGGGATCCGGTCGAGACGCGCGAAGCGATCCTCCGCGCCGCGCGCACCCTGCTGGCCAAGGACGGTCCCGAAGCAATCAGCCTGTCCGAAGTCGCGCACCTTGCCGGGGTCAATCGCGGCACCGCCTATCAGCATTTCAAGACCCGCGAGAATCTGATCGAAGCGACCGCCGACGGGGTGTCCGAACAGATGTTTCGCGCGGTGTTCGGCGATCCGGAGACGATCGGCGAGCGGCAGGTCGAGGATGTCGACATCGCCGACACCACCGATCGGCTGGTCAATTTCGCAATGGACAATCCCGAGCTCGGCCGGATCTGGCTGCTTCAGCTGCTGTCGTCGCCCGATCCCACGGCCGACCCCTTCTGGCGCGAATATGAAGGCTCGCTCGAGCGGTTCGCCAGCACCGACAATTCGCGCGAAGGCGTCGATGCCGAAGTGCTGTCGGTGATCATGCTGGCAAGTGCGTTCCTGTGGCCGGTCTGGGCGCGATCGCATGCGCATGGCGAGGAGGAGCGCCGCGCGCTGGCGCATCGCTTCTCGCAGGAATTCCTGCGGCTGAGCATGTACGGATCGGTCCAGCCCGATCGCTATCCCCAGGTCGCCGAGCGGCTCGGCCGCAAGGTCGCCAAACCGGCCAAGCTGCGCGCCGTCGGGAAATGATCCCGGCCTGAGCCCCCGACGATTTCGATACCCTGTCCAGTGAGGATCAATCCCAAATGTTTTCCGCCATCCTGATTTCGAAGGACGATAGCGGCCAGTCGGTCGCGGTGACGCAGATCGACGACGCGCAGCTTCCCGAAGGCGATGTGACGATCGCGGTCGATTATTCGACGCTGAACTATAAGGACGGTCTGGCGATCACGGGCAAGGGGCCGGTGGTGCGCAAATTCCCGATGGTGCCCGGCATCGATCTGGTCGGTACGGTGACCGACAGCAGCCACGCCGACTGGAAGGCGGGCGACAAGGTCGTGCTCAACGGCTGGGGCGTGGGCGAGACGCATTGGGGCGGGCTGGCGCAGAAGGCGCGGCTCAATGGCGACTGGTTGGTCCCGCTGCCCGCAGCCTTTACCGGCAAACAGGCGATGGCGATCGGCACGGCGGGTTATACTGCGGCGCTCTGCGTCGAGGCGCTGGTGAAAGCTGGCGTGACGCCCGATGCTGGCGAAGTGCTGGTCACCGGCGCGACCGGCGGCGTGGGCAGCGTCGCGGTGGCGCTGCTGGGCAAGCTGGGCTTCAACGTCGTGGCGGCGACCGGCAAGGCGTCCGAAGGCGAGTATCTGACGACGCTCGGCGCGACTTCGATCGTCGAGCGCGCGGCGCTCAGCGAACCGGGCAAGCCGTTCCAGAAGGAACGCTGGGCGGCAGTCGTGGACTCGGTCGGCAGCCACACGCTGGCCAATGCCGTCGCGGCGACGAAATATGGCGGCGTGGTCGCGGCATGCGGTCTGGCGCAGGGCGCGGATTTCCCGGCGACCGTCATGCCTTTCATCCTGCGCGGCGTGAGCCTGCTCGGAATCGACAGCGTGATGGCGCCCAAGGCGAAGCGGCTGACTGCGTGGCAGCGGCTGGCGAACGATCTCGATCCGGCGCTGCTCGAGACGATCGCGACCGAGATCGGGCTGGCCGATGCGATCCAGACCGCTGCCGATCTGATCGACGGCAAGGTGCGCGGCCGCGTCGTCGTCGATGTGAACCGCTGAACCGTGGCGACGCGGCCCCCTTCGATCGCAGCCGGCCCGCCGCTGGCGGACGAACCCGGCATCGGTCCGCTGACGCTGGGCGGCTGGCTGCGCGAGGTGACCGGGCGGCATGGCCCGCGTGAGGCGCTGGTGCTGCACGAGGACGGGCAGACGATCCGCTGGACCTATGCTGATCTGTGGGACCGCGCCAACCAGGTCGCGCGTGCGCTGCTGGCGTGCGGGGTGGGGAAGGGCACGCGCGTCGGCGTGCTGATGACCAACCGGCCGGAGTTTCTCTCGGCGGTGTTCGGCACCGCGCTGGCGGGCGGGGTCGCGACGACGTTCAGCACCTTCTCGACGCCGGCCGAGCTGGATCACCTGATCGCGGCATCGGGCTGTTCGGTACTGCTGCTCGAACGGTCGGTGTTGAAGAAGGACTTCGCGGAGATGGTGGCGGGCCTCGAACCCGCGCTCGCCACCGCACCGTCTGGTGGGATCGCGTCGATCCGCTTTCCGTTTCTGCGCCATGTCGCCTCGATCGGCGGCGGGGCGGGGGCGATCGAGGATTGGCCGGCCTTCCTGTCGCGGGGTGACGCGACCGAACAGGCGCTGGTCGATGCCGCCGCCGCGACCGTCGCACCGTCCGATCCCGGCGTGCTGTTCTTCTCGTCGGGTTCGACGGCGAAGCCCAAGGGCATCCTCAGCGCGCATCGCGGGGTGACGCTCCAGCTGTGGCGGTGGAAGCGCTTCTACGCGGTCGAGGAAGACGTGCGGACATGGTCCGCCAACGGCTTCTTCTGGTCGGGCAATTTCGGCATGGCGATCGGCGGCGCGCTATCCGCTGGGGGCAGCCTTGTGCTGCAGCCCACCTTCCAGGCCGAGGAAGCGCTGGCGCTGATGGATGCCGAAAAGGCGACGATGGCGGTGGCCTGGCCGCACCAATGGGCGCAGCTCGAAGCCGCGGCGAACTGGGGCGAGGTCAACCTGTCCTCGCTCAAATATGTCAGCCCGAAAGTGCCGCTTGGCCGCCATCCGACCGTCAGCACCGACTGGCAGGAGCCGATGGCTGCCTATGGCAATACCGAGACCTTCACGATCAGCGCGATCTTCCCCTCGGGGACGCCGGATGAAGTGATCGGCGGCAGCCACGGCACCCCGCAACCGGGCATGGTCTTCAAGATCGTCGATCCGCTGAGCGGGCAGGTGGTGCCGATGGGCGAGCGCGGCGAGATCGCCGTCAAAGGCCCGACGCTGATGCTCGGTTATATCGGTATCCCCGCCGACGAGACGCTCGACGGTGAGGGCTATTTCCTCACCGGCGATGGCGGCTATCTGGACGTGATGGCCGACGGCACGCCGCGGCTGTTCTGGGAAGGGCGGCTGAACGACATCATCAAGACCGGCGGCGCGAACGTCTCCCCGGTCGAGATCGACAGCGTGATCAAATCCTGTCCCGGCGTGAAGGTCACCCAGACCGTTGGCGTGCCGCACGATACGCTGGGTGAACTGGTCGTCACTTGCATCGTGCCGCATCAGGACGCGGTGCTGGACGAGGATGCCGTGCGCGGCTTCGCCAAGGCCGAACTCGCCAGCTTCAAGGTGCCGCGCCGGGTGCTGTTCTTTGCCGAGGACGAACTGGAGCTGACCGGCAGCGCGAAGATCAAGACGGCGGACCTGAAGGCGCTGGTGGTGAAGCGGCTGGCGGCGGAGGGTTGATGTCCGCCGAGGACGTCGTTGCGATCCAGAACCTCAAGGCTCGCTATTGCGTCGCGGTCGATGCGCTGACCGCCGATACCGTCAGCGCCGCCGAAGCGTTCCGGTCGATCTTCCATCAACGGGCGGTTGCCGAATATGGCGGTGATCCAGTCATCGGGATCGCCGCGCTCACCGAATTCCTGTGCAGCGCCATCGCCGGCAATTCGGAGTGGCGGGTGCATATGATCCACACCCCGCTGATCGCGGTGGATGGCGATCGCGCGACCGGCGACTGGACCTTGCTGGTCCATCTCAAGCGCCCCGGCGGGCCGGTGGATGTGCTGCTGGGCCGCTATTCGGACGAGTTCGTGCGCACGGCCGAGGGCTGGCGTATCGCCCGCGTCCGCTTTCTGCGGCAGGGCTAGGCTGTTTTCGTCCGGCAGCCCCACAGCGCGTAGAACAGCACGTACAGCTCGCACACAGCGGTCAGCAGGAACGATGCCTGCAGGCCATACATATCCGCCAGCTGACCCTGCACCACCACCAGCGCGCCGCCCGCGATCGCCATGATCAACAGGCCCGACCCCTCCTCGGTCAGCGGGCCGAGGCCTTTGATGCCCAGCGTGAAGATCGTCGGGAACATGATCGAGTGGAACAGCCCGACCAGGATCAGCGCCCACATCGCGACCGGCCCGCTGCTCAGCACCGTCACCATCATCACCACGAACGCGCCCACCGAGAAGGCCGCGAGGACCGTTTCCGCCGGGATCGACCGCATCAGCCAGCTGCCAAGGAAGCGGCCGACCATCATCCCGCCCCACATGAAGGTGAGATAGCGCCCGGCATGTTCATGCGTCAGATTGGCAATGTCGGGCTGGCTGACGAAGTTCACGAACAGGTTCGCCACGCCGATCTCGGCGATCAGATAGATGAAGATCGCGGGAATGCCGAAGACGAGATTGCGGTGCTTCCACAGCGAGTGGTTCCGGCGCTCCTCCTTGCTCACCCGGCTGGTCGCATTGCCCATCGCGGGGAGCGGGAAACGGGCGATCACGATCGCGAGGATCACCAGCACGACGGCGACGAGCGCGTAGGGCAGGATCACCGATTGCGCGTCCGCCATGCGCTCGGCCTGGGTCAGCACCGTACCGGCTTCCGCCGTGCCGCCTTTCGACCGGCCGAGGATCAGATAGGCGCCGAACATCGGGGCGAGCATCGTGCCGGCAGAGTTCATCGCCTGCACCAGATTGAGCCGTGACGAAGCCGTCTCGGGCGGGCCGATCACCGCGACATAGGGATTGGCGGCGACCTGCAGCAGCGTGATCCCGCTGGCGATCACGAACAGCATCGCCAGGGTGACCCCATAGGAAGGGATGCCTGCCGCCAGCATCATGCCCAGCGATCCCATCGCCATGATCAGCAATCCGACCACCAGCGATCGCTGATAACCGACCCGGCGGATCAGCATCGCCGACGGGATCGACGCGACGAAATAGGCGATGAACCACACGCTCTCGATCAGCGTGGTCTGCGTATAGTTCAGGTCGAACACGCTGCGCAGATGCGGCAGCAGCGTGTTGTTGATGACCGTGATGAAGCCCCACATGAAGAACAGGCTGGCGAGCAAGGTGAGGGCGGGGCGGTAACCCGACGGGCCTGTCCTTGCGGGATCTGCGTCTGCCGGTGCGTCAGGCGCGATGACGGGTGTGGCCATGCGATCGGGCGTCCTCTCGTCGTGCCGGCCGTTACCGGCACCGTTGTCATTTGGCGCCAGTATATGTCGGACAAATTACCGGTCAACTGGTGAGGGCCGGGCTCCGCGATCCAGAGAAGCGAGCAAAAGAATAACCCTGACAATATCGGCAGAACGATGGTCTATCCGGCGAGGGCTACCGCGGTATCCGCCAGCGCAAGCCGGACCAATTCCTCCATCGCCCCACGCGCGGCGGCGGGATCGCCGGCGGCGATGGCGTCGTACAGCGCGCGATGTTCGGGCAGCGGGTCGCGGGGCAGCTTGCCCTTGCGCTGCTTGAACAGGGTGGTCCAACTGATCGCCGCGCCGATCGAACTCGACAGCGACATCAGCGGCGCGTTGCGCGTCGCCTGCAGGATCGCATCGTGGAAGCGCTGGTCCGCCTCGCGGCCCTCGGCAGTGGCGAGGCCGTGGCGCGCCATCTCTTCCAGTGCATGGCCCATTCGCGCCAGATCGCCGCCGTCGCGGCGGCTGGCGGCGATCGCGGCGGCGGCAGGCTCGACGATCCCGCGCAGCTCGAACAGGCCGTTGATAAAGGCTTCGCTGGGTTCGCCTTCGAACATCCAGGCGAGGACGTCGGGATCGAGCAGGTTCCAGTCGCGCTCGGGCAACACGCGCGTGCCGGTCTTGGGGCGGCTGTCGACTAGCCCCTTTGCCGTGAGGATGCGGATCGCCTCGCGATAGACGCTGCGCGAGACGTTGAGCTTTTCCGAGAAGGCGACTTCGCCCGACAATATGTCGCCCGGCTTGTACCGGCCGGTGACGATCGCCACGCCCAGATCGTGCGCGATAGTGCCGTGGATCCGCCGCGGTTCGCGGCCGGTGGGGCCGGGCTTTGCGGCGCTGCCTCGTTTCGCTCCGGTCATCCGTGCATTCTCGTCATCGCGTCTGCTGGACACGATTTCGCGCCGGATATCCACATCGTTCTGGAACGACCCGCATCACAGCGCCCGGACGGTAACCGGCTCCGGATCGGCGATCGCGATCGGATTGCGCACCGGCAGGCGGAACGGCGCGGCTTCGATCTCGAACACGTCGCCCGGTTCGGTCAGCACGCCTTCGCTGAACGACAGAGTTGCGGTGCCGAAGAAATGGACGTGCAGGTCGCCCGGCCGCCGGAACAGGCCGTATTTGAAATGGTGATGCTCCAGATTGGCGATGCTGTGCGACATGTTCGCTTCGCCCGACAGGAAGGGCTTCTCCCAGATCGTCGCCCCGTCGCGCACGATGCGGCTGGTGCCGCGAACGTCGTGGGGCAGCGGTCCGACCAGCAGCTCCGGTCCCAGCGCCGCCTGGCGCAGCTTGGAATGCGCGAGCCACAGATAATTGCCGCGCTCGGTGACGTGGTCGGAGAACTCGTTGCCCAGCGCGAAACCCAGCCGTACCGGGCTCCCGTCGCCGCCGATGAGATAGATGCCGGCGATCTCCGGCTCCTCGCCCGCATCTAGAGCGAAGGCGGGGGAGGCGATCGGCCGGCCCGGCGCGACGAGCTGGCTGCCGTCGCCCTTGAAGAACCATTCGGGCTGAACGCCGGTCTGCCCGGTCGCCGGCTTGCCGCCCTCGACGCCCATCAGGAACATCTTCATCGAATCCGTCGGATCGGGATTTTCCGCGGCCTTGCGATGCATCTGGTCGCGCCCCTCGGCTGATCCGAGATGGGTCAGGCCGGTGCCGGTCATCAGCAGATGCGCGTCGTCCGGATGGTCGATCGGCGCGAGCAGCTCGACCGTGGCCAGATCGACAATGTCCCCTTCGCCCGCTGCCGCGACCGCTTCGGCCAGTCCGTGCCCCGCGGTGATGGCGGCGCGCGCGAGTTCGAGCGTGGTGCCGAAACCGTTGACGACATGCGCGACGCCGTCGTGGTACGCCGCCACCTGCCGCACGCCGTCCGCGCGGCGGAACTGAACGAGCGACAGGGGCATGAGCGATCTCCGGCTGGTTTTCTATTACGCAGACAGAGCCCTAATTCGCGGAAGATGGAGCGGCAAGCCGGGTGACGATTTATTGTCCGACAAAATGATCAGTCTCGCACGGGCAATTCGATCTCCCCTTTCGCCGTGGCCATCGTCGTGCCGAGCTGGTTGGCCATCTTGCAATCGACCTGGATCAGCTTGCGGCCCTCGGCGTCGGTCAATTTGTCGATCACCGTCGCGGTCATGATCGTGGCGTCGCCGGTGAAGGCGGGACCGCGATAGGCCGAATTGACGTGAACCACCTGACCCCATTCGCCCGCCCAGCCGGCGAGATAGTCGAGGATCCACGCGCCCATCGACGCGCCATAGCCATAGGGCCGCGGCATCCCGATATAGCGCGCCCAGCGCGCGAACAGGTGCCCGCGCGACGGGCCGAAATAGGCGCCGTCGGTCAGCTCGGGATTGATCTTCTCCATCACCGGATCATTCTCGTGCCCCGCCATCGCCGGATCGAAGCCGAGCCCCTCAAGGTCGAAGCCCGGGCGATGCGTGCTGCCCCAGATGGTGAAGAGATAGGCGCGCCACTCGGTGGTCAGGCTGGCGATGCTGTGCGGCCCGAACACGCGCACGGGCAGCGCATCGCCGACATTCACATCGTCCCAATAGCGCTTCCCGTGACCCAGAGCGTGCATCATGTCGATGAATTCGAGCTTCCGCTCTTCCAGATCGGCGATCTCCTCGTCGGTCCAGACCGGGTCCTCGGTCGCGTCGAGCGAAGCCATCTCGACCGCCAGATCGTTGCGGTAACGGATGCTGGTCGAGCGCTGCTTGGCGATCAGTTCGCCATGCTGGTTGTAGTAATTGTTATCGCCGCGCTGGAAGCAGGTTGGGCCGGCGAATTTGGTGTCCTTCACGACATAGTCGAACGGCACCTTCTCGTTGATGATGTCGTCGCCGCCGAAGATCTTGGGGCCATAGAACCACCATTCGTCGCCGCCGAAGATCAGGTGCGAGTTGGGGATGCGGCCGACGCACGCCGGGCCCGCGCCATGCCCGTCGTCCGCCGCGACGGCGAAGGATTGCGGTGCGACCAGCCTGCCGTAGCGGCTCTCCGCCGCGAAATCATGGTCGTAGTGGAGCAGGTTGGGATAGTGCATCGCCTGCACCCAGCGGCGGAAATCATTGTTGTGCAGCGGCTCCTTCATCCGCGCCGGCGCAATCGGCTTGCCCATGTACTGATCGAGATCCGAGCAATCGAGAATCCTGTCGGTCACCGCTGTTTTCCTTGCCTGAAATCCTTTGGCGCGACGGCGTGGAGCCGGTCGCCCTGCACAGGCTAGGTATCGACGCGATCCGGCCGCGGCCATCGCAGCGGGGAAATAACGCCGGGGCGGTGGAGGCTGCGAAATCGCTAGAGGACGTTGAGGCCCAGTTCGCCGAGCAGCGCACCGGCCTGCGCGCGCGAGATGGTGGCGCCGCGAAACAGTGCGGCATCGAACAGCCGCAGGCCGCCCAGATCGGCCGATCGCAGGTCCGCGCCTTCGAATCGGCCGTCCGCCATGTTCGCGTTGCGCAGGCTGCATTCGTCGAACACCGTCGCGCGGAAATCGCACTTGCGCAGATCGGCCTCGCTGAAATCCAGCCGACGCAGTGTCTGCTTGCGGAACGAGAAGCCGGGCAGCTTGGCGTTGATCAGCAGCGTTTCCTCGAACCGCGCGTCCAGCCCGCGCGCATCGGACAGATCCGCGCCGGTCAGCTTGCAGGCGGTAAAGGATGCCGAAGTGATCGTCGCGCCGCGCAGCGAGGCATTGTTGAAATCGCTCGCGGTGAACGCCGCTTCGCTGAGGTTCGCGCCCGGAAACGCAGCGAACGGGCCGCGACAGGAAAGAAAGCGCGCACGTTCGAGCGTGGCGCCGGTGAAGTCGGTGCGGCGCAGATTGCATCGCTCGAAGGTCCAGTCGGTCAAGTCGAACCGGGCGAGGTCGGCTTCTTCAAGATCGCAGTCGACCAGATGCCGGGGCGAAAGGGCCAGACGCTCCACATCCGCCCGTCCGAGCGTCTGGCCGCGCAACGCGCGATCGGAGAACAAATCGCCTGTCATCGCCTGGCTCTAGCGGTGTCGGGAGCTGCTGCCAAAGGGCATCGCCGGAGCGATGAGGTAATTCAACATGCGAACTAGTTTCTTGCCGTCCGTGTGCTGCGGGCATATCCCGGGTGAACTGAACCGGACGAGAAGGTGACGACCATGCGCGCATTTGCAGTTGCAGCCCTGATGCTATCGGCCGCCATTCCCGGCGTCGCCTTCGCTCAGAATGCTCCAGCGCCCGCCACTGCTCCGGCGGCCGGGTACAGCGTGGACACCACCGAGATCGGGACGCTGCTCGACGATCCCGCCGCGCGCGCCGTTCTCGACAAGCATATCCCCGGCTTTTCCAGCCGCGACCAGATCGGCGCGGTGCGCGGCATGACGCTCAAGGCGGTGCAGCAATATGCGCCCGACGTGCTGACCGACAAGGTTCTGTCGAACATCGACTACGATCTGTCGAAGCTCACGCCGAAGAAGTGAGGAACGTCGCCCGGTGATCGCCGGGCGGTCGTGCGATTGACTAATTCAAAATTTGAACTATTAATTGAGCCAGCCCGCATGACGGGAGTCGAGGCATCAAGGTTCGGGAGAGGTCGCCATGCTGCGCAACAAGACGCGGTTCGCCATTGCCGCCACGCTGACGGTTCTGGTCGCGGCGCCGCTCGCCGCTGCCGTTGCGGACACGATCACGGCGCGCGTCGCGGGCTATCGCTCGCTCGGCTCGGCGTTCAAGAATCTCAACGACGAACTGCGCTCGGGCACGCCGCAACCTTATGTCATTCAGCTTTCGGCGCGCCAGATCCGCGATGTCTCCAAGGCGCAATATGGCTGGTTCCCTGCGGGAAGCGGACCGAAGCCGGGGGTGAAGACCGCCGCAAAGCCCGAGATCTGGTCGCAGCCCGCGCAGTTCAAGGCGGCGCAGGACGCCTTTTCCAATCAGGCGAACGCGATGATGAAGGCCGCGCAGAGTGGCGATATCGCGGCGATGCGCGCCCAGGCGCGGCAGCTCGGCGCGACCTGCTCGGCCTGCCACCGCACCTATCGCGTCGAAACGCGCTGAGCGACGAGCAGGGGAGAGCGAGATGAAGATCGTGCTGCTGGCATCGCTGCTTCTGGTTCAGCCAGCGTTGGTTGCCCCGGCCATCGCGCAGTCGCACGGCGACGCGCCGGCGGAGCGGACCTATCCCGCCGAAGTGAGCGTCCGCAAGACGGGCGACCGGGTGATCTACGTCACGCCCCGCAAGATGACGCTCTATACGCTCGATGCGCGCGTCGCCTTTACCCGCGGGAACGGAACCCAGCTTTTCTGCATCGAATCCTGCGCCAGGCAATGGGCCCCGCTGGCGGCCCCGGCGGATGCAAAGCCGATCGGCGACTGGACGGTCACCACCCGGGGCGGCGCGCCGCAATGGGCGTATCGCAACCGCCCGGTCTTCACGCATCTGGCGGACCGGTCGCCCGGCGACATGCGCGGCGACGGGATCGAGGATTTGTGGGACGTGATCGCCTATGTTCCGCCGCCGCCGAAGATCACGGCGCCCGCTTCAGTCGCGCCGCTGTTTCTCGACGATGCCTATGTCCTGGCCGATACCGGCGGGCACGTCCTGTTCACTGGATCGCATGAGGGCGCATCGCCCTTCCTGGCCGGCATCGCGTCGCGCGATCTGGGCGAATGGACGGTCCTGCATACCGGCGATCATCCGCAATGGGCCTGGCGCGGCAAGCCGGTGTTCGTGAGCAGCGAGGCGAAATCGTCCGAAGTCCCGCACGGCGCCGCGATCCTGCGGCCCTAAGGGCAAGCGATATCCGCACGACCGCCGCGGCAATATAGTTCGTATTTTGAACTTGATTGCAGCGGCGGTTGGGCGCAACATAGTTCAAAATCAGAACATGATTCTGAAAGACAGGAGGGTTCGGCATGGCCTGGCAATCACGGTTCAAGGTCCGGCCGGTCGGCATCGCCGGGAAGGCGGCGTTGCTCGCCGGCGTACTGACCATCGGCGGTGGCGCGACGCCCGCAGCCGAGACGCGCGCAGCGCTTGCCGCGCCCGCCAATGGCGAGATGGGGTTCATCCTCACTGCCTTCGCGCCTGCGATCCATCAGGGGGATGAGGACTGTCCCGAAGGGCTCGCCGGCACGGTCAGCGAAAATTACCTGCAGAGCCAGCCCCCCGCCGAGCGTGCGCGGCTGTCGCTGAAGGAGAATGAGCCCGAATTCACCCGGCGCTGGAAGGCGTCGGTCGCGGGGCCGAACAACACCAATATCTGCTCGAACCCCGAACTGTTCGACCGGCCGCTCCAGAAGACCGTGCAGGGCAAGGTTGCCTATGGCCTCGATCTCGATGGCGGCAATGCGAGCGACGGCTGCAGCCATGTCGAATTTACCGGAGTCGATGGTCGCGCGGGCGTGGACAATCAGGCCTATCGCGCGATGGGATGCACCCGCACCTATCGTGGTATAGATGGCAAGGGCGGCGACATCGTGCGCGGCTGGAACAATCTGCTTGCCACCGGCGAACAGTCGATCGTGCTGCTGCTGCGCGGCGTCGATAGCCTCGTCAATGACGACAATGTCGAGATTATCTTCGCCACCACCGACGATCGCCCGGTGCTGGATTCGAAGCGCGGCTTCATCCCCGGCGCCAGCTTCAGCGTCAGTGAGAATCCGCGCTGGCGCAACGTGCTGCGCGGCCGGATCGTCGATGGTGTGCTGACCAGCGATCCCGGCGAGGTGCGGCTGACCCAGCGGGTGGGGCAGGGTGGCATTCGCGGCAAGAATGCCGAATATCATTTCCTCCGCTCGCGCTTCGAACTGCGCTTCCAGCCCGACGGCACGGTGAAGGGCCTGTTCGGCGGCTATCAGCCCTATCGCACGGTGATTCAGGGCACGATCCTGGGTGGCCTCGGCGCGGGCGAAACGGCGGGGATCGATTGCCCCGCGCAATATGCCACGCTGAAGAAGCTCGCCGACGGCATCCGCGATCCGAAGACCGGGCAATGCACGGCGATCTCGTCGGCAATGGATGTCTCGGCGGTTCCGGCCTTCGTCATCGATCGTCCGCCCGTCGCGGCGAAGCGGAGCTGATCGGATGCGTCTTGGTCATATCGCCCTCGGCCTTGCGCTGCCGGTCTTCGCGCTCAGCATCGCAACGGGCCGCGCGCCCGACGCGGCGGTCGCGGAGGCTGCATCCGCCGCGCCTTCCGAAACCCTCGGCCAGATCGTCGGCATGCGCCGCCTCACCGAGGCGCAGTATCGCAACGCCATCGTCGACATCTTCGGGCCCGACATCAACGTCGCCGGCCGGTTCGAGCCGATCGTGCGCCCCGCGCATCAGCTGATCGCGACCGGCGCCAACGTGGCGTCGATCTCGCCCGCCGGGCTGGAACAGTTCGATGCGATCGCGCGTGGTATTGCGGCGCAGGTCTTCGATCCGGCGCACCGCGCCGCCTTCATGCCCTGCGCGCCGAAGGATGCGGCCAAGCCCGATGATGAGTGCGCCCGCGCCGCGCTTGCGCCGATCGGCCGCTATCTCTTCCGCCGTCCGCTGACCGATGGCGAGCAGGCCGCCTATGTCCGGATGGCCAATGATGCGACCACGCGGAATGGCGATTTCCACTCGGGCGTCCAGCTCGCGCTGGCGGCGATGCTGGTCTCGCCCAACTTCCTCTATGTGATCGAAAGCGCCGAGGCAGATCCCGACCGGCCCGGCGAACTCCGGCTCGACGGCTATTCGCGCGCGTCGCGGCTGAGCTTCCTGCTGTGGAACTCCGCGCCGAACGAAGCGCTGCTGACAGCTGCCGCAAACGGCGATCTGGCCGATCAGGCCAAGCTCTCGGCCATTGCCGAGCGCATGGTGAAGTCGCCCCGGCTGGAAGCGGGAGTCCGCGCCTTTTTCTCGGATATGCTGCTGTTCGAGAAGTTCGACGAGATCGCCAAGGATCCGGTCGTCTATCCGCGCTTCAATCCGGAAGTGGCCAAGGCGCTGCCGGAGCAATTGCTGCGCACCATCGTCGATCAGCTCGTCACCCGGAACGGCGATTATCGCGAGCTGTTCACGACGCGCCGCACCTTCGTGAACCGCGCGCTGGGGCCGCTCTACAATATCCCCGTCCGCTCTCGCACCGGCTGGGAAGCCTATGAATTCCCGGCCGATGCGGATCGCGCCGGGTTGCTCAGCCAGGCCGGTTTCCTCGCGCTCTACTCGCATTCGGGCCGCAGCTCGCCGACCCTGCGCGGACGGGCGATCCGCGAGCGGCTGCTGTGCCAGCCGGTGCCCGATCCGCCGGGCAATGTGAACTTCACCGTGGTGCAGGAAACGACCAACCCGGTGCTGAAGACCGCGCGCTCGCGGCTCGATGCGCACGCCACCGATCCGTCCTGCTCGTCCTGCCATCGCATCACCGATCCGATCGGCCTGCCGCTGGAGAAGTTCGACGGCATCGGCGCTTTCCGCGCGACCGAGAATGGCGCGCCGATCGACGTGTCGGGCGGCCTCGACGGCGAGAGCTTCGACGGCGCGGCGGGGCTGGGCAAGGCAATGGCGAACAACCCCGCGACCACCGAATGCGTCGCCAGCCGGGCACTGGAATATGCCACCGGCCGATCGATGGAAGAGGAAGGCGAGACCGTCGCCGCACTCGAAAAGGCGTTCGCGGAGTCGGGCTATCGCCTGCCCGCGCTGATGCTGCGGATCGCCACCTTGCCCAGCGCCTATCAGGTGCCGCGTACCCCCATTTCACCACCCCATGTCGCGCAATATTTCTTCGCGCGGGGCTTTCACGGAGCAGGCCGATGACCCTTACACGCCGCACCGCACTTCGGGGCATGATGAACGGCGCCGCCGTCGCCGTCAGCCTGCCGCTGCTCGACATCTTCCTCGACGTGAATGGCGAGGCGCTCGCCGCCACTGGCGCGCCGGTGCCGATCCGTTTCGGGACGTGGTTCTGGGGCCTGGGCGTCAATCCGCCGCGCTGGTTTCCCGACAAGGTCGGCGCAGGGTACGACCTGAAGCCCGAACTCGAACCGATCCGCGCCCATCGCGACAAGATCAACGTCTTCAGCGACTTCACCGTGCCGCTCGACGGCAAGCCCAATCTGCCGCACACCAGCGGCGGGATCGGCATCCGCACCGGCATGGCGGCGACGGGGGAGGGCAATCTGCCCGGACCGTCGTTCGACGTGCTGATCGGCGACAAGATCGGCACGCGCACCCGCTTCCGCTCGCTTGAAGTTTCGTCCACCGGCGATCCGCGCAACTCGCTTAGCGGACGCGGTAGCGGCAACCTCAATCCGGCCGAGGTCTCGCCGACCGCCTTCTACACTCGCCTGTTCGGCGCGGGCTTCCGCGATCCCAACAGCGCCAGCTTCACGCCCGACCCGCAGGTCATGGCCCGGCGCAGCGTGCTTTCCGGCGTGACCGATCAGCGCAAGGCGTTCGAAGCGCGGTTGGGCGCGTCGGACAAGCACCGGCTCGACCAGTATTTCACGTCGCTGCGCCAGCTGGAAAACCAGCTCGATGTCGAACTGACCAAGCCCGAGCCGATGCAGGGCTGCGTCGTCCCGCGCAAGCCGGGCGACCGCGAAGTGAATGCCGAGATCGAGAATGTCATCACCAACCACCAGATCATGACCGATCTGCTGGTGATGGCGCTCGCCTGCGACAATACGCGCGTGTTCAACATGAACTTCAACAATGGCGCGTCGTCGCTGACCCGCATCGGCAGCACGATCACGCACCATCAGCTGACGCATGAGGAACCACTCGACAACCGGCTCGGCTACCAGCCCTCGGCGACCTATTTCGTGAACAAGATCATGGAAGGCTGGGCCTATTTCGTTGCCGCGCTCGATGCGGTGAAGGAAGGCGACGGCACCCTGCTCGATCACAGCCTGGTCTTCGCGCACAGCGAGACCGAGTTCGCCAAGTTCCACACCATCGACAACATCCCGATGATGACTGCGGGCAGCGCGGGCGGGCGGATCAAGACCGGCATCCATGTCGCGGGCGAAGGCACGCCGGTCACGCGCGTCGGCCTGACGCTCCAGCAGGTGATGGGCGTTTCGGTCGATAAATGGGGTACCGAAGTGATGGAGACCAACAAGTCCATCTCGGAGATGCTGGTATGATCCGGCTCGCGTTTGGCGCGGTGCTGCTCGCGATTGCACCTGCCGCCTTCGCGCAGGATGCCCCTGCTCCGGTGGTGCAGGCGTCGCTGATGGCGCCGGGGCTGCGCGTCACCGATCTCGATCGTTCGACGAAGTTCTACGGGGCTGCGCTCGGGCTGGTGCCCTGCGTCACGCTGCATCACGGCCCGCTGACCGAAGTAATGCTGTGTGCGGACGGCCGCGCGGGCAAGCTCGCGCTGATCCTGATGCGCGATGAGAGGCCGGGCAAATCGCCTCCGGTGCAGATCGGCGACGGCTTCCAGAAGATCGTGATGCGCGTCCCCGATCTTGCCGGTGTCGCCGCGCGGATGAAGGCGGCGGGCTATGCCGTGGGTGAGGTTCACGAGAACAAGGGCGGCCCGTCGGTACTGATGATCCGCGACCCGGACGGTTATGAGTTCGAACTGGTCGGAGGCGCATCGCGTGGCTGACACGACCCTTTCGCGGCGCAACCTGCTGGGCCTCGCCGCCGCCGCACCGGTAGCGATGCTGCTCGGTGCGGGAGCAGCGGCACAGGGAGCGGCGCCCTGCGTCAATCCCGATACCTTGCCCGCCAGCCAGAAGAACCGGCGGCGTTCGCTCAACTTCGTGGCGCAATCACCCGATCCGAAGAAGTCTTGCGGCAAGTGCGCCTTCTTCACCGGCGCGGCCGGGGGCTGCGGCAAGTGCCAGATGCTGAGCGGCGGCATTGTCTCCGCCGCCAGCGTGTGCGATTCCTTCGCCCCGAAAGGCTGAGCGATGAAGCTGAAGTCTCCCCGGCAATATGTGTGGGATGTGCCCACCCGCCTGTTCCATTGGCTGCTGGTCGGCCTGATCGGCTTTTCGTGGTGGAGCGCGGAGATGCGCTACATGGACTGGCATCTGCTGTCTGGCCTTACCGTCTGCGCGCTGCTGTTGTTTCGCATCCTCTGGGGCGTTTTCGGCACCGCCACCGCGCGCTTCAGCCAGTTCGTGAAGGGGCCGCGCGCGATTGCTGCCTATCTGCGCTCAAGCGATGCCGAGACGCCGGTCGGGCATAATCCGCTCGGCGCGCTGAGCGTCATCGCGCTGCTGCTGGTGCTCGCGGCAATGGTAATCACCGGGCTGTTCGCGGTCGACATCGACGGGATCGATTCCGGTCCGCTGTCCTATCTGGTCGACTTCGATCAGGGGCGCGTCGCGGCGGATATCCACCATCTTAGCTTCACCGCGCTTCAGATCCTCGTCGTGCTGCACGTGCTGGCGATCCTCTTCTATCTGATCGCGCGGCGACGGAACCTGACCTGGACGATGATCACCGGCAGCGAGCCGCTTGGCGAAGGGGAGGGCAGGGTTGTCGCTCGCGTCCATCCGTGGCGGCTGCTGGTCGCCGTCGCGGTCGCTGGCGGCGTGGCATGGTGGATCGCGGGCGGCGCGCAACTCTGATGGCCTGGGCGCTGCCGCTTGACAGCGAAGGGCACGCTGGCCACGTCAAAGCTTCGATGAAGCCCAAGAAATCCCCCGAGCCGGCAATGACCTGGGACGAGATCGGCTTCCTGTGCCACGGCATGTCGTTCGCATCGCGCCCGATGCACGAAGCGACGAGCGACATCACCGAGGAATATTCGCTCGGGCCGCGCGGCGCGTGGATGCTCGTGCTGATCGATGTCGGCAACGTCTATCCGCTCGACATCGCCAACGTCTTCCGTATCGGCCGCAGCCTGATCTCGGCCGAGTTGGTGCGCCTCACCGACGCCGGGCTGATAACTTCGGTCCAGAGCGCGACCGACGGCCGCCGCACCGAACTCAAGCTGACCCCGCTGGGCGAAAGCGTGCGCGACCGGGTGCGCCAGCAGCTTCGCGATCTCGTGATGAAGCAGCTTGCCCATTATTCTCGCGAGGAACTGATGCTCTGTGCCCGCATCCTCAGCGATTTCCGCGGCGGCGGCCGGCCCGAGGACGGCTCGCGCGGCTAGAGTATCGCTGGCGGGATCAGTGGCCCCGCTCGATTGCCAAGGTCCGGACTTTCGCCAACATGGCGCGAAAGGAGAGGGGCGAGGATGAGCCTGTACACCACCATCCATCTGCACAACGTGCTCGCCGCGCGCGAAGCGGACTATGCCGCATGGTTCGACGGCAAGCACCGCGAGGATCTCGCCCGCCTGCGCGGCTTCCGCGCCGCCGATCGCTATCAGGTGACGACCGAGCAGATCATGCCGGACATCCCGCAGCCGTGGCGCTTCATGAGCGTCTATGAGTTCGACTATCCCGCGCCAGAAATCGACCTGCCCGCACTCGGTCCGTTGCTTGCCGAGGCACGCGACACGGGGCTGATCGACGACAGCACCCAGACCGAGCGCATCCACAGCTATGCGATGTATTCGGACTGGGTCTCCAGCCCGAACCACCGGAAGGACCAGCCCTTCTCGGGCGTCAGCATCATCCTCGCCAATTTCGTACCGGGTCGCGAAGCCGAGTATCATAAATGGTATGACGAGGTGCACGGCCCCGAGGTCACTCGCGTCCCCGGCAAGGTCGCGATGAAGCGCGGCCGCCTGTCCGATCTCCAGATCGAGCCGCGCCGCTATTGCCCGGGCAGCGACCTCGTCTTCTGTGCGCAGCAGACCGACGATCTGTTGTTCACCGTCCGCGATTTCAGCGCCCGCGCGCGCGGCGTCAGCCCCAGCTGGGTCGCGATGGCGCCGCGTTCTTCCGCGGGCTCGGTCGCGCGCACCGTCCATTATTTCCGCAAGATCAGCGGCAAGGAGTTTTGGCCGGGCGGCATCGCCTATGACGGCGATTTGTCGGTCTATCCGGCGGATTTCGCGCAGCCGGCGAAGTAATCGGACGAACATCGCGGCCGCGATGCGCTCGGCCCTTGTCCGGCGCGGGGTGGCGTGCAGAGTCGTTCGATAAGAAAATTCGGGAGAGAGACGTGGCGAAGACGATCGTGATCACCGGTGCGGGAGACGGACTGGGCCGGGCGCTGGCGCGGCGCTTCGCCAGAGACGGCGAGACGGTGGTGCTGCTCGGCCGCACCTTGTCCAAGGTTCAGGCTGTCGCCGACGAGATCGGCGCGCCGCATTTCGCGATCAAATGCGATGTCGGCAATCCGGACTCGGTCCGCGCCGCCTTTGCCACAATCGCGCAGACGCATCCGAAGATCGACGTGCTCATCAACAATGCCGGCATCTTCGAGCCTTTCACGCTGGGCGAAGTCAGCGACGATCAGGTGATCAGCCAGATCACCACCAATCTCGCCGGCCCGATCTTCTGCGCGCGCGAGGCACTGCCGCTGCTGCGCGGGGGCGGGCAGATCATCAACGTCACCAGCGAAGGCGTGGCGCTCAAGATGCCGATGCTGTGGCTCTATGCCGGCACCAAGGCCGGGCTGGAACTGGTGTCCGACATGTGGGGCCGCGAACTCGAGAGCGAAGGCGTGCGCGTCACCGTGGTCCGCGCCGGGCAGATGTTCGACGAAACCAAGACCGCGCCGCCCTGGCCGCAGGATGTCGCGATCCGCTTCGCCACCGAGAATGCGAAGGTCGGCCTGAACCTGCGCGAACGCCCGCTTTCGCACTACAACTCGGTCACCGATGCCTTCCGCGCGGTGATCGACATGCCCGCAGACCTTCACATCGGCACCGTCGCGCTCAGCGCCGCGCGCCGCTGATCCAACGACCCGACAGGAACACCGCATCATGACGATCTTGCCCGACGCCAAACTCTATATCGATGGCGTGCTGCGCGATGCCGAGGGGGGCGCGACCTTCGACGTGATCGGTCCGTGGACCGGCGAGCCGGTGGGCAAGGCAGCGGACGCTTCGGCCGCCGATGTCGAGGCAGCGATCGCCGCCGCGCGCCGCGCGTTCGATACGACCGACTGGTCGACCAACGCCGATCTGCGCGTGAAGCTGGTGACGAAACTGCGCGAATTGTTCGAGGCCAATCGTGGCCGCCTTTCCGATCTCGCCCGCCATGAAGCCGGCGCGGCGCTGGGCGCGGTCGGCCGCGCGCATGTCGACATGGCGCTCGACGGGTGGGACGATTATCTCCGCCTCTTCCCGCAGGTGACGTGGGAAAAGGATTACGGCACGCGCTCCAGCTTCGGCTTCGAAAGCCATCGCAAGACCGTCAGCGAGCCGATCGGTGTCGTCGCGGCGATCACGCCGTGGAACGTGCCGCTCTACGTCAATGTGGGGAAGGTCGTGGCTGCGCTGCTGGCGGGCTGCACCGTTATCCTCAAGCCCGCGCCGAACACGCCGGGAATGGGCGCGATTTTCGGCGAGCTGGCGGCGGAAGCGGGTTTCCCGGCGGGTGTCCTCAACGTCGTGTTCGGCAGCGATCCGGCGCTGGCGGGCGAGATGATGGTCACCGATCCGCGCGTCGATCTGATTTCGTTCACCGGATCGACCGGGGTGGGCAAGCGGATCATGGAGCAGGGCGCGCCGACGCTGAAGCGCGTCTTCCTCGAACTCGGCGGCAAATCGGCCAAGATCGTCCTCGACGACGCGCCGAACTTCGCGATGGAAGTCGCCACCGCAATGCTGGTGTTCCATGCGGGGCAGGGCTGTGCAGTCCAGTCGCGTCTGCTGGTGCCTGCCAGCCGCTACGAGGAAGCCAAGGCGATCCTCAAGCACAGCTATGCCAGCTTCGGCGACAATTGGGGCGATTTCGACAATCCCCAGCACATCATGGGTCCGGTCGTGTCGCAGCGGCAGATGGAGCGGGTGATGTCCTATGTCGAACTCGGCAAGGAAGAGGGCGCGACTCTGCTCGCGGGCGGCAACATGCGGCCGGACAAGGGCAATGGCTATTTCATCGAGCCGACCGCCTTCGCCGCGACCAACGACATGCGCATCGCTCGCGAGGAGATTTTCGGGCCGGTGCTGGTGGTGATCCCGTTCGAGGATGACGAGGACGCGATCCGAATCGCCAACGAGAGCGATTACGGCCTGTCGGGCGGTGTCGCATCGGGCGATTTCGACCGCGCCATGCGCATTGCGCGCCGGGTCCGTTCGGGCTCGATCAGCGTCAATGGGGGCATGTGCATCGCCGGCGACTTGCCTTTTGGCGGCTACAAGGCCAGTGGCGTGGGTCGTGAATGGGGCCTGGAAGGCATCGAGGAGTTCCTCGAGACCAAGGCGATCGCCTGGCGCGCCGCCTGAACAGACCCGGTTAGGGGCAAGTTCGACTGTGGATGCAGTAACGACAGCGAAGCAGAAACCGGCCAAGGCGCTCAGCCACAATCTCAACGGGCAGCGCCTGGGCCGCAAGGGTCAGGCGACGCGCGAGCGTATCCTTGCGGCGACCAACGAGCTTCTGGCGGGTCCCGCCGATGTCCAGATCACGTTGAGCGCGGTGGCGCGCAATGCGGGGCTGGGGATGACCTCGCTCTATCTCTATTTCAACGATCTGACCGAACTGCTGCTCGCGGTGCTCGATCCGGTGATGGCGACCACCGAGGAAAGCTATGTCTCGCTGCTGCGCGAGCGCTGGCCGGACGAGGAACTTGGCGAGCGTGCGCTGGCCTTCGTCACCGGCTATCACGGTTTCTGGGTGAAGCATTCGCGCCTGCTCCACTTGCGTAACAACATGGCCGATCAGCGCGACGAAGGCATGCTGCTCCACCGCGTCCGCTCCGCCCAGCCGCTGATGCGGCTGTTCGTCGAGCAGATGGACGGCAATCTGGAAGATCCCGGCAGCCCGGTGTTCAGCATGGCCACCGCGCTGATGACCGGCCTGGAGCGCGTCGTGACGGTGACCACCGACACCACGCTGCAGGACTTGCTTCACGCCCGCTTCTCTTCGAGCCATCGGCATTTGCTGCACGCCGAGGCGCGGCTGCTGGAACTGGGGATCCGGGATACGCGGGTTAGGGTGAAGGGGTGACTTCTTCTCTTAGCCCCTCCTCTGAAGGGGAGGGGCTTTAGAGTCACTTCTTCCCCAGCGCCTGAATATACCGCTCGATCCCCTCCAGATATGCCGGGTTCAGCATCAGCGCGCTGTTCGCCATGCGCTCGATATGCCGCCCGGTGTCGCGGCCGACTTCGCTGGCCATCTCGATCGCGATCTTCGCAGCGCCCATCTGTTCGGCATTCTGCTTCGTCAAATGCCGGCAGAATTCCATCGCCGCATCGTGAAAGCCCTCATCGGGCAGTACGTCGTGGACCAGCCCCATGATCAGCGCGCGATCGGCGTCGGCCTTCTGGTTGGCCATGATCAGCCAGCGCGCCCAGTGCGGCCCGCAGATCCGCGTCAGGCGGCTGACGCCATTGGAGGCGGGCAGCACGCCGAACAGCCCCTCGGGGAACGAGAAGGACGCGCCCTTCGCTGCCAGCCGGAAGTCGCAGGACATCATCATTTCCAGCCCGCCGCCGACGCAGGTCGCATGGATCGCGCCGACGATCGGCTTCTCGATATGCTCCATCTCGTCATAGATGCGCTGCATCCCATGCAGCCCGCGGCGATGGTTCTCGCGGATCGCGGTGGCGGTTCTTGCCGGGCCGCCGGGCGCGCCGCTGCGCAAGTCTGCGCCCGAACAGAAGAAGCGCCCGGTTGCGCGGATCAGCATCACCCTGAGTTCCGGCGTGTCGCGGAAGCGGCCCAGCGCCGCCTCGAACAGCGCCATCGTCTCCGCCGACAGCGCGTTGAGCTTCTCCGGCCGGTTGAGCGTCGCGATCAGGACGCCATCCTGTTCCTCGGTCAGCAGATGCGGTTCTTCGGACATCTTCCCCTCCGCCTCAGGCCCGCGTGCGGGGCAGGCCCAGCCCGCGCTCGGCGATCATGGACCGGTGGACTTCGCTTGTCCCGCCATAGATGGTCGATCCCTGCGCGTGGCGATAGAACATGTTGATCTCCGCCGCCGCGCCCGTCCGCTTGGACAGCGATACCGGCGCGGTCAGATCGATCAGGTCGCGCGCATCGCTCAGGAATTTCTCGGACGAGAACATCTTGGCCATCGGGCCATAAGCGAGGTTCGGCTTCTTCTCGGCAATCACCCAGGTCGCTCGGTAGATCAGCAGTTCCGACGCCCAGACATTGGCCGTGGTCCGCGCCAGCCGCACCTGCGCCGACGCATCCTCGATCAACGGCTTGCCGTGATGGCGAACTTCGCCGCACAGCGTCTCCGCCGCTTCCAGCATCTTGCGCTGATATTTGGCGAAGCCGCCGCCATGCTCCAGCTCAAGGCTGGCGCTCATCGTGCGCACCCCGCCATCGACTTCGCCCAGCCGCCAGCTGTCAGGGATCTTCACCCCGTCATAGAAAGTGATGTTGGTCCGCTCGTCCTGAAAGGTGTGGACCGGCTGGATCGTCACGCCATCGGCCTTTAGCGGCACGATGAACATGGTCAGCCCCTTGTGCTTGGCCACATCGGGGTTGGTGCGGCACAGCATCAGCACATAGCTGGCGAGGTTCGCGCCGCTGGTGAACATCTTGGTGCCGTCGATCCGCCAGCCGTTTCCGTCTGGCGTGGCGCGGCACTGCGCGGCGAACACGTCCGATCCCGAACCGGGCTCGGAATAGCCGAGGCTGCAGATCACTTCGCCAGACATGATCTGCGGCAGCACGTCCGCTTTCAACTCGTCGGTGCCGAAGCGATGGATGATCAGCGCGACCATCTGGGCGACGTTGGCGGCGGGATTGTTGTATCCCTGATGCTCGAACGCATCCATCGCGGCGATCTTCGCATAAGCCGAAAGCCCGCGCCCGCCGACATCCTTCGGTAGCCCGAGATAGAGCAGATTCTGCGCCGCCAGCTTGCGGTTTAGCTCGGGATTGTAGCCCTCCCAGCTGTAATGGAATTTCTCGCGCATCTCCGGCGTGACGTTCGCCGCGAAGAAGGCGTCGATCTCGGCGGCAAGCGCGCGGGCGTCGTCGCCCAGATCGAAGTCGATCGGGCAGGGGCCGGCATCGGGCAGCGCCGCGGCTTCGCCCGCATAGAGTCGCCGCCCGGCTTCCTCGATCAGCCGCTGCGGATCGCCCAGCACCAGCGGCCATGCCTTGGCGCGCAGGTTGAACAGGAAGATGTCGTATTCGGTGGTCAGGCCATAGCCGCCGAAAGTGTGCAGCGCCTGCGCCACCGTCCGCGCACAGGCGTCCGCATTCCACCACGCCGCGATCGACACCGCTGCGCCCGCGCGCGCTTCGCCATCGTGCAGGTCGCGGATCGCCTTCCACACCAGGAACCGCCCGCCATCGATATCGCACAACAGGTCGGCGAGAGGATGCGAGATGCCCTGAAACGTTCCGATCGGCTGGCCGAACTGGTGCCGCTCGCAGGCATAGGCAGCGGCCAGCTTCAGCGCTTCGCGCCCGATCCCGGCCAGGCCCGCCGCGATCAGCAGCTTCCACTCCTCGATCCCCGCCGCGAACAGCGCCAACGCCTCCGGTCCGGAAGCCAGGGTCACGCGCGGATGCGCCGAAAGGTCGATCTCGGCCATCGGCGTGGAAGCCAGATTATCCTCTGCCACCCGCGCTTCGGCGGGGACCGAGACCAGTATGATCTCGTCGCCCATCCGCGCGACCACGGCTTCGGCGACCAGCCCGCCCGCAACCCATTGCACCGGCTCGACCGCGACATCGCGGAACGCCAGCGTCGCGACCGTTTCGCCCGATACGATCCGATCCAGATCGCCGCCAAACAGCGCAATCAGCCGCGCCGTCACCAGCGCCTCGGCCAGCGGTCCGGAAACCAGCGTCCGCCCGGCATCCTCCATCAGCAGCGCGGCATCGAACAGCCCGAGGCCCAGCCCGCCCGCATCTTCCGGCACACGGATCAGCAGCGCGCCAAGCTCGGCCAGCCCCTTCCACAGATCGGCGTCGAACCCCGAGGGCATCGCCGCGCGCACCCGGGCCATGCTGCTGTGCTCGTCGAGGAAGCGCGCGAACGTGTCGCGCACCATCTCCTGATCTTCGGTCAGCTCGAAATTCATTTGGCTTACTGCGCCGGAGCCGAGCGCCGCATCATCACGCTCAGATCGACCTGACCCGTCGCCACGCCGCCCATGAACCCGCCATCGACCGGGAACACCACACCGTTGACGATCCCCGCCAGCGCGCTGTTGAGCAGCACCAATCCGCTCGCCTGTTCCTCCGGCGTCGAGTAACGGCCCATCGGCTCGGCCGCGGCGTCGATCACTTCCTTGCCCGATGCCGCGACGAAGGTTTCCATCATCGGCGTCTGGGTGGGCGAGGGCAGGGTGCAGTTGATGCGGATGCCCTGCTTGATCAGGTGCGCACCCATGAACTGGGTCCACACGATCACATTCTCCTTGGAGAAGGAATAGCCTTCGCGCACCGTTTCCAGATTGGCTTCGCACCAGTCGACCGCGGCCGCAAACCCCTTGGTCGTGACCAGTTCCATGTTGGTCGGGATCCGGCGGCTCCAGCCGAGTCCTCCGGTCGAAGCAATGCTGGCGATGGCGGCACCCGGCTTCATCCGCGGCAGCACCTGCTCGGTCAAATGGCGCAGACCGATGAAGTTGACCTTCATGATGTCCATCGGCGGCAGACTTGCCGGCAGGCCCGCGCAGTTGAACAGCGCATGGATCTCGCCGTCGATCGCCGCCACCCCGGCCTCGATCGACGCCGGATCGCGCAGGTCGACATTGTTGAACGAGGCCAGCGGCAGGCTGCTGTCCTTGTAATCCAGCCCATGCACTTCGGCGCCCAGATCGAGCAGCAGCTTCGCAGTCGCTTCGCCCATGCCGGAAAAGCATCCGGTGACGATGACGCGCTTGCCCTTGTAGCCCAGAATATCGCTCATTTTACTCTCCGAAACAGGAATCAGCCGCGCGCGGGTGGCCAGCTTTGGGTGCCGTCATCCTCGATGACGAAGATGATGCGTTCGGGGCAGGCGCGTGCGCCGTTCTTCGCGGTCTTCTCGTCGCCTGTGGCCACATCGAAGCCGTCGGTGTCGATGTACCCATCATCGTCCAGCGGATAGAGCTCCGCCGAAACCGCTGCGCAGCGGGCATTGCCGACACAGGCCGCCCGTTCGATCCGGATCTTCATATCGCCCTCTCCAACGCAATTGCCGCATCCTAGAGTGGAGAACCGGCGCGGGATCAACCGGGGCGCGTCGTCATCGCTCGCGCGATGACCGCCAGAGCGCGCTTTCTCCCGATGGCGATGCCGCTATGGTCTCCCGCGACCGCAGAACAGAAGCGTATGGAGATTGTCATGGTTCAAGCCGCCCTGAGCCCCGCCGCGCCCAAACCGGCGCACGTGGCCGACGATTTGGTCTATGATTTCGATGTCCATGCCGACCCCGGGCTGCTGGCCGATCCGCACGCTCGCCTGCTCGATCTGCTCAAGACCGCGCCGCCGGTGTTCTGGACCCCGCGCAACGGCGGCGGCTGGATCGTACTGAGCCATGCCGCGAACTATGAAGCCTCGCGCAACACCGAGGTTTTCTCCAGCGAGTTCATGCCGCCGGCGCAGATGAAGGCGATGCTCGCCGCGCTGCCGCCGGGCGCGCCGCATATTCCGACGCCGGTGCCGATCACGCTCGATCCGCCCGAGCACACCAAATATCGCCAGCCGTTGCAGAAGGTGTTCTCGCCCAAGACCATCGCCAATCTGCGCGAGAGCATCCGCGAGCTTGCCGGCGCGCTGATCGATGGCGTGAAGGCCGATGGCGGGTGCGAGTTCATGAGCGCGATCGCCGAGCCGCTGCCGGTGCAGGTGTTCCTCAAGATGCTGGGCCTGCCGCTCGACCGGCAGGCCGAATATCGCGAGATCGTCAGCGAGCATATGAAGGCGATCGACGGCGACCGCGTGGGTTCGATGAAGCGGCTCCAGCGGATCGCCGCCGCGATGCGCGACACGCTGCTCGAGCGGAAGGCGAATCCGCAGGACGACATCATCTCGATGCTGTGGGCGCTCGAGATCGACGGCCAGCCGACCACGCTCGCCGACATGGAGAATTACGGCGTCCTGCTGTTCATCGCCGGGCTGGATACGGTGATGAACGGGATGGGCCTCGCGATGCGCGGCCTCGCGCTCGATCAGGAATTGCAGGCCAAGCTGCGCGCCGAACCCAAGCTGATCAACGAAGCGGCCGAGGAAATGCTGCGCCGCTACACCTTCACCGTGCCGGTGCGGATCATCAAGCAGGAAGCCGAGATCCACGGTGCGACGATGAAGCCTGGGGACATCGTGAAGCTGTTCCTGCCTGCCGCCGATCTCGACGCGCGCGAATTCCCGCAGCCCGACAAATATGAGCTGGGTCGCGAGAACAATGTGCATATCGCGTTCGGCGTCGGCCCGCATCGCTGCCTGGGCTCGCACCTCGCCCGCGTCGAGCTTCAGGTGCTGTACGAGGAAATGCTTGCACGCCTTCCCGCCTTCCGCCTCGATCCCGCCAATCCGCCGATCTTCCACGGCGGCCATGTGATCGGGATCGAGCGGATGCACCTGCTCTGGGACGCCTGACCCTTGGCGTGGCAACGCTCGCGGCCCCGTCTCGACCGGGATAACCGCGCCTTCTGGACGGGGGGCGAGGGGGGGAAGCTGTACATCGCCCGCTGCGGCGACTGTGAAACCTTCATCCATCCCCCACGCGAGATCTGCCGCAACTGCCTGTCTGAAAATGTCGCACCCCATGCGGTGGCGGGAACGGGCGTGGTCGATACCTACACCGTCAACCACCAGCCCTGGGCGAGGGACATGGACGTGCCCTTCGTCATCGCGCGAGTGAAGCTCGACGACGCGCCGGGCGTGTATCTCACTACCAATATCGTCAATTGCCCGGTCGACTCGGTCGACATCGACGACCCCGTCCGCGTGGTGTTCGAGGAACAGGACGGCATCTGGTTTCCGCTATTCGAGAAGACCGCATGACCGAAGCCTATATCACCGGCATCGGCATGTCGGAGGTCGGCGTGCGGCTGACCCGATCGGCGCTCGCGCTCACCGTCGATGCCGTGAAAGAGGCAATCGCGGATGCCGGGCTGACGCTGGGGCAGATCGACGGCGTCGCGACCTATCCCGGCAAGATGCAGAGCTTTCTCGGCTTCTCCCCGGTCAGCTCGGACGATCTGATCGAGACGCTTGGGCTGAAGACACGCTGGCATATCGGCGCGGCCGAAGCGACCGCCCAGCTCGGCGCGATCGCCGAAGCCGCCTATGCGGTGAAGGCCGGACTTGCCCGCCACGTCCTGTGCTTCCGCACCGTGTATGAAGCCGCCGCGCTTGCCCGGCCCGAGGAATATCCGCCGCTCGAACGGCGCAAGGACGTGACCGGCAATTCGCAATGGGTGTCGCCCTTCGGCGCCTTCTCCGCAGCCAACTGGACCGCGCAATATGCGACGCGGCACATGAAGCGCTACGGCCTGACTCGCGAGCAGCTCGCGCAGGTCGCGCTCAACGATCACGCCAACGCTGCGCTCAATCCGCGCGCGCTGGTCAAGAAGCCGCTGACGATGGACGAGTATATGTCCGCGCGGATGATCTCGACGCCCTTCTGTCTCTATGACTGCGACCGTTTCACCGATGCCTCGACGGTGGTGATCGTATCCGCCGGCGACGCGCTCGACGAAGTGACGGCCACCCCGATCCGCATCGCCGCCAGTGCGGGATCGGTCGAGCGCTATAGCTGGGATCAGGCCGAATGGGCCGGCGCCTATCCGACCGGACGCGACCTGTGGCGCAACACCGATTACACGGTGAAGGATGTCGATACCGTCCAGCTGTACGACGGCTTCGCGTTCCAGCCGATCACCTGGCTCGAGGGGCTGGGCTTCTGCGAAGTCGGCGAGGGCGGCCGGTTCCTCGAAGGCGGCACCCGCATCGCCCGCGATGGCGAGCTGCCGATGAACACCGGCGGCGGGCAACTCGGCTGGGGCCGCCTGCACGGCTTCGGCTTTGCCTATGAAGCGGTGGTCCAGCTGCGCGGGCAGGGCGGCGCGCGGCAGATCGCGGGCGATCCGAAGGTCGCGGTGGCGACTTCAGGCGGCGGCCCGATGGCGGCGGCACTGCTGCTGGTGCGGGACTGACCCACACCCGATTGCAGGGAATCCACAAACGAAAAAGGGCCGCCCGTCTCCCCACGGGCGGCCCTCGATCCTCGCGGCTGACACCGCTCAGAAAGGCAGATTGTAGAGCTTCGAAGCGTTGGTCTCGAGCACCTGCTTCTTCACGCCGTAATCATAGTCGCCCAGCGTCGCGACGATATGCTCCTGCACGCCCGGATAGAGCGAAGTCGGGTGCGGGAAATCGGTTTCGAACATTACCTTGTCGGTGCCGATCGTCTCCAGCAGCAGCTTGGGGCCGACCTTTTCGAACCAGTAGGTTACCCAGAAGTGATCGCGGAAATACTCCCACGGGCGCTTGTGCAGGCGTCCGTTGGCCTTGTTCGGCAGCATTTCGTTGAACTGATGCTCCAGCGCTTCGAGCGCGAAGGGCACCCAGCCCATGCCGCTTTCGATCAGGCCGATCTTGAGCCCCGGATGCCGGTCGAGCCGGCCCGAGACGATCCAGTTGCCCAACGTTGCGGCATTGCCGATCGAGAACATCGTCGCGACCACCGACAGCGTCTGTTCGAAGGCAAAGCCTTCCCAGGTCAGCGTGTTGGGGTCGATCGCGGCGTTGAGGTGGAAATTGAGCGGCGTGCCGGTGGCGTCGCACATCTCGAGGAACGGCGTCCAGTAGTCGTGATTGAACGACGGCACGCCGACGCGCTCGGGCGTGTCGGGCAGCACGAAGCCCTTCAGCCCCATGTCGATGCAGCGCCGCGCTTCCTTGTTCATCGCGGCTTCGTCCCAATAGGGAAGATGCGCCATGTTGAAGATGCGCTGGCCCGACGTTTCCTGATATTCGACCGAGGCGTCGTTATAGATCTGGATCACCGCAAGCGCGACTTCGGGATCGCCCAGCGACATCAGCGAACCCGCCTGCGTCACGCCCGAATTCTGGAAGCAGATCTGCGCATGGACGCCCATATCGTCCATCGCCTGAAGCCGCGGCTTGACCAGATGCCCGCCCGGATGCGCCTGTTCCAGCTTGGGGAAGGCGAGGCGGCCGAGCAGCTTGTTGTTGTCGTTACGGATGACGTTGCCGCCCATCGACCCGAAATTGCGGTCGCCGACATACCAGCGCTCCACGCCATCGGCGTCGAGCTTCACATAGGGCATCTTGTGCTTCAGCGCCGCCGGCGCGCGCGACGTGAACAGATCGGGCGCTTCGGTGAAATGAGTGTCGGTATCGACGATCTTGATGCCCGCCAGCGAGGGATCAAGCCCGCCCGATTGCGAAGCATAGTCCACTTCGCGCAGCACGCCGCCGGGGGTATATCCCTCGGCCGACCAGTATTTGCGCGCGTCGCTCGCGAGTTCTTTCGTATCAGCCATGTCTAGATTCCAGCTTCGAGATCAGGCTGCGTTGAACAGCGACTGCACGCCCGCCGAAGCCGGTGCTTCCTCGCTGACCGACCGTGCGACTGCATCCTGCAAGGTGCGCAGCAGGGCGGCGGCATCGATCTGGTCCGAAGGCTCATAGACGAAGCCGACCGCGAGCGGCTGGTTCTCCGGCAGGCCGGGAAGGAGGACGGCGGTGACATCGGCAATCGATCCGAAGCCGGCGATTCCCGTCGCGTTGCCCGTGTCGCGGCACTGCTGCACGCGGGTCACCATGTCGGCGAAGGCGAAGCGGCGTTCCGGCGCGGCTTCAGCGTTCAGGCGGCGAAGCATCCCGTCACGCTGCGGCTGCTGAACCGTCGAGAGGAGGAGCCAGCCCGCAGCGGAGTCCGACAGATGCTCCTGCTGCCCGCCGGCAAGACCCATCGCATTGGCCGTGCGAAGCTTGCGGGTGCCGGTGCGCCAGCTGCACACCTGCGCCTTGAGCCCGACCATGCTGAACACGGCCACGCCCAAACCGGTCTGTGCCGAGAGCCGGTCGATCAGCCCGACGAGGCGGCCGTCGCGCACCATGCGCGGCTGTACCGCGCCGCCCAGCATCGCCGCGCGGGGCGTCAGCGAATAGGAACGGGTCTGACGATCCTTGTAGAGCAGGCCGAGGCCGACCAGGTTCGAAAGCAGTTCCGAAGTGCTCGACTGCGGGCGATCGAAGCGGCGGACGATGTCCATCACCGTCGCCTGCGGATGCTCGTCGTCGAAAAACTCAAGCACCTCGATCACGCGCTTTGCGATGCGCGCCTTGTTCGACTCGATGGCAGCCACGGCCCTCTCCTATGCTTATTTATCAACATAGTTGTTCACTAAACCGGGCTGGCTTGTCAAATAAAAATGAGAGGCTCTCGTTTTTGCGTTGCAGCAACGTTCCTTGTCATTGATCCGATTGGAAAAACTCGCGCACCGCCATGCGATCGAGCTTGAGCGAAGGGGTACGGGGAAGGGCATCGCAGAACCGCCAGAGCACCGGAACATGCGTTGCGAGGACGTGATTCCGGACGTGATTCTCCAGCGATTCCACACTCGGTTCGGGCGCGCCGGGCCTGAGTCGAATCGCGGCAGCAGGCACTTCGCCGAGCCGCCGGTCGGGCACGCCGACCACTGATACTTCGGCCACGGCGGGATGCAGCGCCAGCGCCCGTTCGATCGTCTCGGGCAGGATTTTGAAACCGCCGCGCACGATCGCGCCGTCGGCCCGGCCGCGATGGAACAGGAAGCCGTCGGCATCGATCAGTGCGATGTCCGAAGTGCGGATCCAGTCCGGTCCAATCCGGGGGGAGACGACTTCGAGCAGTCCTTCGCTGCCCGGTGGCAGTTCCGCACCGCTGTCCGGATCGACCACGCGCAGTTGCGCGCCGGGCATCGCGCGGCCGACCGATCCCAGCTTGGCTTCACCCCATTCGGCATGGAGCTCGGGCGTCATCGCTGCGACCGGACCTGCGAACTCGGTGGCGCCATAGGACAGCAGGATCGGAATGTCATAGCGCGCCTCGAACGCCCGCTGTACCGCGGGATCGAGCGCCGCAGCACCGGTGCCGAGATAGCGGATCGACGCCAGGTCCTCGCGCGGGATCTCCGCATCCAGCACTTGTTGCACGCACGACGGCGGCAGCCCCGAATGCGCCGGTCGCCAGCGCAGCACATGGTCATGCCATGCCGCGATCGAGAAGCGTTCGAGCAGCGCCACCCGTTGCCCCCGGATCAGCATGGGCAGTGTCGAATAGATGCCGGTGATGTTCCCCAGCGGGAAGAACAGCAGGAACGGCGGCAGCGTCTCCGGCGCGTCGCCCTGCCGCGCGGTCAGCGCGGTGGAGAGGAAATGCTGTTCCAGCAGCCGGTAGCTGATCGGGAATTGCTTGGGCGGGCCGGTCGTGCCGCTGGTGAGGATCTCGATCCGGGGCTCGTCGGGACCGATGCGGCCACCCGCCGCGCCGGCTCCGGCCAGCAGCGTCGCGTCCATCGCATCCAGCGCCACTGCCGCGATCCCTTCGCGCGCCAGAATCGCCCTTACTTCGGGCGTGAAGTCTTCGGCATGGGCGATCACCGCGCCGGGCTCGCATCGCGCGATGCTCGCGGCGATCCCGGCGGGGGACTGAAAGGCATAGACCATGCGGATCGTCCGCCCCTGCGCGGTCAGCGCCAGCAGCGCGGCGATCGATTCCGGCCGATTGCGGGGCACGAATGCCACGGGCGCGCGCGGACCCACGCCGCTTGCCGTCAGCGCCGCCTGCACGCCGCTCGCGACGCGACGGACATCGCCCCAGTCGAACCAGCGTTGCTCGAATTCGATCGCGGGCAACGCCGGATCTCGGGCCAGTGCTTCGATGCTGCGCTGTTGCAGGCTGGCCATCGCGGATCAGCCCGCGAACAGCTTCTTGACCTCGCGCCGCAACAGCTTGCCCATCTCGTTATAGGGCAGCGCTTCGACGAACAGGATCTTCTCCGGCACGCGCGACGAGCGCAGCCGGTCGCGCACCAGCGTGCGGAGCGCATCGGTGGCGGGCAGGTCATGCGTATCGCGCACCATCAGCGCCACGCCGACCGCCTCGCCCCATTCGAGCGATGGGATCGCCACCGCCGCCGCATCGGCCACCGCCGGATGGGTCAGCAGCACATCCTCGATCTCGCCGGGCGAGATATTCTCGCCGCCGCGCACGATCACGTCGTCGGCGCGGCCGGAGAGGAACAGATAGCCGTCCTCGTCGATCCAGCCCGCGTCGCGGGTGGCGAACCAGCCGTCCGCGTCGAGCGCGCTGCGTTCCTTATATTCGCCCGAGACCTGATCGCCGCGCACATAGATTTCGCCGCGCTCGCCGGGGGGCAGGGCCTTGCCGTCCTCGTCGCGGATTTCCAGCTCGACCGTGGGCAGCGGCTTGCCGACCGAGGCCAGCCGCGCCTGCACCCGGGGATCGCTTGAGCCATGTGCCGCGCGATGCTCGTCGGGACCGAGCAGGGCGACCGTCGAGCTCGTTTCGGTGAGGCCATAGGCGTTGGTGAAGCCGGTTGCGGGAAAGCGCTCCAGCGCCAGGCGGATCAGTTCCAGCGGCATCTTGCCGCCGCCATAGGCGATCGATTTCAGGCGGGGCAGGGCGGCATCCTCGCCCATAGCCTCGACGATGCGCGAGAGCATGGTCGGCACGACGAACGCATTGCTCGCGCCTTCCGCGGCTGCCAGCGCCAGCCAGGCGGCGGGATCGAAGGCGGGGAGCAGCAGGATGCGGCGTTGGGCATAGATCGAGCTGAGCAACGCCGCGATGCCCGCGATGTGATAGGGCGGCACGCTGACCAGTGCGGCGTCGGCTTCGTCCGCCGAACCGAATTCGATCGTGCCGAGAATGTAGGACACCAGATTGGCATGGCGCAGGATCGCGGCCTTGGGCGCGGCGGTGGTGCCGCTGGTGAAGAGCTGGATCGCGATGCCTTCGCCGTCATCGGCTTCGCTCGCCGGTTCCGCCGCCAGCGCCGCCTCGACCAATTCGCCGCGCGACATCACCCGATTGGCATCAGACGGGCAGAGCCGCTTCACCCGCCCGGCCTCGCCCACGATCAGCGCGGGCGTCACGCGTTCCAGCAACGCGGCCAGATCGGTATCGGCCAGCCGGTAGTTGAGCGGCACATAAGGTACGCCCGCGATCGCCGCGCCGAACAGCGCCATCGCTGCCGCTTCGCTGCTTTCGTCGAGCAGCGCGACATGCGCGCAGCCGCTTTCGCGGATCAGCGTCGCGGCGCCCCGCGCGCCGGCCAGCAGCTCGGCATAGCTCCAGCGCCGTCCGTCGCACACGATGCCGACGCGGTCCGGCGCGGCCTCCGCCGCCATTTCGAGGAACAGCGCGATATTCATCGTCTTGCGGTCAGTCCGAAGCCGGCAGCGGCTTGGCTTCCTTGATGATCAGCGCCACGCCGTCGACCGACATCGAGCCTTTGCCCGGCTTCACGCAGAGCAATTCGAACGTGCCCGCCGCGTCGACATAACGCTTGCCCATCAGCGTGCCGTTGGCGTGCGCCGGATCGATCGCACCGACCGTTTCCGGCTTCGCTTCGGCCATCGGCGCGCCGCCGCATTCGATCGTGCCCGCGCCCGCGCGGATCACCATCGCTTCGGTGTCGCAGACTGCGCTCTTGAGTTTGGTTCCGGGTTTCATCTCGCAAATCCTCGTGTCGCTCAGGCGATCGCGCCGCTCGATTTCAGCGCTTCGATCCGATCCCATTCGATGCCCAGTTCCATCAGCACCAGCTCGGTATGTTCCGAAGCCTGGGGCGAGCGGGTCGCTGCCAGCGGCTCGCCGTTGAACTGGATCGGCCCGCGCACCAGCCGCAGCGGCGCGCCGCCATCGGCGCCTTCCACTTCGACGATCATGTCGTTGGCCAGCGCCTGTTCGTCGGTCAGCAGATCCTCGAAGCTCTGGATCGGCGCCCATTGCCCCTTCATCGCCTTCAGATGCTCGCGCCAATAGGCGAAGGGCTTCTGGGCGAAGGCCTTGACCAGGATGTCGCTCGCCGCGCCGGCGTTCTCGATCAGCGAGGGGACGTCGGCGAAGCGCGGATCTTTCGCGGCTTCGGGTACGCCGACCATCTCGAACGTGTCCTCGATCAGGCCGGTCGGGCTGACCATGCACAGGTTGATCGTACCGCCGTCCGAGGTGGTGAAATTGCCCATGAAGGGGTTGCGCAGCGATCCGCCCGAGGTCGGCATCGAATTGCGGGTCAGCTGGCCGGTCTCCATCACCTGTGACACCAGCGCGCCCGATGCCCACCATCCCGCGCTCAGCAGCGATCCGTCGAGCTCTACCGCTTCGCCGGTCTTCTCGCGGTGGAGCAACGCAGCGGAGATGCCGCCGGCGATGAACATGCCGCCGATCGAGTCCCCGAACGCCGGGATGCCCTGCGTGATCGGCCCGGGCAGTTCGGCCGGGGTCATCGACCAGGCCACGCCGCTGCGCGACCAGAAACAGGTGCCGTCGAACCCGCCGACTTCGCGCTCCGGTCCCTTGTTCCCCAGCGCACTGCCGCGGGCGTAGATGATGTTCGGGTTCGCCGCGCGGATATGCTCGATATCGAACTTGTTCTTCTGGCGATGCTGGGGGAGGTAGTTGGTCAGGAACACGTCGCAGCTCTTCGCGAGCTCGTAGAGGACTTCCTGTCCCTCGGGCGTCGACAGATCGATGCCGATGCTGCGCTTGCCGCGATTGGGATGCTCGAACAGGGTATGGCGCAGCGGATCCAGCTTCACCCCGCCCATGTTGAGGAAGCCGCGCTGCGTATCGCCGCGCACCGGGTGCTCGACCTTGATCACGTCCGCGCCCCAGTCGGCCAGGATCGCGCCCGCCGCCGGCACATAGGTGAACTGAGCAACTTCGAGGACGCGCACGCCCTGCATTACCTGCGTCATAAAGCAACCATAGCCCCTGGCGCCACGCGGCGCCTTCAATTGGGGCAAAGCCTAGGAGCAGGTACGAACGCCGGAAACCCGGAAACGCGTGTCGCCCCAATGCTATCGCCGGTACGATGAGAGAGGGGTGCAAACGCCGCCGCGATATCCGTAATATCGCTTAGCCGACGCGTTGAGCGGCGGCGGATTCCGGCCGATAGCGGGACCGAACAGGAGAGGCACAGCCAGCATGAAGATCGACTCGTCACTGTCCGCCATCGTCACTGGCGGGGCTTCCGGCCTCGGCTTCGCCACCGTCCGCGCACTGCGCGCGGCGGGCGCGAAGGTTGCGATCTTCGATCTGAACGAAGAACTGGGCAGGCGGGTCGCGGAGGAACAGGGGGCGACCTTCGTCAAGGTCGACATCATGTCCGAGGAAAGCGCGCTGGCCGGGTTCGACGCCGCCCGCGCCGCCAATGGACAGGAGCAGGTGCTGGTCCATTGCGCGATGTTCGCCAAGGGCGGCAAGACGGTGAGCAAGGACAAGGAGACCGGCGGCTTCAAGCGCCTGTCGACCGAGGATTATGCGATCTCGGCACAGGGCATCCTGATCGCTTCCTATCGCATGGCGTCGATCTCGGCACTGGGGATGGCCGGGCTGGAGCCGGACGAGGATGGCGGTCGCGGCACGATCGTCCTGACCTCCAGCGCGGCGGCGCAGGACGGCCAGATCGGGCAGGTCGCCTATGGCTCGCTGAAAGCAGGCGTGAACGGCCTCGTCCTGCCGATGGCGCGCGATCTGATGGACCTTGGCATCCGGGTGAATTCGATCATGCCGGGCATCTTCGCCACGCCGCCGATGATGCGTTTCAAGGAGATCAACCCGGCGATGTGGGACGCGTTGAACGCCTCAGTCCCGTTCCCCAAGCGGCTGGGCAATCCCGACGAGTTCGCCAGCCTGGTGATGGAGCTGGTCCGCAACAGCTATATGAACGGCCAGACCTACCGCATCGACGGCGCGATCCGGATGCCGCCGCGCTGAGAGGCGGGCTTCCCTTTTCTTCTCCCTATGGGAGAGGGGCGTGACCGTCAGCGGCGAGGCGATCGAGCCAGGCCCGGGCCTGTTTTGGCTCGCCGACCGCCTGCGGACCCGGCTTGCCCCGCGAGGCGAGGAATTGCTGTTGTAGCTCGAACGGCTCCAGCCCGAGTTGCGCCCGCGCCTTGTCGATCGCTTCGCCGAGCTCGCTGAGATTGTCGATGACCGGCGCAATCGCGGCGCGCATCGTGCGGTCGCCAACATGGTCGAACAGGCCCCATTTGCCCGACGCCGTCGCGCGCAGGGCGGCGATCAGCGCGGCGGCATATTCCGCCTCAAGTTCCACACGGTGCGCATCGAGGCGTTCGAGACGATCAGCTTTGGCCATCGGGCGATGCTTAGCTCCGTGGCTTCCCGCGTCAATTTCCGTGGTTCGCGCCCGGCCGAGAATAAAAATGACACACCCTCACTTGACTCTCCGTCAGTAATCCCTAAACTAGGTTAGCAATTAAGAGGATGCCTGATGGATGCGATCCATCAGCTATTAGGAGTTCTCCCGTGAAGAAGACTTTCGCCCTGCTCGCCCTTGCCGTCGCCGCAGCCGTTCCGACCGTCGCCGTGGCCCAGAACGCCCCGGTCGCGACCGCGGGCAAGATGCTGTTCGACGCCGAGGGCAAGCGCGTCGCCGCCGTCTATCGCGTCTCGCCGGACGGCTCGGCGCAGGTGATGCTTTCGGGCAAGCTCGTGACCGTTCCCGCGTCGACTCTCAGCGTCGACGGCGGCAAGATCGTGACCAGCCTGACCCGCGCACAGATCGCTTCGACCCGCTGATCTCACGCGCTCCTCCGCGCGAAGACCTGAGCGTGGCCCGGCTGGTTCGGGTCACGCTCTTTTCTTTTGCGGCTCCGCCTCTTCCGATCCGCAATTGATGTTCGCGTAGAGCCGGTCGAGCAATTCGCTCAGCTGGTTCAACTCGGCTTCCTCGAAGCCGCGAAACGTATGTTCCTCCAGCCGCGCCGCGACCTTGCCGACCTTGTCGAGGATAGGCCGCGCCGCCGGGGTGAGCGACACGCACCAGGCCCGCTTGTCATCGGCCTTGGCCTGCCGCTCGAGCAGGCCTTCGGCGCACAATTTGTCGATCAGTCGCCCCGCCGCCGCTTCGGACATGTCGAGCGTTTCGGCGATGATCCGCTGCGTCGCGCCCGGTCGCCGTGCGACCACCGCGATCGCGGTCCATTGCGAGCGGGTGACTCCGAAACTCTCCAGGTCATTGTCGAACTGCTTGCGCAGCTGGCGCGCCATCACCGTCATCTTGGTCGAGATGTTGCGCTTGATGCTCGTCGGTTCGTCGAAGCCATGTCCCATCAGGGAAGCGCCTGTACCCGTTCGATGATGATCGCCGGAGCCATGCCGCCTGCCGCGCACATCGTGATCAGCGCATAGCGGCCGCCGGACCGCTCCAGTTCGTCGAGCGCGGTGCCGATCAGCACCGCCCCGGTCGCGCCGATCGGATGGCCCAGCGCGATCGATCCGCCGTTGATGTTGATCTTCGCGCGATCGATGCCGAGGTCGCGGATGAACTTCTCGACCACCACGGCAAAGGCTTCGTTGACTTCCCACACATCGATGTCGCCGATGCTCAGCCCGGCTTTCGCCAGCACCTTCCTCGCCGCCGGAACGGGTGCGTTGAGCATCAGCGTGGGATCGTCGCCGATATTGGCCATCGCCACGACGCGAGCACGCGGCTTCGCGCCGGTGCGCTTTATGTAATCCTCGGATGCGAGCAGGATCGCCGCCGCGCCATCGACCACGCCTGACGAAGTGCCCGCATGGTGCAGCGGCACGATGTCCACATCGGGATAGCGCTGCTTCACCAGCTCGCCGAAGGTCGGCCCGTCCTGCCGCGAGGGCATGTCCGCGAACATGCCGAAGGCGGGCTTGAGTTGCGAAAGCTGCTCAAGGGTCGTGTCGGGCCGCGGATATTCCTCATGATCGAGGATCACGCTGCCGTCGTCGGCCAGCACCGGCACGGTCGATTTGTCGAACCGCCCTTCGCGCATCGCTACGCCCGCGCGGCGCTGGCTCTCCAGCCCGAAAGCGTCGAGTTCCTCGCGGGTGATGCCCTCGATCGCGGCAATCGCATCGGCGGCGACGCCCTGATTGGTCTGGGGATGCTTTTCCTGCAGCCGGAGGTTGCCGGTGCCGATCCCGCCCGCCGATTTTACTCCGGCTTCGCGCAGGCTCATGCCATAGGCGGTGACGTGCGACATCATCTCGGTGCCGCCTGCGATCACCAGATCCTCCATGCCCGACATGATCTGTCCGGCGGCGAGGTTCGTCGCGGTGATGCCGCTGCCGCAGAAGCGGTCGAGCGTCACGCCCGACGCCTTCACGTCATAGCCCGCGTCGAGCGCCGCCATCCGGCCGAGGTCGCCGCCCTGCAATCCCATCTGCGCGCTGGTGCCCCAGATGATGTCGTCCACCTGTGCGGTGTCGAGGTCGTTGCGGTCCTTGATCGCCTTCAGCACCGTCGCCGCGACATGCTGCGGGTGCATCGTGGACAATGCGCCCTTGCCCAGCTTGCCGATGCTGCGGGGTGTACGGACGGCGTCGAGGATATAGGCTTCGGCCATGTCGGACTCTCGTCAAAATGCGTTCGGGCGACGCTATCGCATGCACGCCCGTCATGCCACAGAGGCGGCAATCGCGCGGGCGATCAATCGCCCGTCCGCGCCGCGCCGAAATCCCCGATCCTGCAGGTAAGCGAATGATTCACAAGCCTTTTGACCCAGATCATCGGTTCGCGGCCCGCGATGCATGCGGTTCCCTCGCTCGCGCGTTGCGGCATAGGATCGTGCGGAGCGAGGGAGCAGCCCGATGACGGGAGCAGCAGGAGAGGCAGGGGCGAAGCGCGTCGGCGCGTTCGAGCCGCTGCGCGTGCCGGTGTTCCGCCGCATCTGGTCGGCCAGCGTTGTCGCCAATTTCGGCCAGCTGATCCTGGGCGTCGCGGCGGCGTGGGAGATGACGCGGCTGACCCCCGATCCGGGCATGGTCGCGCTGGTGCAGACCGCGCTGATGCTGCCGCTGATGCTGGTCGCGGTGCCCGCCGGCGCGCTGGCCGACATGTTCGACCGCCGCAGGATCGCGATAACCGGCCTGTTCGTTTCGATTGCCTGTGCGGTGACGCTGACGCTGCTCGCGCGCGCCGGATATACTTCGCCCGCGATCCTGCTGGTCTTCTGCTTCCTGATCGGCACCGGCGTCGCGCTCTACACGCCCGCCTGGCAGGCCTCGATCCCCGAGCAGGTCGATACGCACCAGCTGCCCGCCGCGATCGCGATGGGCAGCATCAGCTACAATGTCGCGCGCAGCGTCGGGCCGGCGCTGGGCGGCCTGATCGTGCTGGCGGCCGGCGCGACGGCGGCGTTCGCGACCAATGCTGTCTGCTATCTGCCGCTGCTGCTGGCCTTTTTCCTCTGGCGGCGGCGGCATACCCCCTCGCGCCTGCCGCCCGAGCGGATCGACCGCGCGATCGTTTCCGGCGCGCGCTATGCGATCCATTCGGACCCGATCCGCACCGTGTTCATCCGCGCCTTCCTGTTCGGCGCGGTGGGCGCGACGACTACCGCGCTTGCGCCGCTGGTCGCGCGCGACCTGCTGCATGGCGACGCCAGCACCTATGGCCTGCTGCTCGGCGCAGGCGGCGTCGGCGCGGTGACGGGCGCGCTGATGGTCGGCCGGGTGCGCGACCTGCTGGGCACCGAGCGCGCGACGAAGCTGCTCGCGATCGTCTCGGGGCTGGCGCTGCTCGTCGTCGGGTTCAGCCATTCGCTGGTGCTGACCTGCCTCGCGCTGTTCGTCGCGGGCGGGGGCAACATTCTGACGATCGCGCTGTTCAACATCTCGGTCCAGCTCGCCGCACCGCGCTGGGTCACCGCGCGGGCGCTGTCGCTGTTTACCTCCGCGCTGACCGGGGGGATCGCGATCGGCGCCTGGGCATGGGGCGTGGCGGCGAGCGTCTGGTCGGTCGATACCGCGATCCTCGCTTCGGGCGTGGCGTTGCTGCTGCTGCCGCTCCTGTCGCTGCTGCTCCCGCTGCCCGAGGCCAATCATGGCGGAGTCGAGACGGTAGGTATCGGCAGCGAGCCGGAAGTGGCGCTGGCGCTCACCCTGCGCTCCGGCCCGATCGTGATCGAAGTCGATTATCGCGTCGATCCCGACGATGCCCGGGGCTTTTACGACGCGATGCTCAAGGTGCAGCGCGCGCGGTTGCGCAATGGCGGGTTCGACTGGTCGCTGTCGCGCGACATCGCCGATCCGACCTTGTGGACCGAACGCTATCACTGTCCGACCTGGAGCGATTATCTGCGCCTGCGCGATCGGCTGAGCCAGGCCGATATCGAGATCCAGCTGACCGCCGACGCCTATATATTGGCGGGCGAGGAAAAGCAGGTCCGCCGCCGTCTCGAACGGCCGTTCGGATCGGTGCGGTGGAAGCCGGATTCGCCCGATCCGCAGCAGGATACGATCGGTTACGTCACGCCATAAGAGCGAAGGGAGAGGGCATGGAGGGCAGGCGCTTGAGGGTGGTCCAGTGGGCGACCGGCAATATCGGCACCCGCTCGCTTCGTGCGGTGATCGAGCATCCGCAGATGGACCTGGCGGGGCTGTGGGTCAGCTCGGACGCCAAGCGAGGCAGGGACGCGGGAGAGCTGTGCGGCGCGCCGGCCACGGGCATCGCGGCGACCGGATCGCTCGACGACATCCTCGCGCTCCGGCCCGACTGCGTCCTCTATATGCGGCAGGGCACCGACCTCGACGAGCTTTGCGCGCTGCTGGAAGCGGGGGCGAACATCGTCACCACGCGCGGCGATTTCCATCATCCGCGGACGATGGACCCGGCAGTGCGGGATCGGGTCGAAGCGGCCTGCGCGCGGGGCGGGGCCTCGATCTACAGCACCGGGTCCAGCCCGGGCTTCTCGACCGAGGCGCTGGCGCTCCCCTTGCTGTCGCTGGCGCGGCGGCATGAGGGGATCACGATCGACGAATATGCCGACATGTCGAGCCGCAACTCGCCCGAGCTGCTCTTCCATATGATGGGCTTCGGCGCGCCGATCCGCGAGATGGATCAGCGCATGGCCGATCATATCAAGACCGATTTCGCGGCGTCGCTCGGTCAGCTTGCCGACGCGATCGGCTTGCCCTGCGACGGGTTCGATGCAGCGGGCGAACTGGCGATGGCGCGCAACCGGGTAGAGATCGCGGCGGGTGTCATCGAAGCCGGAACCGTGGGCGCGATGCGCATCACCGTTACCGGCCAGCGTGAGGGCAGGGCAGTCGTCCGCTTCCGCGCCAACTGGTATTGCACCACCGATATCGACGCCGACTGGCACCTGCGTGCCTCGGGCTGGAAGATCCGCACCGAGGGCGACACGCCGCTGGAAGTGGATATCGGCTTCCCGGTTGCGCCGGAGGATTATGCCGCGTTCACGCCGGGACTGACGGCGCACCGGGCGGTGAATGCGGTCCACGCGGTCTGCGCGGCGGCGCCGGGTATTCGCACGACGGCGGACTTGCCGCAGATCATCGCGCGGTTCTCTTGAATCCTCCCCTGCCAGGGGGAGGATTAATAGTCGGCGGTCAGCCTTTCGCTCACGTCCCACAACCGCCGGGCGGCATCGTCGTCAAGCGCGGCGGGGGAGGGGGCGATGGCTTCGCGGCGGTGGAAATAGAGGCCATTGCTCCGCCCCGGTTCGTCGGCGTTCGCCAGCCATACCAGGGTATCCGCGGCTTGCTCGGGCGTGTTCGCCTTATCGCGGATCGACTCCATGTACGCCTGCATCGGGCCGTCGCAGTGGCTGGCGAAATTGCTGTCCACCACGCCGGGATGCATCGCGTGCGACACTAGCCGGTCGCCGAACTGCCCCGCCAGCTCGCGTGCGAACAGCACATTCGCCAGCTTGGCATGACAATAGGCCGCGCCGCCGACGAACCCGTCCTCGAAGCCGAGATCGTCCCAGCGTATTGCGGGACAATGTTCGTGCCCGGTCGAGGAAACTGCGATCACCCGCGCGCCTTTGACGAAATACGGCATCAGCTTGCGGGTCAGCAGGAACGGCGCGAGATGGTTCGCCGCGAAGGTCGCTTCATGCCCTTCGGCCGTCACGATCCGATCGGCATAGACGCCGCCGGCATTGTTGAGCAGCGCGTCGATCCGGGGCGCCAGCGTTGCGATCTCGTCGGCCGCCCGCGCGACTTCGGCCAGCAGCGACAGGTCGGCGCGGACCATCGCGAAACCGTCTCCCAGTTCGGCTTCCGTGGCCGCGCATCGTGCGGCATCGCGGCCCACGCCGATCACGCGCCAGCCTTGCGCCAGCAGCGCCTTCGCCGCTGCCTTGCCGATCCCCGCGCTTGCGCCGGTGACCACCGCAGTCCGGCTCATGCCGCTGCCTCCGGATCGCGACCGAGCGTCAGGAACAGCGCGGCTCCGATTAGCGTCAGTACCGCGCACAGCAGCAGGAAGGGCGTGTAGCTGTCCCACCACTTCAGCGTGAGGCTGAGCAGCAGCGATCCGATCGCGAGCCCCGCGGCGGTCGCCGCGCCGACAAAGCCGAGCACGAGGCTGAACACCCCCAGCCCGAACCGTCGCGACACCAGATACGCGGCGATGTCTCCCTCCGCGCCCTGTGCCAGCCCCAGCACCACGACCGAAAGCAGCAGCACCGCTGTCGCATCGATGGGCGAGGCCAGCATCACCATGCCGATCGCCGGGACGCCCAGCGCCACCGCCGCCACCAGATAGGGCCGGTAGCGGTCCAGCGTCACGCCGCAAGCGAACCGCCCCACCACCACGCCGATTGCAAAGGCGGAGATCAGCCAGGTCGCGGCCTGCGCGCTCGCGCCGCTGTCGATCAGCACCAGCTTGATCTGATGCGAGAACAGGCTCTGGGGCACATTGACCAGCACCATCGCCGCCATCAGCACCCAGAAGGCGGGCATCCGCAGCAGCGCCTGTGTCGGGGCGACGGGGGAGGGGCCGTCGATCACGGGCGGAAATGCGACCGGCTCCAGCTCCACCGGCTCCGCCGTCACTTTCGCATGTGGCAGGCCCTTCGGTGTCAGCGCCACCGCGACCGATCCGAATACCAGGGACACGAACGCCAGCACGAGGCATGTCGCGCGCCATCCCTCCGCTTCGATCACCGCGCCCAGCACCGGCACCAGCAATGCGCCGGCCAGAGGCGGCCCGGTCATCACGATCGAGAAGGCAAGGCCGCGGGCCAAGTCGAACCGTTCGGCGACGATGCGCGACCAGACCGGCGTGGTGGTCAGCGTGCCGATCACGACCTGCATCAGCGTGATCGCGAAGAAGAGGCGGATATCGCCGCTCTGGAACGACAGCGCGGCATAGGGGATGGGGCTGGCCAGCACGCCCGCCATCGCGACGGTCCGCACCCCGAACCGGTCGGTGAGCCGTCCGGTGATCGGCTGCAGCACGATCATCAGCAGCGCGAAGCTGCCGATCAGCGCGAACTGCGCCCGGCTCCAGCCGAACTCGGCGATCAGCTTCGGCGCGAACAGTCCGGCAGTATAGGCGTTCAGCCCGATCCCCACGCCAAGACCCAGCGTCGCCGCCAGCAACGGTCTCCAATGGACCCGCAGCTCATCCCAATATGGCGACGCCATCACCTTCTCCCTGCCGGCGCTTCGAGCCGCCTTTTGTCCGGTCATAACAGGCTGGAGACGCCGGGCGTCAATCGCTCCGGCGCTATTCATGCCGCCCGGCTTTACCCCGCACGGCCAGGGTCACACCTTTCCCGAAAGGAGAGCGATCATGACGGGCATATTGGCGGGCAAGGTCGCGCTGGTCACCGGCGCATCCTCGGGAATCGGCGAAGCGGCTGCCCTCGCGCTGGCCGAAGCAGGCGCCGCCGTCGCGCTGTCGGCCCGCCGCGCCGAGCGTCTCGAAGGCCTCGTCGCGCGCATCGCCGCAGCCGGGGGCAGGGCAGTCGCAATCCCCGGCGATGTCTCGTCCGAAGCCGATGCGACCGCTGCCGTCGAGGAGACCATCGCCCGGCTGGGCCGCATCGACATCCTCGTCAATTCGGCGGGCGTCATTCAGGCGGGCGGTGTCGAGAGCCTGCCGCTCGACGAATGGCGCCGGGTGATCGACATCAATTTGCTCGGCACGCTCTATACCTGCAAGGCGGCGATCGGCCCGATGAAGGCACAGGGATCGGGCGACATCATCAACATCTCGTCCACCGCCGGACGGCGGGCCGCCGGGATATTCGGTCCCTATTCGACCAGCAAGTTCGGGCTGACCGGCCTGACCGAAGGGCTGCGGCAGGAAGTCGGCGGCGCGGGGATTCGCGTCAGCATCGTCGAACCCGGCGCGACGGCGACCGAAGTCGCGGGCGGGATCAGCGATCCCACGATGCGCGCGGCAATGAGCCAGCACGTCGCAAAGGACGGCGCGATGCAGCCCGAGGACATCGCTTCGGCGATCCTTTTCATCGCCGCGCTCCCGCCGCGTGTGAACGTCTCGCAGATGCTGATACGCCCGACCATCGACACGGCGGCCATGTAGCCCCGCGCGAGGAGAGGAACGATCATGAGCGACGCCCAAGTCAGTTCTCCGGGCGAGAAGCTGCCCGGCATGGCCTATCGGTCGTGGTTCCTGTTCGTGATGATCCTCGTATCGGCATCGGTGATGGCCGAACGCTATATGATGTCGGTGCTGGTCGAGCCGATCCGCCGCGATCTGGGCCTCAGCGACACGCAGCTCGGCATGGTCAAGGACCTTGCGATCACGGCGGTCTATGTGCTGGCGGTCATCCCCGTTGCGCGCCTTGCCGACCGTCATTCGAAGCGCAAGATCATCGCCGCCGCCGCGGTCGTCTGGGGCATCGCGGTGATGATCTGCGGCCTTGCCAGGAATTTCTGGATTCTCCTGATCGGCCGCGCCGGCATCGGCCTTGGCGAAGGCAGCTTCACTGCGCCGTCCCAGGCGTGGGTCGCCGATATCTTCCCGCCGAAGCAGCGCGCCACCGCGTTGGCCATCTTCCTGCTCGGCGCGTCGCTCGGAATGCTGATCGGCCCGGCGCTGGGCGGCTGGGCGGGGAAGGAATTCGGCTGGCGCAACGCGATGCTGCTGGCCGGCATTCCCAGCCTGATCCTCGCGCCGATTGTCTGGTTCACCCTGCGCGATCCGCGTCCCGGCCTTGCCGACGGCTTTTCGGGTGAAGTGAAGCCGACCCCGTTCCGCGACGCGGTGCGCGAACTGCTCGCGATCCGCACCTTGCCGCTGCTGATCGGCGCGGCCGCGCTCAACACGGTGATGACCGCCGGGATGATCGGCTGGGCGCCTGCCTTTATGGAGCGCACCCACGGTATCCCCGCGCACGTCACCGGCCTGCAGATGGGCGGCGCATTGTTCCTCGGATCGGTGATCGGCCACACGGTCGGCGGGCCGCTGAGCGACCTGCTCGGGCGGTGGGACAAGCGCTGGTACGTCTGGACGATGATGATCAGTGGCGCGCTGGCCACGGGCCTCGGCTATATCATCCTCACCGGACCGGCCGACAATGTGTTCCCGCTGTTCGGCCTGCAGATGCTGATCGGCGGCATCTCCGCCGCGCCGATGATGTGGACCGTCACCGCGCTCGCCCCGGTCCATTCGCGCGCCACCGCCGTCGCGCTGCTGATGGTCACCATCTACGTGATCGGCATGGGCGCGGGGCCGGTGCTGATCGGCTTGCTCAGCGACCTGCTCAACCCGGTTTATGGTGAGCAATCGCTGGGCGTCGCCATGCGCTGGGCGCTGATCGTCGGCGTGCCGAGCACATTGCTGAGCTGGCTGGCCGGTCGCACCTGCCGCGCCGATTTCGGCGATGCCGAAACGCGGATGGACGGCGATCGCGGCACGTCCGCTCCGGCATTTCATTGAGAGGTCCCGTGATCCGTATTTTTCTGATTGCCGCAGCCCTGACCGCAGCCGTTCCGGCACTCTCGCAGCAGGCCGCGCCCGCGCCGCGGATGGAGAAAGGCTATCTCGATCCCGCTCCGGTCCCCGCCATGCTCGGCCTGACTCCGCCGCCGCCTGCGTCCGGCTCGCCGGCCGAGGCGCGGGATATCGAAGGCGCCCGCACCGCGCTCGCGCTGCGGGGCACGCCGCGCTGGTCGCTGGCGACGTCGGATGCCGATCTGTTCGGCCCCGGCGCGACCGGTGCGCTGTCCTGTGCGGCTGGCATCGATATCGGCCGGGCAAGCACGCCGTTGCTCGATCGCCTGTTGCGCCGGACCATCGCCGATTTCGGCCTTTCGGGCAGCGTCGCGAAGCGCACCTATGCGCGCCCGCGTCCGTTCATGGTCAACGAGCAGCCCAGCTGTACGCCCGATTGGGAACCGATGCTCCGTCGCGACGGCTCCTATCCCTCGGGCCACAGCGCGATCGGTTTCGGCTGGTCGATGATCCTTGCCGAGCTGCTGCCCGATCGCGCGGCCCTGCTCATCGCGCGGGGCAGGGCGTTCGGCGACAGCCGCCGCATCTGCAACGCGCACTGGCTGAGCGATGTCGAGGAAGGCCGCGTCACCGCGACGGTCGCGCTCGCCCGGCTCCACGCTGATCCTGCCTTCACCGCCGATCTCGCTGCTGCCCGCGTCGAGGCGCGCAGCGCCAAACCACCGGTTCGCGATTGCGCTGTCGAAGCCGCCGCGCTCGAACCTGCCAACGGAGCCTCCAAATGAGCGACATCAAGCCCCGCATCCTCCCGCTGCCGCGTAGCGAGTGGACGGACGATGCGCGCGAAGTCTTCGCCTTCTGGGGCGAGCCCAATGCGTGGGAGGAAGGGTCGAAGACCAATGTGATGATGGTGCTCGCCAATCACCCGGCGATGACCCAGCCTTACAATATCTGGTCGAAGCATCTGCTGATGGGCAACACGCTCGGCACGCGCTTCCTCGAACTCATCATCCTGCGCGTCGCGTGGCGGGTGAAGTCGGCGTACGAATGGCACAACCATGTCGGCTATGGCCTGAACGCCGGGCTGACCCTCGAGGAGATCGGCGCGATCCGCGACTTTCCCGATGGCGGCGACTGGAACGAGCAGGACGCCGCCGTGCTTCGTTCGGTCGACGAACTGATCGCCGATGGCAATCTGAGCGACGCGACCTGGGCGACGCTCTCCGGCTATTTCGACACGCGCCAGATGATGGATCTGGTCATGTCGGTCGGCCATTATGTCATGACCAGCTGGGGGCTGTCGGCGTTCGGCGTGCAGATCGAGGGCGGGGCGGACCAGATCGGCTTCGATCTGAAGACCAAGTCGGGGCGCATCCCCGGCAAGACCTACAAGCCCGGCGAGACCGAGGACTGGACCGACACGCGGGGGTATTGAGCCGGGATGCCATCGCGCGGGTGATATGCGGGGCGCGGGGATTGTCCCGCTTCGGCGGCGCGATACTCACGGTGGAAAGTACAATCGCCATCCCGAAGGATCGACTCATGGCCACCGAAATCCTGCTTCCCAAGATCGGCTTCTCGATGACCGAAGGCGAGATCGCCGAATGGCTGGCCGAGGATGGATCGGAAGTCACCGAGGGCCAGCCGCTCTACCTGCTCGAAGCCGACAAGTCGGCCAACGAAGTCGAAGCCCCGGCCAGCGGCATCCTGCGCATTCTCGCCCCGGCGGGCGAGACCTATGAAGTCGGCACGGTCCTCGGCACGATCGGCTGAGCGGGCGATGGGCGGGTTCGACGAGCATTTCGACTGGGTCGTCGTCGGCAGCGGCGCGGGATCGATGGCCTCGGCGCTGGTGATGCGCACGGCGGGAAAGTCGGTCCTCGTGCTCGAGAAAGAACCGTTCCTCGGCGGCACCACCGCCAAATCGGGCGGCGTCATCTGGGTGCCGAACAATCGCTTCATGCGCGAAGCGGGCGACCCGGACAGCGCCGAAGCCGCGATCACCTATCTCGACGCGCTGGCGGAGAAGGAAGGCGGCGACACGCCGGGCTCAACGCGCGAGAAGCGGCTGGCCTATGTCGATCAGGCGTCGCGCATGGTCGACTTCCTGGTCGGCCGGGGCGTCGCGCTGGAACGCGCTTCGGACTTCTGGCCCGATTATTATGACGCGCTGCCCGGCGGCTGCAAAACCAGCCGGACGGTCACCGCCGCGCCTTTCGACAAGAAGGAACTGGGCGCGTGGGCGAAGAAACTGCGCAAGGGGTTCGCGGAGTTTCCGGTGCGCCTGAACGACGCGATGAAGCTCAACTATATCCGCCGCGATCCCGCGCTGAAAAAGGCGCAGACGCGGGTAATCCTGCGCACCATCTGGACGCGGTTGAAGGGCCAGCATTACGTCACTGCGGGCGCGGCATTGCAGGGGCGGATGCTCAAGGCATCGCTGGCGGCGGGCGTCGAGTTCCGCACCGACAGCCCGGTTTCCGAATTGATCCTGGAGGATGGCAAGGTCACCGGCGTCGTCGTGTCGCATGAGGGCAAGTCCCGCCGTATCGGCGCGGGGCTCGGCGTCCTGATCAATGCCGGCGGCTTCGCGCAGAACCAGACGATGCGCGATCGCTACATGCCCGGCACCCGCGCCGAATGGTCGCAGACGCCCGAAGGCGATACCGGCGAGATGCTGGTCGAGATGGAGCGGATCGGCGGCGTGCTCGCGCAGATGGACCAGATGGTCGGCTATCAGACCACGCCCGCACCTGGATGGGAGAAAATGTACGTCACCCCGCCGGGACAGGGCCTGACGGGCAAGCCGCACGCGATCCTCGTCGATCAGTCGGGCGAGCGCTACATGAACGAAGGCGGCTCGTACGAGCTCTATTGCGAGACGATGCTGAAGCGGAACGCCAGCGTCCCCGCGGTGCCGAGCTGGGCGATCCTCGATGCGCAATATGTCGCGACGTACAAGGTCGCCGACAAATGGATCGACAAGAAGATTCCCGCCGGCTGGATCGAGCAGGGCTATCTCCACAAGGCCGATACAATCGAGGCGCTGGCCGCACTCATCGGCATCAAGCCCGCCGCGCTGGCGGCGACGGTCACACGCTGGAACGGCTTCGTCGCGGCGGGCGAGGATGCCGATTTCCACCGCGGCGAGACCGCGTACGACGCTTGGCTCGGCGACCCGTACCACGGCCCCAACCGCGCACTCGGCACGATCGAAAAGGGACCCTTCTACGCCGTCCCCGTCGTCCCCGGCGACGTCAGCACCTATGGCGGCGCGGTCACCGACGCACAGGGCCGGGTGGTGGACGCCGACGGCAATCCGATCGTGGGCCTCTATGCGACGGGCGTCTCGACCGCATCAGTGATGGGCACCAGCTACCCCGGCGCAGGCGCCAGCATCGGCCCGTCGCTGACCTTCGGCTACATCGCCGCGAAGCACGCGGCAGGGCTGGGCAACCAGGTGTGACCGAGTTCGCCGCGCGCTATGGTTCATGGGCGGTGGTGACCGGCGCCTCAGAAGGCACTGGCCGCGCGTTCGCTCGGGCGCTGGCTGCAAAAGGTATCGCCTCGATCCTTGTCGCCCGCCGGGAAGCGCCGCTGGCCGCGCTGGCCGACGAGATCCGGGCAGAGTTCGGTATTGATTGCGTGCACGCCACGATCGATCTCGCCGCACCCGATGCGATCGACCGGATCGCCGAAGCCACAGGCGATCGCGAGGTCGGGCTGTTCATCAGCAATGCCGGGGCCGATCCCAACGGCGCGCGCTTCCTCGATCGCGATATCGGCGTCTGGCTCGACTTGATCCGGCGCAACGACCTGACGATGCTCGGCTGCGTCCATCATTTCGCCCGCCCAATGCGGGATCGCGGGCGCGGCGGGATCCTGCTGGTCAATTCGGGCGCATGCTATGGCGGCTCGCGCTTCATGGCCGCCTATTCGGCGAGCAAGGCCTTCACTCTGACCTTCGCGGAGGGACTGTGGGACGAATTGCGCGAACATGGCGTCGATGTGCTGACTTTGGTGATGGGCATGACCGACACGCCCGCACTCCGCGCCCTGCTCGGCGAAAAGGACCTGCCGGTTCCCGACGGCATTGCCCGACCTGAGGATGTCGCGGCGCTGGGATTGGAACGATTGTCGCATGGCCCGGTGCTCAACTGGGGACTTGAGGACGAAGCACCCGCCTTCGGGCTGACGTCGGCGGCGGACCGCCGGAAGCGCGCTATCGCGATCGGCGCAGCCAGCGCTCGCGTATTCGGGGACTAACCCTCGAACTTCGCCGGTCGCGACAGCAGATACGGCAATTCCGGCGATGCGATCTTCGACTGGTGTCCGTTCGCGTGGATCAGCGTCACGCGTCCCACGCCGGGCGAGGAAACCACGCCCACCACCGTCTCTACCCAATCGTGCAGCGCAGCGCGCATGAAGCTCAGATCGTCGCCAGCGGTGCTGGCTTCGCCCGCGCTTTCCAGCTCTGCTTCCAGCGCGACCACGCGGTTCGCGGCTTCGTCGACGGGCTTGTTCTCGGTCATCCCGCGATTGCTATTCGAATGCCCCGGAAAGTCACCAAAACACCCCCAGATCCCGCAAAATATCGCCGTGGCGCGATTGGGCGGGTTCGATTGACCTGACCCCGCCCGCCCTCGAAAATCGCGGGAACGACAAACCGAATTCGAGGATGCAATGGCAGAGCTGAGCAATGCGCCGGCGCCGACCGGGGAGCAGCTGGTAGATATCTACCGCCGCATGATCCGGATCGAGCGCAACGACGAGGCGATCCGCAAGACCGTCCGGCTGGGGCGGCTGACCATGCCCTATTATTCGGCGCGCGGTCAGGAAGTGATCCCGTCGGCCATCTCGTCGCTGCTCAACCCCGACGACCAGATCTGCACCATCTATCGCGGCATCCACGATATGGTCGCGAAGGACATGCCGCTGCGCCCGCTCTGGGCCGAGATCGCCGGCCGGATCGACGGCACCTGCAAAGGCAAGGGCGGGCCGATGCACCTGACCCATCCGCCCAGCGGGGTGATGGTCACCACCGGCGTGGTCGGATCGTCGATGCCGATCGCCAACGGCCTTGCCTGGGCCGCGAAGCTCGACGGCAGCAAGCGCGTCGCGATCGCCTATTTCGGCGACGGCGCGTCGAACATCGGCGCGTTCCACGAGAGCCTGAACCTGGCGTCGGTGTGGAAGCTGCCGGTGATCTTCGTGTGCCAGAATAACGGCTTCGCCGAGCATACGCGGTACGAGAATGCGACTTCGGTCGACCAGATTTCGAAGCGTGCGGCGGGCTATGGGATGCCGGGCTATACGGTGGACGGTAACGACCCCGAAGCGATGTTCGCCGCCGCCCATAGCGCGATCGCCCGCGCCCGGAACGGGGAGGGTCCGACCCTGCTCGAATGCAAGACCTTCCGCTTCCACGGCCACGTGCTGGGCGACGACGATTTCTACATGACGAAGGAAGAGAAGGAGGCGGCGATGGCCAAGGATCCGCTGCCCGCGTTCCGCGCGAAGCTGATCGCCGATGGTCATGCGACCGAAGCGCAGCTCGATCGGCTCCAGTCCGATATCGAAGCCGAGATCGCCGACGCGCAGGAATTCGGCCTGAACAGTCCCTTCCCGAGCGCCGACGAACTGCGCCGCGATGTCTTTGCCGAGGAGATTCCGGCATGAGCGAGATGGTCAAGATGAACGCCATCCAGGCGATCAACGCTGCGATGTTCGAAGCGATGGAAGCCGATCCGAAGGTGCTGGTGCTCGGCGAGGACATCGCCGATCGCGAAGGCGGCGGCGTGACCGGGACGATGCGCGGGCTTTCCAGCAAGTTCGGTACCGATCGCGTCTGCACCACGCCGATCTCCGAACAGGCGATCATCGGCGCGGCGATCGGCGCGGCGATCAACGGCTACAAGCCGGTGGCGGAGATCATGCTGATGAACTTCACCACCGTCGCGATGGACATGATCTTCAACCATGCGGCCAAGCTGCGCTTCATGTCCGGCGGGCAGACCAGCGTGCCGATGGTGATCCGCACCCTGACCGGCGCGGGCTGGCAGACCGCCGGCCAGCATGCCGATCATCTCGAGGGGTGGTTCGCTCATGCCGCGGGGATCAAGGTCGTCTGCCCGTCGAACCCGGCGGACTATAAGGGCCTGCTGCTCGGCGCGATCGCCGATCCCGATCCGGTGCTGTTCGTCGAGACCGGCGGGACTTTGTTCATTCCGGGCGATGTGCCCGCCGATCAGGGTGCGATTCCGCTGGGCAAGGCCAAGGTCGTGCAGGAAGGCAGCGACGTCACGATCATCAGCTATTCGACGATGGTGATGCGTTGCCAGATGGCGCTGGCGGGGCTGGCCGAAGCCGGCATCTCGGCCGAGATCATCGATCTGCGCACCATATCGCCCTGGGATCGCGAAGCCGTGCTCGCGTCGGTCGCCAAGACCGGCCGTGCGCTGATCGTCCATGAGGCGATCCGCAATTTCGGCCCCGGTGCGGAAATCGCCGCGACCATCAACGAGGAATTGTTCGGGCAATTGAAGGCGCCGGTGCGGCGTCTGGGCGGGCCTTACTCGCCGGTGCCCTTCTCGAAGCCGCTCGAGGATGCGTTCGTGACTTCGCCCGAAGCGATCGTCGAGACGGTGAAGGGCATGATGGGTTAACCTCGTCTCAAATACCGACCGTCACCCCGGCCTTGTGCCGGGGGCCACTGTGCAGCGTGCGCTGGGCAAGAGGCTCTTGCTTCTCCCCCAGCCGCCTGGTGGACCCCGGCACAAGGCCGGGGTGACGAAGACGGGATTACTTCACCACTACCCGAACCCGCCCGAGATTCTGGATGCGGGCATAGGGCGTCATGCGATTGCCCTGCCGTTGGGACGCGACCCGCAATGCGGGGAAATAGGTGCCGGGCTTCGTGAAGCGATAGGTGGTGCGGATCGTCACGCGGTCTCCCGGCACGATCCGCGACTTCACCGCGAACTTGCCGCTGCCGTCGAAATCCCATTCGGCCGAGACCAGCTTGCCCGTGCCCGCCGGTACCTCGACCGTGGCCGCGAAATTCACCGTCTGACCGGCCGCAACATCGGCACGGATTCCGCCATTGGCAGTCACATTCGCCACCGGCTGGATGCCGTGCCGCGCCTTGCCGGTCGCGGGCACGATCACTTGCCCGTCGACGATCCGGTAGCTGGTGCTGGCCGGCGGAGCGACGCCCTTCTCGACCCATAGCGACAGGTCGCGCAGCGCCTGATGCAGCACGCCGAGATAGCTGACGGTGCGCGTCGGATCTTCCTGACCCGCATCGTCGCCGTGCAGCGCGTGATCGGTCATCCACACGCGGAAGTTCGCGCCGCCGCCTGCGGCTTCGACCCGCTGGCGATACCAGTCGGCCTGCCACGGCATCGCTTCGCGATCCCACAGCGATTCGACCAGGATCATCTTGCCGCTGAACTTGCCGGTCATCGGCGGCTGGCCGAACGGCTTGCCCGTGGTCGCCGCGGTGAACAGCGGGCCGAGCAGGAACGCCCGCTGCGGATAGCGGGGCTTGCCGTCGCTCCCACGAAACTGGTCCCACATCGGATAGCCGGCATCGGGCGCGGGCACCTGATGCCAGTGATAGGTCTCCGCCGCGAGGAAGTTGCTGTTGTCGACCTGTACCGTGTCGCCGGCCTTGATCTTCGCCGCGACATCGGCCTCCGCCACGCCGAGGATCACCACATCGCCCGCGATCCGCGCGACGGTCAGCCGCTTTCCCTTGGCCTCGCCATCGATCACAATCAGGTCCCCGCCGAGGAAGAACATCGCCGGCGGCGCATTCGTCAGCCGATAGGCGACCACGCGCTCGGCCTCGGCGCCCTGCAGCGCGCCGAACGCGGTATCCACGCCGCCGAAGCGGATGCCGTTGACCACGCTGGTGTTCAGGCCCGTTCGCTGTGCCTCGCCCAGCGTGATCGACGTCGCCACCGTCGTCTTGTGCTGCATCCGGGCGCCTTCGAACGACTTCGGGTCGTCGTGGCCGAGATAGCCGGGCTTGGTCCAGAAATCGGTGAAATAGCCCGCGTCGGCCATCAGCATCCCGCCATAGAGCGCGGCGAAGCCGTGGATGCCCATCGTCTTGTACCCGAACCATGACGGCGCGGGGAAACCCATCGCTGTCACTTCGCGCAGCACCGATGCCTCCTCCGGTGTCAGCCCGGCATAGGGATCGCCGCTGCCGCCCGGCTCGACCGCGTCGAGGATTTGCGGGAACTTGGCGTCGAGGATGCGCATCGCCCGCATCCGCACCGTGAACATGTTGGGTGGGGCCATTGGCGATCCGAGCACATAGGGGACGACGCCGTCCCACACGCCCTGCGTATTCTCGATCGCGCCCACGGTGCGGAACCCGCCGCCGCTGCCGCCGAACGCATAGCCATAGGGCCGCTTCCCGCCGTACATCTTCTGCGCGACCACCCGTGAATAGCGCGCCGCGGCGGCATTGGCGCGATAGGCCGAGATGGTGAAGTCGTTCGGCTTGCCCGGCGCGCCGACCATGTTGCGCCCGCCGCCATTGGTCTCGACGAAATAGGCGCCGGAATCGATCGCGAAGCCGATCTTGTTCTCCTCGCCCGCAGGCATTTGCTGCGCGAGGTTCTCGCTGTCGGGCACGGGGGTGATATGCTGGAAGAACCGGCCCCGATAGCGCGCCTTTTCGGGGAAGTAGAAGGAGAAGCGGGCCTCGGTTCCCCTGAACCCGCCGTGGACGTAGCGGTGCCGCACCGGCCCGTCGCGCCATTCGTCCACGTCGATATAGGGTTCGCGGAACATCGCATCTTCCGCGCCAGCCGTGGCCGGAGCCGCTTGCTGCGCCGGCGCCTGTGCCGGGAGGGCAGCGGCCAGCGCCGCCAGGCCAGTGATCACCGCTACCCGCTTCATTCCGCTCTCCTCGTTCGTCCCGCGATCAGGCGAATGCCCGTGCGAGCTTTTCTCTTCCCGCCGCCGCTTCCCGGCGATCGGCATCGCCCCCCAGCGCGGCGTTCAGCGTCGCGCGCTTGAGGAACAAATGGCAGTGATGCTCCATCGTCAGACCGATGCCGCCGTGGAGCTGCACGGCTTCCTCGGCGATGGCGCGATAAACGGTCGTGGCATGCGCCTTCAGCGCGCCGATCTCGACAAGCGACGCTTGGCCTGCCGCACGTGCGCGGAACAGCGCATCGGCAGCGGCAAGCTGGGTCTTCATGTCCGCGACGCGATGCTTCAGCGCCTGGAACAGCGCCAGCGGGCGATCGAACTGCCGCCGGGTCTTCAGATAGTCGATCGTCAGGGTCAGGATCGCGTCCGCGCCGCCCAGCGAATCCCCGGCCAGCGCCAGCAGCATCAGCCGTTCGATACGCTCGGCCAGTGCGTCGGCCGCCGATCCTTCCGCCAGCACGATCCGGTCGTCCGAGGGGGCCACGTCGAACAGCCGCCGCGTCCGGTCCCATGTTTCGCGCGGGGTGATCGTCGCGCCGTCGAGCGGGACCAGCGCCACGCGGCCCGGCTCGGCCACCAGCATATGGCTGGCCCGGTCGGCATCGGGGACGCAGGTGAGGGTCCCGTCGGCCGCGAGCGAAGCGGTCATCACGTCGCCGGCCATCGCGCGATCGAGCAATTCTGCGGGCGCATCGCTGCCGGCCAGCGCTTCGATCGCCATCATCTGTGCGATCGCCGGTCCCGATACGAGCGCGCGGCCCAGTTCGACATGGATCGCGCCGACGGCTTCGCCGCCAAGGCCCAGTCCGCCGCGCGCGTCGGGGACTGCGGCCATCAACAGGCCCATGTCGGCGATCATCGACCAGCGGTCCTCGGCAAGCGCGCCTTCGAATGCCTTGCGTGCGGCTTCTTCCAGCTCGGTGCGGGTCAGGGTCATGCCGCCGCTCCCACGGTCCAGCCCTTGGGCTCGCGCGGCATTCCCAGCAGGCGTTCGGCGATGATGTTGCGCTGAACCTCGTCGCTGCCGCCTGCGATGGTCCAGGCATAGCTGTTCATGAAATCGGCCATCCAGTTGCCGGTCTCCATGCCGCCACCGAACACGATCGGTTCATGATATTGCGCGCCGATCCCGCCCAGCCGGACGCCCAGATCGGTGAAGGCGCGCAGGGTGCGCGAATAGGTGAGCTTGACCAGCGACGCGTCGCCCACGCGCTCCTCGCCCGCGATGCGATTGGCGAGGAACTGGTCGGCGATGGCGACGGCCGCATCGATCTTGGTCGCCAGCCGTCCGAAATCGCGCAGCACGCCCGCATCCTCCTCGCGTCCGCTCGCACGGATCAGGTCGGCGATGCGCCACTGGCTGCCGCGCATCCGCGCGCTCAACTCCATCAGCGTCAACCCGCGCTCGGAGGAGAGGGTGGATTGCGCCACGGCCCAGCCTTGGCCTTCCTCGCCCAGCCTGTCGGCGACCGGCACTTCGACGTCGTCGAGAAAGACTTCGGCGAATTCCTCGTCGCCGTGAATCTGGTGGATCGGGCGGACGGTGACGCCCTTCGCCTTCAGGTCGAGCAGGAGGTAGGTGAGCCCGGCCTGCTTCGCGCCTTCGCTGCTGGTGCGCACCAGCAACAGGCATTTGTCGGCGAACTGGCCCATCGTCGACCAGAGCTTCTGCCCGTTGACGACATAGACGTCTCCGCGCCGTTCGGCCCGGCATCGCAGCGCGGCGAGATCCGATCCGGCATTGGGCTCGGAGAAGCCCTGGCACCAGATTTCACCCTGAAGGATGCGCGGGATGTAATGCGCCTGTTGCGCCGCGCTGCCCCATTCGAACAGGGTGCTGGCGGCGTGATAGGTCGACATGAACGACAGCAGCAGGCGAGGGGTGTCGGCCCGCGCCAGCTCTTCGTAGATCACCTTCTGCTCGGCGAGAGTCCGTCCGCCGCCGGGCCATTCGGCCGGCCAGTGGGGCACGGCATATCCGCCCTCGGCCAGCTTCGCGAACCAGCCGCGCTGGGTGTCGAGAAACGCGGCATGGCCGGTGCAGGCCGCGCGCCAGTCCTTCGGCGCGTTCGCTTCCAGCCAGTCGCGAACCTCGCGCCGCAGCGATTCCAGTGGCTCGGTTCCCTTGTCCATTCCGCCACCTGCGCCCGCCCCGACGCCCCGCGCAAGGCAGCCCGCGACATATCGGCAAGGCGATGGAAGGGCCTCAGATGGCGACTTCGATCCGCTCGCCCATCACCCGCACTTCAAACGTTGCGACCGCTCGATCGGTCGGCCCGCTGATAGGCTCGCCGCTTTCCAGATCGAACCGCGCGCCATGCGCCGGGCACATGATCCAGCCGCGCTTCACCCGCCCGCAATCGAGCGGCTGTTCGGCGTGCGAGCAGCGGTTCTCGATCGCGAAGAAGCGTCCCTCGCTGTGGCAGATCAGGATCGCCTGTCCGCCGGTCGTCACCGCTATCGCGCCGTCCTCCGGCACGTCCGCCACGCCCGCGACATCGACGAAATCAGCCATGCGAAACCGCCGCCGCCGTCAGAATTCGAACTCGAAAATCTTCCCGTCGAAATTGCCGCCCAGCATGTTGGTCGCCCCGGCCAGCTTGTCGGCGGGTACGCCCTTCAGATGGCCGTCGATGATCCGGTTATAGTTGCTGATCAGCCCCTCGATATCCTTCGAAAGCCGCATGAACTCGAACCCGTCGGCATGCAGGCCCTTTTGCTGGATCGGGATGTTCGCATAATCCTGACGCGGGATCGGCGGGAACTGGTCGCTGTCATAGGGGAGCATTACCGGCTCCTTGGGCGATTCATGCTCGGCGCCCTCGGCGACATGGGTCAGCGACCAGAGTTCGAAGATGCACGTCTCCGGTCCCAGCGGGCGGATGCGATAGCTCGACATCGAGCTGAACATCGGCAGCAGGAAATAGTGCGGGAAGATGAACTCGACCGCGTGGATCGGGTCCGACACCGCGACCGCGTTCAGGTCCGGCACGTCCTCCCCGCGCGCGCGGAGCTGCTCGGTGATCTGGTGGTTCACCGCGCCGAACCAGTGCATGATCGCCATCTGCGGATCCTCGACCTGGATGTCGGTGATCTGGCTGGCGATCTCGACTTCCTTGGCGTGGACCATGCCCGCCATGCCGTCGCTCAGCAGCCCCAGATGCTTGATCTGCGCGGCGATATTGCCCTTCACGTCGAGGTTCGGATTGATCGGAACGCCGATCCCGCCGGTGTCCATGCCGTACATCGAATTGTAGAGCATCGGCGCTGCCTGCTGCAGCTGCGGATGGGTGCGCATCACGTGATAGCCTTCCATGAAGGCTTCCATCGCGATCTTCCAGTTGGCGGGCAGCACGGTGGCATACCACCATTCGGCCTTCAGCTTGCTCGCGCCATGCGCTTCCAGCCGGTCGACCACCGGGCCGATCGTCTCGCGGAACGACGGGGCGTCCTTGTCGAAATTGATGAAAGCGCAGCCCAAAGCCGTCTCCACCCGGCATTCGCGCAGGGCCAGATCGGCCGAATCTAGCTGATCCTCGCTGAACATATGGCGGCCATAGACGAAGGTGTTCTGCCCCTCGCTGTTCCAGCGCCAGCCGTGGAAGGGGCAGATGAAGCCCTGGGTCTTGCAGTTGCCGTGCCCGCCTTCGGCCGCGAACGGCACGCCGCGATGGCGGCAGGCATTGTGGAACGCCTTCACCCCATCCTTGGTGTTCACGACGATCACCGATTTGCCGAGGATCGAATATTCCACCCAGTCGCCAAGGTTGGGAATCTGCTCCAGCCGGCACGCCATCTGCCAGACATGCGGCCACAGATTGTCGGCCTCGGCCTTGAAGAATGCCTCGTCGTAATAGCGTTTCGTCGGGATGCGCTCGGGGTTGGTCACCTCGAACGGAACCGAACGGCGCGCCGCCTTCACATCCTCTGCCACAGCCTGCCTCGTTGATCGTGCCTTATGGCCGCGCAGCCTATCGGACACGGGGCCACCGGCAAGGCGATGACGGGCGCGGCGGCCCATTCATCGCCCTAACGATGTGCGTCGAACGCCGGCCTGGGCAGCGTGGCCACGGCAAGGCTGCTCGCGACCATGAAGGCGATGGTGATCCACAGGAACAGCTCGTAATTGCCGAAGCGATCGAAGATCATCGATGCGCCCATCGGCCCGAGCGCGGTTCCGATCGACAGTGCCGCGAGCAGCCCGCCATAGAGCGCGCCGAAGCTCTTCAGCCCGAAATGGCGGGTGGTGAGATAGACGATCACGTCCACCTCCGCGCCGAGGGTGAGGCCGATCAGGCACGCGGCAACCGTCGCCGCCGAAGCGTCCTGACCCGCCGCCAGCAGCAGCACGCACGCGCCGACCGGCAGCAGGAAGGCGACCGCGCCGACCAGCGATCCGCGGAACCGGTCGAGCATGATCCCGGTGGTCAGCCGCCCGACGATCGAGAAGATGCCGATCAGCGAGGCGAGTCCCGCCGCGGCGAACTTGTCGAAGCCGTTGCCGGTCAGGATCGGCACGAAATGCACCAGCAGCGCGACCATCGTGAAGGTGAACAACAGGCTGGCCAGCAGCAGACGGAGATAGATGGACGAGCGCAGCCCTTCGAAGAAGCTGGTGCCGGTCGAATATTGCTCGCCGCGCGCTTCGGCGGGGCCCGAGCCGCGCTTCTTGTCGTGCGCGCCGCGGAAGAAGAGGAAGATCACCGGAAAGGCGATCGCTGCCCAGATCGCCGCCTGCGCCGCCATCGCGCTCCGCCAGCCATAGACCGAGATCAGTTTGGTGCCGAGCCAGGGGAACAATGCCGCCGCGACCGACGCACCGCACAGGGTGACCGCGAACGCCAGCCCGCGCGATGCTTCGAAGCGCGACGCCACGGCGCTGGTCCAGATCGTCGCCTGCACCGGCATCGTCGCCAGCGCGACGAAGGCCCACAGCATATACCAGTTCGCCGCTTCGCCGGTGGCGGTGCCGATCATCGCGAAGCCGCCGGCGGTCAGCAGCACGCCGAACAGCCCGAAATAGCGCGACCCCATCCGATCGACGGCGAGGCCGATCGGGATGCTGAAGAGCGCCTGGATGATGGTGGCGAGGGTGATGCCGATCGTCGTCTGCGTGCGCGACCAGCCGAATTCCTCGCTGATCGGGCCGATATAGGGGCCGAGGCCATAGATATGGATGACGCTGGTGGCGTAGCCCAGCGCCGCCGCGATCGGCAGCATGTAATGGAGCCGCCATTCGGTCACGGCCTTGCTGGTCGCCATTCGATCATCCCCTCCGGTTTGCGGCTGTTATGCCGCTTTGTCCGTACAAAGCAAACGAGCGGCGCTCAGTTTTTGGTGATTTCTGCCAGCACCGCGTCGGTATCCGCGCCCAGCGCCGGTGCACTGCCCGTGATCTTGCCCGGCGTGCGCGAGAACCAGGTCGGGATGCCGGGGAAGCGAACCTTGCCGTGCGGCGACTCCACCGTCTCGAAGAAACCGGCTTCGTTGAGATGCGGGTTCTCGAACAGCTCGTCGGGCGTCCGCAGCGGCGCGGCGGGGATGCCGAGCCGGCCGAGCAGTTCGAGCCATTCGGCGGTGGTCCGCTCGAGGAAGGTTTCGGCGAGCAGGCCGTAGATATGGTTGATCTGCTTCGCCCGCGCTTCGAGCTTCGCATAGTCGGGCGTGGCCCATGCGGGCTTCACCGCATCGACGAACAGCGCCCAATGCTTGTCGTTGTAGATCAGCGCGGCGACATGCCCGTCCTTCGTCCGGTATGGCTTGCGATTGGACGAGACCGCGCGGGGATAGTGGGCGGCGCTCAAGGGCGGATCGAACAGCGCGCCATTGGCGTGCTCGACCAGCATGAACGACGCCATCGTCTCGAACATCGCGACTTCGACTTCCTGTCCCTCGCCGGTGCGCTCGCGGTGGAACAGCGCCATCATCGTGGCATAGACGGCGGTGAGCCCCGCGACCTTGTCGGCGACGATCGCGCCGACGAAATTCGCTTCGCCGGTCAGCATCTGCTGCACGGCGGGCAGGCCGCATTCGGCCTGGATCGTGTCGTCATAGGCTGGCTGGTCGCGATACGGCCCGCGATGCCCGTAGCCGTAGCAATTGGTATAGACGATGTCGGGCTTGATCGCCGCGACCGAGGCATAGTCGAAGCCGAGCTTCGCGATCGCCTTGGCCCGCATGGCATGGATGAAGATATCCGCCCCGGCGATGAGTTCGCGCAGCGTCGCCTTGCCCGCGTCGCTTTGCAGGTCGAGCACCACGCTGCGCTTGCCGCGATTCACGTTGACGAACACGCCGGCGAGCCCCGGGGCGGGCGCGACCGAGATATAGCGCGTGGCGTCGCCAGCGGGCGGCTCGATCTTGATCACGTCGGCGCCCATGTCGGCCATGATCTGCGTCGAATAGGGGCCCATCACCATGCTGGTGAGATCGATCACCCGCACGCCCGCCAACGGTCCCTGACCCACGCCGCCCATCGCAATTCTCCACATTTCCGGAGCGTGGCCTAGCCCGGCTCGCTGCGCGATGCTATCCGTATTTTCGTTCATTGAACGTATATCGGTACAAATCCCGTTGTGTGGGGGCCAAGTGGCTGCTACCGCCGATGCGTCGTTGGACCGCAGCCGGGGCATCAATCGTGGATTTCGCACTTACCGAGGATCAGCAGCATATCCGCGAGGCGGTGCTGCGCCATTGCTCGCAATTCCCCGACGAATATTGGCTGGAGCATGATCGCTCGGGCGAACCCTGCCTCGATTTCTACAAGTCGATGGCGGACGCCGGGTGGCTGGGCGTGGCGATGCCGGAGTCTGTCGGCGGATCGGGGCTGGGGATCACCGAAGCCGCGATCATGATGCAGGCGGTGGCGGAGTCGGGCGCGGGCATGACCGGCGCTTCGACGATCCACGGGCCGGTGTTCAGCCTCGAGCCGATCGAACTGTTCGGTACCGACGAGCAGAAGGCGCGGATGATCCCGCCGGTGCTGTCGGGCGAGCAGAAGATGTGTTTCGCGGTGACCGAACCCAATGCGGGGCTCGACACCACCAAGCTCAAGACCCGCGCCGAGAAGCGCGACGGCGGCTATCTGGTCAATGGCGAGAAGATCTGGATCACCAACGCGCATGTCGCGGACAAGATGATGCTCCTCGCGCGCACCACGCCGATCGAGGAGGTGACGCGCAAGACCGACGGCCTGTCGCTGTTCTTCACCTCGCTGGACCGCAGCAAGATCGAGCATCAGCTGATCCCCAAGATGGGCCGTCACGCGGTGGGATCGAACATGCTGTTCATCAACGACCTGTTTATCCCCGAGGAGGACCGGATCGGCGCCGAAGGGCAGGGGTTCAGGATCATCCTCAAGGGGCTGAACCCCGAGCGCATCCTGCTGGGCGCCGAGGCAATCGGGATCGGCCGCGCGGCGATCCAGCGCGCGGCGCGCTATGCCCGCGAGCGCATCGTGTTCGACCGGCCGATCGGGATGAATCAGGGCATCCAGCATCCGCTGGCGAAATGCTGGGCGCAGCTCGAAGCCGCGAATTTGATGGTGATGAAAGCCGCGACTTTGTTCGACAAGGGCGAGGAGTGCGGGGTCGAGGCCAATGCCGGCAAGTATCTCGCCGCCGAATTCGCGTTCGAGGCGTGCCACACTGCGATGCTAACGCTGGGCGGTATGGGTTATGCGCAGGAATATCATGTCGAGCGGCTGCTGCGCGAAGTGCTGATTCCGCGCACCGCGCCGGTCAGCCCGCACATGATCCTGAACTTCCTCGCCGAAAAGGTGCTGGAACTGCCGAAGTCGTATTGAAGGAGTGACGACGTGAGCGATGGCGCTTCGCTGAGAATGCGGTCCTGGCTGTTCGCGCCGGGCGACAGCGAGAAGAAGATGGGCAAGGCGGTCGAGGGTTCGGCCGATGTGGTGCTGATCGACCTCGAGGACGCGGTGACCGAGTCCGAGAAGCCGAAGGCGCGGTCGATGGTGCGCGAGTTCCTCCAGTCGCAGACTTCGGGGCTGGAGCGCATCTGGGTGCGCGTCAATCCGATGGACGGGCCGCACACGCTGGCCGATCTCGCGGCGGTGATGCCCGGCAGGCCCGGGGGCATCATGCTGCCCAAAGTCTATGGCCGGCCCGATGTCGAGCGGCTGGATCACTATCTCTCCGCCTTCGAGGCCGCGAACGATATCGCGGTCGGATCGACCAAGGTGATCGTGCTGGTCACCGAAACGGCCGCCGCGATGTTCACCACCGGCGACTATGCCGGCGCGCCCCGCGTGGTCGCGCTGACCTGGGGCGCGGAGGATCTGGCGGACTCGATCGGGGCGAGCAACAACCGCAATCCCGACGGCAGCTACGGCTTCACCTATGAACTGGCGCGTAGTCTGTGCCTGCTGGGCGCGGCGACCGCGGGCGTGTTGCCGATCGAGACGATCCAGGGCGATTTCCGCGATCTCGAGACGCTGAAGGCGCGGGCCGAAAAGGTCCGCCGCGACGGCTATCGCGGGATGCTGGCGATCCACCCGGCGCAGGTCGATGTCATCAATGCCGCCTTCACGCCGGGCGAGGACGAACTGGCCGAAGCGCAGGAGATCGTCGATATCTTCGCCGCCAATCCCGGCGTGGGTGCGATCGGGTACAAGGGCGGAATGCTCGATCGCCCGTATCTTGCCCGCGCGCAGGCGCTGCTGGCGCTGGCCGGCCGGTGATCGACCTCGCCCACTATGTGCAGCGCGGCGACCGCATCGTCTTCGGTCAGGCGTGCGGCGAGCCGACGACGCTGGTCGAGGCGCTGATCGAACAGGGCGCAGGGATCGGCGACCTGTCGGCGTTCATCGCCACCAGCTTTTCCGGCCTGTTCACGCCGGCGAGCGCGGACAGTTTCGCGCTGTCCAGCATGGGCGCGATCGGCGCGCTGCGGTCGATGAGCAAGGCGGGCAGGCTGGGCATCATCCCCGCCCATGTCAGCCAGATCGGGCCGATGATCGACGCCGGTCTGATCGGCTGTGACGTGGCGATGGTGCAGGTCAGCCCGGCGGATGCCGAGGGCAATCACAGCTTCGGCCTGATCGGCGACCATGTGCAGGCGATGGTGGCGAAGGCCCGCGTGGTGATCGCCGAGGTCAATGAGCAGGTACCGTTCACGCCGGGCGAGACGATCCACGCCTCGCGCATCACTCATGCCGTGCAGGTTTCGCGCGCACCGGTGGAAGTCGCGGCGGCGGCGATCAGCGAAACCGACGAAGGAATCGCGCGCCATGCGGCGGCCTGGATCGGCGACGGATCGGTGATCCAGACCGGCGTCGGCGCGGTGCCCGATGCGATCCTCCGGCTGCTCCACGACCGCAAGGATCTGGGCGTGCATTCGGGGATGCTCGGCGACGGGCTGGTCGATCTGGTCGAGGCGGGCGTGGTCACCAATGCGCGCAAGGCGATCGATCGCGGCGTATCGATCAACGGTGCGCTGATCGGCACCAGCCGCCTGTATCGCTGGGCCGACCGCAACCCGGCGATCCGCATGTGCAACACAAGCTATACCCATGACGCTGCCGTCCTCGCGCAGCTCGAACGACTGGTCACGATCAACTCGGCGATCGAGGTCGATCTGACGGGGCAGGTCAATGCCGAGCAGACCGGCGCGGCCTATCTGGGCGGTACCGGCGGGCAAGTCGATTTCGTCCGGGCGGGCGCGCGCTCGCCGGGCGGTTGCTCGATCATCGCGCTGGCCGCGACCGCCAAGGGCGGCACGATCAGCAAGATCGTTCCCGCGCTCTCCGGCCCGGTGACCACCGCGCGCAGCGATGTGGACGTGATCGTCACCGAATATGGCGCGGCGGAGCTGAAGGGTCAGACGCTGGCCGAACGCACCCGCCGCCTGATCGCGATCGCGCATCCCGATTTCCGCGAGGAACTGGACCGCGCGGCCCACGACATTCGCCAGAGGGGATTTTGATGAGCGACGCCGTCCTGTTCGATGCGCGGCCCGATGGGATCGCGATCGTCACGATCAACCGTCCCGACACGCGCAATGCGCTGAGCCGCGAAGTCCGGCAGGGCCTGTTCGCGGCATGGGACCGGTTCGAGCGCGACCCCGCGCTGCGCGTCGCGATCCTGACCGGGGCAGGGGAGAAGGCGTTCTGCGCGGGCGGTGATCTCAAGGAGATGGTCGACACCGGAATGCAGGTGCCGCCGCGCGATTTCTTCCCGCTGCCCGGCGACACGATCGAGTTGAGCAAGCCGACCATCGCCGCGGTCAACGGCGTCGCCTTTGCCGGCGGGTGGATGATCGCTCAGGCATGCGATCTGTGCGTCGCCAGCACCGACGCGCGCTTCGCGATCACCGAAGTGAAGGTCGGGCGGAGCTCGCCCTGGGCCGCGCCGCTGATCCATATGATCCCGCAGCGGATCATGATGGAGATCATCCTGACCGGCAAACCGATCACCGCGCAGCGCGCCTATGAGATCGGTCTGGTGAACCGTCTGGCGGAGCCGGGCGATGTCATCGCCGCGGCGATTGAATTGGCGTCCGAAATTCTGGACGGTGCACCGCTATCGGTGCAGGCTGGCCGCGACACGGTGATGCTCGCGACCGAAATGGGCCGCTCCGCTGCGCTTCAGGCCGCCCGCCACGCTTCCGAAACCTGTTACCGGAGCGGCGATGCGCAGGAGGGGCCACGGGCCTTCGCGGAGAAGCGCCGCCCCGAGTGGAAGGGGCGGTAAGCGCGCGGGCGCCCGAAGGATCGAGAGGGTGCCATGAACGAGTTGAGCCAGATCGCGGAAGGCGCGGAAATGCTGACCCGTCCGGTGACGGTGCCGGCCGAGGCTTACATCTCGCGCGCCTATGCCGAGGCCGAGCGCGACCGGCTGTGGCGCAAGGTCTGGCTGCAGGCGGGCCGGATCGAGGATATTCCCCAGACCGGCGATTACATCACCTACGACATCCTCGATGACTCGGTGATCGTCACCCGCACCGGGCCGGATGCGATCCGGGCCTATCACAATGTCTGCCCGCATCGCGGCCGCAAGCTGATCGACACCCCGGCCGGCGCGCGCAATGCGCGGGGCAAGCGGATGAACTTCGTCTGCGGCTTCCACGGCTGGACCTTCGATCTGGAGGGTCGCAACACCTTCCTCGAGCATAAGGACGACTGGCAGGGCTGCCTCGACGAACATCGCACCAGCCTCGGCACTGTGCAGGTCGATACATGGGGCGGGTGGCTGTGGATCAATCTCGATCCCGAGGCCGGGCCGCTCAGCGAATGGCTCGATCCCGCAGCCGGGTTGCTCGATCCCTATCAGCTTCAGAACATGCGGCCGCGCTGGCGCAAATGGATCGTGTTCGAGTGCAACTGGAAGGTCGCGATGGAGGCCTTTTCCGAAACCTATCACGTTGCCTCGACCCATCCCGAGTTCATGGAATTCGGCCAGTTTCGCGGCTGGTCGCGCAACCACGGGCTGCACACCAATATCGGTTACGAAGCGCCGAAGAACATGGCCGAGGATGCCGGCAAGCTGCGCGTCGGCACCGGCGCCGATCCGCGCATCACCACGGCGGAGATGCAGGTCTTCACCTGGGAAAATGCCAATACCAACACGACGCGGACGCTGGTCGATGCCGCGATCCGGCTGAAGGACGAACTGCCCGAGGGCACCCCGGCGGTGGACGTCTCGCGGCACTGGATCCAGTCCGCCCGCGCTGCCGATGAAGCGCGCGGCGTGGTGTGGCCGACGGTCGATCCGGCGCATACCGCGCTGGCCGGAACGGCGTGGCAGATCTTCCCCAATTTCCAGATCGGGCAGGCCGTCAACAACATGCTCTGCTACGCCGCGCGGCCCTATGGCGCGGACCCGGACAAGTGCATCTTCGAAGCGGCGGTGTACGAACTCTATCCCGATGGCGAGGCGCCGGCGACCGAGTGGGACTATACCGCGCCGGGCGACTGGCCGCCGGTGCTGCAACAGGATTTCGCGAACATGGCGGCGGTGCAGCAGGGCATGAAGAATGTCGGCTTTCGCGGCACCCAGCCCAATCCGTATATGGAGCGATCGGTCGCCAGCCTGCACTATAACCTTGCCCGCTATATGGGCAGCGGCGCGCCGGAGCCGCTGATCGATCAGCGCTAGCTCGCACCTATATCCGGACGTTTCCGGCTGTCGATTGGCGCGCCCGCTTGCAATGTAGGATTTCGCCTGCTTGGCAGGCGTGGATCGGGGTTGCCCGCCGCTCTTTGATACTGCCGGAATCCTCGCGCTTTTGAAGGAAGCCGGCTTTTCGCAATATAGGTGTCAACCGTGTCAACCAATGCCGCGTGAAGCATTTGTTTTTAAACGATTCATAAAATTCCGGCGGATCACGCGGACCGGGTCAGATTTGGATCCGGTAGCCCAGGCTGCGCGAGATGGTCGCCGCTTCCTCGCGTACCATAGCCGCCAGTTCGTCGAGCCGGTCTTCCAGCCGCCCGCTGGGCGCTGCGACGATCAGTGCGCCGATTGCCTCGTCCGAAGCATCGCGGATCACGGCAGCTGTGCCGGTTACGCCGTCGGCGGCCTGATCCACCGTCTGCGCGAAGCCGGTGTCGCGCGCCGTGGCGACGATCGCCGCGAGGTCCTTTTTGTCGATCTCGGTTTGCCCCGTCAGGCGGGTCGGTTTCAGCCGCTTGAGATAGTCCGCTACCGCCGCTTCGGGCTGCGCCGCGAGAAGCACGCGGCCGCCCGAGGTGCAATAGAGCGGCCGCCGGTCGCCGACCGATACCGAGAAACGCACGCTGTTGCGGCTTTCGACGACATCGACATAGGTCAGCGTTTCGCCATCGCCATCGGCCACCGCGAACAACACGGTCTCGCCCGATCGCTCGACCAGCCGCGCCATGCCTTCGCGGATCAGGTCCGACGATTGCAGCCGCCGCCGCGCCGCCGCGAGCGCGCTGCCGAGACCATAGGCGCCGGGGCCGAGGCGCCAGCTTGCGTCGGTCGCGGTGACGAAGCCGGCATCGGCGAGGCCGCGCAACAGCGCCGCGACGCTGCTCTTGGGCGATTCGAGAATGCGGCTGAGATCGGCGAGGCTCAGCGGCGAGGGGCTGTCGCACAGCGCTTCGAGAATGCGGATCACCCGGGTGACCGATTGCGGCGATTGGGAAGGGCGATCGCCCGTCGAAACGTTCGGCATGGCCTCGCCCGGCGAGCGGCCGGAATGGCCCTGATCGCGATGCCCTCGGCTTAGGAAGAAACCCGCGCAAGGGCAACAAAAAGCCCGGCGCCGCGATGCGGGCCGGGCCTTTTCGTAGACTTGCGCCAGCGTTTATTCGAACGGCTCTTCGCCTTCCAGCTTGGTCCGGTGCATCATGCGGTTGCACGCGGGATCATAGGCTTCGGCGCGGTGCATCGTGCCGGTATTGTCCCAGATGACCAGATCGCCGACCGACCATTCATGGCTGTAGCTGAATTCGTCGCGGGTGCACCATTCGCGCAGCCCGATCAGCACCTGCGCGCTCTTCATCGCTTCGACATTCAGCACGCGATGCGCGGTGCAGCCGAGCACGAGCGACTTGCGGCCCGACTTGTGGTTCCACACCAAAGGCAGTTCGTTCTCACCGATCGACTGGAAGCCCTTGAGCTTCGCCAGCGGCGGCTCCGGCTCATAGTAAAGCAGCGACGCCCAGACCGAGTGGATGACGCGCATCGTTTCATATTCGGCCTTCTCCTCGTCGGAGAGCGCTTCGTAGGCGGCATAGGTGTTGCAGAAGCCGGTATTGCCGCCCCAGCTGGCTGTCACCTTGCACGACAGCAACGATGCAAGGATCGGCGTGTCGTTCATCGTGCCGTCGATGTGCCAGTAGAGCGAGCCCTTGAGATATTCGGCGCTCTGCGGATTTTCCTTCACGTCGAGCGTGATCTTGTGGACCTTCTCGTCGCGGCCGTCACGCATCTCCGGCGCGAAGGTGCCCATCGTCTTGGTGAAGGCGATCTGCTCGTCGTCGGTGAAGTTGATTTCCTTGAACACCAGCACGCCGCGCTTTTCGAGCAGCTCGCGCAGCTCGGGGCCGAGATGGCCGGACAGCAGCTCTTCCTTGGTGTTGAGGATGCGCGTGCCGATCGTCGGCTTGATATCCTCGCTGACGAGCGGGGCGTCGGTTGTCGAAATCGCGGTGGCCATGACGAATCCCTCCTGGAACATGCTCTATTTTGAACAGGTGTTCAGCAGGTGCGAAAAAAAGTCAAGCACTCTCATTTTTCTGTGCCGCGGGTCCGAGCAGGCGGTCGAGCCAGGCCTCGACGATCGCCCGGGTCTCGGCATGGCCGGCATGGATGCCCAGTCCGGCCTCCATCACCAGCGCGCGGCCGATCCCGGCCAGGATCACGCTGAGCCCTTCCGGCTCGCCGATTTCGGCCAGCCGTTCGCCGAGCAGGCGGCGGAACAGGTCCGCCTGCCGCTCGCGCATCGCATCGCTGTGCCGGGCAATCTCGGCGCGGATGCCTTCGCGGTGGAGGGCGAGGGCCATGAACTCCATCGTCAGCGCGGTGCGGCTGGTGTCGGCGAAGAAGCGCCACAGGCCGCGGATCGGATCGTCGCTGGCCAGCGCTTGCTCGATCATCGCATCGCTTTGTTCGGAGCCGCGCTTGAATACGGCGAGCAGCATGTCGTCGGTGGTGGGGAAGTAATAATGCACCAGCGATGGTTTCAGCCCGGCCACCTGCGCCACGCGGCGCGAGCTGGCGGCGGCATAGCCTTCCTCGCGAATGACCTGCTCGGTGGCTGCTACGATCCGCGCGCGCGTTTCAGAGCTTTCCGCGCCGACGCGGCGTTTGTCCGACATGGGCCGGGTTATGCTCGCCGGGATCTCGCTGCGTAAAGCCAAATCCATCAGCGGGCGAAGGCCTGTACCGAGATCCCGCTCATCGCCGACCATCCGGCATCGTTGTTGAACGCGGCGCCGGTCGCGAAGCTGGAGTCGTCGCTGGCGAGGAACAGCGCCATCCGCGCCATCTCCTCGGGCTGGGCCATGCGGCCGAGCACGCCCATCCGGTCGATGATCTCGTTCGACGTGGGCATCCCCTGACGCTGCATTTCCTCGCGCTGGTGCCGTGCCATCGGCGTCTCGGTCGCGCCGGGGCACAGCGCGTTGACGCGAATGCCGTGCCTGCCCAGTTCGACCGCGGCGACCTTGCTCAGCATCACGACGCCGGCCTTGGAGGCGCAATAGCCCGCCGTGCTGCACACGGTGTAGGCGCCGATCGATGCGGTGTTGACGATCGATCCGCCGCCTGCCGCGATCATGTGCGGGGCGATGTGCTTGATCATCAGCCACACGCCCTTGAGGTTCACGTCGATCACCCGGTCGAACGCTTCCTCGGAGATGTCGAGGATCGACTGCTTCGCCTCGGTATCCACCCCGGCATTGTTGAACAGCACGTTGGGCAGGCCGAGTTCGGCGACGGTGCGCGCCGCGATGCGTTCGACATCGGCGGTGCGGCTGATGTCCGCGCCGATCGCGATTGCCGTGCCGCCCGCCGAACGGATCGCCTCGACCACCGGCGCTACGCGGGCTTCGTCGAGATCGACGGCGGCGACCTTTGCGCCTTCGCGGGCGAACAGCACGGCAGAGGCTTCGCCCATGCCGCCGGCCGCACCGGTGACGATGGCGATCTTGCCCGCGAGGCGCATGGGATCAGTGCGATCCCATATAGCGGCCGCCATTGGTGCTGATCGTTTGGCCGGTGATGTAGCTGGCTTCCTCCGACGCGAGATAGGCGCAGGCGGCGGCGATATCCTCGGGCTTGCCGACGCGCTTCATCGGCAGCGTCTGGGCAAAGGCTTCGACGTCGATCGGCGCGGCGCGCAGCATCGGCGTGTCGATGAAGCCGGGGGGCACCATGTTGAACGTCACGCCCGACGCGGCGAATTCCAGCGCCAGCGCCTTGGTCATGCCCATCAGGCCACCCTTGGACGAGACATAATGGCCCTGCGCGGGCGAGCCGGTCTGAACCGAGGAGGACGTGATGTTGATCACCCGGCCCCAGCCGGCAGCCAGCATATCGGGCAGCACTTCCTTGGTGAGCAGATACGGCCCTTTCAGGTTGATGTGGATGACCTTGTCGAACAGGTCGTCCTCGATATCCATGAAGGGCGTGAACGGCGCGATGCCGGCATTGTTGACGAGGATGGCGATCGGGCCGAGCTTCGCGCGGGTCTCTTCGGCTGCGGCGTGGATCGCGGCCTTGTCCGAACAATCGGCGGTGAGCGCGATCGCGGTGCCCCCGGCGGCTTCGATCAGCTTCGCGGTTTCGGCGGCACCTTCGGCATTGATGTCCCAGATTGCGATCTTCGCCGTATCCTCCGCCAGGCGGATCGCGATGGCGCGGCCGATGCCCGAGCCCGCACCCGTGACGACAGCCACCCGGCCGTTCAAAGACCTTGTCATCGCATTCCTCTCCGTCGATCGCTCGTTTGCTGAACGGGTGTTCAGCGGGGTTGCTGCTCAAGTCAAGCAAGCGGTCCTGCACCATCGCCCCGGCGAAACCCGCGTCACCGCGCGCTCAGCCCGGCATTGCCGTCGTGGAGCCTCAGCCGCAGCGAATTCTGATAATAGGCGACCGCCTGATACTGCCCGACCAAAATGGGCAGTTCGATCAGCTGGACCTCGGTGAGACTGGTTGCCAGCACCGCCCAGGTTTCGTCGGAGATCATCGCCTGTTCGTAGAGCTCTTCCGTTGCGCGAAGGATGGCGCGTTCTAGCGGTGTCCAGCCATCCGCGCCCGAGCCGATGGTGATCCTTTCGATATCTTCGCTGGTAAGCCCGACTTTCTTCGCGACGATGACATGCTCGCCCCATTCATAAGGCGCCTGGCACAGCCAGCCGATCCGGAGCACCGCGATTTCGCGGTCGCGCGGGTTCAGCGTGCCGCGGCCGAGCAGCTGGATGCCGATATCGGCCTGTGTCGCGAACAGCGCGCCATGACGCAGCATCGTGCGGACGATTTCCGGCAAGGCGCGCACTTCCGCTGCAACGTCATCGGCCCCGTCGCTGTCGATAAGCTGGGTCAACGCTTCCTTGTCGCGCGAATCCAGCGCCGCGTTTACCTGGGCCATGCGGTCGAGGATCGTCAGTAGTTCCGCCGAGAGTTCGTTCAATTCCAGCGGCAGGATGCGTGGGCCATCGCCAAGGACCGCGGCCGTGCGCCGGACGATGTCCCCGGCGGATTGTGGCAGGCGCTGCCGAAGTGCCGGATTCCCGATCGTGTCCACGCACCTCTCCCCGGCATCGCCGCGCGGGCAGGGGACCCTACTCGCGGTCGCAGCTTACCACCGCATTCCGCAGCTCATAGCTTTGCAGCATATCCGACCAGCCGATATCGGGGGCGCGATCAAGCCGGATGCCGGGGACCTTGAACAGCGCATCGAGGAACGCGCGTGCTTCGTGAAGCGCGACCTGCCAGCCGGGGCAGTGATGCGGGCCGTCGCCGAAGCTGAGGAACGAGCCGTTGGCCTTCATCTTCGCCGCGCGATCGGGATCGAGCGCATGGGGGCAGCCGCCGACCACGCTCTCGTCGAGGTTCGCGTCGCGCAGGCACAGCGCATAGACGCCACTCTCCGACGCGCCGATCGTTTCGGGTACTTCGGCCTCGGGCGGGGCGCTGCGATAGAGGAAGGCGGCGATCGGTTCGAGGCGGAGGATCTCCAGCAGGATCGCGAACTGATCGTCCTGCTCGCCGGCCATGAACCGTTCGCGGAGCGCCGGATTGTCGAACATGTGCCACGCTGCCATCACGATGAACTCGCGCGTGGTGACCATGCCGGCGGCGGCGTAGGTCATGCACTCCATCAGGATCGCCTTGTCCGAACAGCCGACCTTGATGAGGTGCGAGAGGAGATCGTCCTGCGGCTCGGCAGTGCGCGCCCTGATCGCGGGCTTCACGTCGTTGTAGAAGAAATCGATCGAATTATAGAGCTTCTTGGCCTGGACGATCAGCCGCGCGATCGGGCGATTTCGCGGGAAGAAGGCGCTGGAAAGCGACAAATTGAGCCGCTTTGCCATCTTCTTGCGATCGGTGACGGTCAGCCCGACGATGTCGGCGGCGACGGCCACGGCGAGATCGAAGCTCATCGCATCCAGCCGGGCGGTGCCCGCGCTGCGGAAGGCGTCGAGTTGCTCCGCGATCACCCGGTCCATGATCAGATTGTAGCGGGTGGTGATGGTGCGTGGCGCGAAGAAGCGGGCGATGGTCGCGCGCTTCTTCTTGTGATCGGCGCCGTCGAGGAAGAACACCGGCGCTCGCTCGGGATCGCTGATGTCGAAATATTCCGCGCCGCCGCCGGCCTGCTTCATTACCGGGCTGCGCAGCACCTCGCGCGCCTGCCGGAAACTCTTCACCTGACGCCCCTGATCGGGCTTTGCCCGCGCGGCGACGATGGCGGCGGTCTTGCGGTCGTCGCGGTTCGCGTCGAAGCTGCTGCCCGAACCTTGTTCCTCGATGATCGTCGCCACGGAGACTCTCCTTTTATGATATACTGTGTATCATAAGTCCATGAACGACCCCCAGTCAACCACACCCGATGCCCGGCAGGTGCGCACCCGCGCGACTCTGCTCGCCACGCTGTTGTCGCTGCTCGAGACGCGGCCGTTCGACCAGATCACGATCCGCGAGATCAGCAAGGCGGCGGGGATCGGCTATGCCACCTTCTTCCGCCACTATCCGTCCAAGGAAGCATTGCTCCACGATCTGGCGGCGGACGAGATCGCGAGCTTGCTCGCCCGCGCGGTGCCGATCGTGTTCGCCGAGGATCACCGCCAGTCGTGCGTCACCTTGTTCGAGCATGTCGCCGAGCATCGCGCGCTCTGGTCGACGCTGCTGACAGGCGGGGCGGCGACCACGCTGAAGCAGGAATTCACCGAACAGGCGAAGCGCATCGCAGAACGGCATGGTGCGGTCGGCGGGTGGATGCCCGACGAGCTTCGCGTGGTCTTTGCCGTCAGCGCCACGGTCGAGATTCTCGCATGGTGGCTGCAACAGGATCCGCCGGTCGAAATCGCGCGGATGGCGGTGATACTGGACCGCCTTGTCGTCGCCCCGGCGATGGCTGTCGAATAGCGGCGCTTGTTGCTTGCAATAACAGTCGGGTGACGCTGCAATCCCGCGCGAGGGAGAGGCAGATGGACGCTCTGACGGTCGCCACGAATGCGGGCAAGGTACGCGGCACGATCAGCGGCGGCGTGCGGCGCTGGCTGGGCATTCCCTATGCGCGGCAGGCGCGGTTCGCGGCGCCGGTTCCGCCCGAGCCGTGGAGCGGCGTGCGCGATGCGGTTTCGCACGGTGCGCAATGCCCGCAGATGTTCGGCAGCAATCCGAAACGCGCGCGCGTCGAGGCTCCTGAGTTCGGTGAGGATTGCCTCGATCTCAACGTCTATGTGCCCGAAGGCGGGGCGGACGTTGGGGCCAAGCCCGTATATGTCTGGATTCACGGCGGCGCGTTCGTCGCGGGCAGCGGCAATCCCTATGACGGGTCGCAGATGGCGCACGATGGCGACGTGATCGTCGTCACGATCAACTACCGGATCGGCGTGCTCGGCTTCGTCAATTTCGGCGAAGCGCTGGGACTCCCCGACATCCCGTCGAACCTTGGCCTGCGCGATCAGATCGCGGCGCTGGAATGGGTGCGCGACAATATCGCGGCGTTCGGCGGCGATCCGAAGCGGGTGACGATTGGCGGGCAATCGGCGGGGTCGATGTCGGTCTCGCTGCTGTTGCTGTGCGAGCGGGCATGGCCGCTGTTCCACGGTGCGATCCTGCAAAGCGGGGCGCTGAGCCTGATCCACAGCCGCGACAAGAGTCAGCGGATTGCGCGGCGCTATGCCGAACTGCTCGATCTCAATCAGGGCGGGCTGGAACGGTTGCGGACGATGAGCCTGCGCGATCTGTTCGTCGCGCAGGGCCAGGTGGATGCGGAGAACCCCAACGGCATCGCCGCCGCACCGTGGTTCGACGGCGACCTGCTGCCCGATACGCTGGCGGCGGCGCAGGCGCAGGCCACGCCGCTGATCCCGTTGCTGGCCGGTTCGACCAGCGAGGAAATCCGCCTGTTCGAGTTGATGCCGGGCGACATCCTGCCGACCAAGTGGGATGATCTGGAGCGCATCCTGACCACGCAATTGGGCTCCGAACATGCCGCGCGCATCCTCGCCGCCTATCCGCGCACGAAGATCGGCCGCCGCGCGCTGGCGAGCGATCTCGCGTTCGCGATGCCGACGCGCAATTTCGCCGAGAGCCATTCGCGGCACAGTCCGACCTGGTTCTACCGTTTCGATTATTCGCACCCGATCGCGGGCGCGACGCATGGGCTGGACCTGACGCTGACCTGGCCGATGCGGGGTCTGCGCGCAGCGTTCGCCCGGGGCGGCGCGATGCGCGGCAAGCGCGCGGCGCTGGGCCGGCGGATGGTCGAGCATTATGCCGATTTCGTCCGGGACGGCAGTCCGGGGCCGGTGTGGCCAGCCTATCGCGCCGGAGAACGATCGGTGATGATCTTCAATCTGGAAGACCGAATCGAAGCCGATCCCGACGCGGATCGCTTCGCCGCCTGGGCGGGTCGCGATGCCGGGCCGGGATTGACCTGAGCCTTATTGTTTCAGCTTCAAATACTTGCTGAAGAAGCGGGTCATCACGTCGAATGCTTCGCGCGATTCCGGCAGCGAGGCGTCGTAGAAAAAGGCGTGGCCGAGGCCGTCCCACATATGAAGGTCCGCGGTGACGCCGGCCTTGACCAGCTCCCGATGGGTATTGACCGCGGCGCTCATTTCCATCGCGCGCGTTGCGGTGATCAACAGGGTCGGCGGGAAGCGCCGGAGCGTTTCGGGCGAGAGCACCGGCGAGACCAGAGGATCGTTCAGGTCCGCGCCGGTGAAATAGCCGAGACCGCGATCCTGCGACGGCAGCGCCTGAAACGGGCGGGCGAAGGCGCGGCTGTCGCCACCCCAGCGGGCATCCGCCGACGCGCAGAAGATGCCGATCGCGGCGGGCAGGGGCAGCTTTTCCTTGATGAAGGCCGCGATGGCTTCGGCGGTGAGCAGGCCGCCCGCCGAGCAGCCGAACATGCCGATGTCCTCGGGCTTATGGGTCTTCAGCAGTTCGCGATAGACCTTTACCACATCCTCGGTCGCGGCCGGATACACGTGCTCCGGACCCTGGCGATAGGTGATGCTGACGATCTCGACCTTGGCGAGACCAGCGAGCGGGATCGATTCCATCATGCCGGTGCCGCCCGCCACGCCCATTACGAAGCCGCCGCCGGGCAGGTTGAACAGGATCTTCTTGCGGTTCGCCGCCGGAATGTCGGCGGGGGTCGCATAGACTGCGGGGATGCCGGCGATCTCGGCATCCCGGGTCGTGACCTTGTATCTGGCGCGCAGCGGATCGAGCCGGGCGGCCATGATCTGCGGCACCTGCTTGCGCACCGCGCCCATCCGTTCGGGCGGGATGGTGCGCATCATCGCGTCTGGTTCGGTGGGCGTGCGGGGCAGCGCCTTGCGGGCCTCTTCGCTGATATAGATGGAGGGCGGGAGCGCGAATTCGCGGACGGTGACGGTGCCGTCCGCGGCGATCGGGCCGGGGGCGGTCTGGGCCATTGCGGGAGCGGCGAGCCCCGTCGCGGCGATCGCTATCGCAAGACGATGAAACGGCATGATCCGGTTGCGCATCTATCCTCTCCTTTTGATATATTATGTATCATAACATACGCGCTTGAGGACCGTGCGCAAGGGGGCTAAGCCGATGGGGTGAACGCTACCGTCCCGCTCAAATCCCCGCTCACCGATCCGCTGGCGCCGATGCTCGGCTTCCAGCTTCGTCGTGCCTCGGTTGCGGTGATGAATGCGCTGGCGGAGGAACTGGCGCCGCTGGAGCTCAATCCGGGCGAGGCTTCGCTGCTGCTGCTGATCGGCGCGAACAGCGGCGTGACGCAAAGCGATATCGGGCGGACGCTGCGCGCGCAGCCGGCCAATCTGGTGCCGCTGATCAACAAGCTAACGATGATGGGGATCGTCGAGCGCGTGCCGGGCAAGGGCAGGGCGATCGCGCTGTCGCTGTCGGAGCCGGGACGAGCGCTGCACACGAAAGTGACGGCGGCGTTCGGGCGGCACGAAGCGCGGATTTCGCGGCGCGTGCCGAAGGACCAGCGCGAGGCGGTGATCGAGACGCTGCGGCGGATTTGCGAGGATTCCTGCTGCCCCTAGCGGATCACTCCTCGACCCATTTCGACGTGAGGGCACGCGGGGACAGGTATTTCGTCGAGGTCCAGCCGCCATCGACCACGATCGTCTGGCCGTTGATGAAGCCCGCGCCGGGGCTGCACAGGAAGGCGATGGTGCTGGCGATGTCCTCGACTTCGCCGAGGCGGGGGAAGGGGGTGGTCTCGATATTGATCCGGCGGAAGGTTTCGTCGGTCATCCGGCCGCGGACCATGTCCGTCATCGTCACGCCGGGTGCGACGCAATTGGCGCGGATGCCTTTCGGCCCGTAATCGCAGGCGATATGCTCGGTCAGTGAGGTGAGGCCGCCCTTGGCCGCCGAATAGGCGCCGCCGCGCCGCCCGCCGATCACCGCGAAGGTCGAGGTCACGTTCACGATGCCCGAGCCTTCGCCCATATGGACGATCGCTTCGCGAGTGAGGCGGAAGGGCGCGCGGAGCATCAGGTTCAGGAAACCGTCGAGCATGGCGTCGTCGGTCTCGTGCAGCGGCTTGGGCGCGCCCGCGCCGGCATTGTTGATCAGGAAGTCGATCCGCCCGAACCGTTCGAGCGCGAGTTGCACGATCCGAGCCGGGGCATCGTCCTCGGTCACGTCGACCGACAAGGTGGCGAGCTTGTCCGGATCGGCGATCTCCGCCGCCAGCGTTTCCAGCTTGGCGGGATCGCGGCCGATGCCGACGATGGCCATGCCGGCGGCGTGGAGCATCTTCGCCGTGGCGAGGCCGATGCCGCTGCCCGCGCCCGTGATGATCGCCACCTGCATCGCCGATTCCTCTTCCGAATTTGCCCGGACCAATCCCTTATCGCCCCGCGCGCGCAAGGGAACCGGAATCCGCCGATGCCGCCCCGGCGATGTCTTCGCGCCGTACTTCTTGGCCCCTGCTTGTCCGTATAGGATCGGCGGCGAACAGGAGAGACTGAATGGGCGTGCTTTCGGGCCGGGTCGCGGTGGTGACCGGGGCCAGCCGCGGTATCGGCAAGGGGATCGCCCTCGCGCTCGCGAGCGAAGGGGCGACGGTCTATGTCACCGGCCGAACGGTGAGCGCGGGCGAGCATCCGCTGCCCGGCACCGTCGGCGAGACGGCGGCCTTGTGCGATGCGCGCGGGGGCCGGGGAATCGCGGTTCAGGTCGATCATGGCGACGACGATCAGGTTGCCGCGCTGTTCGACCGGGTGCGCGTAGAGCAGGGGCGGCTCGATATCCTCGTCAACAATGCCTTCTCGCTGCCCGAGGACCTGACCGAGCCGGGCGGCTTCTGGGAAAAGCCGCTGTCGAACTGGGAAATGGTGGATGTCGGGGTGCGATCGAACTTCACCGCCGCCTGGCACGCCGCGCGGATCATGGTGCCGCAGGGATCGGGGCTGATCGTCGCGATCTCGGGCTATGTCGGCGTGACCTATACCTATGGCACCGTGTTCGGAACGGCCAAGTCGGCGGTGGACCGGATGGCGCGGGATATGGCGATCGAGCTGAAGCCGCACGGCGTGGCCTCGGTCTCGCTATGGCAGGGGCTGACCTTTACCGAGCGCGCCGAGCGCAACATCGCGCGCAACCCGGCGATGAAGGCCAGCGTGGTGACCAATCCGCTGGTCGGTTGTTCACCCGAATTTCCCGGCCGAGTCATCGCCGCGCTGGCCGCCGACCGCCAGGCGATGGCGCGCAGCGGCGGCACCTTCATCACCGCCGAACTCGCGCAGGAATATGGCGTCACCGATGTCGACGGGAAGGTGATCCCGTCGCTGCGCGAACAGCGCGGTTCGCCGATCTGGTCCCCGGTTTGAATATGAGGAAGCTGCATGTCTGATCTGAGATTCGATGGCCGGGTGGCCGTCATCACCGGGGGCGGGCGCGGGCTCGGCCGGGCCTATGCCGAGCTGCTCGGCGGGCTGGGCGCAAAGGTCGTGGTCAACGATCTGGGCGTCAGCATGGCCGGGGACGGCACTGCCGAGGATCCGGCGGGCGATGTGGTCGCGGCGATCAGGGCGGCGGGCGGCGAGGCGATTGCGAACCGCGATACGGTCGCGACCTCGGCGGGTGGGAAGGCGATCGTCGAGAGCGCGCTCGATACCTATGGACGGGTCGATATCCTGATCCACAATGCCGGCAATGTCCGCCGCGCGCCGCTGGCGGAGATGAGCGAGGAGATCTTCCGCTCGGTGCTCGACGTGCATCTGGTCGGGGGCTTCAATGTGCTCCAGCCGGCCTTCGCCGCGATGTGCAAGGCGGGCTATGGCCGGATCGTGATGACCACCTCGATCGGCGGGCTCTACGGCAATTACGAAGTGGCGAATTACTCGGCGGCGAAGGCGGGGCTGATCGGGCTGTCGCATGTCGCGGCGATCGAGGGTGCGCCGCATGGGGTGAAGTCGAACTGCATCGTGCCGAGCGCGGTGACGCGGATGTCGGAGGGTGTCGACACCTCGCAATTCCCGCCGCTGGGGCCGGAGTTCGTCGCGCCTGCGGTGGGGTGGCTGTCGCATGAGAGCTGCACTCTGTCGGGCGAGCTGCTCGTGGCGCTGGGCGGGCGGATCGCGAAGGCGTATCTCGCCGAGACCAAGGGCGCGTGGCAGGGGGCGTGGACGATTGCCGATGTCGGCGCGCGGATCGCGGACATCGAGGGCGGGGCGGAGCCGTTCGTATTCCCGGTGGTGCCGACCGAAGCGGGCGGGCCGCATGGGTTCATGAAGCATCTTGGCGCGAGCTTCGCGATGGCGAGGAACGGCGGATGACGGAACGTGACGCGCGGATCGACGCGCTGCTTGATCGGCAGGACATCAGCGATTGCCTGACCCGGTTCGCGCGGGCGATGGACAGGTTCGACCGGGACCTGTTCCTGTCCGCCTTTCACGCCGATGCGGTGATCGCGGCGGGGCCGTTCGTCGGCAGTCCCGCGGATTGCTACGACTGGGCGGTGCCGATGCACGAGGCGGGGCAGGTGGCGACGCACCACAATCTGCTCAACCATAGCGCCGAGGTCGACGGCGACACTGCGCATAGCGAGACCTATTATCTCTTCGTCGGGCGCAATCGCGACGAGAGCAACTGGATCGCGGGCGGGCGCTATATCGACCGGTTCGAACGGCGCGAGGGCGTGTGGCGGATCGCGGATCGGACGACGGTGATCGAATGGTCCGGGCTGGCGCCGACGATGCCAATCCCCTTTGCCGACGTGCCGGGGATCGCTCTGAACGGTGGTCCTGCGCGCAGTACCGATGACCTTTCCTACCGCCGTCCGCTGACCAATCTCCGGGAGTTGCACACGCCATGACCCTCGACGAACTGATCGCGCGCGAGGCGATTCGCGATTGCGTGGCGCGGGTCGCGAGGGGGGAGGACCGGCGCGATGCCGGGCTGATCTCCGGTGCTTATTGGCCCGATGCGCAGGTCGATCTGGGTATCTTCGCCGGCGGCTTTACCGAGTATCTCGCCTTCGTTGTGCCGGGTTCGGACGCGATCCCGGTGACGACCCATGAACTGGCGCAGAGCCTGATTATGATCGAGGCGGATACGGCGAGGGGCGAAACGCGCGTCACCTCCTATCACCGGATCGATATGGGCGGCGAGCATCGCGACATGGTGCTGGGCGGGCGCTATCTCGACCGGTTCGAGCGGCGCGGCGGCGAGTGGCGGATCGCGGCGCGGACGATGCTGTACGACTGGCTGCGCAACGATGGCGTATCGGTAGACTGGTCCCAGGGCGTGCTCGGGACACCGTTCCTCGCGGGCCACTATACCGGCGCTGCGAAGGGGGATCACAGCGAGACTTTCTTCGCCGGATAGGCGCGCGTCGCCCCGGCGATATTCGCGGCCGGGCGTCCCGGTCGCGGTGTTCCGCCGCTAGTCTCCCCGCATCGGATCAGGGGAACAGCGATGACGGATTTGGTGAGCGCCGATTGCGGCATCCGGCAATTGCACGGGCGCTTCATGGACGCGGTGTGGCGGCAGGATGCGGAGAGCTTCGGCGATTGCTTCGCCAGCGATGGCGAATGGAAGATCGCGGGGATGCACCTCAAGTCTCGCGCGATGATCGCCGAGACCTGTCCGAAGCTGCTCGGGCGGTGCGAGAAGATCCAGCTCGTCACATTGCCTGCGATGATCGAGCTGGCCGAAGTTGGCGCGAGCGGGCGGGTGCATATGATCGAGTTCGCCAAGATGCTCGATGGCAGTTCGGCGATGACGATCGGCGTCTATCACGACCGCTATGTCGAGGAAGGTGATCGCTGGCGCTATGCGTGGCGGCACTGGAGCTTCAAATATCGCGGCCCGGCCGACCTTTCCGCCGCGTTCGTCGATACGCCCGATTACGGCGCCTTTCCGGGCGCGCCCGGCCAGGACGAGCCGACCTATGTCCGCCCGGCCTGAGCCGACATATCGCTCCGGCGAAATCGCCGCCCAACCCCGCGGAAACCGCGGAAAACCGTGTAGTTTGGCGGCTCAGGGGCAAATGACCTCGCCTTGTAAATAAACACCAGTGTTGATTATCAGCGCCGGCAAGAAACGGGTTTCAGGAGTGGATATGGGCTGCCAGCCGACAGGGACCGTTGCGCCCGATCAGATCGATATCCCGGCGCTGCGCGAAAAGTATCGCGAGGAGCGCGAGAAGCGGCTGCGCGGCGAAGGCCAGACCCAATATGTCCGCCCCACCGGCGGCATCGTCGAGAATTTCGCCGCCGATCCGCACCAACCGCTGGTGCCTCGCGAGCCGATCCGCGAGGAGACCGACGTGGTCATCCTCGGCGCGGGCTGGGGCGGGATCATGGCGGCCTATCACCTGACCAAATCGGGGGTGACGAATTTCCGCAATATCGACAGCGCGGGCGATTTCGGCGGCGTCTGGTACTGGAACCGCTATCCCGGAATCCAGTGCGACAACGACGCCTATTGCTACCTCCCGCTGCTCGAAGAGATGGGCTTCATGCCCTCGAAGAAGTTCTCCGACGGTAGCGAGATTCACGGTTACGCCAAGGCGATCGCCGACCGGTTCGGCTTTGCCGACAAGGCGCTGTTCCACACGCTGGCGAACACTCTGCGCTGGGACGCCAGCATCAACCGCTGGCGCGTCGGCACCAATCGCGGCGACGAGATTCTCGCGCGCTTCGTGATCATCGCCGCGGGCGTGCTCAACATGCCCAAGCTGCCGGCGGTGGCGGGGATCGACGCGTTCAAGGGCAAGATCTTCCATACCTCGCGCTGGGACTATGGCTATACCGGCGGCAGCCATGCCAGCCCGGTGCTCGACCGGCTGGCCGACAAGCGCGTGGCGATCGTCGGTACCGGCGCGACTGCGATTCAGGCGGTGCCGCATCTCGGCAAGTATGCGAAGCACCTCTACGTCGTGCAGCGCACGCCCTCGAGCGTGGACGAACGGCCCAATCCACCGACCGACGCCGACTGGGCAGCTTCGCTGGAGCCGGGCTGGCAAGCGGCGCGGCAAGCCAATTTCCACAAGGCGGCGATGGAAGGGCTAGGGCCGGGCGATCCGGATCTGATCTGCGACATCTGGACCGAAGTGGCGCGCAATCTGGCCGCCGAGCTGGAAGGCGAAGGCTGGCCCGCGCTGTCGATCGAGGAATTCATGGCGAAGCGCGAAAGCGTCGATTACCGCGTCATGGACCGCCTGCGCCGCCGCGTGGAATCGCTGGTCGAGGACCCGGCGACCGCCGAAGCGCTCAAGCCTTACTATCGCTTCCTCTGCAAGCGGCCGCTTTCCAGCGACGAATTCTACCCGACCTTCAACCGGTCCAATGTCGAGCTGATCGACGTGTCGGCGACGCGCGGGCTGCAGGAACTGACCGAGACCGGCTTCATCGCCAACGGCAAGGAATATCCGGTCGATTGCGTGATCTTCGCCAGCGGTTTCGAAGTGACCAGCGACCTCGAACGGCGCTGGGGCATGGACGTGGTGGAAGGCCGCGACGGCGTGTCGATCTATGACGCATGGCGCGACGGACCCAAGACGCTCCACGGCACGATGACCCACGGTTTCCCGAACCAATTCTATATCGGCTATATTCAGGGCGGGCTGAACGCGACCGTGACTAACCAGTTCGGTGGGCAGGGCGAGCATATCGCCCATATCATCGCCGAAACGCTGAAGCGCGGCGCGAGCTCGGTCGAACCCAGCGCAGAAGCGCAGGCCGATTATGTCCGCCATTTCGAGGAGATCGAGATCGATCTCTCGGCCTTCAACCTCGAATGCCCGCCCAGCTATTTCAACAATGAGGGCGAGGCGAAGCCCAAATGGGCGCTGTTCCGCGGCTATGGTCATGGCTGGGCGGCGTTCAGTGCGCTGCTGGAGACGTGGCGCAGCGAGGGCGACATGAAGGGGCTCACGCTGTCATGACGATCACGCCCGAGGATATGGATGCCGAACGGCTGGTCACCTATCCGACCGAAGCGTTCCTTTCGCGCGACTATCTTCAGGACGAGAAGAAGCTGCTCTGGCCCAAGGTGTGGCAGATGGTCGAGCGCGAGAGCGACCTGCCCAACCCGGGCGACTGGTTGACCTATGACGTCGCCGATGAATCGATCGTCGTGTTGCGCAAGGACGACGGGACGCTTCGGGCGTTCCACAATGTCTGCCCGCATCGCGGCCGCCAGCTGGTCAGCGTGCCGGAGATGCTGCCGGGCCGCGTCCACGATGTGCGCGGCAACAACCGCAAGAGCTTCGTCTGCGGTTTCCACGGCTGGTCGTTCGATCAGGACGGCAACAACATCTACATCCTCGATCCGCAGGACTGGCACCACAAACTGACGCCCGAGATGACCTGCCTTTCCGAAGTGAAGGTCGATGTCTGGGGCGGGTTCATCTACATCAACATGGACCCGGATTGCGTTCCGCTGAAGGAATGGATGGGCCGTGCCGGCGAACTGCTCGATCATTTCGAGCTGGAGAAGATGCGCTACAAATGGCGCCAATGGGCGATCTATCCATGCAACTGGAAGACCGCGCTCGAAGCGTTTCTGGAGCCCTATCACGTCGCGGGCACGCACACCCAGTTGCTGGCCTACGGCAGCTACTACGCCTTTTCGAAGCAGTACGGCCTGCACTCGGTCAGCGGATATGACACGCGGTCCGACGATGCGTCGCAGGCTTCGGGCACGACGCGCGCAGGCAAGGGCGACGATCCGCGCATCTCGACCTACGAACTGATCCGCGAGAATTACGAGACGATCAACTATTCGGCCTCGACCGACACGCTGGTGAAGGCTGCGAGCCGGCTGGTCGACGAATTGCCCGAGGGATCGTCGGTCGGCGAAGTGATCGCGCACTGGATGAAATCGGCCAAGGCCGACGACGCCGCGCGCGGCGTGATCTGGCCCGACGTGCCGCCCGAAGTGATGACCGAGGCGGGACTCGCCTGGGGGCTGTGGCCCAATCAGAACATCCTGCACGGCGTGACCTTCGGGCTTTGCTATCGCGTCCGCCCGTACGGCGACGATCCCGACAAATGCGTATTCGAAGCCTATGCGCTCGAACGCTTTCCGGACGGCGAGGAACCCGAGACCGAGTGGGTCTATTCCGAGCCTACCGCCGAGAATTGGGGCCTCGTCCTCGAACAGGACTTCTCCAACATGGCGTTCGTCCACAAGGGCATGAAATCGAGCGGCTTTCGCGGCCCGCTGCCCAATCCGCATCAGGAACAGAAGGTCATCAACCTTCATCGCAATCTCGCCGCGTTCATGGGCCGGGGCGCACCGCGCCTGCTGCCCGATCAGGACTGAGGCATAGTCAGGGGTAAGACATGAGCTACGACGATCCCAAGCCGGCCGCGCCGGTCACCGCCACTTCCGAACTCAAGCTGAAGGCGGGCGGCACGCCGGTTTACAAGCGCATCCTCGATCTGTTCGAAGCGGAGGGGATCAAAACGCTGTTCGGCATTCCCGATCCGAACTTCGTGCATCTGTGCCTCGAAGCCGAGCAGCGTGGCTGGACCGTGGTGTCGCCGCATCATGAGGCGGCGGCCGGGTTCATGGCCGAAGCGGCATCGCGCATTACCGGCAAGCCGGCCTTGTGCTTCGGCACGCTCGGGCCGGGTCTGGCGAACATGATGCCCGCGATCCAGTGCTGCAAGGTCGAGAATTCCCCGGTGATCTTCCTTGGCGGCCAGCGCGCGCGCGTCACCGAACGGCGCGTTCGCCGCGGCCGCATCCAGTTCGTCCGGCAGGAGCCGATGATCGAGGATTCGGTCAAATATTCGGGCGCGATCGAATATGCCGACCAGACCGACGAAGTGATCCGCGAAGCGATCCGCGTTGCCATGTCGGGCACGCCGGGGCCGACTTATGTCGAATATCCGAGCCATATCATTCTGGAAGAGCTGGACGTTCCGGAGGTGCTGCCGCCGCACCGTTATCGCCTGACCAATCAGGGTGCGGATGGCGACCGGATCGCCGAAGCCGCCGAACTGATCCTGAAGGCGAAAAACCCGATCCTGCTGGTCGGCCATGCGGTCCATACGACCAAGTCCGGCGCGAAGGTGAAGGAACTGGCCGAGCTGATGAACTGTCCGGTGATCCAGACATCGGGCGGGACCAGCTATATCAAGGGGATCGAGGATCGCACCTTCCAGTACGTCTTCTCCGACGCGTCGATCGAAGCGGTGGAGGAATCGGATTGCGTCGTCGCGCTGGGCACCGAACTGGGCGAGCCGGTCCATTTCGGGCGCTGGCGGCACTGGTATGCCGGTGAGGCGGATCGGAAGTGGATCTATGTCCAGCAGGACCCGACCGCGATCGGCGTCAATCGCCCGATCGACGTGCCGCTGGTCGGCGACGTCCGCGCGGTGGTGCCGCAGCTCAGCCGCGCGCTGGGCAAGGGGCGCCCGGCGGGCGAGCAGCTGGCGAAGTTCATGCGCGATGGTCAGGCGGAGTTGGACAGCCTGGCCGAAGAGACGCTGACCAAGAGTGACGGCACCGGCGACGTGCCGATCCACACCTCGCGCTTCATCGTCGAGGCCACGAAAGCTTTCCCCAAGGACGGCATCATGATCCGCGATGGCGGGGCGTCGGTGATTTTCGGCTGGACCTATAACCAGTGCAAGCCGAACGACGTGATCTGGAACCAGAATTACGGGCATATCGGCACCGGCCTGCCTTACGCGACTGGCGCGATGCTGGCGGATGCGGCGGAGACTGGCGTGGTGCGTCCGGGGATGCTGGTGACATCGGACTCGTCCTTCCTGTTCCATATCGGCGAGCTGGAAGTCGCTGTGCGGCGCAACCTGCCGCTGGTTTGCGTGGTGGCGGTGGACTTCCAATGGGGTCTCGAAGTCGGCGTGTACAAGCGCACCTTCGGGCCGGGCACGGCGGAGACCGGGACGCACTGGAGCAACAAGGTCCGCTTCGACAAGATCGCCGAGGGGCTGGGGGCGTACGGCGAATATGTGACGACGGTGGACGAGATCGGCCCCGCGATCGCCCGTGCTTATGCGCATGGTGGTCCGGCGGTAATCCATGTGCCGATCGATCCCAAGGCGAACTCCGAAGAGATGCCCAAATACGACAAGTTCCGCACTTGGTACGCCGAAGGGACGCAGTGACGGACTGAGAAAAGCCCCTCCCCTTCAGGGGAGGGGTTGGGGTGGGGCGGTCGCCCCGGGCGCGGCCTTCATGAGTCCTCCACCCCAAACCCCTCCTCTGAAGAGGAGGGGCTTCAGAAGAAGAGAACGGAGAGGCCCATGCGCGACTATCTGAAGTTCTACATCGACGGCCGCTGGGTCGATCCGGCCGAGCCGAAGACAGCGGAGGTGATCAATCCCGCGACCGAGCAGGTCGCCGGGCGCATCTCGCTCGGATCGGCTGCCGATGTGGATCGGGCAGTCGCGGCGGCGCGCCGGGCCTTTGCCGGATGGTCGCAGACGACGCGCGAGCAGCGGCTCGATCTGCTCGGTGCGATTCAGGCCGAATATGCGAAGCGCCAGACCGAGCTGGGCGATGCGATCATCGAGGAGATGGGCGCGCCGTCGGGCCTCGCGCATGGCTTCCATGTCGGGCTGGGTGCGGGGCATCTCCAGACTGCGATCGAAGTGCTGCGCGACTTCGTCTTCGACGAGCGGCACGGCGACACGATCGTCGCGAAGGAGCCGATCGGCGTGTGCGCGCTGATCACGCCGTGGAACTGGCCGATGAACCAGACCTGCGTGAAGATCTTCCCGGCGCTGGCCACCGGCTGCACGATGATCCTGAAGCCGCCTCAGTTGGCGCCCTTCTCGGCGCAGATCCTTGCCGAGATCCTCGACAAGGCGGGGGTGCCGGCGGGCGTGTTCAACATGGTTCAGGGCAGCGGCGCGGTGATCGGCACGGCGCTGTCCACCCATGACGATGTCGACATGGTCTCCTTCACCGGCTCCGAGCCGGTCGGGGTGCAGATCCAGAAGGATGCCGCGACCACGGTGAAGCGCGTCGGGCTGGAGCTGGGCGGCAAGAGCGCGTTCATCGTGCTCGACGACGATGCGCTCGCGGCCAATGTCGCGGGGGCGACGGCGGGGATGATGGGCAATTCGGGCCAGACATGCAGCGCGGGGTCGCGGCTGCTGGTGCCCGCCTCGCGGCTGGACGAAGCGGTCGCGGCGGCGAAGGCGGCGGCTGAGGCTGTCACCGTTGGCGATCCGACGGGCGCGGTGGCGATGGGACCGGTGGTCTCGAAGGGCCAATACAACATCATCCAGGATTATATCCGCAAGGGGCTGGAGGAAGGCGCGACGCTGGTCGCGGGCGGGCCGGGGCGGCCGGACGGGCTGGACAGGGGCTGGTTCGTGAAGCCGACCGTGTTCGTCGGCACCAACGATATGGTGATCGCCCGCGAGGAGATCTTCGGGCCGGTGCTGGTGATCATCGCCTATGACGACATCGACCATGCGGTAGAGATCGCCAACGATACCAATTTCGGCCTCGCCGGTTACGTCAACGGCACCGATCTGAAGCAGGTCCGCGCAGTGGCGCGGCGGATGCGGACGGGGTGGATCAGCATGAATGGCGGGTTCGATTTCCACGCGCCGTTCGGCGGCTACAAGCGCAGCGGCAATGGCCGCGAATGGGGTCCGCACGGCTTCCTCGAATATCTCGAGACCAAGTCGCTGCTCGGCTATGGAGCGGACTGACATGCAGCTGAGCCGCTATGCCGGCAGCCCGGTGCGGACCGCCGAAGGCTGGCGCTTCGAACGGCTGACCCAGCCGAGCCGTCTTTACGGCGCGAACGGGCTGACCACGGGCGCCGATGGCCGCATCTATGTCGCGCAGGTCGGCGGCAGTCAGGTCAGCGCGATCGACGTGGACAGCGGGGCGATCGAAGTCATCAGCGCGATGGGCGGCGACATCGTCGCGCCCGACGATCTGGTGTTCGACGAAGCGGGCAATCTCTATCTCACCGAGATCACCGAGGGCCGGGTATGCATGCGCACACCCAAGGGCGAGGTGCGGATCGTTCAGGGCGATATGCCGGTCGCCAATCCGATCACCTGGCATCAGGGGCGCCTGTTCGCAGGCGAGTGCCGCGTGGGCGCGCGGATCATGGAACTGAGCCTCGACGGCGGGGCGCCGCGGGTGATCCTGGACAATGTGCCGATGGCCAATGCGTTTCAGGTGGGGCCGGACGGCAAGCTGTATTTCCCGGTGATGGGCACCAACGAGATCTGGCGGGTCGATCTGGCGGGCGGTGCGCCGGAAGTGGTTGCGGGCGATCTGGGCGTGCCTGATTCAGTCAAGTTCGACAGCAAGGGCCGGATCGTCACGACGCAGGTGGCGAGCGGGCAGGTGCTGCGGATCGACCCGGTCAGCGGCACGCGTGAGACGCTGGCCGATTTGGGGCCGGGGCTCGATAACGTCACCTTCATCGGCGAGCGCATCTTCGTTTCCAGCATCCCTGGCGAGATCACCGAGATTCTTGCGCCCGGGAAGACCCGTTCGGTGGTGCCGCGTTCGCTGCAATGGCCGCTGGGGCTGGCGGTGGGCGGGGATGGCGGGCTGTTCGTGTGCGACGGGACGTTCGGCTATTCGCTGGTTCCCGGCGGTGCGCTGACGCTGGCGGGGATGATCTTCTACCCTGGTTGTCCCGGCTATATGCGCGGCGTGGCGGCGGGCGCGCAGGCGGGCGAGTGGGTGATTACGACCGGACTCGGCAGCGTGGCGCGATACCGCCCCGCGCTCGGCGAGAGCGACTTCCTTTGCCACGGCTACGACCAGCTGATGGGCCTCGATGTGGCGCCGGGCGGGGCGGTGGTGTTCGCCGAATATGGGACCGGGCGAGTGCTGTCGGCGGAGAATGGCTCCGAGACCGAACTCGCTTCGGGACTGGACAAACCGATGGGCGTGGCGGTCGCTTCGGATGGCAGCGTCTTCGTTGCCGAGGCCGGGGCGGGGCGGGTCGTGAAGCTTTCCGGCGGTCGGGCCGAGACGGTCATCGACGGGCTTCAGCGGCCCGAGGGGCTGGCGATCTCGGGCGGGCGCCTGTTCCTGGTCGATACGCTGGCGAAGACGCTGGTGGCCTGCGACCTGTCGGGCGGTGGACGCGAAGTCATCGCGTCGAGCCTGCCGGTCGGCGCGCCCGTTGGCGTGTTGCCGAAATTCCTCGGGCCGATCGGCGACATGGCGGGGCCGATGATCAACTTCGCCAGCGTCGCGGCGGGATCGGATGGAACGCTGTATGTGTCGGGCGATGCCGAGGGGAGCGTGATCGCGATCCGCTCAGCCTGAGCGGTCGCCGCCGAGTTGCAGGGTCAGCGTCTGCGCCCCTTCGACCAGGGCTTCGGACAGTTCGCCGAGCCGTTCCCGGCGCGAGCCGCCGCCGATGACGGTGGCGACCAGCGCGTGGCTGGGTTTGCCCGGCGCTTTCCACACCGGCGCGGAGACCACCGTCGCCCCGGCAATATAATTGCCGTCATCGACCGCGAATCCCTTCGTGCGGGCCTCGACGACTTCGGCCATCCATTGCTCGAACGCCGGCGGCTCGTCCCAGCGCAGCGCGCGGAAGGGCGGTTCCAGCTCGGATTCGGAATAGCCGCCGAACGCAGCGATGCAGCGGCCGGTGGCGCTGATCAGCGCGGGGAAGCGGCTGCCGATCTGGGCGCTCAGCTGGAAATTCTGGCCCGACTGCGACAGCGCGACGACTACCATGTGATCCAGCCCGAAGATCTGCACGCCGAGCATCGTCACGTCGAAGGTGCGGCAGAGGCGGTCGATCACCGGCTGGGCGAGATCGGCAAACTGGCTGCGGCGGAGCCATTGCCGGGCGAGGGTGAGCACGCCGGCTTCGAGCGAATAGCGTTTGGTGTCGGGATCGAAGGCGACCAGTTCCTCCTCCGCCAGTGCGCGCAGCACATAGAGGCAGGTGCTGGGCACCAGTCCCAGTTCGCGCGCGATCACCTGTACACCGAGCGGCGTTTCGCTCTTCCCCAACAGCCGCATCACTGCTGCCGCGCGCGCGATGGCGGGGACTTTGCTGCTCTTCAGCGTGTCGGCGAGTTCGCGGTCGGGGCGGCTGTTTCGATCAATCATTGTTCAACTAATAGAACAATATTCTATATATGCAACAAAATACTTTCGTGGCATTTGACTGGACAACGGAGAGGCGAGCGATTCTGCGCCCGTCCGCGACGCGGGAACGAGTGGACCGATGGTGAAGCTGACCGAACTGACGCGCTACGCAGACGCCCAGGCTCATGCCGACATGACGGCGCTGTGGGACCTGTTCGACGGCGACCGCGACGTGCTGAACATCGCCAACGAATGCATCACCCGTCACGCCGATGGCAGCGGCCGTCCCGCGGTGCGCATCGCCCATGCCGATGGCCGCGACGAGATCCTGAGCTTCGACGCGATTTCGGCCGGCGCGGCGCGCTTCGCCCACTGGCTCGACGCCAACGGCATCGTGCCGGGCGACCGCATCGCCTTCATGCTCGAACCGTCGCTGCCCTTTTATGTCTGCCTGTTCGGCGCGATGCAGACCGGCGCGATCAGCGTGCCGCTGTTCACGCTGTTCGGACCGGACGCGCTGCGGCTGCGGATCGACGACTGCAAGCCTGCGTTGCTGGTGACCAATTCGGAAAAGGCGCCGCTGGCGCGCGGGGTCGAGGGGCTGCGCGTGATCGTGGCCGACGAAGGCCTGCTCGACGACATCGCGCATTATCCGCCGCGCTACGAGCCGAAGACCAAGGCCAGCGACATGGCGGTGTTTCAGTACACGTCGGGCACCACACGCGAACTGCCCGAAGCGGTGAAGCACACCCACCGATCGCTGGTGACACTGATGTTCGCTGCGCTTTACGGCACCGGCATCCGGCCGGGCGATGAGTTCTTCTGCCCCTCATCGCCGGCATGGGGCCACGGCCTGTGGCACGGCACGCTGGCGCCGCTGGGGCTGGGCGTGGCCACAGGCACCTTTGCCGGGCGGTTCGACGCGGTGCGGCTGATGAAAGCGCTGCAGGATTACGGCATCACCAACATGTCGGCCGCGGCGACGCATTATCGGATGATGAAGAATTCGGAGGCCGCCGATGGCTTCCGCTTCGCGATCCGCAAGCTTTCCTACACCGGCGAACCGATCGACCCGGCGACGCTGGAGTTCATCGACCGCACCTTCCACGTTCCCGCGTGCAGCATGTACGGCACGACCGAGATTGGCGTGGTGCTGGTCAATTATCCGGGCGCCGAGGATTATGCGGTGAAGCCCGGTTCGCTCGGCAAGGCGGTGCCGGGGCAGAAATTGCAGGTGCAGGCGCCCGACGGCACGCCGTCGGCCCCCGGCGAGATCGGCGAGCTGATGCTGTGGCGGCGCGACCGCTGGGAGACGACCAAGGACCTCGCGAAGATCGACGAGGACGGATATTTCTATCACTGCGGCCGCGCCGACGACGTGATCATCTCCGCCGGCTGGACGATGAGCGCGGTCGAAATCGAAAACACCATGCTCAAGCATCCCGATGTGAAGGAGTGCGCCGTGATCGGCGCGCCCGACGCGACGCGCGGGCTGGTGGTGAAGGCGTTCGTGGTCAGCGACCGCACGCCCGACGCCGAGTTCGTCAGGGAACTCCAGACCTTCACGCGCGAGCGGCTGGCCCAGCATGAATTCCCGCGCCTCGTCGAATTTGCGGCCGAACTGCCCAAGACGCCTGCGGGCAAGGTCCACCGCAAGATCCTGCGCGATCGCGAAGCTGCCGCGGCAGCCGCGCTCGCCAACTGAAATCCCAGGAGAAGAAGAATGGCAACCACACTCGAAAAACCCGGCAACCGTTTCCCGAAGATCACCGAGGAAGGTCTGGACGACCTGCGCAAGCGTATCGGCGTGAAGATCGAGAACACGGTCGAGCCGTGGAACTATGAAGCGACCCGCGACGCGATCCGCCACTATGCGCACGGTATCGGCGACGATAATCCCCTGTGGTGTGATCCGGCCTATGCCGAGAAGACCAAGCATGGCTCGCTGGTCGCGCTGCCCAGCTTCCTGTTCACCACCAGCCGGATCATCTCGGGCTATTGCGGCGGCTTGTCCGGCGTCCACGCGATGTGGGCCGGCGCCGACTGGACCTGGCACAAGCCGGTGCTGCGCAACGACGTGATCCGCACCGAAGCGTATCTGAAGGATCTGGTCGAGCATCAGACCAAGTTCGCCGGTCGCAGCTTCCAGCAGATCTACCATGTCGATTTCTTCAACCAGTCGGGCGACAAGGTTGCCGAGGGCGACAGCTGGGTGTTCCGCACCGATCGCGACGAAGCGCGCGAGCGTGGCACGAAGTACACCGAGGCTCGCGGCCGCGTTGAGCAATACACCGAGGAAGAGCTCGCCGAATTCACCCGCCTGTATCAGGAAGAGGAAATTCGCGGTTCCAATCCCCGCTATTGGGAAGACGTGAATGTCGGCGACACGCTGCCGCGGATGATGAAGGGGCCGATGACGGTCACCGGCTTCATCTGCTACGCGCAGGGATGGGGCGGTCTCTATATCCGCGCGAACAAGCTGGCGAACCAGATGCAGCAGGCGCATCCGGGGCTGGGCATCCGCAATCGCTTCAACGTGCCGGATTGCCCCGAGCGCGTGCATTGGGACGAAGCGTTCGCGCTCGAAGTCGGCGCGCCGGGCGCTTATGATTATGGTCCCGAACGTTGCAGCTGGCTGACCCACCATGTCACCAACTGGATCGGCGACGATGGGTTCCTGACCAAGTCGAAGTGCCAGATCCGTCGTCACAATCCGGATGGCGACGCGATCTATATCGACGGTTCGGTGGTCCGCAAGTTCGAGGAAAACGGCAAGAAATATGTCGAGATCAGCCAGCAGGCGACGACGCATCGCGGCGAAGTCTCGGCATTCGGCAGCGCCATCGCCGAACTGCCCAGCCGGGGCTGATGTTGGTTCAGCATAGCTGAACCGGCACCGCATCCGCGTAAGCGGATCAAACCAACCCACGGCCGGTCCCTCCCTTGCGTGGCGGGGCCGGCCATGTCAGTTCCGGCGCATGATTTTCCTGAAGATTTACCGATGACCGATCCCGCGACGCCGGCCTGGGCCGGACCCCTTGCGGGCATCCGCGTGCTCGATTTCACGCGCGTTCTGGCAGGCCCTTCGGCTTCGCTCGCGCTGGCCGATCTGGGGGCGGAGGTCATCAAGGTCGAGCCGCCCGCGCATGGCGACGAGACCCGCCAGTTCCCGCCGCTGCGCGATGGCGAGAGCCATTATTTCCTCAGCGTAAATCGCGGCAAGAAGAGCATCGTCATCGACCTGAAAGCCGAGGAAGGGCTGGCGCTGGCCCGCGACCTCGCGGCGAAGTGCGATGTGCTGATCGAGAATTACCGGCCCGGCGTGATGGACCGGTTGGGGCTGGGCTATGAGACGCTGTCGGCGATCAATCCCGGCCTGATCTATTGCGCGATCTCGGGATACGGCATGACCGGCCCCTTACGCGACCGCCCCTCGTTCGACATCGTGCTGCAGGCCATGTCGGGCGCGCTGAGCGTCAATGGCGAGCCGGGGACGATGCCGACCAAGCTGGGCATTCCGCTGGGCGACCTGATGGGCGGCGTGAACGGACCCATCGCGATCCTCGGCGCCCTGCATGAGCGGCATGCGACCGGGCGAGGGCGGCTGATCGACATCAGCCTGATGGACGGGCTGATCGGGATGCTCGGCTATATCGCGCAGCTCGCCTTCTTTACCGGGCAGGACCCGACGCCGCAGGGATCGCAGCATCCCAATCTGGTGCCGTACGGCATCTTCCCGGCGAGCGACGGTTCGATCGTGGTGGCGTGCCTGACCAACGGGTTCTGGGCGCGGGTATGCGCGGCGCTGGGGACGCCGCAGCATGTCGACGATGTGCGCTTCGCCACGATCGAGGCACGGCGCGACAATCGCGAGGCGGTCAACGCGATCGTCTCGGCATTCACCCGCGAGCATAAAGTCGCCGATCTCGTCGGGATCTTCACCGAGCATCAGGTGCCGCACGCACCGATCCTCGGTGTGCAGGAAGCGCTGTCCCAGCCTCAGGCCGTGGCGCGCGAGATGGTGGTCGAGACCGACCACAAGGTGCTGGGCAAGATCCCGATCGTGAACCGATCGATCCGCTACGCCGGCGCGCAACAGCCGGTGCCCGAAGCGCCGCCGGTGCTGGGGCAGCATAGCGACGCGATTCTGGCGGACGTGCTCGGCCTGTCGCCCGAGCGGATCGCGGCGCTGCGCGCGGCTGGGGTGGTTAGCTGAGCACCAGCGCCCGGAAATGCCCCAGCACCCGCTCCGCCAGTTCGGGGCGGCAGATCAGCAGATCGGGCAGATACGGGTCTTCATTGTTGTAACGCAGCGGTGCGCCATCTGCCCGGCTCACATGCAGGCCGGTTGCCTTCGCCACGGCGGCGGGGGCGCAATTGTCCCATTCATATTGCCCGCCGGTGTGGAGATAGATGTCGGCCTCGCCGCGTACGACCGCCATCGCCTTCGCGCCGGCCGAGCCCATGCCGACCAGTTCCGCACCCATCGCTTCGGCCACCGCGACGGCTTCGGCGGCGGGGCGGGTGCGGCTGACCAGCATACGGAGCGTAGCGTTGGCGGGCGCGAGGGGAGCGGGCTTGCCGGTGCAGAGCGTCACGCCGAGGCCGGGCAGGGCGACCGCGCCGATCGCGGGTTCGCCGTCGATCGAGAGGCCGACATGGACCGCCCAGTCGGGCCGTGCCTCGCCATATTCGCGGGTGCCATCGACCGGATCGATGATCCACACGCGGGACATGCCGAGCCGCGCGCCGTCGCACTTCACCTCTTCGGAGAGCAGGCCGTCGTCCGGCCGGGCTTCGCGCAGGGCATGGACGAGGAACTGGTTCGCGGTCTGGTCGCCCGCCTTGCCCAGCGCCTTTGCCGAGAAGACGCCGCTATCGCGCACGGCCAGCAGGATGCGGCCGGCGGTTTCGGCGAGGTGCGCGGCGAGTTCGGCGTCGGTCATGGCGTCGTTCATTGCGGCAGTCATTTGAGGGGCATGATCCTGCGGATGATATGTTCGGCGGCTTCGGCAGGCGTCATCTCGACCGTGTTGACCCGGATTTCGGGATGTTCGGGCGGTTCGTACGGGCTGTCGATGCCGGTGAAGTTGGCCAGTTCGCCTGCGCGGGCCTTTTTGTACAGCCCCTTCACGTCGCGAGCCTCGGCGACCGCGAGCGGGGTATCGACGAAGATCTCGATGAACTCGCCCTCGGGCAGCATCGCGCGGACCATTTCGCGCTCGGCGCGGAAGGGGGAGATGAAAGCGGTCAGCACGATCAGCCCCGCATCCGCCATCAGCTTCGCCATCTCGCCGACGCGGCGGATATTCTCGATCCGGTCCGCTTCGGTGAAGCCGAGATCCTTGTTCATGCCGTGGCGGACATTGTCGCCGTCGAGCAGGAAGGTGTGGCGGTTCATCAGCGCCAGGCTCTTCTCGACTTCGTTTGCGATGGTCGATTTGCCCGAACCGGAGAGGCCGGTGAACCACAGCACGCGCGGCTTCTGGTTCTTCATCGCCGCATGTTGTTCGCGGCCGATGTCGGTCGGCTGCCAATGGACATTCTGCGCGCGGCGCAGGCTGAAATTCAGCATCCCTGCGGAGACGGTGCGGTTGCTGAGCTTGTCGATCAGGATGAAGCCGCCGAGGCCGGGCGAGTCCGCATAAGGCTCGAACACGATCTGCTTGTCGGCGGTGATTTCCGCCACGCCGATCGCATTGAGTTCGAGCGTCTTTGCAGCAAGATGCTCCATCGTGTTGACGTTGATGGTGTATTTCGGTTCCTGAACCGTCGCGGAGACCATCTGGGTGCCGAGCTTGAGCCAATAGGCGCGGCCGGGGATCAGCGCTTCGTCGTCCATCCACACGATGGTGGATTCGAACTGGTCGGCGGCCTGTGGCGGGCTGTCGGCGGCGGCGATGACGTTGCCGCGCGAGCAATCGATCTCGTCGGCGAAGCAGAGCGTGACCGACTGGCCGGCAACGGCTTCGTCGAGGTCGCCATCCAGGGTGACGATCCGGGTGACGGTCGAGGTCTTGCCCGAGGGCAGCACGCGGACGGCGTCGCCGGGCTTCACCGTGCCGTTGGCGATCAGGCCGGAGAAGCCGCGGAAGTCGAGGTTCGGCCGGTTGACCCATTGCACCGGCATCCGGAATGGCCGGGCCTGTGCCGCATCGGCGTCGAGCTCGACCGTTTCGAGATGCTCGATCAGCGGGATGCCCGAATACCAGGGCGTGTTGGGCGAGCGTACAGTGATGTTGTCGCCCTTGAAACCCGAGATGGGGATCGCGGTGAACGCATCGATCCCGATCGAAGTCGCGAAGGCTCTATAGTCGGCGACGATCTCGTCGAAGCGGGTCTGGTCGTAGCCGACCAGATCCATCTTGTTCACCGCGAGAACGATGTGCCGGATGCCGATCAGGTGGGTGAGATAGCTGTGCCGCCGCGTCTGGGTAAGTACGCCCTTGCGCGCATCGATCAGGATCACCGCCAAGTCGGCGGTCGAGGCGCCGGTGACCATGTTGCGGGTGTACTGCTCATGCCCCGGCGTGTCGGCGACGATGAACTTGCGTTTCTCCGTCGCGAAGAAGCGATAGGCGACGTCGATGGTGATGCCCTGTTCGCGCTCGGCGGCGAGGCCATCGACGAGGAGGGCGAAATCGATCTCCTGCCCCTGCGTCCCGACCCGCTTAGAATCCGCTTCGAGCGCGGCGAGCTGATCCTCGAAGATCATCTTCGAATCGTAGAGCAAGCGCCCGATAAGCGTGGATTTTCCGTCGTCGACCGATCCGCAGGTGATGAAGCGGAGCAGCGACTTGTGCTGGTGCTGGTCGAGATAGGCGTCGATGTCCTCGGCGATGAGGGCGTCGGTATGGTAGGCGGAATCTTTGGTCGTCATCACATATTGCTCCGTCATCCCCGCGAAAGCGGGGACCCATCACCCGGACGTGCAGCCGGGTGAAAACCTGTCGAGATGGGCCCTCGCATTCGCGAGGGTTGACGCTTCGTCACGCTTCGCATGACCTGGCGCGTCAAAAATACCCCTCCTGCTTCTTCTTCTCCATGCTGGCATCGCCGCCATCCTTGTCGATGACGCGGCCCTGACGCTCGCTGGTCGTGGTCAGCAGCATTTCCTGGATGACTGCGCTCAGCGTCGCGGCGGTGCTTTCCACCGCGCCGGTCAGCGGGAAGCAGCCGAGCGTGCGGAAGCGGATCGAGCGTTCGACGATCTCCGGGCGGTGGCCCAGCACCTGTTCCATGCGCTCGATGTCGTCGGCCATGAACAGCTGCCCGTCCTGCTCGTAGGTCGGGCGCGGCGCGCTGAAATAGAGGGGGACGATCGGGATGTCGTTCAACTGGATATACTGCCAGATGTCGAGCTCGGTCCAATTCGAGATCGGGAAGACGCGGATGCTTTCGCCCTTCGCCTTGCGGGCATTGTAGAGGTTCCACAATTCGGGCCGCTGGTTCTTCGGGTCCCAGGCATGGCTGGCGGTGCGGAACGAGAAGATGCGCTCCTTGGCCCGGCTCTTCTCCTCGTCGCGCCGCGCGCCGCCGAACGCCGCGTCGAAGCCATATTTGTCGAGTGCCTGTTTCAGCCCCTCGGTCTTCCACATATCGGTGTGGAGCGGGCCGTGCCGGAACGGGTTGATCCCGCGCGCCTCGGCTTCGGGGTTGTGATAGACGAGCAACTCCATGCCGCTCTCGCGCGCCATGCGGTCGCGCAGTTCGTACATCGCCTTGAACTTCCAGCTTGTATCGACATGAAGCAGCGGGAAGGGCGGGGGCGAGGGGTAGAATGCCTTGCGCGCGAGGTGGAGCATCACCGCGCTGTCCTTGCCGACCGAATAGAGCATCACCGGCCGCTCGGTCTCGGACACGACTTCGCGCATGATGTGGATGCTCTCGGCTTCGAGCCGTTCGAGATGGGTAAGCGTTCGGGTCATGCGAGTTTGCCTTCGGCTGCGGCGATTTCCGCCTTGAGCCACATGGTTTCGGACAGGTTCGATCCGCCGGATTTCGCCAGCAATTGTTCGAGTGCGGCCTTCTTCACGACGATCGCGTCGCGGTGTTCGGGGATGATGTCGAGCAGGTGGATCGCTTCCAGCGGCTTGCCCGTGTCGAGATGCGCCTGCGCGCGGGCGACCAGCGCGTCGTTGCCCGCCAGTTCGGCGAGGTCGGCATTTACCGCCGAGCGCGGCACGCCGTAGAGGCCGGTGGTGCCCTCTTCGTAGCGGAACCAGCCGGCATATTCTTCCCAGATGGTGCGCACGGCCCAGCTGACCTTGCCGTGGAATTCGCCGATCTTCAGCTCTTCGGGCAGCGCTACGTCACGCATCAACTGATGGACGGTCGTCCCGGCGTTCATGCCTGCCAGCGTATAGTCGCGCACCCACGCGACGGCAGCGTGCATCCTGTCCAGATCGGCGGCGATGCGGTCCTTGCCCGCGATCGGATCGCCATGACCGGTGACGAGCAATTCGGCCCCCAGCGCGCGGACCGTCTCCAGCGACTTCAGATATTGCCGCACCGAGCGCGGCTTGTCGCCACGGATGGTGCAGAGGAAAGGCATCGAGAGAAATACCGGGCCGAACAGATTGCCGGTGAAAGCGATCTTCTCGTCGGGCAGCCATACCGTCACGCCATCGGTCGCTTCGCCTTCGGGGGTGTGGATTACCTCGAACCGGCGGCCGCCCTGTTCGAAGGCGTAGCTGCGATCGACGATCACATCCGGCACGACTTCGGGCGGCGGCTTGGGTGTCGAGCCGCGCTTGAGCGTGCCGCCCCACAGCTTGCCGCTGCGGGGGCCGAAAAAGGGCTGGAGCCGCTTCATATCGGCCCAGTTCTCGACGAAACCGGGGCCGGCGATGACTTGGGTGCCGTCTTCGCGGAACGCATCCAGCCCGCCGAAATGATCGGCATGGCTCTGGGTCAGGACGATGCGGCGCAGCGGGCCGGTGCGATACGGGGCAAACAGCGCGACGTTGCGATCGGCATTGTCCATGAAGCCGGTGTTGACCAGCAGATCGCCGTCGCCGGTGGTGACCAGATAGGCGTTGGAAATATCCTTCGCCATGAAGATGAAGTCGGTGATCGCCACCGCTTCGGCCTGCGCGTCGCCCGCGCGGACCAGCCCGGCAAGGGCGGGTTTCTGCTCGCTCATGCGTCGAATCCGATCATGACCTTGGCCGATTGCGATGTGGCGGCGATCTCCAATCCCTCCAGCACACGGTCGAAGGGTAGGGTGTGGCTGATGAGGCTCGCGATCTTGTCCTTCAGGCGCGGCATCGCTGCGATGACGTCGGGCATTTCGCTGGGGTAGCCGACCGCGGTGGTGATGGTCATCTCGGTGGTGAGCATCGGCCCCGCAGGCAGCTCGATCGGCTTGAGATAGGCGGCGGTGATGACGTGGCGGGCATGGGTCTTGGCCAGCATCACCACGTCGCCGAGGATCGATGGCGCGCCGGCCGCGTCGATGAACGCGTCGGTCCCGGCCTTCTCGCGGCCGAACACCTTCTCGGTGCCGTGGATGGCCTTGATCCTCGCGGCGGCGTTTTCGGTCGCGGGGTTGATCGTGTGCGCACCGAGCGCCCGTGCGCGTTCCAGGCGCTCCTCGGCCAGATCGAGCGCGATCACGTCCTTGCAGCCGCGATCTACGGCCCACAGGATCATGCCGAGGCCGATCGGGCCGCAGCCATAGATGACGATCCGGTCGCCCGCCTTGGCCTGTGCGCGGTTGACGCCATGCAGCGCCACCGCCAGCGGCTCGCACATCGCGGCGATCTCGTACGAAATCCCCTCGGGGATGGGGAGCAGGCTCGCGCCCAGCCGCGCCTCGCGCACCAGCAATTCCTCGGTAAAGGCGCCTTCGGGGCCGCCGCTGCCGATATAGCTGGGGGTCATCATCGGATTGACGATGACGGGCTGGCCGACCGCGACGCCGGTGACTTCGCTGCCGACGAACATCAGTTCGCCCGCGCCCTCATGGCCCAGCGGCGTCGGCTTGCCCGGGCCGGGGATGCCGCCATTCTTGATATAGCTCAGGTCGCTGCCGCAGATGCCCACGGCCTTCATCCGGATCACGACGTCGCGCGGCCCCGGCTCGGGCCGCGCGTAATCGTCGAGCCGGACATCGTCGACGTCATGGATCGTGAGCAGGCGCATCGCGGCGGTCCTCAGGTCAGAAGGCGTAGGGCGGGTAGATGGCGCTGCCGCCGTCGATCACGATCGTATCGCCGCTGTGGAAGCGCGAGGCGTCGCTGGCGAGATAGGCGCCGATCCCCTCGAAATCCTCGATCGTGCCGGGGCGGTGGATCGGCGTCTTGGCGGAGAAATGCGCGTCGACATGGGCGATGCGCGCCTTCATCTCCTCGCTCAGTTCGGCGTCGGTGCCGATGCCCGTCTTCACATAGCCCGGCGCGATGGTGTTTGCCCGGATCTCGTGCTTGCCGAGTTCGGCCGCCATGCCGCGGATCACCGCGCCCATGCCGCCCTTCGATGCGGCGTAATTGTTGATGCCGGGGATGCCGTGGAACATCGACAGGCTGCCGCAATAGACCAAGCTGCCGCCCGGCTCGCCCGCCTCGGCGCGCGCGACCATCGCTTTTGCCCCTTCGCGCAGGGTGAAGAAGGCGCCGTGGAGGTTGACTGCCATCAGATCGTGCCACTCCGCGCTGTCGAGCGTGAGCACTGAGCGCGAGCGCGAGGCGCGGCCCGAATTGGCGAAGACGCAATCGATCCGGCCGAAATCGGAGAGCAATTGCGCATAGCCCGCGACGATCGCTTCCTCGGACGAGACATCGACCTGATAGGTGATGACACTTCCCGCGCCGGCGGCTTCCAGCTCCGCCTTGGCGGCGGCGTTCTTTTCGGCATTGCGCGCCCAGATCGCGATGTCGCCGCCCATCTGCGCGACCCCCTTCGCGAAGCCCAGACCGATGCCGCCGTTGCCGCCTGTCACCAGCGTGACCTTGCCGCTGCAATCGAAAAGCCTGTTGGCCATATCCTGTCCTCTCCAGTCGGCGGCCGCTGTCCGGCCCGTCTCTCACGCGAATGTCGGTCAGCGAGGCGGGTCTGCGCAATGCGACTGAATATCGACAGAGGGACGCTTTGCGGTCATACGGCCATAGAGTCGGGGACGAGGGAGGGGGCCGTGGAACGCGAGAGCTATGCGGACTCGGCCTACGAAGCCGAACTGACCACCAGCCAGGCGAGCATCCATTTCGCGCGCTTCATGGTCGACAAGCCGACCAACCGCATGTTCCGCCGCGAGGGGCGATACTGGCTCGACCTGTGCCTGACGCCGCGGCCGGAGAATTCGCGCGGCTGCTATCACGATCGCTGGGGGCCGCACCGGTTCGAGGGGCTGGGCGAGATCTTCCTCGTCCCGCCGGGCGAGGCGCTGCACATCCGCACCGAAACCGGGGCGGCGCAGACTTCGATCGTGTGCGAGATCGATGCGGCGGCGGTGGATCGCTGGCTGGAGGACGGGATCGAGTGGAACGACCGGCGTCTCGCGGCCGGGCTCGACATTGCCCATCCGCATATCCGCGCGTGCCTGAGCCGGCTGGCCGAGGAGGTGCGACATCCCGGTGCGGGCAGTGCGGAGCTGGCGGAGATGGTGGTGGCGCAGCTCGCGATCGAAGTGGCGCGATACTGTCAGGCGATCGCCGAGGGGCCGATCACCGGCGGCCTAGCGTCATGGCGCCTGCGCCGCATCGACGAGCGGCTGCAACAGGGCGGCCCGCCGCCGCCGCTGGAGGAACTCGCCGCGCTTTGCCACATCTCGGTGCGCCAGCTGACTCGCGGCTTCCGCGCCAGCCGGGGCTGCACCATCGGCGATCATATCGCCCAGACGCGGATCGAGATCGCCAAGCGGCAACTCGCCTCGGACGCGAGCATCAAGTCGATCGCGTTCGGGTTGGGCTTCGCGTCGGCGTCGAGCTTTTCCTACGCCTTTCGCCGCGCGGCGGGGGAGTCGCCGCGCCAGTTCCGGCAGCGGCGGTATCGCAAGGAAGGGTGAGGCACGCGTCGCAGCGGTGCAAAAGCTCGACTGTTCCTTGTGGCCCGATCCCTTGCTTACGTCCCGATAGCGAAACTCAACCGCGTTGGCGCGCCCGGCCGCGCTCCGCATGATGTCCGCAAAACAGGACATAGGGAGAGAGGCCATGAACGCACCCTTGGTGGCGGACGCGCTCGTCGAGCAGGCGATGAAGACCACCGGACTCGATAGGTTCGACGCGGAGTCGTGGCGCGAGGGGCTGGAAATCCTCGTCTGCGATCTCAACGCGACGGGCCTTTCCGAAGGCGGCCATGCGCGGTCGCAGGCCAATCTGGTCGAGCTGCTGAGCAACCGGCTCAAGACCACCGCCTATCTCGATGGCCGCCCCGAACTGCTCGATCGCCCGGTCGAGCGGCCGGTGTTCGTGTTCGGCATCCCGCGCACCGGCACCACCTTGCTGAGCAATCTGCTCGCCTGCGATCCGGCGCGGCGTTCGGCGCTGACCTGGGAGATCGACGAGCCGGTGCCGCCCGCGACCAGCGCGACGCTGAAGACCGATCCGCGCGCCATCGCCAAGCTGGCGCAGGAAAAGGCGATGCTCGCCGCGCGGCCCGAGATGGGCAAATATTACCGCAACTCGGCGGTCTATCCCAACGAATGCATCTTCTTCATGGCGCACGACTTCAAGGCGCTGGCGCTGGAATCGCGGGGGAAGCTGCCCAATTATCGCGACTGGCTGTTCGCGACCGACATGACGTCGGCCTATCGCTATCACAAGCGCTTCCTGCAATTGCTCCAGGCCGATGCGCCAGGCATCTGGAACCTGAAGATGCCGAGCCACAGCCTGTGGCTGGATACGATCAAGTCGGTCTATCCCGATGCGCGCTTCGTGTGGACGCACCGCGATCCCTTCACCGCGATCGGCAGCTTCTGTTCGATCATCAGCCTTGCGCATCTGGGCTTCACCGGGCGGGTCGATGCCGAGTGGATCGCGGAGAATATGCCGTACCAGACCGCGCTGCACGCCGACCGGATCATGGATTATCGCGAAGCGAACGGTGCGGATTCGATGGCCGATGTCCATTATGCCGATCTGGTCGCCGATCCGATCGGGACGATCCGCAATCTCTATGCCGCGCTGGGCGACGACTTCACCCCCGAAGCCGAAGCGGCGATGCGCGACTGGCTCGACGCGAACCCGCAGAGCAAGTTCGGCAAGCATGAATATGCGCTGGAGAAATACGGCCTGTCGGTCGAGGCGCTGACGCCCCGGCTCGAGCGCTATCTGTCGCAATATGACGTAGCGCGGGAAGGCTGATGCTGACCGGCCGGCACTATCAGAACGCCTATGTCACGCGCGACGTGGACAAGGCGGTGGCGCGCTTCAGGGCGCTCGCCGATATCCGCAAGCTGATCGAGATCGAAGTGCCGGTCCGGCTCTGGACCCCGCAGGGCGAAGGGGATGGCGTCCAGAAGCTCGCCTTCGTCTGGGTCGGCGATCTTCAGTTCGAGCTGATCCAGCCGGGCGAGGGTGACGTGCTGGCGCTGTTCCGCGATGCGCTGCCGCCGGGCGATGGCGTGGCGTTCCACCATATCTGCCAGCGCGTGGACGATTGGGACGACTTCACCGCCAGGGCCGCGGCGCATCCTTTTCCGGTGGTGCTGAAGGGCGGCACGCCGGGGATGCTGGAGTTCGTCTATCTCGATGCCCGCGACTGGCTGGGTCACTATGTCGAATATGTGTGGATGGCGCCCGAGCGCTGGGCGGCGATGGGCGGTCGCTGACTATTCTGCCAGCGCGGCCCGGAACATCGCGATCAGCCGAGCGCGCAGCATCTCCGGGTCGGCACCCTGCATCGCGTTGGAGGGCAAAGCGGACAGCATGATTCCCGCGCCCATCAGCGCGGCGAGGCACAGCCCGGCGCGGCAGGCGGCATCCTTCCCCTTCAGCATCGCGGAGACGGGGGAGAGAATGTCGCCCTCGATCTTCTCCAGGATGATCGCCGAAGCCTGGGGCGACGAGAAGGAATGGAGCATCATCAGCAGCCGCTCGGTCTTCGCGGTGCTTTCGGCCCCGCTTAGCAGAAGGTCGGCGAGATATTCGGGCAGGCTGGCCGGATCGGCATCTCGGCCGAGATCGAATGCCTCGTCGTGCATCGCTTCGCGAAACAGCTGTCCCTTGCTGCCGAAATAGCGGCAGACCAAAGCCGGATCGACGCCCGCATCCCCGGCGATCTCGCGCAGCCCGACATTCTCGTAATTCTCGCGCGCGAAATGGCGGCGTGCGGAGGCGAGCATCGCGCTTCGCGTCGCCGCGGCGTTGCGCGTCCTCGGCGCAGGCGCCAGCACAGCCGGGGTCGCCGCCGGGATCAGGCTTCGGGACCCATGCGGAAGACGGTGATCTTGTTGCCGTCGAGGTCGCGGAAATAGGCGCCGTAGAAGCCGTTGGGATCGGGGCCGCGTACGCCCGGCGAACCTTCGCACGTGCCGCCCAGTTCGAGCGCCTTTGCATGGACGGCGTTCACCGTCGCGCGGTTCGGGGCGGCGAAGCCCATCTGGGTGCCATTGCCCACGCTGGCGTCCCCCGCCAGCGGCGTGCCGATCAGGAACATCGCGCCGTCCGCGCCCTTGTATGCGATCAGATCCGGGCGTTCGAATGCGCGGCCCGCTCCGAGCAGCCCGGCGATCGCATCGTAGAATGATCCCGCCCGCGCCAGATCGCGCGTACCGTACCGGCCGACCGTCAGCATGTGCCTCTCCCCGTTTCGATGCGGAAGGATCGGTCGACGGCGGGCGGGGCGCAACGCCTGGGCGAACAACATCGCTGCAACGATCCCTTGCCGCCCGGTCATTCCAAAGCCGTCCCCGGTGATGCGATAGCACCGGTCGAGGATTGGAGAGGATGGGCATGCTGCGGGTCGGGATCATCAGCGCGAACTGGGGCGCCTTCGCACACCTGCCGGCGTGGCGCGCGATACCGGGGGTCGAGGTCACCGCGATCTGCACCTCGCGCCGCGAGACTGCCGAGGCGGCGTCGGCGCGAACCGGCATCCCGCGCGCTTTCTGGGATGCCGAAGCGATGATCGCCGATCCGGACATCGACATCGTCGATTGCGGCACGCGGCCGAGCATCCGCCATCCGATGGTCCTCGCCGCGCTGGCGCAGGGCAAGCATGTCTATAACGCGATCCCCTTCGCCGCCGATCTCGATCGTGCGCGGGCGCTGCACCGGGCGTGGAAGGGGAGCGGGGCGACGGCGATCGTCGACGCTTATTCGCAATGGCTGCCCGCGCACGCGCAGGCGAAGCGGATGATTGATCAGGGTTATCTGGGAGCGCCGTTCGGCGGCACCTGCATCTTCAATCTCGGCTTGTTCAACCAGCCCAATCCGCACTTCCCCTACAACTGGTTTGCGCAAGCCGGGCATGGCGTGTCGGCGATGCGCAATCTCGGCAGCCATGCGCTGCACATGCTCGTGCACTTGTTCGGCGAGATCGAGGAAGTCATCGCGGACGACCGGCAATTGCTGAAGGAATGGCGCTTCCCCGATGGCAGCGCGATCGTGCCGCAGACCAATGATTATGTGACGATGACGCTGCGCTTCGCCAGCGGGATGACGATGCAGCTTCAGGTGTCGTGGAGCGCCACGGTGGGGCGCGGCTGGCATCTCGATGCGTTCGGCAGCGGGGGCCGGATCATGCTGTCCGCGCCGAGCTTCCCGACCAGCACCGAAACCACGATCCATGCCGGCGCGGTGGGCGAGAAGACCGTCGAGCCAGTCGAGATCGCGCCCGAGCTGATGCAGCCGCCCGGCATCACCATCGGCACCGATGTCTTCCCGCCGGCTGCGCACGGCATGGCGATTTCTATGCACAATATGGTGCAGGCGATCCGCGGCGAAGCGGTGGCCGCGCCGGATTTCGGTCAGGCGTGGACGGTCGAGCGCGTGCTGGAAGCCGCGCGGCGCTCGTCGGAGGCGCGGCGCTGGGTGCGGTTGGACGAGATCGCCTAAGCCGCCTGCTTGTCGATAAAGCCGAAGATCGCGCCGTTGAACGCATCGTTGGCGTCGCCCGCCACCATGTGATGCGCGTCGGTGATGTGGGCATAGTCGGCGTGGGGCACCATTTCCTGAAACTCGCGCGCGCCTTCCTCGCTGACGATCCGGCTCTGCCCGCCGCGCACCAGCAGCACGGGGATGGTCAGCGCCCGCGCAGCGTCTTCCAGCGCCCCGGCATTGGTCAGCCGGTCGCCCGCATTCTCGCCCATGCGCATGAAGGCGGGGTCCCAATGCCAGTAGTAGCGCCCGTCTCGCAGGCGGAGATTCTTCGCCAGCCCGCGCGTGTCCTTCGGCCGGGGGCGATGCGGCAGATAGGCGGAGACGGCGTCGGCGGCTTCGTCGAGCGAGGCGAAGCCCTGATGCGCGCTGCCCATGAAATCGAGCACTTCCTGCGCGCCGTCGACTTCGATTTTCGCGGTGATGTCGACCATCACCAGCCCGCGGAATTTCTCCGGGGACTTTGCCGCGACGAGGAGCGAAGCCAGCCCGCCCAGCGACGCGCCGATCACGACCGGCGGGCGATCGAATTGCTCGAGCACCACGCCCAGATCCTCGGCGAATACCGTCAGTGCATATTGTCCGTCGGGCGACCAGTCGCTGTCGCCGTGACCGCGCATGTCGAGCGAGACGGCGCGATAGCCGCGCTTCGCCGCGCTGGTCAGCGCCTTGCGCCAGCTCTGCCGGGTCTGGCCGCTGCCGTGGAGGAACAGGAGGGGCTGGCCGTCGCGCGGTCCCGTGGCGTCCGCGCGCAGCGTGACGCCGGCGCCCTTGAATTCAAGCTGTTCGATCGAGTCCATGATTGCGCCTAACGCCGCCGGGCGATCAATGTAAACCAGGTTAGCATTTGATCGCCCGGAGCGCGGCTATCAGCTCATCGTCGGAATGACGAAGCTCTGGTCGAGCACCGCGCCGCCGCTCGGCCAGCGCTGGGTGACGGTCTTGGTGCGGGTGTAGAAGCGCACGCCGTCCATGCCATACTGGTTGAGATCGCCGAAGCCCGACCGCTTCCAGCCGCCGAACGAGTGGTACGCCACCGGCACCGGGATCGGCACGTTGATGCCGACCATCCCGACTTCGATCGAGCTGGCGAACTTGCGGGCGAAATCGCCGTTGCGGGTGAACAGCGCCACGCCGTTGCCGTACTGATGCGCGGTCGGATAGGTGATCGCTTCCTCGAAGGTCTTCGCGCGCAGGATCTGCAGGACGGGACCGAAAATCTCTTCCTTGTAGCTCTGCATGTCGGGGTTCACCCGGTCGAGCAGCGTCGGCCCGAGGAAATAGCCTTCCTCATGCCCCTGGAGCGAGAGGCCGCGGCCATCGACCACCAGTTCGGCGCCTTCGTCGATCGCCATCTGGATGTAATTCTCGATCCGCGCCTTGTGCTGCGCGGTGACCACCGGGCCGTAATGCGCGTCCGGATCGGTCGGCACGCCGACGCGCAGATCGGCAATGGCTTCGATCAGCTTGGCGCGGAGACGCTCGGCGGTCTCCTCGCCGACGGGAACGACCACCGGCAGCGCCATGCAGCGCTCGCCCGCCGAGCCATAGGCCGCGCCGACGATGTCCGCGACGGCCTGGTCCAGATCCGCATCGGGCATGATGATACCGTGGTTCTTCGCCCCACCCATGCACTGCATCCGCTTCCCGTTCGAAGCGCCGCGGCCATAGACATATTGCGCGATGTCGGACGATCCGACGAAGCTGACTGCCTTGACGTCCGCATGATCGAGGATCGCGTCGACCACCACCTTGTCGCCGTGGACGACGTTGAGGATGCCCTTGGGCAGACCGGCTTCGAGCGCCAGTTCGGCGAGGCGGACGGGGACCGAGGGATCGCGCTCGCTGGGCTTGATGATGAACGCGTTGCCGCACGCGATGGCCGGTGCGCACATCCACAGCGGGATCATCGCGGGGAAGTTGAACGGAGTGATGCCCGCAGCCACGCCCAGCGGCTGGCGCATCGAATAGACATCGATGCCGGGGCCGGCGCCTTCGGTATATTCGCCCTTCAGCAGATGCGGCACGCCGCACATGAACTCGACGACTTCGAGCCCGCGCTGGATGTCGCCCTTCGAATCCGCGATCACCTTGCCATGCTCGCGCGAGAGCATTTCGGCCAGCTCGTCCATGTTCGCTTCGATCAGTTCCTTGAAGCGGAACATCACGCGGGCGCGGCGTTGCGGGTTCATCGCGGCCCATGCCGGCTGCGCGGCCTTGGCATTGGCCACGGCGCGCGCGACCAGATCGCTGTCGCCCAGCGCAACCTGCGCCTGAACCTGGCCGGTCGAGGGGTCGAACACGTCGCCGGTCCGCGCCGGAGTCTCGGTCACGGTCGCGCCGTCGATGAAATGCTGGATCAGTCGCATGGGTCTCTCCTTCGCGAAGGTGCATAGTCTTTACAGGGATGCATATATATACTGGTAGAAAGCGAAACTGATGTGCGGAAATATACATGCTCGATTGGGACAATCTCCGCCTCTTCCTGTCGATCTCGCGCACCGGCAGCTTCGTCGCCAGCGCGCGCGGGCTGGGGCTGAACCACACGACGCTGGCCCGGCGGCTGACCGCGCTGGAGGAATCGCTCGGCGTGCGGCTGTTCGACCGTTCTCCGCGCGGGGTTCAGCCGACGCGGGCGGGGATCGAACTGCTTGCCCATGCCGAGCGGATGGAAGGCGAGCTGAACGCCGCCAGCCGCAGTTTGCAGGGGCAGGACACCCAGGTGTCGGGCACGGTCCGGCTGGCCACGCCCGAAGCGTTCGGCACGAGCTTCGTCGCGCCGCGCGTCCATCTGCTCAACGCGCAGCATCCGGGGATCGAGCTGGAACTGGTGCCGGAATCGCGCGCGGTGAATCTGTCGAAGCGCGAGGCCGATATCGCGGTCAGCCTGCATCGCCCCGATCACGGAAGGCTGCGCGCGGCGCGGCTGATCGACTATCGCATCGGCCTGTATGCGTCGCGTGAGTTGCTGGCGCGGACCGGCCCGGTGGCCAGCGTCGAGGATCTCAAGGGATTGCCCTTTGTCTCCTATATCGAGGAGATGATCGACCTGCCCGAGCTGCGCAATCTCGATCAGTCGTTGGCCGAACGATGCGTATTCCGCTCCAGTTCGGTCTCGGCACAGATGGAGGCGGTCGCTTCGGGGGTGGGGGTGGGGATGCTCCACCGGTTCGCGGTCACGCCGCGGATGGATGTCGAGCGGCTGCTGCCCGAAACGGTCGAGGTGACCCGCAGCTACTGGATGATGTTCCACGCCGATCTCGCCCGCGTGCCCCGCATCCGCGCGGTCGCCGATTTCCTGTCCGGGCAGGTCCGCGCCAGCGCTGCGATCTTCTGACCGGCGCATCGCCCGGGCGATGTTGGGCGCCGGCTGATCGCCGGGCGGCACCGCTGGTGTAACCAACAACAAAAAAATCAGATGTTGGGAGGAGCGATGTCCGGAACTGCGCCTGCGCGCCTTGTCGGCATGCCGGAGGATGAGGTGCGGATCCGCCTCGGCGTCTATGATCGCGACGGTACCTTTTCGCGCCGCCTGATCGAGCTGTGGGACCATGCCGGCCCGATCATCCTCGAATGCATGCGCGAGTTCATCGCGTCGGTGCCGCTGCGCATGGGGCCGGACACGGCGATGCCGGAAGCTGCGCAGCGCGAGCGGCTGATGGCCGATGCGCTCGAACATGCCCGGCGCAAGTTCAGCACCGCGCTGTCGCCCGAATGGATCGACGCCATCTGCCGCCGCGCCAGCGTGATCGGCGAACATGGCGTGTCGGTGGCGATGATCGTGGCGGGTACGGTTGAGATTTCCCAGCGGGTGAGCAAGCAGATCGAGGAGACGCTGGACCTGCCCGAGGAGGATCTGTCGCGCCTGTGCAACACGGTCCACGCCGCCTCGGCATATGAGATCGAAGTGCTGCTGTGGCAGATCGGCGAACTCCGCCGCCAGGAAGCCGCGCAGGGCCGCACGCGCCATGCCGAGAGTTTCCAGGGGCTGGTGTCGCATTCGGTCGAACAGGCGCTGGGTAACTCGCAGCTGCTGGCGCAGGAGACGGCGCGCACGATCGAGGCATCGCGCGCCACGCTGTCCAACATCACCGAAGTTGCCAACGCCGCCGATCAGTCGGCGACAGCGATGCGCGAGGCTGCGGTCACCGCCGCCGGGCTGAGCGCGGCGATCGACGATGTCGCGGGCGGCCTCACCAAAGTGCTGCGGATCGAGGAGAATGCCTCAGGCGACGCCGAAGCCGCACGTGCGGCGGCCGACGATCTCTCTGCCGAGATCGCCGCGATCAGTTCGGTGCTCGACCTGATCCGCAGCATCGCCGGCCAGACCAACATGCTGGCGCTCAACGCCACCATCGAAGCGGCGCGGGCAGGGGAGGCGGGGCGCGGCTTCGCGATCGTCGCTCAGGAAGTGAAATCGCTCGCCGCGCAGACCGCGCGCGCCACCGATCAGATCGCCGAGCGGATCAGCGCGGTCCATTCGGCCAACGAACGTTCCGCTTCCAAGAACGAAGCCGGCCGCGCGACGATGATCGAGGCGCGCGGCGCGATCCAGCAGCTCACCGATGCGATGAAGGCGCAGTTCGATCGCGTCACCGCCATCGCCGCCGCCGTGGACGAGACTGCCACCGCCGCGATGAGCGTCAGCGATCTCGTCCGCCAGGTGAACGAGCGGACCCGCGGCATGACCGGCGATCTGGAGCGGCTGAACGACGTGTTCGCCGAAAGCGCCGCAGATCTTGCGCGGCTCAAGGCGAGTACCGATGCGTTTGTCGAGATCGTCGGCGCGTAGCGGTTGCGGATTCGGTGGTGACGAAGGACGTGCCGCGCGACAGCCTGGTCGCCGGCAATCCCGCGCAAGTCATTCCCCGGGGTCGACGAGGCCTCCGCATAAGTACCTAGCCGCGCAATATCCTTTCGTCGAAGCAACGAAGCGCGTAGATTGCACGCAACATGAGCGAAACCGCCGCAGTCAGAGGTGCGTCCGGGCCAACATTGGGACGCAAGGGGAGAGAGACCCGCCAGCGCCTGATGGATGCGGCCGTCACCCTGCTGGCCGGAAACTCCCCGCTCGATCTCACCGCTGTCTCGATTGCCGGGGAAGCAGGCACGGCGCCCGCGACCTTCTATGTCTATTTCCGCGACGTGCAGGACATGCTCTACGCGCTCAGCGAATTCGCGACGCTGGACATGATCGATGCGTTCGCCGCGCTCGACCTGTTCCAGGACAATAGCCGGATCGCCAGCGACGCCGATGCCTTCCTCGCCATGCTCACCGAGCAATGGCAGCGCCACGGCGCCATCCTCTATTACCGGATGATGGAAGCCGATCGCGGTGACGCGCGCTTCAGCGAATTGCGCGCGCGATGGGCGGAGGTTGTGCTGGTGCGCTTCGCAGCGCTGCTCAGGCAGGCGCCGCATCTCGATTCGCCGCTCGACGAAGCCGATGCCTATGCCGAAGCGATCGTCCTGTTCGCGTCGATCGAGCGGCTGGCCAGGGCGATCCATCGCGAGCCGAACCTGCCGATTTCGCCCGACCGGATGCGCGCGGCGCAGGCGCGGGTGCTGACCCGGATGATCGCGCCGCGGAGCGCATAGCCGTTCAGGCTGCAACTGCCGCAACAGCAAAACCGCCCGACGTCAGAGACGCGGGCGGATTGAGGTTCTGCTGTTTCGTGGCCGGCGGCTCGCGCCGGCCCGAATGGATCAGCTGCCGTACTGGACGGGGTTGGAACCTTCGTAATTGTCGATGCCGGTGTTGAAAAAGTGACGGGTCGAATCAGCGATGCTGTCTTCGCTCAGCACGGGCGTCCGCCACTCGGGCTGGCCTTCCGAAGGGTTGCCAATCTCGATCTTCGAACCAGCGCTCATATTCAATCCCCTAAGTTTCGTAAGAGGTTTATAGCCGATCGTGTCTTAACGCAATCCGCACATCTCACGGAAACGGTGTAATTTCCCAAGATGTTGCATTCTGGCACCTTGCGAATTCGAATGTTCAGCTGGCCAGGCTGATCGGACCCGGCATCATTACGGGAACGGGCGGCCCCAGCGCGACGCCGCGCACGGGCACCGCATTGTGGCTTGGCCGCCGTGCCGCGCTCTCGCCGATCACCGCCTGTTCGCCCATCAGGCGCAGCATTTCCTCGTGCCCGGCAAGCAGGCCCAGCAGGCCCTTTCGCATGTTCACGAAGTTGCGGAGGTAATTCTCCCACACGCTCTGCGGCAGCAGGTCCGATCCGCTCAGCGGCGGCGTGTCGTAATAATTCTTGCCGAACAGGACGCAGGCGACGCTCCAGAAGGTGAAGATGTCGCTCCGGCGCGGATCGTAGCTGTCGGGCAGCGCGTCCTTCCACAGCGCCAGACACTCTTCGAGCTTGTCCGAACGCTTCACTTCGTTGCGCATCGCGCGCCAGTAGGGGGTGTCGTCACGGTCGCCCAGGGTGAAATGCAGCCCGAGGAAGTCGCGGACATCGTCGTACAGGTCCGCCATCTGCGTGTTGAACTTCTCGATCGGCGCGGGTTCGAAATCGCTGCTCGGCAGGCATTGCAGCAAGCGGCGGCAGGCATGGTCGACGAACTGGATCGCGGTCGATTCGAGCGGCTCGACGAAACCGCTGGCCAGTCCCAGCGCGACGCAGTTGCCGACCCAGGAACGCCGCGTACGACCGACGCGCATCCGGATCTCGCGCGGCTCGACCATCTTCTCGGCATCGCCCAGCGACGCCATCAGCTCGTCGGTGGCCGCCGCCCGATCGATAAAGGCGCTCGAATGGATATAGCCGGTCCCGTAACGAGACTGGAGCGGGATGCGGAACCGCCAGCCGCTGCCCAGCGCGGTCGAATTGGTGACGGGGGCAAGCCGCTCTCCTTCGCCATGCTTAACCTGCACCACCACCGCGCGATCGTTCAGCAGATAGTCCGAGAAGGAGATGAACGGCTCCTCCAGCGCCTGGTTGATCAACAGCCCGCGGAAGCCCGAACAGTCGATCACCAGCTCGACTTCGTGCCGCCCGCCTTCGGCCAGTTGCAGCGCAGCGATATGGCCGCGCTCGTTGCGCTCGACGCTCCGCACCGTATCGGTCACATGAGACACGCCGCGCGCGACGGCGATTTCCTGCAGGAAGGCAGCGAACAGCGTGGCGTCGACATGATAGGCGTAGCCGAGCGGGCCCTGATAGGGCGCGTCGGTCGGCCGCTTCGGCGATTTGAACGACGATGCCGCCGCGACGCCGTGGCCGATAATGTTGCCCAGCTGCGGATCGATATCCAGATCCTCGGGCAGGCCATAGCGGAGCAGCGAAAGCGCCGGGTTGCGGCCGGCCACCTGCACGCCGCCGGTGAAGGGGTGGAAATAGCTGGACGGCTTGCCGCCCTTTGGGCTGTGCCAGTCGTCGAACTTCACGCCCAGCTTGAAGGTCGCGTTGGTGCGGGTGACGAATTCGGCTTCCGAGATTTCGAGCGACTGGAGCGTGGTGAGGAGGCCGGGGAGCGTCGCTTCGCCAACGCCGATGATCGGAACCTCGGGGGATTCGATCAGCGTGATGCTGACCCCTTCCGGGTGCGCGAAGCCCCATTGCAGCCGGTGGTTGAGCACCGCCGCGGCCAGCCATCCAGTGGTGCCGCCGCCCACGATGGTGATGTTCCGAATTGGCTTCGCCATGAAGATTTCCCCCTGCTCCGGCATACCCTTGCTCTGTGCGCCTCGCGCAATCAAGCCGGTGATCATATCGTTTTTGACGCATCTGCGGCTTCCGTCGGGACATCTGCATTGCTAGGACTCGCGCATGACGCAGACGATCGCCGCCGAAACCCTTCTCTCCGCTTCGCCCGACGCCATCATGAGCGATGTCGATGGCGAGATCATGCTGATCTGCGTGACCAGCGGCCGTTATTACGGCCTCGACGCGGTGGGCAGCGAGATCTGGCGGCGGTTGCAGGAGCCGATCCGATTCGCCGATCTGGCGCAGGCGCTCAAGTCTCACTTCCGCGGCGACGGATCGATCATCGAGCGCGAAGCGAGCGATTTCGTCTCCAAGCTTGCCGATCGCGGGCTCGTCACGTCAGCCTGAGAAACGTCTGGGCCTGAAAACGTCGGGCTAGAGATAGCCGAAGCGCTGCATCGTCTCGCCGTGATCGCGCTCGATCCGGGCGGCCTGTTCGGCGCTCAGCACGCCGCGCCAGCCCTGCGCCTTGCCCGACCGGAAGAACGAGCCGGCCGAGCGGGGCCGCTCCGAAAATCCTGATTTCTGCTCCTGCGCCGACAGCCGGTCGAAGCGGGTGGCGTCGACAGCCATCTCGATCACCGCGTCGCTCGGATGCCAGTCGAGGTGGGTCGCGATTGCGCGCATCCAGTGATGGGTATCGGCCAGCAGATCCTCGTAGCGCACCACCAGCGGATTGAGCCCGCTATCGTCGATCCAGCTCGTCACGTTGGACGACCAGCTGCCGAGATGCTGCGCGACCTGGGTGTGGATGCTGTAGCTATTGTTGCCGATCGCGGTGTCGGCATCGGCGAGATAGTCGATCGCCCAGTCGATCGAGCGCCCGCGAAACCGCGCCCAGGAAACCGCCACATCGCGCGGGTCGCGGATCAGGTAGAGCGCGGCCTGGGTCGCGGCAGCCTCGTGCACCGGGCGGCCCTGACGGGTACGGCGCCATGCGTCATGGACCTTCACGATCTTGCCGGGGCTCGACGCCGCCATCATCGCGTGGAGATCGGGGCGCAGCGTTTCGATCTCGTCGGCGGTCAGCAAGCCGCTGTCGCATTCGAGCATTGCGTCGATCATCCAGCGGTTGATCGCCATGCGGGCGAAATTGCCCAGACGGTCGAGATCGGCCGGCTCCTCATGCTTGAGCGTCCACAGCGCCAGCCGCGTCCAGGTGTTGCCCGATCGCGGATAGGAGACCAGCCAGATGAGCCCGGTCATGACCCGGCCCGCACCGCCTGAACGATGGCGTCGATCGTGTCGTCCAGCCGCTTGTAGCGGACCGGGCGCGTCAGCTCGAAATGGAGCGGGATCAGCGGGGCGGCCGCGCCGACCCGTTGCAGCGCTCCCATCCTGCCGAGCAGCCCGGTGAGCGTGCGCCAGCGATAGGTCTGCTGGCGCATCGCTTCCACCGCCGGCGCGCCGCGAAGCCGTTTCAGCGTGATCGCATCGTCCCCCGCCACGCCGGCCGCGAGATGGATCAGCGCCGCCGGCCGCAACGGCGCATCGGCATGTGCGGCTTCCAGCGGATGGCTGAACTTGGCGAGGTCCTCGCGGCACGGCTCCAGCATGTCGACCGGCCATGCCGCCTGTTGCGCGGAATCGTGCCACAGGCGGATACGCTTCAGGCTGGGCAGGATCACCGGTTCGGCCCGGTCGATCGTCAGCGGGGCGACATCGTCCGACAGGATCCGGAAACCGCGCCGCATGAATGCCGCCGCGAGCGTGGATTTGCCGGCGCCGGAAGCGCCGGCGATCATCACCGCGCGCCCGTCCACATCGATCGCGGCCGCATGGATCGGCAGCAAGCCGCGCTGGTGGCACAGAAACCCCAGCCCGGTTCCGAGCAGGAACAGCCGGATATCGGGCGAATCGGCCGGCAGATGCGGCGCGATCACGATCCGGTCGCCATCCTCCACAAGGTAATCGGCGACGCCGTCGATCGCGAAGCGGATCGTGCCGGCGGCGTTGGCCTGCACCACCGGGGTCCGGAAGGTCGCGTCGATTTCCGCCGGCACCTCGCCCAGTTCGAACACCAGCTCCGGATCGCGGTCGTCGCCGGCCCAGGGCGCGAGCTCGGGTAGTTCCAGCGCGCTGCGCAGCCGCCACCCGCACAGCGTATAGTCGTGCGTCGCGCTATTCATTGCTGCCCTCGTGCCAGCGCAGGAAACCGCCCATCGAGATTGCCCGGTGCAGCGCATGGCCATGCAGCATCTCGTGACGCTGCGCGCTTTCCGCATCCTTCGGCCAGGTATCGAGCAGGTGACGCATCCGCGGGATATCGAGCACCCTGCTGGCGAGCCGCGAACGGCTGATCCGCTCGACGGCCTCGATCATCTGTTCCCGGCGCCGCGTCGCGATGAAATACCATTCGGGAGATTGTTTTCCCTTTCCCTTTTGCGCGAGGACTTCGGCGGGCACGCGATCGGCCAGAACCCGGCGGGCGAGCCACCGGCTTTCGCCGGCGCGCCAATATTGATCTTCGGGAATCGCCAGCGCGAATTCCACCATCGCCCGGTCCGAATAGGGATCGAGGATCGAGGCGCGCCACCGCTTTCGCGAGAACGAGGCCAGATCGCGCCCGCGCTGCCCCTGAAGCATCCGCAACCGCAATTCGCGGCTGCTGAACCTGGGCCGGAACGGCAGATCGTGGCCGACCTCGGCGCCCAGCCGTTCATAGTCTATCTCGTCGAGAAAGTCGGGTGAGACCAGGCTGAACCACTGCCACCGTCCGCCATGTCGCGCGAACTTCCGGTCGTAGCGCCACCGTTGCATCGCGCGGGGGGCGAGGCTGGCCCACATCGTGCCCAGCGTGGTCCGCGCGAGCGATTTGCCGCGAGAACGGGCCAGCAGGTTCAGATCGCGCATCACGCCGAACCAGCGCAGGCTGCGCATCCGTGCCGCGAACTCCGGCTCGCCGTGCCACGACAGCACCGAATTGCCGACGCCGCCGCTCAGGATCACGTCCACGCCCTTTTCCTGCACCGAGAGGAGCAGGCTTTCGAACCAGGTCCCGTTGAAGCTGCCCTGACGCGGGATGAGCAGCCCGCCCATCTCGGACTCGGGCTCGATGTCGCGCAACGCTTCGCGCGCATCGTCGATCACCGTCCAGTCGATATTGGGATAGCGGGCGGCAACCAGCCCGGCGAGGCCGCGCTCGTCAAAGCCATAGTCTGGATGATCGGCGCCCGACGCGCGGGTAAAGGCCATCAGCCGCCGGTCGCCCAGCAGCCGCGCTGCAGTCGCCGCGACGCCGCCGGAATCGAACCCGCCCGAAAGGAACGCGGCGTTGCGCCCGGTATCGGACAAGCGGCAGGCCACCGCGCGATCGAGCAGCTCGCGGCCGGCCTGAACATAGTCGTCGTCGCGGGCGAAGCGGACCGGCTTCAGCCGTTCGAGGGTGAACCAGCGCGCGGTGCGCCACGCGCCGCTTTCGAAGATTGCCGTCGCGCCGGGCGGGACGCGGCGGATATGGCGATAGATGGTTTGTTCCTGATCCTGCATCGCGATGGTCAGGGTGTGCGCGACGATCGTTTCGTCCAGGTCGCGCGGGACTTCGGGCAGGGCCATCAGGATCTGCAGCGTGGTGGCGAAGATCACCATGCCGGGCACTGTGACGGTATAGACCGGACGCGGACCCAGCGCATCGCGCGCGATCGTCAGCCGCTGCGCGCGTTCGTCCCATTCGGCGATCGAGAAATCGCCATAAAGGCGTTCGGCCGCCGGGCCCGGGCCCCAGCGCAGGGCGGCCGCGGCGACCAGGCTGCGATCGTCGGGCAGGGAAGGGCCATCCAGCCCCAGCGCCGTCTTCACTTCGCGCGGGGCGTCGAGCCTTGCCGTGGCGAGGATGAAACGATCCGCATCGCGCTGGATGATCGCCGACCCGGAGCCATTGTCGTAACCCGGCTGGCCCCGGCGTTCGACCAGCAGCACCGACGGGTTGGGCCGCCAGGATTGCGCCTTTCCGGCGCCGTCCAGCGCACGCGTGATGCGTTGCAGCGCAGCCTCGGGTACGGCCGCGCCATCGGTCCTGACAATCCCGGCGAAGTCGCTCACCTTATCCCCTTGATACCATATGACAATTCGATCGCCGGATATTTCGGGCCAGCGTATTGAAAAGACAGGGCCGCGACTTGCCGCGACAAAGGCCGTCCGGCGTGGCGAATGTCAAGGGGCGGACAAGCTTGCTCCGGCCCGGATGCGCGGTTAGCCATCGGCAATGCCGTTCGAACGCAGGAAATCGCTGCTCCCGGATTTCGCTTCGATTCCGCGATGATCGAATTCGTGCCCGATCCCGGGCCTGCCCGGCTGCGACAGCGTATCGAACTGCTTGGCGAGAGCGTGCGGTGTTTCCCCGGCAATCTCAATTGCCATCGCGCCTTGTCGCGCGCCCTGCACGCGGCCGGCGACATGCAAGCGGCGATCGCGGCGGCGGACGCTGGCCTGTCGCGTTTTCCCGGCGATGCCGAACTCGGCGCGGTCCGCATCGGCGCGCTGCTCAAGACCGGGCAGGAAGCCGCTGCGCTTGCCGAAGCGCGCGCGCTGTTCGTCGCGGCCCCGAAAGATCGCGGTGCCGGGGAGGCTTTGCTGGACGCTTTGTCCGCAGCCGGGTTGGGACGCGAGCGCGCGGATGCTGCGGAGGCGATGCCGTGGCTGGCGGAGAATGCCCATTACCGGCTGGTGCTGGCCGCCGCCGAAGTCCGCCGGGGCGAGGCTTCGGCGGAAGCATTGCTCGCTTGCGCCGATGCGGTGCTTGCCGGATCGCCGGGCAATGCCGATGCGACCTATCACCGCGCGATCGCGCTGGCCCGGCTGTCGCGCGCCGAGGAGGCTCGCGAGGCGCTGGCGCTGGACCGGCATCTCGCAATCGGAGAGATCGAAGCGGACCTGCCGGCGCTTGCCCGGGAAATTCGCGCCAATCCGACGCTGACTGCGGACCCCGCGCTGAATTCGACCACGAACGGCCATCAGACGCTGCGGCTCCGCCAGCCGGGGGATGTGGCGCTGCCTGTGCTGTTCGAGCGGATCGAGGCAGCAGTCCGCGCCTATGCGGCCGAGCGTGCGGGGCAGGGCGACAGCTTCGCCGCAGCGATGCCGCGCCGCGCGCGCCTTCAGAATTGGGCGGTGATCACCGGCGCGGATGGCAGGCAGGGGCCGCATTTCCACGCCGATGGCTGGCTCAGCGGCGTCTTCTATGTCGAGGCGCCACGCGTCGAGGGGCGGTATCGCGGTGCGCTGCTGGTCGGGCCGGTCGGCGACATCGTGCCCGGCGATCCGCCCTGGGGGATTCGCGAGATCGAACCGGTGCCGGGCCGCCTCGTCCTGTTCCCGTCCTGGACTCCGCACGCCACCGAACCGCCCGGCGTCCCGGGGGATCGGATCGTCGTTGCCTTCGACGTGCTTCCGCTCGACGCCTCTTGAAGCCTCCGGCGATATCGCGCACCTCGCCCGCGAACCGCGCGGAGAACCCCATGACCATCGAGACGATCACCACCAACAAGGCTCATGGCGGCGTGCAGGGCGTGTATCGTCATGCTTCTTCCGCGACCGGCACCGACATGGTCTTCTCGGTCTTCATTCCCGATCATGAAGCGGGCGCGAAGCTGCCCGTCCTCTGGTATCTCTCGGGCCTGACCTGCACTCATGCCAACGTCACCGAAAAGGGCGAATTCCGGCAGGCATGCGCCGAACATGGCGTGATCTTCATCGCGCCCGACACCAGCCCGCGCGGCGAAGGCGTGCCCAATGACGAGGCCTATGACTTCGGGCAGGGCGCGGGCTTCTATGTCGACGCGACCGAAGCGCCCTGGGCGCAGCATTTCCAGATGCGCACCTATATCGAGACCGAACTTCCCGCGCTGATCGCCGCCGAATTCCCCGCCGCCGACATGACGCGCCAGTCGATTACCGGCCATTCGATGGGCGGTCATGGCGCGCTGACCACCGGGCTGCGCAATCCGGACCGGTTCAAGTCGGTCTCGGCCTTCTCGCCGATCGTGTCGCCGCTCAACTGCCCGTGGGGCGAGAAGGCGCTGACCGGCTATATCGGGGCGGACAAGGCGGCGTGGCGCGAATATGATTCCTGCGCGCTGATCGAGGACGGCGCGCGCGTCCCGGCGATCCTGGTCGATCAGGGCGATGCCGACAATTTCCTGGCCGAGCAGCTCAAGCCCGAACTGCTGGCGAAGGCCGTGGAGGACACAGGCATCGACCTGACGCTGCGGATGCAGCCGGGCTACGACCACAGCTATTATTTCATCTCGACCTTCCTGCCCGATCACATCGGCTGGCACGCGGCGCGGCTGAAGGGGTGAACTCATGCTTTCCCTCTCCCGTCGGGAGAGGAATGGTAGAAGACCGAATGTTGATATAGCCCCTGACCCATGCAGCTCCGCTTCCTCGAATATTTCGTCGCGCTGGCGCGCGAGAAGCATTTCGCCCGCGCGGCGGAGGCGTGCCATGTCACCCAGCCGACCTTGTCCGCGGGGATCGTCGCGCTCGAGGAATCGCTCGGCAAAAGGCTGGTGATCCGCGACCGGCGCTTCGTCGATCTGACGCCGGAGGGCCATGCGATGCTGGCCCATGCCCAGCGGCTGCTCGCCGATCACGAAGCGCTGCGCCAGTCGATCGACGCCCCTGCCGGGCCGTTGCGCGGCGAACTCCGGCTCGGTGCGATCCCGGCGGCGATGCCTTCGGTGGGACATCTGGTGACGGCGCTGCGACGGGCGCATCCGATGCTGACCATTGCGGTGCGCTCGCTCACATCGCGTGAGATCGAGCGCGCGCTGCTCGCCTATGAACTCGATGCGGGGCTGACCTATCTCGACAACGAACCGCTCGCGCAGGTGCGCAGCGTGCGGCTCTATGCCGAGCATTACCGCTTCGTCACTCGCGCCGATTCCGCGCTGGGGGCAGGGGGCGGGATCGACTGGAAGACGATCGCCGCCGCGCCGCTTTGCCTGCTGCATCAGGGGATGCAGAACCGCCGCATCCTCGACGCGCATATCGCCGCGCGCGGGCTGAAGCTGGCACCCGTGGCCACCGCCGATTCCTATGTCGCCTTGCTGTCGATGGTCGCGCATGGCGGGCTGTCGAGCATCGTCACCGATCGTCATGCCGAATTCATCGCGGGCGACGCCGATCTGCGGATCATGGAGATCGCCGATCCCGCGCCGCCCAATTTGATCGGCCTTGTCGCGATCGACCGCGAACCGCTTTCCCCGCTCGCCGACGCTGCCTTCCGGATCGCCGCCACGCTCGATCTTTGATAGATATTGTCTATCGAATATCGCTTCGTTCGATTTGACCTGGGCAATCAAAGCGTGAACCACGCTGGCCATGATCGGAGAGGGAAGTCTGGAAGCCATCGTCGCGGCGCATGCGGGTCGCGAAGGCCCGCTGCTGCCGATCCTGCATGACGTGCAGGCCGCCTATGGCCACATCTCCGACGAAGCCATCCGCGCCATCGCCGCCGCGCTGAACCTCAGCCGCGCCGAAGTCTCGGGCGTGGTCAGCTTCTACCACGATTTCCGTCGCAACCCCGATCCGCGCCCCGCGATCCGCCTGTGCCGCGCCGAAGCCTGCCAGTCGCGCGGCTCCGAACCGCTCGCCGCTCATGCCGAGCGTATCGCGGGGAACCGGGTGCGGGTGGAGAAGGTCTATTGCCTCGGCCTGTGCTCGGCCGGACCCAGCGCGATGATCGGCGACGACGTCTATGCCCGGTTGGACGAAACCGCGCTCTCCGAACTGATCGGTGCGCTGTGACGACCGTCCGCATCTCCGACGACGCGCTCGCCATCGCCTGCGGCGCCGAGCGCGTCGCCCGCCGCTTCGCCGAACTGGGCTGCGAGGTGATCCGCACCTCGAGCTGGGGGATGCACTGGCTCGAGCCGCTGGTGGAGATAGACGGGATCGGCTTCGGTCCCGTCACCCCCGCCGACGCCGAAGCGATCCTTGCGGGTAAGGCGGATGCGCTGAGCATCGGCCGCATCGCCGATCACCCCTTCATCGCAAGCCAAACCCGCCTGACTTTCGCCCGCGCCGGCATCACTCGGCCGCTCAGCCTCGAAGACTATGCCGAAACCGGCGGCTGGGCCGGCCTCGAAGCCGCACGTGCGCTGACCCCCGAAGCGATCGTCGAGCAGATGAAGGCTTCCGGCCTGCGTGGTCGCGGCGGGGCGGGGTTCCCGGCAGGGATCAAGTGGGACACGGTCCGCCTCGCGAAGGGCGAGCGCAAATACATCGTCTGCAATGCCGACGAAGGCGATAGTGGGACCTTCGCCGACCGGATGCTGATGGAAGGCGACCCCTTCTGCCTGATCGAAGGCATGGCGATTGCCGGCCTCGCGACCGGGGCAGGCAAGGGTTTCGTCTATATCCGCTCCGAATATCCCCATGCGGTAGCCAGGATGCGCGCCGCGGTGCGCCTGTCCGCGCCGTTGATCGCGCCGTTCGAGATCGAGATCCGCGTCGGGGCAGGGGCCTATGTCTGCGGCGAGGAAACTTCGCTGCTCAACTCGCTCGAAGGCAAGCGCGGCGAAGTCCGCGCCAAGCCGCCTTTGCCCGCGCATGAGGGGCTGTTCGGCTGCCCGACGGTCATCAACAATGTCCTGACGCTGGCCGCCGTGCCCTATGTCTTCGCGCATGGCGCGCAGGCTTATGCCGATTACGGCATGGGCCGGTCGCGCGGCACGATGCCGGTCCAGCTTGCGGGCAATATCCGTCATGGCGGCCTCTACGAAACGGCGTTCGGCATCACGCTGGGCGAACTGGTAGAAAAGATCGGCGGCGGCACTGCCAGCGGCCGCCCGGTCAAGGCGGTGCAGGTGGGCGGCCCGCTCGGCGCCTATTTCCCGCCGTCGCTGTTCGACACGCCGTTCGACTATGAAGCCTTCACTGCGGTCGACGGGCTGATCGGTCATGGCGGCGTCACCGTGTTCGACGACACTGCGGACATGGCCGCACAGGCCCGCTTCGCCTTCGAATTCTGCGCCGCCGAAAGCTGCGGCAAATGCACGCCCTGCCGCATCGGCGCGGTGCGCGGGTTCGAGACGATCGACAAGATCGTCGCGGGCGACCGCGCGCCTTCGAACCTCGCCCTCGTCGCCGACCTTTGCGAGACGATGAAATATGGCGCGCTCTGCGCCCTTGGCGGCTTCACTCCCTATCCGGTGATGAGCGCGATCACGCACTTCCCGGGCGATTTCGTGGAGAAGGTGGATGGTTGAGGCGCTCCTAATTCCTCCCCGGAACGGGGAGGGGGACCATCCGAATGATGGTGGAGGGGGCCCGCCCTCCACGAAATCGGTCGCTTGGGGCTGGGCCCACTCCACCACGCCGCTTCGCGTCGCGGTCCCCTTCCCCGTTCCGGGGAGGAATTGATGACCTACATCCCCCAACCCGATTTCGGCACGCCCGCCAGCCTCTCCGAAACGCAGGTCACCCTGACCATCGACGGCCGCGAGACGCAGGTCCCCGCCGGCACCACGGTGATGCGCGCTGCCGCCGAAATGGGGACTTCGATCCCCAAGCTCTGCGCCACCGACAGCCTCAAGCAGTTCGGCTCATGCCGCCTGTGCCTCGTCGAGATCGACGGCCGCCGCGGCACGCCCGCCAGCTGCACCACGCCGGTCGAACCCGGCATGGTCGTCCGCACCCAGACGCCGATGCTCCACAAGCTGCGCAAGGGCGTGATGGAGCTCTACATCTCCGATCACCCGCTCGATTGCCTTACCTGTAGCGCCAATGGCGATTGCGAGCTTCAGGATCAGGCGGGCGCGGTCGGCCTGCGCGACGTGCGTTACGGCAGCGAAGGCGCCAACCATCTCGGGCAGGCCAAGGATCAGTCCAACCCCTATTTCGACTTCGATCCCAGCAAATGCATCGTCTGCTCGCGCTGCGTCCGTGCCTGCGACGAAGTGCAGGGCACGCTGGCGCTCACCATCGACGGCATGGGTTTCGGCTCGAAGGTCTCGGCGGGCACCCCGGTGGACGACTTCCTCAGCTCCGAATGCGTCTCGTGCGGTGCCTGCGTTCAGGCTTGCCCCACCGCGACGCTGACCGAGAAGAAGGTGGTCGAGATCGGCACGCCCGATCGCAGCGTCGTCACCACCTGCGCCTATTGCGGCGTCGGCTGCACTTTCCGCGCCGAGATGCGCGGCGAGCAACTCGTCCGCATGGTCCCGTGGAAGGACGGCAAGGCCAATCGCGGGCATAGCTGCGTCAAGGGCCGCTTCGCCTGGGGCTATGCCAATCATCAGGAGCGCATCCTCAACCCGATGATCCGGGAGAGCATCGACAAGCCGTGGCGCGAAGTCTCATGGGAAGAAGCTTTCGCCCATGCCGCCTCCGAAATCCGCCGCATCCAGTCGAAATACGGCCAGCGCTCGGTCGGCGGCATCACCTCGTCGCGCTGCACCAACGAAGAGACGTTCCTTGTCCAGAAGCTGATCCGCGCCGGCTTCGGCAACAACAATGTCGATACCTGCGCCCGCGTCTGCCACTCGCCGACCGGTTACGGGCTGAAGACCACCTTCGGCACCTCGGCCGGCACGCAGGATTTCGACAGCGTGATGGATGCCGATGTGATGCTGGTGATCGGCGCCAACCCGACCGACGGCCACCCCGTTTTCGCCAGCCGCATGAAGAAGCGGCTGCGGCAGGGCGCGAAGCTGATCGTCATCGATCCGCGCCGCATCGACCTGGTCCGCTCGCCGCATATCGAGGCCGAGCATCATTTGCCGCTGCGCCCCGGCACCAATGTCGCGGTGCTGACCGCGATGGCGCATGTCATCGTCACCGAGGGGCTGGCCGACGAAGCGTTCATCCGCGAACGCTGCGACTGGGACGAGTATCAGCATTGGGCCGAGTTTGTCGGCAATGCGCGGAACTCGCCCGAGGCACTTGCACCCGTCACCACCGTCGATCCGGCCGAGCTTCGCGCCGCCGCGCGCCTCTACGCGACGGGCGGGAACGCTGCCATCTACTACGGCCTGGGCGTCACCGAACATTCGCAAGGCTCGTCCACCGTGATGGCGATCGCCAATCTCGCGATGGCGACCGGCAATATCGGCCGCCCCGGCGTCGGCGTGAACCCGCTGCGCGGCCAGAACAATGTGCAGGGCGCGTGCGACATGGGCAGCTTCCCGCACGAACTGTCGGGCTATCGCCATATCTCGGACGGCGACGCACGGGCGCTGTTCGAAGCCGATTGGGGCGTGAGCCTCGACAGCGAGCCGGGCCTGCGCATCCCCAACATGCTCGACGCCGCGGTCGATGGCAGCTTCAAGGCGCTGTACGTGCAGGGCGAAGACATCCTCCAGTCCGACCCCAACACCCGCCATGTCAGCGCCGGCCTCGCCGCGATGGAATGCGTGATCGTCCACGATCTCTTCCTCAACGAGACCGCCAACTACGCGCATATCTTCCTGCCCGGATCGACCTTCCTCGAAAAGGACGGGACCTTCACCAATGCCGAGCGCCGCATCCAGCCGGTGCGCAAGGTAATGACGCCGCTCAACGGCCTGGCCGACTGGGAAGTGACGCAGGGCCTCGCCAACGCGCTCGGCCTCGGCTGGGATTACACCCATCCGTCGCAGATCATGGACGAGATCGCCCGCCTCACGCCGACCTTCGCGGGGGTCAGCTTCGACCGTCTGGACGCGGCGGGATCGCTGCAATGGCCGGTCAACGATGCCGCGCCGGACGGATCTCCGGTGATGCACATCGACGGCTTCGTGCGGGGCAAGGGCAAGTTCGTCGTGACCGACTATATCCCGACCGACGAGAAGACCGGCCCGCGCTTCCCGCTGCTGCTCACCACCGGGCGCATCCTCAGCCACTACAATGTCGGGGCGCAGACGCGGCGGACCGAGAATGTCGCCTGGCACCCCGAGGATCTGCTGGAGATCCACCCGGTTGATGCCGAGGATCGCGGGCTGAAGGATGGCGACTGGTCGCGCCTCGCGTCGCGAGCGGGCGAGACGACGCTGCGGGTGAAGGTCACCGATCGCGTCGCGCCGGGCGTGGTCTACACCACCTTCCACCACCCCGCGACGCAGGCCAACGTCATCACCACCGACTATTCGGACTGGGCCACCAATTGCCCCGAGTACAAGGTGACGGCAGTGCAGGTCGCGGCCTCGAACGGCCCCAGCGACTGGCAGGAAGGCTATCAGGCGCTGTCCGAACGCAGCCGCCGGATCGCCCCGGTGGAGCCTGCGGAATGAGGCAGCAGGATCATCTGATCCACATGGCGAACCAGATCGCGCGCAACTTCGCGGTGATGGGCGATGTCGACGCGGCGACCGCGACCGCGGATCACATCGCGACCTTCTGGGACCCGCGCATGAAGGCCGGTATCCTGACGCAAGGCGAGGGACTGTCCCCGATCGCCGCCGCCGCGATCGCAATTCTCCATGCCGATGCTCACCCGCCGCACCAGACCCATGCGACCGAGGAAACCGGCGGCAGCGACGCGGGCTAGGGGGCCTTCTCCTTCTTGGCACTCTCCCGCTTGCGGGAGGGGGTTGGGTGAGGGTCTTCTTCTGTTTCGCCCGGATCGAGGAAGAAGACCCTCACCGCTGCGACTAGGTTCGCTTCGCGCTCTAAGTCTCGCTGCCTCTCCCGCGAAAGCCGGAGAGGATCAGTTGTCCGCCAACCCCGGCACCACCGCTCGCAACGTCGCCAGCGCGGCCGTCTCCACCCCCGCATCGAAATGCGGTCCGAACACCACGCCGATATTCCGCACATGATCGAACCCGGCCATTTTCGGCCGCGCCACGCCGCTGCTCGCAAATCCGTCGGGCATCACCGTCACGCCGAGCCCGGCCTTCACCATCGCCAGCGCCCGCTCGTCGCTGGTCGTTCGCGCGGTGAAGAACGGGCGCACGCCGCGGCTGGTGAAGTGGCGGCTGGTTTCCGCCAGCACTTCGCAATGCCGCCGCACGATCATCACATTGTCGGCCAGCGCATCGCCCTCGACTTCGCGCTCATGCGCCAGCGGATGATGCGCGGGCACGGCGAGCGAATAGCCTTCGGTCAGCAAAATCTCGCTCTCCAGCCGCGTATCGCTGCGCACCAATGTCAGCGCCATGTCGATCCGCCCGCGCCTTAGCCGTTCGAGCAGTTCGCCTTCGCGCCCCTCCGAAACTTCCACCCGCTCCTCTCGCAAATGCGCCGCGAAGCGCGTGGCCAGCCGGAACACCCAGTCGGCGGGAATGGTCGAGAGGATCCCCAACCGCACCGTCGCCCGCGCCGCCCCATCGCCGCCCAGCGACCGCTCCGCCGCTGCGAACTCGCTCTCGATCCGCCGCGCATGGCCCGCGAATTGTACGCCCGCTTCGGTCAGTTCGACGCGACGGTTAGTCCGCAGGAACAAGGTCCGCCCCAGTTCGCGTTCCAGCTTCGCGATGCCCACCGACAGCGTCGGCTGAGAGACATTGCATTGTGCCGCGGCACGCGAGAAGTTGCCGCTGTCCATCACGGCGAGAAAGTAGCGGAGCAGATAGCGGTCGATCATAGGTGCTATCTATGATGTTCCGCCAATACCTTCAATTTTTCTTGCATCACCGCGTCTGCTAGACCGCGCCAACGAATTTGGAGAGGCTGAAATGGAACTGGATTTCGGGCTGGGTGAGAATGCGGAGATGATCCGCGACACCACGGCGCGCTTCGCGAAGGAGCAGATCGAACCGCTCGCCGCGAAGATCGACGCCGATGACTGGTTCCCGCGCGAGCTGTGGCCGGCGATGGGCGAACTCGGCCTGCACGGCATCACCGTGGACGAGCAATGGGGCGGCCTGGGCCTTGGCTATCTCGAACATGTCATCGCCTGCGAGGAAGTGTCCCGCGCCTCGGCGTCGATCGGCCTCAGCTATGGCGCGCACTCCAACCTGTGCGTCAACCAGATCAGCCGCTGGGCGAATGAGGAGCAGAAGGCAAAGTACCTCCCCAAGCTCGTCTCGGGCGAGCATGTCGGCAGCCTTGCGATGTCGGAAAGCGGGGCGGGCAGCGACGTCGTCTCGATGAAGCTCCAGGCGCGCAAGACCGATCGCGGTTACGTGCTTAATGGCACCAAGTTCTGGATCACCAACGCGGCCTTTGCCGACACGCTGGTCGTGTACGCGAAGACGGGCGAAGGCTCGCGCGGCATCACCACCTTCATCATCGAAAAGGACATGCCCGGCTTCTCGATCGGCCAGAAGATCGAGAAGATGGGGATGCGCGGTTCGCCGACCGCAGAACTCGTGTTCGACGATTGCGAAGTGCCCGAGGAAAACGTGATGGGCCCGCTCAACGGCGGCGTCGGCGTGCTGATGAGCGGCCTCGATTACGAGCGCACCGTGCTCGCCGGCATCCAGCTCGGCATCATGCAGGCGTGCCTCGACGTGGTGATCCCCTATATCCGCGATCGCAAGCAGTTCGGGGTGCCGATCGGCAGCTTCCAGCTGATGCAGGCAAAGGTCGCCGACATGTATGTCGCGCTCAATTCGGCTCGCGCTTACGTCTATACCGTCGCCAAGAATTGCGACGCGGGCCGCACCACGCGCTTCGACGCAGCGGGCGCGATCCTGCTGGCCAGCGAGAATGCGGTGAAGGTTTCGCTGGAAGCCATTCAGGCGCTGGGCGGGGCAGGCTATACCAAGGACTGGCCGGTCGAACGCTATATGCGCGACGCCAAGCTGCTCGACATCGGCGCAGGGACGAACGAGATTCGCCGCATGCTGATCGGCCGCGAGCTGATCGGAGCGGCTTCGTGAGCGGTCCCATCCTCACCACCGCGCTCTCCCCCGATAGCGACACCTTCAAGGCCAATGCCGCGCACAACCGCGCGCTTGCCGAAAAGCTCCGCGCCGACGTCGCCCAGTCCGCGCTGGGCGGCAACGAAAAGTCGCGCGAGCGCCATACCTCGCGCGGCAAGCTGCTCCCGCGCGACCGCGTCGAACGGCTGCTCGATCCCGGCTCGCCCTTCCTCGAAATCGGCCAGCTCGCCGCCAACGACCTTTACGACGGCGAAGTCCCCGGCGCGGGCGTGATCGCCGGCGTCGGCCGCGTCTCGGGCCGCACCGTCATGATCGTGTGCAACGACGCCACGGTGAAGGGCGGCACCTATTATCCGATGACGGTGAAGAAGCATCTCCGCGCGCAGGAGATCGCCGAGGCCAACCGGCTGCCGTGCATCTATCTGGTCGACAGTGGCGGCGCGAACCTGCCGCATCAGGCCGAGGTGTTCCCGGACCGCGACCATTTCGGCCGCATCTTCTTCAATCAGGCCAATATGTCGGCGCAGGGCATTCCCCAGATCGCCTGCGTCATGGGCAGCTGCACCGCGGGCGGGGCGTACGTCCCCGCGATGAGCGACGAGAGCGTGATCGTCCGCAATCAGGGCACGATCTTCCTCGCCGGCCCGCCGCTGGTGAAGGCCGCGACCGGCGAAGTGATCACCGCCGAGGATCTCGGCGGCGGCGATCTGCATGGGCGCAAGTCCGGCGTGGTCGATCATGTCGCCGAGAATGACGAACATGCGCTGTCGATCGTCCGCGATATCGTCGCGACGCTCCAGCCGGATCGTCAGGCCGACGTGAACATCCGCGAGCCGCGCCCGCCGCGCTTCGATCCCGAGGAACTGTACGGCATTCTGCCGCAGGACGTCCGCGCACCATACGACGTGCACGAAGTCATTGCCCGGCTGGTCGACGGCAGCGAGTTCCACGAGTTCAAGGCGCTGTACGGCACGTCGCTCGTCTGCGGCTTCGCCCATATCTGGGGGATGCCGGTCGCGATCCTCGCCAATAACGGCGTGCTGTTCAGCGAAAGCGCCGTGAAGGGCGCGCACTTCATCGAACTGGCCTGCCAGCGGAAGGTCCCGTTGCTGTTTCTTCAGAACATTTCGGGCTTCATGGTCGGGGGCAAGTACGAGGCGGAGGGCATCGCCAAGCATGGCGCGAAGCTCGTCACCGCCGTCGCCACCGCCAGCGTGCCCAAGATCACCGTGCTGATCGGCGGCAGCTTCGGCGCGGGCAATTACGGCATGTGCGGCCGCGCTTATTCCCCGCGCTTCCTGTTCAGCTGGCCCAACAGCCGCATCTCGGTGATGGGCGGCGAACAGGCCGCGAGCGTGCTGGCGACGGTTCACCGCGACGCGGACAAATGGACGCCCGAGGAAGCCGAAGCCTTCAAGACCCCGATCCGCGCCAGCTACGAAGCCGAAGGCAATCCGTGGCACGCGACGGCCCGCCTGTGGGACGACGGCATCATCGACCCGGCGCAGACCCGCGATGTGCTGGGGTTAGCCTTCGCCGCGACGCTCAACGCCCCGATCCCGGACCGCCCGCAGTTCGGCGTGTTCCGGATGTGATGGGGGAGGGTGTCCCTGAAATTCCTCCCCGGAACGGGGAGGGGGACCGTCCGAAGGACGGTGGAGGGGGCCCACGCCAGCCCAGGGTCCTGCGCGCGCCTATTAAACACGTGAAGCAGGCCCGCGCGGACCGGAAGGCCATGTCCTTTTCCGAAGTCCGGCTCTGGCAGGCGCTTCGTAAGGGGCCGGGTGGGTTTCGGTTCCGGCGCCAGAATCCGCAGCGCGGATATCGGCTCGACTTCGCATGTCTCGAAACCCGGCTTGCCATCGAAGTGGATGGGGAAGCGCACGGCCGTGGCGATCGACCGGAGCGCGATGCAGCGCGTGACCGGCACATTGCGGAACTGGGTTTTGATACGCTTCGCATTCCCGCGCGCGACGTTCTCGGAAATCTTGATACTGTGATCACGGGCATCGTTGCGGCTTGCCGTGAGCGGGGCCCCTCCACCGTCCTTCGGACGGTCCCCCTCCCCGTTCCGGGGAGGAATTGAAGGACCAATGATGCGCCATCTCCTCCTCGCCGCCACCGCCGCCCTTCTCCTCCCCGGCGCGGCCTTCGCCCAGTCCGGTCCCGTCACGCCGATCGCCAAACTCCCCCCGGCCAACCCGCTTCCCTATGAAGACCCCGACGCCACCGCCGTCCTCGCCCCGATCAACGCGCTCTTCGCTGCGTTCGAAGCCGGCGACGGCGCGGCCGTGCTGCGCCACGTCTATCCCGATGGCCGCGTCACGATGGCCGAGGAGGGCAAGGTCCGCCACGGCAACTGGAGCGAGTTCGCCAGCGGCCTCAAGCCCGGCGACGGCTTCAAGGAGCGCATCACCCATCCCGCGATCGAGATCGACGGCAATGTCGCGATGGTCTGGGCGCCCTTCACCGTCTGGGTGAACGGCAAGCTCAACAATTGCGGCTACGACCATTTCGACCTGATCCGCGAAAACGGCACGTGGAAGGTGCTCAACCTCACTTTCTCGTCGCGCACCACCGGCTGCGAGGCGCAGTGAACCAAGGCGACCGCCTCGATCCCCCACCGGCCTTGCTGTCGCGGATCGTGCGGCGGTTGCTGCTGTGGTTCTACCGCACTCGCGGGTGGAAGGCGGAGGGTACGCCGCCGGCCGACCGGCGCTGCGTCATCCTCGCTGCGCCGCACACGTCGAACTGGGATTTCGTCAATGTGCTGGGCCTCACCAACGCGCTTGGCATCAAGGCGCATTTCATGGGCAAGGCCAGCCTGTTCAAATGGCCGATGCGGCGCTTCATGCTCGATATGGGCGGGGTGCCGATCGACCGTTCGGCGTCGCGCAACTATGTCGATGCGATCGTCGCCGAATTCGCCGCGCGCAAGGAATTCATGCTGATCATCGCCGCCGAGGGCACCCGCAGCGCGGTCACCCAGTGGCGCACCGGCTTCTATCATATCGCGATGGGGGCAGGGGTGCCGCTGGTGCTCGGCTATGTCGACTATGCCCGAAAGGTCGGTGGTCTCGGCCCTGCGATCATGCCGACCGGCGATTACGAAGCGGATATGCGCCAGATCGTCGATTTCTACCGCGACAAGACCGCGCGCCACCCCGAACGCACCGCGCACGACCTCGACACGATCATCGGAACCAACCGCAAATGACTCGCGACCGCCTCTACATCCTCGAACCCGAATTCGCCGACGCCGCGCTCCCCGGCCGCGCCTTCTATTGCAAGGATTGCGTCACGGTGGAGGGGCTGCTCGCGACCTTGCCGGATCGCGCCGCCAATCTCGACGTGATCCGCGTCGCCTATCCCCGCCCGCGCGCCGAAGTCGTCGCAGCGATCGGCGAGGAAAACCAGAATCTCCCCGCGCTCGTCTTCCACGACGGCGGCTTCGTCAACGAGATCGAAGCCCTGCTCGCCGCCCTCCACACCCGCCACGGTTTCCCGGAACGCCATCCATGATCAAATCCCTCCTAATCGCCAATCGCGGCGAGATCGCCTGCCGCATCATCCGCACCGCGCGCGAGATGGGCATCCGCACTGTCGCGGTCTATTCGGACGCCGATGCGAAGGCGCTGCACGTCCGCGAGGCCGACGAAGCGATCCATATCGGCCCATCGCCTGCGCGTGAATCGTACCTGATCGGTGAAAAGATCATCGCCGCCGCGAAACAGTCCGGCGCCGAGGCGATCCATCCCGGCTATGGCTTCCTCTCCGAAAACGCCGGCTTCGCGCAGGCGGTGAAGGATGCCGGCCTCGTCTGGGTCGGCCCCAATCCCGACAGCATCACCGCGATGGGCCTGAAGGATGCCGCCAAGGAACGGATGATCGCCGCGGGCGTCCCCGTCACGCCGGGCTATCTCGGCGAGGACCAGTCGGCCGAGCGCCTCCAGGCCGAGGCCGACGCCATCGGTTACCCGGTGCTGATCAAGGCCGTCGCGGGCGGGGGCGGGAAGGGGATGCGTCGCGTCGATGCCGCCGCCGACTTCGCCGACGCGCTCGCCAGCTGCAAGCGCGAAGCCGCTTCGTCGTTCGGCGACGATCGCGTGCTGATCGAGAAATACATCCTCAGTCCGCGCCATATCGAAGTGCAGGTGTTCGGCGACAGCCACGGCAATGTCGTCCATCTGTTCGAACGCGACTGCTCGCTCCAGCGCCGCCACCAGAAAGTGATCGAGGAAGCCCCCGCGCCGGGCATGGACCCGGAGACTCGCGAGGCGATCTGCGCCGCCGCCGTCCGCGCCGCCAAGGCCGTCGACTATGTCGGCGCCGGTACCATCGAATTCATCGCCGACGCCAGCGAAGGCCTGCGCGCCGACCGCATCTGGTTCATGGAAATGAACACGCGGCTTCAGGTCGAGCATCCGGTGACCGAGGAGATCACCGGGCAGGATCTGGTCGAATGGCAGTTGCGCGTGGCGAGCGGGGAGCCGCTGCCGCTGAAGCAAGAGGCGTTGGAGATTAACGGCTGGGCCGTCGAGGCGCGTCTCTACGCCGAAGATCCGGAAAAGGGCTTTCTGCCCAGTACCGGCAAGATTGAACTGATGACGATCGGTCGTTTTTCGCGTTTCGAGACCGGTGATGAACTTCGCATCGATACCGGTATCGAGGCTCGCGATACCGTTCAGCCCTATTATGATCCGATGATTGCGAAGGTGATCGCATGGGGCGAGGATCGCAACGCAGCGATCGACGAGCTGGTAGATGCGATGGCCGACACGCTGGTTTGGCCGGTGAAGACGAATACGCCGTTTGTTGTCGCCGCGCTCGATCATGAAGCGTTTCGGGCAGGAGACCTTAGCACGGGGTTCATCGAGCAATATGCCGACGATCTTGCCATCCCGGACGCTCCGGACCCCGACTTGCTCAGGGCAGCGGCGCGAAAGCTGCGGGATGAGGCAAGCCTGTTTTCTGTGCATCGCAATGCGGGGACGGTCGGTGCATGGACCATTCCGAGCGGATTCCGCCTCAACGCTCCACCGTCGACCGTCATGGCGCTATCGGCGGAGGGAAGGCGCTATGAAGTTTCCCTGCCGCTCCTGCCCGATGCCGCCGAACCCTATATCGAGATGCTGCATGTCGATGATGCGGTCTATGCCGTAGAGAACGGAAAGACGTGGAAGATCACCACGTACCGTGCTGCTGCCGGCGGACATGCTTCGGCCGGCGACGGCGCGCTGCTCGCCCCGATGCCCGGCCGCGTCACCTCGGTCGATGTCGCGGCGGGGGATACGGTGACCAAGGGCCAGCGCCTGCTCACGCTCGAAGCGATGAAGATGGAGCATGGCATGAGCGCCCCGTTCGACGGCGTGGTCGCCGAACTCAACGCCGAAGCCGGCGCGCAGGTCACCGAAGGCACGGTGCTGGTGCGTGTGGAAGCGGCGGAATAACGCTCTTCTCTTGGCCCTCTCCCGCTTGCGGGTGCATCGGGTCGGTCATGCCCCCGGCATGACCTGAACAGCGCGGGGTGCTGTTCACCCGATGCAGGTCGGGTGAGGGTCTTCTTCTTCTGCCCGGTCCGGACGCGACAAGAAGACCCTCACCGCTGCGGCCAGGCCCGCGTGAAGTACGCGGACCAAGCCTCGCTGCCTTTCCCGCGAATGCGGGAGCGGGGAAACGCAATGATTGCGGGAATCACCCCAAAGCCGTAAGCGCGCCGCATCATGCTCAACCTGAACGACATCACCGTCCGCCTCGGCGGCAGGACCATCCTTGACGGCGCCAGCGCGTCGCTGCCCACGAAGAGCCGCGTCGGCCTGATCGGGCGCAACGGCGCGGGCAAGACCACGTTGGTCAAGGTGATCGCCGATCAGCTCGATCCGGACACCGGCGCGGCCGAAATGCCGCGCGGCCGCCGCATCGGCTATATCGCGCAGGAAGCGCCGGGCGGCGACGCCACTCCGTTCGAAACCGTGCTCGCCGCCGACCTCGAACGCGCCGCGCTGCTGGAGGAGAGTGAGACCAGTCACGATCCCGACCGGCTCGGCGAGATCCACGAACGCCTCAACGCGATCGACGCCCACGCCGCGCCGTCTCGCGCCTCGCGCATTCTTGTCGGCCTCGGCTTCGACGAAGAGGCCCAGCACCGCCCGCTAGAAAGCTTTTCCGGCGGCTGGCGCATGCGCGTCGCGCTGGCCTCGCTGCTCTTCTCCCAGCCCGATCTTCTCCTGCTCGACGAACCATCGAACCATCTCGATCTCGAAGCGGTGCTGTGGCTCGAGGACTTCCTGAAATCCTATCCCGCGACCATCCTGATCGTCAGCCACGAGCGCGATTTCCTCAACAATGTGGTGGATCACATCCTCCACCTCGAGCGCGGCAAGCTGACGCTCTATCCGGGCGGCTACGACGCGTTCGAACGCCAGCGCGCCGAGCGTCAGGCGCAGATCGCGTCCGCGCGTGCGAAGCAGCAGGCCGAACGCGAGAAGCTGCAGGATTACGTCGCCCGCAACTCTGCCCGCGCCTCAACCGCGAAGCAGGCGCAGTCGCGCGCCAAGGCACTGGCCAAGATGCAGCCGATCGCCGAACTGCTCGACGATCCCTCGCTCAGCTTCGATTTCCCCAATCCGGACGAACTGCGCCCGCCGCTGATCACGCTCGACATGGCCTCGGTCGGCTACAGCGCCACACCGATCCTTCAGCGCCTAAACCTGCGTCTCGATCCCGACGATCGCATCGCGCTGCTCGGCCGCAACGGCAACGGCAAGACCACGCTCGCCCGCCTGCTCGCCGCCCAGCTCAAGCCGATGGAAGGCGATATGAACGCCACCGGCAAGATGAAGGTGGGCTATTTCACCCAGTATCAGGTCGAGGAGCTCGACCGCGACGATACGCCGCTCGATCACATGACCCGCCTGATGAAGGGCGCCAGCCAGTCGGCGGTCCGCGCCCAGCTCGGCCGCTTCGGCTTCCAGGCGGCCAAGGCCACGACCAAGGTCGGCAAGCTTTCGGGCGGCGAGCGCGCGCGTCTCGCGCTGGCGCTCATCACCCGCGATGCGCCGCACCTGCTGATCCTCGACGAACCGACCAACCACCTCGACGTCGACGCGCGCGAAGCGCTGATCCAGGCGCTCAACCAATATTCGGGCGCAGTCGTGATCGTCAGCCACGATCGCCACATGCTTGAGATGACCGCCGATCGCCTCGTGCTGGTCGACAGCGGCACCGCGAAGGAATTCGATGGGTCGATCGACGACTATATCGGCTTCGTTCTCAGCAAGGAAAGCGGATCGGAAGGAAAGGGCGGCGGCGGCGCCAAGGTCAGCAAGAAGGACGCCCGCCGCGCCGCTGCCGAAGCGCGCGAGAAGGGCAATGCACTGCGCAAGGCGGCCAAGGAAGCCGAAACCCAGCTCGCGAAGCTCAACGAACAGCGCAGCGCGCTTGAGCGGGCGATGTTCGATCCCGCTTCGGCCGATCCGTCACTGACGAAACTTTCGATGAGCGATCTGATGAAGCGCCGCGGCGAATTGGGCACGAAAATCGAGGCCGCCGAGCTTGTCTGGATGGAAGCGAGCGAGGCGCTGGAGGCGTTGGCAGCGTAACGATCTGCCTTTCTAAACAGATGTTTAGATGGTGTATTCGTGTAAAACTATAGGCTTACCGGGCGTTGCTGAGAGGCTTTGAGTCTGCACGTTTGCGCAATATTTCCGTGAAATTTCCGTGAGATAGCAGTTGCATAGGCTGGCCGCAGGCTCTAGCAGGGCGCCCGTGAAGTACGAGTTGATTGAAGCCGCCGACCGCGCCTCTGTGTTTCTAAAGGCACTGTCCGGCCGTAGCCGCCTGTTGTTGCTTTGCCACTTGTGGGAAGGCGAGAAGTCCGTCGGGGAACTGGCCCGGCTGACCAATTCTCGCGATACCGCAGTCTCGCAGCAGCTTGCCCTTCTCCGTCGACAGGGCATGGTCACCGCACGCCGTTCGGGCCAGACGATCTTCTATTCGCTGACCAGCGACGAAGTCGTCCAGATCCTCGAAGCATTGCAGGGCATGTTCGGCGGCGCCGAAGCCGAGCGCGAAGTCGAACCCGCCTGATTTGACGCACCTGCGCTGAGCGGGTCTGCAATCCTCCCCCGGAGGGGGAGGGGGACCAGCGAAGCTGGTGGAGGGGGCTTGCCGCGAGCGAAATCGCTTGCGGCTTACCCACTCCGTCACCCTTCGGGCGCCACCTCCCCCTCCGGGGAGGATTTTCCCTAACGCCGCGTCCGGTCAATCACCGCGCGAGCGGCGGCGATCACAGTTTCGGGCGGGCGGTTCACGCGCATCCGGTGCCAGCCATACAGCTCGCCTACCGAACGCCGCGATTGCTCGCGCACCACTTCGGCGCCGGCGTCGGAGGCATCGCCTGACCGGGCGTTGACTCGCGCGATCCGGTCGCGCTCGGGCGCTTCCAGCCACAGCCCGGTGAACGGCACCCGCGCGCGATCGGCCAGCATCTCCACCACATCGCGCTCGCTGCGGCGCATGAACACTGCGTCGATGATCACGCTGGTGCCGCACGACAGATGGTCGTCGGCCGATTCGAACAGCGCTTCCCACGTCTCGGCATCGCTCTGCGCGGTATAGTGCGACGGGGGCAGCCGCGCCTCGGGGGGCAGGCCCATGATCCGCTTGCGGAACACGTCGCTGCGCAGCACCCGCGCGCCCGGCGCACGGCCCATCAGCCCGCCCAGCGCGCGCGCCAGCGTGCTCTTGCCGGTGCCCGAAAGCCCGCCGATCGCCAGCAGCCGGGGCGGAGAGTCGGCCAGCAAATCCACGTCATTGGCGCGGATCGACAGGAACAGCGGCAGCAGCGCCCATCCGCGCGCGCCCTGCGGCAGCACGTCGACATAGCGATTGGCCACGACGTTCGCTGCCTGGCCCAGCCCCCGGCACCACAGATCCTCGAGCAGATTGGCGAGATCGAAGAGGATATCGATTCCCACGTCCTGCGATCCGAACGGCTCCGGACCTGCTTCGGTCAGCGCGATATGATCCAGGCGCAACGCGCCATGTCCGCGCCGGAACCGCCCCGCCGCCGCACGCTCGTTCAGATGCTCGCCATATCGCGCCAGCTCCGCGCGCTGCATCGGCAGGGTCGCGCGGATCGCCCCCGCACCACCGCCCGGCAGCACCGCCGCGGCGGCATGCAGCGCCGAAACCCGGTCCGCCAGCCGCATCAGCAGCGCATGATCCAGATCCCGCCGCTCGGCGACTTCGCTCATCAACATGTCGGGCGGGACACTCATATTCCCGCCCTTAGCACTTCGTGCAGCAACGTCACCTCATCGTCGCGGACGAAGCGACAGATTCGACAGTTCGATCCACGGCTGCGGCCCGTTCGCCTTCATCCGCCCCAGCCGGGTGAGGCATTTCATGAATTCGGGCGCGAACATCACCCCGCCGCCGGGTTTCACGCACGGCACTTCCTTCCATCCGTCCGCGCTCACCATGCGCAGCGGCCCCACCGGATGCTCGATCCGGATCACCGCGATCGAGCTGACTTCCATCTGGTTGACCAGAATCTGCTCGGCGCGCTGCGCCGCGTCGATCGCGCCCCCCTTGCCGTTGATCTCCGCGTCCGGCTCGACCGTGGTCGGCCCGTTGCGCACGACATAGATGGGGAACTGCGGTACGCGACGCGGGGTGGGCGGAGGCGCTTCGCCCGGCCCCGCCTCCTCGCTCACTGCCGTTGCCGATGCCGCGACATTGGCTTCGAACACCGAAGCGCGCACGCCGCCGTCATAATAGGTCACGCCGTTGATCTGCACCGGCTGGAAATTGACCGGCATCGCCGCCGAAGCCAGCGCCGCGGCGGTGATGCAGGTCCGCGCCTCGCGCCGCGGCAACTGCGCCAGCTCGACCACATCGACATATTGGAACCGCCCGCTCGCTGCCTCGACAAAGCCGATCAGCACATATTTGGTCTGTTTTCCGTCCGGCCCCATCATCGCGCGGAGGGCGTCGAGCGCACACGGCTTGGCGGGGTCGCCGATAATCGCGTCGGGACATAGCGCCGCTTCGATCCGGGCCCTCAGCGGTTTCAGCCCCGCCATCGATCCGGTCAGCACCACGCGCAGGAACCCGCCCCGGTCCACCACCTCGCTTTCCTCCGCCGGGGCATAGGCTTTCAGCAGCGCCGCATAGGCCTCGGGCGTGCCGATCGACACGAACAGCGCCTGCAATCCGCCGGTGCTGATCCCGCTGATGAAGGTCGCGTCGGGCAAAGTCCGGTTCAGCCGCATCTGATCGAGGAAGCCCGCGCCGAACGCGCCCCATTGCCCGCCGCCCGACAGCATCAGCACCGCGGGCAGGGGAGGGCGTGGCCGTCCGGGCAGGCTCTCCAGCCCTGCATCCGCCGGCTTGGTCGCGCCCTCCATCCGCTCCAGCATGTCATTGTCGCGCGGGCGCGGCGGCGCGGTCGGACCCGGTCGGCCGATGCCGTGGATCTCCTTCTCCAGCGCCGAATAGGGCACGTCATGCTTGTACTTGTCGAAGGGCGGGCAATCGATGTTCAGCGTGCCATGACCCGCGCATCCGGCCAGCAGCAGCCCGAGCACCATCGACGCGATTATCCTGCGCATTCCCCAACCCCCGGCTAGGACCGGGCGGCGGCTCTGCGGCGATCCGTCCCGGCCGGAAATGCGACCTGACGGCAAGCGCTATCCCAACCGCGCGCCGCCGCCAAGATCGTTACGCAACCATTGCGGACCTACCGCGCCGGCGCGCCCGCGAACGCCGCTCCGATCGCCGCGTGCAGCGGCTTCGCTTTGAACTCGGCATCATAGGGACAGCCGCGCGTCATGGTCTTGTCCGCGCGCGGATCGAAGCCGGTCAGCCAGCTATATTTGTCGACCATCCCCCAGGCGAGCACATCCTTGAGTTGCGGGTACGAGAACATCACGTCCAGATATGCCTTGGCGTAATCGGCGACCATGATGTCGCGCGCGGCGATGTCGGTCGGCGCCTTCTTGTCGTTCACGTCGAACTCGGTGATGACCAGCTTGTAGCCCATCGCCACCGCCGCATCGAGGAAATGCCGCCACGGCCCCTCGGACTCCTTCACGATCTCGGCGACGGGTTTGTCCTTCAGCAGCCGGATATGCGACTGGATGCCCAGCGTATCCACCGGCGTCCCGCGCTTGCGGAACCCCTCCAGCAGCTTGAGCACGCCCGCGATATGCGTCTCGTCCTCGGTGCCGCGCTCCCAGCTCATATAGTCGTTATAGACCAGCTCGGCATGGGGCGCCTCGGCGCGGGCGGTGTGGAACATCAGGTCGAGCATCGCTTCGCCGCTGCCGAACGCCCGCGTCACCACCGTGTCGCGCAGCGCCCCGGTCGATGGCTCCACCGCTTCGTTGACCACATCGTACGAATAGATTTTGGCGCCGTAGCGCTTGCACACGGTGCGGACGTGATCCGCCAGCATCGTCTCCGCCGCCTTGGCCGGCTGCGGGCCGAAATCATGCTTCACCAGCCATTCCGGAAACCATTTCTGCGGCGCCCAGAAGAGCGTGTGTCCGCGCGTCCTGAAGCCCTTCGCGCTCGCATAATCGACGATCGCGTCGAACTGGCGGAAGTCATAGTCCTGCGTGTGGCGGGTCCATTGCCACTTCAGCTCGTTCTCCGGGACCAGCAGCCCGCAATCGCGCTCGAGGATCGCGGCATAGGCCGGATTGGCGAAGCTCCCCCGATCCGCCCCCGGCGCGCCGAACGCCACCGCCGAGCCGAAGCGCATTCCCCTGGTCTTGGCGATCGTGTCCAGCCCCGAAGCCGCCGCCCGCGCCATCGCGGTGCCGCCCATCGTCATCGCTGCCGTCGCGGCTCCAGCCGCCAGCATCTCGCGGCGCGTCAGTCCGGTCATCATTCCTCTCCCTCGTGCGTCCGCCGGTTCACCAGCTGAACATTGTTCCGTCTTCCAGCCGCGCGACGGGCAGGTAGGCCCGCTTGTACTCGTACTTCGCGGCCAGTTTCTCATCGATCTCCACGCCCAGTCCGGGCTTGTCGCCGGGATGCATCATCCCGTCGCTCAGGCTGTAGGCATGGGGGAACACCGCATCGGTTTCGTCGGTGTGGCGCATATATTCCTGCACCCCGAAATTGGGCACCGAGAGTCCGAAATGCAGCGCCGCCGCCATCGTCACCGGCGACAGATCGGTCGCGCCGTGACAGCCGGTGCGGATCTGGTGCAGATCGGCCAGCGCCGCGATCCGCCGCAAATGGGTCAGCCCCCCGGCATGGACCACGGTGGCGCGGATATAGTCGATCAGCTGTTCCTCGATCAGCTGCTTGGCATCCCAGATCGTGTTGAACACTTCGCCTACCGCCAGCGGGCAGGTGGTATGTTGGCGGATCAGGCGGAAGCCCGACTGGTTCTCCGCCGGAGTCGCATCTTCCAGCCAGAAGGGGCGGTATGGCTCCAGATCCTTGCCCAGCCGCGCCGCTTCGATCGGGGTGCAGCGATGATGCACGTCGTGCAGCAGATGCACGTCCCACCCCAGCGCCTCGCGCGCCGCTTCGAACAAGGGCGGCACGGAGCGGAGATACTTCTCGGTCGACCACAGGCTCTCGGTCGGCAGCGACCCGTCGGCCGGCTCGTAGAAATAGCGGTCCTTCGATACGCCATAGGTCGCCGCCAGCCCGGGCACGCCCGACTGGATCCGGATCGCCTTGTATCCCTGCTCCTTGTAATGGAGCGCATTGTCGATCGTCTGCTGGATGTCCGCGCCATTGGCATGGCCATAGACCATGCACCCCTCGCGGCTGGCCCCGCCGAGCAGCTGATAGACCGGCAGCCCCGCGACCTTCCCCTTGATGTCCCACAGCGCCATGTCGACCGCGGCGATCGAACTCATCGTCACCGGCCCGCGGCGCCAGTAAGCGCCCTTGTACAGATACTGCCAGATATCCTCGATCCGGTGCGCATCGCGCCCGATCAGGCAGGGGATGACATGGTCGGTCAGATAGCTCGCCACTGCCAGCTCGCGCCCGTTCAGCGTCGCGTCGCCGATCCCGGTCACGCCGTCCTTCGTTTCGATCAGCAGGGTGACGAAGTTGCGGCCGGGGCAAGTGACGATCACCCGCGCGGAAACGATCTCAGCCATGCCGCATAGGCTCCCCGCGCGCACCGACATGGCTGTTCCGCATAAATCCCCTCCCACTCAATTGTCTGATGATAGCGCTACCAACATCATCATGCTATCGCCTTTGTCAACGGCGACGAAGAATCGCAAAAGGAGAGGGATGAGGATGCGCCTGCTGTTCGTTGTGATGACGCTTTTCGCGGCGCTGATTGCCGCCGCTCCACGCACGGATGCGCGCTCGCTGCCTTCGTCCCCCCAAACCGCCACCATTCCCGCGAACGAAGACGGCTACGATCTGTGGCTACGCTATCGCCCCGTCGATCCCGCCAGCCGCCCGGCCTATGCCGCGGCCTTCGCCAGCATCGTCCGCCACGGCAACAGCCCCACGATCGACGCCGCCGTCGCCGAACTCCAGCGCGGGGCGCTCGGGATGCTCGGCCGCGAGCTTCAGGTGTCCGAAGAAGACGCCCTGGGCGGCGCGGTCATCATCGGCACGCCCGCCACGTCGCGTTTCGTCGCCAGCCTGAAACTGCCGCTGGCCGGGCTGGGCGCCGAAGGCTTCGCGATCCGCTCCGTCGCGATGCATGGCCGCGTCTCCATCGTGATCGCTGCCAACAGCGACATCGGCGTGCTCTACGGCGTGTTCCGCTTCCTCCAGCAGATCCAGACCCGTCAGAAGCTGAACGGCATCGACATCACCGACAGCCCGAAGCTTCAGGTCCGCATCCTCAATCACTGGGACAATCTCGATCGCTATGTCGAGCGCGGCTATGCCGGGCAGTCGCTGTGGGACTGGCAGAAGCTGCCGGGCTACAAGGACCCGCGCTACACCGACTATGCCCGCGCCAATGCTTCGATCGGCATCAATGGCGTGGTGCTGACCAACGTCAACGCCAATGCCGAGATCCTCAAGCCCGAATGGCTGGTGAAGGTGAGGGCGCTGGCCGAGGTCTTCCGCCCCTATGGCATCCGCGTCTATCTGACGGCGCGCTTCTCCGCCCCGATCGAGATCGGCGGGCTGAAGACCGCCGATCCGCTCGATCCGGCGGTTGCCGCATGGTGGAAGGCCAAGGCCGACGAGATCTACCGCGTCATCCCCGATTTCGGCGGCTTCCTGGTCAAGGCCAATTCGGAGGGCCAGCCCGGCCCGGGCGACTACAAGCGCAGCCATGCCGATGGCGCCAACATGCTGGCCGATGCGGTCGCTCCGCATGGCGGCATCGTGATGTGGCGCGCCTTCGTCTATTCGGCCGAAAATGCCGAGGACCGCGCGAAGCAGGCCTATGCCGACTTCCAGCCGCTCGACGGCACGTTCCGCGACAATGTGATCGTCCAGGTCAAGAACGGCGCGATCGACTTTCAGCCGCGCGAGCCCTTCCATCCGCTGTTCGGCGCGATGCCGCGCACGCCGCTGATGATGGAATTCCAGATCACCAAGGAATATCTCGGCTTCGCGACCCACCTCGCTTACCTCGGGCCGATGTGGGAGGAAGTGCTGCAAAGCGACACCTTCCGCCCGCGAGAGGGCGTGACGGTCGCCGATACGCTCGACACGCCCGTCCGCCCCGGCGCCGTCACCGGCATGGCCGGAGTCGCCAATATCGGCACCGATCGCAACTGGTCCGGCTCGCAATTCGATCAGGCCAACTGGTACGCCTTTGGCCGCTTCGCATGGGATCCCGACAGCAAGTCGGACGCGATCGCGCGCGACTGGGCGCGGATGACGTGGAGCGACGATCCCGCCACGGTGGGCGCCATCGTCGCGATGATGGGCGGCTCGCGCGAAGCGGTGGTCGATTACATGACGCCGCTCGGTCTCGCGCACCTGATGGCGACCGGCCATCACTACGGCCCCGGCCCTTGGGTTGCGAACCTTGCCCGGCCCGAATGGAACCCGGCCTATTATCACAGGGCCGGCAAGGACGGCATCGGCTTTGACCGGACGAAAACCGGCAGCGACGCGCTGTCCCAGTACGCCGATCCGCTGGCGAAGCGCTGGGGCAATCCGGAAACCACGCCGGAAAACCTGCTGCTGTGGTTCCACCACGTCCCGTGGGACCGCAAGATGACGTCGGGCCGGACCCTGTGGGAAGAACTGCTCGCCCATTACGACCGTGGCGTCGCCTCGGTTGCGGCGATGCAGGCGCGCTGGGAGGAACAAAAGGGCAGGGTGGACCACCGCCGCTGGAGCGAAGTCAGCGACTTCCTCGCCATCCAGCACGCCGAAGCCAAATGGTGGCGCGACGCCTCGATCGCCTATTTCCAGTCGGTCTCGGGCCGCCCGCTACCGGCAGGCGTGGCCGCGCCCGAACATGACCTCGACTGGTACAAGGCGATCGACAGCAAATACGCACCGGGGAACGGGAAGTAGACGAAGGGTGGCGCTCCACTTCCTCCTCCTCTCCCGCCTTCGCGGGAGAGGGGCGGGGTGAGGGTCTTCTTCTTCTGTCTTGCCTGGACCCAAGAAGAAGACCCTCACCGCTGCGACTAGGCAGCAAGCTGCCAAGTCTCGCGCCTCTCCCGCGAAAGCGGGAGAGGGAAGGTTGGACCCTAAGGCCCCCCGATCGCCTGCATCAGATCCTGTCGCCAGCCCTCGCTCGGCGCGCCGGGATCAAACCGGCGCACCCTTCCGGTCGATCCGGGTCAGATCGGTCTGGCACTCGCTGCAGGTCCGCGCCGGCCACGGGACGCTGAAAGGACCCCGCATGAAGAGGGATTTCCGGCAGTTCGGGCAGACCAGAAGCAGCGACCCTCCGCCCCCTACAATCAGCAACGTGACCATCAGCGGCATCATGATCCCGCTGATCGCATCGAACGAATAGCCCTTCCCGCTCACAAATAGCGGTATGACCCACATGATGATTGGCATCGACAGCAAGGTCGCGACCGCATGTCGTCGCGCGATCGTGTAGATGCTCGTCGAACCCGCCATGCCGAACGCTAGACGAGCCCGTCGCGAATTCCAATCTCAACGGCGCTAGGGCCCCCCCATCGCCCGCATCAGATACTGCCGCAGATATTTCCGCCATCCCTCGGTCGGCTTGCCCAGCACGCGACGGTCCTGCTCGGCCAGATGTTCCGCCGGGTGCCCGTGCTTGCGGAACACGAACGTCTCGAACATCCGCTCCCACGCGTCGCGCCGGTTCTCGGGCAAATGGCTGATCGACAGCACCGCATGGACCATCGCGTCGAACCGCGCGCCGATGTCCGGCGAGTCCGCCCACCAATAGTTCACCAGCACGTTGAAGTCCGACAGCGCCTCGACCTGATGCCACCACAAGGCCGGGATGAAGATCGCGTCGCCCGGCTCCAGCTCGGCGGTCTGCATCGTCGCCAGTGCTTCGCGGAAGCGCGGATAGCGCTCGAAGTCCGGATCGCTCAGCGTCACCATGCTCACCGGCCGCCCGGCCATGTTGTGATCCAGCGGCCCCACATAGAGGTTGTGGACCTGATCGGGCGGAAACAGCGTGAAGCGCCGCCGCCCGGCCGCGACCACGGCGATATTGTCCGAAGCGTCGAAATGCGGGCTGACGATGCTGGCATTGCCCACCCACACGCGCGGCGTCGCGCCAAGGCCATCGACCAGTGGCATCGGATTGGCCTGGGTAAAGCCGGGCAGGCACTCGCTCGTTTCCAGCGCGCCGGCATAGACCGAGGGCGCATCGGCATTGCCCTGCAGCCGCAGCACATAGCGCAGGAGCTCCGCGAACGGCCCCTTGCGCCGCTCGAAATTGAACCCCTTCATGTCGTCCGAATAGAAGAAGCGCCCGCCGATCGCGGCCGGCCCCACGAATGCTTCCGCCGCCGCGCCCCTGTCGAAGCCGAGCAGATAGTCGCACGCCGATTGCGCGCTTCCCGACGCGGCGACCATCGGCCAGTCCCGCGCCGCGCCGCGCAGCACGACGGGGGCATAGCGTTCCACAACTTCCTCGCGGAAGGTTTTGGGATCGATGCCCGAAATTTCCCGAATCGCCGTCATCCGCGGACCCTAGCGTCAGCGGCCCCGGAACGACTAGGCTCGCGGCGATGACCTTCGATCTCAATCCGCGTCCCGTCGCGTCGCTGACCCATGCCGGCCATGACCGGGAGCCCGTGCTGCAGGTCGACGGGCTGATGCTCGATCCGGAAACGCTGATCGAATTCGCCGCGGGCGGGCAGGCGTTCGCGCCGGCCTATGGGCCCAATGGCGGCTATCCCGGCATCCGCGCGCCCGCGCCCCTGCCCTATGTCGAAACCGTCGCGCGCGGGCTCGATCCGCTGGTGCGCGAAGCGTTCGGGCTGCGCGGCGTTGCGCTGGCCCATGCCGATTGCAACCTGTCGCTGGTCACGCTCGCTCCCGGCGAGCTGGTCCCGCCGCAGCGCGTGCCGCACATCGACACCACCTATCCGCTGCAATTCGCCTTCCTCCACTATCTCTGCGGAACCGAGCTTGGCGGCACCGCGCTCTATCGCCACCGCGCGACCGGTTACGAGGCGCTCACGCCCGAGCGGCTGCCGCGCTACGAGACGATCCGCCTTGCCGAAGCCGAAGCCGCGCCCGGCTACATCACCGGCGACACCGATCATTTCGAACAGACCGCCGCGCTGGATGCTGCGTTCAACCGGCTGATCGTCTACCGCAGCTGTGTCCTCCACTCCGGCCGCATCCCGGCCGACGCCGCGCTCTCGCCCGACCCGAGACAGGGCCGCCTGACCGCCAACATCTTCCTGAGCTACCGCGCCGCCTGATCTTCCCCCTGGCGGGGGAGAATCTTTGCTGATGCCCGCCCCCCAACAAAAAAGAGGCGCCGCCGGCCGAAGCCGACGACGCCACAGGGCAGGGTGTACGTAAGGACTAGAAGTTGAACCGGATGATCGCGGTGTAGCGCCGGTCGTTCATGTAATAGCCGCGCGGCACCTGACGGATCCCGCCACCGATCGCCGAGATGACGGCGCTGGTCTTGGTGATCTCGTTCGTCAGGTTCACGCCCTGCACGCCGACCTTGATGTTCGGCGTGATGGCGAAGAACATCGACGCGTCGAGCTGTCCGGTGCTTTCGTTCATGATCGGATCGAACGGCGTGATCACGTCGCGCACCGTCAGCAGCCATTCCGAACGCCACGAGTAGGTGAGGCGTGCCGAGAACGGCCCGATGTCGATGAACGGCGTGATGTTGAAGGTGTGCTTCGACAGACCCTGCAGCGGCAGGAGCGCCGTATCCACCGTCGTCACGCGGCCGGCGGCCACATCCGGATCGGTCGCCGAAAGGGTGCTCTGCGGCACGCCCGACGAGTCGACATAGGTGTAGTTCGCCTGCAGGCCGAGGCCCTTCAGGAAACCGGGCAGGAAGTCGTAGGTCTGCTGATAGCTGACCTCGAAGCCCTTGATCTTGCCCGTCGACCGCGAGTTGGTCGGCGTGGTCACGATCGCGGGGAAGGTCGCCCCGTTGTTCGTGAAGTCCAGCCGGACCGTGTCGTTGGTCAGAACGCCGTGCAGTTCCTTGTAGAAGGCCGAAACGGTGAACTGGCCGACGTTCGAGAAATACCATTCCGCGGTCAGATCGAAGTTATCGGCGGTCGTCGGCAGCAGGTAGGGATTACCTGCGTTGAACGTGCCCTGGATCCGATAGCTGTTCGGAATGGCCGCGCCGGTCGAGTCCACATTCTGCACGGTCGTGACCGACACGTTGAAGAAGTTGCGGATCAGGCCGGTCGCGGGCGGTGCGACGCCTGCGAAATAGGCGGCACGGAACTGGAGCCCGCCGCCCACTTCGAGCTTCAGGTTCACGCTGGGCAGCCAGTATTCGTAGCTGGTGCTCGCCTGGCTCGCCGTCAGCCCGCCATTCTGGAAGTTGCGGAAGGCTTCGCGGGTCGCCAGCGGGAAGGTGCACAGCGCAGGCGGATTCTGCCCGACCGGCACCGCCGCGCACTGCGCTTCGGTCGTGATCGAACCGGGGTTCGGGAAGGCCAGATAGCCGCCCGCATCACGATCCGTCTTGGTGTAGCGAACACCCGCCGTGCCGCTCAGGGTCCAGCCATTGCTGAACTCGCTGCGGAACTTGGCCTGCACATAGGCGGCATAATTCTGTTCGCGGATCGGGTTGATTTCACCCGGCAGGAACGGCGTTCCGGCCACCACGCCGCAGCGATTGGCGAGCGGGTTCCACCCTGCGTTGCGAACCTGGCCGTCGGCGCAGTTCGTGTTCGTGCCCTGCCATTCGCGAGCGATCGCGGACGAGAAGGCAGCCATGCCGGCATAATCGTTGACGGTGTGGCCGGCGTAGAACAGGCGCGGCTGTCCGCCGAGCGGATTGGCGACGGCCCCGCGGAAGAAATTGTCGAAGCCGAACGCTTCGCCGCCATAGGTCGTGCCCTGGGTATGGCCGTTGGCATTGTTGCCATCGACCAGATTGTCCATCCAGATCGGGCCGTTATTGCCCCACTGTTCGGACAGCACGCCCCAATTGTACTGGGAGAAGCGCGAGGTCTGGTCGCGATCGGCATAGCGTGCGCCGAACTGGACCGACTTCAGGAAATTGCTCTCCGGGAACGAATAGTCGAAATCGAGGCGGAAGGCGTCGGAATTGCCGTCGCTCTGCTCGATATGGTCCATCGCCGCGCGATAGAAGCTGTTGTACGGATCCGCGAAGCTGTTGTGGCCCGCGCCGAAATAGGTCGGATTGCCCGAACCGCCCGCAGGCTGGCCCGCGTTGCAATCGAAGCCGGTGCCCGGCGGGTTGGTCGCATTGGCCGAGGGGCCGTTGCAGACCTGCGGCGGGCCGAACGTGACGCTCGGGAAGCCGTTCCCGTTCATCGTGATCGACGCGTTCTGATAGGTCGATGCCCAGATCGTGTTGTCGAGCAGATAGGTGCTCGAATCGACATGCTGGTAATCGAACACGATGCCCAGCCGGTCGCTCACGTCCCACTTCACGTTCAGGCCGTAATCGTCGGTGACAAGCCGCGATTCCTGGTCGCGGCGGATGTTGTTCGACTGGAGGCCCAGCATCGGCGTGCGCGCCGAGCCGGTGTTCTGGTCGCCGCGCCAGCCGGTCGGGCCGGTGATGGTGCCGCTCTGGAACATGCCGTCCGCACCGAAGCTCAGCTGGGTGCCGGCAGCGGCGCGCGAGTCGCCATTGCCCGCGACGTTGTCGGTCGCGATTTCCACCGTGTGCTCGGTCCAGGCCTGGCGCGCGTCGGAACGCAGGAACTGCGCCACGATCTCGACCGACCCGTCATTGCTCTTCCACTGCGCCGCCGCGGCATAGCCATAGCGTTCGCGGTTGAATTCCTGCGTGCCCAGCACGGCGCCGCGCGGGAAATAGACCTGGCGGGTCGGCGTCTGGCCGCCGACATTGTCCACCACGTCGCCATCGGCATACTGGTTGCGGATGCGGAAGCTCGAAAGCTGGAAACGGTCCGCGCGGCTCTTGAGCTGCGAATAGGAGAAGTTGGCCAGCAGGCCGAATTCGCCGATCGGCGTTTCCCAGCGGTTGCTGATCAGGATCGAGCCCGTAGGCGTCGCCTTGTCGACGAAATCGCCATAATTGATTTCGGCCGAACCGGCGATCTCGAGACCCTTGAAGTCGAACGGACGGCGGGTGCGCAGATTGACCACGCCCGAAATGCCGCCTTCGATCCGGTCCGGGGTCGGCGTCTTGAACACGTCGACGCCGCCAAGCATTTCGGACGGGACGTCGGCGAAGCTCAGCGCGCGGCCGTTATTGGCGGTGAACGCTTCGCGGCCGTTGAACTCCGAACGGACATAGGTGAGGCCGCGAACCACGACGCCCGAACCTTCGACCGAGAAGTGATCGGGATCGAGACCGGCCGAGAAGCGGTCGATCGCCACACCCGGGATGCGCTGCAGCGCTTCGGTGACCGAGCGGTCGGGCAGGGCGCTGATGTCCTCGGCGGTGATCGAGTCGACGATCACGTCCGAATTCTTCTTCAGCTGCTGCGCGCTCTGGAGCGAGGCGCGATAGCCCTTGACGACAATGGCTTCGCCTTCGTCTTCCTGTGCCGGAGCGTCCTGTGCCCAGGCAGGTGCCGCGACCGAAAGACATGCCAGCGCCGCTGCGGATACGCCCGCGCGCAGCAGACTCGCGCGGCCTTTGGCAGCGTTGTCAGGCCTGTGATTTGAATAGAGCTTGAGCATCAAGCCGTCCTCCCCTCCGTTGTTAGCGCTATCAAATGAGTGCGCGTCGTTGTCCGAGTTAAGGTAAGGGAGGATTGGTCCGAAGATCAAGCCACCTTGTTACCGCAAACACAAAAACCGGATTCCGTGGCCAAAATGCAACGAGAAGGGCCGTTCTGACAACGCAATCATCAGAAAATGGCAGATTTCCGGGCGCGTTGACGCTCCGGTGAAGGGAGCGCTAACAATCGTGCAAAGGGAGAGGGTGGCGCAATGTTGATAAAACGCGTCCTGATCGTGGGTGGCGGAACCTCCGGCTGGATGACCGCCGCGGCGCTTTCGAACAAATTCGGAGCCTCCGGAATGTCGATTCGACTCGTCGAGTCGGCCGATATCGGAACGGTCGGCGTGGGCGAGGCGACCGTGCCGCACATCCGCCATTACAATGCGACGCTCGGCTTCGACGAAGCCGAATTCATGACCCGCACCAAGGGCACGTTCAAGCTGGGCATCGAGTTCCGCAACTGGGGCCGGGTCGGCGATTCCTATATCCATCCGTTCGGCGTGTTCGGCGCGGAGATCGGCGGGGTGCCGTTTCACCATCACTGGCTGCGGATGCACGCACGGGGAGAGGGCGGCGCGTTCGAAGACTATTCGCTGCCGATCCAGGCGGCGCGGCGTGATCGCTTCATCCATCCCAACCAGGACCCGCGCTCGCTGCTCAATACCTTCAATTACGCCTATCAGTTCGATGCCAGCCTCTATGCGAAGTTCCTGCGCGAGTATGCCGAGGCGCGCGGCGTCGTGCGGCAGGAAGGCAAGGTCGTCGATGTCGCGCTCCACAGCGAAACCGGCTTCGTCACCTCGGTCACGCTGGAAAGCGGGGAAGTGGTCGAAGCCGATCTGTTCATCGATTGCTCGGGCTTTCGCGGCCTGCTGATCGAACAGGCGCTCAAGACCGGCTACGAGCAATGGAGCCACTGGCTGCCGTGCGATCGTGCGATCGCCATGCCGTGCGACAATGTCGGCCCCACCATGCCGCTCACCCGCGCCACCGCGCAGAAATCGGGCTGGGTGTGGAAGATCCCGCTCCAGCACCGCACCGGCAACGGCCATGTCTATTCCAGCGGCTTTATCGAGGATGACGCCGCGCTTGATGTCCTGCTCGGCGAGATCGCCGCGCCGCCGCTGGCCGATCCCAACAAGCTCCGTTTCGTCACCGGCAAGCGCAAGAAGCAATGGGTCGGCAATGTCGTCGCGCTGGGCCTCGCCTCGGGCTTTCTCGAGCCGCTCGAATCGACCAGCATCCATCTGATCCAGCTCGGCATCGGCCGTTTGCTCGATCTCTTCCCCGCGCAGGAATGGGATCCGACCGACGCCGATGAGTTCAACCGGCTGATGGCGCTCGAATATGAGCGCGTCCGCGATTTCATCATCCTCCATTATCACGCCACCGAACGGGACGATTCGGAGTTCTGGAATTACTGCCGCACCATGACCGTGCCCGACAGCGTGGCGTGGAAGATGGAACTGTTCCGGGAGCGCGGGGTGGTGGTGAATTATCGCGACGGCATGTTCCTCGAACCGAGCTGGCTTGCCGTCTATCTCGGCCAGCGCGTCCATCCGCGACACCCCGATCCGCTCGGCGACAAGGTGAGCGATGACGAAGTGATCGCGATGATGGCGGCGATGCGCGGGCGCTACACACAGGCGGCCGAAGCCATGCCCACGCACGAAACGGTGCTGGCCCAGCTCGCCGCACGGGCCGCCTGATGGTCCGCGATATCGTCATTGTCGGCGGCGGCGTCGCCGGATGGATGAGCGCCCTGGCGCTGTTGCGCGGTCTGGACGGCAGCGGGCGTAATATTGCGCTCGTCGATGTCGCCGGTCCGGACGCGAGCATTGGTCCGTTCGGCCCCGCCGAATCGACGCTGCCCGGTTTCGCGCGCTTCCTGATCGATCACGGTCTCGATGAAGCCGCGATGATGCGCGCCGCGCGCGGCAGCTTCACGCTCGGCGCGGCGATCGCCGGCTGGGCGGGGGAGGGCGTCACCTGGTTCCTGCCCTATGGCGAAACCGGCGCGCCGATGGGTCCCGTCGCCTTCCATCAGCTTGCCGCGCGCTATCGCGCCACCGGTCAGCCGCTCCGCCTCGCCGATTTCTCGCTTGCCGCCATCGCCGCACAGGCGGACCGCTTTGCGCGTCCGAGCAACGACCCCCGCTCGCCGCTCTCGACGCTCGATTACGGTCTCAATCTCGACAAGGCGAGCTTCGCCAGGCTGCTGCAATCGGCCGCGAAGGGCGTGACTCATCACGCCGCGCCGTTTCGCTCGGCGAAGATCAGCGATCGCGTCGAATCGATCACGCTCGAAAACGGCGCGGAAATCACCGGCGACCTGTTCCTCGATTGCTCGGGCGCGCAGGCGGTGCTGGCTTCCGCGCTTTCGCCGTTCGAAAGCTGGAAACACTGGCTTCCCTGCGATCGCGTGATCGAATCCGCCAATCCCGCCGAAGGTGTCCCGCCCTCCTATACCGTCGCCGCCGCCCATGCTTCGGGCTGGCGCCGCACGGTGCCGTTGGTCGGCGGGCAGGGCGATGCGATCCTCTCGTCCTCCGCTCATGCCGATCTTGGCGGCGTGGCGTTCGAATCCGGCCGCCGCGCCAGCTTCTGGACCGCGAACTGCATCGCCCTCGGCGCCGCGGCGTCGCTGGTCGATCCGGTCCACCCCGTCGGCCTCCATCTCGTCCGGAGCGGTCTGCGCCGTCTGCTGATGCTTTTCCCCAACGCCGCCGCCGGTCCGGAAGCCGCCGAGTATAACCGCATCCTCCACGGCGAGGCCGAGCGTGCGCGCGATTTCGTCATTGCCCATTACAAGACCAACGGCCGGTTCGGCGAACCTCTATGGGATGCCGCCCGCGCGATGGCCGTGCCCGAACAACTGCAATACAAGCTCGATCTGTTCGCCAGCCGGGGCCGCGTGCCGATGTATGACGAGGAAATCTTCGATCGTCCCGACTGGGTCAGCCTGCTGGACGAACAGGGCCTTCGCCCCCGGCGCTACGATGCGCTTGCCGATACCATCCCCGAACCCGCGCTGACGCAGCATTTCGCGCGCCTGCGCCAGATATTGATCGAGACCGCGAAGACCATGCCCAGCCATGCCGAGGCGCTGCGGTGAACGGCGAGCCGATCCGCCAGATCGTCATTGTCGGCGGCGGCACCGCGGGCTGGATGTCCGCCGCCGCGCTCTCGAAGCTCGTCCCCGCCGGCGTCGCCGTCACCCTCGTCGAATCCGACGCGATCGGCACGGTCGGGGTGGGGGAGGCGACCATCCCGCCGATCCGCAACTTCAACGGCCTGCTCGGCATCGACGAAGCCGATTTCCTTCGCGCCACCAAAGGCTCGATCAAGCTCGGCATCGAGTTCGTCGACTGGACCCGCGAGGGCCATCGCTACAGCCATCCTTTCGGCGAGTTCGGCTTCGACATCGAAGGGGTGAAGTTCCACCACTACTGGCGCAAGCTCGTCGAAAGCGGGCAGGCGAGCGGGATCGAGGATTACAATCTCTGCGCCGTCGCGATGCGCCAGAACCGCTACACGCCCCCCGTCGCCGATCCCGGCGACGCTCGCTCGCGCCTCAACTACGCCTATCATTTCGACGCCGGTCTCTACGCCAGATATCTCCGCGCCTATGCGGAAGCGCGCGGCGTGAAGCGCGTCGAAGGCAAGATCCTCGACGTCGCCCTGAACGGCGAAACCGGCTTCATCGAAAGCGTCGCGCTCGAAGGCGACCGGCACGTCACCGGCGACCTCTGGCTCGATTGCAGCGGCTTTCGCGGCCTCCTCATCGCCGGCGCGCTCAAGACCGGGTGGGAGAGCTGGAAACACTGGCTCCAATGCGACAGCGCGATGGCCGTCCCCTGTGCGGCGTCAGGCGCGGAGATCACCCCCTATACTCGCTCGACGGCGCACGAAGCCGGCTGGCAATGGCGCATCCCGCTGCAACACCGCATCGGCAACGGCTATGTCTATTCCAGCGCCGACATCACCGACGACGCGGCTCGCGAAACGCTCCTGTCCAATCTGGACGGCGAACCGCTCCGCGATCCCTTCATCATCCGTTTCGAAGCCGGCCGCCGGTCTGAGATCTGGGCGAAGAACTGCGTCAGCCTCGGCCTCGCCAGCGGCTTCATCGAACCGCTCGAATCGACCAGCATCCACTTCATCCAGACCGGCGTGTCGAAGCTGCTCGCCCTCTTCCCCGATCGCGGTTTCTCACCGGTAGAGCGCGACGAGTACAACCGCCTCAGCATCCTCCAGCTCGAGCAGGTCCGCGACTTCGTCATCCTCCATTACCACGCCAATCAGCGCCGCACCGGCGACCTCTGGCGCCGCACCCGCGAGATGGCGATTCCCGAGACGCTGCAACGCAAGCTCGACCTGTTCCGCGGTCACGGCCGCTTCTTCCGCTACGAGGACGAGCTGTTCGCCGAATCCAGCTGGGTCGCGGTGATGCTCGGGCAGGAAGTTACTCCGCAAGGCTGGGACCGTCTCGCCGACGCGCTCGACCCCGCCGACATCGCGAACAAGCTCGACCGCATCCGCGCCGCCTTCGCCCGCGCCACACAGGCGATGCCGGCCCACCATCTCTGGCTCGCGCAGCACGCCGCGGCCACGCCCGACATGAAGGTCCCCGCATGACTGAAGACAACCGCCTCCGCCACATCCTGATCGTCGGCGGCGGCACCGCAGGCTGGATGACCGCCGCCGCGCTCGCCCGCTTCCTCACCGATGGCTTCACGAAAGTCACGGTGATCGAATCCGAAGCGATCGGCACGGTCGGCGTCGGCGAATCCACCATCCCCCAGATCCGCATCTTCAACCGCCTGCTCGGCCTCGACGAGGATGATTTCGTCCGCAAGACGCAGGCGACGTTCAAGCTCGCGATCGAGTTCGTCGACTGGCGCCGCATCGGCGAACGCTATTACCACCCCTTCGGCCCCTACGGCGTCGACATGGGCGGGGTCAGCTTCCACGCCTTCTACCTCCGCGCCCTTGCCGAAGGACATGGCGGCAGGCTCGACGAATATTCCCTCCAGGCCCTCGGTGCCGAGGAAGCCAAATTCTCCCGCCCGGTTCCGAACGCCGGCAATTCCCCGCTCGCCGACATCGCTTACGCCTTCCATTTCGACGCCGGCCTCTACGCCAAATATCTCCGCGAATATTCCGAAGCGCGCGGCGTGAAGCGCGTCGAGGGCCGCATCGTCGATGTGAAGCAGCACCCCGAAACCGGCTTCGTCCAGTCGATCCAGACCGAGAAAGGCGAGACGATCGAAGCCGATTTCTACATCGACTGCAGCGGCTTCCGCGGCCTCCTCATCGAACAGACGCTCGGCGCTGGATACGAGGACTGGTCCGAGTGGCTGATGAACGACCGCGCCGTCGCGGTGCCCTGCACGCTCGGCGGCTCGCTCCGCCCCGTGACCCGCGCCACCGCGCGTCCGGCGGGCTGGCAATGGCGCATTCCGCTCCAGCACCGCCTCGGCAACGGCCACGCCTATAGCTCGGCCCATATGAGCGACGACGAAGCCACCGCGATCCTGCTCGACAATCTCGACGGCGAACCGCTGGCCGACCCGCTCCGCCTCAAATTCACCGCCGGCCGCCGCCGCAAGAGCTGGGACAAGAATGTCGTCGCCATCGGCCTCTCGGCAGGCTTCATGGAGCCGCTCGAATCCCAGAGCATCCACCTGATCCAGGTCGGCATCTCGCGCCTGATGACCCTGCTCCCCACCCGCGCGATGGGCGAGGCGGAAATCGGCCTCTACAATCGCTGGATGACGTGGGAGTACGAAAAGATCCGCGACTTCCTGATCCTGCATTACCACGCCACCGAACGCGACGACACGCCCTATTGGGACCGCTGCCGCACGATGCAGGTCAGTGATTACCTCGCCGAGAAGATCGCGATCTTCAAATCCACCGGCCGCGTCTTCCGAGAACATGACGAGCTGTTCAACGACACCAGCTGGTACGCGGTGATGATGGGGCAGGGGATTACCCCGGGCCGTTACGATCCGATCGTCGACGAAATGCCCGACGAGATGTTCCGCAGCCGGATGGAGGAAATCCGCCAGGTCACGCGCAACTCGGTCCACTGGATGCCGGGCCATTTCGAATTCATCGAAAAGACCTGCAAGGCCGCCGAATTCGTCTGGCCGGGGCGCGCCTAAATCTGTTGCCTTCTTAGCCCCTCCCGCCTTCGCGGGAGAGGGTTGGGTGAGGGTCTTCTTCTTCATCGAGGCGAGCGAAAAGGAAGAAGACCCTCATCCTCCCGCTTTGCGGGCCCCTCCTTCTCCGAAGGCGGGAGGGAACAGCCCTGACAACGCTGGACACCCGCGTCTCGTCCCGTCATGATAGCGCTAACGAACCACCGGGAGAGAGAAATGCGCCGCGCCTTGCTCGCCGCCACCATGCTGCTGTCCGCCACTTCCGCATCCGCGCAAACTGCCCGCTTCGACTGGTTCGACTATAAGGGCAGCGATCCCGTCGAAACCACGCTGAAGCCCGCCGCGACCGACTATAGAAACCCCATCCTCGGCGGCTTCTATCCCGACCCGTCGGTCACCCGCGTCGGCAGCGATTTCTACCTCGTCACCTCCACCTTCAGCTATTTCCCCGGCATCCCGGTCTTCCACAGCAAGGATCTGGTCAACTGGACCCAGATCGGCAACGCGATCGATCGGCCCGCCCAGCTCGATTTCAAACAGCTCGGCCTCTCGCGCGGCGTCTTCGCCCCGACGATCCAGCACAAGGACGGGGTATTCTACATCCTCAACACCTGCGTCGATTGCGGGTGGAATTTCGTCATCACCGCAAGGAATCCTGCCGGCCCCTGGTCGGACCCCGTGTTCCTCCCCGATCTCAAATACGGCATCGATCCCTCGCTGTTCTTCGACGAGGATGGCCGTACCTGGATCATCAACAACGACACCCCCGCCGATCCGCCCAAATATGAAGGGCACCGCGCGCTATGGGTGCAGGAGATCGACCTCAAGACGCTCAAGACCTTCGGCCCGCGGACGATGGTCGTCGATGGCGGGATCGACATCAGCACCAAGCCGATCTGGATCGAAGGCCCGCATATCTTCAAGAAAGATGGCTGGTATTATCTCAGCGCAGCCGAAGGCGGCACGGCGGAGGGCCATAGCCAGGTCATCCTCCGCTCCAAATCGGTCACCGGCCCCTATGTCCCCGGCCCGAACAACCCGATGCTCACCCAGCGCGATCTGCCGCGCGATCGCGCCCACCCGATCACGTCCGCAGGCCATGCCCAGCTCGTCACCACGCCCGATGGCAAATGGTGGGCAACCTTCCTCGCGGTCCGCCCGTACGAAGGCGATTATTACAATACCGGCCGTGAGACCTTCCTGCTCCCGGTCGAATGGAAGGATGGCTGGCCGACCATCCTCGAGCGCGGCAAGCCGATCCCCTACGTCCACGCCAAACCCGCGCTCCCCGCCCAGCCGAAGCGCGTCACCAGCGGCCCGATGCATGTCCGCGAGGAATTCGATCGCGGCAAGCTCGGCCCCGAATGGATGATGCTCCGCAACCCGCGCAGCAACTGGTACGGTTTCGACAAGGGCGCGCTCGTCCTCACCGCGCGGCCCGAGGGGCTGGGCGACAATGCCAACCCGTCTTTCCTCGGCCGCCGCCAGCAGAATATGAACGGCGTCGCCGAAACCCTCGTCCGCTTCACGCCCGGAAAGAATGGCGACCGCGCCGGCCTCGTCGCGCTCCAGAGCGACGACTATTGGGGCTTTGTCGGTATCGGCATGGAAGGCGGCAAGCCGGTCCTGCTGGTCGAGGGCCGGGCAGGAGACAAGGAACCCGCCACCGGCCGCACGCTGGCCAGCGCCCCGCTCGCCACCAGACCCGGCGCCCCCGTCTGGCTGCGCATCACCGCCAGCGGCACGACCTACGACTTCGCCTACGCCACCACCCCCGGCAAATGGCGCACCCTCGCCAGCATCGACGCCAAACAGTTCAGCACGAAGACCGCCGGCGGCTTCATCGGCACCACCTTCGGCCCCTACGCGAAATCGGGCCAATGATCCGCTACGCGACGCCGCTCGCACTGGCGCTGCTGCTATGTGGTGCGACGACCCCAAATTCCTCCCCGGAACGGGGAGGAGGACCATCCGAAGGATGGTGGAGGGGGCCCGCCCTCAACGAAGGCTTCGCTTGGGGCAGGGGCCCCTCCACCACGCCGCTTCGCGTCGCGGTCCCCCTCCCCGTTCCGGGGAGGCATGAAGAACTGCCAGCGATCCGCCTGAACCAACTCGGCTTCACCCCAACCAGCCCCAAGCGCGCCATCCTCGCCAGCGACTCCAAAATCCCCCTCGACTGGCAACTCCACGACGCCACCGGCAAACCCATCCGCACCGGCAAGACCCAACCCCACGGCCCCGATCCGCTGGCAGGCGAATCCGTCCACATCATCGATTTCACCGACTTCGCCATTCCGGGCAAAGGCTACACCCTGCACGCGGGCAGCTTCACCAGCCGTCCCTTCGCCATCGCCGCCAACATTCGCGGCAATCTCGCCAGCGACGCGCTCGCCTTCTTCTACCACCAGCGCGCCGGTGTCCCGATCGAGGCCCGCTATGTCGGCGCCAAATGGGCGCGCCCCGCCGGCCATGTTACCGAAACCGCCCCCTGTTTCGCCGGCACCGATCTGCGCGGCATCGTCTGGCCCGGCTGCGCCTATAAGCTCGACGTGAAGGGCGGCTGGTACGACGCAGGCGATCACGGCAAGTACGTCGTCAATGGCGGCATCAGCCTCTGGACCCTCCAGAGCGCCTATGAACATCTCAAAAGCCCTGCCTTCGCCGACGGCAAACTGAACATCCCCGAGGCCGGAAACGGCATCAACGACCTGCTCGACGAAACGCGGTTCGAGATGGAATTCATGCTCGCCATGCAGGTGCCGCAGGGGACGAAGGCGATGCTCCCTATCGGCCACTTCGCCCGCGAAGCGACGGTTGCGCTCACCGAAGTTGACGCGGGCGGCATGGCGCATCTCAAGGTCGCCGATCGCAACTGGACCGCCCTGCCGATGCGCCCTGCGGACGACAGGGAAGACCGGCTGCTTTACCCGCCGACAACTTCCGCGACCTTGAACCTCGCCGCCACTGCCGCGCAATGCGCCCGTATCTGGAAGGGGATCGATGACGCGTTCGCTGCCCGCTGCCTCACTGCAGCCCGCCGCGCATGGGTCGCTGCGAAGAACAACCCGCAAGTCTTTGCGACAGGGAACTTTACCGGTAGCGGCGGCTATGGCGACAATGACGTGTCGGACGAATTCTACTGGGCCGCGGCTGAGCTGCTCGCCACCACCGGCGATCCGGAGTTCCTCGCCTTCGTCCGCAACTCGCCACATCATGCCTCCGATGTTGTGGGTGAGCCGGGCTGGCCGCGAACCGCCGCGCTTGGCACGATTGCGCTGGCCATGCTGCCGGCCCCGTCGGCGGAGCGCGACCATGCCCGCGCCGTGCTCGTCAGGGCCGCGACGGGCTTCGCGGAAGAACGCGACAAGACCGGCTATCGCATCCCCTATGCGCCCTCGGGCTACCCCTGGGGTTCGACCTCGAACCTGATGAACCGCGCGATCGTGCTGGCCTATGCGTTCGAGTTCACACGTGATGCGAAGTATCGCAATGCGGTGGTTGATTCGCTGGATTATCTCCTCGGCCGTAACCCGCTCGATCAGTCGTACATCAGCGGCTATGGCGCGCGCCCGATGCTGCATCCGCATCACCGGTTCTGGGCGCCCTCGATCGATCCGTCGCTGCCCGGTCCGCCCCCCGGCGTCCTCTCCGGCGGCCCCAATTCGACCGGCATGTCCGATCCCGTGGCGCTGGGACTGAAGGGCAAGTGCGCGCCGATGCGCTGCTATGCCGACGATGTCCGCGCCTATGCGCTCAACGAAGTCGCGATCAACTGGAACGCGCCCTTGTTCTGGGTCGCCGCATGGCTGGACGTGCCAACTTCGGCATCAGCAAGGGACTGAAACGCCAGAAGGGGCCGGTCCCGGACCGGCCCCTTCCGCACTCCCTTCGCAACCTTCCGGGAACGCTACCGGACAGTCAGTTTGCTGCTCTTGAGATCCACCGAATTCGGCCCGGCCGAGATGGTGAAGGTGCCCGGCTCGACCACTCGCTTCATCTGGACGTTGTAGAAGCTCAGGTCGCGCGGCGTGAGGGTGAAGGTCACCGTCCGCGTCTCGCCGGGCTTCAGCGTAACCCGCTGGAAATGCTTGAGTTCGATCACCGGCCGCGTGACGCTGGCCTCGTCGTCGCGGACATAGAGCTGGACGACTTCGTCGCCCTCGCGCTTGCCCGTATTGGTCACGTCGACCGACACGTTCACGCTGTCGCTGATCCCGATCGAGCTGGCGGCCAGCTTCGGCGCCGACACGTCGAACGTCGTGTAGGAGAGGCCAAAACCGAATGGATACAGGGGCTTGGTATCCCCGAACAGGTAACCGCGCCGCGCCGTGGGCTTATGGTTGTAGAACATGGGCAGCTGACCCACGTCCTTGGCGATCGTCACCGGCAGCTTGCCGCCCGGATTGTAGCGCCCGAAGATCACGTCGCCCAGCGCGTTGCCGGTCTCCTGGCCCAGATACCAGCCCTCGATCAGCGCAGGGGCATTCTCCGCCAGATAGTTGACCGAATAGGGCCGTCCGTTGAGCAGCACCACGACCACCGGCTTGCCCAGCTTGATCAGCTCCTGCGCCAGCTGGTCCTGCGGCCCGACCAGGTTCAGCGTGTCCATGTCGCCAAGGTGATTGTCCGCCCAGGCTTCCCGGCTCAGCGCCTCGTTGCCGCCCAGTACCAGCACGATCACATCGGCATTCTTCGCGGTTTCAAGCGCTTCGGCGCGCAGCTTGTCGTTGGTCGCGGTCGGGGTCAGCTCCACCTTGTCCTGCGCCCAGACGCGATGCTCGGTGATCCTCACGCCTTCCGAATAGTCGACCTCGAACTTGCCCTTGCCCTCGGTCTGCATCGCCTCGAGCACGCTGACGACATGCGTCGGCACGTCCGAATAGCCGCCGATCGGCGTGTCCTTGGCATGCGTCCCGATCACCGCCATGCGGCGGATCCCGGTGGCATTCAGCGGCAGCAGGCCGTTCTGGTTGCGCAGCAGCACGATCGACTCCCGCGCCGATTGCCGCGCCAGCGCGATCGCGTCGGGCGTGGCGGTCTTCTTCGCGGCGGTCTTCGGGTCGGCATAGGGGTTCTCGAACAGCCCCGCCTGGAACTTCATGGTCAGCACGCGGCGCACCGCCACGTTGATCTGCGCCTCGGTCACGCGGCCCTCGCGCACCAGTTCCATCAGATGGTTGAACGCCTCGCCATCGGGCGTCTCGACATCGACGCCGGCATCCAGCGCACGCACTGCCGCTTCCTTGACGTTGCCGAACATGCGGTGCCGGGTCACCGTCTCGCGGATCGCGAAATAGTCGCTGACCACCGCGCCCTTGAAGCCCCATTCGCCGCGCAGCACGTCGGTCAGCAGCCAGCGGTTCACATGGCTCGGCAGGCCGTCAATCTCGTTGTACGAGGCCATCACCGACATCACCGGCAGCTCGGTCACCGCGCGCTCGAACGGCGGGAAGAAATTCTCGCGCAGTTCCCGCTCGCTGATCTGCGCCGGGCCGACATTGGTGCCGTTCTCGGGCTGGCCGTGGCCGGTCATGTGCTTGAGCGTGACGAACACCTTGTCGGGCGCCAGCGGCAGCGTGGTGCCCTGGAACCCGCGGATCGCGGCGAGACCCATTTCGCTGACCAGATGCGGATCCTCGCCATAAGTCTCCTCGATCCGGCCCCAGCGCGGATCGCGGGCGATGTCGACGACAGGCGCCAGCACGAGGTTCGCGCCGCGCGCCCGCGATTCCCGCGCGGCGACCGCGAAGACCTGCTCGACCATCTTCGGGTTGAAGCTGCTCGCCAGCGCGATCGATTGCGGGAAGCTGGTCGCGCCCGGGGCGACGAGGCCATGCAACGCTTCCTCGTGCATGAACATCGGAATGCCCAGGCGGGTATTCTCGACCGCCCATTTCTGCGCGGCGTTGATGTAGCGTGCGGTCTCTTCGGGGCTGCGATTGCCGACCCCCGCGGCGGCGCCGGCGCTGCCGGGGGCAGGGGGCGTCACGCCGCGACGATCGGACGGACGCGAGATCATGCCCAAGCCATTGGGGAACGCCGCCGAAGCCTTGGCCGGATCGAAATCGCCCTGCGGGGTCTGAATCCTGTCCTTATGCTCCCAGATCGACACGAGCTGCGCGATGCGATCTTCCAGCGTCATCCGGCTCAACAGATCCTCGACGCGAACCTCGACCGGCTGCGACGCATCCTTGTAGAGCGGTTTGTCGGCCTTCTTCGCCGTTGCAGTCTGCGCCTGAGCAACGGGCATCCATGCCGGTGCGGTGGCAAGCGCGGCAATCGCGGCGAAGCAGGCAAGGCGCGCGCGGCGGCGGGTGTGGCCGGAAACGGTCATGGGGATTCCTCTCCTGAATGCGGCGGTCGTCGCCATCTCGAATTATGGTAGCGCTATCAACTATAGATGCCGATGCGCCGGGGTCAACTCGGACAAACCGTTCGAGCAACTTTATTGCATTCTGTGGGACGCCCTCCTATTCCCCGCGACAGGAGGGCGATTTCCTTGAGCAAACCGAGCCGGCGCAGCCGAGGTACCGTTACCGTGCAGGATGTCGCGCGGGCGGCTGGGGTATCGGCGATGACCGTGTCGCGCGTCGTCAATGGCGGGTCGAACGTCCGCGCCACGACCAAGGCGGCTGTGCTCGAAGCGATCGAGAAGCTCAACTACTCGCCGAACAGCGCGGCGCGCAGCCTTGCCGCGGGCGAAGCGACGCAAATCGGCTTGCTCTATTCCAACCCGTCGGCTGCCTATCTCTCGCAGTTCCTGATCGGCGCATTGGCGGCGGCCCGCCGCGCCGGCTGCCATCTGGTGCTTGAGGCTTGTGAAAGCGAACGCGCCGACGATCAGGCGCATGCAACGCGCCAGTTCGCTTCGACTTCGGTCGAAGGCGTGATCCTGCCGCCGCCGCTGTCGGAAGCCGCACCCGTCCGCGCCGAACTCGAAGCCGCCGGCATCCCCTGGGTGTCGGTCGCGATGGGCCTGCCGCCGGAGAACAGCCTGAACGTCCGCATCGACGATTTCGGCGCGGCCTCGGCGATGACGCGCCATCTGATCGATCTGGGCCATCGCAAGATCGGCTTTATCCGGGGCAACCCGAACCAGAGTTCGTCGGCCGAGCGCTATCGCGGCTTCGTCGCCGCGCTCGAACATGCCGGTCTCGACCTGAAGGCAATGCCGGTCGAGCAGGGCTATTTCACCTTCCGCTCGGGCATCGTCGCGACCGAACGGCTGCTCGACCGCAAGGATCCGCCGACCGCGATCTTCGCGTCGAACGACGATATGGCCGCCGCGGCCGTCGGCGTCGCGCATCGCCGGGGGCTGCATGTGCCGCAGGACCTGACCATCGTCGGCTTCGACGATACGCAGCTTTCGACCACCGTCTGGCCCGAGCTGACCACGATCCGTCAGCCCACTGCCGCGATGGCCGAGACCGCGCTGAACCTGCTGCTCGCCAGCCTGCGCACCCAGCGCGCACCCGATGGCTCCGAACAGGACGAACAGGTGCTCGATTACGAACTGATCGTCCGCGAATCCTCCGGCCCGCCGCCTTCCGGCAAGCGCGGCTAGGCCAGCTGGCCCGATTCCGTTCGCCCCTTCGCGGATTCAATTGGCCGCGACGGGTGTGGCCGGTTTAGCGTTGGAAGCGGCTTGCTTTTCCTTGGCGAGGCCGTACCGTTACCGCTAACACGCCCGCACTTACGGGCTGAGGAGAGGGGACTCGCAAATGAATCAAACCGCGGAGAGGACCAATATCGGCCTCGTCTTCGCGATCGTTGCGGTGGCAACGATTGGCGGCTTGCTGTTCGGATATGACAGCGGTGCCGTAAACGGCACGCAGCCGGGCCTGATCGCTGCCTTCGGGCTGGACGAAGCAGCGCTCGGCTTCACCGTTGGCTCGCTGCTGATTGGCTGCGTCATTGGCGCATCGCTCGCGGGCATTCTGGCCGATGCGATCGGCCGGCGCGCCGTGATGCGGCTGGCGGCCGTGCTGTTCCTCGGCGGCGCACTGGTTCAGGGCTTCGCCCACGATCACACGATCTTCGTCGTCGCCCGGATCATCGGCGGCATGGCAGTGGGTGCGGCGTCGGTGCTGTCCCCGGCCTATATCTCCGAAGTCGCTCCGGCGAACATTCGTGGCCGGATGACCACGGTGCAGCAGGTGATGATCATCACCGGCCTGACCGCCGCCTTCCTCGCCAACTACTATGTCACTGCGGTGGCCGGCGTTTCGACCAACAAGATCTGGTTCGATATCGAGGCCTGGCGCTGGATGTATCTGCTGCAGGCAGTGCCGGCGGCAGTGTTCCTGATCGCACTGTTCTTCATCCCGGAAAGCCCGCGCTATCTGGTCGCGAAGGGCCGCAATGACGAAGCGCTGGCCGTGCTGACCAACCTGTTCGGCGCCGGTGCGGCTTCGGCCAAGGTGACGGAAATCCAGGCCAGCTTCTCGAACGATCACCGTCCGCGTCTCAGTGACGTGCTCACGCCGGCAGGGGGCCGTGGTTTCCTTGGTGTCCGTTCGATCGTCTGGGTCGGCATCATGCTGGCGGTGTTCCAGCAGCTCGTCGGCATCAACGTGATCTTCTATTACGGCGCGACGCTGTGGCAGGCGGCTGGCTTCAGCGAGCAGGACGCGCTGATGATCAACATCGTTTCCGGCGCGGTCTCGATCGCTGCCTGCTTCGTGACGATCGCCCTGATCGACCGCATCGGCCGCAAGCCGCTGTTGCTGATCGGCTCGGTCGGCATGGCGGCGACGCTGTTCATCATGGTCTATGCGTTCAGCCACGGCAGCCTTGTCGATGGCAAGCTGGTGTTGTCCGAAGATATGGGCACGCTCGCGGTGGTCGCGGCCAATCTCTACGTTGTCTTCTTCAACGTGAGCTGGGGCCCGGTGATGTGGGTGATGCTCGGCGAGATGTTCCCGAACCAGATTCGCGGTTCGGCGCTCGCCGTCGCGGGCTTCTTCCAGTGGTTCGCGAACTATGTGATCGCTCAGGCTTTCCCGATCATGCTGACCACCATCGGCCTCGCTGCCAGCTACAGCTTCTATGGCGTGTGCGCGGTGATCAGCTTCTTCCTCGTGGCGAAGTTCATCCACGAGACCAAGGGCAAGGAACTGGAAGCGATGGAAGGCTGAGCCTTGCGGAGCTGACACTATCGGGGGCGCGGTCTTCGGGCCGCGCCCCTTTTGACAAGGTGATATGATGACGACCCGCCAACCCGCTCGCCCGTTCCGCTCCCGCGAATGGTTCGCCGCGCCCGGCCGCGCCGACATGGCGGCGCTCTATCTCGAGCGGTTCATGAATTACGGCATCACGCGCGACGAGTTGATGTCGGGCAAGCCGATCATCGGCATCGCCCAGTCGGGCAGCGACATCGCGCCGTGCAACCGCATCCACCTGGAAACGGTGAAGCGCGCGCGTGAAGGCATCCTCGCGGCGGGTGGCATCCCGATGGAATTCCCGCTCCATCCGATCTTCGAGAATTGCCGCCGCCCGACCGCGGCGCTCGATCGCAATCTTGCCTATCTCGGGCTGGTCGAGATTCTCAACGGCTATCCGATCGACGCGGTGATCCTCACCACCGGGTGCGACAAGACCACGCCGTCGTCGATCATGGCCGCCTCCACGGTCGATATCCCCGCGATCGTCCTCTCGGGCGGGCCGATGCTCGACGGCTGGCACGAAGGCGAACTGGTCGGCTCGGGCACGGTCATCTGGCGCAGCCGGCGCAAGCTGGCGGCGGGCGAGATCGACGAAGCCGAATTCCTCCGCCGCGCCACCGACAGCGCGCCCTCGGCCGGCCATTGCAACACGATGGGCACTGCTTCGACCATGAACAGCCTCGCCGAGGGGCTGGGCATGTCGCTGCCGGGCTGCGCGATGATCCCGGCGCCGTATCGCGAGCGCGGGCAGATGGCGTACGAGACCGGCAAGCGGATCGTCGACATGGCCTATGAGGATCTGCGCCCGTCGAAGATCCTCACCCGCCAGAGCTTCCTCAACGCGATCAACCTGCTCACTGCGATCGGCGGATCGACCAACGCCCAGCCGCACCTGATCGCGATGGCCCGCCATGCCGGGATCGATATCGGCCCGGCCGACTGGATGCGCGGCTACGATCTGCCGCTGGTGGTCAACATGCAGCCCGCCGGCCAGTATCTGAGCGAGCGTTTCCACCGCGCCGGCGGCATTCCCGCGGTGCTGACCGAGATGATCCTGGCGGGGCATATCGACGGCAGTGTGATGACCTGCACCGGCAAGACGCTGGCCGAGAATGTCTCGGGCCGCGAAGCGACTGACCGCGACGTGATCTATCCGTACGACCAGCCGCTGATGGAGAAGGCGGGCTTCCTCGTCCTCTCGGGCAATCTGTTCGATCAGGCGATCATGAAGACCAGCGTGATCTCGCCCGACTTCCGCGCCCGCTACCTCTCCCGCCCCGGCGAAGAGGGGGTGTTTCAGGGCCGCGCGATCGTGTTCGACGGGTCGGACGATTACCACCACCGGATCAACGATCCCACGCTGGAAATCGACGCGAACTGCATCCTCGTCATCCGCGGCTCCGGCCCGCTCGGCTGGCCCGGTTCGGCCGAGGTGGTCAATATGCAGCCGCCCGATCACCTGATCCAGGCGGGCATCATGAGCCTGCCGACGCTGGGCGACGGGCGCCAGTCGGGCACGTCGGACAGCCCCTCGATCCTCAATGCCTCTCCCGAAAGCGCGGCGGGGGGCGGGCTGGCCTGGCTGCACACCGGCGACACGATCCGGATCGATCTGAACGCAGGCAGCTGCAACGCGCTGGTCGAGCCGGACGAGATCGCGCGCCGCAAGGGCGAACCTGCTCCGCCGATCCCCGAAAGCCAGACGCCGTGGGAGGAGCTGTTCCGCGAGAAGACCGGCCAGCTGGGCGAGGGCGGCGTGCTCGAGTTCGCGGTCAAATATCGCAAGACCAGCGAGAAGGTGCCGCGCCACAACCACTAGCCGCCGATAGGGGCGATTTGCGGATCCCGAGGCGATCTGTATATGGTTCATATACGAATCATATACGGAGGCCTTGTGGGCATCGTAAATATCGAGGACGAGCTGCACGAGCAGCTGCGCAAGGCGAGCAAGGCATCCTACCGGTCGATCAACGCACAGGCGGCGTTCTGGATCAGGATCGGGATGCTCAGCGAGTTGAACCCGCAGCTCAGCTTTCAGCAGATCGTCGCGCGCGAATTGCGCGAGGCGGGAGTCGATCCGGCCGATGCGGGTGCGCTGATCGAATGATCAAATCGCCCGAGGAAGTCGAGCTGATGGCCGAATCCGGCCGTCTGCTGGCGTCGGTCTTCACCCATCTGGACGGGCTGGCGCTCGCCGGGCGGTCGACGATGGAAGTCAACGATCTCGTCGAGCGGTTCATCGTCGACGATCTGGGTTCGCGGCCGGCGAGCAAGGGCCAGTATGACTATGGCTATGTGCTGAACTGCTCGCGCAATGAAGTGGTGTGCCACGGCGTGCCGTCGACGGGCGAGGTGTTGCGCGACGGGGATATCGTCAATCTCGACATCACGCTGGAGAAGAACGGCTATATCGCCGATTCCAGCAAGACCTACATGATCGGGGAGGTATCCCCGCAGGCGCGGCGTCTGGTGAAGACGACCTATGAGGCGCTGTGGAAGGGCATCCATACCGTTCGCCCCGGCGCGCGGCTCGGCGACATCGGCGCCGCGATCGAGCGTCACGCCAAGCGCGCGGGCTATTCGATCGTGCGCGATTATTGCGGTCACGGCATCGGGCGCGAAATGCACGAGGAGCCGCAGATTCTCCATTTCGGCAAGGCCGGCACCGGCATGTTCCTGCGCGAAGGGATGGTCTTCACGATCGAACCGATGCTCAACCAGGGCCGCCGCACGGTGCGTACCGAGGATGACGGCTGGACCGTGGTGACCACCGACGGCAAGCTGTCCGCCCAGTTCGAACACACCGTGGCGGTAACCGCCGACGGCGTGCGCGTACTGACGTTGCGGCCCGACGAAAGGCCCCCCGCGCGCGGCTGAGGCTTACATCGCGCCGTGGCCCGGCGCGGCGAGCATCCAGATCGCCATCGCGACCATCATCACATTCTCGGTCAGCGAGAGGAAGCCGAGCGGGACGTTGCTGTCCCCGCCGACGCACGCGCATTTGAGTTCGCGCTTGTCGATATAGACTGCCTTGAACACCGAAACCGCGCCGATGCCGCCGATGAACAGCGCGACCGGCACCGAAAGCCAGGTAAGCACGCCCGCCGCCATAAGCACGCCCGCGCCGGCCTCGGCGAAGGGGTAGATCGTGCCATAAGGCACCCAGCGTTTCGCCAGCAGGTCGTAGTTGAGGAACATGGTCGAGAAACGCTCGACATCCTGCAGCTTGAGCATGGCGAGGACGCACATGCTGAAGGCGATGAACCATTCGCCCGCGCGGATCGTGAACGGACTGCCATAGGCGGCATGGCTCGCCGCGAGCGCCATCAGCGCCGTCATCGCGAACACCGCGATCACCGGACGATAGGTGAGCGCCTTGGGGTCGCGCACGGGCTTGCCGAGAAATGTGCGCAGGTCGTCATGGCCGCCGATCCGCCGCTCGCCGATGAACACCTGCGGCGTGGTCTTCACGTCATGTTCGGCCTTGAACGCGTCTGTTTCCTCGCGCGTGCGGAGCCAGCGATCCTCGACCTGATAGCCATGCGAGCGGAGCAGGTGCAGCGCCTTCAGTCCATAGGGACAGACATGGTTGGGCATCACCATGCGATAGATCGTGGCGCGCTTCTCGGCGGGGGCGTTCATCTGCGGGTCTCCATCGTCCACCAACGGACCCGGCGCATATAGGGTCCGTACTATGGTACGGAGTCAAGCGGCGGTCAGCGGCTCTGTTCGAAGACCGCGAACTGGGCCGCAAAGGCGCGCCGATAGGCCGGGCGAGCCTCGCCCCGCGCGACATAGGCGGTCAGGGTGGGGTAATGTTCGAGGATGCCCGTGCCTTCCAGCCGGCGCAGGACCATCACCAGGGTCAGGTCTCCGGCGGAGAAGGCGCCGTCGAGCCAGTCGGCATCGCCGAGGCGGGCGGCCAGCTGGTCGAGCCGATGGCGGATGCGATCCTCCATGATCCGCACATGCTCGCCATGCCAGGGCCGGTCCTGCTCGACATATCCGGCCTGTTCGAGTTCGACGATCGGCGGCTCGATCGTGTTGAGGGCAGCGAAGATCCAGGCGATCGCGCGGGCGCGCGCAACTGCTTCCTCGGGAAGCAGTCCGGGGTGGCGCTGCGCGATATGAAGGGTGATCGCGCCTGTCTCGAAAAGCGTGAGCTCGCCTTCCTCATAGGTCGGGATCTGGCCGAAGGGATGCAGCGCGAGATGCCCGGGCTGCCGCATCTCCGCGAAGGTGACGAGGCGGACGGCGTAGGGCTGGCCGACCTCCTCCAGCGCCCAGCGAATCCGCATGTCGCGGGCAAGGCCGCGGCCTTTGTCGGGCGAGTCCCTGAAAGCGGTGATGGTCGGGATCATCGACATGCTCCTTTGCGGTGCCACCCAAGTGTAGATAGCCGGGCAGGGGCTTTCCACCGGCTTCTCCGCTGCCTAGATATCCGTACTGAGGTACGGAGTTTTGGCATGGCGATGACGATTGCGGGATTGGCCAAATCGGCCGGCGTGGGCGTGGAGACGGTGCGCTATTATCAGCGGCGCGGGCTGGTCGGCACCCCGGAGCGCAGTGGCGGATCGGGGATCGGCGGCGGCATCCGGCGCTATGGCGAAGCGGACGTACGGCGGATGCGTTTCATCCGCTCCGCGCAGGGCGCGGGCTTCACGCTGGAGCAGATCGGCGAGCTACTGGCGCTCGATGCCGGGCACGATCACGCGCGCGCGCGCGAACTCGCCCGCGAACGCATCGCCGCGCTCGATGCGAAGATCGCCGAACTGCAAACGGCGCGCGCCTCGCTGCGGAAACTGGCGCGGGAATGCGAGGCGACCAGCGGGCCATGCCCGATCATCGCCGCGTTCGAGGTCTAGGCTGTATTCAGCGTTGCTATGAAAATCTTCTGCCGGAGGCGTAGGCGTCGCTGAATGTCGAAACAGGCCACGGCCCGCCTGTCCGGTCGGCGATGGCCGTCGCGGCTTGCAATGTTGGATTTCGGCTGCTTGGCTGGGGAGGCAGGGGACGCCCCGCCGCTCTTTGACCTGTCGAAAACCTCATTTTTGCGGGGAACCGGTTTTTCGCGATATAGGTGTCAACCGTGTCAACCAGCACGGGCCCAAGCGATTGTTTTCTAACAATATGCGTAATCTGTGCCCATCCGATCAACAGACCGTGGCATCGAGGCAAGCTAGCCGGCAATCTCCACGCCCGGCAGGCCGGGCACATCGACTTCGAAGCGGAACAGGTCGCCCGCGTGCGGCTCCTTTTCCATATCCTCGGGCGCGCAATGCTTGTTGGCGGTGGTGGCATAGACCGTCTTGAGGTCCGGCCCGCCGAACGCGATCTTGGTGATCGCGCTCACCGGGAAGCGGATCGTCTCCAGCAGTTCGCCCTTCGGCGAATAGCGCCGGACGGCCCAGCCCTTGTAGAGCCCGGTCCACACGCAGCCTTCGGCATCCACCGTCGGACCGTCGGGATAGCCTTCCTCGTTCGGGATCGTCGCGAAGACGCGGCGGTTCGACAGATGCCCCATGTGCGAGACGTCGCAGGCATAGATGATCCCGCCCAGCGTATCGGTGTGGTAGCAGGTCTTGCCGTCCGGGCTGAACGCCGGGCCGTTGGTGATCGAATAATGCGGGCTTTCGAGCCAGCAATTGCCGTCCGCGCCCAGCCGGTAGATCGCGCCGGTCGCTTCGGCTTCGCTGTCGTCCATCGTGCCGAACCACAGGCGGCCCTGCGGATCGACGGTGGCGTCGTTCAGCCGGTTGCCCGGCAGCCTGGGTTCGGGATCGACGATCGGATGGAACCGGCCGTCGCGTTCGTCGAACCGGTGGATGCCGTCCTGCAGACCCGCGGCGAACCCGCCCGCGGCGAAGGGCAGGACAAAGCCGATCTGCCCCGGCGCGTCCCAGCTATGTCCGGTCAATACGCCCTGGCCGGGCACGTGCCGGTGGATCTTGTGGCCCTTGATGTCGGTGAACCACAAGGCGGAATCGCGGGCGACCCACACGGGGCCTTCGAGCAGCGCTGCGCGAAGCGGCCAGATGCTGACCGGTTCGGAAAGCTGCACGTCGCCCATCAGCGCCAGCCTGCGTCCACGAAATAGCTGTGCCCGGTGATCAGCCGCGCATCGGCCGAGGCGAGGAACAGCGCCATCGCGGCGATGTCGTCGGGCACCAGACGTCCCTTGAGGCACTGCGCGGCGACGATCTCGGCTTCGCCTTCGGGCGTGTACCACTTCATCTGGCGCGGGGTGCGGACATTGCCCGGAATGATGCACACCGAACGGATATTGTCGGGGCCAAGCTCGCGCGCGAAGCTTCGCGTCAGGCCTTCGATCGCGGCCTTGCTGGTCTGGTAAAGGGTGAGCCCTTCCAGCGCGAGGTGCCACGAGATCGAACCGAGATTGATGATCGCGCCTTCGCCCTTTTCGCGCATGCCGGGGATCACCGCCTGCGCGCAGAAGAACAGGTGCTTCAGGTTCACGTTGAGGCGGTTTTCCCAATAATCCTCGGTGATCTCGTCGATCGTGTGGCGATCGTCGTTCGCGGCATTGTTGATCAGAATGTCGAACGCGCCATTGGCTTCGACCATCTCCTTGATCCGCGCCTGCAGGTTCGCCGTGTCGGTCAGGTCCATCTTGTGGAACACCGGCGCGGCGTGCGCGCCGCCGAAGCTGGCGACCAGTGCCTTCGAATCTTCCTCGGCGATGTCGAAGAAGGTCACGTCGCAGCCCTGTCGGACAAAGCCTTCGACGATCCCCGCGCCGATGCCCGATCCGCCGCCGGTCACCAGCACGCGCTTGCCCTTCAGGCTGGGATAGACCGCGCGCTGGTCTCGGGTCGTGGTCATGGGGTCAGCTTCCGACATGGGGAGGAGTTTCCAATATAAATATAATGTGCGCTAGTGAAAATAGCGCGAGACATTCAGGCGTAGGTCTTCTGGGCGAGCAGCCCGCGTTCGGCGAGGTTGCGCATCAGGTCGCGGATGCCGAACTGCCAGGGCGGCGCGGCCTTCGACGTGGTGACGCGATTGACCAGCTTGCCCAGCTTCGGGCTGGAGATGCTGACGAGGTCGCCGCTCTTGTGGGTGAAGCCGCGGCCGGGATGGTCGCGGTCCTGGATCGGCGCGAACAGCGTGCCGAGGAACAGCGCGAAGCCATCGGGATATTGATGCTCGCTCAATGCCTGACGGACCAGCTCGGTCGGGTCGCGGCTGATCTGGCTCATCTTGTTCGCCCCTTCGAGGCGATAGCCTTCCGGCCCCTCGATCAGCAGATCGATCTCGGCGCCACGGACATCGTCCATCGTGAATTTGTCGTCGAACACGCGGATGAACGGACCGATCGACGTCGATGCGTTATTGTCCTTCGCCTTGCCCAGCAGCAGCGCCGAGCGGCCTTCGAAGTCGCGCAGATTGACGTCGTTGCCCAAAGTCGCGCCGCGGATCGTGCCGGTGGAATCGACGATCACCACCACTTCGGGTTCGGGATTGTTCCAGTCGCTGTCCGACCGCACGCCGATCTCCGCGCCCCAGCCGACCGCCGAGAGGACCGGCGCCTTGGTGAACACTTCGGCATCGGGGCCGATCGCGACTTCGAGATATTGCGACCACATGCCGGCTTCGATCAGCGCGGCCTTCAGGCTGGCGGCTTCGGCGCTGCCCGGAACGACCGAGCGGATGCCCGAACCGACCTTGGCTTCCAGATCGCCGCGGATCGCCGCAGCGGCGGAGGAGTCGCCGCGCGCGCGCTCCTCGATCACGCGTTCGATCGCCGAGACCGCGAAGGTGACGCCTGCCGCCTTGACGCATTGCAGGTCGATCGGGGCGAGCAGCATGTCGGCGGTCAGGTCTTCGACGGCGCAGATCGCTTCGCCGCAGAGTGTGGCGAGATCAGCGCGTTCGAGCAGATCGGCGACGGTCGGGGCTTCTGCCGACACGTCATAGACGGTGCCGCCACGCAGGATCACGGGACTGGGGCCAGCGGCACGCTGTACGCGGCCAACCAGAATCGCCTGATTCCAGTCGGCAGGCAGCATTTCCGGATTGAACGCTTCCAAGACTCGATCCCCGCCCGAACTTTGCTGTTTGATAGCGCTACCATTGGTTCGCGCGGGCGCGGCTGTCAAGCGCTCGCGTCGCGCCTGTGTCTTACGCTGTCAGCCAAAGGCCTGGGTCAGCCGATATGGGTGAGAATCTCGGCGACGATCGCCTGCGGGGTGCGCATCGTACCGTCTTCGCTGGCGCGCACCACGCGCCACGGCTCGAGCGGGCCGTTGGCCAGCATGTCCTCGTAATTGGCCCGCACACGCTGCTGGAGCGCGACATCGGCCTCGTGCTCGTCGAAGCTGCGATCGGTGTAGCTGCGCTGCGCCTTCTGCAGGATCATCGCCCGCGCCAGTTCCCACGGCGTGTCGAGATAGACGCACAGATCGGGCGAGGGGAGGGCGAACTGGCGCAGTTCCAGCTCCCCGATCCAGTCCATCAGCGGCCGGGCTTCGTCCGCCGAAACCTTGGCAGCCTGATAGGCCATGTTCGACGCGATATAGCGATCGAAGATCACCACATCGTGCGCCGCCTGCGCCTCCAGGATCGCATCGCGCCATTCGAACCGGTCGAGCGCATAGAGCACGGCGGCGGCCTTCGGCATCACCGGCACGGGGATCTCGCCCGCGAGAAACCGGCCGATCGTCACGCCGCCGGTGGTCTCGCCATAGCGTGGAAACGCGATCACCGTGGCACTGCGGCCCAGCGCGTTTAGCGTCTCGCACAGCGTCCGGGCGGTGGTCGCCTTGCCCACGCCGTCGGCGCCTTCGATCGCGACGAGAATACCCACTTGCCTGCGCTGCCCCTGTGTCATTGCGAGGCACTTACTAGGCGGCGGCACCCGCCTTGTCACGGGCGCGGGACGACTACGGATCGTGGAAGACCGGAGGCGGTGCGCAAGGCTCCTATAACTAGAATGGGGGCATTGGAATCACGTGGCGGTTCGCACCGTTCGTCCCTCCGGAGGCGGGCCGCCACGTGTAAGTGTTCAGGAGTGTAGGATGGCCGCGCGGCCGCTTCTTGTTGTGCTGATCGTGCGCGACGCGGGTCTCCGCTCCGCGCTGGCCGCGCGGCTGTCCAAACGCTTCGACCTGCTCACCGCCGCGCGGTGGGAAGACGTGGCGGATCGCAGGCTGATCCGTTCGCCATCGGTGTTGGTTGCCGATGGAGAATCATTCCCCGGTCTCGATCTCGATCAGCTTGCCGAAGACCGTGGTTTCGCGCGCATCGTCGCGCTGCTGGCCGGCGATGTGCTTCCCGAACCCGGCAGGCGACTGATCCACATCAGTCCAAAGGCTGCGATTGACAGCCTTTCTCAGCTATTTACCGATCTCATAGATGTAGATCAAAGCGCCCCGCCACGGGAAGCGTAGGTAAAACCCCTTAGGCGCGGCTGAGTCCGCGCGGACCTAGTTTGGTGCGTATCCAAATCGCCGCGTAAAACCACAAGCAGAGGGAAACCCGTAAGGGACTATGCTTCTCGTCCTGATTATCCATGAGGCTGGACTACGCAGTTCGCTGGTGGCGCAATTGTCACTGGCGGGCGCGAGCATCGTCACGGCCCGGGATATCGACGATCCCATGCTGGTTCGCACCGTGCGCAAGCCTTCGGTGCTGGTGCTCGATCATGATTTCGTGGCGGCGCATCCGTCGGACTGGCTCGACGACGTGCTGGCCGATCCGCGCTGGCACAAGCTGGTGGTGCTGAATGGTCCGACGGATTGCCCGGTGGACCCGCGCTGCGTGGCACTGGACGGCAAGGGCGCCTCGGGCGCGATCATGCAGAAACTGCCCGGCTGGAAAGCCGAGCGGGATCGCCAGCTCGCCTGAGACGAGCTGGCCGTACCTCAGGCCTTGAACAGCCCCGCCGCGAAGGCGATCCGCAATGCTTCGGACAGGCTGCGGACTTCCAGCTTCTCCATCAGATTCGCGCGGTAGATTTCCACCGTGCGCGGGCTGATATCGAGCTCATAGGCGATGACCTTGTTGGACCGGCCTTCGATCAGGCCCTTGAGCACATCGGTCTCGCGTGGCGAGAGTTTGGAGATCTTGCCCTTGGCGGCGTCAAGGCGCGCGGTGGTCTCGCTCGATTCCTCCAGCGTGGCGAAGGCGCGTTCCAGCACTGCCATCAGCTGTTCGGCTTCATAGGGCTTTTCCATGAAGTCCAGCGCGCCCGCCTTCATCGCCTGCACCGCCAGCGAAACATTGCCCTGGCCGGTCAGGATGATTGCGGCGAACTCGCGTTCCTGGATCGCTTCCAGCACATCGAGGCCGGTCGCGCCCGGCATGTGGAAATCGAGTAACAGTACGCCGGGATCGAGGTCTCCGGCTTCCTCGAGGAAGGCATCGCCCGATCTGTAACTGCGGATGATCAGGTCGGATCGAACCGACAGCAAGCTGTGCAGGGAAGCGCGAACGGCGTCGTCGTCGTCGACAATATAAACTGTACGAGTCATTCCACACCCTCTTCCACCGCGGGCAAGGTGAAGCGAAACGTCGCGCCACCTCCGGGCCTGTTCTCGGCCGTTAATGCCCCGCCATGTGATTCGATGATACGCTTACTGATGGAAAGTCCAATACCCATTCCGCCGCCTCCGCTCTTGGTTGTGGTAAACCGGGAGAAAAGTTGTTCCAGAATGGAGTCTGGAATGCCGGGGCCGGTATCGCTCACCTCGATTTCGACCATGTCGTCTTCCACCTTACGTGAAGCAATCGTGATCTGGCGCTCACCCTTGGGTAATGTTCGCAATGCATCATTTGCATTTCTGAGAAGGTTTACGAGAACCTGCTGGACTTGAATTCTGTCCGCGTAGATTTGTTGCGCTGCGGAATCCAAGTCGAAGTCGACACGGATGTGGAATTGACTGGTGCCGACCAGCACCAGTTCCACCGCGTCGCGAATGGTCCGCTCGACGGATTCGATCCGCATCTCGACATCGCCGCCCTGGGTGAAGTCGCGCAGGCGGCGGATGATCTGCCCTGCGCGCTGGGTCTGGTCCGCGCCGTGCTGAAGCATCTCGGCGACGCGCTCGCCGCCTTCGCCATTGTTGATCAGCATCCGCGCGGCGGCGAGGAAGTTGGCGGTCGCGCTGAGCGGCTGGTTGAGTTCGTGCGCGATGTCGGCGGCGAGTTCGCTCATCGCGCTCTGGCGTGAGACATGCGCCAGCTCGGTGCTCAGGTCGCTCAGGCGCTCCTCGGTGGCCAGCCGTTCGGAAATGTCGCGGAAGAAGATCGTGACCAGCGTCTTGCCGTCGAACCGCGCGAGGCTGGTGCGGATCTCCATCGGGAAGCGGCGGCCATCGGCGGTTTCCCCGGTGACCGGGGCGGGGCGTCCGACCGGACTGGTCTCGCGGGTCCGTGCAAATTGCCGCAGGCCGGCTTCGGCGGCTTCGCGCTCGTCGGCGGCGGCGAGGAGCGTCAGGCGGCGGCCCAGCACGTCTTCCGCGCGATAGCCCCACAGCGCTTCGGCGGCGGCGCTGAACTGCCGGATATTGCCGTCCTCGTCGATCACCACCATCGCGTCGGGCACGGTTTCGAGGATCGAGCGGAGCTGGGCGGCGCGCGCGCGCAGTTCGGCTTCGCGTTCGTCGCGTTCGGTGACGTCGAGGATCACGCCCACCGTGCGGATCAGGTTGCCCTCCTTGTCGTAGAAGGCGCGCGACGAGCCTTCCACGGCGCGGACATTGCCGTTGGCCTGCAGGAAGCGATAGCGGAAGCTGAACGTGTCGGCATGTTCGGCGACGGTGCGGGCGATGGTGTCGATGATGCGCTGGGCGTCCTGCGGCTCGATCTGCGCGCGCCAGCTGTCAAACGTTGAGAGCGATCCGGCAACCAGGCCAAGCCGCTGTTCGGTGCCGGGCGACCATTCGAGACGGCCAGTGGCCACGTCCCATTCGAACACGCCCAACTCATGCGCGCTGGTCGCCGTGGCGAGGCGCTCCTCGCTGATCCGCAGCGCTTCCATTGTGCCAAGCAGGGCCTTCTGCTCCTTGGCGACGCGCGTGATCGCCCAATAGGTGATCAGGCCGACCGCGAGAATATTGCCGAGCACCACCAGCAGCTTCGCGCTGAGCGGCGAAAGCAGGTTCGCGCTCTGCATGAAGGTTTCGGCGAGCGACGGCAGCACCGGAAAGATCAGCACTGCCGGCAGCAGCAACTGGAGCAGGCGGCCGCGGGGGCGGTCGGAGCTCAGCAGCCGCACCCAGCCGAAGCTGCTGTGCCAGAAGACATAGGCGAGGGTCAGCAGCGTGCCGATCAGCGCCGAGGGCACGGAGATGGTGTAGAGCCGGGCGACGGGATCGTCGGGGGCGGCGAACACGATCAGCATCGCCGACGCCATCGCCACGCCCAGTGCGCAACTGGCGATCAGGCTCGCGACTGCGTCGTGCTGCCAGCGGCCGCTGCTCGAGGCGTAGCCGGCGATGCCGAGCAGGAGGAAGATCGTCGTCGGGGTCGCGCCCGGCCGCCCGGGATGGGCGAAGGGAAAGCCCTGGATCGATTCCCGGAAGAGCAGCTGGTCGGTACCGATATCGATGCCGAAGCCATTCTGGACCAGCGAAGCGGTGGCGATCAGCAGCGGAGCGCCCCACAGCAGCCGCGCTTCCTTAAGCTTGCCGAGGATGGCGGCGAGGAAGCCGAGCGAGAGCGTGAGGTAGCCGATGCCGGTGAGGGGCCAGGGAGGGCGGCTGGCGATGCCGAAGCCGCTGAGCTCGCGCGATCCGATCACCCAGCCGAACAGAGCGACCAGGCTGCAAACGCATGCAAGCGCTGCAAATCCGGTCGCGAGCTTCCTGCCGATGGGCCATTCGCCCATGCCGTGCCCGCCATCGCTACTCGTCACTGGCAACTTTCCTGCGCCCGGCTGTGCCCCCGGGGTTCCGCGTACCTAACGCGTTTCGTCGCTGGTGAAAATCCATTCATCCCATTGTGGCCCATCTTGCCAAAGTAATCCCGCGCCGCGATCAATGGCGCATCACGGGCGCGGCCTCGATGCCGCGCGCCAAGGGGAGACCATAGTTGATCCGATCGATCCTGATGGCGGGCGGCGCCCTGTCACTCGTCACGTCGCTGGCGGCCTGCACGGCCGGGGGGGAGAAACCCAAAACGGCTTCGGCCGAACCCGCCGCCAAGGGCCCCGGCAAGGGCAAGGGCTATAACCACGATCCCTTCCCCTCGACCTACAAAGCCTATCCCGGCGTTCCCACGCTGGTGACCAACGTCACCATCCTCGATGGCGAGGGCGGGCGGATCGACGGCGGTTCGGTGCTGTTCCGCGACGGCAAGATCGTCTCGGTCGGCAAGGACATCGCCGCCGAGGGCGCGACGGTGATCGACGGGCAAGGCAAATATCTCACGCCCGGCGTGATCGATATCCACAGCCATCTGGGCGACTATCCCTCGCCGGGCGTACAGGCCAATTCGGACGGCAACGAGATCACCAATCCGGTCACTGCCGAAGTCTGGGCCGAGCACAGCGTCTGGCCGCAGGACCCCGGTTTCGCCCGTGCGCTGACCAATGGCGGCGTCACCACGCTCCAGATACTGCCCGGCTCGGCGAACCTGTTCGGCGGGCGCTCGGTCGTGCTCAAGAACGTTTATGCCCGCACACCGCAGGGCATGAAGTTCCCCGGTGCTCCCTATGGCCTGAAGATGGCGTGCGGCGAAAATCCCAAGCGCGTCTATGGCGGCAAGGGCCGCTCGCCCTTCACGCGGATGGGCAACATCGCGGTCGATCGCCAGACTTGGGCCAAGGCCGTCGAATATGACCGCCGCTGGGACAAATATGAGGAGAAGGGCGGCGAAGCCCCTACGCGCGACATCCAGATGGATACGCTGCGCGGCGTGCTCGACGGCGAGATACTTGTCCAGAACCATTGCTACCGCGCCGACGAGATGGCGCTGGTCATGGATATGGCCAAGGAGTTCGGATACCGCGTGACGGCGTTCCACCATGCGGTGGAAGCGTACAAGATCGCCGATCTGCTCAAGGCCAACAGCACTTGCGCCGCCGTCTGGGCCGACTGGTACGGCTTCAAGATGGAAGCCTATGACGCGATCGGCGAGAACCTCGCCATCCTCGAGAAGGAGGGCGCGTGCGCGATGATCCATTCGGACGACGCCAACGGCATCCAGCGGCTCAATCAGGAAGTCGCCAAGGCCCGCCAGTCGGGCATCCGCGCGGGCTTCCCGATCAGCGAGGAAACGGCGTGGAAATGGCTGGCGATCAACCCTGCGCGCGCGCTGGGGATCGACCAGCAGACCGGCAGCCTGAAGCCGGGCAAGATGGCGGACGTGGTGCTGTGGAACGGCAATCCGTTCAGCGTTTACACCCGGCCGCAGATGGTCTGGGTCGACGGCGCGCTGCTCTACGACGCGAACAATCCGAAATTGCGGCCGGTATCCGATTTCGAACTGGGCCAGCCGGGCGAAGGGGACGTGAAGTGATGAAGAAGCTCCTTCTGGGCGCCGCCGCGGCGGCCATCGCCTTCGCCACGCCCGTGCTTGCGCAAGACGTCGCGATCACCAATGCAAAGCTGGTCATCGGCGACGGCACCGCACCGGTCGAGGGCGGCACCGTCGTCATCCGTAACGGTCGCGTCGTCGCGGCCGGTTCGGGCGTCGCCGTGCCTTCGGGGGTCCGCGTGATCGACGCGCAGGGCAAATGGGTCTCGCCGGGCATCTTCGCCGGCTTCTCGCGCCTCGGCATCGTGGAGGTTGATGCGGTCGACGAGACCAACGACGCCAATTCGGGCAGCTCGCCCTTCAACGCCGCGCTCGACGTGTCGCCCGCGGTCAATCCGCGCAGCACCCCGATCGCGCTCAACCGCGCCGAGGGCGTCACTCGCGCGGTGGTCGCTCCGGACAATTCCAGCTCTATCTTCCGCGGGCAGGGCGCAATCATCGATCTGGGCGCGGACATGAGCGCGGTCAGCCAGCCGCGCGCCTTCCAGTTCCTCGAATATGGCGAGAGTGGTGCGGGCGAAGCCGGCGGCAGCCGCTCGGCGGCGATCGCGACGCTACGCAACGCGCTGTTCGAGGCGCGCGACTATTCCCGCAATCCGGGCCGCTACATCGATCGCGGCAAGGAAGCTTTCCTGACCCGCGCCGATGCCGATGCGCTGGTGCCGGTGATCACCGGGCGGGTGCCGCTGCTGGTCCATGTCGAACGCGCGTCCGACATTCTCGTGATCCTCGACCTGAAGCGCGAGATGCCGTCGCTGCGTATCGTGCTGGTCGGCGTGACCGAAGGCTGGACCGTGGCGCGCGAGATCGCGGCGGCCAACGTTCCCGTGATCGCCACCGCGCTCGCCGATCTGCCTTCCTCGTTCGAATCGCTTGCGGCCACCCAGTCGAACATCGGGCGTATGAAGGCGGCCGGCGTGCTGGTCGGCATCGGCATGATCAACGACGAGGATGCGCGCCAGGCGCGGCTGGTGAAGCAATATGCCGGCAATCTGGTGGCGCTGAACCGTATTCCCGGCGCCAGCGGGCTGAACTGGAACGACGCTTTCGCCGCGATCAGCTCGAAGCCGGCCGAGGCGATGGGGCTGGGCGGGGACTATGGCTCGCTGCGCCCCGGCCGCCGCGGCGACGTGGTAATCTGGGACGGCGATCCGCTCGAACTGGGCACGGCTGCCTTGACCGTGATCATCGACGGCGTCGAACAGCCCTTGTCCAATCGCCAGACCCGCCTGCGCGATCGCTATTGGGATCCGAAGGAAAAGGCGCTGCCCAAGGCCTATGAGCGCTGAGGGAACGGAGAGGTGATGCGGCGCATTGAGCCGCGAAAGGAGACGGATATGAGCAAGGTCTGGATTGGCGTCGCGGTGGCGGCGATCGCGCTGGCCGGTTGCACCCCGGCGGCGGAGAATAATATCGTCGTCGTGGCCAACGACACCGCCGGCAATGTCGTGCTGCCGCCGGACGAAGGCGATGGCGAAGGCAATGAGCTGGACAACGGAGTCGCGCCGGACAATGCGCTGGCCGCGATCCTCGCCGCCCCCGACTATCAGCGCGATCAGGCGTTCGTCCGCGCGATCATGGACGCGGGCTTCCGCTGCGACGGCGTGATCAAGTCCGAACGCGTCAAGGACGTGCAGGGCCTCCCGGCCTGGCGCTCAGACTGCAAGGACGGAAAGAGCCACATCCTCAGCGTAAAGCCCGACGGCACCGTGCTGGTGATGAGCCGCGCCGACTGATGATAACCCTCTCCCGGGAAGGCGGGAGATAGAAACAAAGAAAAGGGGCAGGCCGAGGACGCGGCCTGCCCCTTTTCCGATTCCCTCTCCTGCAGAGGCCTGAACGCCCCGGGGCTTAAAGGGTCCCTCGGGGCGCAGGATCATCAGAGCGCGACGATTCCGCCGTCATTCTTGGTGATGATGACAACCGCCGAGCGCGGGCGCACCGTGGCGCCGGCGGTGCCGGTCGCCTGGCTGTCCGGCCAGTGGCTGCTGGGCGCGGCGGGGGTGCCTTCTTCGCCCGGATGCTGGATGCCGACGAACAGCGTGCGGCCATCCGGGGTCGAGTCGACACCGGTGATCTCGCTCTGCACCGGACCGACGAGGAAGCGGCGCAGCGTCGAAGCCGTTGCGGGCGCACCCACGCGGGTCGCCTGCGTCGCCGTGGTGCCGCCTGCACCGGTGTTGGTGATCGTCTTGGTCGCGCCGTCGTTGACACCGCCCGGCATCGCCGCAAGCATCATGCAGTTGGTGACGTCGGTATAGGCGCCATCATCGGTCTGGATCCACAGCAGCGGCTTGACCAGGCCCGACGCGTTCTGCGGGCGGCCGAACCACAGGCCGTCCGGCGACGAGAAGTCGTTGTCGGCAGTGAGACCCGAAAGATTGATGTTGGCCGGATCGAGGTCCGAACCCGCACCGAACAGATAGATGTCCCAGGTAAAGGCCAGCGCTTCGGTCGTGTCGCCATTTTCGCGCAGGCGGATGATGTGACCGTTGGGGTTGCCGAACTGGTTCGCCCCGGCCTTCACGTCGTTATAGTGGCGCGGATTGGCGGCGTTGGTGTCGTTCAGCGGACGCAGCGTGGCGTTGTTGTTGGTGAGGGTGAGGTACACCTCGCCGGTCACCGGATTCACCGCGGTCCATTCCGGACGATCCATCGGCGTGGCGCCGGCAGCGTCCGCGGCGAGGCGGGCGTTGATCAGAACGTCGGCCTGATCGGCGAACGGATAGGTCGGGTTGGCGGCGGTGATGTTGTTCTGGCCGAACACCAAAGCGACCCACTGGCCGGTGCCGTCGGCATTGAACTTCGCCACATAGAGCGTGCCGGCGTCGAGGTACTTGTCGCCCATCGCCAGACGGTTGGCGTTGCTGGCGTCGTTGGCGACCCAGGCGGTGTTCGATACGAACTTATAGAGATATTCGCGGCGCGAATCGTCGCCCATGTACCAGGCCGGCTTGCGGCCGGCGACGAAGTTGCCCGGCCATGCGCCTTCATGACCCAGACGGCCAAGGGCCGTGCGCTTGCGCGGCGCGGCCGAGGGGCTGTACGGATCGATCTCGACCACCCACCCGAACTGGTTCGGCTCGTTGCGGTAGTCGGTGGTGGCGGTGCCGCCCACCGTAGCGCGGGCATCCCAGCGGCGGAAAATGGTGTTCGACGCATCGGCCGGAACCACCGTCGACCAGCCATAGCTACCCGAACCGCTGGTCACGCCATAGCGCGACAGGGCGGTCAGCTCCTTGGCGGTGCGGGCGGCATTGTCGCCCGAACGGCGGAAATAGCCGGCCCAATTCTCTTCGCAGGTCAGGTTCGTGCCCCAGGGCGTGATGCCGTTGGCGCAATTGTTGATCGTGCCGCGGCCATCGGTGCCGGCGGGCGAGTGCGGCGTCTTGATCAGATCGCTGCCGCGCACCGGACCGTTGAACACGGTCGGGGTGTTGGGCGTGATGCGGCGGTTGAAGCTGCTGCCCTGGACATAGGCCCATGCACGGCCCGCACCTTCGACGAATTCGACGATGCCGACGCCGTGGCACTCGATCTCCTTGATCGCTTCGCTCTCGGGGCGCATGCCGCCCGGCGAGGTGGCGCCGGCGGTATGGAGATACTGCTGGTTGATGTTCTCGTAGTTCTGGACGAGCAGGCCGCGCGTCGAGCTGTTGTCGTCGCGGGCGCCTGCGGCGTTCAGGCCGTACCAATAGAGCGCATCGCCATGATCGCCGACGCGCTGGGCGAAGTTTGTGTCGGTGCCGGTGTTGCCATAGGCGGCGACGCCCGATGCGATCGGATCGCCGAGGCGCGTGCCGATCTGCACGGTGTAGCCGGCGGGCACGGTGACGACGTCGTTCTTGTTCTTCGCGACGGCGGTGAAGCCGAGCGCGGCCGGGCTGACGGCGACGGTCGTCGTCGTGCTGGTGTTCGCGCCGGTCGAATCCGCGCCGGTGAACTGGAACACCAGGTTGGTCGTGGTCGCGACGCTGGGGGCGAGGAAGGTGGTGGTCAGCGAATTGGGGCTGCTCAGCGTGACGGTCGGGCCGGAGGTCTGGACCCATGCGACCGCGCCGCCAGTGGTGGCGCTGTTGGTGCCGGTCAGCGTGACGACGCGGCCCGAGCTGGTGGCGCCCGACGAACCGGCGTTGACGCTGGGGGGGACGTGCGGTTCGAAATCGCTATTGTCGCACGCGGCGAGCACCGATCCGCCGAACACGGCGGTCGCGGTGGCGATGCCGCCGTTGCGCAGCATGCGGCGGCGCGAATAGCGGGTCTCGATCATGTCGTTGATCGACGGCGTGGTGCTCAGGTTGGTGTCGACGTCACCATCGGTGTAGCCGAAGTTCGTATCGGTCATGGGAACCCCTTCGTTTCGCGGCCGAGTCATTTGCGCTCGGATCGAGCCGCTCCTGAGAGGTGGACATTGCGCGGTGATGCAGTGGCGGTGTCGCGGCGATGACAGCTTTGCGTCGGGTCGATGACGGCTTGCCTTGGGCGTCGCTTTGCGCCAGCGGCGGCGAAGATGAGCGATCAGCAATCCGGTGACAGCCTGACGGGGCGATTGGCCGCGAGCGTGCGCGGCTGGGAAGTCGCATGGCGCGATCGGCCCGCCGCGCCGTTCGAGCCGCGCCGCTGGATGGTCCCGGCGGGCGTCGCGCTGCTGCTCGCCGCCGGGCCTCTGGCGACGATCATCGGTGCAAAGATCATCGCTGGGAATGCGCGGGCCGATGCCGCTCAGCTCGACAAGAAACTCGCCCCCCGGATCGCGGCGGCAAAGGCCGCTGCGTCCGATCGTGCGGAACTGATCGCGCTACTGCGGCGGCCGGGGCTGGGGCAGGTGGCCGATGCCCTTGCGCGCGCCTTGCCGCCCGAGGCATCGGTCCAGCGGATCGAGCGCAATCAGGCCGGCTTGCTCGAAGTCGAAATCAGCACCCCCGATCCCGATCGCATCCGCGCCGCGATCCGCCGCGAACCGGCGCTGGCGGGCCTGCGCGATGCGGGCCAGCGTCAGGTCGATGTGATGATGGTGGTCACCTTCCGGGAGCGCGCGCGATGAAGCTGTCGCCGCTCGGCTGGGGCATCGCTGCGGGGCTCGCCGCAATGGCGCTGCTCGCACCCATCGCCGGAAACGCGTTGGGCGACATCTCCGCCGCGCGCAGCGAACGGACCAAACTGGCCGCCGCCGTCGCTGCTCCGGAGACCAATCGCACCGTAATGGTGGTGCAAGGGCAGGCGCTGCCCGAGCCCGCCGCACTCGCGCTGCGCATCCGCGAACTCGCGCGAAATGGCGGGGTATTGGTCGAGGAAGCCTCGCCGCCCTCGGGCACCAGCCTGATCGCGATACGCTTCCGCATCTCGGGGCCGGAAAAGGCCGTGATCGCGCTGGCCGACGCGCTGGAGCGCGAAACGCCGCTCGTCCGGCTGCGTGGCTGGAAACTGGTAGCGATCGAAGGCGGAGTACGCCTGACCGGCGAAGCCGTGGCTGTGAGGAAATGATCGACCGCCGCGACCTGATCGCGCTTGGCGTGTCCGGTGCCGTGGCGGTCGCGATGCCGTTGGCGCTGCTCCAACCCGGCGCGCAGCCCGTCGCGGATGCGCCCGCCGCCACGCAGCAGCCGATCGCCCCGCCGCCGCAGCCTGCACTGTCCTCGGCATTCGAGCGCACGCTGTTCGGCTCCTCTCCGGCGGCGGCCGACGAAAGCGCGCCGCAGGATGCGCCCGCGCTTATCGGCATCGTCGGCCGTCTCGATCAGGATGCGGTGGCGCTGGTCCGCACCGCCGACGGCACCAGCCGCACGCTGGCGGTCGGCGCCAGCGTCGATGGGTGGAAACTGGAAAGCCTGTCGATCGACGCTGGCTATTTCACCCGCGGGGCACAGCGCGTGCGGGTGCCGCTGCCCTCGTCAGATGCGCCTGCCGACGCGCTTCAGTAGATCCCGTCGATCTCCACCGTCAGCCGCGGTGCGCGCGGCTTCAGCAACAGGCTGTTGTTACGGCCTTGATCCATCTCGTCGGCGCGAAGCCGCGAATAGCGGCTCGACGTCACCGCATTGGCGTCGTCGCTGTCGCGGATGATCGTCGGGCGCAGGAAGATGAAGAGCGTGCGCTTGGTCCGCGACTCGCGACGGCTGCGAAACAGTTCGCCCACCAGCGGGATATCGCCCAGGATTGGCACCTGCCGCTTGGCTTCCAGATAATCGTCGGAAACGAGGCCGCCCAACACGATCGTCTGGCCATTGTCGGCCAGCACCGTGGTGTTGATCGTCCGGGTATTGGTGATCAGGTCCGAGGCCTGCACCGAAAGCCCGGTCGCGATCGACGAGGCTTCCTGGCTGATCTCCAGCCGCACCGTGTCGCCCGCGTTGATCCGCGGGATCACGCGCAGGGTGATGCCGACATCCTGCCGCTCGATCGTGGTATAGGGCGTCACCGAATTGCTGTCGGTCAGGATCGATCCGGTCACGAAAGGCACATTCTGGCCGACGATGATCTCGGCCGGCGAATTGTCGAGGACGGTGACTTGCGGGACCGAGAGCAGGTTCGACTTGGTCGAGACGCCCAGCGCCTGGACCAGGATCGAGAAATTGTCGGTGACGTTGATGTTCGCGGTCAGGCCTTCGCCCAGCAGCTTGCCGGCGGGCACGCCGAGCACGGTCAGGATCGCGCCGAGAGAAGGGCCGCTGCCGTTGGTGTACGAGGTGCCCGCGCCCGTGCGCAGCCCCAGCGCCGCCGCGCCGCCGCCCAGCTGGATGCCGAGCTGTTCCGCATCGTCGCCGGTGATTTCGGCGATTGCGGCTTCGATCATGACCTGCGGACGCCGCACGTCGAGATCGGTGATCAGCGGCTCGATGGACGCGATGGCCGAAGGTGTGCCGCGCACCACGATCGCGTTGAGCTCAGGCGCTGGCTGGATCGTGAGGTCGGGGGTGGAGAAGCCCTGCGCGCTGCTGCTGTCCTGTGAGCTTCCGCCGCTCGCGGGCGTCTGCTGCTGCGGCCCGGCCAGCGCGCCGCCGGCGATGGCGGCGTTGGCGGTGTTCGAATTGGCGTTGTTGGTCGCCAGCGTGTTGATCGGCGACGTACGGTTGTTGCGCCCGCTCTGCGACAGGCGGCTGCCCTGACCCAGCGACCGCGCGACCGGATTGCTGACCGATTCCTGCTGACCCAGGATGCCGCGCAGCACGTTGGTCACCGCTTCGGAATCGGCGAAGCTCAGGCGGAACATGCGGGTGATCGGCGTCGCCCCCCCCGGCTGGTCGAGCGAAGCGGCGATTTTACGCGCCTCGGCCACCGAAGACGGCGTACCGCGCACGATCACGGTGTTGCTGCGCGTGTCGGATGCGACGCGCACCGCATCGCCCAGCACGGTGGTCAGCGTCTGCGCCACGTCCGGGGCATTGCCATTGCGCAGCGTGATCATCGCGAAGGTCGATCCGCCGCCGGCGTCGAGCTGCCGCGCGATCGCTTCGATACGGCGAACGTTATCGGCATAATCGGTGACGACGATCGCGTTGGGATTGGTCAGCGGCTCGACGCTGCCGAAGGTCGCAACCAGCGGTCGCACGACCCGCGCGACTTCGGCCGACGGCACGTTGGTCAGTCGCACCATCCGCGTCACCAGCGCCTGACCCGATGCGCCGCGCGTCGGCACCCCGCCTTCGCGCACCGCATTGGCGGCGGGCACGATGCGCCATGCCCGGCCCGAACGGATCGCGGCAAAGCCGTTGGCGCGCAGCACCGACTGATAGAGTTCCCACACGCCATCGGGCGTCAGCGGCGTGGCGGAAGTGACCGTCACCGGACCCTTCACCGCCGGATCGAGGATCAGCGTGCGCCCGGTAATGCGCGAGACTTGATCGGACACGTCGGCGATTTCCACGCCGCGCATGTTGATCACCACATCGGCGCCCCGCGTACCCGGAGGCGGCGCGGACTGGGCCAGGGCCGCAGTCGAATCGAGCGCGATCGCAGCAAGTGCGAGGGCGGCCAGGCTGGGGCGAATCGCTTTCACGGGCTTCTCTTTACTTGAGCGGAACGGTCAGCGTCATTCGCTTCCCGTCCCGCATGATCTGTACGGTGGCGGAGCCAGAGCCCTGCGCGGCAGTGAAGGCGGCGCCGGCCGCGGTGGGATCGCTCAGCGGCGTTCCGTTGACCGACATCAGCACGTCGCCCGATTGCAGGCCGGGAACTGCACCGCTGCCGATGCGATAGCCGCCATCCACGGGCGTGGCGTTGAAACGCTGGAGAATCGCCGCGGTCGATGCGGCGGCGCCAGGCGCCGGCGCGCCGCGCGGCCCATCGAGCATGTTCGGCGCGGCCTTGGGCGCCGGTGGCACGGTGCCGGGCGCGCCGGTCGCGGGTGCATTGGGCGCCGGGGCACCGGGCACGCCGATCCCGCCGTCACCCACTGCGGGCGGCGCGTTGGGATCGGGGAAAGCGAGATATTCGGTCGCGCCGCCATTGGAGAGGATCACGCGGTCGCGCGTGATTCCTTCGATCTTCGCACCGCCCACGGCATCGCCGATATGGAAAGGCGCGGCGGTTTCGCCGCTGACGCTGATGAAGGCGGTCGACAGGCTGGGTTCGTCCGATGCGACGATACCGAGCAGGGTGAGCGGCAGCGCGGTCCGCTGGCCTGCTTCACTCACCGTCGCCTTGCCGAACGGCGTGAGGGCGAGGACCGGCGCGATGTTCGGCACGCCGCCCGGCGCGCTATTGCCCGAAGGCGCCATGATCGCGCCGGTGCCGGCATGGCCTGCAATGCGCCAGGTCAGCCCGGCAAGCGCCCAGGCGACCGAAACCACCACAGCCCCGGTAAGCAGATCGAGCGCGGTGCGCGTCTGGCGCGGGGTAAGGCTGAGCAGGTTCATCCGCGCCTCCCGTCCACGAACCCGTCGAGCGTTGCAAGCGCCGCGTTCTCGTTGCCCTGAAACACCTGAATGCGGACCTTGTGGATTTCGGCGTCGTCGGTGCGGGTGCGGGTGACCGCCACGCGCCATTGCTGGCCGAGCATCTCGACCGGCTGCGCTTCGCTGACGCCGCTGCGCAGTTCGAGTTCGGCGAGGCGGTTCTCGGCGATCCACATCGCGGTGGCGCGGCGTTCGAGGCTGCGCGTCGAATCGATATGCGATTCGACCGCGCGCATCAGCCCGACCGACGCGATCGCCAGCACCGCGAGCGCCACCAGCGCCTCGATCAGCGAGAAACCTTCTTCCTTCACGATCTGGCCTGTGCCTTGCGCACGCTGACGGTCATGCCGTCATAGAGGATGAGCCAGCGCTGCTTCCCGCTCTCGATCGTCGCGCTCACCGGCTGGCCGGTGCCGTCCGCGCCCAGCATCACCGGCGGCTTGGCGCTCAGCGTCATTACCATGCCGGCGGGAAGCTGGTGAAAGGAGAGCGCCTTGTCGGTGCGCGGGATCATCTGTCCGCCTTCGCCCAGCGTCGCGAAACCATAGCCGTCCTCGGTGATGGTCAGCGCCACGATCCGGTCGCCCAGCATCGCGTCGTCCGACGCCGTCTGCAGCCGGGTCGCCAGCCGCCGTGCCTCGGCTTCCACCGACGGGGGACGCGAGACGCCGCCGACGCTGAGCGTCACGACGCCCGCCGCCACCGCGACGATGGCGAGCACGATGATCATCTCGATCAGCGTGAAGCCGGCCTGCGAAGCCGTTCTGATGGAGCGGCCCCCCGGCACGCGCGTTACTGGCCCTTGCCGCTGATATCGGCGTTTATGCCTTCGCCGCCCGGCTTGCCATCCTTGCCCAGCGAGGTGATCGTGAACGCGCCGCCTTCGTTGACATAGACGAAGTCATTGCCCCACGGATCCTTGGGCATTTCCTGCACATAGGGCCGCCATGCCGATGGGGCGGGGGTCGGCTGCACCGCCAGCGCCTTCAGGCCCTGGTCGGTGGTGGGATAATCGCCATTGTCGATCCGGTAGAGCGCCAGCGCGCCCGACAGGGTCTTGATATTTGTGCTGGCGGTCGTGACCTTCGCCTGATCCGGCCGGTCAATCACATTCATCGTGATCAGGCCCGCGACGACCGCGATGATGACCAGCACGATCATCATTTCGATCAGCGTCAGACCCGCTTCCGAATGGGGCACCTGCTTGCGGATATCGCCGTGCGATGTCACGCTGTCCTTGAACTGTCGTAAATCTATGCGCATCGCAGTCCCATGCGTTCTGTCCATGAAAGCAATGTTACAGTCGAGCCGGGCTCGGACCCTCGTGCAGGGGGCGTATGGACGCTCGCCGCCGGCGGACCGATCATAAACGAGCCGGAGGGACCCGCAACCTTGCTGGTCCCCACCGAGCAGGCTTTGCTGCTGGCGGTCGATCTGCCGCTGTCGAGTCGGGCGAAGCGGCTGGAAGCGCTGCCTTTCGCGATCGAGGACCGCATCGCCGAGCCGGTCGAATCGGTGCACCTGGCGATCGGCGCGGAGATTTCTCCGAAACGCTATCTGGTCGCGGTGGTGCGTCACGAGACGATGCTGCGATGGATCGCGGAGGCCGAATTCGTGGGGCTGGGCCATGCCGCGATGGTGCCCGATGCGCTGACCCTTCCCGTCGCCGAGCTGGAATCGGCGTGGATGGCCGATTCGCAGCGTGGCCGGGTGCTGGTGCGCTCGCATGACGGCGCGGGGTTCGCCTGTGACGCGCTGATCTTCGCGACCGCGTGGCAAGCCGCGGGCCAGCCGCCGGTGATGGCGTGGAACCAGCACGGCCCGGCCGAAGTGCCGATCGCGGGCGTGCAGATCGATTCGAAGCCGTTGTCCGAACGCGTGCGCAATCCCCCGATCGATCTGCGGCAGGGCATTTATGCGCGGCGGCGGGCGGGGCTCTCCAACGCGTGGCGCCGCGCCGCATGGATCGTCGGAATCGGGGCAACTGCCCATGCCGCGATCCTGCTGGCCGATACGGTCGCGCTGCGGATCATCGCCGATCGCCGCGAAGCCGATACCCGCGCACTTGTCCAGCAGACCGCGCCTGGCATGGCGCTTCAGGGCGATCTCGCCACCAGCGTCGCGGCATTACTGCCCGTGGGTGGGGGGGGAGGCGGCGTGCCGCAGACCTTCATGCCGCTGGTTAGCCGCATCTCGGCCGCACTGGCACCGGTTGGCGCGATCAATGCCCGTGCGCTGGAATTTCAGGCGGAGACTCTGGTGATGGATATCGATGGTCAGCCCGGCCTCGCTGCGCGCATCCGCGGCGCGCTGGAAGGGGCGAGGATCAAGGCGACCGTCACCGAATCGCCCGATGGCGCGATCCGCATCTCGGCAGGTGCCGCATGATCGTCCGTATCATCCAGCGCACCGGCCTCGAATCCGCGATCGCCCGCTTCGACGCATGGTGGAACGCGCGCAGCCCACGCGAACGCATCCTGTTTTCGGTTATGGCGGTGCTGATCGGCGGCGTCGTGCTGCTCTACGGCATCGTCATGCCGCTTCAGAATGCCCGGGCGAAGGCGTTCGCGGACATCCGCACCTATGAGACGCTCAACGCCCGCATCCGCGCGGCGGGCACACTCCAGCCGCAAGGCGCCCAGCCTCAGGCGCGCTTCGGGCGGCCCGATCAAGCCATTATTGCCTCGGGCGCTGCGTTCGGCGTGACGCCTGCGGTCGAGCCGACTTCGAACGGCATGCGCGCAACCGTCGCCGATGCGCCGTATGACGCAGTGATATCGTGGCTCGCCGATGTCGGCGCGACCACCAAATTCAAGGTCAGTCGCGTGTCGTTGAAGCGGCTGGCCGCGCCGGGCCGCGTCAGCGCAACCGTGGAACTCACGCGATGAACGAAACGCTGATTCTGACCGAGGACGTCCCGGCTTCTCTGCCTTATAGCTATGCGCGCCGCAACGGCGTGCTGATGCGTCCCGACGCGGCCGGCATGTCGTGCCTGCATCGCCCGGGCGTCACCCTCGATGCGTTGCTCGAAGTACGGCGGATCGCTCCGGACGCGGTGTTCGTGCCGGTATCCGACGCCGAATTCGATGCCGCACTCAGCACCGTCTATAGCGGCAGTGCGGGCGCGGCCGCCGAGCTCGACATGGGCGATCTCGATCTCGCCGCGCTCGCCAACGATGCCGCGGCGGTCGACGATCTGCTCGACAATCGCGACGACAGCCCCGTCATCCGTCTGATCAACGCGCTGATGCTCGAAGCGGTGAAGGAAGGCGCGTCGGACGTGCATGTCGAGACGCAGGAAAAGCGGCTCGTGGTCCGCTTCCGCATCGATGGCGTGCTGCGCGACATGCTCGAGCCGCCCCGCGCGCTCGCGCCGCTGCTGGTCAGCCGTATCAAGGTGATGGCCAAGCTCGACATCGCCGAGCGCCGCGTGCCCCAGGACGGCCGCGTGACCCTGCGCATCGGCGGGCACGACGTCGACGCCCGCGTCTCGACCATCCCGACCCAGCATGGCGAGCGGGTGGTAATGCGTTTGCTCGAAAAGGGCTCGCTTCGCCTCGACATGGAGGTGCTCGGCATGAGCGAGCGCGACCGCAATGTGTTCACCCGGCTGCTCGAACGCCCGCACGGGATGCTGCTGGTCACGGGCCCGACCGGTTCGGGCAAGACGACCACGCTCTACGCCGCGCTCAACCGTCTCAACGACCGCAAGCGTAATATCATGACGGTGGAAGATCCCATCGAATACGAACTGCCCGGCATCGGCCAGACCCAGGTCAATCCTCGCACCGACCTGACCTTCGCGCGCGGCCTTCGCGCCATTCTGCGTCAGGACCCGGACGTCATCATGGTCGGCGAAATCCGCGATCAGGAAACCGCGCAGGTCGCGGTGCGATCGTCGATGACCGGCCATTTCGTGCTCTCGACGCTGCACACCAACAGCGCGGTCGGCTCGGTCACGCGCATGATCGACATGGGCGTGGAGCGTTACCTGCTCGCCCCGATGGTCGTCGGTCTGTGCGCCCAGCGCCTCGTGCGCAAGCTGTGCCCCAGCTGCCGCCGTGAAGACACTGCGAGCGAAGCGGATACGCTCCTGCTCGGCGGCGCGATCAAGCCTGGCAAGAAACTGTGGCGCGCGGTCGGCTGCGACGACTGCCATCAGGAAGGCTATCGCGGCCGCGCCGGCCTCTACGAAGTCGTCGCGGTCGACGAGAAGTTCCAGAAGATGATCCATGACGGCGCATCCGAAGCCGAACTCGAACAGGCGGCGCGCAAAGACAATCCCAGCCTGCTCGACGATGGCATCGCCAAGGTCCGCGCCGGCGTGACCACCGTCGAAGAAGTCGCCCGCGTGGTGAGGGACGAGGCGTGAAAAGCGCAGTCCCATTCCTCCCCGAGCAAGCTCGGGGAGGATTTTAGATATGCCCGCATTCTCCTACCGCGCAGCCGACAAGTCCGGCGCCGCGAAGAAAGGCATCATCGAAGCCTCGTCGCCCGCCGCCGCGCGCGCGATGCTGCGCGAACAATCGCTCCTCCCGCTCTCAGTCGAGCCCGCGAGCGAAGGCGGCCGTTCGTTCGGATCTATCACCATCCCCAGCCTGCGCCGCGGCATCAACGCGCGCCAGCTCGCCACTGTCACGCGCCAGATCTCCACGCTGGTCGGATCGGACATCTCGATCGAGGAATCGCTTCGCCTCGTCGCCACCCAGTCCGAACAGGCGCAGGTCAGCACCGTGTTGCTCGAAGTGCGCGGCGCGATCCTCGACGGACGCAGCTTCGCCACCGCGCTCGGCCAGCATCCCAAGGCCTTCCCCGAATTCTACCGCGCCTCGGTCGCGGCCGGCGAAAGCTCGGGCAAGCTCCCCGACGTGCTCGGCCACCTCGCCGAATTCGTCGAGAACCGCCAGGCCAACGGCCAGAAGCTCCAGCTCGCCTTGCTCTATCCTGCGCTGCTCGCCTTGGTGTCGTTCGGCATGATGGTGCTGCTGATGGTCTATGTCGTGCCGGACATCGTGAAGGTGTTCGTCTCGCGCGGCGCGGACCTGCCGTTCCTCACTCAGATGCTGATCGCGGTGAGCAGCTTCCTCCAGAATTTCGGCCTCTGGATGCTGCTCGGCATCGCCGTGCTACTGCTGATCTTCGAGCGCTGGCGCCGCGTCCCCGCAAACAAGCTGCGGATGCACCGGGCCTTCACCGAACGCCGCCCAATACGCCGCTTCAGCCGCCAGCTCAACGCGGCGCGCTTCGCCGGCAGCCTTGCCACTCTGGTCGGCAGCGCCGTGCCGCTGGTCGAGGCGATCCATGCCGCCGCCGCCGTCACCCCCAATCACTGGGTCCGCGACCGCGCGCTTGGCGTGGCGCAGCGCGTGCGCGAGGGCGTGAGCCTGCGCGCGGCGATGGCCGAGGCGGGCGTGTTCCCGACGATGCTGGTCGCGATCGTCGCGTCGGGCGAAAGCTCGGGCAAGCTCGCGCCCGCGCTGGGCCGTGCCGCTCAGGAGCTCGAACGCGAACTCGACGCGCTGGTCACCGCGCTCGTCGCCTTGGTCGAGCCGTTGGTGCTGCTCATCATGGGCGGGTTGGTGCTGACGATGGTGCTTTCGATCCTGCTGCCGATCATCAACCTCAACAATCTCGTCGGGGTCTGAGGGCGTGTTTTCGGTTTCAGCGGAGCTGAAACCGAAGCGGCACAGCCCGCTCTCCCACCCGGCCACCCAACGACAGAGTATTCTATGGGTGGCCGGGTGGGGGAGCGGGCTGGTGCCGCATCCACGTCAGTGGATCAAATGCTAAAGCGTCGTGCGGAACGGCTGCCCCGGCGGGAGAGGCAGGAAGGGCAGCATCTGCGCGCCTTCCGGCGTTAGCGTCAGCTCCAGCTGCCCGGTCGGGCTCAGCGTCCCCTCGATCAGCGTCTTCATCCGCTGGGTTGCGGGGGCGAGGCGGATGCGGGTGGCGTTGCCGGTCTTCTCCGCGGTGAACAGCAGCGCGGGAACCTGGGTCCGCGCCGCTGCCATGCCGCGCATCCCGCAGCTGCCGGGATCGCTCAGCACGCGGGCCTGCATCATCTGGCCCGATCCGCCCATCTCCATCCGCTCCATCTCGATCTGCGCGATCATGTCGCAGGTGAAGGGCAAATTGGGGCGCAGTACCGAGATCAGCCCGGCGTTGGCCGATCCGCTGACCTTGTCGAGTACCACGCTGGTGAAGCCCGCGATCGCGCGCCCGCCCAGTTCGGTGTCCGGTCCGCGCAGCTTCCAGTCGGCAGCATAGCCTAGACCGGCGATCGAACGCAGCGGCGCCCAGCGCCATTCGGCCTGTCCGCCGCCGGTGATGCCGACTTCGCCGTTCCACACCGTGCCCGAAATGCCCGCGCGCCACGGGCGGTTCTTCAGCACCGCGCTGGCGGGGATCGTCGCGATCATCGCCACGGCATAAGCGGCTATGCCCAGCGCGGCGAACCGGATAAGACGCCGCCGGGCGTCGTTTCGCGCATCCGGAGTCGTCACCAGTGCCTCATCCAGAACTGAAACGCCGGGAGCTGCTGAGGCTCGTCCAAGCCGGATTGGTCGCGTCAGCGGCATCGGTCGCTCTTCCTTCGTTCGCTCAGTCGTCGCAGGCCGCGAAGAAGGACAAACGTCCCATCGCGCTGCTGGTGCCGCTCACGGGGCCGCGAGCGCGGCTGGGCCTTAGCATGCGCTCGGCGGCGTTGCTCGCGGAAAACAGCGCCTTCGTGCAGGCCTATGACACGCAGGGGACCGCCGCCGGCGCCGCCTCCGCCGCCACGCTGGCGCTGAAGAAGCCGCCGGCGCTGATTCTCGGGCCGTTGCTGGCCGAGGAGGTGCCCGCCGTGACCTCGACCGTGGCCGGGCGCGTGCCGATCATCGCGTTCAGCAACGATTCGGTGCTCAAGGGGCCGAACACCTGGATCTTCGGCATCACCGCCGCGCAGGTGACCAGCGCGATCCTGCGCTATGCCCGCACGCGCGGGGTGAAGAGCGTCGTGGTGATCGACGATCACAGTCCCTGGTCGTCCGCCGCCGCGCTGGCCGCCAGCCGGATGGAAGGCGAACTGGGCATCACCGTCCGCTCGCTCGAGGTTCGTCCGGGCGCGCCGCTTCCCGATGCCGGGGACGTGCCCGATGCGGTGCTGCTGCCGGGTAACAGCGAAGCCATGCTCTCTGCCGCCCGTGCGCTGAAGGACAGCGGCGTCCAGCTGCTCGGCACGTTGCAGGCGCTCGATCATCGGCCGAGCGCGCTCACGGTACTCGAAGGGGCATGGCTCGCCAGCCCCGATCCGGCTGCGTTCGGTACCTTCGCCAGCGAATTTTCGGCGCGCGTCGGCGGCGATCCGGGGGCGATCTCGGCATTGGCCTATGACGCGGCGGGCATCGCCAATTCGCTGCGCAACGGCGGTACGATCACGCCGCAGGGCCTGCTGAACGCTCAGGGCTTCAAATGCGTCACCGGTCCGGTCCGTTTCCGCACCGATGGCAGCGTCGCGCGCGACTTCGCGATCCTCGTGGCGCGGGCCGACGGATACGAACCGGTCGCGACGAGCTCCGGCGCATGAATGGAAGGGTGCGTGAGGCCGAGTCCGGCTTCACGCTGATCGAATTGATGATCTCGCTCGGGTTGTTCGCGCTGATAGCGACGGCGGGGCTGGCGCTCGTTCAAGGCATCATGAACGTTCAGGGGCGGACCGAGGTGCGGCTGGATCGCTTGTCCGAGCTTCAGCGCGCGATGTTCGTCGTTACCAGCGATCTCGATCAGATCGCGGTCGGTCAGGTCAGCGGCGGCGCGGCGGGCGTCAAATTCAGCCGCGTGGCGCCGGGCACGGGCGGGCAGGCGGTCGAGGTGCAATATGCCGTGGTCGGCGGAGTCCTGACCCGTGTCGTCGGCCGCGCGCAACAGCAGCTGCTGACCAGCGTCGGCGCGGCGCGCTGGCGTTTCTACGACGATGGCTGGGTCGATAGCTGGCCGCGCAACGAGCAGGAGGTCAATCGCTGGCCTCAGGCGATCGAAGTGGAGATGCAACTGGTCCCGCCGCCCAATGGCGGCGCGGCGGGTACGTTGCGGCGCGTGGTGGTGCTGCCGACGCGCGGAGACGGCCAGTGAGCCGCAGGCCCGACGATGGCGAAACGGGGATGATCCTCGTCAACGTGCTGATGTTCGTGGCGATCGCGGCGGGTATGGTGCTGCTGCTGATCAACCGCGAGGAACTGGCGCTCGATCGCGGGCTGCGCGCACGCGAAGCGTCGCGGGCGCTGGCGGCGGTGCGGGGCGGCGAATTGTCGGCGATCGTTGCGCTGCGCCGCGATCTCCAGACCGCGCCGGGGATGGACCATCCCGGCGAGCCCTGGGGCAAGCTGTCCGAAAGCGGCGCTCCGATCGATGGCGGGACCTTCGATCTCGCCATTTCCGACGCCGAGGGCCGGTTCAACATCAATGCCGTTCGCACCGGCGAGGCGGCTTCGCTGATCCTGTTCCAGACGATCGGCAGCGAGATCGGGCTGCGCGGGGATCAGATCGATTACATCGTCCAGATTATCCGCTTGCAGGGGCCGGTCACCGATCTGCGCCCGCTCGGCTTTATCGGGCTCGAGCCCGAGATGATGGCGCGGCTGGAACGGCTCGTCACCGCGCTGCCGGGTACGACGACCGTCAATCTGAACGCGGCGGATCAGGAGATGCTGGCGATCCTGTTCAAGAATCCGCAGGCGGCTGAACGGCTGGTCGCGATCCGCAAGCGCCGGGGCTATATCACGCCAGCCGATCTCGCCGACCAGAAGGTGACGATCCCGTGGGGCACTTCGTTCCGATCCAACACCTATTGGGTCCGCACCCGCGTCACCATCGGCGGCACGACGCAACAGGTCGCGACGCTGATGAAGCGCGGTTACGACGGCAACGGCAAGGCACAGGTCCTGCCCATCGAACGCTGGCGCAATGCGGCGGTCCCGCCCGACGCGCCCGAATTCGCGCCGGCCCGGTAACCGGCCTCAGAGCAAATCCAGCAAGCTCTCCGGCGCTTCGGCTGCCTCGAAGGTCGACAGCGTCACCCCGATCAGGCGGATCCCCGCGCGCAGCGGGTAGAGCGTCCGCATCAGCGCCAGCGACACCTGATGCATCGTCTCGCGGTCGTTCACCGGGCCGCCCAGCGTCCGGCTGCGCGTCACGATGCGGAAATCGGAATAGCGCGCCTTCACCGTCACCGTCCGCCCGCGCCCGCCGGTCCGCTCGCACCAGTCCCACACCGAATCGGCTTGTCGCAGCATCGGGGGCTCGACTTGTTCGGGCGTCAGCAGGTCGTGCTCGAACGTCGTTTCGGAGCCCGAGGATTTGCGCGGCCGGTCGGGTGTCACGGCGCGATTGTCCTCGCCGCGCGAGATGGCGTGATACCAGCCGCCCGCCTTGCCGAAATGCGCCTGGAGATAGCCCAGTTCGCGCTCGCGCAGGTCCGCGCCGGTATGGATGCCCAGCCGGTTCATCTTCTCGGTCGTGCGCGGCCCGATGCCGTGAAAGCGCGAGACGGGCAGGGTGGCGACGAATCCCGGCCCGGCGGCGGGCGTGATGACGAACTGGCCGTTGGGCTTGTTCTGGTCCGACGCCAGCTTGGCGAGGAACTTGTTGTACGAAATGCCGGCGGAAGCGGTGAGCGCCGTCGCTTCGTGGATACGCGCGCGAATCTCGCTCGCAGTTTCGGTCGCCGAGGGCAGGCCGCGCAGATTCTCGGTCACGTCGAGATAGGCTTCGTCCAGCGACAGCGGCTCGACCAGCGGGGTGTAGCTGAGGAAGATTTCGCGGATCTGGCGCGAGACCGATCGATACACGTCGAATCGGTGCGGGACGAAGATCAGATCCGGGCAGCGCCGCAGCGCCGTTACCGATGGCATTGCCGAACGCACCCCGAACTTGCGCGCCTCGTAGCTCGCCGCCGCGACCACGCCGCGCCCGGACGCGCTGCCCACCGCCACGGGCTTGCCGCGCAACGACGGATCGTCGCGCTGCTCCACCGAAGCGAAGAAGGCGTCCATATCGACGTGGATGATCTTGCGGACGGACACTTCGCTGTAGCTTTAGAGCGAATTCGGCGTCGCCGAAACGGCCCCAACTCGCACCCGACCCGGCCACCCAACGGAAGTATATTCTATGGGTGGCCGGGTGGAGGTGCGGGCGGAGCAACCCAAGGTTCCAGCGATGCGTAGCATCGTTGGAACCGCTGCGGAGAGTGGTGCCGCGGGGGTTCAGCCTCGCTGAACCCAAAAATATAGGAAAATGGTCGGGAAGAGAGGATTCGAACCTCCGGCCCCTGCCTCCCGAAGACAGTGCTCTACCAGGCTGAGCTACTCCCCGACGGAGTACCGATCGCGATGCCTTTCGGGGGCAGATCGGTTGCTGGAGGCGCGCCTATAACGAGCCCTTTGGTGTCGCGCAAGCGTCTCCGGTCAGGTTCCTCGCGCGCCCAGCATTTCCTCGATGCTGGTGAACTTCTCCCGGGGGGCGCCCTCTCGCGCGGCGGCGGTCTCGGCAGCCTCGATCTTCTGCCAGTCCCGAAAGGTCACCACGTCCACGCCGCGCGATTCGAGCAGCGAATCGAGGGCGGGGCGGCCCGCCTTGCCCGAGCCTTCGCCGATGTCCGCCGCGATCTTTTCGGCGATGGCGAATCCGTCGGGGCGGTTGGTGCCGATCGTGCCGGTCGGGCCGCGCCGCGCCCAGCCGACCGCGTACAGACCGGGGAGCACGCGGCCCTCGTCATTGGCGAAGCGGCCGGCGCGGTCGTCATAGGGGATCCCTTCGATCGGCGGAGTGCGATAGCCGATGCAGCTCACCACCAGGCTGGCGGGGATCGCATAGGTTTCGCCGGTGCCGGTGGCGTTGCCCGCGGCGTCCAGCGCGGTGCGCTCGACGATCACGCGTTCGGCCCTGCCGCTGCCTTCGATCCGGACCGGCATCGCGAAGAAATCGAATATGATCCGCACCGATTTCGCCGGATCTTCCTCGCGCCCGGCAAAGTCGCGCAGATGCGTGACCGATTTGCGCTGGCCGGGTTCGAGCAGGCCGTCGTCTTCCGGCGGCGGGAAATCGCTCGCGTCGACCAGCGGCTGCGCGCGGGTCAGGTGGCCCAGCTCGCCCAGTTCCTTCGGCGTCATCGCGATCTGGTGCGGCCCGCGCCGTCCCAAAAGCGTCACCGTGTCGATCTTGGAAGCGCGCAACAGCGTCAGGGCGTGCGCGACGATATCCGAACCGTCGAATTCCGCTTCGGTCTTGGACAGGATCCGCGCCACGTCGAGCGCGACATTGCCATTGCCGATCACCACCGCGCCCGGCCCGTGGAGCGCGGGGCCGAGGCCCGCGAAATCGGGATGTCCGTTATACCAGCCGACGAACGCCGCCGATCCAACCACGCCGGGCAGATCCGCCCCCGGAATCTCCAGTGGACGGTCGAGCGGAGCGCCGGTCGCCAGCACCACGGCGTCGTACAGCTCGCGAAGTTCCTCGATCGACACGTCCTTGCCGACCGAAACATTGCCCACGAACCGCACATTTTCGGTCAGCGCCACCGCCTCGTAACGGCGCGACACGCCCTTGATCGACTGGTGATCGGGGGCAACGCCGGTGCGGATCAGGCCATAGGGGACAGGTAGCCGGTCGACGATATCGACGCGCACGGCGTCGCCGAAGGTCTTCTGGCAGGCCTCGGCGGTATAATATCCCGCCGGCCCCGATCCGATCACCGCGATATGTCGCATACGCTCTCCCGGTTCCTTTGAACGCAGCGTAGCGCGGTCGGCGGCGGGGGCAAGCGAAGGATCAGGCGGCGCGCAAATCCCCGATCAGCCGGTCCATACTGTCGCTGAGTGCGCGGGCGCGGGTGTCGAGCAGGCGGGCAAGGTCGGAAGCGCGCGCGGCGATTGCGCGATTCTCGTCGACCGCTTCGCCGATCATTCGGCTGCGCGCGTCGGTTTCGGCGACGTCTTCCTTCACCGCTTCGGCAGCGCGGGCGATCGCGGAGAGCGCCTGAAGCTGCTGGTCGACCGCCGAGGAAATGGCGATGGTCGACTGGCCGGCCGCGTCCATCCGGGTGGTGGTCAGGCCGATGGCTTCGGCGAAGGTATCGGCGGCGCCCGCGATATGATCGAGCTTTTCGGCGATCTGGATCGTGGCCGTCGCGGTGCGCTGGGCCATCTGCTTCATCTCGTGCGCGACCACGCCGAAGCCAAGCCCGGCATCGCCCGCGCGTGCCGCCTCGATCGTGGCGTTGAGCGCGAGCAGGTTGCTCTGCGCCGCGATCGACGAAACCAGATCGAGGATCCCGCGCGCGCCTTCGATCTCGCCGTTCAGCGCGTTCATTCGCGGCTCCAGCGCGCCCACGGTGCCGGCGGTCTCGACCACCAGCGTGTTCGCGCGGCGGACATTGCCGCCCGCCTCAGCGGAGGATTGCGAGAGCTGGTCGGCGCTTTCGGCGACGGAGACCATGTTGCTGAGCGACTTCTCGCTGGCGCGGCGCAGGGCCTGGGCTTCGCTGAGCAGACGGGTGGAGACGTTTTCCAGCGCATCTTCCTGCCCCGAAAGCGAAGCGGCGGCGCTCTGGAGGTCGGCGGCGAGCGCGCCGATGCGGGTATGGATATCCGAAGCGATCGCCGAGCGGCGTTCGCTGGTGGCTTCGGCCAGCGCGGCTTCAGCGGCCTGGCGTTCGCGCAGCCTCTTGTCGCTCAGCGCCTGCGCGGCGCGCAGTTCGTCGAGCGCGGCCTGCGTGGCGGACTGGGCGTCGACGGCCTCATGACGCATCGCGTCGGTCGCTTCGCGGGCATTTTCGCTGCGCAGGATGAGTTCGCGAAGGCGCTGCGTCATGAACATGAGGATCGCGGCCTGCCCGGTGACGAGCGCGGCATGGACCATCACCCGCGTCAGCGATCCCGATCCGGGAAAGACCCATTCGGGCATGAGGTAGAAGGTCATCAGATGGTGCGCGGCGATCAACAGGGTGCACGCGACGATCGGCCGCCAGTCGAGCAGCAGCAGCAGCAAGGTCATGCTGACGAAGAAGGACATGTGCATGTCCATCTGCCACGGATGCCCCTCGAGAATCCCGACCAGCAGCGCGGGGAACAGTGCGGCGGAAACGCCCATCACGATCCGCATCGCGGAGTCGGTGCGCCGCTGGATCAGGCCGATCGTCGGCAGCGCCAGCGCGGCGAGCCCGACCGCCATTGCGAGGAACACCTTGTCGCTGCCTTGGCCCCAGCCGATCAGGATCAGCCCGAGCCATGCGGCCCAGAACAGACCGACCAGCAGGCGGACGCCGCTGCGGCGATAGGGGGTGAGGGTGGCTTCGTTCGTCATTACCTGGTCCCGGCTCCACATCCTGCCGCAGGCGCGGCGGTCAGGATTTTCCCATGGGTAAGTGCTGCGCCCATGATCTCGCGCGAGCGTCCAGCTACCACCAGCGATCCGGCGACCGGCCCGCGATCGATGATCTGCAGGCCGTGATCGATCGCCCAGCCGGTGACGGTGGCATCGGTTTCTCCGCTCAGAGACACCAGCAGCATCCGGCCTTCGGCAGGCGGCGTGACCGTGAACGCAGCCAGCGCGCCGGCCCCGATCAGGGCCTGAGCGATGACGGGCGCGGAAAATGAAACCGAAATGGACATTATTTGCCAATGGCCGCGTCGTGGTGAAGATGGTGTTAAGCTCCAGGTCGGGATTGTTCCCAATCCGTCTCGACCCTTATGCGCCGAAGCTGCTAGGGGCGCGGCGTGAGCCTGCCCTTCGATCCCTTCGCGCCATTTCCCTCCGGGTTCGGAATGACCCCGATCGAGCTGGCCGCGGCGCTGCTCGGGCTGGCGAATATCGTCCTCGTGGTGCGGCGGAGCATCTGGAACTACCCCGTCGCGCTGCTGATGGTGACGCTGTACGGATTCGTCTTCCTCCATGCGCAGCTCTACAGCGATGCGCTGCTCCAGATCTTCTTCTTCGGCGTGCAATTCTATGGCTGGTGGAACTGGAGCAAGTCGCGGGCCGACGCCGGCGAAGTGAAGGTGCTGACGCTGCCGCCACCAGCCTTCGGTGCGTGGATCGCGGGTGCGCTGGTGGCGACGGCGGCATGGGGCGCGGCAATGCACGCGTTCACCGACGCGCATTTTCCGTGGTGGGATGGCGCGATCGCGATGTTGAGCGTCGCCGCCCAGATCCTCCAGTCGCGCCGCAACCTTGAAAGCTGGATCCTGTGGATCGTGGTGGACCTGATGGCGATTCCGCTGTTCGCGCTGAAGGGGCTGTGGGCGACTGCCGCGCTCTACGTAGTGTTCCTGATCCTCTCGATCATCGGCTTGCGCGAATGGCGCCGTGCGTTGAAGACAGCTGCATGACCCTGCGTACGATTTGCCTCCACGGCCCCGAAAGCACCGGAAAATCGACCATCGCGCCGCGCCTTGCCGAGCGGTTCGGTGGGATGGTGGTCGACGAATATGGCCGCGAATATGCCGAAGCGCGCGGCATCGACTTCACGATGCAAGATTTGCTCGAGATCGCGAAGATCCATGACGCCGGCACGCAGATGCTGCTGGTCGAGGGGATCGAGCCGCTGATCCTCGATACCGATCCGCTGATGACCGCGGTTTGGGCCGACATGCTGTTCGGCGAGCGCCACCCCTGGTTCGATGCGTGGGACGGCGTGGCCGATCTCTATCTGCTGTTCGACATCGATCTTCCCTGGATCGAGGATGGCACGCGCATGTTCGGTTCCGCCGAAGCGCGGCAGAAATTCTTCGATCTGTCGAAGGCGGAGCTGGAACGGCGCGGCGTGCCCTGGGTCCTGATCAGCGGCGATGCGGAAGCCCGCTACGAGGCGGCGATCGCGGCGATCGAGGCGGCGAACGGCTAGAATGGAAAACGGCGGCGCTTCCCGAAGGAAACGCCGCCGTGTTCAAACCCCGGGGGGCGATCAATATTCGCCGGGGGGAAGTCCGCCGAGCTGCTGCACCAGCTTGATGTACGCGTCGAGGTAAGCCAGCACGATCACCTGGCCAATCTCGGTATTCTGGTAGCTGCTGGCGCCCGCCGCGCCGAAGCCGCCCCACCAGCCCGCGCCGCCGCCGGCGCCCCAGCCGATATCGGTCTTCCGCGCATAGCCTTCGACCACATATTCCTCGGTGGTGCGCGAATCGACCATCGAGAGGGTGACGTTGGCTTCCTTCTTCTTGACGTTGATGCCGCCGACCACCGCGCCGACGCGGCCGCCGATCAGGCCGCCGACGAGGCCGCCGACATTCATCCCGCCGGAATTGCGGTTGCCAGAAACGATGTCCGGCTCGAGCAGATAATCCGCGGCGCGGACTTGGCCCTTGCCCATGTTCGAACCGCGCTGCAGTTCGCCCTGATCGGCGAGCGCGCGCTCCATCGCGCGGCTGTTCATTGCGCGGCCGCGATTGACGAGGGTGAAGCAGCCCGACTGCTGGACGAAGACCTTCAGGATCGCCTCGGGGCTGCCGAGGTTCATCTCGCGCCACCACTGGTTCTCGGGAGGGACCATCGCGATGGTGCCGAGCGGGCGGGCGCAGCGCGGAATCTCGCGCGTGCCGCGTTCCTGCGCCTTGCGGCCCGAAGACTTGCCCTTGGTGACCTGCGCCACGGCCGGCGCGGCGGTGACGGAAAATGCGGTTACGGCTGCGATGGCCAGAATCAACTTACGCATCGGCGAATCTCCTCCTGCAAACACCCTCGCGATCCGGCTGTTTTCCGAAGCCGGTGACGCGGACGAAATCTCTTAGCAGAGCGAAAAGTGACGGGGTAGTTCCAGCGACAAGATTGCGACGGAAAGCTGTTCCGGATTTCGCTCAATAGGTCAGCTTCTCCCGAATGGTCTTGCCTCCCGATACGGCCCAGACATCGCCGAAATCGGGATGGGCCAGATCCGCAGGCCGCTCGCCGCCCAGTTGATCGACGATATCGGGCACGGTGTTGCTGTGCCCGACGATCAGCACCGGACCCTTCTCAGCCTTGACCCGGGCGATGAGGGCAGGGGTGTCGCGCGGGTCGTAGAGCGTCAGTTCGATCCCGCGCTCCACCGCCAGCGGCCCGGCGGTCTGTCGGGTGCGCTTGAAGTCGCTGACATAGATCGCCGCCAGCGGCTTGCCTTTGAACCAGGCGATGACGGCCTGCGCACCCTTTCGGCCCTGTTCGGTCAGATCCGGATCGCGCTCGCCCGCCGGGGTGTCGAGGTGGCGCATGACATAGTTGGGCGCCGGCTCGTTGCCCGCGATTACCGCGCTTCCCCCCAGCGCACACAGCGCCGCCGCCAGCATTCCGATCAGTTTCCGCATCAGCCTCTCTCCCTTGGGGATGGTGGTGCCCAACTCCGAAGGGCTTCGCAATGAGGCGCGATCAGGCCGCCGCTGCGGTTTCGTTGGGCGGCCGTACCCGCGTCTCGCGAACCACGGCTTCGGCACCGCCACGCGTTTCCTGGAACAGGCCGAGGCTTTCCAGCTCATCGTCCGCCGGGGGAGATATGGAAAGGTCCATATAGTCCCAGCGGTCCGGCGCGGCGAGAACGCGTTTCAGCACCTGCTTTTCCCGCCGGAATCCGTTCAGATAGCGGGCGATCTTGATCAGGCTGTCGGTCCAGTGGCGCGGATAGAAGATCAGCGGGTTTTCCAGCTTTATCCCCGGACGGCGCGAGCGGCGGCGCTTGCGGCGGATCACGCCGCCTTCCAGCGTGTGCACCTTCTCGTGCGAATAGAGCATCCGGAATTCGTTCATATACTGGAGCGCCCGCCTCGGGCTGCCATTGGCGCGCCGGGCGTGGCGCTTCGCCACCCGCTCCATATGGTCCCAAGTGAAATAGGCATCCCATGCCGCCTGATAGGCGTCCTCCCATTCGTTGTCGGACATCTTCGGGTGGTGCGACACGCGGTGGTGGAGATCGTATTTGTTGAGGTCGGGATCCATCCATTGGCCCGAATAGAGCAATTTGCGGTGATCCTCAGAGCCCGGGAGGGGCGTGAGGATGAAGAATTCGAGGATGTCGATCGGTAGTTCGCGCTTGATGATCTCGATATCGTGGAGGATCGATTCCTTCGTATCGCCGGGGAAGCCGAGGATATAGCCGGCCAGCAGGAAGCAGCCGCGTTCGTGCCACATCTGCATCATGTGGCGATATTCGGTGATCTTGTTCTGGCGCTTGTTGGCAGCGATCAGATTGTCCGGGTTGATATTCTCCAGCCCCAGGAACACGCGCCACGCACCGGCCTTCGCCGCCTTGTCGATGAAGCCCGGGATGCGATGGCACATCGTGTCGACCTGGATCGTCAGGTGCACTGCCATGCCTTCTTCTGCCCTCAGGCGGATGAGGGTGTCGAAAAACTCCTCCCAATGCTTGTTGCGCGCCAGATTGTCGTCGGTGACGAAATAGGCCTTGATCCCCTGCGCGTAATTCTCGCGGATCATCGTCTCGAGATCTTCAGAGGAACGGAAACGGCTCTTGCGGCCCTGCACGTTGATGATCGTGCAAAAGCTGCACTGGAACGGGCAGCCACGCCCCAGATCGAAGCTCGACCAGGGCGCCGAGGTCTTGATCGCCTCGCGCGGCAGCCAGGGCGTAGGGGCGCCCGCCAGGTTCGGCAGGTCGTCCATATAATTGTAGATCGGCTTCAGATCGTCGTGCCACGCATCGACGAACAGCTGGTCGAGCCGGCCTTCCTCGGCCTCCCCCGCGAAGATCGAGCAGCCCAAGTCGAGCGCTTCCTGTATCTCCCCCGGAATCTCCTTCAGCATCGAGAGACAACCGGAGATGTGGAAGCCGCCGATCACCACGGGCAGTCCTTCCGCGCGGAACTCGCGGGCGAGATCGAGCGCATGGAGATACTGGTTCGACTGGACCCCGACGAGCCCGATCAGCGCCCTTGATCCCCGCTTGCGGATCGTCCGCGCCATCTTTCGCGGATCGATATGCGTGTTGCATTCGTCGATCGGCGTCAGGTTGATGCTCACATCCGGACCGAGCACCTTTCGTCGCGCGGCGTCGCGGCCGAGCCCGTTGAGCGCAGCGAGCGAGTTGGATGGAAGAACGGTGCGCCACCACACGATCGGATAGCCATCGTCGTCATAATGCGATGGCTTGATCATGATGAAGTCGAAGTCGGTGGGATTACGCATCAGCAGGCCCCCCTCGAAGAAATGTTTCTACTTTATTTCAGGGGAATATGAAAGCGCCGCCTAGCCTCTTCGCATTCGGCGCACCGCCTGCTAACGCGCGCGGATCATGGCCACCGAACTCTCGCTCATCCGCAATTTCTCGATCATCGCGCACATCGACCACGGCAAGTCGACGCTCGCCGATCGCCTCATCCAGACCACCGGGGGCCTGCAGGCCCGCGAAATGTCGGCGCAGCTGCTCGACAATATGGATATCGAGAAGGAGCGCGGCATCACCATCAAGGCGCAGACCGTGCGCCTGAACTGGAAGGGCCATGTCCTCAACCTGATGGATACGCCGGGTCACGTCGACTTCGCGTACGAGGTCAGCCGCTCGCTCGCCGCCTGCGAAGGCGCACTGCTGGTGGTCGACGCGGCGCAGGGCGTCGAGGCGCAGACGCTGGCCAACGTCTATCAGTCGATCGAGCATGATCACGAGATCATCCCGGTCATCAACAAGATCGATCTCCCCTCGGCCGAACCCGAAAAGGTGCGCAACGAGATCGAGGAGATCATCGGCATCGACGCGTCGAACGCGGTGCTTTCCAGTGCCAAGTCCGGCATCGGCATCGAGGATATCCTTGACGCGGTGGTCGAGCGCATCCCGGCGCCCAAGGGCGACAAGGACGCGCCGCTCAAGGCGATGCTGGTCGATAGCTGGTACGATCCGTATCTCGGCGTCGTCATTCTGGTCCGCGTGATCGACGGCACGATCAGGAAGGGCCAGCAGATCAAGTTCATGGCCGCGGGGACGACCCACCTGATTGACCGCGTCGGCGCCTTCACGCCCAAGATCGAGCAGCTTCCGGACCTCGGCCCCGGCGAGATCGGCTTCATCACGGCGCAGATCAAGGAAGTCGCGCAGGCCCGCGTCGGCGACACGCTGACCGACGCCAAGCGGCCTGCGCTCGAAGCACTGCCGGGCTTCAAGGAAGTCCAGCCGGTGGTGTTCTGCGGCCTGTTCCCGGTCGACGCCAACGACTTCGAAAAGCTGCGCGAGAGCATTTCGAAGCTGCGGCTGAACGACGCCAGTTTCTCGTTCGAGATGGAAACCTCGGCGGCTTTGGGCTTCGGCTTCCGCTGCGGCTTCCTCGGCCTGCTGCATCTGGAGATCATCCAGGAGCGGCTGATCCGCGAATATGACCTCGATCTTATCACCACCGCGCCGTCGGTGGTGTATCAGATCGAGCTGACGCACGGCGCCGGGCATATCGAGCTGCACAATCCCGCAGACATGCCCGAGCCGAACAAGATCGAGAGCATCGCCGAACCGTGGATTCAGGCGGTGATCTACACCCCCGACGAGTATCTCGGATCGATCCTGAAGCTGTGTCAGGATCGCCGGGGTATCCAGAAGAACCTGACATATGTCGGCGGCCGCGCGCAGGTGACCTACGAACTGCCGCTCAACGAAGTCGTGTTCGATTTCTACGACCGGCTGAAGTCGATGTCGAAGGGCTATGCCAGCTTCGACTATGAGCAGATCGGCTATCGCGAAGGCGATCTGGTCAAGATGGGCATTCTCGTAAACGAGGAGCCGGTCGACGCGCTCAGCATGATCGTCCACCGCGCTACTGCCGAAGTGCGCGGCCGCGGCATGGTCGAGCGGCTGAAGGAACTCATCCCGCGCCACCTGTTCAAGATCCCGATTCAGGCAGCGATCGGCGGCAAGGTGATTGCGCGCGAGACGATCAGCGCGATGCGCAAGGACGTGACCGCCAAATGCTATGGCGGCGACGCGACGCGCAAGCGCAAGCTTCTGGAAAAGCAGAAGAAGGGCAAGGCGAAGATGCGCGAATACGGCTCGGTGCAGATTCCGCAGGAAGCCTTTATCGCAGCGCTGCGGATGGGCGACGAGAACTAAGCCCTACATCTTGCGCATCAGCGGCAGCCCGCGTTTGCGGGGCAGGGCGAGGATGGCTTCCATCAGGGCGATGCGCCCCGTGCATTGGCGGGCGATGGGGCCCGCGGCAGTGGTCGCCTTGCTGAACTGATCCTCGCTGAGCCGCGAGCGCCGCATCGCATCGGCCACGACATCGCCCGGCACCATGAAGTTGCGGTCGACAGTCTGTGCGTTGGGCGATGGTGCACGAGCGCTCAGCAACGTGCGCGCCATTAACGCCCTTTCGCGTTCGAGCAGCGCTTCGGAGAAGGCGAAGTTCGGGCCGGAGACGCGGCTGCTTTCGAGGAATCGCACGCAATCTTCGGAGCTGGTCGCGGAGAGGGTTCGAGCGACGTCGATCACCAATCGGAGATGATCGGCCAACAGTCCCGCATCGGCCTTGCCTATCCCCTCGGTGTACCATGACCGAAGCAGCGCGCGGACGTTCGGTGCCAGGGTAAAGCTGGGACCGTCGGGCTCTCGGTCACGCAGCCATTGCGCCTTGAGCGCCACGGCCAGCGGCGTATTGCGTTTCGTGATCGTCGACATGTCGATCCCGTCGCCCAGCATGTCCTTCAGGATCGCATCAAGCTCGGCATCGGCATTTGCGAGCGGTGGTTGAACGCTGACGTCCACTGATGACGGGACTGCTGTGGCCGGACGGTAATCTGAAGATTCCATATTGGTGCAGGCACGTACGATCAGAAACAACGCGAATAGCAGCGGGGCGACCCAGCCGCCGAGGTTGGCGCCGCCACCGCTACTGCCACCGTCCTCCCACAGGGACACGCGATAGCCGTCGAAACAGCCTTCCAGATCGGGATAATCGCGCCGGACGATCGTCAGCAGGTCACGTACCTTGCGCCGGCCGACAAAGCCGCGCCGCGATCCTTCTCCGGCAGGTCGCACCAGTTCGCCCCACGCCGCGTGCAGCGGATGCCCGTGCTGCTGCACGGCATCCATGAACTCCAGCATCCGGAAGCGCTGGGTAATCGTTGCGATCGACCAGCTCTGCGAAATGGTGCCATCGCTCGCCAGCCAGCCGAAGAACCGTGTGACTGGCCTCACCAGCGGGTCGGAAACAGGGGACGTGTGCGCGATCAGATCGCTGAACCAGCGCTCGGCATCCGCGAAATAGGCGACTTCCTGCAACCGGGGGTCGGCGCTGAGTGCCTGCCAGTGCGCGAGCATCTCCTGATTCTGTTCGGGGGTCGGCCAGCCTGATTCGCCGTGAAACGAATGAAGCAGGCTGGCCAGCGCGCCGGCATGGGCATTGGCCTGTTCCGGCGTCAGTCCCGCCCAAGGCGAGGGCCGCGCTTCGGGTCCGTCTCCGCCCGGCAAAGGCACCGGATCGGCATCGCCAACGGCTGGATCGAAGCGCGGGCCCGATACCGGATCGTTGATCGCCATGCCTCGGGGCGCCGGTTCTGGCCGCTGCCATTCGGGGCCGCTGTCGGGCAGGGGGATAGTGATGCCCGGCGGCGCCTCGGGGATATCCACCCGAGGTGGACTGAGGGGGTTTTGCGCCTCCCGTTCGGACGCCGTGGATGCCGGACCGGGGCGGATCGCGGGATCGGTGGCGTTGCCGTAACGGCCGACGTCGCGCAGCCGCGCATTGATGAAGTCGATCGCGGGGCTGATGTGCGTCGCGGGATCGGCGCCCGCGTCCCAGCCGAAATGGCGCGCGCTGCGCAGCAATATCGCGTCCGACGCGGGCCATGCGCGGGCCAGCAGATCGGCCAGCCAGCGCTCCACATCGGCGTGGAAGCCGACCTGTTCCATGCGCGGATCGGAAAGGATCGGATCGAGCCACGCGTTCAGCTCACGCTCGTCGTCCTGACCTGGCGTCGCATTGCGCCGCTCGCCGTCCGGGAAGAGGAAACCGGCAAGCGCGTGAAACTTGTCGTCCTGACCGGCATCCGCCAGCGGCGTGGCGGTGCCGGTGATGGGATTATAGCTGTATCCCGCAGCGGGCTCGCCGGACCATTCTTCGGCCTCCCAGTCATAATCGTCGTCGCTGTCGTCATCGTCCGGCAGATCGACCCATTGTGCCTGTATTTGCGCGGCGTCATAGGCTTCGCGCAGCGCGATGAATGCCTGCGGATCGGTTTCCGGATCGATTGCCTTGAGCTTGCGCGTATAGGCAACGCGGATCGCGCGCAGGTCGCTGATCGGCTCGATCTCGAGGATGGCCCAGCAGGGGTCGCGGTATTTCATCGCGCGAAGGTGTCGCGGCTCACAGGAAGCGCTCGCCCTCAAGACTGTCGAGTGCCGTCACGAGTTGCTCGCGCGCTTCGCGGATGGTGCGCGGGTCCTGCGAATCCAGCGCGCCGTCGAAGGTGGACAGCCATTGGCCGACAATGTCGCGTTCGCGGCCGAGAAAGCTCTCGTAGCAGCGCGCGGCGCGGGCGCGGACGGCGGCGTTTTCGCTCTCCTCGCGCGGATGGACCTTGATTGCGGCAAGCGCATCGCGGCGTTCGGCGATCTGTTTTTCGGTCAGCGGATCGGACTGGTCCATGATCACGAGGCTGCGCGTCACGCCGGTAGAGGGTACGCTGACATCGACGTCGAGCATTCCGCTGGTGTCGTAGGTGAAGCGGCACTCGATCGACACCTCTCCACGCGGCTTCGGCGGCACCTGAATGCGCATCTCGCCCAGTTTGACGTTGGACGCGACCTCGCGCGCTTCGCCCTGATAGATGCCGAAATGGATCTCGCGCTGGTTGTCGGCCAGCGTGTGGTAGCTGTTCACCCGGCTGGCGGGGATCGGCGTGTTGCGATCGATGATCGGCGAGAAGATGCCTTCGCGATAGCCGCCGCGCCCATCGCCCTCGGCGACTTCGATGCCCAGCGTGAAGGGGCAGACATCGGTCAGCCGCACCTCATCCAGCGCGACGTCGCGGCTCAGCAACCCGGCCTGCACCGCCGCGCCGAGCGCCACCGCATGGTCGGGATGGACGGTTGCATTGGGGAAGCGGCCGAACATCCGGGTGATCGCCTTGCGCACGATCGGCATCCGGGTCGATCCGCCGACCAGCACGATCTCGCTCAGCGTCTCGACGCGGATGTTCGAATCGCGCAGCGAACGCAGGACGGGATCGCGCAGCCGCTGGAGCAGCGGCGCGCAGGCTTCCTCCAGCGCCGAGGCATAGACGGTCGTGGCGAAGCTCTCGTCCTTCCACACGATCGCGAATTCGGCTTCGTCGCTTTCGCTCAGCTTGCGACGGGTCCGTTCGGCGGCGGCGCGGAGCAATTCGGCGAGGACGACCGGATCGGCCTTTTCGAGCTTCTTGTCCGGATCGATCCGCGCACGGACCAGATCGATCAGCCGCTCGTTGAAATCCTCGCCGCCCAGCCGGTTGTCGCCCGACGAGGCGCGCACCTCGACCACCCCATCGAACACTTCGACGATCGACACGTCGAACGTCCCGCCGCCAAGATCGAACACCAGGAACGGCTCCTGCTCGCGGGTCTGGATGCCGAAGGCGAGCGCGGCGGCGGTGGGTTCGTTGACCAGCCGCTTCACTTCGAGGCCCGCCAGATCGCCCGCGCGCCGCGTGGCCTTGCGCTGGCGGTCGTTGAAATAGGCAGGGACGGTGATGACTGCGCCGGTGACGGTTTCGCCGGTGAACGCCTCCGCATCGGCCTTGAGCTGGCGCAGCACCAGCGCAGAGAGTTCCTCGGCGTCGAACTTGCGCTTGCCCAAGGTCACCGACTGCTGGGTGCCGATGAAGCGCTTGAAGGCAGTGACGGTGTGCTTGGGATGCGTCGGCTGGCGTTCGCGCGCGGCCAAGCCGATCAGCGCCTCGCCCGTGTCGGTGATGCTCACGGCGGAGGGGGTCAGCAAGTCGCCCAGCGCATTGGGCACCAGCACGGACTCGCCGTCGCGCCAGATTGCAACGGCACTGTTGGTGGTGCCCAGATCGATACCGATAATCACAGATGTTCCCCCGTCTGCGCGCAGGTTAGCGGCGGACCCTGAGATTCGCCAGAACCGAAGCGGCATCGCAACGGAACAATCGGCAGCGAAACAATTCACGCCGAATCCGACTGTTTAGCGTTGGGACGGAATGCGATTTCCATGATAGCCACTGCGCGGGGCAAGACGCTTCGGCGCGCACGATGCGCGGCCGGCAATGGCGCACGGTTTCTCCTGTTGGGTAGGTCGCGTTCCCGTTCGTGAACCGAGGGGGCTCGCCGGCTTCTGCCGTGCCGCTCCCGCATCCTCGCTTGGGAGAGGCCATGCTCACGCGCTTTCGAACTACCGCCACGCTGATGCTGGCGCTCATGCCCGCGCTTGCGGGCTGCAAGTCCGCCACGGAGTCCAACTCCACCGCCGCCACAACCACCGCGACGGCGGGAACGCCGGTCGCCAGCCCGTGCAGCGGCGTCTGGCCGGCCTATTGGCAGGATCCGGCGTTCGACAAGGTCGGCATGTGGCAGGGACAGACGGTCAGCAACACGCCTGCGGCTCAGAAATGGGATCCCTCCAACCCCGAATATACCAACGCACCGTTCCGGCTGGCCGATGCCTATTCGCAGGGCACGCCCGACGATGCGTCGAAACAGCCGTGGCGCGACGGCAAGTTCGACGCGCTGTTCGCCGCGGGCACCTCGCAGGCGGACAAGGCCAAGCTCTCCGAAGCGTTCGGCTGGGCGATCATGGATTACATCCAGGAGGGCAATGTCGATTCCGGCAACATCAATACCGACTGGGATCTGTGCAACAACAAGAAGCGGCAATGGTTCAACATGCCGTTCCAGACCTATGAAGTGCTGTCCGGCCGCGAATTCGTTCACGGCCTGACCCGCGAAGCGCCGGTGACGTTCAGCGTCGCGAGCCAGGCGGCCCCGCTGGGCACCACCGTCTGGGCAGTCGGCTTCTACAACGGCAACGCCGCGCCGACGCTTGCTTCGGTGTGGAAGGCCGACGGCACCGCCACGATCCCGACCGACAATCTCGCATTCGCCGATGGTACGGTGATCGGGAAGCTGCTGTTCACCACCGCCACGCCGGCGAATATCGGCTTCCTCGAGAATATGCCGGCCTGGACCGCGAACCTCAGCACCGGCAGCGCGGGCGGCAGCAACCCGACCTTCTGCACGCCGCCCAAGGGCGCGACGATGCCGCAGCAGAGCAAGCTGTGCCAGCGCAAGCTGGGCAAGGTTACGCTGATGCAGTTCGACATCGCGGTGCGCGATTCGCGTTCGCCCAGCGGCTGGGTGTTCGGTACCTTCGTCGCCGATGGCCAGTTCAAGGCGGGCGAGAAGAATCCGTGGCGGCGCATCTCGCTGCTCGGCCTGATGTGGGGCAACGACACCCCGCCGGCGGGCCAGCTTGCCTCGACCTTCCCGGCCGATCCGCGCAAGAACGGCTTTGCGGACGGGGTGATCTCGTGGGGCGTCGTCGACCGGCTCAATGCATCGGGCGGATCTAGCATCGCGCAGCGGCCGGGCCATCTGGGGTGCAATTCGCGCCTGAACGGGCCGGCGGACAACGTCGCCAGCTCGTGCACCTCGTGCCACCAGACGGCATCGGTGCCCGACGCCAATGGCTTCACCCCGCCTTTGCTGTCGCAGTTCGGTAGCAACCTGACCCCGCAATGCGCCGCGCCGAACGCGCCGGTGAGCCAGCAAAAGGGCAACGTCACCTTCGCGCAGATGGACAGCATCTATTTCGCGAACGGCAAGTGCGCTTCTCCCTTCCAGGACAAGATCAATGGCGTCTGCATCTTCGGGCCGAACATCCCGAACTATGAGAGCAAGCGGAGCGAGTGGATCTCGACCGACTTCTCGCTGCAGCTCTCCGGGGCACTGGTCTCGTGGAACGAGTGGCAGGGCGACCTGAAGGCCGACCAGGATGCCAAGGCACAGAAGGGCGGCCTGGAATCGATGGCCTCACCTCGCGTGTTCCGCGCCGAAGTCCCCGAACGCGGGGAATGACGCTGCGGTAACTGGCAAGGGGGTTCCATTCGTCACGGCGGATGGAACCCCTTTTCTTTGCCCGCCCGAAATCGGTTTGGCCGTTATTTACCGTTTCTAAGCCCCCTTTACCTAGGGTCTCGCCCCACTGACTTTGCGCATGGGGAGAAACGCATTGGATCGGCTGCCGCTGATCGCACCGCAGCCGCCACGGCTGAGCGAATTGCAGGACGAATTGCGCGCGGTCGAGGATCGCGGAATCTATTCGAACGGCGGGCCGGTGGTGCGCGGGTTCGAACGCGACCTGCGCGACGGGATGCTGGGCGGGCAGGGCGATTGCCTCGCGGTGGGCAACGCCACGCTGGGGCTGATGCTGGCGATCCGCCATGCCGCCGGGCCGCGTGCTGGGCGCGGCATGTTCGCGCTGATGCCGGGCTTTACCTTTGCCGCCACGGCTCATGCCGCCGAATGGGCGGGCCTCACCCCGCTGATCTGCGATGTCGATCCAGGCGACTGGGCCGCGGCCGAGGCGGCGGAAGCCGCCGCGTTCGACCGCTATGGCGATCGCATCGCGGTGGTGGTGCCCTATGCGACCTTCGGCGCGTCGATCGATCTGGAGCGCTATCGCGGCTATACGAAATACGGCACCGGCGTGGTGGTCGATGCGGCAGCATCGCTCGGCGCGCTGGACGCGGAGGGCAAGGCGTTCGGCGCCGGAGCGCCCTTCGCCATCGTCTGTTCGATGCACGCGACCAAGGTGTTCGCCACCGCCGAGGGCGGCCTGATCCATTCGGGCGATACCGGGCTGATCGAACAGCTTCGCCGCATGACCAATTTCGGGTTCGCGGGCGGCCGCTCCGCCGAGGGGCCAGGCTTCAACGCCAAGCTGCCCGAAGTGCTCGGCGTGCTGGCGGCGGAGAAATTGAAGACGATCGAAGCCGTCGCGGATCACCGCGCGATGCTCGACCGCACCTATCGCGACCGGCTGGCCGGGTTCGCGACCGAGAACGGGTTCGAATTTCAGGTCCAGCATGGCCGCCGTCAGGCGGTCCAGTGCCAGTCGATCCTGTTGCCGCGCGAATTCGCCGGGCACCGCAAGGGCATCTGCGCGGCGCTGGCGGAGCAGGGCATCGGCACCGGCCAGTATTTCAGTCCGCATCTGGGCGAACAGCCCTGGTTCCGCGCCAATGCGGTGATCGAGCCGCTGCCGGTGTGCGACGACGTGTCGGCGCGCATCCTCTCGCTGCCGGTGACCGACAGCATGACCGAAAGCGACGTCGACCGGGTCTGCGAAGCGCTGATGGACGCCTGTGCACGCCTGGGCCGCGATCATGTGAGCCGCGAGCGTCGCGGCAGCTTCGTTCACTCCGCGCTGATCGTTGGCGGCGGGCCGGCGGGCACCGCGCTGCTGACCGCGGCGACCAAGCAGGACCGGCTGACCGAACTGGCGCAGGGCGGTCTGGCGGTGGTCGAGCGGGACGCCGTGCTCGGGCGCGGCGCGATCGGCAATTATGCGATCACGTCGGACAGCACGGCCGAGACCTTCCTGACCGCGGTGAAGGGCAATGTGCATGGCGATGTCGCCGCGCTCGAAAGCCATTTGAGCGGGCAGGAGATCGCGCTGCACAAGGGCGGCACGATCGGCGTGCCGCTCCATCGCACGACGCCTTTCCTTGAAGCGACCGGCGTACGGCTGGGCGAGATCGTTGTCGAGAATGGCGGCTATGTCGCGACGCACAGCGAAGTGACCGAGGCACGGCGGCAGGCCGACGGCACATGGGCGGCGCGGGTGCGTAACCTGACGACCGGGCAGGAGCGTGTGATGCGCACCGCCAGCATCGTCATCGCCACCGGCGGCTACCAGTCGCGCGAGCATATCGAAGCCGAGCAGGTCGCGGGCGGCACGCTGGGCGAACTGGCGGGCAACCGGCTGATGCTGGGCGACGATTTCCTCGCCATCGGCGGGGTGGACCGGTTGCGTGAGCGGACTGCGGGCAACCGCGCGCCGCGTATCGCGATCATCGGCGGATCGACCAGTGCGATGGCGGCGGCGGCGCTGCTGCTCAAGGCATCGCCCGCGCTGGAACTCGGGGCAGGGGCTTTGTCACTCTATCACCGGCGCCCGCTGCGGCCATTTTACCATTCGGTCGAAGCGGCGTGGGACGACGGCTTCACCGATTTCGGGCCGGACGATGTCTGCCCGGTCAGCGGCTTCGTCTATCGCCTTGCCGGGTTCCGGCTGGAAGCGCGCGAGCTGATCCTGCGTATGCTGGCGGTGGGCGGGCGTGTGCCCGATCCGCGCTTGGCGCTGCGGATGATCGGCGGGAACGAGGACGAGATCCGCGCGGAGATCGCCAATGCCGATGTGGTGATCGGCGCACTGGGCTATCGCCCCCGCGCGCTTGCGCTGTTCGATGTTCATGGCCAGCGGATCGTGCTCAACGCCGATGCGCCGGGCCGTCCCCGGCTGGTCGACCAGCAATGTCGCGTGCTCGATGTCGAAGGGCATCCGATTTCCGGCGTCTATGGCATCGGCCTCGCTTCGGGGCATGTGCCCGATGGCAGACTGGGCGGCGAGAGCAGCTTCAGCGGCAAGGCCAATGGCCTGTGGCTGTGGCAGAACGATATCGGCCTGATGATCGTCGATCAGCTGCTGGAGCGCACCGAAGCGCGCAAGGTCGCCTGATGCCGACGGTCTCCGTGATCATGGCCGCGTATAACGGCGCGGCGCTGCTGCCCGAGACGCTGGCGAGCCTGCTGGCGCAGAGCTTCACCGACTGGGAACTGATCGCCGTCGACGATTGCTCGAAGGACGACACGGTCGCTGTGCTCGAGAGCTACGGCGATCCGCGCATCCGCGTGATCCGCGCCGGGACCAATGGCGGGCCGGTGGTCGCGCGCAACATCGCCTTCGCCGAAGCGCGGGGCCGCTACTGCGCGGCGCTGGATCAGGACGATATCTGCCTGCCGGAGCGGTTCGCGAAGCAAGTCGCGTTCCTCGACAATGATCCGGAGACCGTGCTGGTCAGCAGCGCCGCCTGCTTCCTCGAAGACGGGGAACTCAGCCCCGGCACCTGGCCGCGTCCGCTGACGCCCGAACTGATCGACTGGCTTATGCTGGTGCAGAATCCGATGGCATGGTCGTCGGTGATGTTCCGCACCGACGCCGCGCGCCGCCTGACGCCGTTCGAGCGGCCCGAGATGCGCTATGTCGAGGATTTCGATTTCTATTACCGCATCCGCCAGTTCGGCCGCCTCGCCCAGATCGACGAGGAACTGCTGCACTATCGTATCCATGACGGCGGCGCGTCGAACGTCTTCAACGGCACGATGCGCGACCATGCCCGCAAGCTGCTGCGCGAGCGGCATATCGAGTGGCTGGGCGAGGATTCGCCCGATTTCACGCCGCTGCTGATCGAGCATGTGATGGCGCGCGAGCCGGTGCCCGATGGCGAGACGCTGGCCCGGCTGTTCCAAGGCATCGCACTGCTGCGCGTGGCGTTCGAGGCGCGCGCCAGGCCCGACCGGCGCACCGCGGTGCTGATCGACCGTGAAATCTCCCGCCTCTGGTGGCGCCTCTGCCGCGCCGGCGTCCGCTCGGGCCGCATCGCGCTGCATCAGGCCGTTGCGCGCTGGCCGCAGGGCGTTTCGATGCAGGATGGCAGCGTGACCGATCTGGCGGTCAGTCAGGTGATCGGCGGGATGCGTGCCGTGAAGCGAGGTCTGCGCGGTTAGAGTCACGCAAAGTTGACGCAAAGTTGACACTATCGCGCGTTCGGAAGACCGGGGTTTCGAGATTTCAAGGAGCGGTCCCAAACCTCCGGGCGCGCTGAGCCAAGCAGTTGACATCCAACATTTCAAGCCTCCCGGCGCGCCTAGTCGTTCGCCGCGACCGGCACGGGGCTCAACTCCTTGATCTGGCGGATGACGACGAGCGTCTGGAAGTTCCGCACGCGCTCGTCGATGACGAACAGGCGTTTGACGGTCTCGTCGTAGCTTTCCATGTCCCGCGCGACCATGCGGACCGCCAGGTCGTGGTCGCCGGTGACGTTCCACGCCTCCAGCACCTCCGGTTCGGCGCGCAATACGGCCATCATATCTTCCATCGTATGCGCGCGTTCGCGTTCCAGCGTGACCAGCACGATCATCGAGAGCGGCCAGCCGAGTGTCTTTGGCCGGACGATGGCGACCTCGCGCTGGATCACGCCGGTCTGACGCAGGCGACGGATGCGGCGATAACAGGCGGGGACCGACAGCCCGACCGCTTCCGCCAGCGCGGCCATCGCCTGCTGGGCGTCCGCCTGCATCAGGCCGAGCAGTTTGAGATCGAACGAATCCAGATCGCGATTTCTGATCATTAGGGTAGTAATACGCGATAAATTTTATCGAGTCTGCGTTAAAATAGAGCGCGTTTATCGCGAGGAGGGGGTAGCTTCGCCCGCATCAGTTCCCGTCCGAGTATTCCATGAACACACCAACCGTGCTGCGGGTCGCTTCCACTCGTTTCGATCTCGTCGCCATCGGTGCGCTGTTCGCGGCGATCGCTTCGATCGCCTGTGGCGCTTCGGTGGCCAAGGGGCTGTTTCCCCTCGTCGGTCCGGATGGAGCGGCGGCCATCCGCCTGATCATCGGCGCGGCGATCCTGACGGCGATATTCCGCCCGTGGCGGCTGAACCTGCGCCTCGAATGGCAGTCTTTGCTGGTGTACGGCCTCGCGCTCGGGGCAATGAACTTCGCCTTCTATCAGGCGCTGACTTATATTCCGCTGGGCGTCGCCATAGCGATCGAGTTCATCGGACCGCTCGCCGTTGCGGTGCTGACGTCGCGGAGGAAATCCGATTTCGTGTGGATCGCGCTCGCGGCCGGCGGCCTGCTGCTGCTCCTGCCGCTGTGGCGCGGCGCCGATCATCTCGACTGGCGAGGGATCGCGCTGGCGCTGCTGGCGGGCCTGTTCTGGGCAATCTACATCCTTGCGGGCAAGCGGGCCGGCAATGCGCACGGCTCCGGTGCGGCCGCCGCCGGGATGCTGATCGCTGCTGTCTTCGCCGCGCCCATCGGCGTCGCCCATGTCGGGGCGGCGCTGCTCCGGCCCGAGGTGCTGGCGCTGGGTCTGGCCGTGGGGTGCTTTCCAGCGCGCTGCCCTATGCCCTCGAGATGGTCGCGTTGCGCCGTCTTCCGGCGAATACCTTCGGTACCCTGTTGAGTGTCGAGCCGGCGGTTGGTGCGCTGGCGGGAATGATCTTCCTGCACGAGATGCTGACCACGACCCAATGGTTGGCGATCGGCCTGATCGTCTGTTCCTCGATCGGGGCTGCCGCGAATTCCAAATCAGCCGCGGTTCAATCCTGAGGGCAGGGACGTGTGCGTGCGCCTTGCGGCTCTCACGCATCTGCTTCATGATCCGCGCGGGGGCAGCGGCTATTCCGGTGCGTTTTGGGCGGGGGCGCCCGAGTTCGAGTGAAGGGGGTTGGCTTGAACCTGATTCCGGACGTCGCGCTAGCCGAGAATACGAGCCAGCGCCTGCCGTGCGTCGTTGTGCTCGACGGATCGACCTCGATGGCGGCGAACGATGCGATCGGCGCGCTCAACGAAGGGTTGAAGCTGCTCGAAGCCGACCTGAAGGCCGATGACGTTGCGCGCCAGCGGGTGCGCATCCTCGTGCTCCGCGTCGGTGCGCCCAACGATGTCGAGGTCGTCACCGACTGGGTCGACGCGATCGAGTTCGAAGCGCCGGAGATCGAAGCCAATGGCACGACGCCGCTGGGCGCGGGCGTCCGCCGCGCGCTCGACGAGATCGAGACCGAGAAGGCGCGCTACCGCGATCACGGCATTCCCTATAACCGCCCCTGGCTGTTCGTCCTGACCGATGGCGAGCCGACCGACCGCGACTGGGAAGACGCCGCCGACGAATGCCGCCGCGCGGAGGAAACGGGCCGCGTCTCGGTATTCTGCGTCGGCGTGGGCGATGCGAACATGGCCAAGCTGGCGCGCTTCTCGCCGCGCCAGCCGCTGGGGCTGAAGGGGCTGGCGTTCCGCGAATTCTTCCTGTGGCTCAGCCGCAGCGCGCGGGCCGGATCCAAGTCCGCGCCGAGCGAGAATATCCAGATGGCCGCCCCGTCGGACTGGGCGGTGGTCCCGGGACGCGCGGGGTAATGAGCCCGGCGGCCTGGCGTGTCGCTGCCGCCTCGGTCACTGGGGCTTATCATGCGTTTAAAGGGGACGCGTGTCAGGACCGCTATCGTCTTGAAGTAACGGCGGGAGGCGTCCTGATCGCAGTGGTTTCCGATGGCGCCGGGTCCGCGAGATTTGGCGGCGAAGGCGCTGCGATGGTGTGCGAGCACGTGACGACGGCGCTGGCCCGCGCGATCGGACGCGTCCAGCCCAAGCCGTCGCGGGCTCTGCTGCTGAAATGCTGCCGGGTGGTGCGCAGCGGCATCGAGGCTGCACGCGCGCAGGCGCTGAATGAAGTGCCGCCCGATGCCGGTCTGTACGATTATCATGCGACCTTGGTCGGGGCGGTGGTGCTGCCGGGGAAGGGTGGGATATTCTTCCATATCGGCGACGGAGCAGCGCTTGCTGTCGCGGCGGATGAGGGCCGCTGGGTCATGTCCGAACCCAGCAACGGCGAATATTCCTACGAGACCTATTTCTTCACCGAGGGTAATTGGCGGCGCAATCTGCGGTTCAAGTTGATCGAACCTGGGTTCGACACGATCTTCGTCATGTCCGACGGAGTCACCGATGTCGGCCTGAAGAACCATAGCTCCGGCCCGCAGCCATTCATGCCGTTCTTCGAGCCGATCGGACGATTCCTTGCCGGCGCTGGCCGCGAGGAAGGCGAGAAGGCGCTGACCGCCACGCTCGACAGCGACGCGGTCCGCGAGAAGACCAACGACGACAAGACGCTCGTCTGGGCGCAGGCGGCGCGGTGAGCGAAGTCTATCTCGGCCGCGGTGCGCGCAAGCGGATGCTCACACTGGGCAAGATGCTGGGCGAGGGGGCTGCGGGGAAGGTCTATGCGCTCGACGGCATGGCCGGATCGGCGGCCAAGCTGTACCACGACCCCACCGAAGCGAAGCGTTACGAGCCCAAGATCGAGGCGATGATCGCCGCGCCGCCCGACTTGCCACCGGCCGAGCATCAGGGCGGACGTTATCCGCAAATCTCATGGCCCGAGGCCAAGCTGTTCGATGCGAAGGGCAGCTTTATCGGCTTCCTGATGCCGGAGATCGATTTCGGCCGCTCGACCAGCCTGGTGAACCTGCTTCAGAAGAGCAGCCGCCGGATCGAGAAGCTCTCCGACTATTACGGCTATCGCGTGCTGGTGGCGCGCAATCTGGCGTCGGTCTTCGCCGAGCTGCACCGCGCCGGCCATCACATGATCGACATGAAGCCGGCGAACCTGCGCTTCTATCCCACGGTCAGCTGGATGGCGGTGGTCGATACCGACGGGTTCAGCATCCAAGGCAAGGCGGGGCGCATCGCCGCCGACGTGCTGTCCGACGAATATATCGCGCCCGAAAGCTGGAAGGTGCCGGCGAAGGAACTGGGTGAGGCGCAGGACCTGTTCGCGCTGGCGGTGATCATCTTCCAACTGCTCAACAACGGCGTCCATCCCTTTGCCGGATCGGCCGGCGGATCGGCGCAGGCGACCGATCTTCAGGCCCGCATCCTCGAGGGGCTCTATCCCTATGCGCTGCGCCCCAAGACCGGGCTGAGCCCCAGCGCGGCGAGCATCCACCGCATGTTTCGCCGCAACACGCGCGTGCTGTTCGACACCGCGTTCCAAGGGCGCGGGCCGCGGCCCAGCGCGGAGGAGTGGCGCGATCATCTCGACGTGCTGATGGGGCAGATGACGCCGTGCGCGGCGAAGCCCGAGGAGCATGTCCATTTCGGCGCGGGCTGCGGTTTCTGCGGGCATGAGGCGCGCGTCGCCGCCGCCAAGGCCCGGCCCGCGGTCAAGCGTACGCCGCCGCCGCGCCCGGCATATCGCGCGCCGACGGCTGGCGGTCCGGCGGCGGTCCGGTATCAGGGACAGGCGATGGCGATGAGCCTCCGCCCGGCGCGCGCCATGCCGTTCGCCGCGCCGATGCCGTCGCCTCGCCGCCGCACCCGCAGCAGCGGCTGGGGCGGCGTCATGATGCTCGTGCTGTTGCTCGGCGTGGGGCTGGTGACGCAGGATTACTGGCGGCCCATGCTGCCCGGCTTCGATGGCGTGGTGCAGGCGGCCGATACCGCGATCCCGCCGCTCGACGTGCCGGTCGTCTCGACCACGCCCGATGCCGAGGTGGCGAGCTTTGCCGAGCCGCGCGACTATCTCGTGCTGCCGACCGGTGGCGCGCTGACGGTGGCGCTGCGCAACGGGCCGGGGAACCGTTTCCCCGCGATCCAGCGGCTCAACCTCCATGATTCGGTGGTGGGCCGGGGGACGCGGGCGGGCGCGGACGGCAAGAACTGGATCTGGGTGACGCGGTCGAGCGACGGCGCGGCCGGGTTCCTTGCCGAGGATGCGCTGCTTCAGCGTGCGCAGCCTGGATCGCTCGCGGCGGTCGCGCCGAAGCTGGGATGCAATGAAGGCGGCGCGTGCGAGGAAGCGCCCACCCTGCCCAACAAGGGCACGATCGAGGCACGCTATGGCGAGTTGTTCGGTCAGGCGCAGGGTTATGACCGCGCCTATCTGGCCGATGGCCAGCGGCTGTGGGAAACCCAGCGCGCGCGGTGCGAGACCGATTCCGATCCCACGCCGTGCCGCAAGGCGCTCGACCTGCGCCGCATGGCCGATCTCGAGGGCTGGCGGCGCGCGGAGGCGGCGGGCGGAAGCGATGGCGATGCGGTGCGGCCCACGGCCGGATCGATCAGCAAGTTGCGCTGACCGGCCCGGCGGGCCAGAAGGCTGGGCATGAATCGCCGCGATTTCCTGTGGAGCGCGCTTGCGGCCGGAGCCTTTGGCGGCGGCATCGCGCAGGCACAATCGCGCAAGGCGCCGCTGGTGCTGGCCGCCGCGAGCCTCCAGGAATCGATGAACGCGGCTGCCGACGCCTGGGCCCGCAAGGACAATCCGCGTCCGGTGATATCCTTCGCCGCATCTTCCGCGCTGGCCCGGCAGATCGCGGCGGGGGCGCCGGCCGATCTGTTCGCGTCGGCGGACGAGGAATGGATGGACGATATCCAGCGGCGCGGGCTGATCGTGCCCGGCACGCGCGCCGATTTCCTCGGCAACCGGCTGGTGCTGGTGGCGAGCGCGCTCGACATGAAGGGCGTGCCGATCCAGCGCGGATCGCCGATCGCGGCGATGCTGGGTAGCGGAAGGCTGGCGATGGCAGATCCCGATGCCGTGCCCGCCGGGCGTTACGGCAAGGCGGCGTTCGAGCGGCTGGGCCTGTGGCCCGCGCTGGCGCCGAAGGTGGTGCGGGCCGAGAATGTCCGCGCGGCGCTGGCGTTCGTCGAGCGGGGCGCGGCGAAATATGGCGTGGTCTATGCCACCGACGCCCGCGCCTCGCGCAAGGTGCGCGTGGCGGGCATCTTCCCGGCGAACAGCCATCCGCCGATCCGCTACCCGGTCGCCCGGCTCAAGGCCTCGACCAGCCCCGATGCCGAGGGCTTCCGCCAGTTCCTGCTCTCGCGCGACGGCAAGGCCATCTTCGCCCGTTTCGGCTTCACGCCGCTCTGACATGCTGACCAGCGCCGAATGGGGCATTGTCGCCCTGTCGTTGCAAGTGGGCGGCATTGCGGTGCTGGCGACGCTGCCGATCGCGTTCGGACTGGCGTGGCTGCTGGCGCGGGGGCGATTTCCCGGAAAGATATTGCTCGACGGGCTGGTGCATCTACCGCTGGTCGTGCCGCCGGTGGTGACCGGATGGCTGCTGCTGCTGACGTTCGCTCCGGCGGGGCCGATCGGCGGCTGGTTGGAAAGCTGGTTCGGGATCAGCGTGCTGTTTCGCTGGACCGGCGCGGCGATCGCGGCGGGGGTGATGGCGCTGCCGCTGATGGTGCGGGCGATGCGCCTCTCGATCGAAGCAGTCGACCGGCGGCTGGAAGGCGCGGCGCGGACGCTGGGGGCGTCGCCGTGGCGCGTGTTCCGCACGGTGACGCTGCCGCTGAGCCTGCCGGGCATTCTCGCCGGACTGGTGCTCGGCTTCGCTCGCGCGCTGGGCGAGTTCGGCGCGACGATCACCTTCGTGTCGAACGTGCCGGGGGAGACCGAGACGCTGCCGCTGGCCATCTACGCCGCGCTGCAGGTGCCGGGTGGCGAAGCGATGGTGCTGCGGCTGGCGATCATCTCGGTCCTGCTCTCGCTGGCGGCGCTGGTCGCATCGGAACTGATTGCGCGGCGCGCGGGGAGGGGGATGCATGTCCTTTGACCTCGACCTGACCAAGCGGCTCGGCGATACCGAGATCGCCTGCCGGATCGAGGCGGGAGAGGGCCTGACCGTGTTGTTCGGCGCATCCGGCGCGGGCAAGACTACGGTGCTCAACATGGTCGCGGGGCTGGTGACGCCCGATGCGGGGCATGTGCGGGTCGGCGGCGAGACGCTGTTCGACGCGGTGATCGACGTGCCGGTGGAGCAGCGCCGCGCCGGCTATGTGTTTCAGGAAGCGCGGCTGTTCCCGCATCTCCGCGTGCTGGCCAATCTGAACTATGGCCATCGCGACGATGCGGGGTCGCTCGGCGTGGACGAGACGATTGCGTTTCTGGGGATCGCGCACCTGCTCGACCGCTGGCCGCGTACCTTGTCGGGCGGCGAAGCGAAGCGAGTGGCGATCGGCCGCGCACTGCTGTCCGGCCCGCACTTCCTGCTGCTCGACGAACCGCTGTCGTCGCTGGACCGGGCGCGGCGCGAGGAGATCATGATCGTGATCGAGCGGCTGCGCGACGAAGTGAAGCTGCCGATCCTCATGGTCACCCACGACCGCGCCGAAGCCGAGCGGCTGGCGAGCCGGATCGTCGAGATTTAACCGGACGCGAGCAGCAGTGCCGCCATCGCGCGGTTGAGCGGGGCGGGAATGCCGTGCTTCTCGCCCAGCCGGACGATCACCAGATTGCGCGCATCGACCTCGGTCTGGCGTTTCGCGACGAAGTCCGCATGCAGCGAATTGACCGATTGCGGGTGGGCGCGGGTGGTCCATTCGACCACCAGATCCGCCAGCCGGTCGGAGAGAGTCGCGCCTTCCGCGCGGCCTACCGCGATGCACTCGCGCACCAGCCCGCGCATCACTTCGGCGGCATGGGGATCGTTGGCGACTTCGGCAGGGCGGCGGGTCAGTGCGCTGACGATGCCAGAGCAATTGATCGCCAGTTTCTTCCACGCGGCAGTCACAAAATCGGGCGTGGTGGCGGCGGCAACGATCGTCTCGGCGAACAACGCCACGAACGCTTCGCCATTGGCGCCTTCGGGGACGCTGATCGTGCCGTTGCGGCGCTGAACGATGCGCCCGGGCGCGGTGCGTTCGACCGGCAAGTCGATGATGACCGGCACGGTGCGGCCCTGCGGCACTTGCGGAAAGCGGTCGCGCTGTTCGACCCCGTTCTGGATCACCGCTAGGCGCGTCTCAGGCCCCATCAGCCCGTCGAGCCACACCGCGGCGCCCGCGCAATCATAGGTCTTGGTCGTGCACAGTACCCAATCGACAGGCGCCGCTTCGGCGGGATCGGTCAGGATCAGCGGCGCAGCGCGGATCACGCCCTCCGGCGTCTCGACTTCAAGATCGGTCAGCGGCGAGCGCGCACACAAGGTCACGTCATGCGTCTGCGCCAGCCATGCCGCGAGCGTGCCGCCGATCGCGCCGGCGCCGATGACCGCAATCCTGGCCACGGCTCAGATCCCGCCCAGATAGTCCATCTTGCCCAGCGGTACGCCGCGCGAGCGCAGGATCGCGTAGGCCGTGGTCACGTGGAAATAGAAATTGGGCAGCGCGAAATTCAGCGCATAGGCGCGGCCCTTGAACGCGAAGCTCTTGTTCGGCGTCTTGAGTTCGACGTCGGCATCTTCGCGCCCGTTGATCGCGGCCGGATCGACCGATTCGAGGAATGCGACGGTGCGGGCGATGCGATCGAGCAGCGCGTCGAAGCTCGCTTCATTGTCGTCCATCGGGACATTCTCGATCTGGCCGAGCCGGACCGCGGTGAATTTCGCCGCGTCGCTGGCGCGCTGAATCTGCGAGGTGAGCGGCGCCATGTCTTCGCAAAGGCGCGCGCTCAGCAGCTTTTCGTGGGGGATGCGGTTTTCGTCGGCATGTGCCCGTCCTTTTTCTAGGATAACGGACAATGCGTTGAAGCCGCGCAGGAAAACCGGGATCGTGAGATCGTAGAGTTCTGTAGCCATGTGCGGCAGATAATGCTTCCGGCGAGGGGCGGGAAGAGGCTGTGTTCATTTGCCGCGCAGGGAACGCGCTGGACAGCGCGCGTCGACAAGCCTAGCGGGGCCGCGTGACCGGAACCCGGGCCTTTCTACGCGAGCCGATCGCACTGGCGCTGATCGCGCTGGCGCTGCTGATGCGCGTGCTGGTGCCCGGCGGCTGGATGCCTGCGGCTGCAGCAGACGGCTTCGCGATCACCCTGTGTACCGGCACCGGCATGGAAACTGCGTGGATCGACGCCGAGGGCGGGATCCACAAGGATAAGCCTTCAGGCGAGGCCGGCGCCGATCAACATTGCGCCTTTGCGGGCATGGGCATGGCGATGCTGGGAGGCGATGCGTCCGCCGCGCTGGCCGCGCCCGCACCGGCACAAGTCGAACTGCCTGCGCGCCCGCTTCAAGCCGCCATCGGGCAGGGGCTCGCCGCCCCGCCGCCGCCCGCCACCGGACCACCCGCACACATCTGAACCCTCCGTATCCGGCACCTGCCGGACCATGATCCTGCGCGCCCACCCGGGGCCGCGCGACCTGAGGTTTTTTCAGATGAAGTCCTTTCTGTTGCTGGCAGGCGTTTCCGCCTGCGTGTTCCCCGTTGCTGCTTTCGCTCAGGCCGAGCGTGATGACATGCCTATCGTCGTTACCGGCGAACTGCCGATCGTCACGCTGCCCGCAGGGGGCGCCGATGTCGTTCCCGCCACCGAATATGAAGACCGGATCGCAGTCTCGCTGCGCGATGCGCTGGCTATGTCGCCCGGCGTCTATGCCCAGCCGCGCTTCGGGCAGGAAGTGCGCATAGCGATCCGCGGATCGGGGATCAGCCGCGGTTTCCACATGCGCGGGCTGACGCTGCTGCAGGACGGCGTGCCGATCAACATGGCCGACGACAATGGCGACTTTCAGGAGCTCGATCCGCAAGTGTTCGAGCGCATCGAAGTCTATCGCGGCGGCAATGCGATGCGCTTCGGCGGATCGACTCTGGGCGGCGCGATCAATGCCGTGACGCCGACCGGGCGGAGCGCGCCGGGCGTGTCGCTGCGCCTCGATGGCGGCAGCTTCGGCACGGTGCGCGGCAAGGCGGCCTATGGCTACGCCAACGAATCCGGCGACGCCTATGTCACGTTGACCACCGATCGTTCGGATGGCGATCGCGATCATGCCGAACGCTTCTCGTTCCGCTTCAACGGCAATGCCGGGATCCTGCTGGGCGAGGGGGTGGAGACGCGCTTCTACGCATCGGTGAACCATATCCGCCAGGATCTGCCGGGATCGCTGACGCTGGCGCAGGCGCTGACCACGCCGGAGATGTCGCTGCCCAACAACATCACACAGGATCAGGCGCGCGATATCGACTCGATCCGGCTCCAGAACCGCACCAGCGTCGATCTGGGGGATGGCACGCTGCGCTTCGGCGGATACTGGAACGCCAAGCAGCTCTATCACCCGATCTTCCAGGTACTGGATCACAAGTCCGACGATCGCGGCGTCTTCGCCAGCTATGACTGGTCGGGGCGGGTCGCGGGTGTGCCCGTGGAACTGACGATCGGCAGCATGGCGCGGTTCGGCCGGGTCACGGCGAAGCAGTTCGTCAATCTCGGTGGCGAGCGTGGCGCACCCACCGCCGATGTCCGCCAGCGCGCGAGCAGCATCAACAGCTATGGCGAGCTCCGCGTGACGCCGCTGACGGGCTTCACGCTGGTCGCAGGCGCGGTCCATGCCAATGGCCGACGCGAGATCGACAACCGGCTGGTGCCCGCCAACAATGCGAACCGCAGCTTCGATGCGCTGTCGCCCAAATTCGGGGCGGTGTGGACGCCGGTCGTGGGCGTGCAGGTCTATGGCAATGTCTCGCGATCGGTGGAGTTTCCGGGCTTCGGCGAACTGGTTCAGGCCCCGCTCGCCGGGTTCGTCGATCTCGATCCTCAGCGCGCCTGGACGGCGGAGATCGGCACGCGCGGCACCTCCGGCATCGCGAGCTGGGACATCAGCCTCTACCGCGCCGATTTGCGCGGTGAGATGCTGCAGTTCACGGTCAATCCGGCCATTCCCGCTTCGACCTTCAACGCGGGCAAGACCCGGCATCAGGGCGTCGAGGCCAGCCTCGATCTTACGCTCGGCAAGTGGGCGAAGCTGCGTCAGGTCTATCTCTACAGCGACTTCCGCTTCCGCGACGATCCGCAATATGGCGACAATCGCCTGCCGGTGGTGCCGGTCCATCTCTATCGCGCCGAACTGCGACTGGGCGGCGAGCGCCTGTCGCTGACCCCGCGCGTCGAATGGGTGCCGCAGGGTGCGTGGGCTGATTATCGCAACACCGTCCGCGCGCCGGGTTACGCCATGCTGGGGCTCGGCGCCGAAGCCGATGCCGGGCCGGTCACGCTGTTCCTCGATGTACGCAACCTGACGGGCAAGAAGGCGGTCGGCGACATTTCGGCGGTCGTGCTGGCAGCGCCCGGCACGGTGGCCTTCTACCCCGTCGAGCGCCGCGCCATCTATGGAGGCCTGCGTGCAGCCTTCTAGCCCGCTCTACCGCGCGGCGTGGCGCTGGCATCTCTATGCCGGGTTGATCGTGCTGCCAGTGCTGCTGTGGCTGGCCGCGACGGGCGCGCTCTATCTCTACAAGCCCGAGATCGAGCGGTTCGTCTATCGCGACTGGAGCAAGGTCGCGGTCTCGGGCGAGGTGCAGCCCGTGTCCCGGCTGATCACCGCGGTCGAGCGCCAGTCCGGGGCGACGGTGAAGCAGGTCATGCGGCCCGCCGCGCCGGACGAGGGCTGGCGGATGGCGCTGGCCATGCCCGATGGCGGCAGGCGGCTGGCGTTCGTCGATCCCTATCGCGCTATCCTGCTGGGCAGCGCGAGCGGGGGTGGGATCATGGCGACCGTCCGCGATCTGCACAGCCTCGCCATCACAGGCCCGGTCGGCAATGCGCTGGTCGAGATCGTCGCGGGCTGGGCGATCGTGCTGGTCGTCACCGGCCTGATCCTGTGGTGGCCGCGTAGCGGTTCGCCGGTGGTCGGGGTGCGGGGGAAGCCGAAGGGCCGGTTGTTCTGGCGCGACCTCCACGCCTCGACCGGGCTGGTCGCGGCGGCGATCATCCTCTTCCTCGCGGCTACGGGAATGCCGTGGACGGTGTTCGCGGGCGCGAAGCTCAACACATGGGTGGCGGCGAATGGGTTGGGACGTCCCGAACGGCCCGGTCCCAAGGCGGCGTCGGCGCATGATGAGCATGAGGGGCATGGCGCGAAGGAAAGCCTGCCCTGGTCGATGCAATCCGCGTCGCCGCCTGTCGCTCGGGAGAGTGTGCAGCGGATCACGCCCGACCTCGCCATCGCCCGTGCCGAATGGTCGGGATTGAGCGCTCCCTGGACGCTGACCCTCCCGGGCAAGCCGGGCGCGCCGTACCTCGTCTCGCGCGCCATCGTCCGGGCAGACGACGCGCACGCCGTCTATATCGATGCGGGGACCGGGCAGGTGCTGCAGGACGCGCGCTATGCGCAGTTCGGCGGCGGCGCGCGGGCGATCGAATGGGGCATCGCCACGCATCAGGGCCAGCAATATGGCGGGCCCAATCGCCTGTTGATGCTGTTCGGCTGCGTTGCGATCTGGGCGCTGGGCATCACCGGGCCGGTGCTGTGGTGGAAGCGCCGTCGCGCCGGACGCCTCCGCGAACCGCCGCGCACCGATCCCCGCCGCGAGCGCGGGCTGGCCGCCGCCATGCTGCTGCTGGCCGTCGCCCTTCCACTCACCGGATTGACCATGCTCGCCGCACTGATCGGCGAAGCGGGCTCGCGCATTTTCACAGCAAGGGAACGTCACTCATGAAGGCAGGATATCTGGCGGCCGCGACGGCCGCATTGCTGGCCGCAGTTCCGATCGCGGCACAGGATTACAGGCTCGGCACGCTCACCGTCACTCACGCATGGACGCGCCAGACCGCACCCAGCCAGAGTGTGGGCGGCGGCTTCCTGACCGTCGCCAATGGCGGCAAGGCGGCCGACCGGCTGGTCGCCGCCAGCTCGCCCGTATCGGCGCGGGTCGAACTGCACACCATGTCGATGGAAGGCGGGGTGATGCGGATGCGGCAGGTGACCGGCGGGCTCGACGTGCCTGCCGGCGGCAAGCTGGAGCTGAAGCCCGGCGGCTATCACCTGATGCTGATCGGCCTGAAGAAGCCGCTGGTGCGCGGCACGGCCGTGCCGGTCACGCTGCAATTCCAGCGCGCGGGCAAGGTGACGGTGCAGCTCAAGGTCGAATCGATCAGCTATGGAGGCGGCAAATGAGCGACGTCGAAACCGAAACTCCGAACCTCGCGCCACGCTCGGCGCTTGCCCGTTTCCGCCTGTGGCTTTGGATCGGCGTGGCGGTCGCGGCGGTGGCGCTGGCCGCCGCGCTGATGCTTCGCGCGCCCGCGGGCGACGATGCCAGCAAAAGCTACAGCGCGGCATTCGGCGGCAGCTTCACCATGACCGACCAGAATGGCCGCACGGTTACCGAGAAGACGCTGCGCGGGCGGCCCTATGCGATCTTCTTCGGCTTCACCCGCTGCCCGGATGTGTGCCCGACCACGCTTACCCGCATGGCCCAGCTGCGCAAGGCGCTGGGCGCGGACGGGATGAAGTTCGACATCATTTTCGTCTCGGTCGATCCGCAGCACGATACGCGCGAAGGCATCCGCGAATATCTGGGGCTGTTCGACACGCCGATCATCGGCCTGAGCGGCACCGCCGAACAGCTGGCCGGCATCGTGAAGGCGTTCCACGTCTTCTACGAAAAGGTCCCGGTCGAGGGTGGCGACTATACAATCGATCATACCGCCTCGATCTTCCTGATGGATCGCGAGGGCCGGTTCGTGACCACCATCGACCATAAGGAAGGGCAGGAAGTCGCGGTGCAGAAGCTGCGGCGGGTGATCGACGAACGCTGAGGATCAGGCGCGCGCTGGCGGACGCTTCCGGGGCTTCGGCCGCTTGAACCAGAAGCTCCACAGCGCCAGCGTCCCCAGCAGGGTCATGGCGATGCCGACGAGCGTCATCACCAGCCGGTAGACCAGTCCGCCGACCTTGGCGGCGTGGACCGGATAGGCGGTGTTGAACACATGCGCGCCCTGCGGCAGCGTCAGCGCATCGCGCGCGCCCAGCAGGTCGCCCGTGGCCGCATCGAACCACAGGGTCGTGCGGCCATTGGGCAGCCATTCGGGCTGCTGGCGCATCCGCAGCATGATCGGGTCGCCGGCCTTGCGCGGCAGCGAAAGGATGCGGAATTCCGCGCCGGGGAAGCGTTTGTCCGCAGTCGCCAGCAGCTTGCCCCAGTCGAGATCGGGGTTCAGCGGACCGCCCTTGAACTTGGGCGGGGCCATCGCCTTTTCGACTTCGGCGGGCGACGAGAAGGGCGCGATCACGATCGCCTTTACGGGATCGAAGATCATCATCGTGCCGGTCAGCGCCGAGAGGAACAGCAGCGGCGCCATCACCACGCCCATGTCGCGATGGTGCATCACGATCGCCGGGCGGCTCATCCGCGCGGGCCATAGCCGGAACTTGAAGGTCCGCCGCGTCCGCCACCACAGGATCGCGCCGGACACGATGAAGAAGATCGCGGCCAGGCCCGCAATGCCGATGATCGTCTCGCCGAAATCGCCGGTGAACAAATGGTGGTGCAGATCGAAGATCCACAGCTCGGGCCGCTCCCACTGGCTCTGCCAGCTGGTGACGATATTGCCCGCCTGATCGGCATAGGCGCCGCCATCCTTGCCGATACGCACCTGATGCAGCCCGAAATCGGGGTTGGCATAGATGATCCCGCCCGCCTTGCCACCGGCCAGCAGCTTGTCGGTCGTCGCCGCCAGCGTACCCACGTCGCGCACCATCGCATCGTCGCCATGCGGCAGCAGGATCCACGCCGTCTTGTGCAGCAGGATCGTGCCGGTCACGCCCATGATCGCGAGCACGAGACCGATCAGCCCGCCGGTCCAGCGGTGGAGAAGATCCAGCGTCTTCATGGCGTTAGAATCGGTAATCCCAGCCCAAGGTCAGCGTCCGCCCGCGTCCCGCGAAATAGGCGAGCACCGGGTTCTCCGTCGCCAGCCGCGTGTCGCTGCTATAGTCGATATATTGCTTGTCGAGCAGGTTCTGCACGCCAAGGCTGATCCCGCCAAGCGGCGTCTGATAGCGGAGATAGGCGTCGGTCAGGTTATAGCCGCCGAAGTTGTTGCCCTGATTGGGATTGGCCTTCCCGTGGAAGGTCCGCGACAGATAGAATTGCGTCTGCATCCGCGCCGAGAAGGGGCCGGTCGCATAGCTGAGCGCCAGGTTCACGCGATCCGGCGAGATGTTCACGCCATCCAGATCGGTATCGACGATCCCGTCGGGCGCCGCGCTGTCACTGTCGTAACGCCCCTTCAGATGGGCATAGCCGATATTCGCGCGCAGCCCCTCGACCGGCAGGCGGACGCCGAGATTGACCTCGAGCCCTTCGATTTCGACCCGCTGACGTTGCACGTCGAAAATGCCGCCCGGGTTGGAGATCAGCAACTGGCCCTTGTCGCTCGACGACCAGAAATAGGTGACGCTGGCGTCCAGCGGTCCGCGCTTCACTTCCAGCCCGATCTCTCGATTGTTGGAGACCACCGGCGAAATGTCGAGGAAGGTGTCGATATCCCGGCCCGGCGTCGAAACCGCGCGGGTGATGCGGCCGATGTCCGGAACGGTGAACCCTTCGGCATAGCTGCCGTACACGCGGATACCCGGCACCGGCTCGATGATCACGCCGCCGTTGAACAGCACATCGTCGAAGGTCGGCGAGCCGCCCGCAACGAAGGTCCGGCCCGATGTGGCGAGGGTGGTATAATCGTCGATGGTGATCTTGACGTTCTCATAGCGCACGCCTCCCGCGAGGCGCAGCCGCTTGTCGAACAACGCCAGATTGGCCTGTGCGAACGGCGCATAGCTGCGGAAGTCGCTGGGCGGCACCCACACGCGATCGGTTGCGATCAGCCGCTGCTCGGTGCTGTCGAACAGCGCATCGAAGCCGAGGGTGAGGGTCAGGTCCTCGAACCCGGGAAGGCCGCGCTCATAGCTGAACTTGCCGCCGAACTTGCGCGAGCGGTTCTCGGACTGATCGAACAAGGTGCCTACCGGCGCGATCAGCACGTCCTGAAATGTCGGGATCGGCGCGATTTCGCCGCCGAACGTGTCGTGCGTGCGATTGAAAAAGACCTGGCTGATGAAATTGCCGCCGGCCAGATCGGTGTCGGTCAGCGACAGCGCGACGCTTTCGGTGCGGCTGGCGGCCGGCTTGCCCGGCGGCGTCCCGCGCACTGCGCTGGTGGGAATGCCGGTCACGCGATTGCCGGCGAGCGAGACATAATTGCCGTCGCCCTTCAGTTCGAACCGGCTGGCGATCAGATCGAGCCGCATCGTATCGGTCACTTCGAACCCGAAGCGGCCGAAGACCGAGAACGTGTTGCTGTCCTGCGTTTCGCCCTGCGTCAGGTTCAGCCCGACACGGCGTCCATCGGCGTCGTAGAATGCGCCGCGCTTTTCATAGGCCGCGCCGACCGTCGCATCGAACCGGCCCGCGCGATACTGGACGAGGCCCGCGGCCTTGTAGCCGAAGCCATCGCCGGTGAAGTCGTCGGTGCTGGTGCCCTGCAACAGCACGCGGCCCGAAATGCCGTCCTGCTTCGGTGCGCCCACGGTCACCTGATTGACGATGCCGCCGGTGCCACCAATGCCCTGCAGCGCGTTCGAACCGTAGATCAACTCGACCCGGTCGACGAAGAACCCGTCGATGGTGAAGCCGTCGCGGCTGCCGTCGCGCATCGGCGTCGATTGGGGGATGCCGTTGATCGCGTAGAGCGGCGAGCGCCCGCGCAGCGTTTCGCCCGATCCCGACAGCTTCTGGCGGGTAGGGGAGAAGGACGGCGTCAGCGTCGCGACCGCGTCGGTGACCGAACCCGAGATGCTCAACTGCTGGTCGAGCGCGTTCTTGTCGATCACGTCGATCGTCAGCGGCAGCGCCGAGGGCGGCAGGATGGTGCGCGCGGCGGTGACGACGATCTCGTCCTCCTTGGCCTTCGCTTCGTCAGCGGCGGGATCGGCCTGGGCGAATGCGACGCCCGGAGCGAGCAGCACGAGTGCGACGAAAGGCAGCGAGAAACGGGTGCGACGGTTCATTTGATCCTCCTGCTGCGGCTGCTAACAGCAGGATGGGGCTAATGCAAACCATTCGCATTAGTATGTGGCGCGCTGTCCTTCCGCACGTCCGTCGTCAGAATGCGCTTCGCAACGAGGCGCGGATCTTGCGCGGTGCGCCGGGAAAGACCCAGACCGGGCTGTACGAACTCTGCGCATAGCGCGCGTCGAACAGATTCTCGGCTTCGATGCGGATACCCAGCCGGGGCGAGAAGGCATATTCCAGCGCGGCCTTGGCCTTGAAATAGGCTGGCAGGATCAGCCCGCTGCCGTCGATCGCGCCGGCCCGGTCGCCGATATAGCTGCCGCCGGCGCTGATCGAGACGCCACGCCCGCCGGCGTCGTGAAACCGGCCGACCGCGAACAGGGTGCCGGCATGTTCGGGCACGTTGAGCACGACATCGCTGGCGAAGCCGGGATCGTCCGCGCGGGCGCGGGTCCAGGCATAGTTGGCGACGATCTGCCAGCGATCGTCCAGCTTTATCGCGGCGTCGAACTCGATCCCTCGGCTGGTGAGGCTGCCCACCGGCGCGAGGAAGTTGGGATCGACCGGATCGTTGGTCAGGATATCGTGCTTGGCGATGTCGAACCAGGTGATGGCGATATCGATCCCCGGCCATGCCGCGGTCGCGCCGAGCTCATAGCCCTTGCCGCGTTCCGGCCCGAAGCCCAGACCATCGCGCCCCGTGCCCGAATTGAGCAGGAAGCTCTCACCCCAATTGGCGTGGAGGGCGAAGCGATCGTCGATCCTGTATCGCGCGCCGATGCGGAAGTTGAGCGGCTCGTCGATCGTCCGCGCCACCGCGCCGGTGCGATTGTTGCGGATGCGCTGGCGATAGGTGTCGAGCCGCACCCCGCCGGTCAGCGTCAGCCGCTCGGTCAGGTCCCACATATCCTGGAGGTAGAGCGTTGCCGCCCAGCGCTTTTCGCGATTGTTGGTGAAGGGCAGGAGAGGCGCGGAGACTCCGCCATAGACGGGATCATACACGTCGATCGCATAGGGGTTCGCCGCGCTCGGATTGCGGCGCATCCAGCCCTCGCGATAATCGAGCATATAGCCCTTCAGCCCGATGCTGGCGCGATGCCCGCCGAACTGGCCTGCCAGTTCGACCCGTGCCGACAGGTCGTCCACCCCGAAATCGCGCTGCCGCCGCTGCCGCCAGAGGGTGTGCCCATCGACCAGCCGCGACTGATCGGACGAGAAACCGCGCAGCGATCCCGTGCGATAGGCGATGCCGCCGTTCAGCGTCAGGCCGCCTCCCACTGAGGTGAGGCCGGTCAACTGGTGCCGCTGGTTGCGGAAGCGCGTTGTCCCGTCCCCGGGCTCGCCATAGAAGCGGCTGGCGGGCAGGGCGTTGGCGTTGCCGGCGATGGCGGGAATGCCACGGTCGAACGGCGCGTCGAACTCGGTGAATTCGCCGACATAGGTCAGCCGCAGATCGGCCGATGGCGTCCAACTGAGCGAGGGCGCCAGCACGCGGCGCCTGAGCGTCACATAGTCTCGCCATCCGTCGCTATCCTCCGCCGCGACCACCAGCCGCGCGGCGAAGGTCGAGGACAGGGGGCCGGTGGCGTCGAGCTCGATCCGGCGGTTGCCGAACGATCCGAAGGTCAGCACCGCGCTGGCCGAGGCATCGAAGCGCGGGGTCTTGGTCACGATGTTCACGCGCCCGCCGGGATCGATATCGCCGAACAGCGCGCCGGCCGGACCCTTCAACAGCTCGACCCGTTCGGCCGTTGCGGGATCGCGGGGCGGACCGAGGCCGCGATTGGCGAGGAACCCGTCGACATAATATTCGGCCCCGCCATCGGGCGTGCCGAGGAAGCCGCGGATCGCGAAATTGTCGAGGAAGCCGCCGCGATTGTTCTGGTTGCTCACCCCACTGACCAGTTCGAGGGCATCGGACAGGCGATAGCTGCCCGATGCGGTCAGCAGGTCGCGCTCGATCGACCGGCTCGATTGCGACATCCGTTCGGTCACCACGTCTGACGACAGCGTCCGGTCCGCCCGGTCGCGCCGCGTGCCCAGCACGACGATCTCCTGCGCTTCGTCGTCCGACGCCGTGGCCTTCTCCTCGACGCCTTCGGGCGCCGGCGGGAGGTCGCTGGCCGATGCAGGCAGGGCAAGCGGAGTCAGCGCGACGGAAGCCGCGGCGAGAAGCGATCTGGCGTACAAGCGGGGTTGCCTTTTTTGATATGTTGTATCATCTCAAATGTGAGATGAATTCACCGCTGTCAACCGCTTCGCCCCGACCTTCCCTTTCCGGCAACGCGGCCATCCGCTCCGCCCGCATCGTTTCGATCGATGCGCTGCGCGGTCTCGTGATCCTGCTGATGCTTGTCGATCATGCCCGGGAGTTCTTCTATCTCCACGCGCAGGTCGGCGATCCGATGGACGCGGCCAATGTCGATCCCGCGCTGTTCTTCACCCGCCTGACCGCGCATCTCTGCGCGCCGGTATTCGTCGCGCTCACCGGACTGGCGGCGTTCCTCTATGGCGATGCGAAGGGAGGCGCGGGCGCGGCTTCCGGGTTCCTGTTCAGGCGCGGGCTGTTCCTCGTCGCGCTGGAGTGGAGCATGGTGAGTTTCGGCTGGAGCTTCGATCTCACGCCCGACCGCTTCTTCCTTCAGGTCATCTGGGCGATCGGCCTGTCGATGATCGCGCTGGCTGGGCTGGTACATCTGCCGCGCCCGGCTCTGATCGCGGCGGGGCTGGGGATCGTGCTGGGCCATAATCTGCTCGATGGGGTCACGGTAGCGCCGAGCCAGTGGGGCCATACGGTCTGGGCGATCCTGCACGAGCGGGTGTGGCTCGATCTGCCCTGGGGCGCGAAGGCGCGGGTTTCCTACCCGCTGCTGCCGTGGATCGGCGTGATCGCACTCGGTTATGCGATCGGGCCGTGGTTCCGGCCGGGCGTCGCGGCGGCGTGGCGGCAGCGCCGGCTGGTGTTGCTCGGCTGCGCATCGCTGGCGCTGTTCCTCCTCCTGCGGACGATCAACCTCTATGGGGACCGGCCCTGGAGAATGGGGGAGACGCCGCTGCGCTCCGCGATGAGCTTCCTCAACCTCACCAAATATCCGCCCTCGGCCGATTTCCTGCTGCTGACCCTTGGCGTGGGCGCGCTGCTGCTCGCCGCGTTCGAGCGAGTGCCGGCGCGGATCGTTGGATGGCTGGTGGTATTCGGATCGGCGCCGCTCTTTTTCTACCTGCTTCACCTCTATCTGCTGCACGCGCTGAACCTGATGGCGAACGCGATCTGGGGGGCAGAGGAGACGCAGTTTTTCAGCCTGCCGGACGTCACGTTGCTCTGGCTGGTCGCGGCGGCGCTGGCGGTGCCGTGCTGGTTTGCCTGCCGCTGGTTCGCTGCCCGCAAACGCGCGAGCGGGGCGTGGTGGATGCGGTATTTGTAAGTTTGGCTCGAAAAGAAAAAGCCGCCGCCCGGTAATCCGGACGGCGGCTTTTCTGTCTTCAACGCCGTGGCGCTGAACTCAGCGGATCACTCTGCTTCGTTCAGGTAATCGCCTGCGTCCGCGTCGGTGCCGTGGCCCGATGCGACGACTGCGGCCAGCGCGTCCTCGCCCGTGCCGCTGGCATCGCGTGCTGAGCGGGCCAGTTCTGCCGCATGCTCTTCGGCAGCCGAGTTCGGAGCGATCAGCGAAGCGGCGAGCGCACGCTGCTGCACCCGAAGGGCTGCGTCGCGCGACGAAGCCGCGACACGCAGGCGGTTCATGCCTGCGCCGGTGCCCGCCGGGATCAGACGGCCGACGATCACGTTCTCCTTGAGACCGTTCAGCATGTCCTGCTTGCCCTGGACCGCCGCCTCGGTGAGGACGCGGGTGGTCTCCTGGAACGACGCCGCCGAGATGAAGCTGCGGGTCTGCAGCGACGCCTTGGTGATACCCAGCAGGATCGGCTTGCCCTGAGCCGGGGTCTGACCCTTCTCAAGCTTCGCGTTCTGCTCGTCCATTTCGTCACGATCGAGCTGCTCGCCCACCAGCAGGGTGGTGTCGCCGGACTCGATGATCTCGACCTTCTGCAGCATCTGGCGAACGATCACCTCGATGTGCTTGTCGTTGATCTTCACGCCCTGCAGTCGATAGACTTCCTGGATTTCCGACACGAGATATTCCGCGAGCGGCTCGATGCCGAGCACCTCGAGAATGTCGTGCGGATCGGGGCTGCCGCCGATCAGGTTGTCGCCACGCTTCACGTAGTCGCCTTCCTGAACGTCGATCACCTTCGACTTCGGAACCAGATACTCCACGACCTCGCCGCCGTCCTCGGGCTGGATGCCGATCTTGCGCTTGGCCTTGTAGTCCTTGCCGAAGACGACGCGGCCCGAGACCTTCGCGATGATCGCGTTTTCCTTGGGCTTGCGCGCTTCGAACAGCTCCGCGACGCGCGGCAGACCGCCGGTGATGTCGCGGGTCTTCGCGCTTTCACGCGACACACGAGCGAGCACGTCACCTGCCTGCACCTGAGCACCGTCCTCGACCGAGAGAACGGCACCGGCTGCCAGCATGTAGCGGCCGGCCTCTTCGGCGCTCGCGCCGGTGAGGGTCATGCGCGGACGAAGGTCTTCCTTCTTCGCCGAAACGCCGCGGTTCTCGGTGACGACGCGCTGGGTGATGCCCGTCGCTTCGTCGGCCTGTTCCGTGAGCGTCTTGCCTTCGATCAGGTCGACATACTTCACCGTACCCGGGTTCTCGGTGATCACCGGCATGGTGAACGGATCCCATTCGGCCATCCGGTCGCCCTGCGAGACGATGTGACCATCGTCGAACAGCACGTACGAACCGTAGGGGATGCGGTGCACCGCCAGCTCGCGGCCGTCCATGTCGACGATCGCCAGCTCGGCCGAACGCGAAGTCACCACGCGGCGGCCACGCTGATCGACGATGATGCGGACGTCGCGGAACTCGACCTTGCCGTCCGACATGGCTTCGAGGTTCGACTGCTCGTTGAGCTGCGCCGCGCCGCCGATGTGGAAGGTACGCATGGTCAGCTGCGTGCCCGGTTCACCGATCGACTGTGCCGCGATGACGCCGACGGCTTCGCCGATGTTCACCGGCGTACCGCGAGCGAGGTCACGGCCGTAGCACTTGCCGCAGACGCCGATCTTCGCTTCGCAAACCAGCGGCGAGCGGATCTTCATCCCCTGGATGCCGATGGTTTCGATCTGCGTGATCATCGCCTCGTCGAGCAGGGTGCCCGACGCGATGACGACTTCGCCGGTCTTCGCATCGACAACGTCTTCCGCGGTCGTACGACCCAGAATACGCTCGCCGAGCGACGCGATGGTCGAACCGCCCTGAACGATCGCGCGCATTTCCAGCGCACGTTCGGTGCCGCAATCCTGCTCCATGATGACGCAATCCTGCGACACATCGACCAGACGGCGGGTGAGGTAGCCCGAGTTTGCCGTCTTCAACGCGGTATCCGCGAGGCCCTTGCGAGCGCCGTGGGTCGAGTTGAAGTATTCAAGGACGGTCAGACCTTCCTTGAAGTTCGAGATGATCGGCGTTTCGATGATCTCGCCCGACGGCTTGGCCATCAGGCCGCGCATGCCGGCAAGCTGCTTGATCTGCGCCTGCGAACCGCGGGCACCCGAGTGAGCCATCATGTAGATCGAGTTGATCGGTGCTTCGCGGCCGTTCGGCAGCTTCTTCACCGACTTGATCTCGTCCATCATGGCGCTCGCCACTTGGTCGCCGCAACGGCTCCAGGCGTCGATCACCTTGTTGTACTTCTCCTGCTGGGTGATCAGACCGTCCTGATACTGCTGCTCGTAATCCTTCACGAGCGTGCGGGTCTCGTCGACGGTCGCTTCCTTCGACGCCGGGATGATCATGTCATCCTTGCCGAAGGAGATGCCGGCCTTGAACGCGTGACGGAAGCCGAGCGCCATGATCGCGTCCGCGAACAGCACGGTCTCCTTCTGGCCGGTGTGACGATACACCTCGTCGATCACGTCGCCCACGTCCTTCTTGGTGAGGAGGCGGTTGACGGTCTCGAACGGCACCTTGTGCGACTGCGGCAGGGTCTCGCCCAGCAGCATGCGGCCCGGCGTGGTTTCGACCCGCTTCATGTAGCGGTTGCCGTCCTTGTCGGTCTGCGGAACGCGCGTGGTGATCTTGGTGTGGAGCGTAACCGCGCCAGCCTCGATCGCCTGATGCACTTCGGCCATGTCGCCGATCAGCATGCCCTCGCCAGGCTCGCCTTCCTTGAGCATCGACAGATAGTAGAGACCCAGCACCATGTCCTGCGACGGCACGATGATCGGCTTGCCGTTCGCGGGCGACAGGATGTTGTTGGTCGACATCATCAGGACGCGCGCTTCCAGCTGGGCCTCGAGGCTCAGCGGAACGTGGACGGCCATCTGGTCACCGTCGAAGTCGGCGTTGAAGGCCGAGCAGACCAGCGGGTGAAGCTGGATCGCCTTGCCTTCGATCAGAACCGGCTCGAACGCCTGGATGCCCAGACGGTGGAGCGTCGGCGCACGGTTCAGCATGACCGGGTGCTCGCGAATGACTTCGTCGAGGATGTCCCAGACTTCCTTGCGCTCCTTCTCGACCCACTTCTTGGCCTGCTTCAGGGTCATCGAGAGACCCTTGGCGTCCAGACGGGCGTAGATGAACGGCTTGAACAGCTCGAGCGCCATCTTCTTCGGCAGACCGCACTGGTGCAGCTTGAGCTCCGGACCGGTCACGATGACCGAACGGCCCGAATAGTCGACGCGCTTGCCGAGAAGGTTCTGACGGAAGCGGCCCTGCTTGCCCTTGAGCATGTCGGACAGCGACTTCAGCGGACGCTTGTTGGCGCCGGTGATCGTGCGGCCGCGGCGGCCGTTGTCGAACAGGGCGTCAACGGCTTCCTGCAGCATGCGCTTTTCGTTGCGGACGATGATGTCCGGCGCGCGCAGCTCCATCAGACGCTTCAGACGGTTGTTGCGGTTGATCACGCGGCGATACAGATCGTTGAGATCCGAGGTCGCGAAGCGGCCGCCGTCCAGCGGCACCAGCGGGCGCAGCTCGGGCGGGATGACCGGGATCACGTCGAGGATCATCCACTCCGGACGGTTGCCGGAATCGATGAACGATTCGACGACCTTCAGGCGCTTGATGATCTTCTTGGGCTTCAGTTCCGACTTGGTGACCGCCAGCTCGTCGAGCAGTTCCTTGCGCTCACCCTCGAGGTCGAGGTCCATGAGCATGATCTTGACGGCTTCCGCGCCGATGCCGGCCGAGAAGGCGTCTTCGCCATACTGGTCCTGCGCGTCGAGCAGTTCGTCCTCGGTGAGGAGCTGGAACTTCTCGAGCGGGGTCAGGCCCGGCTCGGTGACGATGTAGGACTCGAAGTACAGGACGCGCTCTAGCTGCTTGAGCTGCATGTCGAGCAGCAGGCCGATGCGCGACGGCAGCGACTTGAGGAACCAGATGTGCGCAACCGGAGCGGCGAGCTCGATATGGCCCATGCGCTCGCGGCGGACCTTCGAAACGGTCACTTCCACGCCGCACTTTTCGCAGACGATGCCCTTGTACTTCATGCGCTTGTACTTGCCGCACAGGCATTCGTAATCCTTGATCGGACCGAAGATGCGCGCGCAGAACAGGCCGTCACGCTCGGGCTTGAACGTGCGATAGTTGATGGTTTCCGGCTTCTTGATCTCGCCGAACGACCACGAGCGGATCCGGTCCGGCGATGCGATGCCGATCTGGATCTGGTCGAAGGTCTCCGGCTTGGCCACCGGGTTCGCGAAGTTGGTCAGTTCGTTCATTTCTTTTTCCCTCAGGAGGGTAAAATCTCGGGGCGGTGAGGGGAGGGCGCTACCCGAAGGCAGCGCCCGCTCCCGTTACTCCGCTGCGATCGCGACGCCGTCGACATCGACTTCCGGCTCGTTGGCCTTGAGTTCGACGTTAAGGCCCAGCGAGCGCATTTCCTTGACGAGCACGTTGAAGCTCTCCGGGATGCCGGCCTCGAAGGTGTCGTCGCCCTTGACGATCGCTTCATAGACCTTGGTGCGGCCGACCACGTCGTCCGACTTCACCGTCAGCATTTCCTGCAGCGTATAGGCCGCGCCGTACGCCTGCAGTGCCCAGACCTCCATTTCACCGAAGCGCTGTCCGCCGAACTGCGCCTTACCGCCCAGCGGTTGCTGGGTGACGAGCGAGTAAGGCCCGATCGAACGCGCGTGGATCTTGTCGTCCACGAGGTGGTGGAGCTTCAGCATGTAGATGATGCCCACGGTCACCTTGCGATCGAACGCATCGCCGGTGCGGCCGTCATACAGCGTCGACTGGCCCGACGTATCGAGGCCTGCCAGCGAGAGCATGTCGGACACGTCGGCTTCGCGCGCGCCGTCGAACACCGGGGTGCCCATCGGAATGCCGGTCTTCGTGTTGTTCGCCAGTTCGATGATCTGGCTCGCGTCACGGGCGTCGATCTCGGCGGCGTAATGATCGCCATAGATCTCCTTCAGACGATCGCGGACCGCTTCCGGCATCGCGCCGGGCTGTGCGTCCGGATTGGCTTCGCGCCAGTCCTCGAGCGCCTGCGTCACCTGCATACCCAGGTTGCGGGCAGCCCAGCCGAGATGGGTTTCGAAGATCTGACCGACGTTCATGCGCGAAGGCACGCCCAGCGGGTTCAGCACGAGATCCACCGGCGTACCGTCGGCGAGGAACGGCATGTCCTCCGCCGGCAGGATGCGCGAGATGACGCCCTTGTTGCCGTGACGGCCGGCCATCTTGTCGCCCGGCTGCAGCTTTCGCTTCACCGCGACGAACACCTTGACCATCTTCAGCACGCCCGGCGGCAGCTCGTCGCCACGCTCCAGCTTCTCGCGGCGATCATGGAACTTGTCCGTGATGCGCTTGACCGCTTCGTCATACTGGGCGCGAACGGCTTCGAGGTCGCCCTGCACCTTGTCGTCGGCGACGGCGAACTTCCACCATTCGTGACGATCGACGCTGTCGAGCAGGTCCTGATCGATCTCGGCGCCCTTCTTGAGACCCTTCGGCGTCGCGGTTGCGACCTGACCGACCAGCATCTCGCGAAGACGCGACCAGGTCGCGCGGTTCAGGATGTTGCGCTCGTCGTCCGAGTCCTTCTTCAGGCGCTCGATCTCTTCGCGCTCGATCGCCATCGCGCGCTCGTCCTTGTCGATGCCGTGACGATTGAAGACGCGAACGTCAACGATCGTGCCCGACACGCCCGGCGGCAGACGGAGCGAGGTGTCGCGAACGTCCGAAGCCTTTTCGCCGAAGATCGCGCGAAGCAGCTTCTCTTCCGGGGTCATCGGCGATTCACCCTTGGGGGTGATCTTGCCGACCAGGATGTCGCCCGGCTCCACTTCGGCGCCGATATAGACGATGCCCGCCTCGTCGAGGTTGCGCAGCGCTTCCTCGCCGACATTCGGGATGTCGCGGGTGATGTCCTCCGGCCCCAGCTTGGTATCGCGGGCCATCACTTCGAACTCGTCGATATGGATCGACGTGAACACGTCGTCCTTCACGATCCGCTCGCTGATGAGGATCGAATCCTCATAGTTGTAGCCGTTCCAGGGCATGAACGCGACGAGCGCGTTGCGGCCCAGCGCCAGCTCGCCGAACTCGGTCGACGGGCCGTCGGCGATGATGTCGCCGGCGTTGACCGTCTCGCCGACCTTCACCAGCGGACGCTGGTTGATGCAGGTCGACTGGTTCGAGCGCTGGAACTTCATCAGCGTGTAGATGTCCACGCCGCTTTCTTCCGCCGACACGTCGCCGGTCGCGCGGATGACAATGCGCGACGCATCGACCTGGTCGACGATGCCCGAACGGCGTGCGCCGATGGCCGCACCCGAGTCCCGGGCGACGGTTTCTTCCATGCCGGTGCCGACGAAGGGCGCTTCCGCCTTCACCAGCGGCACGGCCTGACGCTGCATGTTCGAGCCCATCAGTGCGCGGTTCGCGTCGTCGTTTTCCAGGAACGGGATCAGCGACGCCGCGACCGACACGAGCTGCTTGGGGCTCACGTCCATCAGGGTGATGTTGTCCGGGATCGCCATCAGGAATTCACCGGCCTGACGCGACGAGACCAGGTCTTCGGTGAAGCCCTTGGTGGCGTCGAGGTCCGCGTTCGCCTGCGCGATCGTGTGCTTGGCCTCTTCCATCGCCGACAGATAGACGACGTCGTCGGTGACCTTGTGGTCCACGACCTTGCGGTACGGCGTCTCGATGAAGCCATACTTGTTGACGCGGCTGAAGGTCGCGAGCGAGTTGATCAGACCGATGTTCGGGCCTTCCGGCGTTTCGATCGGGCAGATGCGGCCATAATGGGTCGGGTGAACGTCGCGGACTTCGAAGCCCGCGCGCTCACGGGTAAGACCACCCGGTCCAAGTGCCGAAACGCGGCGCTTGTGGGTGACTTCCGACAGCGGGTTGGTCTGATCCATGAACTGCGAGAGCTGCGACGAACCGAAGAACTCGCGAACCGCGGCCACGGCCGGCTTCGCGTTGATCAGGTCGTTCGGCATCACGGTCGACACGTCGACCGACGACATACGCTCCTTCACGGCGCGCTCCATGCGGAGCAGGCCGACGCGGTACTGGTTCTCCAGCAGTTCGCCCACCGAACGCACGCGGCGGTTGCCGAGATTGTCGATGTCGTCGACTTCGCCCTTGCCGTCCTTCAGGTCGACCAGGGTCTTCACCACGGCGAGGATATCCTCGGCACGCAGCGTCGTCATCGTGTCCGGCGCGTCGAGTTCGAGGCGCATGTTCAGCTTGACGCGACCCACGGCCGACAGGTCGTAGCGCTCCGGATCGAAGAACAGGCCGCCGAACAGCGATTCCGCGGTTTCGAGCGTCGGCGGTTCGCCGGGGCGCATGACGCGATAGATGTCGCTCAGCGCCTGCTCGCGTTCCTCGGCCTTGTCGGCGGCGAGGGTGTTGCGGATCCACGGACCGGTCGAGATGTGATCGATGTCGAGCAGCTCAACGCGATCGATACCGGCCTTGTCCAGCTTTTCGAGATTCTCGGCCGAAACTTCGTCACCGGCTTCGATATAGATCTCGCCGGTGGTTTCGTTGATCAGGTCGAACGCCGAGTAGCGGTTGAAGATTTCCTCGGTCGGGATCAGCAGCGTCTCGAGACCGTCCTTCTGCGCCTTGTTGGCGGCGCGCGGGCTGATCTTGGTGCCGGCGGCGAAGATCACTTCGCCCGACTTCGCGTCGACGATGTCGAACATCGGCTTCGCACCGCGCCAGTTGGCGGGGTCGAACGGAATCTGCCAGCCGTTCGGGCCGCGGACATAGGTCACGCGGTTGTAGAAATAGTTGAGGATCTCTTCCGAGTTCAGGCCGAGCGCATAGAGCAGGGTCGTCACCGGCAGCTTGCGCTTACGGTCGATACGGACGTTGACGATGTCCTTGGCGTCGAACTCGAAGTCCAGCCACGAACCGCGATACGGGATCACGCGCGCAGCGAAGAGATACTTGCCCGAGGCATGGGTCTTGCCGCGGTCATGGTCGAACAGCACGCCCGGCGAGCGGTGCATCTGCGACACGATGACGCGTTCGGTGCCGTTGATGAAGAAGGTGCCGTTCGAGGTCATGAGCGGCATGTCGCCCATGTAAACGTCCTGCTCCTTGATATCGAGGACCGAGCGGGCTTCCGTATCGGGATCCACCTCGAACACGATCAGGCGAAGGGTAACGCGCATCGGCGCTGCATAGGTGATACCGCGCTGACGGCATTCTTCCACGTCGAACTTCGGATTTTCGAGTTCGTAGGTCACGAAGTCGAGCTCGGCGGTGCCAGCGAAGTCCCGGATCGGGAAGACCGAGCGCAGGGTCTTTTCCAGGCCCGACACATAGCCGATCGAGGGATCGCTGCGCAGGAACTGTTCGTAGGATTCGCGCTGAACCTCGATCAGGTTCGGCATCTGCACCACTTCGTGGATGTCGCCGAAGACCTTGCGGATGCGGCGCTTCAGAGTGCCGCCGTCGGTCGCCTTGGTTGCCATGTGTGTTTTGCCTCGTCAGCCGTAAGTTTGCCCCTGCCGGAGCAGAGGGGTAATTTCGGTGCCCCTTTTCCGGGGCCGGGACGTGCGAAGGGACGCGAAAAAGCCGCGCGACTTCCCTGAGGAATTCGGCAGCTCCAGCGTCCTTACAGATACCGCAACTCCCATTCGATCGACACGCTGCGCGACGGCGCGTCATTTCCCGGAGCTGTGGTGTGAGTGCGCATATAGGAAGCGTGTTGGATTCTGTCAAACCATGCGCGAGGCTGCGGACAGGCCGGCGACCGCCGGAGAAAGCGGGAGAAGTATCCGGGGAGTAAAGGTGAGATGAAGCCGTCATCGCGTGGCGACGATTCAATATTATTCGACGCGCGCGCGAGGGACTCATTGAACACTCGAAACAACCATCGGTTCCATTGTGGCCTTTGTGTCACGAAATTATCGTCTCGTCGTTCTTTGGTCTCGATTCACCGTAGTGACCGGGAGCCTGTCCCGGGTTCCATTCATTTAACCTCCGTCATGATGAAGAGACCCGTAAAGCTTAGCCCCCGCGCCGCGCTGTTTATCGGTGCCGCGCTCCTCGCAACCCCCGCGTTCGCTCAGGACGCGCCAACCCAGACTGTCACCCCGCCGCCGGTGGTGAGCACGACGCCGGCAACCCCGGCGCCGGCACCCGCGCCGACAATCCAGTTCGCGCCCGCCGCGCCGCAGGTCCAGCAGGTTCCCGCGACGCCCGAGCCGGCTCCGGCCCGCGCGGAAACGCGCACGACGACCACGACGCGGACGCAGGCTCGTACCCAGCCGCGCACGACCGTGACGCGTCAGACGACGACCAGCACCGCGCCCGCCGCTCCGGCGGCCGCGGCGCCCGAACCGGCGGCTCCAGCGGAAGCCGCTCCTGTTCCGGTCGAAGCGACCGCCCCGCCGCCGGTGACCGAAGTCGCGCCGACCACTGTGCAGACCAGTGAGATCGACGCACAGACGAGCGAAGCTGCGCCGACCCAGGCTGCTTTGTGGCCGTGGCTGGCCGGTGGCGCGCTGATCGTGCTCGCCGCACTCGCTTTCCTTCTCCTCCGCCGTCGTCGCGAGGAAGAGGAAGTCTATTATGAAGAACCCTATGTCGCCTCGGAGGACTATGCTGGCGACCCCGAACTGATCGCGGCCCGTGCGGCACGCGAGGAATATCGTGAGGAACTGGGCCTGGCGGAGTCGATCCCGCCCGCAATCCATGCGGCGCCTGCCGTGGTCGCCGCGCAGGCGGACGCTGCGGAGGATGCGGAGATCGTCCGTGCCGACGCCGACGACGTGGCCGGCCTGACGTCGGCGGCTCCGGTCGCAAAGCGTCCGTGGCTCGAATTCGGAATGCGTCCGGTTCGCGCCGGCACCAGCTCGGACGAGGCGCTGGTCGATATCGAGCTGACCGTCGCCAATGCCGGTGACATCGATGCGAAGGATGTCCGCATCTCGACCTTCCTGCTTTCCGAGCGCGAAGCGAGCGAGATGGAGAACATGCTGCTCGAGCGTCCGGAAAGCTCCGTGCCGCCGGTCACCATTCCGGCCGGTCGCGGCACCCGCGTCGACGCCACGCTGGCGCTGCGCAAGGATGGTCTTGGCGAGGAGTTCACTCCCGTCGTCGTCGCCGACGCCCGCTATACGATGGCGGACGGCAGCGAGGGCCGTACCTCGGCCACGTTCCGGGTCGGCCTGTGGAACGAAGGCGACGGCCTGGAGCCGATCGCGACCGGCGACCGCGAGATGCATCACAATGTCGCGGCCGAACTCCACGGGACTCCGGCGCACGCCTGATCCCTGAACCTGTCACACCCTTGGCCCGCCTCTCGTTCGCGAGGGGCGGGTCTTTTTACTTTCGAGCGTCGAGGATCGCGTCGCGCAGGTGGGGATAGAGCAGGTCGTTGCCATGCCCACTTAGGTGATCGCCGTCGAAGAATAGCGGCCGCCCGCCGGGCACCGCTTCGCACACCGCGCCGGGGCACAGGACCGGGAAGGGATCCCACACCCGCTCGCCCAGCGCGCGCATCGGGCCCAGCACCGGCGCGCGCCGCACCTCCAGCTCCGCGCGGGCCATGCTCAGTCCCGCGCGGCACATCGGGTTGCTCCGGTTGAACCAGTCCGAGCAGCGGAAGGGCGGGGCCGGGAAGATCGGCTTGGGCGCTTCGAACAGCACGCGGCCGCCGCCGGCGCTAAGCCCGGCCAGAACTTCGCGCGCCTTTACCAGCGTTTCGGGCAATACCGATGCCGCGGGCGGATTGTGCGTGCCGGGATCGTCGAACTGGTTCGCGATCCGCATGATGCGCAGCCCGGGCAGGAAGATCACGTCGCCGTTGCGCGCCGTCTTGCCGATCTCCGCGATCAGCGCGGCTTCATAGTTCCCGCACGATCCATGCTGCGGGATCGCTTCGTTCAGCTTGAGGAACGGACACCCCGCCTTGAACCACGCCCGCACCGTCACGCCTTGCTCGGCCGCCAGCCGCGCATAGTCCGGCGCATAGGCAAGGTTATGCGAATCCCCGATCGCGAACAGGGTGAATCCCGCCGGCGGACATCCTGCGGGCGTCCAGCTGGTGACCTTGCCGCCGTGGAAGCTCGTCACGTCCTCGCGCACCCGGCATTTCGCGGCCGGGACGGCGCGCCCGCTCTCGGCATACCAGTCCGCGCGATCGCCGGTGACGCTCAGCGTGATCCGGTCGTGCAGCAGGAACATCGCCGTTCCCGCCAGCATCGCGACAAGCGTCGCGGACAGCATCCGCTTCACCACGCGGGTCCGGGGCAGTGCGGCGAGCGTCGTGCTGGTCCGCAGCGGCTGCTCGACCAGCAGGTACGACGCGACGCTCAGCCCGATCGACAGCGCCAGCGCGGCGAATTGCAGCGGCAAGGTGTCCAGCCCGCTGGTCCAGCGGAACAGCACGAACACCGGCCAGTGCCATAGATAGAGCGAGTAGGAGAGCTTGCCGATCGTCACCATCGGCCGCGTCTCCAGCGCGCGAGCGGCGAACGACGCGGGCCGCGCGCAGACCAGCGCGATCAGCGCCGCGGTGCCCAGCACGGGCAGCAGCGCGACGGGAAAGGGGAAGCTGGCGGCATAGGGCAGGGCGAACCCCGCCGCGATCGCCGCGAGGGCGGGCAGGACGATCCATCCGCGCGCGGCCACCCAAGGCCGCCATCGCCCCATCGACAGGCTCAGCAACATGCCCAGTCCCAATTCCCAGAAGCGCGAGGGCATCAGGTAGAAGGCAAGGCGAGGCTGCAACTGGGACAGAACCGCGCACAGGACCAGGCTGGCGATCGTCAGCCCCGCGACCAGCCGGAACGCGCTGCGCCGCCCGCGCAGATGGCCCCATATCAGGAAGGGGAAGAGCAGGTAGAATTGCTCCTCCACGCCCAGCGACCAGCTATGGGTGAACGGATTATACGCCGCCTGCGGCCCGAAATAGGTGTCGGAATCCAGCCCCAGCACGATGTTGCTCAGGCCGGCGAACGCCGACACGCCGGTCTGCATCACGCTGCGGCTCAGCCATGCGTCGGGAACGAACAATTGCGTCGCCAGCACCACCGCCAGCAGCATCGCGATCAGCGCTGGCATGATCCGCACGAGGCGGCGGGCATAGAAGAAGGCAAGCAGCTCGCGGCGCGTGGCGAAGGATCGTCCCGCCAGCGATCCGGTCACGACGAAGCCCGAGATCACGAAGAAGATGTCGACGCCGGTGAACCCGCCCGGCAGCGCGGCGGGCCAGAGGTGATAGAGCACCACCGACACCACCGCGATCGCGCGCAGCCCGTCGATCGCCGGGATATATCCGCTGCGTTGCTCGCTCTGTACGCCGTTCACGTGCGGAAAATCCCCCGGGTCGCGGCTCTCCTAGCCCGCTTGTCGGCGAACGGGAAGCTGCGCGCGGCGAACCGAGCGGGGCTTGCAGCCATTGTTCAGGTTGGGCTGCCTACGTCTGTAATCGTGAGATCAGGGAGCACATGGATCGGGGGCCTGACGGGGGCGGCATGCGTCGCGCTCGCGCCCTTGGCCTGGGCGCAGGAAACCCCGGCGCCCACGCCCGCCCCGACGCCCGCGCCGAGCCGCGCGCCTTCGGTCATCACGTTGCCGGGCACCGAACGATTCAGCCTGCCCGGATCGGGCGGCCAGCCCGCGCCTGCTCCGACGCCTACGCCCAGCGTGACGCCGCCGCCGGTGACCGCCACCACTCCGACACTGCGTCCCGCAGCGACGCCTGCACGAGCCACGCCTACGCCTGCGCCGCGCCCGACGCCGGCGGCGTCCGCTCCGGCGGCAGCGGCCACTCCGAATCCTGCCGCCAGTCAGGCGGCTGAATCCCCGACGCCGCTCCCAACCGCTCAGCCTGCGCCGTTCGCATCTCCCGCCGCCACACCGCTTCCCGCGCCTGTGGAGCCGGGCGGCGTCCCTTGGCTGTGGCTCGCGATCGGCGCGCTTGCGGCGGGTGGAATCGGGTTCGCGGGCTGGCTGCTCGGCCGCCGGCAGCGTGCGGAGACGGAAGAGGTTGCGGAGCCGGTCGCGGTGCCACCCGTCCGGCAGCCGCCTCCTGCTCCGGTCCCGGCGGCGTCGCCTCCACCAGCCCCCATGCCCGCATCGCCGCCGCCGCGCCTTTCGCCCGGCCGGGGCGCGGCACCGGTGGAGCCCATCGCAGTCGATTTCCGCCCGGTACGGATGGAACTGGTCCGCGAAGGCGCGGTGCTCGATTTCGAATTGATCCTGACGGCCGCGCAGCAGGCCGGTGGCGTCCGCATGATCGTGGCGATGATGAGCGCCAGTCCGGATCAGGATGGCCAGATCGCCGGTTTCCACGCGATGCCGCCGGTCGGCATGGCGCAGGGCCCGTTCGAGCTTCCGGCGGGGCAGGGCGGGCGCATATCCGGCCAGCTCACGCTTCCGCGCGAGCGTTTCCATGTCGTCGAGGTCGGCGGGCGGCCGATGTTCGTGCCGGTGGTGCTGGTCGATCTGCGCTGGAACGGCGGCCTCAGCATCCGCCAGCACGGCGCGGACTTCATGATCGGGGCGCAGGGACAGGGCGGCAAGCTCGGCCCAGTCTGGCTCGATCGCGGCGGCCCGGTAACCGGCCCACTCGCCGCCAGCCGCTATTTCGCGAAAAAGGCCGTGGCTGCCTGACCCCAAATCCTCCCTCTGGCGGGGCATTCAAAAACGAAAAGGGCGGCCCGTTGCCGGACCGCCCTTTCCTATAGTCGATCTGCCTAGACAGAAGCGGCTTACTTGACCTCGACGGTCGCGCCAGCGGCTTCCAGCTGTGCCTTGATCTTGGCGGCGTCGTCCTTGTTGACGCCTTCCTTGACGGCCTTCGGAGCTTCCTCGACCAGGGTCTTGGCTTCGGTCAGGCCCAGGCCGGTGATCGCGCGGACTTCCTTGATGACGTTGATCTTCTTGCCACCGTCGTTGACGAGGATCACGTCGAATTCGGTCTGCTCTTCAGCAGCCGGTGCAGCGGCGCCGCCGCCGGCCGGGCCAGCAACTGCAACAGCAGCGGCAGCCGAAACGCCCCACTTCTCTTCGAGCAGCTTCGAAAGCTCAGCAGCTTCGAGGACGGTCAGAGCCGAAAGGTCGTCGACGATCTTGTTCAGGTCAGCCATGATATAACTCCAGTCAAATCAAAAGGTTTGGGTAAAATTAGTCTCGAAGCGGGCCTTAGGCGGCCTGCTTTTCCGCATGTGCCGAAAGCACGCGCGCGATCTGTGCCGCAGGCGCCTGCGTGATGGTCGCGAGCTTGGTTGCCGGAGCAACCAGCAGGCCCACGATCTTGCCACGCAGTTCGTCGAGCGACGGCAGCTGTGCGAGCGCCTTCACGCCTTCCACGTCGAGGACCGTAGTCCCCATGGAGCCGCCGACGATTTCGAGCTTGTCGTTCGTCTTGGCGAACTCCACGACCACCTTGGCAGCTGCCACGGGATCGGCGGAGGTAGCGAGCGCCGTCGGGCCGGTCAGCAGGTCGGAAATACCTGCGTAATCGGTGCCGTCGAGCGCGATCTTGGCCAGCTTGTTCTTCGAGACCTTGTAGCTCGCACCGGCTTCGCGCATCTTCGTGCGGAGTTGCGTCGACTGTGCGACGGTCATCCCGAGGTTGCGGGTGACGACCACCACTGCAACTTCCTTGAAGGTGCTGTTCAGCGCGGCAACGGCTTCGGCCTTTTGGGAACGATCCATGCCGGTCTCCTCGTTAGCGGCGCTCCCGAAAGAGAGCCGCGGTTACAAAATGTCCGAGGGGCACGATCGTCGTGGCCAGAGAAACCTCTGGCTGGACCCGGATGCTTCGCGCGGGGCGAAGGGCCGGTAAAAATCAGTCCCCGTCTTGGCAAGAAATCAAGACCGGCAGATTCCGGTCACTTGCTGTCTCGGACGGTTCCCTCCCCGAAAGGAGGAGGCGCGCACATAGCGGGATTGACGGGGAAGTCAACTCGCGCGGCCCGGGGCGGGCACCGCGCGCAGTCTTTCGAAGACTCTCGCGAAAATGCGAATCCTGCGCCAAGCAATCTCGTTTCGAATATAAGTCGATTTCGGTTCTATTGTTTCATGACTCCAAGTCGGAGCGAGTGTATTGCCGAAATATCCTGTGGGGGGATGGCGATGACCAGACGTTATGCTGCACTCGTACTGGCTTTCATTTCGGCGCAATGTGGATCTGTCGGGATATTACCTGCCTTTGCACAGTCCGCTTCCGATACCTCGCTGGTAATCGGGACGGTTCGCGAAAGTGATCTTGTGCCGAATGCCGCCGGCACCGGGTGGAAGACGGGCGAGTTCGCCCTGACGCTGCAGCCGGAAGCATCGATCAGGATCGATCTCGAAAGCAATGATTTCGATCCGACGCTGCGGGTGTACGAGATCCGTAACGGCAGGCGCTTCGACATTGCCGAGAATGACGATTTCGGGGATTCGCTCAGTTCGCGCATTCGCTTTACCTCGGCGAACGGCGGCGACTTCGTCATCGCGGTCGATGCGGTGTTCATGCTGGATGAGAAGGCTGGCCGGGCCCGCTTCCGCCTGAGCGTGGCCAATGAGGAACGGCGAGCGCTGCCGCCGCCAAAGCCCCTGGATATGACCGAGTCGATGACCGGGACCTTTGCCGAACGCGACGAGGCGGATGATGATGCGGGCCTGGTCCAGCGCTATGCATTTCGCGCCGAGGCCGGGCAGCGCATCGTTCTGGACATTGCGGCCCTGCCTTCGGTCAAGATTGGCAGCGAGCCGCCCAGCTTGCCTGAGCTGGAATTGCACCGGGCGGACCAGCCCGGAATTGAGTTGGAACTGCCGGCCAAGCGACGCACCGCGACCGCTGCTCGGGCGATGACGATCCTGCCCGGTGCCGGTGACTATATTCTGGTCGTCCGGCAATCGGAACGCCGCCCTGGAACGAGCTACAGGCTGGGAGCGAAACTCTGGAGCGTTGCGCCGCAGACTGCGCGGGCGCTGCGGGTCGGGGAAACGAAAGCCGGAGAATTTACTTTCGCCGATCCGCAAACCAACGGCGATTTCGGTGAGGACCCGCAGCGGCTCTATCAGGAATGGAGCCTCCCGGTACGCCGCGGGCAGGCGTTGCGGCTGGAATTATGCGGCGCCGACAGTCTCGACGCCATGATCCAGTTGCTCGGCTCGACGGCGATCGGCGATCGCTTGCTGGCGCAGGCGGATGATCTGCCAGGCGATCAGGTCGCGTCGTGCGGGCTCGCCCGCCGCAATTCGGTGCTCGATCTGACGATCCGCGACAATGGCGTTCTGCGGGTGCTGGTTTCGCCGTTGCGCGACGTCGGGCCCTATACGCTCGTCGTGCGCGAGCGGGAGGTTCCGCTGGCAAGCGCTGCGCCGGGACGTTGAGCGGTGGCGAGCGGCATTCCCGCGGATGTCGAGCCGGTAGCGGGGGCCGCGCCGGTTGAGCAACCGCAAGCGCGCGAATGCATGCATTGCGCGGCAAGTCTCACGCCTAACGCGAAATTCTGCACGGAATGCGAATTGTTCCAGCGCCATTTCATGCGTTCGAAATCGAGCGTGGGCTATATCACGCTGTTGAACGCACTGTTCGCCAGCGTGCTGGTGGTGATTGTGTTCGTGATCGACAAGCTGCCGGAAACGGATCTGATGGCGAACTCCGATCCCGTGGCTGTAGGGTTCACCTGCTATCGCGATCAAGCGCTTCTCGGTGTCACCAATCGCGGCCGGAGAACGGTTACGATCGAGGGGGGAACGGTGACGGCGACTGGCCTTGGCGGCCCGCCTCAAACACGCCAGCTGCGGATCAATCATCGCGATGCGATCATTGGCAAGGGGGCGTCCCAGGTGGTCGGGATGACGTTTTTCAGTCCGGAATTGGGCGAGGCTTCCGATTTCGACCCGCCGGATCGCGGTACCGGTGTCCCGTGCAATTATCGCTTCTCGATCCGCTATCAGGATTTCAAAACCGGAAAGCTGAGGGATCTCGATCTGGGGGAGGCCGCGCAATGCGATTGTGCGCAGGACCAGTTCCTGTCTGAGGATCAGCCGCAACCCGCGGCAGCGGACAAAGGTGAATGAGGATGCGGTCATCCGAGCTGTTTATTTGCGCCGCGGCCCTTGTGGCACTCGCGGGCGGAGGGATCGGACCGGCCGGCGCTAAGCCTACGGTCAAGATCGGCTATGCACGGGAAATCAGCGGTTTTGCGGATCAGATCGGAGCGATCGAGCAGCCGATCGCGAGCTATGTGGATATCAATCCCGTTTACAACTACAAGAAAAGCAAGAAATCACTGTGGGAACGTGAATATGTTTCCTATGTATCGATTGGCGATAAATCTTCTGAAGACATGTATGAATTGAGTTTAAGTTACAAATTTGTGTTCGGCATAAATATGCCGATCATGTATATAAAGGCTGTGGATGCTCGTGACCTTGCAGTTCAGATTGTATTGATCACGCTTGAGAATTATATCTCATCTGCTGAGAATAGAATTCATCAGGCATCGATATGCCGTGCGCGTAGTATCGTGCTGAAGAATAAATTCACGCGATCGAAGGATCTGAACTACACCCTGCGGCGAAGCGCGTGCGCAGGGAGATAAAATTCCCTGTCTCCATCCCCGCAAAAAGCTTCCACCACCCCGAACTTGATCCGGGATCCGCCGCACCTCCCATGAAATAAGGTGCGGCGGGGCCGGCACGAGCCCGGCGTGGCGGAATAGTGAGGGTCTCGTGCGTTACTGTCCGGCGGCGCGGGTTGCCTGATCCATCAGCGCGCGGGCGGTCTTGATGCCATCGGCTTCGGTGATCTTGCCCTTCTGGATGTCGTCCGCAATCTCCAGCAGGCGGCTGGCGATCACCGTGCCGGCTTCGGCGGCTTCGGTGATGCGAATGCCGTTCTTGGTGGTGGCGATGCGGTCCCATTCGGTGCGGATCGCGGCCCAATAGCCCTTGGTCGCTTCCCAATAATCGTCGGCGGCCTTCACCGGATAGCCATCGAACCGGCCATAGGTGTTGAGGACATATTCCTGCACGACGGGCTTCAGCGCGCCGTCGAACTCGCCCATCTTGATATTGTCCTGCCAGTGGATCCAGCCGGTTGGCGAACTCTGGTGGCGGTTGACCGAGTAATAACGATCATAGACCGGCCCGCGCACCGCGTCGCGACGAGCCAGGGGGCGCCAGGTCGCGTCGGATTCCCAGCGGCGCAGGCCCGCCACGGTCGTCCATGCGCCCAGGCCGCCATAGCGCGGGCTGTCGTCCACCTGCCACACGGTCTGCGACCATTTGCCTTTGCGCTCGGCTGCGGTGGTGGCGCGCCAGGTCCAGCTGTCCGGCCCCGAATAGACGAGGATGCGAGCAGGTTCATATTCCCAGTCCTGCCGCCAATGCTTGATCACCATCGTCGTGCCGCCGGCATCGACCACCAGCAGATGCTGGAGCGAGATACGCTTGCCGCTGTTCTCGATCACGCGGACGCTTTCGTACCCGCCCGAGATCTTGGACTCGATCGGGGTGTAGTCCGAACGCCACGAGGTCGATTCCCGCATGTCGAAACGGACCTTGTAGTTGCCCGCCATCGCCAGGATGTCGGCGCGGTCCGCCTCGAATGCCGAGGCTTGCGTCGTCTGCGCGACGGCCGGAACCGCGACGGCAGGGATGGCGGCGAGCGCGAGCAGGGCCGCGCGAAGGATATACTTGCTCATCTTCGTGTCCCTCAGAAACGATAGCTCAGCGAAACGCTGCCGTTGCGGCCCGGCTGCGAATAGGCGTCCTTGACGGTCGATGTGTCCGAAAGGCCGCGGATATCCTGCCACTGCCAGTATTTGCGGTCGGTCAGGTTGAACAGGCCGGCGCGAAGCGTCACGCTCGGCACGATCCGCACATAGGCGGTCAGGTCCAGCGTGACATAGTCCCCGCCGGTGAAGCAGGTCGGCGTCGCGGCGAGCGTGGCATAGCAGCCCGAACCCAGCGTATCGGCGTCCTTCTTCTCGCCGCTATAGGTCACGACTGCGCGCGCGCCGAAGCGGTTGCCCGGATCGTCATAGCCCAGGCTGAACACCGCGCGGAACGGATCGATCGACTGGAGCGGGGTCTTAACGCCCGCGCCGTTGATACCGTCACCCTCGACATAGGACAGGCTCAGTCGAGTCGACACGCCCGCCGCCGGGCGCACTTCCGCGCTGGCTTCCACGCCGGTCAGCTCCGCGCCGGCCAGGTTCACCCACTGATAGATCCACGGATTGGCGAGAGTCGAGGTCGGCAGGCCGGTGGTTTCGATCTGCTCGATGAAATTGTCATATTCCGAATGGAAGCCGGTGAAGGTGAAGCTGACATTGTCGCTCGCGAAGCGCAGGCCACCCTCGAAGCTGCGGCTCGTTTCCGGGCGCAGGTTCGGGTTGGGAACCGAGCGGTAATAAGCGAACGGACCGACCAGATTCTCGAAGAAATTATTCACCTGGCTCGGCGCCGGCGCCTTGAACCCCTGCGAGAAGTTGCCGAACACGCGGACATTGTCGCCCAGCCGGACGACGGCGCCGATCTTGGGCGAGACTCGCGAGCCGCTCTGGTCCGCACCGGCGAAGGTCGGCAGCAGCGGATCGTTTTCGGGTTTCAGGTCGTACGCGTCGAAGCGCAGCGCCGGGTAGAGCGTCAGCGGGCCGAACGTGAATTCGGCAGAAGCGAATACGCCCGCCAGCATGAAATCGGTCTCGGGGAAGGCGCGGGTCGGATAGACTTCGCCCGCTGGCGGGACGACGCCGTCGCGCAGGCCGCTCTGGCGCGTGAAGCTGATATCGCCGCCCACCGCGAACTTCACCGTCTCGCCCACGCTGCCGCGCACTTCGCCCGCCGCGCCATAGACGCGGTTCTCGAAGGTGTTGAGGCGTTCGCGATCGACCGCAGGCGTGCGATCCTCGTCGGTGAACTGGCGATCGTCAGCATCCTGCCAATAGACGCCGAGGCGGGCATAATCGATCGTGCCTTCGCCCTGCCAGGTCCAGTCGCCTGCGATCCGCGCGCGCTTGCCGGTGTCCTTGCCCTGCACCAGATCGACGGTCGCGCTGCGGCCGCTGAGCACGTCGGTGAAGAGATAGGTGTCGAGATACTCGCCGGTCAGGCGGATCTTGTGGCCGCCGGCGGGCTCGTACACGATCCGGCCAAAGGCGGCGTTGGAGCGGCCATCCGCCGGATTGGCGATGGTGCGTAGCGAGCCGGTGCCGCCGACGGTGCCCTGATTTTCGAGTTCGTTGAAATCGCGGCGGGTATAGGCGCCCATGATCGACCAGTCGCCCGAGCGCGCGGCGAGGATTGCGGTTTCGGCAAACTCGTTGTCGGCCGAGTTGTACGAGGCGCGGACGAGGCCGCCGATGTTGTTGCCGTTCTTCAGGAAGTCCGAGGGGTCGGCGGTGACGAAGCTCACCGCGCCGGCCAGACCGTCGCTGCCATACAGCGCCGAGGCCGGGCCGCGCAGAATCTCGACCGACTTGACCAGACCGACGTCGACATAGTCGCCACGGCCGGCCGACTGCGCGCCGAATGCGAAGCCATCGGGCACGCGCACGCCATCGACCTGGATCAGCACGCGGTTGCCGCCGATGCCGCGGATCACGAAGCCTTCATTGCCCGCGCGGCCGGTCGAGCCCAGCGCAGCGCCGAAGCGGGCGGGGGAGCGGGGGACGCTGACGCCCGGTTCGAAACGGACCAGATCCTTGATGTCGGTCGCCAGCTCGTCGGCGATCTGCTCGGAGGTGATGACACTGACGGTCGCCGGTGCGTCGAGGGTCGAGACGGGGATGCGCGTCGCGGTGACGGTGATCACCGGGTTCGCCTTCGCCGCTTCCTGCTCCGCATCCTGCGCCATCGCCGGAGCCGCGATTCCGATCGTCCCGACTGCCGCGAGGGCAATCCCCGCCAGAAGCCGCGACCGCACGAAATTCTTCATTTTTCCGCCCTTTTTGATAATGCGATTGATTCTCATTATCTGCCGTTAATGGCGATGCGGGCGTCGCGTCAACCCCGCAACGATCGAACGGCAAGAAACCGGTTGCCTTGTGAGGCGCGGCCGCGCCCGATAGGCTCCGTTGCAAGGGGAGAGACGCATGAAGAGCTGGGTCCATCTTGGCGTCGCGATCGCGGGTGCGATTCTGCTGGCGATCTTTGCGACCACCACGCCTCGGCCAGCGTCGGCAGATGCTCCGGCCAGCGAATTCTCCGCGACGCGCGCGCTTGTGCATCTCCGCGAAATCGCCCGCGCGCCGCATCCCACGGGCAGCGCGGAGAATGCGAAGGTCCGCGCCTATCTGACCCGCCAGCTCGAGGCGCTGGGCATGACCGTCACCCAAGCCGCCGCGCCGCTCAGCGAGAAGGGCAGGGCGCGGCTGGAGAAGTGGCGGGGCAGCCCCGCGCCGGATATGCAGGCGGTCAACCTGATCGCCACGCTGCCCGGTCGCGATCCGGCGAAGCCCGCGCTGCTGCTAATGGCGCACCATGATTCGGTATGGGGATCGCCCGGCGCGCCCGACGACGGCGCGGGCGTTGCCGCCATCCTCGAAACAGTGCGGGCAATCCGTGCCGGAGGGCAGCCGCCCGAACGTCCGCTGATCGTCCTCTTCACCGATGCCGAGGAAATCGCCCTCGAAGGCGCGGCGCATTTCTTCGAACGGGATCCCGTGCGTCAGCGCGTCGGCGTCATCGTCAACCTGGAGGCGCGCGGCGGCGGTGGGCGCACTTCGATGTTCGAAACCGGCCACGAGAACGGTGCGATGATCGGTCTGTTCGCACGCTCGGTCCGGCGGCCCGTGGCGACGTCGCTCAGCGTGTTCGTCTATAACAATCTGCCCAACTACACCGACTATACCATCGCCAAGAAGCAGGGCGTTCCCGGCTTCAACTTCGCCTTTATCGGGCGGCCGGGGCTGTATCATTCGCCGTTGGCGACGCCCGACGCGCTCGACCAGGGATCGTTGCAGGACATGGGCCGCCAGACCCTCGATCTCAGCCGCGCGCTGCTCGCCGCGCCCGAACTGCCCGGCAAGGCGCCGGATCGCGTATTCTACGATCTCTTCGGGCTGGTCTTTCTCGCCTATCCCGGCTGGGTCGGCTGGCTGATCCTCGCGGTGGCGACGGGCGCCTATGGCTATGCGGGATGGGGGGGCACCACGTTGCGAGGACTGGGCCGCGGGGCGGGGGTCGCGATCGCCACCATCGCCGGGGGCGCGTTGCTGCTGTTCCTCGGCAACTTCGCCTCGGGCGCGGACGGGCCGGTCAATTATTACGACCGCCTCGCGGCGATCCCGCGGCTCGAGGTTCAGGCGGTCCTGCTGTGCCTCGCCACCGCTACGCTCGTCGCGGGTCTGCTGCTGAACAGCCGCCCGATCATGCCCCTGCTGCCCGCCATCGCCGCGCCGTTCCTGCTGCTCGCCGTCGTGGCGCAGGCGCTTGCGCCCACCGCGGCCTTTCCGCTCCAGATCCCCCTCCTGCTTGGCGGGATCGGCGCGGCGGCGATGCGCTTGCGTCCGGGGCCGGCGGGCAACTGGATCATGGCCGCCGCCGCGATGATCGGCGCGGGCTATATGCTCACGCTCGGCCACGCGCTGTTCCAGGCGGTCGGACCGGACATGCCATCGGTGCTCGCCATTCCGCTTGCGCTCGGCGCGACGCTGCTCCTGCCGCTGTTCCTGCGTATCGAGCGTCCGCGCGCGATGAAGGAAGCGGCAGTGCTCACCGTGCTGGCGCTTGGGATCGCTTTATGGGTCCGCTTCGATGCAGTCGCACCCAGCGTAGCGGTCTATAGCAGCTTTCACTGAGCCGCCGGCATCGCTCCCAGCAAGGTCCGCGCCTTCGCCTTTTCCGGCGAGTCATAGCCGCCCTCGGCCACCGAACGCAGCGTTCGCCGGGCGGCTTCGGCATTGCCTTCCTTCGCGAACGCCTCGCCCAGCATGATGCGCGGGCCGGGTGCGGCGGGGATCGTGTCGATCACTTTCAACAGCCCTTCCAGCGCCACTTCCGGCGGTGCGTCACTCGCTTCGGTGAAACTGCGATAATAAGCCAGCAGCGGAGCCGGCGCTTCGCTGTCGATCCGGTTCGCGCGGACGATGAAGCCGCGCGCAGCCCGCAATTTCTGTGCGCGCTCGGCGGCCGGTCCGGCGAGCGCCTGCCGGGTCAGCGCCACGCCCTTCCAGTTGAGCGCCGCCGCATTGCTTCCGTCGATCGCCAGCGCCCGCTCGGCAGCGGCAAGGCATTCCGCCGCATTGCCGCTGCGGCACTCGGCTTCGGCCAGCAGCAACTGCGCGTCGAGATTGGCGGGATAGCGCCCCGCATCGTTGCGCAGCCGCGTCAGCCAGCGATTGCGTCCCGCGATGGCCGCAGCCCCATCGGGGCCCTCGGCGTCGGTGATCCGCGATCCGAGTTCCAGCCGCCCCTTCAGGAACGCGGCCTGCCCGCGGTTAAGCTGACGGATGATCGGCTCGGCGGCGAGCTCCGGCGGATAGGTCATCCGTTCCCACGGCACCTTGCTGTTGTCGTATCGCGCCACATCATTGGCCAGCTTGCCGGGATCGCCGAACGCCTCGGCGGCCTTCTCCCAGCTTTCGCCGCGCGCATAGGCCATCAGATAGTTCTGGAGCTGCCCCTTCCGGTCCTCGGAGAAGAACAGATAATGGGTCAGCACCCATGCGTGATAGGGCGTCCAGCGCGTCCGCGCGCGGTCCTGCAGATATTTCCCGCTCAGCACGTTCCGCACCGGGTAGTTGCGGAACCAGTCGGTCACCTTGCGCAGCCCTTCGGGCGCGCGGCCATATTCGATCTTGCCGTCTTCCCGGATCTTGATCGTCGCGAAGATCTCGCCGAACCCATCGAGATACCAGCGGGGATAGGCCATCGGGAAATAGGTCAGCAGGAAATGCTGGGCATAGCCGCCATAGATGCGGCCTTCGGCCGATAGCGGCACGGTGACCTGATTGATCCCGGTCCCGATATCGTTGGGATTGGATGATCCGAACAGGGTGGATTCGACCATCCCGGTCTCGAGGTTGATTTCGCGCGTGCCCAGATTGGCGAGGCTGGTGCCCTGCGCCAGCATGATCCGCTGGTCGATCCGGCTTCCCGCCATCACCGCGCCGTCCTCGCGCGGATCGTAATAGCGCTGGATCGGGAAGGCGCTGGCGAACGGGCCCTGCCGCGATCGCAGGTTGCGCAGGTTCATCGCGTCGAATTCGGCGGTGTCGCCGATCAGCGTGACGCGCAGCTTCAGCGTCCGATCGGGCCGCTCATGCGTGCCCAGCAGGATTGAGAGGAGCAGGTGCAGTCGCTCCAGATTGTGCGCGATCCGCTTGAGCTCGCTTTCGCTCCCGTTGGAATAGACGATGACATGATCGCCTTCGGCGACGCGCCAGTCGCTCATCTTCTCCAGCGTGCCCTGAACGACGATCCCGTCATCCTGCGGCGTGGTCTGCGCGAGGGCGGGGAGGGGGAGCAGCACGATCGCGGCCGTCAACAGCTTCAAACGCATCCCGATCCTCGCCTTGTTATGGTAGCGATATCAAAGCACTTGCGGCCGCACTCCGCAAGCGCCTCCCCCGGGGCGCACCGCCGGTCGCGGTTACTTGCGCGTCAGGTTCCGGATAGCGGTCGCGCTGTCGGTCAGCGCCTTCCTGATCTGCTCCATCTCGGCTTCGAACTTGCGATATTTTTCGGACATTTCACGAACGTTCGCAGTCGTTTGCCCGGCAGTCCTGAACGTCTCCGCAAAACTGTGTCCGCTCAGCTTGCTGTTCGGCGGCGTGGTGCCGTCGATATAGGGCCGGTAGATGGCGGTGACATCGTCCCAGGCGGGATTGTCCGCCAGCGCTTCGAGGTCGGCGGGCATCACCATCCGCCTGGCGGGATCTACGCCCAGTTCCGCCCGGGTGAAAACGGCGGCGACGAACTCCGAGCAGTAGAAGGCGTCCCCGTATCGCTTCCTGAAAATCGGATGACCCTTCGCGGCCATCGCGAAATTATAGGCCTTCCCGTAATGATCCAGCATCATCCGGATGCGTTCGTGGGAACGATGGGCGGTCGGGCGATGGCGGAACACCCTGATGGGCATCGCGGGATCCAGTTCGACCCAATAGCTGACGCCGATGCCGCGGTTGGTCAGGCTGTCGATATAGATTTCGTCATCGACGGTCATTGCAGCATGGGAGTATCGGGCGAGCCGCCTGCGCGCCGCGCTTTGCGCCGCAACGATGCCGAACTTGGCATTCATCAGCGCGATGTCGCCGGTCATCGGGAAGTTCAGCAGCCTGTATTCCGTCATGCGCACCCCCTGTTCGAACGTAACTGAGCGGCGCGCAAACAAAAAGGGCCGGAGTTTCCTCCGGCCCTTCTTACTCTTTCGAGCGGGGTAGCTTTACGCCGTCGCGACTTCCGCCACGTCGACCTTCACGCCCGGGCCCATCGAGCTCGAGAGCGCGACCTTGCGGACATACTTGCCCTTGGCGCCCGACGGCTTGGCCTTGACCACCGCGTCGACCAGCGCGTCGAAGTTCGCGCGCAGATCTTCCGCCGGGAACGACACCTTGCCGATGCCCGAATGGATGATGCCGGCCTTCTCGACGCGATACTCGACCTGACCGCCCTTGGCGGCCTTGACGGCTTCGGCGACGTTCATGGTCACGGTGCCCAGCTTCGGGTTCGGCATCAGGCCCTTCGGACCCAGCACCTTGCCGAGGCGGCCGACCAGACCCATCATGTCCGGGGTCGCGATGCAGCGATCGAACTCGATCTTGCCGCCCTGCACGATCTCGAGCAGGTCTTCGGCGCCGACCACGTCCGCGCCCGCTTCACGAGCTTCGTCCGCCTTCGCGCCCTTGGCGAACACGCCGACGCGCACGGTCTTGCCGGTGCCCTTGGGCAGGGTAACCACGCCGCGGACCATCTGGTCAGCGTGACGCGGATCGACGCCCAGGTTCAGCGCGACTTCGACCGATTCGTCGAACTTCGCGGTGGCGTTCGCCTTCACGATCGCGATGGCTTCGTCGATGCCGTGCAGCTTCTCGCCGTCGACGGTCCAGGTCTTCTGCTTCTTGGTGAGCTTCGCCACGGTTTTAACCCTCCACAACCTGGAGGCCCATCGCGCGAGCGGAGCCTTCGATAATCTTGGTAGCTGCTTCCAGATCGTTCGCGTTGAGATCCTTCATCTTGATCTCGGCGATCTCGGTCAGCTTCGAACGTGCGATCTTGCCCGCGGAAACCTTGCCCGGCTCCTTCGAGCCCGACTTGAGGTTCGCAGCCTTCTTGATGAGGAAGGTCGCCGGCGGCGTCTTCGTCACGAACGAGAAGCTGCGGTCCGCATAGACGGTGATCACGGTCGGGATCGGCGCGCCCTTTTCCAGGTCGCCGGTCGAAGCGTTGAACGCCTTGCAGAATTCCATGATGTTCACGCCGCGCTGACCCAGAGCAGGGCCGATCGGGGGCGAAGGATTGGCGGCGCCGGCCGGCACCTGCAGCTTGATATAGCCGGTAATTTTCTTAGCCATATGTCTCACTCTGTCATGGGGAGCGCGCGAACGCGGAACCCCGTTCAAGTTTAGCGGTCCAGACGGACACCCCGAGGGGCGGCCTCCCGCGATTCCATTGCTGATGCCTTGGAAGCGGGCGCGACTAGCGCAAAGCGAGCCAAAGTGCAAACCCTGTGACGAACCGCCGGGGCGCCCGTTCGCCAGAGGCGCGGCAGGGCACTCCCGCCATGTGAGGGGATAGCGGATTTGCGCCATCCCGCGATGCTGCCGCGCATATCGCACCATCCGGAGGATGTCCCATGCGCAAGACCCTGTTCGCCGCGCTCCCGCTGCTTGCCCTTGCCGCTATGAGCGGCGGAGAATTGGTGGCGCAATCCGCCCTGCAGGACCGCAGCGAAGCGGTGCGCAATGCCAAGCCCCGTCCCGCGCCCCCCGCATCGGCCCAGAACGCGCCCGCCTCCGATCAGGGCGTGACCGGTGCGATCCACGCCGCGCATCAGGGGCAGATCGTCTTCACCCGCTCCGACTTCTCGCTCGGCAGCATCACCGAATCCGCGCTGGCGAAGGATTTCGTCCTCGGCCAGCCGATCTTCTTCCGCGTTTTCATGGAGCGGTCGGCGGTCAATCATCTCGCCCGGCGAAACAGTATCGCGGCGGGCACCGTCTATGCCGATGGTGTGCTCTACAAGGCGCGCTTCACCGTTTCGGGGCAAGTGATCGAGACCAGCTTCGGCGCATGGGGCGGCAATACCGAGCATCGCACCTGGACCACATGGCGCGGCCAGCTGCTCAATCCCGATCCGCGCCTCACCATTCCCGGCTCCGAAGTGCTTCGCGAACTCCTCGCGCGCGGCACGGGCGCGGGGCTGCTCGGCCCGGGCAACTGGCCGGTAACAATGGAGGTGGTGCCCTTCGGCCCCGACAATAGCGGCAAGATGCTCGCCGGCGATCCGGTCGCGCGGGGCAGCTTCAACCTCACGGTTCCGGCAGGGGCGATCCGCCCGTCGAACCCGCTCCTGTGCGTACCCGGCCGTGGTGCCGCCGGCAGCGCCGCGATCGAAGCGCGCACCATGTCGGTCTCGCGCCAGCTATGGCATGAAAACGGCACCGTCCCGGAAAAGGCCATTGCGATCGGTGACGACTGGGAAGTGACCCGCAACCAGATCACCGGCATCCCGATCGAGCGCACCACCAAGGTTCTGGTGCTGGCCCGGGGTCCCAAATTCTGCACCACGCACGTCCACGAATTCACCGAAAAGCATATGGGCGGCGGCAATTTCGCCACGGCGAGCGGTGGTATGTCGAACCGGGTGCAGCGGGGCTATGTGCCGTGCGCGTGTCTGGGGTGAGGGCGCGCCCGGAAGACGCCTCCCGATGAGGGCGTCGCGCTATCGGGGGATGGCCGCATCCGGCGTGTTGACCGGTATTTCGTTTATTGGCAAACTACCAAAATGGATGATGCGGAGATATTCCGGGCATTGGCCAACGATCGGCGGCTGCTGATCCTGCACTGGCTCAAGGATCCGTGCGCGCATTTCCCGCCGCAACGCGACGGGGATCTGGTCGAGGACGGGGTGTGCGGTCAGCTCATCGCCGAGAAGCTCGACATCAGCGCCTCGACGTTGAGCGAGCATATGCGGGTGTTGCAGGGTTCCGGTCTGGTGACCGCGAAACGCATCAAGCAATGGACCTTCTATCGCCGCGATCCCGAGCGGTTGAAGGCGCTCTTGTCCGCCGTCGCCGGTCTATGACGATGGGGGTGTTCAGCCATGTCACCGTCGGCGCCAGCGATCTGGATCGCGCGGGGCGCTTCTATGACGCGCTGCTGATCCCGCTCGGGCTGGCGCGCAGGCAGGTGCAGCCCGATGGCGGGCCGCCATCGCTGTGCTGGCATGATCCGGCAGGCGGCTTTCCCCGCTTTTATGTCTATCTGCCGTTCGACGGGCAGCCGTGCGGCAGCGGGAATGGCAACATGGTCGCGTTTCTCGCGCCGTCGGAAGATGCGGTGAAAATCGCCCATGCCCGGGCCATGAAGCAGGGCGGAACCGATGAAGGCGCGCCCGGCCCGCGGCCCCATTACGGGCCCGGCTATTTCGGCGCCTATCTGCGCGATCCTGACGGCAACAAGCTCCACATCGTATTTCGGCCGGAGGCGCAGGCAGGATGAGGCTGCTGGGACGGACCAGTTCGATCAACGTTCGCAAGGTGCTGTGGACCGCCGCCGAGATCGGCTTGCGCTTCGATCATGAGGCGCATTGGGCGACGCCGGAGGCTCCGACGCGTGTGCCTGAATTCCTCGCGTTCAATCCCAACGGGCTGGTGCCCGTATGGCAGGATGAGTGCGGCACCTTGTGGGAATCGAACGCGATCTGTCGATATCTCGTTGCGGAGAATGGCCGGACCGACCTGCTGCCCGAAGCGCCGTTCGCCCGCGCGCTTGTGGAGCGCTGGATGGATTGGGTCGCAGGCGACCTCAATCTGGCGTGGCGCTATTCCTTCATGGCCCTGGTTCGCCGGGACCCCGCCTTTGCCAACCAGTCCGAGATCGACCGCAGCATCGCGGGCTGGAACCGGCTGATGTCGGTGCTCGACGGGCAGTTGGCCGAGACCGGGGCCTATGCCGCCGGGGCGGGTTTCACCTTGGCCGATGTCGCGGTCGGCCTTGCCGCGCATCGCTGGCGGTCCATGCCGGTCGAGCGCCCCGCGCTGGACCATGTGGCCGCCTATCTCGACCGGCTCGCGCAGCGCCCCGCCTTCGCTGCGCTGGCGACCGAGGCATTGCCATGACGGAAACTACGGTTTCGCGGGCAGTGGCCACGGTGCGGATGCTTGTCCGGTACAAGAGCTGGGCGAACGGAATCACCTTTCACGCCGTCGCGGCGCTGCCCGAAGGCGAGGCACTGCGCCTGCGGCCCACCCGCTTCGGCAACATCGTGCACACGCTCAATCACGTCTATGTGATCGACGACATCTTCCGCGCCCATCTGGAGGGCCGCACGCACGGCTATCATGCGCGCAATACCGACCACCCGCCGCAGTTCGAGGCATTGTGGGAAGCGGTGCAGGCGATGGACCGCTGGTACATTGCCTACGCCGACGGGCTGGACGACGAGAGGCTCGGCGAAATGGTCCGGTTCGAGTTCGTCGGGGGCGGGCAGGGCGCGATGACTCGCGAGGAGATGCTGCTGCACGTGGTCAATCACGGCACCTATCATCGCGGGTTCGTTGGCGACATGCTGTATCAGGTCCCCGCCGCGTCGCCCGCCAACGATCTGCCGGTGTTCCTGCGCGAGATGCGGTCGCTGCCCGGTTAGCCGCCCGCCGCGGCCGCCCGGCGCGAGGTCCAGATGTTGATGCCGAGACCCGCAAGGACCAGCGCGGCGGCGGCCAGCTTCCATCCCGGCATCGGCTCGGACAGCATCAGCGCCGCGGCGGACATGCCGAAGATCGGCACCAGCAGCCCCATCGGCGCGACATCGGCGGCGCGGTGGCGCGCCAGCAGCCAGTTCCACGCCGAATAGCCGAAGATCGAATTGGCGAAGGACTGCCACGGCAGCGTCGCCCAGCCATAGGCGTCGGCGCGGGCCAGGCTCGCGCCGATCTCCGCCGGTCCTTCGATCAGCAGCGCGGCGGCGAGCAGCGGCGGCACGGCGGCAAGGCCGCTCCATACCGTCAGGCCCAGCATATCGATATCGCCCGTACGCTTCGCGACGATGTTGCCGCCGCCCCAGCAGAGCGCGGCCAGGAGCACGAGCACCACGCCGGTCGCATCGGCTCCACCGCCAAGATGCATCCCGATCAGGGCGACACCCGCGACGCACAGCGTCAGCGCGGCCAGATTGCCCGCGCGCAGGCGCTCCTTGCTGAGCAGCAGCGCGAGCAGGATCGTGAAAAACGCCTGGGTCTGGATCAGCAGCGATGCGAGCCCGGGCGAGATATGCCCGGTCATCGCATAGAGCATCAGCCCGAACTGCCCGGCGCCGATCAGCAGGCCATAAGCGACGATCGTCCCGGTCGGCACCTTGGGCCGGGGGACGAACAGCAACAGCGGCAGCGAAGCCAGCGCGAAGCGCATCGCCGCATAGGTGAAGGGCGGGAATTGCTGCAGCCCGACATGGATCACCACGAAATTGGTGCCCCAGATCGCCACGATGAGAACCGCCAGCGCCAGATGCGACAGCGGCATCATTCCCTCGGCAGGCGGCTTCACAGCGAAACGCTGCCCCTGAACATGCTCACGCACGCCCCGCCGACGCTGGCGCGGACACCCTCCGCGGTGCGCCACGCCCGAAGCGACAAGTGGCTTTCCCGCCCCATCTCGACGCCCTGGACGGCGCGATAGTGCAGGCAGTCCTCGCCCGACAGGTGTAGCCGCAACGCGGCCAGCGTCGCATTGGCGCTGCCGGTTGCGGGGTCTTCCCAGGTGCCGGCGAGCGGCGCGAACATCCGCGCACGAACGTCCATCCCGTCGCGTTCGTAGAGGAAGATCGACAGCCTGCCGCCGAACTCCGGAAACTGCGCCGCGAGGCGGCGATAGGCGCCGATATCGGGTGCGCTCTGCGCGAGCGCGCCGGTGCTCAGCTCCACCAGCACGAAGTCGACGCCCACGCTGGCGCGCACCGGGGCGTGCGTGCCGGTAAGGATTCGCGCCGGATCGAGCGACAGGCAGGCCGCGATCCCATCCACCGGAAGTTCCTCCATGAGGCGAAGCGGCTGGGGCGCATCGATTTCGGCGCTGACGCCATCCTCGCCCAGCCGTACTTCGACCAGCCCCGCAACCTCCTCGAAACGCAGCACCGGGCCGGCCGCCCGGCCCAGCCGGGCCAGCACATAGGCGGTGCCGACATTGGGATGCCCGGCGAACGGCATTTCGTCGGTACGGTTGAAGATGCGGACCTGCGCGGTGTTGGCCGGATCGGCCGGCGGCAGGACGAAGGTGGTTTCGCTATAGTTGAGCTCCGCCGCGAGCGCCTGCATCGTCGCGGTGTCGAGGCCGCTCGCATCGGGAAACACCGCCAGCGGATTTCCGCCGAACCGGCGGTCGGTGAACACGTCCACGGTCAGATACTGATAGTCGATCATCGTCGCTCCTCGATCAGGCGTTAGGCCCGAGTTGCGCGCGCAGGAAGGCAAGAATCTCGTCCCGCGCCGCCAGGGTGGGCGACCCCGCTTCATCGACCAGATGGACCGTGACCACGCTGTGCGGCGCCGGGACGTGCCGGGCGAAGAAGGACGGGGTCGCAGGGTTTGCCGCGTCATCGGGTACGACACGCGCCGTAAAGCGGTCGCCCAGTGCCGCGCGATAGGCGGCGAAGCGTTCGGCGCGGCAAAAGGGATCGCCGGCGAAGCGCAGGCCGAGCGCGTTCAGGTCCTCCAGCTCCATCCGCCGGGCGACCGCCGCCAGTTCGTCGGGCGCGATCTCGATCCCCGCAGGATTGTCGAGCGGCAGCGAGGGCTGGCACAGCACCGGCGCCCGCACCGCGGGCTCCAGCATCATCGTCAGCGCGAAATTGCCGGTGAAGCACATGCCGACCGCGCCAACCCCGGCGCCCCCGCATTCGTCATGCGCCAGACGGGCGAGCCCCATCAGCCAGCGCGCCACGGGGCTCGATGTGCCGCCGCCCAGCGCGCGGAATTCGGCGCTGATGCAGGCGCGCCGGAACGTCTCGGCGCCTGACTCAGCATCCGCCACCGCGCCGTCGCGCCCGAACAGCGACGGCATATAGACGCGGAATCCCGCATCGCGGACCCATCGCGCGAAACGCGCGACATGGGGGCTGATGCCGGGCATCTCCGCCATGACGATCACGCCCAGGCCATCGCCGGCAACCCACACCCGCTTCTCCACACCTTCGATGGTCATGTGGAGCGCGGTGAAGTCGGCCAGCGGATCGTCTTGCGCCAGGTCCCGTTGCGACATGCCTTCTCCTCCCTCAGGACGATGAGAGCTATCTCGTTCGTGGCCGTTGCACGCGTGGCGCATATGCCAATGACCGGGGTATTTTCGCCATCAGGATGTTTGGCGAAATATCCTCGATACTTGTTGAAATCGCCACTCGTCCGAACTGGTCGATCGATTAGGATTCCAGCGATGCGTGTTGGATTTGCCGGATTGGGATTGATGGGGCGGCCGATGGCCGCGAACCTGCTTCGCTCGGGCGTGCCGCTCTGTGTCTATAATCGCTCCGCTGGGCCATGCGCCGATCTGCACGCAAGGGGCGCGCAGGTCGCGGCGCTGGCGCAGGACCTGTTCGATCGCTGCGACGCCGTCATCCTCATGCTGGCCGATGACGAGGCGGTCGATGCCGTGCTCGATCGCAGGGGAGGGGCATTTGCAGGGCGCGTCTCTGACCGCCTCGTCATCAACATGGGCACCCATTCGCCCGATTTCTCGCGGCTGCTGGAGCACGACATCGTTGGGGCGGGCGGACGGTTCGTCGAAGCTCCGGTGTCGGGATCGCGCGGTCCGGCAGAGGCCGGCGATCTCTTCGCGATGCTCGCCGGCGCGTCCGACGCGGTAGCGCAGGCGCGCCCGCTGATGGCGCCGATGTGCCGGGAAGCGATCGAAGTGGGCAGCGTCCCGTCGGCGATGGCGATGAAGCTGGCCGTCAATCTATATCTGATGGCGTCGGTCACCGCGCTGGCCGAGGCGACGCACCTCGCGGCGGCCGGCGGTCTCGATCTCTTCCGCTTCGGCGAGGTGATCGCGAAGGGCCCGCTTGGCAGCAGCGTCGCGGCGGCGAAGCTCGACAAGATGGCGCGCCGCGATTTCGCGCCACAGGCCGCAATCCGCGACGTGGTCAAGAATGCGCGGCTGGTGACCGCGGCGGCGGCGAGCGAAGGCGTCGAGGCGCCATTGATGCGCGAAAGCATGGCCCGGTTCGAAAGCGTGCTGGAACAGGGCGGGGGGATGCTCGACATGGCCGCGGTGCTGATGGCCTATGAAACGCAATCGCGCGATGACTGACGAGATTTGCCACATATCGTCCATGACGAGTTCGCCTCGTTGATCGACGACGGGCGCGCGACGCTGCTTTCGCCCGGCATGGGCGCCGAGTATCCGACCACGACCTCAAGGCCGAGCGGACAGGAACGGGCTGGCGCTTCCCCCGCCGGGACGGCACATCCCATCCGAAATGAACGCCAAGAGGGCACATGCTGCCGGTAACCGTCCTCGCGCTTGAGACTGCGCTTGCTTCCAGTGTCACCATCACGATCGACGTGCTGGCGATGGCCAATCACATCGCCATCTCGGCCGGACGTCCCGCCGCGTTCGATGTACGTCTTGTCGGTCCCGGGGCGTCGCTCTTCCGCCCCTTTCTCGCCTTTCCCGAAGCGACGCACGATGATGCGGCGCTGTTCATTATCCCGGCGCAGGGATTGTCCAAGGCCGATTGCTACCGGACCCGGCTTGCCGGCGGGGATGCCGAAGCCGCGCGTGATCTGATCCGGGCGGCGGCGGCGAGCGGCGCGCATGTCGCCAGCTCGTGCACGGGCACCTTGCTCCTCGCCAGCACGGGGCTGCTCGACCGGCGGCGCGCGACCACGGCATGGTGGCTGGCCCCGGCCTTTCGCGAGCTGTACCCCGCGGTTTCGCTCGATACCGCCGAACTGATCCTCAGCGACGGCAATTTCACCACCGCAGGGGCCGCGATGGCGCAAATGGACCTGATGGTCGGCCTGATCGCGCGCCATGCCGGCGCGGAAGTGGCAGAGGGTTGCACCCGGCGGATGATCCTCGACGAACGCCGCTCGCAGGTTCCCTATATGGCGATCGGTTTGCTGGCGGCATCCAATGAGAGCATCGCCCGGGCCGCCGCCTGGGCGCGCTCGCGGCTTGGCGAGCGCATCGGTGTCGACGATCTGGCGGCGGCGGTCGGCCAGTCGCCGCGCACCTTTTCGCGCCGGGTCAGCGCGGCGACGGGCCTGTCCCCGATCCAGTTCCTCCAGCAGCTCCGGGTAGAGCAGGCGATCGAGATGATCGAGACAACGGCGCTGCCATTCGAGGAAGTCGCCTATCGTGTCGGCTATTCTGACCCCTCGACCCTGCGCGGCCTGATCCGGCGCGGCACGGGGCTGGGGCCAAGGGAGATCCGCACCCGGGCGCGTTCCGTCGCCGCGCGGACGCTACCTCCACCGCCCGGCGTGGGGCTCGGCGGATGAGCGTTCGCAAGGGCCGCCGGTGAGCGCGCATCTTTGGATCCTGGCCTCGCTCCTTGCAGGGCTGTTCCAGGCATGGCGCACCGCGCTTCAGCAGCGCTTGCGCGGCGTGCTCAGCGTCAGCGGTGCGGGTCTGGTCCGCTATGCCTTCGGGATTCCGTTCGCCGCCCTGATGGCCGGGGCCTATCTGACCGTCACTGGACAGGGGTTTCCGGCCCTGTCGCCACACTATCTCATGCTGGCGGCGGGCGCGGGCCTGGCGCAGATCCTTGGCACCGCGCTGCTGATCCTCAGTTTCGGCTTTCGCGGTTTCGTGGTCGGCACTGCCTTCTCGAAGACCGAGGCGCTGCTGGCAGCGCTGGCTTCCGCGATGTTCTTCAGCGAGCGGCTGGCGCCGATCGCATGGGCCGGCATTGCCGTGGGCGTCGTCGGCGTGATGCTGCTTTCGTTGCCCGAGGAACGCTCGCCCGCGGCACTGCTACGAAACGTCGTGCAGCCTGCTGCGCTTTGCGGGCTTGGGGCGGCGGCGCTGTTCGCGCTGACGGGATTGCTGGTCAGGCAGGCGACGATCGCTCTTCATACGCACGATCCGGTCGCAGCGGCGCTGGTGACGCTGCTGGCGGTAGTGATCCTCCAGACGATCATGCACGGCGCCTATCTGAGCTGGCGCGAGCCCGCGACGTGGCGGGCGATTGGGCGGAACTGGCGCAATTCGACGCTTGTCGGCCTGCTCGCGGCGGCGGGTTCGGCCTGCTGGTTCACAGGCTTTGCCACGGCTCCCGTCGCACTCGTCCGCGTCGTCGGGCAGGTCGAGGTGCTGTTCACGATCGGGTTCGCGCACCTCTATCTCGCGGAGCGGATACGGTCGCGCGAAGCCGGTGCGTTGCTGATGATCGCGTTCGGCGTCGTCCTTGCGCTCCTGTCGCAGCTCTAGCGAAGCGACTGGCGAAAAAGCCGCCGATATTGTCATATTCGCCACTCGTCCGTTACCGGGATCGACCCGAAGCTCGCGGCATGAACCAATTCGTCAAAGTCGCGCTCGCCGGGTTGCTGTGCACCGGAGCCATGTTTCCGCAGCGTGCGGCCGCGCAGGCGCCATCGCCCGAGATCCTGAAACAGTTCGCGTCCTCGCATCAGCTGGTCGAGATCGGCGGCGGGCGGAAGATCAATCTCTTCTGCATGGGTACGGGTGAGCGGACGGTCCTGTTCGACGCGGGGGGCAGCGACTGGTCGGTGATCTGGGCGCTGGTCCAGCCCGAAGTGGCCAAACGGACGCGGGCGTGCAGCTATGACCGCGCCGGCCTCGGCTATAGCGACCCCGCCGCCGGCCCGCGCTCACCGGTCGCGATCGTCGAGGACATGCGGGCGCTGATCAAGGCGGCGGGGCTCTCGACCCCGTTGATTCTGGTCGGACACTCGCTCGGCGGCTTCAATATGAAGCTCTACGCCGCGCTTTATCCTGAAGATGTGGCGGGCATCGTGCTGGTCGACCCCGCCGAAGACCGCGGCGCGGAACGCGTCCGTTCGCGGCTCCGCGCCCGGTTCGGCGATTCGATCGCAGCCCGCCTCGAGCTGGCGGACGGGGATTGGATGCGGCGGCTCATTGGCCACTACGAAAATTGCGCAACACAGGCGCGGACGCAAACGCTCGACCCGGCATCGATCACCTACAAAAGGTGCAGCGACCCCGTGCGCGAGCCGCTCGGCGCGGCGATCGCGGCCGAGCGTGCGCGCATCCAGGTGACCAAAACCTATCAGGAGGCGCAGGCCTCCGAACTTGGCAACAGCGTCTATGGCGATGATCGCGGCAATGCCTTCTATGCGTTGCTCTTCACGCCGGGCCGTTTCGGCAACACGCCGATGATCGTGCTGACGCATGGCGATTACGACAAGGCCGATCCGCTCGATGCGGCCAGCTATCAATCCTATCTCTGGCTCCACGCGCAGACCGCTGCGCTATCGCGTCGCGGCACGCATCGCATCGTCCCGAAGACCAGCCACAATATCGAGATCGACGATCCCGGAGCAGTGACGCAAGCAGTTCTGGAGGTGCTGGATCAAGTCGAGCGGTCCGGGGTGAGCAGACCTCGCAAGCGATAACGGCCAACGCGCGAGTCGCATCGGCGACCGGGTGAACACAAAAAGCCGGAGCGTTTCCGCCCCGGCTTTTTCGTACCTCAAATCGAATGGTCGAAGCTCACTTCACCCGTTCGACGTCCTCGAAGCCCAGCTCCAGCGGGGTCGCGCGGCCGAAGATCGAGATCGAGACCTTTACGCGGCTCTTGTCGAAGTCGAGTTCCTCGACCACGCCCGAGAAGGTCGCGAAGTTGCCCGAGGTGACCTTGACCGTGTCGCCGATGTCGTAATCGACGCTGACGCGCTGCTTCGGCGCGGCGGCGGCTTCTTCCTTGGTGTTCAGGATGCGCGCGGCTTCGGCTTCGCTGATCGCCTGCGGCTTGCCCATGCTGCCGAGGAAGCCGGTCACCTTCGGCGTATTCTTGACGAGGTGATAGACGTCGTCGTTCATCTCGAGCTTCGCGAGCACATAGCCCGGGAAGAATTTGCGCTCGGACTGGACCTTCTTGCCGCGGCGCACTTCCGTCACGGTCTCGACCGGGACTTCGACGGCTTCGACCAGGCGGTCGAGGCCCATGCGGGTGGCGTCGGCGATGATCTGGTCGCGGACCTTGCCCTCGAAACCCGAATAGGCGTGGATGATGTACCAGCGCGACATGCGTGTGCGGTCCTTAGTTGGCGAGCGAGAGCAGGAAGCGGACGATGGCGTCGAAGAACGAATCCACGCCGACGAAGAAAATGCCCAGCAGGCTGGTCATGATCATCACCATAACGCCGGTCATGATCGTCTCGCGGCGGGTGGGCCACACGACCTTCTTGGTCTCGGCCTGCACCTGACGGAAGAATTCGACGGGACTGGTCTTCGCCATCTGCTTTGCTCACAAATAAAAGTCGCCGTCAGCGGGACATGGGTCCGCTGCCCGGTCCTTCGTAGGAACCGGTGCAGACCCTGCCGCTGTCGGAAGGGCTTCGCATCTAGCGATTGGCGGGGCCGTGCGCAAGCGCGATTGCGCCAGCGCCTCCTCCCGCGCCGTCATCCCGTGCGGGGAGAGGCGCTCGCGCGTTACTTGCGATCCAGCGACAGGCTTTCCAGCGTCGCGCCACTGCACTTGTCTGCTTCCTTCTTGGTGCCGTCGCCCGAAAGCGCGCCGACCACCAGGAAGCCCGCGACCACCGCGACGACGAACGCGCCCGCGACCCACATCAGATACTTGTCGATGAACTTCTTGATCGGCGCGCCGAACAGCCGGAACAGGATGCCGACGAGCATGAACGAGAAGGCGCGGCTCGCCAGGCTGGCCCACAGGAAGGTCCAGAAGCTCATCTGAATAAAGCCCGCGGTGATCGTCAGCAGCTTGAACGGGATCGGCGTGGCGCCCTTGATCAGGATGATCTCCGCGCCATACTCGCGCAGATAGCAGGCAGCGGGCGGGAAGGCGTCGGTCAGGCCGAGCACGCCGAGCAGCCACAGGCCGACGCTCTCGTACAGGAAATAGCCGATGCTATAGCCGAACACGCCGCCCGCGACCGAGGCGAGGGTGCACACGATGGCGTAGCGCACCGCCTTTTGCGGATTGGCGAGGCACATCAGACCCAGCATCGGATGCGGCGGGACCGGGAAGAAGCTCGCTTCGACGAACGAGACCAGCGCAAGCCAGAATTCGGCATGAGGGTGCGCCGATTTCTCCATCGTCCAGTTGTACATGCGCTGGATGATCGACGGACGCGAAGTGGTGGCGGTCATGCTGGTCCCTGGCAGTGAGAAATCACGCGCGATGTCTATGCCGGTCGCACGATGCGAAGTCGAGATGATGACGGCGACCGGTGTCGCGTGGCGATACGGACGGCTTTCCCGAAACGCCGCGCCTAGCGAATATCGGCGATGGTCGCCATGCGGACCAGCTCCGAGAGCGTCCTGGCCCGCATCTTCATCATGACGTTGGCGCGATAGACTTCGACGGTGCGGGCGCTGATGCCCAGATCGAAGGCGATTGCCTTGTTCGCCGCACCCGCGACGAGCCCGGCCATCACTTCGCGTTCCCGGGGGGAGAGTTCCTTCGCGCGGTCGAGCACGGTCTGGCGTTCGGACTGGGCCTCCTCGTCGCCGGCCTGCTGCGCCAGCGCCTTGCGGATCGCCTCGAGCATCACTTCGTCGTCGAACGGCTTCTCGATGAAATCGGCGACTCCGGCGTGGAGGGCCTGAATCGCGAGCGGGACATCGGCATGGCCGGTCATCACGATGACGGGGACGGGCGCGCCGCGGCGCTTCATTTCCTCGACCAGTTCGATCCCGTTGCGGCCGGGCATACGCACGTCGGTGACGATGCACGCTCCGGCGAGCGGCGGCGAAGCCTTGAGGAACAGATCGGCCGAGCCGAACGAGCGGACGCGGATGCTCGCGCAATCGAGCAGGAATTCGAGCGAGTGCCGCGCGGCTTCGTCGTCATCGATCACATAGACGATCGGTTCACTCGCCATCGAACAACTCCTCCTCGTCCACGCGCCGGATCGTGAAGCCGAATTCCGCGCCGCCGCCCTCGCGCTGCCGCGCCCAGATACGCCCGCCATGCGCCTCGACGATGGTGCGCGAGATCGACAGACCGACACCCATACCGGTGCGCTTCGTCGTGATGAAGGGCTGGAACAGCCGGCCGGCGACTTCGGGGTCGATGCCGGGACCGGTGTCAGACACAGTGACTTGCGCCATTCCCTCGTCGGCCGGGGAGACCGCAATGGTCAGTTCGCGGCGCGGGAGATCGGTCTGCGACATCGCGTCGATCGCGTTTCGCACCAGATTGAGCACGACCTGCTGGATCTGGATCCTGTCGGCGAGGACGAGATCCACCCCGGGGCTGAACTCATGCTCGACCCGGATGCCATGTTCCTTCGCGCCGACGAGCGCGAGCGCGCTAGCTTCCTCCACCAGCCGGGGCAGCGATTCGACCGAACGCTCGGTCTCGCCGCGCGCGACGAATTCGCGCAGGCGGCGGATGATGTCGCCCGCGCGCAAAGCCTGATCGGCCGCGCGGTTCAGCGCGTCGCCGACCTTGTCGAGCGGCGGCGGCTCCCGTTGGAGCAGCATCCGGCTGCCCTTGAGATAGTTGGCGATCGCCGCGAGCGGCTGATTGATCTCGTGTGCGAGCGCCGACGCCATCTCGCCCAGCGCGGTGAGGCGTGAAACATGGACCAGCTCGTTCTGCAGCTCCTGCAGCCGTGCCTCGGCTTGCTGGCGCTCGGTCAGGTCGCGGATGAAACCGGTGAAATGGCGCTGGCCGCCGACCGCCATCTCGCCGACGGCAAGCTCGATCGGGAGGGTCGAACCGTCCTTGCGCTCGCCCACGACGACGCGGCCCTTGCCGATGATCCGCTTCTCGCCGGTGCGGAAATAGCGGCCGAGATAGTCGTCGTGCGCGCTGCGATAGGGATCGGGCATCAGCAGACTGACGTTGCGGCCGCGCACCTCCTCAGCATCCCAGCCGAACATGCGCTCCGCTGCCGGGCTGAAGTCGCGGATAAGCCCAGCCTCGTCGATCACCACGATCGCGTCGGGCACGGTGTCGAGCAGCGAGCGGAGATGGGCTTCGCGGCGGGCGAGGCCGGCGGTGACCCGTTCGGCTTCGGCGCGGGCGCGCTGGAACCACTCGCCGCCGACCGCGACGGCGCAGCCGATCACGGTAAAGGCGAACGCGGCGATGATGCTGCCCGCGCCGAGCGGCCCGGTTCTCGAATCGCACCACAGCCCGGCCGCCGCCCCGGCGATGCTGGCCGCAACGCCCGCGCGCAGCCCCGACAGGGCGCCGCCCAGCACGACCGCGGGTACGAAGAAGATATAGGTGGCTCGCTGGCCCAGCTCGGCATCGAACGCGATGCGGATGCCCGCGCCGATCGCGATGGCGACAGCGGCAAGCGCCAGCGTCACCGGCATGGGCGGCGAGGGCAGTATCGTGTGTTGCAGCGGGTTACGCTTCGGAGTCACGCGGTCCTCAGGCTGCGGTGGTGGCAGGGCCTTCCACCTCCGGCAAGGCCCTTAGGGTAACGGCGGTAGGGACAACATCCAAATTTCCGCGGAACCCGTGCGGGCATAGATGCAGCGCCAGACGAAACGCACCAGTTACCGGAGACTTTCAATGACTGCCCCGTTTATCGACCTCGGCGTCCACCACCAGCCCAAGGGCCTGTCCGACCGGATTGCGTTCGGCTTCACGAAGATGCTGCGCTGGACCGCGGACACCTTCTTCGCCGAGCGTTACGGCCACCGCGCGGTGGTGCTCGAGACCGTCGCCGCCGTGCCGGGCATGGTGGGCGCCACCATCACCCATCTCACCTGCCTGCGCCGCATCTGTGACGACAAGGGCTGGATCCGTACGCTGATGGACGAAGCCGAGAATGAGCGGATGCACCTGATGACCTTCATCGAGATCTCCAAGCCGACCTGGTTCGAGCGCGCGGTGATCATCGGCGTGCAATGGGTGTTCTACCTGTTCTTCTTCGGCCTCTATCTGGTCAGCTCCAAGACCGCCCATCGGGTCGTCGGCTATTTCGAGGAGGAAGCGGTGATCAGCTACACTCACTATCTCGCCGAGATCGACGAAGGCCGCAGCGAGAATGTGCCCGCGCCGGAGATCGCCAAGCGCTACTGGGGCCTGCCCGAGGATGCGACGCTGCGCGACGTGGTGCTGGTGGTCCGGGCGGACGAGGCGCACCATCGCGACGTGAACCACGGCTTCGCCAACGAACTGGCGGGCCTGCCCACCGGTAACGTCGCCGAATGCCCCCCGCACGTCGCGCTGGAGCCGATCTGGAAGAAGGCGGCCTGATCCGGGCGGCCAGGGGTAGGGCGGGTTCGCCAAGGCGGCCCGCCCTCTCCGATTGCCTGACACACCCGCCCTCCGGCATTTCGAGGACCACATGATTACCGAAGATCAGATCGACCGGCTGATCCCGGCATTTTACGCCCGCGTGCGCGACGACGAGATGCTGGGGCCGATCTTCAACGTCGCCATCGACGACTGGCCGCTCCATCTGGAGAAACTGCAGGCATTCTGGTCCTCCGTGATGCTGACCAGCGGCCGCTACAAGGGCCAGCCGATGGCCGCGCATATCCGCCACGAAGGCGCGATGACGCGAGAGAATTTCATCCGCTGGCTGGCGTTGTGGAAGCAGGTGACCGAGGAATTGCTCGACCCCGCGATCGCCGCCAATCTGCAGGAGAAGGCCGGGCGGATCGCCGAGAGCCTCCAGCTCGGCGTGCATTATCATCGTGACAGCCGGATAATCTGAAAGCCGTAGAGACCGATATGACGACCCGCCTTCCCGATGGCCTCGCCAGCTACAAGCGCACGCCCACATTCACGGAAGCCAGCGTTCCGGCAGGGCTGCTGAACGAGCATTCCACCAAGGACGGGATATGGGGCCTCGTCCACGTCGAGGAGGGAAGCTTGCGCTACCTCGTCACGGATGGCCGCCGGACACCTGCCGTGTCGCTCCTCACGCCGGACAGCGCGCCGGGCATCGTCGAACCCACCATCCTGCATCGCGTCGAGCCGGTGGGAACGGTGCGATTCCACGTCGAATTCTGGCGGCGCTGACGATCCTCGCCACCCCGGGGATTATCTGCTTGAGGACACTCCGCTCCAGCTTCGTGAGGGCGATTGACCAGTCCGCGATCCGCGCCGGATTCAGGCAGGTCACGATCACCGATGCGGCGGATGGCTCTATGCTGGTGTCCAGAACATACTGAGCGCCCTGGCGCCGGCGGCATGCATGTTTTGGAAGATGGCAGGGGCGCTCGGATTCGAACCGAGGGCCTTCGGTTTTGGAGACCGACGCTCTAACCAGCTGAGCTACGCCCCTGTGCGGCCCGGCGCTTTAGCGTGGGGTTTTGAACGGGGCAAGGGGCCTGTGACGCTTCACGGCCCCTCGATCCCTTTTCCTCACGCCGCTGCGCTGCTCCCCTCGCGCCGCATGGTCAGCGCGCGGGCTTCCTCCACGGGCAGGGGGCGGCCGAAATAATAGCCCTGCACCTTGGTGCAGCCCAGTTCCTGCACCATCAGATGCTCTTCCTCGGTCTCGACGCCTTCAGCCGTGGTGGCCATGCCCAGGCTGTTGGCGAGGGCGACCACCGCGCGGATGATGGCGATGGCTTCCTTGGCGCCCTTCGACGCGCCCTGAACGAAGCTGCGATCTACCTTGATCGATGAGAAGCGCGTGCGGCTGAGATAGCCGAGCGACGAATAGCCGGTGCCGAAATCGTCGAGACTCAGGCGGATGCCGAGGTCGAGGATTTTCTCCAGCACCTGGATCGCCACGGTGCCTTCGCGCATGAACACGCCTTCGGTCACTTCGAGCTCGAGCCGTTCGGGCGGCAGGCCGGATTGCGCCAGCGCCTGTGCCACGACACTGACGAACGCCGGATTGTGGAGCTGTTCGGGGCTGACGTTAACTGCAACGCGGACGGGCACATCCCAGCGCGAGGCTTCCTCGATCGCGGTGCGGAGCACCCATTCGCCGATCGGGGCGATCAGCCGGGCGTCCTCGGCCAGTGGCACGAACTTGGCGGGCGAGACATTGCCGAACTCGGGATGAACCCAGCGCAGCAGCGCCTCGAACCCGGTCAGCCTGCCGGTCCCGGCATCGACCACCGGCTGGTAGTTCAGATGCATCTCGCCATTCTCGACCGCGCTGCGCAGCGCTATTTCGAGCACGCGGCGCTCCTCGGCGGCCATGTGCAGCTGGGGCTCATAGGCGTGATACACGCCGCCGCCGGCATCCTTGGAACGGTACAGCGCCAGATCTGCCGAGCGGATCAGCGTTTCGGCGGTGCGGCCGTCTCGCGGACCGGTGGCCAGACCGATCGACGCGCCGATATACAGCGTGTTGTGATCGACTTCATAAGGCAGCGAGAGGCTGTCGATGATGGTGTGCGCCAGCCGTTCCACCATCGCGGTGTCGGTCGCATCGCGCACGACGACCGCGAACTCGTCGCCGCCCAGGCGGCCGATCATCTCGTTCTCGGTCATCAGATGCTTGAGCCGTTCCGACACGCGGCCCAGCAGCCGGTCGCCGACCGGATGACCCAGCGTGTCGTTGACTGCCTTGAAGCGATCGAGGTCGATCATCATGAACGCGCAGCGGCTGCCCCATTTCTCGGCGGCGGCCATCGCGCTGGCCAGCGTCTCGTGGATCAGCAGGCGATTGGGCAGGCCGGTCAGCGTATCGTACCGCGCCATGCGGTTGATCTTGTCGGCCGACTGGCGCGCCTCGGTCACGTCCGAACCGACGCCGCGGAAGCCGATAAAGGCGCCGCGTTCGTCATAGCGCGGCGTGGCGGACATTTCCCACCAGCGTTCTTCGGCGCCGACCTGGACGGGCAGCAGGATGTCGCGAAACGCCTCGCGCGCCTTCAGCTTCTCGGCCAGCTCGCGCAGGCTCGGTGCGAAATTGCCCGATTCCCAGCTGGGGCCGGCGACGAGTTGCAGGAACGGGGTGCCGTTGATCGTCTTGGGATCGACGCCGAGCGAGAGCGCGAAGCGGGGGTTGGCACGGTTCACGCGGCGCTGCGCGTCGATCTCCCACAGCCAGTCCGCGCCCGAATCCTCGGACTCGCGCAGCAACAGGCTCACGGTTTCGTCGCGCTCGGCAATCGCGATCTCGTTGGCGCGGATCACGACCAGCGATTTGCCGCGCGAGAAAGTGGTCATCGTCAGCAGCACGGTGAACAGCAGCGATGCCGCCGCCAGCACCGGCGACGCCATCAGGAATAAGGGAACGGCGATCGACACGCCCAGAATCATCACGAACGCGATCGTCGCCAGCGGCAAAGCGGCCATCGCCACCGCGCTTGCGGTCATCAGCAGCGACAGCACGATCCACAGGCCCAGCGCGGCTTCGGCATCGGCGGCATGGCCGAAGGCAAGCGGCGGGATGGACCATACCGCGCCGAGCGCGATACCGTCGAGCAGGCTATCGCGCACGTCGCGCAGCGTCGCGCTGGTCGCCACGCGGTTGCGCGCCGCAAGTCGGCGAAACGCCACCATCACGCCCACCGCGCCGACCAGCGAACCCCAGCTCGCGAGCTGCCACAGCGGCACCAGCGGCGCGAGGATCATCACGACCAGCGCGGCTCCGACCAGATTCGCGGCGAGCATGAACAGCGCGAGCTGGCTGCCGGCATTCATCTGGGCGGCGCGAATTGGCCCCCAATCGGTCGTGTCCGCGGGATCGTAGAGCCCGAGGAGCGCGCGCGCGTCGATCCGCGCCTTGGCGAATTGGGATGTCGTCTGGCTGGTCACACTCCGGGTTTTACCGGAGGGGAGGTTAGCGAGTGGTTGAAGACTTCGCGTTTCCGCAGGAAATTGATGTGGATAAACACCCATTTCGAACGAAAACACCCCGGCCGTGAAGCCGGGGTGCTCGAAATTGCAACAATGAAAAGAACTTAGGCGGCCAGCGCGTAAGGCTTGATCTCACCGTTAAGATAGAGATTGCGGGCCTTGGCGCGGCTCAACTTGCCCGAGCTCGTGCGAGGCAGGGTGCGCGGCGGCACGAGTTCGATCACGCAGTTCATGCCGGTGACCGAACGGACGCGTTCGCGGATCTCGTCGCGCAGGCGGACGCGCTCCTTCTCGTCCGACGTGCGGCACTGGACCAGCACCGCCGGCGTCTCTTCGCCGCCCGGAGTGGTGATCGCGAAGGCGGCGATGTCGCCCTGCTTGAAACCCGGCAACTGCTCCACGGCCCACTCGATATCCTGGGGCCAGTGGTTCTTGCCGTTGATGATGATCATGTCCTTCGCGCGGCCGACGATGTAGATATAGCCGTCGCTGAGGTAGCCCATGTCGCCCGTGTCGAGCCAGCCATCGACGAGGCAGGCATCGGTCGAGGCCTGATCGCGGAAATAGCCGACCATCACCGAAGGACCGCGGCACCATACCTTGCCGATCGCGCGATCGGGCAGCGGCGTGCCGTCTTCCTCGCGGATCTGGATTTCCATGTCGCGCGCGGCCTTGCCGCAATTGACGATGGCGCGGAAACGCTGCGGCCGGTCGGCGCGCTTGTCGCCCCCCGAAAGCTGGGTTTCCTCGACCAGTTCGACGCGGATGCCTTCGCCCGGGGGCATGATCGACACGGCGAGCGTCGCTTCGGCCAGGCCGTAGCTGGGCAGGAAGGCGCTGGCCTTGAACCCGGCATCGGCGAAGGCGTCGACGAAATGCTGCATCACGTCGGGGCGGATCATGTCGGCGCCATTGCCGGCAACGCGCCAGCGGCTCAGGTCGAACCGCTCCGAAGCCTTGGTCTGGCTCGACATGCGGCGCGAGCAGATGTCGTAGCCGAAGGTCGGCGAATAGCTGAGCGTGGTGCCCTGATTACGGCTGATCAGATCGAGCCAGGCGAGCGGACGCCGCGCGAAATCCTCGGTCTTGAGATAGTCGGTCGAAACCTGGTTCGCGACGATCGAAAGGAGGCAGCCGACCAGGCCCATGTCATGGTACCAGGGCAGCCACGAGACGCAGCGGTCACCATCGCCGACATGCATGCCGATCGAATGCGCCGCGAGGTTCGACAGCAGCGCCTTGTGCGTGATCGCCACGCCATGCGGGAAGCGAGTCGAGCCGCTGGAATATTGCAGATAGGCTATGTCGTCGGTGCTGGCGCTGGGCAGCGTTGTCGCGGGCGCTTCGCGCTCGGCGAACGAAGCCCAGTCGATGCCCTCGACATTGCACTGGCGCGCCGCTTCGGCGCACATCGCCGCGATTTCCGGCGGATAGATCAGCATCGACGGATCGCAGCTCTTCAGCTGGACCGAAAGCTGGTCGATATAAGATTGCGCGCCGCCGAAGCTGGTGGGCAGCGGCAACGGCACCGGCCATGCGCCGGCATAGATGACGCCGAAGAACAGCGACGCGAATTCCGCGCCGGTTTCCGCGATCAGCGCGATCCGGTCCTGCGGCTTCACGCCGGATGCGATCAGGCGGCGGGCCTGAACCAGCGAATCCTCGCGCAGTTCCGAGAAAGGATAAGGGCGCGACAGCGTGCCGCGCGGATCGTGGAAATTGAGCCCGCGAACGCCCTGCGCGGCATAGTCCAGCGCTTCGCCCATCGTGGCGAAGTCGGCATAGCGGCGCGGCAGGCTGTCGTCGGTAGGCGTCGGAGCCGGCGTAACCGGCACGGCCACTTTGCTCTCGGGCGATCCCGTAACGTCCAAAACCATTCTTCTTTCAACCCCTGTGTGAGCAGCTAACCCGGTGCCCCCACACGCAAATGAATATGCGTTTGGCTCTGCTACTCACTGTCGTTCAAAATCGGTTGCCAGTGTGGCACAATCATGGCGCATGAGCCGCCGCGACCGTCCGATACCACCCCTAAATCGTTCCGCTTTGGAGCGGTTGGCGCTCCGTTACGTCGAGCGCTACGCGACCACAAGAGGGCGTCTTATCGCTTATCTGCGCCGCAAGATCCGCGAACGTGGCTGGGAAGGGGAGCCCCCCGACCCCGAAGGGCTGGCCGCCAAGATGGCTGATCTCCGCTATGTCGACGACCGCGCCTTTGCCGAAGCCAAGGCCGGAGCGATGGGGCGGAGAGGGCTCGGCGCCCGGCGGATCGGCGAAGCATTGCGCCATGACGGGATCGAGGCGGACGATGCCGAAGCCGTCGCGCCGGTGATCGAAGCGGATGTCAGGTCCAGCGCGCTCGCCTTCGCTCGGCGCAAGCGGATTGGCCCCTGGGCGCGCGAACTCCCCGATCCGAAGGGGCGGGAGAAACAGGTCGCCGCGATGGTGCGGGCCGGCCATGCGCCGTCACTCGCGTGGAAGATCGCGCGGATGGCCCCCGGCGACGACGCGGAAACCTTGCTCGAAGAAGCTTGATGCTAGCTTGATACAAAGCAGTTCCCCCTTCCAAAAAATTTGGTAAGGTCTTCGGCTGGGGGAAGATAAGAATGCGTGCGGACCCGCAGCTTTTGCAGAGCGACTTCACAGTCGGTCAGCGTGTGACAGAGGGGGAGGACACGGGCGAGGACAATGAGGGCCTTGCCTGTTCCGGCGTCGTCAAATGGTTCGACGTGACGCGAGGCTTCGGCTTCGTGGTCGCGGACGATGGCCAACTTGGCGACATCCTGATCCACTTTACCGTTCTACAGGATCACGGCCGGCGTAGCCTGCCCGAAGGCGCGCGGATCGAATGCATCGCCGTCCGGCGGCAACGCGGCTTTCAGGCGAAGACGATCACTGCGATCGATCTGACCGAAGCCGTCGAAGCGCCGCGAGGTCGCGGGCCCGATCGTGCCGACCGGCTTCAACTGATCGCCTCGGCGGGGCCGTGGGAGCCGGTGACGGTCAAATGGTTCAATCGCCTCAAGGGCTATGGATTCCTGGTGCGCGACGGCGACTCCGCGGATATATTCGTCCATATGGAGACGTTGCGGCGTGCCGAGATCGAGGAAGTCGAACCCGGCGAGCCGCTGAGTGCGCGCATCGTGGACGGGGACAAGGGCCCGCTCGCGGTCGCGGTTGAAAGGACCGGCTGAAGATCATGACCTCGAAGCGTTACTTTCGTGCGGCCTTCGCCGCAGCAGCCCTGCTTGCGTCGTCGGCCTGCAATCCCGGCGCCGAGGCGAACAACGCCGCCGCCGCTGCGGTGCCCGCCAAGATCGTCGTCACGATCATCACGGCGGGGGGTGCTGCGCATAATTTCAATTCCGAAGTCGCGCGCACCGGGCCGGAGCAGGAGCGCGGCTTGATGTACCGCACCAACATGCCGCCCGATTTCGGGATGCTGTTCGCGCCCTATCCGGCCGAAGGCGGACCGCCACGCGAAGCGAGCTTCTGGATGCAGAACACGCCGAGCCCGCTCGACATCATCTTCATCCGCCCCGACGGCACCATCGCGCGAATCGCGGAGAATACCGTGCCGCTGAGCGAAGACCGGATCATGTCGGGCGAACCGGTGAGCGCGGTTTTCGAGATCAATGGCGGCCGCGCCGCCGAGCTCGGCATCGCCGCGGGCGACAAGGTCAGCTGGCCCGGCCAGAAGAAGTAAGGGGCGGGGCCTCCTGGCCCCGTTCCGCCTTTCATTCTGATTGCCTCGCCACACGCCACCACGCTAAGGGCCGCGCATGGGTATCCTCAAAAATGCTTTCACCTGGTGGGAAGGCGCCACCTTCGGTACGTGGCTCGGCCTTCGCGGCAAGGAGCGGATCGGCGAGGATTCGCTCGGCAACGTCTATTGGGAAGGCGGCGCCGATGCGAACGGCGTCCCGCGCCGCTGGTGCATCTATAGCGGCCTGAACGATTCCAGCCGGGTTCCGCCCGAATGGTTCAGCTGGCTGCATCACCAGATCGACGCCGCGCCCGATCAGGCGCTGCCGGCGCCGCGCAAGTGGGAAAAGCCGGCCGAACCGAACCTGACCGGCACCCAGCTTGCCTGGCGTCCTTCGGGCTCGCTCGAGGCAGGCGGACGCCGCGCTGCGGCCTCCGGCGATTACGAGGCCTGGACCCCCGGCGCATGACCGGATTCGCACGTCCTGCGGTTGCGGCGGCCTTGCTGCTGGCCCTTGGCGCGTGCGGTACCGGAGGCGAAGCCGGTAACAACCAGAGTATCGACGATATCGTCACCACCGATGCGGCCGACAAGGCCGCACCGCAGGTAACGACCGTCACGGTGGAGGGCGGCGCAGTCGATTCCGGCGCGACGCCGATGAAGGACCGCATCGCTACGCTCGGCCTGCTCAACAAGCGCAACGGCGTGGCGCGCGAGATCAAGCTGAAGCCCGGCGAAGCGACGCGTGTCGGCGATGTCATCATCCGCCTGCGCGCCTGCGAGCAGACCGCGCCGTGGGAGAATTTCCAGGACACCGGCGCCTTCGTCCAGGTCGATGTACAGCGGCCCGACAACAGCTGGGGCCGAGTCTTCTCGGGCTGGCTTTATCAGGCGCGTCCGGCGCTCAACGTCGTCCAGCACCCGATCTACGACGTGTGGACCAAGAGCTGCGAGATGACCTTCCGCGAAAGCGGCCCGAACACCGTTTCGGTCGGCGCGGGGCCCAAGGGCAGCGCGGGCTCGGGCGATGCACCTTCCAGCGCGAAGAAGTCGCCGTCGACCGATGCCGCGCCCAAGGCCAGCCCGCCGGCCGATTCGCCCAAGGCGGCGCCCAGCAACGCGATGTAATCGTCGCGCGGGATCTCGATCGCGCCGAGCGATGCGAGATGTTCCGTCTGGAACTGGCAATCGAGCAGAGTGAACCCGCCGGCCTTCAGCCGCGCGACCAGCCATGCGAACGCGACCTTCGACGCATCGCGCACGCGCGTCACCATCGATTCGCCGAAGAACGCCCGGCCCAGCGCGAGGCCGTAAAGCCCCCCTGCAAGGTCATCGCCGTCCCATACCTCGATCGAATGCGCGAAGCCGCGACGGTGGAGTTCGGTAAAGACGCGCTCGATCGGCCCGTTGATCCAGGTATCGGGCCGGTCGTCCACGCTTTCGGCGCATAGCCGGATGATGTCGCCGAACGCCTGATCGGCGGTTACCCGGAACCGGTCGGACAGGATCGTCTTCTTCAGCGATCGCGAAAGGTGAAATCCGTCCAGCGGCATCACCCCGCGCAGCTTGGGCTCCACCCAATAGACGCTGTCGGCGGTGCGGTGATCGGCCATCGGGAACACGCCCATCGCATAGGCGCGCAGCACCAGTTCGGGGTCGAGTTCCTGCGGTTGCTGCTGGTGGTGGCTCATCGGCGCATCAACGTTTCTTCGCCAGCGTCCGTTCGACCGCCTTCCACAAATCGCCGAATGCCTGTGCGGCGGGCGAGCGCGGGGCATAGCTGCCCAGCGGTTTTCGCCGGGCCGCCATAGCCTCGACGATGCTGGCCATCGGGATGACCGGCCAATCGGGATTGGCGGCGATAGCCTCGGCATGCAGCTTGCGCCGACGATCGACCATCGAATGAACCGGCATCAGCGTAACCTTCGATCCGCCCTTGCGGTCGAGATGCGCCGCGACTTCCTCGAACGCCCGCGTCGAAAGCGGGGAGGGGATCACCGGCACCACGATCAGGTCCGCCGCGCGCATCACCTGCTCGCTGGTGTCGGTCAGGCCTGGCGGGCAATCGAGCAGCATCCTGTCATAGGCCTTGTCGAGCTGGCCGAGCAGCTTGGCCAGCCGCTTCTTCTTGTCCATTTCGTGGAAGAGATGGTCTAGCTCGCGCAGCGACGTGTCGGCGGGAATCAGGTCGAGCCGATCGACGCCGCTATGCTGGACCAGCTTCTTCGGCTCGATATCCTGCGTGAAGATTGCCTGCGCGCGATCCTTCACCTTGCCCGGCGGGCCGATCAGGAAGGTCGAGGCGGCTTGCGGATCGAGGTCCCACAGCAAGGTGCGGCGAGCCGAGAGCGTTGCGGAGGCCCAGCCGAGATTGACCGCCAGCGTCGTCTTACCGACGCCGCCCTTCAGGCTGTAGATCGCGATCGTCGCCACTGGCCGCCTTTCCAATCGTGGCCCACACTCGCATGAAAAAGGGCCGGCGGGAATGTCCCGACGGCCCCTTGTTACTGGAGATTGTTACGGTCGGGAGACCGCGATCAGGCCTTGCAGCTCTTGGGCGCCGCGCCGGCGACCACGATGCTGGCCGACTTGGCGTTGCCGGTCACCTTCGAACCGTCTTCGCCGACATAGGGCTCGCCGGCGTTCGGCGCCTTGAGCATGATCGGGTTGCCGTCCTTCTCGGTGCGGAGGATGGCCATCTTCTCGCCCTTGAAGAAGTCGACATAGAGCAGGGTGTTGCCCGGCTGGCAGCGGAACGAGACCGAAGCCGAGATCGCGGGCGGCAGCTCGACCGGAGCGGCGTTGGCGAGGGCCGAGGCCTGGGGATCCGGCGCGCGGCTGTCGACGACTTCGGGAGCGGGCTTGCAAGCGGAGAGCGAAGCGACCGCGACGATTGCGAGAAGGGGGAGGGTTTTCATAGCGCGGCTCTGTTTGCGCATGGTTTTCGCCGCGTCAAGGCTCATGGTGATATAAAGTCTCTTAATCATTGTGCGACGCAATAAAATTTCACTCATTCGTGAAATTCGCTCGCTTCGGGGATTCTTCCGAACGCGATCTTCGTTCCGACCGCGTCGAGTCGCCCGCCGTTCAACGGCCCGACGGAGACGGCATTGCGCCCGAATCGCTCGTTGATCCGGTCCATCGCTCGGCTCAGCGCAAGCGTCCGGGTCTCGCGGGCCAGCGGATCATTCGGGTCGAGCGCGGCGAACAGCGAGCCCTGGTCGCCTTCGACTGTCTCGATCTCGCACAGGGTCACGCCGATCATGCGCAGACGGAATCCGCCGCTGCGCTGCCGCCCGGCTTCGGCCAGACGGGGAAAGAGCTGGTCCAGCGCATGGAGCACCACGAAACTGTCCTGCGTGTTGGGCAGCTTGATCGACGCGCGCCAGTTCGACTTGTCATCCTCGAACTTGCCGTGGAGCACCAGCAGCCGGCTGCGATAGCCCTTGCGGCGCAACCGGCTGGCGGCTTTCAGCGCGAGGCGGCGCGCGGTCAGCCGGGTAGGCTCGAGTCCGCGCTTGCTCGGCGACAGGACATGGCTGTGCCCGATCGTCCGGCTCTGGGTCGGCTTGTCCGGCAGATCGACGCCGTGGAGCAGATACCAGAGCCGGTCGCCGTTCACGCCGCCCCACGCATTGCCCGCATCGCGCGGTCGCCGCTCGCAATATTGGCGGATGTCGAGGATGCCGTCCTGCGCCAGCCGCCGCTCCATCTTCGCGCCGATCCCCGCGATTTCGCGCAACGGCACGTCGTACAGCCGCTCCGGCAATTCATGCCCCTGCAACACGATCAGCCCGTCGGGCTTCTTCATGTCGGTCGCCAGCTTGGCCAGCAGCCGGTTCGGGGCGATTCCGATCGAACTGGTCAGGCACTCGCCGATATTCGCGCGGATACCCGCCTTGATCCGGTGGGCGAGGGCGATCGCGGCTTCGAGGCTGTTTTCATTGTCGAGCAGGCGGCACGCCACTTCGTCGATCGAGCAGACCATCGTGACGGGCACGTGCTTCCAGATCTCCTCGATGATCCGGTCGTGAAACTCGACATATTTCTCGTGCTGGGCCGGCGCGACAACGAGGTCGCGGCATTTGCGCTTCGCTTCCCATACCGGCGTCAGCGTCGAAATCCCGTAGCGCTTGGCCTCGACCGAAGCGGCGATCGCGACGGTAGTGTCGGTATCCACCGGCGCAACGATCACCGGGCGGCCGCGAAGCGCTGGGTTCAGCTGCTGCTCGACGCTGGCGAAATAGGAATTGAGGTCGAGGAAGAGCCAGCGCAGCGGCCTGGGCGGGAAAGCGAGTACCGCGGCAGGCGCTTCGGGCGCGGCGAGGCGAATCGCAGCGGGCATTTTTAGAACAATATAGGAACATTGCGAGGAAGGACAGTGCTTGACCGTCGCCGCTAGCCCGGCCACTCCTGAACCATTCCGGGGGAGGATCAAATGCGCAACCTGTTGCTGGCCACGTCACTGCTTCTGCTTTCCGCCTGCCAAGCCGGGCCCGATGAGAATGCAGCGAGTTATCGCGAGGCCGGTCCCGAGCCGACGGTGGAGGTTCCGAAGCTCGGCGGTCTCGATCTGGGCAAGCCGCTGCGCGCATCGGGCAGTGAGCCCTTCTGGATGCTCGATATCGAACCCGGCGCGGCGACATATCACGATTATTCGGTCGAGACCCCGAAACCGGAATCCTTCGCGCCGCCATCGCGCGTGGTCTCCGCTGATCGGGCGGTCTTCACGACCCGGAACAGCGCCCGTACGCCGGTAGTGATCACGCTCACCGCCGAGAGCTGCCTCGACGTGGGCGAGGAGGAGAACCGCCAGCCGCTGACTGTAGAGCTGCGGATCGGCGATCAGGTCCGCACCGGATGCGCCGGGCCGAAGCCGGCCGATGCCGACAAGGACGAGACCGGCAACGCGACGTGAAGCGAACTGGAGACAGATTGATGAACCGTCTGATCCTCGCCGTGCTGGCCGCGCCGCTCGCTGCCTGTTCGCAGGAGCCCGCCGCCAACAATGGTGCGGAAGCCGCGCCGCCGGCAGCGCAGGCTTCTGGCGCGCTTGCCAGTGTCGATCTGACCAAGCCGATCAGCGGCTCCGGCGCCAATCCCGCCTGGACCATCGAGATCGACGGCAGCCAGATCCGCTATGCCGAGGGCGGCGCGGCGCCCGAAGCCTTTGCCCCCGCCGCGCCTTCGGTCGACGTGATGGCCGCGACCTATGCGACCAGGAATGCGAAGGGTGAGGATGTCGTGGTGATGCTCAGCCCGGTCAGTTGCGAGGGGCCGGCTGGCGGCGCGGCGCGTCCGCTCACCGTGCAGATGAAGATCGGCGCACAGATTCGCGAGGGTTGCGCGGGTCCCGCGCAATAGCACCGGTCCTCGTGCCCGGAATGCAACGTGCAGGCGGGTGTTCGGCGCTAGCGCGGAAGGCGCATCAGCCGTCCCGCCAGCCACGCCGCGACGAAGCCGGCGAAGACGCTCATCAGGCAAGGCAGGAACAGCATGATCGAGAATCCGATCATGAAGCCCGGAGCCGGATCGAGTTGGTTCTGGATGATGGCGGTTAGATCCGCTGCGAAGGCGATCAGCCACAATGCGGACGGGAACGCGATTGCAGCGGCCCCCGTTGCGCTGGCGCTTTGCCATTGGGGCGCGAAGCGCGCGAGCAGCAGCCGAAGCATGGCGGCGGTGATCGCCGCGCCGCCAAAAAGCAATGGCACCATCATTTCGGGCGCCCAGAGAAACAGCGCCACCACCGCGCCGGCGGCGGTGAGGGCGACCCCCCAGATCATCGCGTAGATCAGCATCGGCCGTGGCTTTCCAATTCGATTGCGGGGAGGGTGACAATGGACCATCGCCGCGGCACGGCCCAAAGGGGGAAGGCCGGACCGCGGCGAGCCGGCGGCGTCCCTAGACCGCCGCCGGAGGCACGCGCGTCAGTCGCGCCGGGCTCCCTCCGGCGCGGCGCGCAGCGAACCGGATTCCGCCATGTCGACCAGCTTGAGGAACTCCTGCCGGTAATAGCCCTGCGGATTGCCCGCGAGGCTGCGCAGGTCGTTCCAGTTCCAGCTGTTGAGCAGCGGATCGCCGCGCAGCATCTGCGCAAAACCCGCCACCGACACTGCGAACGCCATGTCGCCGGTGGGATAGCCTGCCTGCGACAGCAGCGACGCCGCCACGGGGCGTTCGATCAGTCGCGACGTTTCCCCATTCGGAAGTTTGTACCGCAATTTGACGAACGCAAACTCGCCGCTCCCGCCCGCAAATGCCGATTCCTGACGGTTCGCGGCGTAGCGCCGCTCGCCCAGCCAGCCCCTGGTGCCCTTGGGCACGATCTCGTAGATCGCGGTCACCTGATGCCCCGCGCCGATATCGCCCGCATCGACCCGGTCGTTGGCGAAATCCTCTTCCTTCAGCGCGCGGTTCTCATAACCGATCAGCCGGTATTCGCTGACCTGATCGGGGTTGAACTCGACCTGCACCTTCACGTCCTTGGCGATGGTGAACAGGGTGGACGACAGTTCCTCGTCCAGCACTTTCCGCGCTTCCATCGCGCTGTCGATATAGGCGTAGTTGCCGTTCCCCTTGTCGGCGATGCCTTCCATCATTGCGTCGTTGAGGTTGCCCTCGCCGAAGCCGAGCGTGGTGAGGGTGATGCCGGTGTCGCGGTTCTTCTCGATCAGGTCCTCAAGCTGCTTCTGGTCGGTCATGCCGACGTTGAAGTCGCCGTCGGTCGCCAGGATCACGCGATTGATCCCGCCCTGCCGCATGTTGGCGCGGGCGGTGGCATAGGCCAGTTCGATCCCTTCGCCGCCCGCGGTAGATCCCCCGGCGCTGAGTTGATCGATCGCGTCCTTCACTTCGTTCGGGTCGCTGCTTGCGTCGAGCACGATGCCCGCCGCCCCGGCATAGACCACGATCGACACGCAATCCTGCGGCCGCAGATTGTCGGCCAGCACCGCCAGCGCCTGCTTCACCAGCGGCAGCTTGTTCGGCTCATCCATCGATCCCGATACGTCGACCAGAAACACCAGATTGGCCGCTGGCCGCTGGTCATAGTTCAGGTCATAGCCGCGCAGCCCGATGCGCAGCAGCCGCGTATCCGGGTTCCACGGCGTCCGCGCCACGTCGGTGGTGACGCTGAACGGCGCGTTGCGGTCGCCGGGCAGGGGATAGTCGTAGCGGAAATAGTTGATCAGTTCCTCGGAACGCACCGCGTCGCGCGGCGGTGTCTGCCCCTGAGTCAGAAATCTGCGAACATTCGAATACGCAGCCGTATCGACATCGACCGCGAAGGTTGAAACCGGCACCTCGGCGGTGCGCCGCACCGGCGAGATGTCGTTCGCCTTGTACCGTTCGCGCAGCTGCGGCGGCATCGCCGCGATCTCCGCCTCGCTGAACTGGGGCGACGCCTCGGATTGATAGGGCCCTGAGCTGTAGCTGCCGCCAGCTCCGTTGCATCCCGCCAGCACGACCGCGGCAAGACCCGCAGAAACCAGGAAACGAACACGCATTCCATCCCTCCTGCCTTAATTATGACTTATTTGTGGCATGATTGAGGCGGAGTCGGCAAGCGATATTACAGCGGCTCGATGGGAGTTAGATTATCGTTTAATTCAAATAAGATGATCTCGAATCACCAGCCACGCGGGCAGCTTCTTCTCGAACGCGATCGTATGCAGCGGGCTGCTTGAAGGTAGAGGAATTATGGCAAAACGACTCGCATTCTGCCCCAATTGGCGAATCCCATGCTTCAGCGCGGTACCACCGTTGAAAGCGATCGCCCTCAGATGGGGCAAAGATTGCGCGAGCGCGTAAACATCGCGCACCTCCGCGTCTCGTATCGTCGCGTCGAGGCTCCCCTTGCGCTCCGCGCTGGCCACCACGTCCCACAGCCCGACATGCGCGTCGAGTAGCGCCGCCAGCCGGTCGTCATAGTCGAGGGCCGCGATATCCCGCCCGATCGCCGCGGAGATCAGCCGCCAGAACTGGTTCTGCGGATGGGCGTAGTAGCGCCCTTCGGCCAGCGATCGTTCGCCGGGCAAGCTGCCCAACACCAGCACGCGGGTCCGCGCGTCGACGATGGGCGGGAAGGCGTGCTTGCGCGTGGTCATGCCCATGCGATAGCCTTGCGGCATGGCCCGCACCATCACCCGATACGCGGATTTCTGGCCGCACTATCTGCGCGAGCACGGCAAGCCGGCGACGCGCAACCTTCACTATGCCGGCACCGCGCTGACCTTCGCCTTCGCGGCGCTGGCGATCGCATGGGGCGGCTGGTGGTGGGTATTGCTGCCGCTCGCCGGATATGGTTTCGCCTGGGCGGCGCATTTCGGGGTGGAGAAGAACCGACCGGCGACCTTCACCTATCCGCTCTGGTCGCTCGCCAGCGATTACCGCATGTTCTTCCTGTGGCTCAGCGGGCGCCTCGGCCCGCATCTCGATCGCGCCGGCGTTTCGCGCTGATCGCATTCAGCACGTCGTCGGCCGGTACTTCGTCCACCAGCGCCCAGAAATGCTCCATCGATCCCGGCTCGGGCCTGGCGGCCTTGAGCGGGATGGCGGGGGAGAACGGGCAGGGGTCAGGATCGCTTTCGCGGTACATGAAGATGCTCGTGCGGGTTGCCGTGCCGGGACTGGCGCGGCTGAAATGTCCGAACCGGCATTCGGTTGCTCGGTTCGCCGCAAATTGTTTCGTGGGCGGCTGCTAAAAGCGGTTGCTTGCCGAGTGGGCGCCGCGCCTCCTATCTAGCAGCCATGCAAATGGCTCTCGATACGCTCTCGCTCATTGGAAATACGCCCCTCGTCCGCCTGAAAGGGCCGAGCGAGGCGACCGGATGCGAGATTTTCGGCAAGTGCGAATTCGCCAATCCCGGCGCGTCGGTGAAGGATCGCGCGGCGCTGTACATCGTCAACGACGCCGAAGAGCGCGGGCTGATCCAGCCCGGCGGCACCATCGTCGAGGGGACGGCGGGCAATACCGGTATCGGCCTCGCGCTGGTCGCCAATGCCAAGGGCTACAAGACCATCATTGTCATGCCCGAGACGCAGAGCCGCGAGAAGATGGATACGCTGCGCGCGCTGGGCGCCGAGCTCGTGCTGGTGCCTGCCGCACCCTATTCGAACCCGGGGCATTTCGTTCACACCAGCCGCCGCATCGCTGAGGAAACGCCCAACGCGATCTGGGCAAACCAGTTCGACAACACCGCCAACCGCAAGGCGCACATCATCGGCACCGCGGGCGAGATCTGGGAACAGATGGGCGGCCGGGTCGATGGCTTTACCTGCGCGGCCGGCACCGGCGGCACCATCGCCGGGGTCGGCCTGGGTCTGAAGGCGTTCGACGAGAAAGTGTGTATCGCGCTCAGCGACCCCCACGGTGCGGCGCTCTACAATTATTACGAGCATGGCGAGCTGAAGGCCGAGGGGACTTCGGTTGCCGAGGGGATCGGGCAGGGGCGAATTACCGCCAATCTCGAAGGCGCGCCGATCGATACGCAATTCCGCATCTCCGACGAGGAGGGGATGGAATGGGTCACTCGGCTTCTGGCCGAGGAAGGCCTGTGCCTGGGTCTGTCGTCAGGCATAAACGTTGCGGGTGCGGTACGACTTGCGCGGCAGCTCGGACAGGGGAAACAGATTGCCACGATCCTGTGCGATACGGGATTCCGTTACCTTTCAACGCTGTATAATCGCGAGTGGCTGGTCTCCAAGGATTTGCCTGTCCCGGAGTGGCTTGCGACGACCTGAGCGATTCCCTCGACAAGAGGTCGTTAAGGCGTTACATTTATATCACAGTTATGAAGTCGGGATCGCAACAGGACTCCGCCCAGGCAATGCAGCGCGTTCGCGTTGGGCTGACGGGCCTCGCTATGGTGCTGGTGCTGATCGGGCTTGCCAGCGCGATCTTCACCTCTGCCAGCCGCGATGGCGCGGTGACGGCTGCCGGCGCATCGAACGCTACGGTCGTCGCCAACATGACCGAAGGCAATGTGATGACGGCGGCGGGCAAGGATGAGCCGCTGGCCGAACTCGGCGTCGCGCCGAGCACTGCGTCGACCGAAGCGGTGAACGCCGCCGAGATCGCCAAGCGTCTCGAGGCGCAGCGCGCCGCGGAAGCCCTCAACAAATAATCCCGATCGTTCCGCCAGTGCGGAAAATGCCGTCGCTTCGCGTCCCGGACGGGCGCGATCCGGGGATGATGCGGGATTTTCCGGGGATGGGGCGGGAAACGCCGGAATCGGGCCTTTCGCGTTAACCAGTTCGATTTACGCGGCGACTCGCCGGATTTCTGCGGTTTTTCGAGTCCAGCCCTCTAGTTGCGGGAATCGGAATATAGTAGCTATCCCTCGAATATCTCTAGAAAATCTGCCGTTTCAGAGCGGGTGCTTGGGCAGGGCGGGGATTTGCGCCCACCAGCTGGGAGAGGGTCAGGAAAACTACAAGGGTCGCCATTGTCGGGGTAAAAACAAACAAAGAACATATAGCGAAATAACATAGAATATCGAAGAAAAATGGGGCATGGTGGTATAAAATCCCGCTTTATCCCCGTCTCACCCGTTGCTTCCCCATCCACTTCTTGGTAACCAGGAGTGGTTAAGGGTCGGGGCACGACCAACTTCATCGTCAGCAATTGCAGGCCGGGTCAGCGGCGGGAGTCGCGCGTCCGGAGACGGGGAAGTCGTGTCCGAACTTTTGGGAACGGGTTTTGGCTGGACGGGAGCTCTTCGAAGGTTTTGCGCTTCAGGCAGTTGACCTGAAAGGCCGGGTCGCGATTCCCGCCGACCTGCGCGCTGCCATCGAACGCAATGCCCCGGACGTTCGCCAGGTCGTCGTCGGCAGCCATCCCTTCGATCCCTGCCTCGCCGCCCACGACGTCGCCTGGTCCAAGGAAAAGAACGAGCATATCAACCGGCTTCAGCGCCTCGCCGAGGATGCTGGCCGCGAGATCGATCCGCGCGCGAAGCGCCGCGCCTTCGGCATCGTCGAGAAGGTGGCCTTCGACGATAGCGGCCGCTTCGTGATCCCGCCCTTCTTTAAGCAGAAGGCGAAGATCGGCAGCTGGGCGTTCTTCGCCGGCAGCGGCGACGCGTTCGATATCTGGGCGCCCGAAGTCCTGCTGAAGACCGACGATGTCGAAGACGATGTCCGCGAGATCTGCGCTTTTCTCTGCCAGCAGAAGGGGGTGAAGCTGTGAGCTCCGCGCCCGTCTATTCGGCTTCCGATCATGTTCCCGTGCTGCTCGACGAAGTCGTCGACGGCCTCGCCATCGTGCCCGGCGAGCGCCATGTCGACGCGACTTTCGGTGCGGGCGGCTACACCAACGCCATCCTCGAGCGGGGTGCCGAGGTGGCTGCCCTCGATCGCGACCCGCGCGCGATCGAGGGTGGCCTACTCCGCTTCGCCGGCAGCGATCGCCTGATCCTGATCGAAGCTCCCTTCTCCGCGATGGAAGGGGAATTGGAACGCCGCGACTTCGTGCCCGTCGACGGCGTCACCCTCGATATCGGCGTGTCGTCGATGCAGCTCGATCATGCCGATCGCGGCTTCAGCTTCCAGCAGGATGGCCCGCTCGACATGCGCATGGCCGCCGACGGGATGACTGCGGCGGACTTCCTCAACGAAGCCGAGGAAAGCGAGATCGCCGATGTGCTGTACCAATATGGCGAGGAGCCCCGATCGCGCCGTGTGGCCAGTGCGATCGTCCGCGCGCGTCCGCTGACCACCACCGGTCAGCTCGCGCAGGTTGTTCGCAAGGCGCTTGGCTACAAGCCGCACGACAAGAAGGACCCGGCGACCCGGACGTTCCAGGCCGTTCGCATCCATGTGAACCGCGAACTGGACGAGCTGGCCGAGGGCCTTGCCGCTGCCGAGCGCGTGCTGAAGCCCGGCGGCCGTCTGGCCGTCGTGACCTTCCACAGCCTCGAGGATCGTCTCGTGAAGCGCTTCCTGCGCGAACGTTCGGGCAGCGAACCTGCCGGTTCGCGCCATCGTCCGGCAGCCGCAGCAAAGGCTGCCCCCAGTTTCGAGCCCCCCGCCAAGGCCATCCGGCCGGGCGAGGCGGAGCTTGCCCGTAATCCCCGGGCCCGTTCGGCGACGTTGCGCGTGGCGCGACGCACCGATGCGGCCCCGTGGGGCTTGTGAAGGAGTAGCGTGATGGTGCAGGGCTTTGGAGCGATTGCGTGGCTTGCCGCCAGCGTTTCGGTGGCGGTAGGCGGGTATATGACCACGACCTATGGCGCTGCAGAGCGCGCACGTCTGCACGCCGTGGAGGGCGACATCATCAACGCCAAGAAGGATATCCGCGGACTGGAAACCGAATTCAGCGCCCGCGCGAACCTTGCGCAACTCCAGCAGTGGAACGGCGACGTGGTCGCTTATGCCGCGCCCGCGGCCGAACAGTTCCTGCCGGACGCGCACGCGCTCGCCAGCCTCGACGCCGAACAGGTCGCTGAAGCGAAGCCGCAGGTCGCCGCGCTGGTCGTTCCGGCCGGCACGCCGAAGCTGCAGGCCGCGCCCGCCGTGGTCGCAGCCGTGGCGAAGGTCGATGCCGCGAAGGCGAGCAAGTCGCCCGGCGCCGTCGCTGTTGCCTCAAAGGGTGACGGCGTGACTCGCGTTGCCAGCAACGATCGCCGTCCCGCGAACACTCGCGTCGCGATGCTCAGCAGCTCGACGATGAACGATCTCGATCGCGGTGCGGCCTCCGAGAAGATGGCGCTGCGTTGACCGTCATCCTCGCACCGTCCGCGCGTTCGCGCGGTTCGGGCGGGGCCCGTCAGTCGCTTGTCGCTGTCGCTCAGGTGCGGCTGGCGATCCTCGCGCTGATCTTCGGCGCGGCGGTGCTGTTCGTCATCGGCCGTCTGGCATGGCTCGCGCTTGCCGCTTCGCCTGCCATTGCCGCCAATCCCGCCGATCGCCTGCTGCCGCCGCGCGGCGATATCGTCGATCGCAACGGCGAGCCGCTGGCGCGCACGATCGAAGGCTGGTCGATCGCGGTCCATCCCAATCAGCTGATCGGCAACAAGGCCGATCTGGCCAAGCGCCTCGCCGCGATGATCCCCGAAAAGAGCGAGGCGCAATATTATGCGCTGCTCAATTCGGGCGGTTCCTTCGCCTGGCTGAAGCGCCGCGCGCTTCCCTCGCTGGTCAAGGACGTCAACGCGCTGGGCGAGCCGGGCATCGAGATGATGCGCGAACCTGACCGGCTCTATCCGCAATCGACGCTTGCCGCGCATGTGCTGGGCTTCGTGAATTCGTCGGGTCATGGCGGGATCGGCATGGAGAAGACGCTCGACGCGCGTCTGCTCAGCGCCGAGGGCAGGGCCAAGCCGACCGCGCTGGCGCTCGATCTGCGCGTGCAGGCGGCGTTCGAGAACGAACTGGCGACGGCGATGTCGAGCTTCCAGGCCAAGGGCGCCGGCGGCGTGATCCTGGACGTGGATACGGGCGAGATCGTCGCGATGGTCTCGCTGCCCAGCTTCAATCCGAACATGATCGAAGTCGCGCCGCCCGCGAACAACGTCACGCAGAGCCGCTACGAACTGGGCTCGGCGTTCAAACCCATCGCGATGGCGGCGGCGATCGAAAGCGGCACCGTCACGTCGATGTCGCGCCGGTTCGACGCGGTCGAGCCGCTCAAGATCGGCCGTTTCAGCATCAAGGACGATCATGCGCAGAAGCGCTTCCTCAACATCCCGGAGACGCTGATCTATTCGTCGAACATCGCCACCGCGCGCATCGCCGACCTGATGGGCCGCGAGCCGCTGGAGAAGATTTTCCGCGACATGATGTTCGACAAGCCGCTGCCGATCGAGATCGAGCGCTGGGGCACGCTGTGGCCGCGCGACTGGGGCCGCTCGACCACGATGACCACAGCGTTCGGCCACGGCATCGCGGTGACCCCGATGCATCTCGCCTGCGCCTATGCCGCGCTGGTCAATGGCGGCATCTGGCACGCGCCGACGCTGGTGAAGGTCGAGCCGGGCAAGTTGCCCGCCGGCCGCCGCATCATTTCCGAAGCGACCAGCATGCGGATGCGCCAGCTGCTCCGGCTGATCGTGACCAACGGCACCGGCGGCAAGGCGGACGCGCCCGGCTTTCGCGTCGGCGGCAAGACCGGCACTGCCGAGAAGCCCGGCGCGAAGGGTTACTCGGCCAGTGAGAACGTCTCCACCTTCGCGGCGGCTTTCCCAATGGATAAGCCGCGCTATGTGGTTATCGCTATGCTCGATTCTCCCATCGGAAACGCCGAATCGGCTGGCCAGCGCACCGCCGGCTGGACCGCTGCCCCCGTCGTCAAACGCGTCGTGATGCGCACGGGTCCGCTGCTGGGGGTGATCCCGGACGCGAAGAAGGATCTGGACTTGTCCGAACTCACGCCGCTGATCTGGAAGAACCCGAACGAGCAGCACGGCCAATGAAGCTCGAACAGCTGATCGAGGGCGGCGGCGACAAGACCGTCACCGGTTTCGCGATCGATCACCGCAAGGTGGCGCCCGGCACCATCTTCGGCGCGTTTCAGGGCGCGACGGTGAATGGCGAGGATTTCATTCCGGCTGCGATCAAGGCCGGTGCGGTGGCAATCGTCGCGCGGCCGGGAGTCGCGGTCGAGGGCGCGCTGCACATTGCCGACGACAATCCCCGTGAACGGTTCGCGCGGCTGGCGGCGGCCTTCTTCGCGCCGTTTCCGCAAAGCGCGGTCGCCGTCACCGGCACCAACGGCAAGACGTCGACCGTCGAGATGACGCGCCAGCTGTGGCGGATGACCGGATTCCATGCGGCCTCGATCGGTACGCTGGGCGTCACCACGGCCGACGATAGCGTCAGCACCGGCCTGACCACGCCGGATATCGTGACTTTCCTGTCGAACGTCGCCGGCCTTGCCCGCGAAGGCGTCACGCATGTCGCGTTCGAAGCCTCGTCGCACGGCCTGTCGCAATACCGGACCGAAGGTCTGCCGGTTAAAGCCGCGGCGTTCACCAATCTCAGCCGCGATCATCTCGACTATCATGGCGACATGGCCGCCTATTTCCACGCCAAGCTCCGGCTGTTCGCGGAAGTGCTCGATGCCGATGGCGCAGCAGTGGTGTGGGTCGACGACGCCAATTCGGAGCGGGTGATCGATCTCGCCCGCGCGCGCGGCAATCGCCTGATCACCGTGGGCGAGCATGGCGACACGCTACGCCTTGTGGGACGCGACCCGACCTTGCTGGGACAGGGGCTGACGATCGAAGCCGAAGGCAAGAGCTACAAGGTCAATCTGCCGCTGATCGGTGCCTATCAGGCCGCCAACGCGCTGACCGCCGCGGGCCTCGTGATCGCCACGGGCGGCGATATCGCGACGACGCTGTCCAATCTCTCGCGCCTCCAGCCGGTGCGCGGCCGCCTCGAGCGTGCGGTGATCGCGAAGAGCGGCGCGCCGGTCTATGTCGACTACGCCCATACGCCGGATGCGCTCGAAGCCGCCGTCGCCGCGCTCAAGCCGCATACGCAGGGCAGACTGATCCTCGTCTTCGGCGCGGGCGGCGATCGCGATCCGGGCAAGCGCGAACTGATGGGCCGCGAAGCCGCCGCGGGCGCGGACGTGGTGATCGTCACCGATGACAATCCGCGTTCCGAAGACCCTGCCGCGATCCGCCGCGAAGTCCTGAAGGGCGCGCCGAACGCCGTCGAGATCGGCGGCCGCCGCGAAGCCATCGCCGCCGCGATCGAAATGGCCGGAGCGGAAGACATCGTCCTGCTGGCCGGCAAGGGCCATGAGCAGGGGCAGATCGTCGGCGACCGGGTGCTGCCGTTCGACGACGTTACCGTCGCGCGGGAGTGCGCGGCATGAGGCTGTGGACCGCCGAAGAGATCGCCGACGCGACCGGCGGCAAGGCGAGTGCGGATTTCGAAGTTTCGGGAGTCACGTTCGACTCCCGCGAAGTTGGCCCTGGCGACCTGTTCCTGGCGCTGAGCGGAGAGACGACCGACGGTCATCGCTTCCTCGACCAGGCATTTGGCCAAGGGGCTGCGGGTGCGGTCGTTTCCTCCCAGACGCCGCACCCGCATGTGACCGTGCCGGACACGATGCGCGCGCTCGAAGCGCTGGGTGTCGCGGCGCGGGTGCGGATGGAGGGCAAGGTGATCGGCGTGACCGGTTCGGTCGGCAAGACCGGTACCAAGGAAGCCCTGTTCGCCGCGCTCGACCGGCAGGAGCCGGGCTATGCCCACCGCTCGGTCAAGTCGTACAACAACCATACCGGCGTGCCGCTCAGCCTCGCGCGGATGCCCCGTAACGCGCGCTACGGCGTGTTCGAGATGGGCATGAACCATGCGGGCGAACTCGCCGCGTTGACGCGCTTCGTTCGCCCGCACGTCGCGATGGTCACCACCATCGCCCCGGCGCATATGGGCTTCTTCAAGGACGAAGCCGCCATCGCCGACGCGAAGGGCGAGATCTTCCAGGGCCTCGAACCCGGCGGCACCGCGATCATTCCCTATGACAGCCCGCACCGCGATCGCCTGATCGCCGCCGCCAGGCCTTATGCCTCGAACATCGTGACCTTTGGCATGAGGGAAGGCGCGGACGTTCGCGCGATCGAGACGATGCGCACCCGCACCGGCGGCACCTTCGTCACGGTCCGTCTGGGCGGCAACGAAAAGGGTGCGCGCGAACTGAGCTTCACCATCTCGCAGCCCGGCGCGCACTGGGTTTCCAATTCGCTCGGCATACTCGCGGCGGTCGATGCGGTGGGCGGCGATCTCGAGCTTGCCGGCCTCGCGCTGGCGGAGATGGCGGGGCTTGCCGGCCGCGGCCATCGCTTCCTCGCGCCGGTCGCGGATGGCGAGGCGCTTGTGATCGACGAAAGCTACAACGCCAATCCCGCCTCGATGCGCGCGACGCTCGACGTGCTGTCGCACGAAAAGGGACGCAAGCTGGCGGTGCTGGGTGAAATGCGCGAGCTGGGCGAGCATTCCGACGCGTTCCACGCCGAGCTGTCCGGCCCGATCGAGGCAGCCGGTGTAGATTTTGCGATCCTTGTCGGCGAGAGCATGGGGCCGCTTGCAAATGCCCTTGAGGGGCATGTCGATTTCGTCCATGTGCCCGACGCGTCTTCGGCTCGCGATCATCTCCTCGATATGCTCGCACCGGGTGACGCGGTTCTCGTCAAAGGCTCGAACGGCGTGCGGCTCGCTACTGTGGTCGCGGCTCTCGCGGAAAGACAACCATGCTCTACCTGATTGCGGACTGGCTGGGTTTCCCGGGCATCTTCAACCTTTTCCGCTATCTCTCGTTTCGCACCGGCGGCGCGGTCGCGACCGCGCTGCTGCTGGGCCTGATCATCGGGCCGCGCTTCATCGGCTGGCTGCGCATCCGTCAGGGCAAGGGGCAGCCGATCCGCACCGACGGCCCGCAGAGTCATCTCGCCAAGCGCGGCACGCCGACGATGGGCGGGCTGATGATCCTCACCAGCCTGATGCTGTCGATCCTGCTGTGGATGGACCTGAAGAACCCCTATGTCTGGGCCTGCATGTTCGTGACCTTCGGGTTCGGCATGATCGGGTTTCTCGACGATTACGACAAGGTGCGGAAGGCCAGCACCGCGGGCGTATCGGGCCGGGTCCGCCTGCTCGGCGAATTCGCGATCGCGGGCGTGGCGAGTTGGATCATCCTCTCGCTCAACGGCACGCAGCTCTATGTACCCTTCTTCAGCTGGATCCACCCCGATCTCGGCTATTTCTACATCGTCTTCGCCGCCTTCACGATCGTGGCGTTCGGCAATGCGGTGAACCTGACCGATGGTCTCGACGGCCTCGCGACGATGCCGGTGGTGATCGCCAGCATGGCGTTCATGCTGATCGCATATCTGGCGGGCAACAAGGTGTTCGCCACCTATCTGGGCATCCCGCACGTGCCGGGCGCGGGCGATCTCGCCATCTTCTGCGGCGCGATCATGGGGGCGGGCCTCGCCTTCCTCTGGTTCAATGCGCCGCCGGCGGCGGTGTTCATGGGCGATACCGGCAGCCTTGCGCTGGGCGGCGCGCTGGGCACCATCGCGGTTGTGACGCATCACGAGATCGTGCTGGGCATCATCGGCGGCCTGTTCGTGATGGAGGCGCTCAGCGTCATCATCCAGGTCTTCTTCTTCAAGCGCACCGGCAAGCGCGTGTTCAAGATGGCGCCTATCCACCATCATTTCGAGCAACTGGGCTGGTCCGAGCCGACCGTCGTGATCCGTTTCTGGATCATCTCGTTCGTGCTGGCGCTGGCAGGGCTGGCGACGCTGAAGCTGCGGTGATTACGAGCGAGCTCTTCCGCGGCAAGCGCTATGCGGTGCTGGGGCTTGCACGATCCGGCATCGCGACTGTCGACGCGCTCGTCGCCAGCGGCGCCGAAGTCGTGGCGTGGGATACCAATGCGGACGTGCTCGCCAGTGTGACGAACGCGGCACATGCCGATCCGCTCGAAATCGACCTGACCGGCTTCGCGGGCGTGGTGGTTTCGCCCGGCGTCCCGATCAACCGTCACCCGATCACCGCGAAGGCGCGGGACGCGGGCGTTCCGCTGATCGGCGATATCGAGCTGTTCGCGCAGGCCCGCGCGAACCTGCCGCCGCACCGCGTCGTCGGCATCACCGGCACCAACGGCAAATCGACCACCACCGCGCTGGTCCATCACATCATCCGCACCGCGGGGATTTCCTCGCTCGCCGGCGGCAATATCGGCATCCCGATCCTCGCCGAGCAGCCGCTGCCGGAAGGCGGCGTCTATGTGCTGGAGCTGTCGAGCTACCAGATCGACCTGACCCACAGCCTCGACTGCGACGTCGCGCTGCTGCTCAATATCACGCCCGATCACCTCGACCGCTATGACGGGTTCGAAGCCTACGCCGCGTCCAAGGCGCGCCTGTTCGCAATGCAGTCGAAGGGCCACGCCGCCGTCATCGGCATCGGCGACGCGCCCTCGGCCGCCGTCGCACGTCAGGTCGCCGTATCCGGCCGCAGCGAGGATCTGACCAAGATCGCGCCGGGAGTCTGCATGGACCAGTCGCGCTGGCCCGCATTGCAGGGGCCGCACAACGCCCAGAACGCGCTTGCCGCCATTGCCGCCTGCGAAGCGCTGGGTATCGACAATGCGTCGATCGACAAGGGCCTCCAGATCTTCCCCGGCCTGCCGCACCGCATGGAGCGCGTCGCGGAGAAGAACGGCGTGCTGTTCGTCAACGACAGCAAGGCGACCAATTCCGATTCCGCCGCACCGGCGCTGTCGGCCTATCCGCGCATCCACTGGATCGTCGGCGGCAAGGCCAAGACCAGCGACCTCGACGCCTGCCGTCCGGGTTTTTCCCATGTTGTCCGCGCCTACACCATCGGCGAGGCGGGCGAGATGTTCGCCGACCTTCTCAGCGCCGACATGCCCGTCGAACGGAGCGGCACGCTTGAAGCCGCGGTGAAGGCTGCGGCCGCTAATGCGCGGCCGGGCGACACGGTGCTGCTGTCGCCGGCTTGCGCATCCTTCGATCAGTTCCGCGATTATGAGGCGCGGGGTCAAGCTTTCCGTGATGCCGTCGAGGCACTGGCGTGAGCGAGGAGGCGATCGACGCCCCCGAGGCACCCAAGGTCCGCCGCCGCGTCGGCAATCAGATCGGCCGCGCCAACCAGACGCGCGCGGGCATGTGGTTCTGGGAAGTCGATCGCGTCCTGCTGCTGCTCGTGCTGCTGCTGATCGCCATCGGCCTGGTCGCCGTCGCCGCCGCATCGCCCGCCACCGCACGGCGCTATTCGGATGGGGCGCATATCGTCGCGCCGATGTATTATTTCTGGCGCCAGCTGATCTGGGTCGCACTGTCCGTGCCGATCATGATCGTCGTGTCGATGATCCCGTTGACGCTCGCCCGGCGCGGCGCGCTGATCGGGGCGGGGATCTGTATCCTGCTGCTCGTGCTGCTGCCCTTTATCGGCAGCGAAGTGAACGGCGCGCGGCGCTGGATCAATCTCGGCGTCTCCGATCTCCAGCCCTCGGAATTCCTCAAGCCGCTCTTCATCGTGTCGATCGCGTGGATCCTGTCGCTGCGCGCCAGCGACAACCAGTTGCCGATGACGCTGATGCTCGGTGTCACCGGCGGCCTCACTGCGCTGGTTGCGATGCTGCTGATGATGCAGCCGGACTTCGGCCAGACGATGGTGTTCTGCATCGTCTGGATCATCCTGCTGACCGTTGCCGGCATCTCGCCTGCAGTGATCGGCGGGCTGGCGGCGTTGGGCCTGGCCGGTATCGTCTCGGCCTATCTCTTCTACAGCACCGCGCGCATCCGCATCGACAGCTTCCTGTGGCCGACCAAGGAAAAGGCGCTGGCCGAGCATTACCAGACCAACATAGCCGAGCAGACGCTTACCTCCGGCGGCCTGTTCGGCACCGGCCCGGGCAGCGGGCAGGTGAAGTTCAAGCTGCCGGAAGCGCATACCGATTACATCTTCTCGGTGATCGGCGAGGAATTCGGCCTGCTGGCCTGCGCGGCCATCGCGATCCTCTATGTCGCGATCATACTGCGCGTGCTGCTGAAGCTGATCGACGAAGAGGATGCGTTCAAGCTGCTGGCGGCCACCGGCCTCGTCGCGCAGTTCGGGGTTCAGGCGTTCATCAACATGGCGGTGAACACCGGTCTGGCGCCGTCGAAGGGCATGACCTTGCCCTTCATCAGCTATGGCGGATCGTCGATGATCGCACTTTCGATCGGGATGGGGCTTTTGCTCGCCTTCACGCGCCGAAACCCGTATCTGAAGCGCTCTCCCTATACCGTGCGGTGGAGCGGCACATGACGAATTCGCGTACCTATGTTCTGGCGGCAGGCGGCACCGGGGGGCACATGGTGCCCGCGGCGGCGCTGGCGACGGAGCTGCTCGGGCGCGGTCACCATGTCGCGCTGATCTCCGACGATCGCGGCGTGCGTTTTCCCGGGCTGTTCGAGGATATCGAGACGCACGTCCTTCCGGCCGGCCGTCTCGGCGGCGGACCGCTGGGTTTCGTCAAGGCGGCGGGCAAGATGCTCGCGGGCCGATCGATGGCGATCACGCTGTTCAAGGAAATGCATCCGAGCTGCGTGATCGGCTTCGGCGGCTATCCCGCGCTGCCCGCGCTGCTCGGCGCTTTCTCGCGTGGCGTGCCCACCGTGATCCACGAGCAGAATGCAGTGCTCGGCCGGGTGAACCGCTATGTCGCGGGCAAGGTCGATGCGATCGCCACCAGCTACGAGACGACCGAACGGCTGAAGGATAGCTGGAAGGCCAAGACCCATCATATCGGCAATCCGGTGCGCGAGGCGATCTTGGAACTGCGCAGCCGGCCCTATCCGATGCTGGACGAAGACGGCATCTTCCGCGTGCTCGTTACCGGCGGCAGCCAAGGCGCGTCGATCCTATCGCAAGTTGTGCCCGATGGCCTCGCGCTGCTGCCGACCCATTTCCGCCGCCGCCTGCAGGTGACGCATCAGGCGCGCGTCGAGGATATCGATACGGTCCGCGCCAAATATGCCGCGCACGGCATTCCGGCGGAGATCGCGACCTATCTACCCGACATGCCCGAACGCCTCGCCTGGGCGCATATCGTGATCGCACGGGCAGGGGCCTCGACCATTTCCGAGCTGACCGCCGCGGGCCGTCCCGCGATTCTCGTGCCACTGCCCAGCGCGACCGACGATCACCAGACCGTCAACGCGCGCGAGATCACCGCCGCGGGCGGCGCGCGCACGATCAGCCAGCGCGCCTTCACCGCGCCGGAACTTGCCAAGCAGATCCAGAAGCTCGGGCTCGACACGGTCGGGCTAGAAAATGCGGCGGCGCGCGCCAAGTCGTGCGGCAAGCCCAATGCCGCGCGCGATCTCGCCGATCTCGTCGAATCCATCCACGCGCCGGAGGCTCCCATCGCCGTCCGCCGTGCCGCCATGCAGGGAAGGCCCGCTTACTCATGAAGGGCGTTGCAACCGACATCGGGACCATTCACTTCGTCGGCATCGGCGGTATCGGCATGTCCGGTATTGCCGAGGTGATGCACAATCTCGGCTACAAGGTTCAGGGTTCAGACGTCGCCGAAGGCTATGTGATCGAGGGGCTGCGCAAGCGCGGGATTTCGGTGTCGATCGGCCATGCCGCCGACAATCTGGGCGATGCCGCCGTGGTGGTCACTTCCACCGCGATCAAGCGTGGCAACCCCGAAGTCGAAGCCGCCTATGAGCGCCGGGTGCCGGTGGTGCGCCGCGCAGAGATGCTGGCCGAGCTGATGCGGCTGAAATCCACCGTCGCGGTGGCGGGGACCCACGGCAAGACCACCACGACTTCGATGATCGCGGCCCTGCTCGATGCCGGCGGCGTCGATCCGACCGTCATCAACGGCGGCATCATCAACCAATATGGCTCGAACGCGCGTCTGGGCGACAGCGACTGGATGGTGGTCGAAGCCGACGAGAGCGACGGCAGCTTCCTGCGCCTCGACGGCACGATCGCGGTCGTGACCAACATCGATCCCGAACATCTCGACCATTATGGCTCGTTCGACCGGGTGAAGGACTGTTTCGTCGAGTTCGTCGAGAATGTCCCCTTCTATGGCGCGGCGTTGCTGTGCCTCGATCATCCCGAGGTGCAGGCGATCATCCCGCGCGTGCGCGATCGCCGGATCGTCACCTATGGCTTCGCGGCGTCGGCCGATGTGCGCGGCGTCAACGTCACGCCTCATGCGGGCGGCAACCGGTTCGAGGCGATCATCCGCCACCGCGACGGCACGACGCGTTCGATCGAGGGCATCGACCTGCCGATGCCCGGCCGCCACAATGTCCAGAACGCGCTCGCTGCGATCGGCGTGGCGCTGGAGCTGGGCATCGACGACGCGACGATCCAGCAGGGATTCGGCCGCTTCGGCGGCGTCAAGCGCCGCTTCACCAAGGTGGGCGAGACCGGCGGCACAACGATCATCGACGATTACGGCCATCATCCCGTCGAGATCCGCGCCGTGCTCTCCGCCGCGCGGGAAAGCGCGCAGGGCAGGGTGATCGCGGTGATGCAGCCGCACCGTTTCTCGCGTCTCGGCAATCTGATGGACGACTTCGCTCAGGCCTTCAACGACGCCGACATGGTCTATGTCACCCCGGTCTATGCCGCGGGCGAGCAGCCGGTCGAAGGAGTCAGCGCCGAGGATCTGGTCGAGCGCGTCAAGCAGCGCGGCCATCGCGCCGCAGCGACGATCGCCGACGCCGCCGCGCTTGCCGCCGCGCTTGCCGACGTGATCCAGCCGGGCGACATGGTCGTGTGCCTCGGCGCGGGCGACATCACCAAATGGGCTGCCAGTCTGGCAACCGCGATCGACGAGGCGAAAGTTTCGGCATGAGCGACTTCTTCACCACCGCGATGGAAATGCAGCGCGAGATCCTCCGCGCGCAAAAGGCTCAGCTCGACGCTGCCGAGAAGATGCTCGACGGCGCGAAGCAACTGACCGATCTGCAGGAGGTGAGCCAGAAGGCGGTCGAGGCCAATATGACCGCGTGGAAGCAATGGGCGAAACTGTGGGGGTGGAAGTGACGGCAGTTGCCGAACTCCCCAAGGTCCGTGGAAAACTGACGGCGAACGCGCCGCTGGCGCCGCTCGTCTGGTTCAAGAGCGGCGGCGCAGCCGAGTGGCTGTTCGAGCCGGCTGATGTTTCCGACCTCGCGGATTTCCTCGCCCAGCTCGATCCCGCCGTTCCGGTGATGGGGCTCGGCCTCGGGTCGAACATGATCGTACGCGATGGCGGGGTGCCCGGCGTCGTGGTCCGCCTCGGCAAGGCCTTTGCGAGCGTCGAGCAACTGGACGCGACCACGCTGCGCTGCGGCGGCGGCGCGTCGGGCATCCTCGTTTCGTCAAAGGCGCGCGATGCGGGCATTTCGGGCGTCGAGTTTCTCCGCTCGATCCCCGGCACGGTCGGCGGCTTCGTGCGCATGAATGGCGGGGCCTATGGCCGCGAGACCTGCAACGTCCTGACCGAATGCGACGTCGTCCTGCGTTCGGGCGAACGCCGCACGCTGGCGCTTGCCGATCTCGGCTACACCTATCGCCACAGCGAATTGCCCGAAGGCGCGATCGTCGTTTCGGCGACCTTCCGCGGCCATCCCGGCGAGCCCGTCGCGATCCAGGCCGAGATGGACCGCATCGCCGCCGCGCGCGAGGAATCGCAGCCGCTGCGCAGCAAGACCGGCGGATCGACCTTCAAGAACCCGCAGGGCCACAAGGCGTGGCAGCTGGTGGATGAAGCCGGCTGCCGCGGCTTGCGCAAGGGCGACGCGCAGGTCAGCGAAAAACATACCAACTTCCTGCTCAATCTCGGCGAGGCGAGCAGCGCGGATATCGAGGCGCTGGGCGAGGAAGTCCGCGCGAAGGTCAAAGCGAAAACAGGGGTCGAACTCGAATGGGAAATCCAGCGCGTGGGGATCGTGAAGTGAGCAAGCTCCACGTTGCGGTGCTGATGGGCGGCTGGTCCAACGAGCGCGAAGTGTCGCTGATGTCGGGCAACGGCGTCGCCGACGCACTGGAGTCGCTTGGCCACAGGGTCACGCGCGTCGATATGGATCGCAATGTCGCGGTGACGCTCGCCGGCCTGAAGCCCGATATCGTGTTCAATGCGCTGCACGGCTCGCCCGGCGAGGATGGCTCGGTGCAGGGCATGCTCGATCTGATGGGCCTGAAATATACCCATTCGGGCCTGGTCACCTCGGTGATCGCGATCGACAAGCAGCTGACCAAGCAGGCGCTGGTGCCGCATGGCATCCCGATGCCCGGCGGCCGCATGGTGCGTACCGAGGACCTGTACCGCGAAGACCCGCTGCCGCGCCCTTATGTGCTCAAGCCGGTCAACGAAGGTTCCTCGGTCGGCGTCGCGATCGTCACCAACGAGAGCAACTACAGCAATCCGATCTCGCCCGAAGCCAAGGGGCCGTGGCAGGAGTTCGACGAGCTGCTCGCCGAGCCCTTCATCCGGGGCCGCGAGCTGACCACAGCGGTCCTTGGCGACCGCGCGCTCGGCGTGACCGAGTTGAAGCCCAAGAGTGGCTTCTACGACTATGATTCCAAATATACCGAGGGGCTGACCGAGCATGTCTTCCCCGCACAGATCCCGGACGAGATCACCGATGCCTGTATGCGGCTCGCGGTCGACGCGCACCGGCTGCTCGGCTGCAAGGGCGCGTCGCGCTCCGATTTTCGCTGGGACGACAGCCAGGGCGTGGACGGCCTGTTCCTGCTCGAAACCAATACCCAGCCAGGCATGACCCCGCTCAGCCTCGTACCCGAACAGGCGCGTTATTGCGGCATGTCGTATCCCGAACTGGTCCAGTGGATCGTCGAGGAAGCGCTGGGATGACGAAGCGGACGGTCCGCCGTTCCCCGGCCCGCGCGCCCGCGAAGAAGCGGCAGCAGGTTCGCAAGAAGAAGGGGCCCGGCCTGCTCGACCAGGCGATGAGCGCGTTGCCGGTCAGCCATGAGACGCTGCAGAAGATCGCGACCTGGGGCATCGTCGGCGTCACCGGCGCGGTTGCGCTGGGCGTGGCGAGCTTTTTCGGCGTGCCGGGCATGGTCGGGGTAGCTGCGTCAGAGGTGGTCGGCGAGATGGGCTTCCGCGTCGAACAGGTCGATCCCTACGGTCTGAAGCACATGGACAAGATGACCGTCTATCAGGCCGCGCTTGACCAGAAGTCGCGCGCGATGCCGCTGGTCGATCTCGAGCTGGTCCGCGAGCGACTGCTGCAATATCCGTGGATCGAGGATGCGCGCGTCTCGCGCCGCCTGCCGAATACGCTGGTGGTCAACGTCGTTGAACGCGAAGCCGCCGCCGTCTGGCAGAATCGCGGCGTGCTGATGTTGATCGATCCCAATGGCGTCGCGCTGGAATCTGTGTCGCGCGATGCGATGCCAGATCTGCCACTTCTGGTGGGCGAGGGCGCGAACAAGCAGGAACATGCCCGCCGCCGCCTGATGGAGGCGGCCCCGGCGCTTAAGCCGCTGGTCAAGGCATCGAGCTGGGTCGGCAATCGCCGCTGGGACCTGACCTTCGACACCGGCGAGCGGCTGATGCTGCCCGAAGGCGAAAAGGAAGCCGCCGACGCGCTCAAGCGTTTCGCGGAAGATGACGGTACGCAGCGCCTGCTGGGGCGCGGCTTTGTGCGGTTCGATATGCGGGTCGGCGGGACGATCTATGCCCAGCGCCGCCCGGCTCCGGCAAAACCCGCACTCGACGCGGCGGCGCCGGTCGCCGAGAATGTTCAGGGGGAAGAGTAGTCATGGCGAAAGCAGCACCCGAAGGTCTCATCACCGCGCTCGACGTCGGATCGTCCAAGGTTTCGGCGCTGATCGCCCAGCGTACCGATGACGGGCAGCTCGTCGTGCTCGGCACCGGCCAGCGCGAGAGTCGCGGCGTGAAGCGCGGCTATGTCGCCGACATGCATGCAACCGAGCTCGCCATCCGCGAAGCCGTCGAGCAGGCTGAGCGCATCGCTGGCACCAATATCGAGAATGTCTGGGTCAGTTTCTCGGCGGGCGGGCTGCTGTCGGATATCGTCAAGCTGGAAGCCGATCTGGGCGGCCACCGCGTCGAACAGTCGGACATCGACGAACTGCTGAAGGCCGGCCGCGACGCGATCAATCCGCAGGGCAAGATGGTCCTCCATGCTCAGCCGATGCGCTATTCGGTCGACGGCCTTGCCGGAGTGAAGCGGCCGATCGGCCTCCATGCCGACCGGCTCGGCGTCGATATCCATGTGGTCGCCACCGAGGGCTCGCCGGTGCGCAATCTCGATCTGTGCGTCCGCTCGGCGCATCTCGAAGTGCGGTCGATCATCGCCGCGCCGCTCGCGACGGGGCTGGCCTGCCTCACTGACGAGGAGCGCGACTTGGGCGTGGCGCTGGTCGAGATCGGCGCGGGCGTCACCAATGTCTCGGTGTTCCAGGGCGGTGTCCTCTCGGGCTTGGCCTCGATCCCGATCGGTTCGGCCGACATCACCGATGATATCGCTTCGGCCTTCGGCACCGCGCGCAGCTGGGCCGAGCGGACCAAATGCTTCTATGGTTCGGCGAACATCAGCCCGCGCGACAATCACGACATGATCGACGTGGTACATGCCAGCCCTGAGGAAGGCGCCGAAGGCACCCGCATCACCAAGGCGCAGCTGATCGCCGTGATCCGCCAGCGGCTCGAACGGCTGATCCCGGAAATCCAGAAGGAACTCACCAAGCTGGGCATGGGCGATGCGGTGGGCCGCCAGATCGTCCTCACCGGCGGCGGTGCCGAGCTGAAAGGCATTGCCGATTACATGCAGCAGGTGCTGGGCAGCACGGTGCGCGTCGGTCGGCCCAAGGGGCTGGTCGCGCTGCCCGAGGCGCATAGCGGCCCGGGATTCGCGACTCTCGCCGGGCTTGCCTGCTTCGCCGCATCCGACCCGATCGATCTCCGCGCGCTCGAACCGACCCATCAGATGGTGACGCGCGCCAGTCCTCGTGCCGTGTTTTCACGACTGTTGGCCGCGTTTCGGGCGAATTATTGAAGAAATGAGACAGCGCCTGCTTGTTTGCACTAGAGTCAGTGCGGGCGTTGGTGCATCAAACAAACCGATAACGCGCGCAGGCCGGTCGAGTCCGGAAGCGCGAGGGGAGACCACGCAATGAGTATCGATTTTCTGCCGCCCGACGTGGACGATCTGACGCCCAAGATCACCGTGATCGGCGTCGGCGGCGCGGGCGGAAACGCGATCGCGAACATGATCCGCGCCGACGTTCAGGGCGTGGAATTCCTCGTCGCGAACACCGACGCGCAGGCGCTGAAGCAGTCGAGCGCCGGACATCGCATCCAGCTGGGTGCGAAGATCACCCAGGGTCTGGGCGCGGGGTCGCGTCCGGAGATCGGCCGCGCCGCCGCCGAAGAGACGATCGATCAGGTGCAGAAGGCGCTCGAGGGCGCGCACATGGTGTTCATCGCGGCCGGCATGGGCGGCGGCACCGGCACCGGTGCGGCGCCCGTCATCGCCAAGATGGCGCGTGACATGGGCATCCTGACCGTGGGCGTCGTGACCAAGCCGTTCGCGTTCGAAGGCAAGCGACGCGCGCAGAGCGCCGAGGCCGGCATCGACGAGCTGCAGAAATATGTCGACACGCTGATCGTCATTCCGAACCAGAACTTGTTCCTGATCGCCAACGCGAACACGACCTTCAAGGAAGCGTTCGAGATGGCCGACGAGGTCCTCCAGCAGGGCGTTCGCGGCATCACCGATCTGATGGTCATGCCCGGCCTCATCAACCTCGACTTCGCCGATATCCGTGCAGTGATGCAGGAAATGGGCAAGGCGATGATGGGCACCGGCGAAGCCGATGGCGACGACCGCGCCATCGTTGCCGCGCAGAAGGCGATCGCCAATCCGCTGCTCGATGGTGTGTCGATGAACGGCGCCAAGGGCGTGATCGTTTCGATCACCGGCGGCGAGGACATGCGCCTGCTCGAAATCGACGAAGCCGCGAACCACATCCGCGAACTGGTCGATCCCGATGCGAACATCATCTGGGGTTCGGCGTTCAACACCGAACTGGACGGCAAGATCCGGGTCTCGGTCGTCGCGACCGGCATCGATGCCGATGCGCAGGCCGCCGCGAAGCCGGTTGCCGCCGAGCAGCCGCGCGTGTTCAGCTTTGCCAGCCCGCGCCGCCCCGCGGCCGAAGCACCCGTCGCGACCACTGCGCCGGTTGCCGAGGAACCTGCTCCGGTTGCCGAACCTGGCTTCTCCGAGCCGGAACCGCTGACCTTCGCCGATCGCGAGCCGGAAGCCGTCGAAGCTGCGCCGAGCATCCCCGAAGCCTATGAACCCGAAGTCGCGGCCGAGCCGGCCCCGGTCGAGGAAGAGTCGGACGAACTGCTGCTCGGTTCCGAAGTCGCGATGGGGGCTCCCGAGCCGGCCGAGGACTTCTCGATCCAGCCGCCTCAGGCCCCGTCGCCGGAACTCGGTAGCCGCCGCCGTTGGCTGACTTCGGACGACGCGGATGAGGCTCCCGCCGCTCCGCCCGCGCCGAAGCCCGAGCGCAAGTCGGGTGGCACCCTGTTCGAGCGCATGGCTTCGGCCGCGCGCGGCGGCAACAAGTCGGACGATGACGACGACAAGGATCCGCTGGACATTCCGCGCTTCCTGCGCAGCCAGAACAACCAGTAACCGATACGTCCGGCGCGCCCACGGCTCGTTCCACCGAGCCTTGGGCGCGCCGTCATTTTCGGTTCAGCGTTCGCGCGGTGTAGGGTGAGGGAGCCCATGAACCGGATTCGCTTTTCCCATATCCCGGCAATTGCGCTGGCCCTTGCCGCCGGCAGCTTTGCCGTGCCTGTCTTCGCCCAAACCAGCGAAGTCGTTGCCCAGCCCAATCCCGATGCCGACCGGCTGGCGGAAGAAATGCGCGCGCTCGCGGTCGACCCGCGCGACATGCGCGCGCTGCTTTCCGCCGCGGCGATCAGCAACCGGCTCGATGACACCTCCGCCGCGCTTGCCTTCTACGCCCGCGCCGAGAAGCTGGAGCCCGACAATCCCCGCATCTTCGCCGGCCGCGCCGCCGCGCTGGTCAAGCTCGAACGGCCTGGGGAAGCGCTGCTGTTGTTCCAGCAGGCCGAGCAGCGCGGCTTGCCGATGGCGGATTATGCCTCGGATCGCGGCCTTGCCTATGACCTGATGGGTGCGCCGCATCTTGCCCAGCGCGAATATCGTCAGGCGCTGGTGCGCGGCAATGACGATGAACTGCTCCGCCGTCTCGCCTTGTCGCTCGGTATCGTCGGCAAGCCCGAAGAAGCGATGCGGGTGATCGACGGCCTGCTCCGGCGCAGCGATCGTGCCGCGTGGCGCGCCCGCGCGTTCATCCTGGCGATGAACGGCGATATTCCAGGCGCGGAGCGGATCGCGTCGAGCATGATGCCCAACAATATGGGCGCGGCGCTTTCACCCTTCTTCCGCCGCCTGCCGAACATGTCCCCGGGCGACCGCGCCCATGCCGTGCATTTCGGCCAGATGGGACGCACCCCGGGGCGGCTGGCGGATGCGCAACTCTCGCCGCAGCTTTCGCCCTATGTGCCCGAGCCGAAGCCGGTTCAGGTCGCGGCTGCGACTCCGGCGCCGCCCCCCAGTTCGGTCGCCGCCGCCGCGCCTGCGCGCGATCGCCGTTCCCGGCGGGATCGCCCGAGGACCGAAGTCGCGGCTGCCCCGGTCACGTCGCGCCCGGTGCCCCAGCAGGTCGAGGAAAGCCTCCCGCCCTTGCCGCCCCCGCCGCAATTCGTCGCTCCGCCGCCGCAGTTGGTGCAGGAAGTCCCGGCGCCCACGCCAACGCCGCGCCGCCGCCGCGTCGAGATCGCCTCGCTGCCGATGGGCAGCACGCCGGCCGACGTTTTCGGTGGCCCGGCCGCATCGGCGATCGAACGGCCGCGCCGTACCCCTGCGCGGCCCAGTCTTGAGACACCTGCGCTTGCCGGTATCGTCGACGATATCGACGTGCCCGAATCCGAGATTCTGGCGATGGCGGTGCCACCCGTGGTTCCCACGGCCAGCCGGCCGGCACCCGAGCCCATGCGCGTGGCCACCGCTTCCCCGCCGCCCGAGACGAAGGCGAAGCCTGCCGTTACGCGCACCCCGCCGCGCACCGCTGCGCCTGCCGCTGCCGATGCAAAGGGCAAGAAGAAGGAACCACCCAAGCCCAAACCCCCGGCCGAGCCCAAGCGGATCTGGGTGCAGGTCGCCGGTGGCGCCAACGAGGATACGCTGCCGACCACATGGAAGCGCCTCGCCAAAGAAGCGCCGGCGGCGTTCCGTGGCAAATCGGCCTGGTGGACGCCGTTGCGCGCGACCAATCGCCTGCTGGCCGGCCCGTTCAAGACCAATGCCGAGGCGCAGACCTTCGTCAATCTTCTGAAGAAGGAGGGCATGTCGGCCTTCGTCTTCACCAGCGAGCCGGGTCAGAAAATCAACAAGCTGGATCTCAAGTGACGATGATCTCCGTTCGGGAAGGGGGCGCTTGAGCGCGCAGGCGTCATGGGCATGTACGCCCGAGATTAGCCGCGGCCGCCTTCACGAAGAACAGAACGGGACCGCGCGGGGGCCTCGCGACGCCTTCCAGCGCGATCGCGACCGAATCATCCATTCGATCGCCTTCCGGCGCCTGCGCCACAAGACCCAGGTCTTCATGGCGCCCGACGGCGATCATTTCCGTGTCCGCCTGACCCATAGCCTGGAAGTCGCGCAGATCGGCCGCACGATCGCAAGAGCATTGGGGCTGAACGAGGATCTGACCGAAGCGCTGTGCCTCGCGCACGATATCGGCCATCCGCCGTTCGGCCATGCGGGCGAGGATGCGCTGAAGGAAGCGCTGACCGGGCAGGGCGGGTTCGATCATAATGGGCATACGCTGCGGGTGCTGACCACGCTGGAGCGGCCCTATCCGGCATGGGACGGGCTAAACCTGACCTGGGATACGCTGGAGGGGCTGGCCAAGCACAATGGCCCGGTCCGTCATCCGCAATGGGCGCTGGCCGAAGTCGACGCCGCGTTCGGCATGGAGCTGACCAGCTGGCCTTCGCTTGAGGCGCAGGTCGCTGCGCTGGCCGACGACATCGCCTATGACAATCACGATATCGACGATGGGCTGCGCGCGGGTCTGCTGACGCTGGATCAACTGCTCGCAGTGCCGATGATCGCTTCGGGGTGGGCCAAGGTCGAGGCGCGCTATCCCCGCGTGGCGCCGAAGCGGCTGATCGGCGAGATGGTCCGCGCCCAGATTGGCGAGATGGTCAACGATCTGATCGCGGCTACCGCCGCGCGCGTGGCGGAAGCAGGCGTCGGCTCGGTCGCCGATGTCCGCGCGGCCGGCAAGGCGCTGGCCGGCTTCTCGGACGGGATGCGCGATGCCGAACGCGGGCTGAAGCGTTTCATGTACGCCAATCTCTACCACCACCAGAGCCAGCTTGAGGCTGCCGATGCAGCCCGCCGCATCGTCGCGGGCCTGTTCGCCGCCTATGCGGCCGAGCCGGCGCGGATGCCGGCCGAATGGCGCGACGCGCTCCCCCCGGAGGACCCTGCGCGCAGCCGCCACATCGCCGATTTCATCGCCGGCATGACTGATCGCTATGCGATCAATCGCTATGTCGAGATTTACGGCCCGGTCGACTTGCCCGACGCGTTCTGAAGGACGCCGCGCGGTGCGGCGTCCCTCACGAACTCAACGCGTCGAAGCGACCTGACCGGCGGCGGGCTTGCGCACCGGCACGGTGAAGCTGACCGGCTGGCTGTTCATCGTGCCGCGCACGCGCCCGTCGCGCACTTCCAGCCGGAATTCCCCGCCCGGCGACGTCCGCCCTTCGATCACCGTGATCTGGCCGACCTTCTTCGTGGTGTAGCTGTAATCCACGCCGTCGCGGACGAAGCTGGTCTTGCCGTCCTGCGCATAGGCAGGCGCGGCGAAAGCGATCGTGAGGCCGGCTGCGGCGAAAAGAATTCTGATCATGTCTATCTCCCTCGGTTCGATGAGAGCCAGACCTGCATCCTCTGCCTGTGCGCGAGAATGTTGCGCCGCAGCATAAGCGGCAATCGCAAAGCACGCCGGTGACGATTGCGCCCGGCGCAATCGGCGAGCAGACTGTTCCGCGCGACGATCCGGGCGGCATGACACACTTCTGCGACAAGTGCGTTCCACTCTTTCGCATCGTTACCAGAGGACCCGGCCATGTCCGACGCCAGCATCGCCCTCAATCGCTTCGGCCTCGGCGTACGCGCCGGCGAACCTCCGGTCACCGATCCGAAGCGATGGCTTACCGGCCAGTTCGACCGTTACGATGCCCGGCCTGCGCCTATCGCCGGGCTGCCGTCGACATCGGTGATCGCGGGCAACCTCGCCGACTATCTCGCCGATGTCCGCGAACAGCAGCGCGAGCGCCGCCAGTCTGGCGACATGCCCCAGCGCCCCGGCCAGCAGCGCCGCCGCGCCGCGGGTTATACGCCGCCGGCCGCAAGCGGCACCGATCCGGCAATGACGATGCAGGACGGAACGGAGCCGGGTGCCCCGATGCGTCGCCGCAATGCGCCGATGCAGGACATGCCGATGGCGGAGGGGCAGGATATGCCTCGCGATCCGGTCCAGCAGGCGCGTCAGTTTGCCCGTCGTCAGGGCCGCGACTATTATGCCGGTGCGGTCACTGCCCGTTGTCTCGCCTCGCTCGATACCCCCGCGCCGTTCGTCGAGCGGATGGTGCATTTCTGGGCGAACCATTTCGCGGTGTCGGCCGACAAGCTCACCGTGGTCGGCCTTTCCGGCCAGCTCGAGTTCGATGCGGTCCGTCCGCACGTCCTCGGCAAGTTCCGCGACATGCTATTCGCGGTCGAGCGGCATCCTGCGATGCTGCTTTATCTCGATCAGGCCCAGTCGGTCGGCCCGAACAGCGTTGCGGGGCAAGTCGCCCAGCGCCGTCAGGCGCGCCAGCAACCCGGCCTCAACGAAAATCTCGCGCGCGAGATCATGGAGCTCCACACGCTGGGCGTCCGCACCGTCTATACCCAGGCCGACGTCACCGAATTTGCCCGCGCCATGACCGGCTGGACCGTTTCCGGCCTTGGACGCGGCGCCGGCGCGCGGTTCGCGGGCGTCGACGGCAACCCGGGCGATTTCGTCTTCGCCGATCGCATCCACGAACCCGGCGCGCGCACGATCCTCGGCAAGCAATGGCCGCAACAGGGCTATGCGCAGGCGTCGGCGGTGCTCGACATGCTGGCGACCCATCCCGCGACCGCCAAGCATATCGCCACCAAGCTCGCGCGGCATTTCGCCGGAGACGATCCGCCCCCGGCGCTGGTCGCGAAACTCGAACGCAGCTTCCTCGCCACCGGCGGCGATCTGCCGTCGCTCTACCGCGCGCTGATCGACGCCCCCGAGGCCTGGGCGCCCAAACCCGCCAAGTTCCGTACCCCGTGGGACTGGACGATCGCTTCCTACCGCGCGCTCGGCACGCGCGAGCTTCAGCCGCTCGCCGCGCAGAATCTGCTGCGCCAGCTCGGCCAGCCGGTGTGGCAGCCCGGTTCCCCCGCCGGCTGGGATGATGTCGCGGCAAGCTGGGCCGGCCCCGACGCGATCATGCGCCGCGTCGAAGCCGCCGAGCGCATGGCCCAGCGCACCCGCGACACGCTGGATGCCCGTGCCCGCGCCGCCGAACTCTTTCCCGGCGCACTCAGCCCCTCGACGGCACAGGCCATCGCCCGGGCTGAAAGCCCGGGGCAGGGCGTCGCGCTGATGCTCGTCGCGCCCGAATTCATGCGGAGATAAAGGTCATGCTGAATCCCAAATTGAACAGGCGCAGCTTCGTCACCGCCACCGGAACTCTGGTCCTCGCCACCAGCATCGGCGGCACCGCGGCCTTCGCCGCCGCCCCGACCAACCGGCGCTTCGTCTTCATCATCCAGCGCGGCGCCGCCGACGGCCTCGGTACGCTCGCACCGGTCGGCGATCCCGCCTTCGCCGGTCAGCGCGGCGCGGTTGCCGAGGATTTCGCGTCCGCGCCGAAACTCGACGGGATGTTCGCGCTTCACCCGAACCTGACCAATGTGGCGGGTCTTTACGCGGCTAAGGAAGCGCTGTTCGTCCACGCCGTCGCTTCGCCCTATCGCGATCGTTCGCATTTCGATGGCCAGAACGTGCTCGAGACCGGCGGCACCGCGGCCTATCAGGTGAAGGACGGCTGGCTGAACCGGATGCTCTCGCTGTTGCCGCCCGCCGAAGCAAAGGCGATCGCCATCGCCGCCACCGTGCCGATGGCGCTGCGCGGCAAGGTGGAAGTCGCGAGCTATGCCCCCAGCGCGCTGCCCGACGCGTCCGACGATCTGCTGATGCGAGTGTCGTCGATGTATCAGGACGATCCCCAGCTCCACGCGGCATGGGAACAGGCGACCGCCACACGGATGGTGACCAGCGATCTCGCCGCCGACAATGGGCGCAACGCCATCGCGCTCGGCACGCTGACCGCGAAGCTGCTGGCCGCCGAAAACGGTTCGCGCATCGCGATGATCGAAACCGGCGGCTGGGACACCCATGCCCAGCAACGCGGCCGCTTGGGCACCCAGTTGCGCGGACTGGACGGCATGGTCGGTGCGCTGAAGGCCGGTCTCGGCCCGCTGTGGCAGGACACGATGATCGTCATCGCCACCGAATTCGGCCGCACAGTGAAGGTCAACGGCACCGGGGGCACCGATCACGGCACCGGATCGATGGCGATGCTGCTCGGCGGCGCGGTCAATGGCGGGCGTGTTATCGCGGACTGGCCGGGCTTGTCGGACGCCGCCTTGTACGAAGGCCGCGACTTGAAGCCCACCACTGGCCTGGACACCGTGATCGGCAGCGCCGTTGCCGCGCACTACGCGATCGAAGGCACCCGCGCGATGGCCGCCCTGTTCCCGCAGGCCCAGCGCGCGAAGCTGATCGACGGGCTGGCGCGGGTGTGACGCAAATCCTCCCCCGCCAGGGGGAGGTGTCAGCGCAGCTGACGTCCAGAACTGACGTTGGGGCTTCCACCCCTCCGTCGCTTTCGGCGCGACCTCGCCCTGGCGGGGAGGATCGAGGCAACCCCTTGCGCCGTCGCCTATTTCCCCGCACCTCTGCCCGATGGTCTACCTGACGTTGTTCGCCATCGTATTCGGCGTGAACCTGCTTCCGGCATTCGGGCCGCCGACCTGGTCGATCATCGTCTTTTTCGAGCTGAACCACAGTCTGCCGATCTGGGCGCTGGTCGGGGTCGCGGCCACGGCGTCGGCGCTGGGGCGGTTGAGCCTCGCCTATGGCGCGCGGCTGTTCGCCGGCAAGCTGCCGCAGAAGATGCAGTCCAACCTCGATACCGCGCGCGATGCGATCCAGAGCCGCAAGCACAACGTCTGGATCGGCCTGGGCCTGTTCGCGCTCTCGCCGCTTCCTTCGGGACAGCTGTTCATGGCGGTCGGGCTGGCGCGAATCCCGTTGTTGTCGTTCACCGCGGCATTCTTTCTCGGCCGCACGGTATCCTACACCATCTATGCCTTAGGTGCGCGGACGCTGAAGAAGTCCGAGCTGGGCGACGTGTTCAGCGAAGGCTTCACGAGTCCCTGGGGCATCGCGCTCCAGATCGCGATGCTCGGCCTGCTCGTAGCGCTGACGCAGGTCGACTGGGCGAAGCTGCTGGGCAAGAGCCGCAACCCGTAAGCCAGCGCTTTGCGTCGTCTCGCCGCATCCGCTAAGGGCGCGGCTTCCACGCAACCACTGGAATCGCAATGACGCTCTACACCCGTTTCGCTGCCCATCTCGACGCCGCGCTCGATGCCCTTGTCGCATCGGGCGATCTTCCGGCGGGGCTGGAGCGACGCGCGGTCACGGTAGAGCCGCCGCGCGACGTCACGCATGGCGATCTCGCCACCAATGCCGCGATGGTCCTCGCCAAGCCGGCGGGCACCAATCCGCGCGCGCTGGCCGAAAAGCTGGTCGCCGAGCTTCAGAAGATCGACGAAGTCACCGCCGTTTCGGTCGCGGGTCCCGGTTTCATCAACCTGACGCTGAACGAGGATGCGTGGCGCAACGAGCTGACCGCGATTCTCGACATGGGCGGCGGCTATGGCCGCGCGACCACGGGCGAGGGGATCACGGTCAACGTCGAATATGTCTCGGCCAACCCGACCGGCCCGATGCATATGGGCCATTGCCGCGGCGCGGTGGTGGGCGATGCACTGGCCAGCCTGCTCGAATTCATCGGGCACAAGGTCGTGCGCGAATATTATGTCAACGATGCGGGCGGTCAGGTCGACACGCTCGCCCGTTCGGCGCACCTGCGTTACCGTGAGGCGCTGGGCGAGGATATCGGCGAGATTCCCGAGGGGCTCTATCCCGGCGACTATCTGGTGCCGGTGGGGCAGGCGCTCGCCGCCGAATATGGCGACAAGTTCGTTGGCGCGGACGAGAGCGAGTGGCTGATCCTGTTCCGCAAGACCGCGGTCGCGGCGATGATGGACCTCATCCGGCACGATCTCGGCCTGCTCGGCATCCATCACGACCTGTTCTCGTCCGAGGCCGAGCTTCAGGCGGCGGGCAAGCCCGAAGCCACCGAGAAGTGGCTGCGCGAGCACGATCTCGTCTATGACGGCGTGCTCGAAGCGCCCAAGGGCGAGACGCCCGAGGATTGGGAACCGGTCGAGTTGCCGCTGTTCCGCTCGACGAAGTTCGGGGACGATCAGGACCGGCCGATCAAGAAGTCGAACGGCAGCTGGACCTATTTCGGCGCGGACGTCGCCTATCACTTCCAGAAGAGCCAATCGGCTGACCAGCTCATCGACATCTGGGGCGCCGATCACGGCGGCACGGTCAAGCGCATCGTTGCCGCCGTCGCGGCGCTGACAGGCGGCAAGACGAAGTTCGACGTGAAGCTGATCCAGATGGTCCGCCTGCTCCGCGCGGGCGAGCCGGTGAAGATGTCGAAGCGCTCGGGCAATTTCGTCACCCTCGCCGATGTGGTCGAGGAAGTCGGCAAGGACGTGGTCCGCTTCACCATGCTCACCCGCAAGGCGGATGCGCAGATGGACTTCGACTTCGCCAAGGTCACCGAGACCTCGAAGGAGAACCCGGTCTTCTACGTGCAATATGCGCACGCCCGTGTGAATTCGATGCAGCGCAAGGCCGAGGAGGCGGGGATAAAGTGTCCCGATGTGGATCTGTCTCTGCTTGATACACGCGAACTAGCGGTCGCGAAGGTCGCCGCTCAGTTCCCGCGCATCGTCGAATCCGCGGCCGCCGCGCGCGAACCGCATCGTATTGCCTTCTATCTCTATGACTTGGCCGCGGAGTTCCATTCGCTCTACAATCTTGGGAACGACAATCCCGAGCGCCGGTTCGTCTTGGCCGATCAGGTAAGGTTAACGTGCGCGCGGCTTTATTTGGCGCGCGCCATCGGGCAGGTTGTGCGCAACGGATTGGGAATCATGGGCGTGGAAGCCGTCCAGGAGATGTAGGAAAATGAGTACGCGTTCGGAGGCTGGTTTCGGTGACGACGACCGCCTCCCCTGGCTGGAGTCAGTCGAGGAGGATTATCGCGAGGGACCGTCGATCTGGCGGCTCCTGTTGCTCATCGTCCTCGCACTGGCCGTGGTGGGCGCGATCGTGTTCGGCGTCTGGTGGTATCAGACGCAGCAGGGCATCGCCGGCAACGGCCAACTGATCGAGGCGGCCGAGGGCGACTACAAGGTCAAGCCCGACGATGCCGGCGGCATGAAGGTGGAAGGTGAAGGCGGCGCGACCTTCACCACCGGTCAAGGCGCGACCAGCAACGCCAGTGTCGATACCAATGCCGGCCCCGAGGCGCCGGTCGATGGCCAGAAGGTTGCGGCGCCGGCGACCAGCCCGGTCTCCGGCACGAAGACCGCGACCGTCGCGGTTCCGCAGAGCGGCGGCGAACTCAAGGCCCGCGCGCCCGGTGCGCCTGCTCAGGCTCCGGCTTCGACCGGGGGCGCCGGCTCGCTGATCCAGCTCGGCGCATTCCCCGACCAGCAGGGCGCTGATGCGGCCTGGGCCGAGCTTACCCGCAAGTTCCCGGTCCTTTCCGGTCTCGGCAAGTCGGTCGAACGCGGCGACAGTAACGGCCGCACCGTCTATCGCCTCCGCGTCAACACGGGCAGCAACGGGCAGGCGAAGGAAATCTGCGCCAAGCTCCAGGCCGGCCGCGCCAGCTGCTACGTCGCGAATTGAATAAATTCATCCCCGGTAGGGGGAGGGGGACCATCCGCAGGATGGTGGAGGGGCCGCCGCGCGAAGCACGGCGGAGCAACGCTTGACGATAGCGACACCGCCGCGTTCGCGGCGGCCCCTCCACCAGCTTCGCTGGCCCCCCTCCCCGTGCCGGGGAGGATTGTGTAAGGCAGTCCCATGAAGCCCGTAATCTTCGGCGTCTCCGGTCTCGAACTGACCCCGGAAGAGCGCGATTTCTTCCGTGACGCCGATCCGCTCGGCTATATCCTGTTCAAGCGCAACTGTGGCGATCGCGCGCAGATGAAGGCGCTGACCGACAGTCTCCGCGCGCTTTCGGGCCGCAACGACGTGCCGATCCTGATCGATCAGGAGGGCGGCCGCGTCAGCCGCATGGTGCCGCCCGAATGGCCGGCCTTCCCGGCGGGCGACGTGTTCGGCAGGCTCTATGATATTGCGCCCGTCTCGGCGATCGAAGCGGCGCGGGCCAATTATCAGGCGCTCGGCATGATGCTCGCCGAAGTTGGCGTGAACGTCGATTGCGCGCCCCTGCTCGACGTCGTTCAGCCCGAAGTGACCGTCGCGATCGGCGACCGCGCGTTCGGCGGCGAGCCGATGCGCGTCGCGGCGCTGGGGCAGGCGACGATCGAGGGGCTGCGCCGCGGCGGCGTGGTCGGCGTGGTCAAGCATATGCCGGGTCACGGCCGCGCGCTGGTCGACAGCCATCTCGAGCTGCCGCGCGTGAAGGCCGATGCGGCCCAGCTCGAAATCGATATCGAACCCTTCGCCAGCAACGCCGGCGCGCCGATGGGCATGACCTGCCATGTCGTGTTCGAGGCATGGGACGCGGCGAACCCCGCGACGCTCTCGCCGAAGGTCGTGAACGAGATCATCCGCGGCCGGATCGGCTTCGACGGCCTGCTGATGACCGACGATATCGACATGAAGGCGCTGAGCGGCACGCCGGGCGAAAAGGCGACACAGGCGCTTGCGGCGGGTTGCGACGTGGTGCTCGATTGCTGGGCGCGGATGGACGAGATGATCGAGATCAGCGGCCTGCTGCCCGATGCCACGCCCGAATGCCTCGCCCGGCTCGATCGCGCGACGGCGACGGTCGCGGGCGGCTGCGAAGCGACGGACTTTGCCGAGCTGATCGCGAAGCGCGACGCGCTGCTGGCGCTCGCCTGACGGACCTGCTTAACTCCTCCGCATGACCGAGGCCGAAGGCTCAGACGCGCTCAGGATCGATATCGACGGGTGGGAAGGCCCGCTCGACCTGCTGCTGACGCTTGCGCGCAACCAGAAGGTCGATCTGCGCGCCATCTCGATCCTCGAACTGGTCGATCAGTACATCGCCTTCATGGAGCAGGCGCGCGAACTGAAGCTGGAGCTGGCCGCCGATTATCTCGTGATGGCGGCCTGGCTGGCCTATCTCAAATCCGCGCTGCTGCTGCCCCGCAATCCGGAAGAAACGCCGAGCCCCGAGGAACTGGCGCTCCGCCTGCAGCTCCGCCTCGAACGCCTCAATGCGATGCGCGAGGCTGGCGCGCGGCTGACCGCTCGCGACCGCACCGGCCGCGACGTCTTCTTCCGTGGCGCGCCCGAGGGGCTGCGCGTGCTACGCAAGGCGCGCTGGGAAGCCGAGATTTACGACCTGATCGCCGCCTATGGCCGGATCAGCGCGCGCACCCGCCCGGTGATGCACGTGGTGGCCGTGCGCGACGTGATGACGCTCGACGAAGCGATAGAGCGCGTCGCTCGTCTCGTCGGCGCGCGGATCGAGTGGAGCACGATCGAGAGCTTCCTGCCCGAGGACGCCAGCGGCACCTATCGCAAGTCCGCGCTGGCCTCGTCCTTCGTCGCCGCGCTTGAGCTGGCCAAGCAGGGCAGGGTGGAACTGCGCCAGAAATCGGCATTCGCGCCCCTCTATCTCAAGGCTGCCGAGGCATGACCGGACCCGACGATCTGTCCCGTGCAGTCGAGGCGGTGCTGTTCGCGGCGGAGAACCCGCTGACGGTGGACGAGATTCGCGCTCATGTCGGGCAGGAGGCCGATGTGCGCGCCGCGCTTGCCGAGCTGGAGGGGCTTTATGCGGGCCGCGGCATCGAGCTCGTTCGGCGCGGCGATCGCTGGCATTTCCAGACCGCCGCCGATCTCGCCCACTTGCTCCGCCGCAATCGCGAGGAAAGCCGCAAGCTGAGCCGCGCCGGCATCGAGACGCTGGCGATTATCGCCTATCACGAGCCGGTCACCCGTGCCGAGATCGAGTCGATTCGCGGCGTCCAGATCAGCAAGGGCACGATCGACGTGCTGATGGAGGCCGGCTGGATCCGCCCCGCCGGCCGCCGCGAAGTGCCGGGCCGCCCGCTTACCTATGCGACGACCGCCGGCTTCCTCACTCATTTCGGGCTGGCAAGCCGCCGCGATCTGCCGGGCATCGACGATCTGCGCGCCGCTGGCCTGCTTGATCCGGTCGATCTGGCCTTCGAAACGCTGGAGAGCCGCGACGAGGGCGACGCGGAGGAACCCGAAATCGAAACTGTAACCGACGACGAATAGGGCGCGTCCGACTCGGGGCATTTCAGCCTCGGGCAATCGCGCATTGCTGGAATAGGGTCCGCCCCCTAAATAGGGCCGGAATCGAGGAGAGTACCCATGGGCAGTTTTGGCCTGATGCATTGGCTGGTGTTCGGCGTAGTAGCGATCCTGCTGCTCGGCGGCGGCCGTTTTTCGAACATGATGGGTGACGTCGCGAAGGGCGTGAAGAACTTCAAGAAGGGCATGGCCGAGGACGACGACGCCAAGCCGGCTCCCACCCAGATCGAGGGCAAGGCTGCTCCGGCGCCGACCGTCGAGACCGAAGCCGCCCGCACCGCCGAAAAGCAGTAACCCCGCTCCGCCGCGTGGCCAGGTGCCGCGCGGCGTGTCTTTTTTGATCGGATAGCAGCCCGCGATGTTGGACGTTGCGCCTACCGAATTGCTGTTGGTGGCCGTCGTCGCGCTGCTGGTGATCGGACCCAAGGATCTGCCCCGCGCGATGCGGACGGTCGGCAAATGGGTCGGCCGGGCGCGCGGCGTGGCGCGCCAGTTCCGTGGCGGCATCGATACGATGATCCGCGAATCCGAACTGGCCGATCTGCAGAAGCAATGGGCCGAGGAAAATGAGCGGATCATGCGCGAGCATCCGCCTACCCAGTCATTGCCCGCGCCACAGGCCTATCTCTCGCCCGAGCAGCAGGCGTTGCTCGACGATCCGCTCGACCGTGGACCGCTGATGGCCGAGCAGCCGGTGATCAAGGACGATTTTCAGCCCGAGCCGGAACCTGCGCCGAAGTCCAAGGCCAAGCCCCGTACCCGCAAGCCGAAGACAGGCGATCTGATCGAGGCACCCGAAACCGCCCCGGCACAGGGGGCTACGATCGAGGCGCCCAAGCCTCGCGCGCCGCGCAAGCCGCGCGCCAAGGCCGCGTCCTGAGGACGCCGGGATGAAGGAAATCGACGATACCCAGGCCCCGCTGCTCGATCACCTGATCGAATTGCGCCGCCGCTTGCTCTGGTCGCTGGCCGCGCTGGTCGCGGCCTTTGTCGGCTCGCTTTATTTCGCACGCCCGATCCTCGAATTCCTCGTCGCGCCGCTGAAGGCCGCGGGGCAGGTGACCGTCATCAACACCGAAGTGTTCGGCGGCTTCATGGTCGAATTGAAGGTGGCGTTCTTCGCCGCGCTGATGATCGCGTTCCCGGTGATCGCGAACCAGCTGTGGCAGTTCGTCGCGCCGGGCCTCTACAAGAAGGAAAAGCGGGCGCTGTTTCCGTTCCTGCTGGCCACCCCGGTGCTGTTCACGGCCGGTGCGGCGATGGCCTATTTCATCGCGATTCCGGTGGCGGTGAAGTTCCTGCTGGGTTTCCAGGGCGATCTGGGCGGCGTCGAGCAGAAGGCGCTGCCCGATATCGGCAATTATCTGAAGTTCGTGATGCAGTTCATCTTCGGTTTCGGGCTGTCGTTTCTGTTGCCGGTGCTGCTGATGCTGCTCGAACATGCCGGCATCGTCACCTATGAGCAGCTCAAGGGCGCGTGGCGCTACGCGGTGGTCGGTGCGTTCGGGATCGCGGCGGTCCTGACCCCGCCAGATGTCGGTTCGCAGCTCCTGCTCGCAATACCGCTCTGCTGCCTCTATTTCCTCGCGCTCGTCGCGATCAAGTTCACGCGCCGGCGGCGCGAGCGTCTTGCCGAAGCCGAGGCCGAGGCGGAAACCGCCGCCTGATACGAAAAACCCCTCCCGAAGCCGGGAGGGGTTTCGCTCTCGCCATTGCGAACTTATTTGGCGTCTTCCGCCGTCTTCGCGACCGTGTCGCCTGCTGAGGAAACGTCGCGGCCGACGCCTTCGATCGTATTGCAGGCCGAAATCGCGAGCGCGCAGCCAAGCGCGGCGAGGGTGAGGATCTTGCGCATTTACGTTCTCCACTGATGCCTTTGGGCTGTCGGATGGACAAAGCCGGGCGAGCGGAATCGTTCCGCATCCGTGCGGAAGTTCGAATTTCGCTGGTCTGGAAAAGGTTTAGGCCCGGAAGCGTCACCGGGGGGGGGAGGGTTGACGCTTCCGGGCCCATGTCTTGGATAGCGAGAGCGGGGGGGCAAAAGGTCACTATCCGAAGTACAAAACTCTCAAGGCCTACCGGGGTTCCCTGACTTCGCAAATTTTTTCAAAAAATTTTCTGAAGCGTTTCCGCGCGATTTCAGGCCGGGGATCAGGGCCGTCCGGTGATCGCGATGCTAGCCTCATAGGCGCCGGTCATCGGATCGTGGTGCAGTTGGGTACGCAGCTGCCGCGCCAGTCCCGTCATCACCCGCGAATAGCGATTTTCGAGGAACGCCTGAAGCTCCGCGCTGTCGATCAGCGCGGGCGAACTGACGCGCAGCAGGGCGCGATCGCCCTCGGACACCGCCTTGGCGGAAATGCGGATCTGCGCCGACGCGCTGCAATTGATCGCCAGCTCGACGATCTCGGTGATCAGGAATGCGACCGCTACGGCGGTGTCCTGCGTCACCAGCAGCGGCTCGACTTCCAGCATGATGCTGATGCCCGCCGCATGGGGCGGGGCCGTCGCCCGGATGTTCGACGCCAGTTCGCCGATCACGGGGCGCAGCTCGATCCCGCGATTTTCCTCCATCTCGGCATAATGGTGGCGGTGCACCACCGCGAGCGCATCGACCCTGCGCTGGATCGAGGCATAGGCTTCGCTCGCTTCCGGTCCCTTGGCGCCGCGCGCATGGAAATTGATCAGGCTGGAAATGACCTGGAGGTTGTTCTTCACGCGGTGATGCACTTCGCGAGTCAGCCGCGTCTGGCGCACCAGTCCTTCCGCCAGATCGGCCTCGTGGAGCTGCACCGTGCGGCTGATGTCGCGGAACGTGTCGCCCAGTTCGCGAATCTCGGCAGCGGGTAGATGGCCGTAAAAGGCCGGGTCGATCACTTCGCCCGGCTGGTAGGCGCGCACGATGCGGCGCAGGCGGCGCAGCGGGCGGATCAGCAGCCGGTCCACCACGAACCAGCCGATCGCCGCCGCGGCGATCCACATCAGCACCATGATCATGGTGGTGATGATCAGCGGCGAGGTGATCGGTGCGCCGGGCATCGACATTTGCAGGATCAAATCGTCGACGCCCAGTTCGGCGCGCATCGTCTCGCGCCGGGAGAGGGGGCCTTCGGTCAACGCGCGAAGGGTCAGATCTCCGCCGCCGGACTTGATCAGCGCCGATCCATATTCGGGCACGAAGCCGCTTGGCCGGCCCAGTGCGGCCAGCGCGGTGGCCGGATAATAGGCGGTCGCGATCGCACCCGATTGTCCGCCGATGCGAAGCGCCAGCCCCTTTTCGACCAGTGCAGCGTCGACTTCGCCCGGCCGAAGTACCGTTACTCCGGCGATAGCGAGCCGCTGACCGCACAGCACCGCGCCGCGGGGATCGGTGATCGCGAACCGGGTTCCGCCGTCCGAAAGCGATGCGAAGGCGCCGGCGAGGCGTGTGCAACTCGGGGCGTCGCCCCGGTCTCGTTCCAGCGCGGTCAGGCCTTCGCGCAGTTCGGCGACATGATTGGCCAGCACGTTCGCCAGCACGCCCGAACTTTCCTGGACGACGGCGTTCAGGCGCGCGCGGGCTTCCTCGTCCGCGCTTCGGGTAGTTTGCAGGGTGGTGAACAGCGCGATCAGCGCAAGCGGCAGCAGCGCCCCGACGAGAATCAGGAAAACCTTGGCTCCGGTCGGGACACGCGCAAATGCCGCCGCTGGCCGGGTGCCGAGCGGCGTCTGATCTACCTTTTCCATTGCAACGAGTTAGTCGAGCTTCTTCAGCAGATCGAGCATTTCTGCCGGAATCGCTTCGCCGATCGCCTCGTCATAGGCTTCACGTAGAGCCTCGCCCACCGCCTTGCCGCCGGTGCGCTCGCCTCCGTTCCCGCCTTTGCCGCCTGGAGTTTTTTTCATCGGATCATTTGCGGAACGCACCATTCCCCCGGACTATTGTCGGCCACTCCCGACCGCAAGCGCGCCCGGAAAATATAATGAACGCCGCCGGAAGCAAGTGCCCGGCGGTGCGATTGCCACATTGAGGTGACACAATCGATGAAACTAAAGAGCGCGTCGTTTGTTCCACATGCGATGCGAAAACCGGGGAGGGGCTCCTACGGACCGCACGGAAACATTTGCAAACGCGGAGCGCCGGCACCAAAAGCCGGAACGTTCCGAGGGAGAAACAATCGCTTATGTCGCTTGGTCAGCAGCTCGCACCGCACCTTCCTTTCCTTCGCCGTTACGCGCGCGCGCTCACCGGAAGCCAAGGGGAAGGCGATCGTTATGTTCGCGCGTCGCTTGAAGCGATCGTCGCGGCCCCCGACGAATTTCCGCGCGATATCGAACCGCGTCTCGGCCTGTATCGCACCTTCCAGGCGATCTGGCAGACGACCCATCTCGAAGAAGCCGATGCCGGCGGTGAGGAACCCAGCGAGCCGGAAGCGATCGCACGCAAGCGCCTCGCCCGCCTCGCGCCGCTGTCGCGTCAGGCGCTGTTGCTCACCGCTATGGAAGGGTTCAGCATCGAGGATACCGGCTTCCTGATCGGCAAGGACGCCAGCGACGTCTCCGGTCTCGTCTCCGATGCCATCTCCGAGATCGAATCGCAGACCCGCACCCGCGTGCTGGTGATCGAGGACGAGCCGCTGATCGCGATGGACCTCGAAACCATCGTTCGCGACATGGGCCATGAAGTGACCGGCGTCGCCGTCACCCGCGACGAAGCCGTCGCGCTGGCGATGGAAGAGCGGCCCGGCCTGGTCCTTGCCGACATTCAGCTGGCCGACGACAGCTCGGGCATCGATGCGGTGAAGGACATCCTCGCCGAATTCAGCGTGCCGGTGATCTTCATCACCGCGTTCCCCGAGCGGCTGCTGACCGGCGAACGTCCGGAGCCGACCTTCCTGATCACCAAGCCCTTCCAGCGCGAAACGGTGAAGACCACCATCGCGCAGGCGCTGTTCTTCGATCAGGCGACGGTGCCCGCCAACGGCTGATCGCATCAGGCCCACGAAAAATCGTCTTGGGTTCCATATGATACGGACCCAAAACGGTTTTCGTGGGTTGATGCTGTATGGCTGAGAACAACGAACCCATCCATCTGGACACCGATCAGGCCCGCGCAGGCGCGACACCGCATGTGACGCGCTATGTGCTTGGTTTCGGGCTGGTCCTCGTCGTCATCGCCTTTGCATTCATTCTCTACACCTGAGCGATCGGGGAGGGGCATGATGCAATTGGCAAGCGCGTCCGCGCGTCCTATCTCAACACCAAGCCGCTTTTCGGCGCGTATCATTGAACGGGATCGAATGACTGAATCCGAACACACGGATGATTCAGCCGGAGAGGCATCGCAGGACGAGGCTCCCGTCGAGCACGTTTCGCTTTCCGATCCCGAGTTCAAGCAGCAACTCGCGATCGTCATCCCGCATCTGCGCGCCTTTGGCCGCTCGCTGTCGGGCAATCGCGACACGGCCGACGATCTGGTGCAGGAAACGCTGCTCAAGGCCTGGGCCGCGCGCAAACGCTTCCAGGCCGGCACCAATATGCGCGCCTGGACCTTCATCATCCTGCGCAACCTCTATCTCAGCCAGATGCGCCGCGCGCGGTTCAAGGGCGAGTGGGACGATCTGGTCGCCGACCGGATTCTCGCCGCGCCCGCCAGTCAGGATCGGCACATCGAACTGACCGACATGCAGCGCGCGCTGCTGCATCTGCCGCAGCCCCAGCGCGAAGCGCTGATCCTCGTCGGCGCGGGCGGCTTTGCCTATGAGGAAGCCGCCGAGATTTGCGGCGTCGCCGTCGGGACGATCAAGAGCCGCGTTGCCCGCGGCCGCGTCGCGCTCGAGCAACTGCTGACCGAAGGCCAGCTTCCTTCGCGCCAGTCCCATCCGGCCAACCCGGGCGGGAAGAGCGCGCTCGACACGATCATGGGCGAAGTCGACGATCTCAGCCGCGAACGCTGAGTTTGACGGCCACTCCCGCACAAGAAAAAGGCCACCTTCGCGATGCGGGGGTGGCCTTTTTCTTATCCGGTTTGCCGGTGCGCCGAGTCAACCATAGTGCCGGGTCGTCGCGCCGTTCAGCTGCCGCAGCATCTTCGCCATGTCTTCCGGAAGCCCGAGGTCCTGTTCGTACGCGCCACGCAGCGCGTTGCCGATCGCATCTCCCGCGCGCGGCGCTTGCACCCGGTAGCCGGGGGCTTCATCAGAGGTATCGAGAGACGGGCGTTTCATGCAGGTAAAACGGTCGAATTCCCGATTTGTTTCTTGACATAGAGCAATTTTCCGAGGGTGACGCTGATTAGAATGGACGGAGCGAAATCGGTGTCATCTGGCGAGATTGTTGCGCGGATTCGCGCGCATTCGCCATTTTTGACCAACCTGCTCGATCGCGAATCCGAACTTGCCGGGGACCTTGAAGCGGCGCTTGCCGATCCACGTGCCGCAGCGCGGGTTTCGGACGACCTGCCGGAGGGCCGCCGCCTGCGCCTGGAGCGGCGCCGGCTCGCCCTGCTGCTCGCGGTCGGCGACCTGTCGGGCCGTTACGATCTCACGCGCGTTACCCGGACTCTCAGCGATTTCGCCGACGAAGCAGTCGATCGCGCGATCCGCGCCGCGATCCGCGAGCGGTCGCCTGATGCGGAGCTTCTCGGTTTCGCCGCGATCGGCCTCGGCAAGCTGGGGAGCCGCGAGCTGAACTATTCGTCGGACATCGATCCGATCCTGATCTTCGATCCCGAGACCCTGCCGCGCAAGCCGCGCGAGGAGCCTGTAGAAGCCGCGGTCCGGATCGGTCGCCGCGTGGTGGAACTGCTCCAGTCGCGCGATGCCGACGGCTATGTCCTGCGCGTCGATCTCAGGCTGCGGCCATCGCCCGAAGCCACCCCGATCGTGCTGCCGGTCGAGGCCGCCATCTCCTATTATGAATCGCAGGCGCTGCCGTGGGAGCGCGCTGCCTTCATCCGTTCGCGGGCCTGTGGAGGCGATCCGGCGCTGGGTGACTATTTCCTCGAAGCGATCCGCCCCTTCGTCTGGCGCCGCGCGCTCGATTTCGGCGCGATCGGCGAGATCCACGACATCAGCCGCCGCATCCGCGATCACCATGCGCAGGGCCAAGCGTTCGGCCCCGGCTATGATCTGAAGCGCGGCCGCGGCGGCATCCGCGAAGTCGAATTCTACGCCCAGATCCACCAGCTCATCCACGGCGGCCGCGATCCCGCGCTGCGAGTCCCCGATACCCGCACAGCGCTGGCGGCGCTGGCCGGGGCAGGGTGGATCGATCCCGGCGACGCCGAAGCCCTCGCCGCTGCCTATACCCATCTGCGCACGATCGAGCACCGCCTGCAGATGGTCGACGATCGCCAGACCCATTCGCTGCCTGCCGATCCCGCCGCGCTGGAGAATGTCGCGGCGCTCCACGGCGTGGATACCGAAACGCTGATCGCTTCGATCCGGCCGCACGTCGAGCGTGTCGGCCGTGTCTATGACAATCTTGCCGGCGATGGCTCCGCACGGCTTTCGGGCGATATGGATTCGCTAGAACAGCGCCTCGCCGAAGCCGGGTTTCCGGATCCTGCCAATGCGCTGCGCCTGATCGAGACGTGGCGGGGTGGAGGTTATCCCGCGCTGCGCACCCCTGCCGCACGCGAGGCGCTGGAGTCGCTGCTCCCCGGCCTCGTCCAGGCAATGGGGGAGGCGCCCGATCCCGCCCATGCCATCGCCCGGTTCGACGCGATGCTCGCCAAATTACCCAGCGCGATCAACTTCTTTCGCTTGCTCGAAGCGCAGCCCGCACTCGCCCGGCTGATGGGCACGATCCTGTGCCACGCTCCGACGCTTGCCGATGCGCTGGGCCGCCGCGCCGAACTGCTCGACGGCCTGATCGACGCCACCGCGCTCAAGCCCGTCGCCGACGTCCCCGATCTCGTCGCCGAGATGCGCCGGCGCGAGCGGGGCGGGGACTATCAGTGGCAACTCGATCACGTCCGCCGCCTCGTCAACGAAAAGCGGTTCGCACTGGGCACGCAGATCGTGGCCGGCGCCAGCGATCCGCTGACCGTCTCCGCCGGCTATGCCCGTGTCGCCGATGCCGCGATCGAGACGCTGGCCAGTGCCACGATCGACGAGTTCGAAGCGGCGCATGGCCGCGTGCCTGGCAGCGAACTGGTGATCCTCGCTCTCGGGCGTCTGGGCGGGCAGGCGCTCACCCACGCCTCCGATCTCGACCTGATCCTGCTCTTCACCGGCGATCACATGGCCGAGAGCGATGGTGCAAAGCCTTTGGGCGCAGTCACTTACTACAATCGACTCAGCCAGCGTATCACCGGCGCGCTGTCGGTGCCTACCGCTGCCGGCCCGCTCTACGAAGTCGATACCCGCTTGCGCCCCTCCGGCGCGCAAGGCCCGCTATCGGTCTCGCTCGACGGCTTTCGCCGCTATCAGCAGGAGGACGCTTGGACCTGGGAGCATATGGCGCTCACCCGTGCCCGCCCGGTATTCGGTTCGCCCGAGGGCCGCGCGGCGGTCTCTGCGGTCATCGCCGAAGTGCTCGGCGGCAAGCGCCCCGATCGCGATATCGTCGCCGAGGCAGGCAAGATGCGTGAGGAAATGGCCGCGCACAAACCGCCCAAGGGGCCGCTCGACGCCAAACTGCTCGATGGTGGGCTCGTCGATCTCGAATTCGCGGTCCACACGCTCCAGCTCAAATACCGCACCGCGTTCAACCCGCATCTCCCCGATGCGATCGATGCGCTGGTCCGCGAAGGCCATCTCTCGCCGGGCATGCTTACCGCGCATGATTTCCTCACCCGTCTGCTCGTCACGCTGCGCCTCGTCGCGCCGGACAGCGAGCCGCCTTCGCCCGCTACCCGCCCTCTCGTCGCACGCGCGGTCGGCGTTGGAAGCTGGGAAGATGTGGTTGCGGAGCTCGACCGCGTCCGGCAGGAGGTTCGCACATGCTGGGGCGCGATCCGCGCCAGGGGTTGAGGAACGGACGGATGGCAATTGAGGAAGGCGACAAGATCCCGGCGATCGAGCTGGCAAGCACCGGCGGCGGCAATATCGCCCTGCGCGACCATGTCGGCCACCCGTTCATCCTGTACTTCTATCCCAAGGACGATACGTCGGGCTGCACGCGCGAGGCGCAGGATTTCTCGGCGCTGATGCCCGAATTCGCGGCGCTGGGGGCCTCGGTGCTCGGCGTGTCGAAAGACAGCGCGATCAAGCATCAGAAGTTCATTTCGAAATACGATCTGACCGTACCGCTCGCCACCGATACCGACGACAGCGCGATGCAGGCGTTCGGTGTGTGGGTGGAGAAGCAGCTCTACGGCAAACGCTATATGGGCATCGATCGCTCGACCTTCCTGTTCGATTCCGAAGGCAAGCTGTTCCGCGCGTGGCGCCGGGTGAAGGTGCCCGGCCATGCGGTCGATGTGCTCGAATCGGTCCGCGAACTGGTCCGCTGATCGCATCGCCATGTCCGGTTCCATCGCGGCGGCGTGCCACGCGGTCCTGTCTGCCGCCGACCCGCGCGACAAGGTGAAGACGGCGCGGGCCGTCGCGCGCGACTGGCGGCTCGGCCGGCTCGATCATGTCTTCGATATCGCCATGCCCGATCGTCCGGCGCGCCCGGAACGTCCCGAGCTGTTGCCGCCCAACCGGTTGGCGAAGCGCGGCAAGGGTGGATCGGAACGCGGTCGGATCGCGCTGATCCACGCGCTGGCGCACATCGAATTCGCGGCGATCGACCTGGCGTTCGACTTGGCCGGCCGGTTCGGCGCGCAATTTCCGCGCGCCTTCGCCGATGACTGGATGCGCGTCGGCGCACAAGAGGCGATGCATTTCGCGCTGCTCGAGCGGCGGCTGAAGGCGCTCGGCAGCCATTATGGCGCGCTGCCCGCGCATGACGGATTATGGGATGCGGCGGCTGCGACGGCGCACGACGTGATGGGCCGGATCGCGGTCGTGCCGATGGTATTGGAAGCGCGCGGACTCGATGTAACGCCGGCCACGATCGAGCGATTTACTGCGGTCGGCGACAATGCGACGGCACGAATTCTCGTGCGAATTCTGGACGATGAAATCCATCATGTGCGTGCCGGAACAAGATGGTTCGAATCGGCCTGTGCCGCCCAAAACCGGCTTCCGGAACCTACGTGGAGATACTTGGTCAGCCGCTATTTCGGGGGAGTCATTAAGCCTCCGTTCAACGACTCGGCGCGGGAGTCAGCCGGTTTGACCCGCAATTACTACCAACCCCTTGCCGATAGCTGATCGAATCAGTCACATAATCCCCGTCACGGCGCGGAGGGGCTGCAGTCGAGACATCGAGATTTTTGAGGGCACACGTCGGGTCGCAGTCTGACGCGTCTGCCTTTTTGGGGTTGCCGGGGAAACATGGCTAACGCTTCGAATATCAAGAACGCGACACTGGGTGCCCGGTTCCGCAGCTTTTTCACTACCCGTGATTTCATTTTTCATGACGGCCGCGATCTTCGCCGCTTCAGCATCGCGGGCCGTACCCAGGCCGTGCTGGCTGGCGTCGCCGGCATCGCGATCGTCTTTTCGAGCTATGGCGTGTCGCAGGCGATGGTCGGCGTCGTTTCGCTGAGCGGTATCGCCGGTGAAGCGACCACTCCGGAAGCGCAGATGGAAAAGATGCGCGTCCAGGTCGAGCAGATGCGCAGCGACGTGGAAGCCGCGAAGGAAGCCGCCAAGGCGCATGCCGCACGGATCGAACAGCGTCAGGCGATGATCACCGCCACTGCCGGTGGCAAGGTCGATCGCGCCAAGATCATGCAGCAGCTGCCCGAAACCAACGACAAGACCAGCGCGCTGACCGAGGAAGTGCTCGAGCCGCTGCGCAAGCTGGAAGCCCGTCAGGTCGTTCTTGCCGCGCAGGCTCGCGCCACCGGCGAAGCCCGGTTCGAAAAGACTGCCGCGCAGATGCGCCGCCTCGGCCTCGATCCCAATCGCTATGTCACCACCGTTCAGGGCGGCATGGGCGGTCCCTTCGAGGAAGCTGATGGCGACGAAGCGACCGCTTCGGCCGAAGCCGATGCCCAGTTCCGCTCGCTTTTCGTGACTTGGCGCCGCCTCGACACGCTCGAGCAGACCGTGATCTCGATCCCGTCGATGCAGCCGGTCGAGAACCTCCAGTTCACCAGCAGCTTCGGTGTCCGTTCGGATCCGTTCCGCGGCACCGCCGCGATGCACGCCGGCGTCGACATTCCCGGCGCGATCGGGACCCCGATCTACGCGACGGCCGATGGCGTCGTGGGCCGCTCGGGCCGCTATGGCGGCTACGGCAATCTGATCGAAGTCAATCACGGCCGTGGTATCCAGACCCGCTATGGCCATCTGTCCAAGATCCTCGTTCCGGCTAACACCCGCGTGAAGCGCGGCCAGTTGATCGGCCTGATGGGCTCGACCGGCCGCTCCACCGGCAGCCACCTTCATTATGAAGTCCGTGTCGACGGCAAGGCGGTCAACCCGATCCCCTTCCTGCAGGACGGCGAATATCTGATGGCGATCCAGGATCGTCAGGCCGGCGCAGCCGTTGGGGGACCGCGCAAGGCCAACTGAGTTTCAAGGTTCGGAGAGGGAGCGAGGGGCGGTGCATTGAGGCCGCCCCCGTCGTTTCTGGCGCAGGCGCCGGGGCGATTGCAGCCGGATATCAGTCGATCGCTTCGATTCCCTGCGCCTTCAGTCGTTCGAGCGTGTCCCTCATCTCCTTCAGTTGCTCCGCCGAATGCCCCTGCCACTCGGTCACTTCGCCGGTGACCCGCAGCGGTTCGCGCGAGCGGTAGGATCGAGTCGGATTTCCAGGGAATCGCTGATCGGTCAGGTTGGGGTCGTCGACGATCGGTCCGATCGGCTCGACGATGTAGATCCGCTCGCGCCCGTTGCCCTGTGCCAACTCGGCGCCCCAGATCGCTGCGTCCAACGTGCCGGTCAGATAGACCCAAGGCGCCTGCTTCCGCGCGCCATAGTTGGAATTGTGGCCCGCCGCGATCAGGTCTCCCGGTTTCAGATCGGCGCGGGTGCCGTGATAGAAAGGCTGCGGATCGGTATTGTCGATGGTGGTCATGACTGCGGCTCCCGTGATGGTGCGAATCGAGGAGACGCTTCATGGAACAGGACCCCCCGCTTGCCGCAATCCCGTATCCGGGTTAGATAATGATAGCGGGGAAGGGCGGTCTTCCCTCCTGCGCTCCATTGCCTCGGCATCGTCCCGCGCCTATCTCCACCGCATGACCATTCTCACCCAGCCCGAGATCGCGTTGACCGCCGCGGCGGCCGCGCGCGTGGCCTCTATCGCAGCTAAGACGGGGAAACCCGCGATGCTGCGTCTTTCGGTGGAAGGCGGCGGCTGTTCGGGCTTCCAGTACAAGTTCGGCTTTGCCGAGGGCATCGAGGGAGACGATGTGGTCGTCGAGACTGACGGCGTGAAGCTGGTGGTCGATACGATCAGCCTCGATCTCGTTCGCGGATCGAGCGTCGACTATGCCGAATCGCTCGGCGGCGCGGCGTTCAAGGTCACCAACCCCCTTGCGGCATCCGGTTGCGGTTGCGGCTCCAGCTTCGCGGTCTGATCCCTTGCCCCGGATCGTCACCTACAACGTCAACGGCATCAAGGCGCGCCTCGAGCGCCTGGTCGAGTATCTCAATGAAGCCAAGCCCGATGTGGTCTGCCTTCAGGAGTTGAAAAGCTCCGACGACACGATCCCGACCAAGGAGATCGAGGCGGCGGGCTATGGCGCGGTGTATCACGGACAGAAGGGCTTCAACGGCGTCGCCGTGCTGGCGCGCGGCCAGCAGCCGATCGAGCGCCAGCGCGGGCTTGCAGGCGATCCCGAGGATGCACACAGCCGCTATATCGAATGCGAGGTGGGCGACCTGATCGTGTCGTCCATCTATCTGCCCAACGGGAATCCGCAGCCGGGCCCCAAGTTCGACTACAAGCTCAAATGGATGGAGCGGCTCGCCGATCGCGCGCAGGCCCTGCTTGCCGAGGAGCGGCCCGTGGTGCTCGCGGGTGACTATAACGTCATTCCCAACGACGACGACACCTTCTCGGTCCGGGCGATGGCCGAAGATGCGCTCATGCAGCCTGAATCGCGCGAGCGGTATCGCGCGCTGCTTGCGCAGGGCTGGACCGACAGCCTGCGCACGCGCTTTCCCTCGGGGGGCGTCTGGACCTTCTGGGACTATCAGGCGGGTGCGTGGCAGCGGGATGCCGGCTTCCGCATCGATCATCTGTTGCTCAGCCCGCAAGCTGCCGATCGCATGACGGGGGCAGGGGTCGACAAAGAATATCGCGGGCGGGAGAAGGCCAGCGACCACGCGCCGACCTGGGTGAACCTACGCTGACTATAGTGCGAAACGCACTATATACTAATAGTTGGTGTGATTTACCGTAGTATAGCACTGGTACTGTTTCGCTACTGAATCTAAGCTATTGAAATTACTCACTTCTGTGGTTTGGCACACCCCATGCAATGCATGTGGCGGGTTGGCGGAAAGCCGACCCGGTTCGGGAAGTAGAGGAGTATCGATATGCACAAGTTCCAGATGGGCCGGGTTTCGGCCATTGTCGCCGCCGCCGCACTCGTGATCGGTTCGGTCGGCCCCGCCACTGCCGCCATCTCGCGCGATCCGGCCCCCGCCAAGTCGTCTCAGGAAGATCAGGGTACGCCGGCCGCGAAGACCAAGCGCTACTGCGTCGAATCCGACGTGACCGGCAGCCGCATGGCGCGCCGCACCTGCAAGACGCGCGACCAGTGGCTGAAGGAAGACGGCTTCGATCCGATCGGCCAGCTCAGCGCCAAGTGACGGCTTTCCCGCCCCGGCCGTCCGCCCGTAGCGTTCACGGGCGGCCGGGTGCGGGAGCCCGCCTTCAGGCGGTTCAGAGCGGCTTCTGGTAGATGACGTATTCGCGGTTGATATGGCTGTCGATCGCATCGGCGATCGCGACCATTCCCTGATTGTCCTCCAGGATCCAGCCGACCTCGCCGCGCGTCGCGCCATATTTTTCGACCGAGGCGGCGCGGATATATTCGATCATCATGAAAGCCAGCTGGCTCGCCATGCGCGATGCCTGCAGCCGTTTCACCACGCCCATCAGCGGCACGCGAGCGCCGTTCGCCTTGGGCTTGCGCAGCCACAGCAGCGCCTTCAGCCAGCCGAACGGGAGCAGCGATCCCTTCATCCGCTTCAGCGCTTCGTTGAAGTCGGGCAGGGCGATCATGAATGCCACCGGCTCGCCTTCCAGTTCGGCGATGCGGATCATTTCCTTGAACACCAGCGGCTTCAGCTTGGTACCAACATCGTCCAGTTCGCGCTGGGTGAGCGGGACGAAGCCCCAATTGTCCGACCATGCGTCGTTCAGGATGTCGACGATGATCTTGGCTTCCTCGTCGAACTTGTCCTTGTTCACTTCGCGAATGTTGATCTTGGGATTGCGCTCGCCCATTTTCACGATGCGCTGAATCAGCTCCGGGAACGGCTTCGTGACGTCCAGCTCATAGGTGTAGAGCGTCTTGGCGCGGCCATAGCCCATTGCCTCGATCCACGCCTGATATTGCGGCAGGTGATGACCCATCAGCACCATCGGCGAATGATCGTGCCCGCGCACCAGCAGGCCGGGCTCTTCCCAGATCGACAGGCTCACCGGTCCGATCGCACGGGTCATTCCCTTGTTGCGCAGCCATTGTTCGGCAGTGTTGACCAGCGCCTTGGCGGTATTCTCGTCCTCCGCTTCGAACATGCCCCAGAAGCCGGTGCCGGGACCGAAACCCTGTTCCGCCGGCATTTCCAGCGCGAGGAAGTCGATATGCGCCGAGATGCGGCCCACCACGCGACCGCCGCGCTCGGCGAGGAACAGCTGCGCCTCGGCATGGCTGAACCAGCCATTCTTCTCTGGACTGATCGTCGCCGCGACTTCGCTGCGCAACGGGGCCACCCAGGCGGGATCGTTGGCGTAGAGGCGATAGACAAGTTCGATGAACGCCTTCGTATCGGCCTTGGTGGAGACGGGACGGATGGAGAGCGCGGTGTTGGCCAAGAGCGGACGCCTTATTCTTGAATGCGCTCGAAGTCCTGCCTGCGACCCGCACTGTCAAGCGCTTTGATCCGGAACAATGCGGAAGGTGGCGACCCTGTTAATGCCAACATCTAGCCACTATCTCAGGGCAATGGCACACACCATGAACAGTTCGATTGTGATGGATCGCCGCGAGGCCGAAGCGGCGGCGACGAAGGCGCCGCTGCAGCGGATCGCGGACGACAAGGCGATGCTGCGCGCCGCCGCCGAGATGGCGCGCGACCTCGCCGCCTATCGCCCGGCGATCTTCTGGAGCGACCTGATCGCCTCTGTCGTCATCGGCTATGGCGCGCTTTTGCTCGCGGTTACCGCCACCAGCCTCGCCGCGGGCCTGATCGCCGGCCTCGTCTCGGCGCTGGCGCTGTATCGCGCGGTCAGCTTCATCCACGAAATTTCGCACATGAAGCCCAGTTCGGTGCGCGGCTTCCGTCTCGGCTGGAACCTGCTCGTCGGCATTCCGCTGATGGTGCCGTCCCTCATGTACGAGGACGTCCACGTCCATCACCATGCCCGGACCAAATACGGTACGGTCGAGGATCCCGAATATCTTCCGCTCGCGCTGATGAAGCCGTGGACGCTGCCGATGTTCGTAGCTGTATCGCTGCTCGCGCCGATCGGCCTGCTGATCCGCTACGGCATCCTCTCGCCGCTCTCGCTGGTTGTTCCGGGCCTGCGCAAGATGGTGGTCGAGCGCTATTCCGGTCTGGTCATCAATCCCGCCTATCGCCGCCGCATGCCGGAAGGCCGCTTCCGCACCGAATGGCTGGCGATGGAAATTGGCGCCAGCCTCTGGGCGATCGCGGTGATCGCGATGGTCGTCACCGGCGTGCTGCCGCTCAAGGCACTGCTCATCATCCTCGCCGTGGTCGCAGTTACCACCGTGACCAACCAGATCCGCACGCTGGTGGCGCATCTGTGGGAGAATGAGGGCGAACCGATGACGGTGACCGCCCAGTATCTCGACAGCGTGAACGTGCCGCCGCCGGCGCTGCTGCCGATGCTGTGGGCGCCGGTCGGCTTGCGCTACCATGCGCTGCACCATCTGCTGCCCAGCGTGCCCTATCATAATCTGGGCGAGGCTCATCGCCGTCTCACCGCAGCGCTGGGCACGGATTCGCCCTATCACAAGGCGAGCTATCCGGGTCTGCCGGGGCTGGTCGGCAAGATCGCCCGCAGCACGATGATCGCCCGCCGCTGAAGCGCTTGTTTGTCTGCAGCCAGAACAAGCTGCGCAGCCCGACCGCGGAACAGGTCTTCGCGTCGCGGACCGACATCGGGGTCTCGTCTGCGGGGATCAACCACGATGCTGAAAACCCGGTCACGCCCGACGAACTTGCCTGGGCGGACATCATCGTCGTGATGGAGCGGGCTCACCGCAACAAGCTGCAAAGCGCTTTGGCCGGCATCTGCACGGCAGGCATCGTCTGCCTCGGCATTCCGGACGATTATGAATTCATGGATCCCGATCTGATCGCGCTGCTGGAGGCGCGAATGGCGCGGCACCTTCCGTCGGTGTTCCCCGCCGAACCGCCCGCTATTCCTCGGTCTTGAGCAACACCGCTTCGCCGATCGCCAAGAACAGCAGGAACGGCCCCCATGCGGCCACCAGCGGCGGATAGGCGCCCAGATTGCCCATTGCGAGCGCGAAATTGTCGGCGACGAAATAGAGGAAGCCCAGCGCCATCCCCATCACCGCACGCACGAACAATTTGCCCGATCGCGCCAGTCCGAACGCAGCCACCGCGCCCAGCAGTGGCATCAGTATCGCAGAGAGAGGGCCCGAGAATTTGTGCCACAGCGAGCCTTCCAGCGCATCGGTGGGGCGGCCCGCAGCCTTCAGATCGTCGATCGCTTCGGCCAGCGCGCTGAACGACATGCCGTCGGCGTCCACCGTCGCCAGTGTGAACTGATCGGGCCGTACGCCGTCCGCGACGCGGATCGAGCCCAGCTGGGTCAGCTTGCCGCTCGCCACGTCGAAACGCCGCGCATTCTCTATCCGCCAGCCGGTGCCGTCGCGCCGGCCCTTGTCGCCGGTGACGATCGCGACAAGGCTCTGGTTCTTGCGCTCGTTGATGGTGACGCCGCTCAGCTGCGCCGCGTCGCCGCGCCCACGGATCGATTCGACTGCGATCAGATTGTCGCCATCGCGCACCCACACATTGTTCCGGTCGCCGCGATCGACGGGGAGGGGGCCGTATTCCACCTTTTTCCACTGGGCGAGAGTCGAGGTGGCGCGGGCCACCACGCGCTCGTTGAACCCGAACGACACCACTGCCACGACCAGCCCGGCGACCATCAGAGGCGCCAGCACCTGATGCGCCGAAAGGCCCGACGCCTTCATCGCGATCACTTCGCTGTTCTGATTGAGCTGCGAGAGTGTCAGGATCGTGCCGAGGAGCACCGAAAAGGGCAGGAAGGTCTCGATGATCTGCGGGGTGCGCATCCCGACATAGCGCCACACCTCGGCATCGCCATTGCCGGCATAGGCCAGGATCTTGCCGGACTCGCTCAGCAGGTCGAGCGCCTGAAGCACCAGCACCAGCGCCCCCAGAATGGCGAAGGTGCGGACCACGAACATCTTCGCCATGTAGAGCGAGATGGTGCGCGACGGGAAGAAATTGGCAAAATTCACGCCGCCGCCTCACTCTTCTTGCGCCGTCCGGGCAGATAGCGCGTGACCGCCTTCAGCAGCTTCTCGAACGCCTTTTCGAGCGCGGCGATCGGCTGTCCGCCGGGAACATGGGCCACCTGATAATACATCCAGAAGGTCAGCGCCGCGAACAGGCTGAACGGCACCCATAGGGCGATGATCGGATCGATCCGCCCCAGGCTTCCGATCGCCTGCCCATATTCGTTGATCTTGTGATAGGTCACGATCATCACGATCGACAGGAACACGCCCAGCGCGGATGTCGATCGCTTCGGCGGAATGCCCAGTCCCACAGCGAGGAAGGGCAGCAGGAACATCGACGCCACTTCGGCGACGCGGAAATGGAACGCCGCGCGGCTCGTTTCGCGCTTGATCGTTTCTTCCTTGGGATCGCTGCCGATCCTTGCCAGCTCAGGCAGGGTCAGTTCGAGATTGCGTTCGCCGCGGATGCGGAAATTCTCGTATTTGGGCAGCGCGATCGGCTGGTTGTGGACGGTGAAGCTCAGCACGCGCGGCACCGGCGAATCCTTGATCTTCTGGATCAGCTTGCCGTTGGTCAGCTGGAACACGATTTCGTCGGGATTGTCGGTGCGCAGGAAAGTCCCGCGCTCGGCGGTGATAGTGTACCAGCCGGTGGCGCTCTTGAAATGGACGAAGATGCCGGAAAGGGCGCGCCCGCCATCCTTGCTGTCCTCGATCCGCAGCGTCATCCGGCTGCCGAAATTGGTGAATTCGCCTACCTTGATCGACGCGCCCAGCGCGCCGGTGCGCAGCTCGAACCGCAACTGCTCGTAGCGATAACGTGCCTCGGGCTGGACGAAGCCGACGATCGCGAGGTTCAGCGCCGCCAGAGCGAAGGCGTACATGAAGGGCACGCGCAGCAAGCGGCCATAGCTCATCCCCACCGCGCGCAGCACGTCGAGTTCTGACGAAGTGGAGAGGCGGCGGAAGGCGAGCAGGATGCCCAGCATCAGCCCGATCGGGATGCCGAGGCCCAGATACTCGGGCAGCAGATTGGCGAGCATCCGCCACACCACGCTGACTGGGCCGCCCTCGGTCGCCACGAAGTCGAACAGGCGCAGCATGCGGTCGAGGACCAGCAGCATCGCCGAGATCACCAGCGTGGAAATGAGCGGCACCGCGATCAGCCGCGCCATATAGCGATCGATCGAATTCATGCGCTCGGGCGTAGGCCTTTTTGTCGTTGGTGCCGTCGGCATGGACGCCGAGGAGTGTAAGCGCAACGGCTATACCTGTGGTTCCGCGGGTCGTCACCGCCAAAGTTCGTTGCATGCAAAGCCTCGCCCCGGCGTTGCGCATGTGCGACAGCGCCCGCATGATCCGGCGGCGCGGGGTGACGAGGCAATCCATGTCTTCGGTGGCGGAGTTCCTGTTCGGTGTGGTTCTGGCGGCTCGGCATAAGGCCCAACCACCGAGGTGCCCGCAAGCCTGTTGGCGGGAGCTGGGCTAGGATGAAGACGCTCCCCGCTGCTGCTTTCCTGCTATTCTCGCTGACCGGCCTCGTTTTCGATGCCGAATTGACTCTCGATCAGGCCGTTGCGCGATGAGGCGATACTTCGTTCCGCAGCTGACACTGGCGGGAATATCCGATCGATACCGGTGGCGAACTACACCTGTTGTTCAGCCCGGAGGCGCCGCACCGGCTGGTCTGGGCGACGGTGCATCGGCCCGATGGCACCGGCGAGACGCTGTTCCACCACAATCCCCGCGCCGGGACGCGCCATATCGAGCAACTCGACTTGTGCTTTGCGATGATGGGCACCGCCGGGCAGCTCTGGGGATTGCCCGACTATTCGTTCGGCTCCGGCATCGTGCGCGTCTATTACGAGATGGCGAACGGCGACGTCGTGGAGATATGGCCGTGGAAGATGCGCGAGGTCCAACTGGCCCGGGCATCGGACGGCAAGACGCTCGGCCTCCCGCGCAACGGTTGCAAGCTGCCCGATCTCGACTGGCGGATCAGTCGCGAACTGACGCTTCCACCGCCTTCGCCAGTGCGGCCATCGTGAATGGCTTTCGCAGCACGATATTTCCGCCGAACGCGCTGGCGTCCGCTTCCCCGGCATAGCCGGTGACGTAAAGCACCGGGATGCCATCGATCCGCGATCCCAGCGCGGCGATCATCTCCGGGCCGGTGCGGCCGGGCATCAGAACGTCGGTCAGGATCAGGTCCACCGAGTCCATCAGGTCGAGACAGGATTCGGCACGGAGCGGATCGTCACAGGCCAGCGGGCGATGCCCCAGTTCGGTCAGCGCGCTCATCGTCGCGGAGAGGACGCGCGGATCGTCTTCCACCACCAATATCTCGAGCGCGCTGGCGGGCGCTTCGGGATCGATCGCCGCGTCGCTTTCCGTCGGTGCGTCGGCTTCGCCCATATGGCGCGGCAGATACAGCGTCACGGTGGTGCCTTCGCCCAGCACGGTGTCGATACCGATCTCGCCGCCCGACTGGCGGACGAATCCGAAGATCTGGCTGAGGCCAAGGCCAGTGCCCTTGCCGACCGGCTTGGTGGTGAAGAAGGGTTCGAACACGCGCTCCAGCACTTCGGGCGTCATGCCGCTGCCGGTGTCGGACACGGCGATGGTCACATAGTCACCGCCCGCGGCCTCGCCGATTTCGTTGCGCTTCAGCGTGCGGCCGCCGGTCGCGAAGGTCAGGGTACCGCGCCCGTTCATCGCGTCGCGGGCGTTCACCGCGAGGTTGAGCAGCGCATTTTCCAGCTGATGCTTGTCCGCGAACACCGCCCAGCCGAGGCCTGCGTCCTGCGTAGCGACTTCGATCGCGCCGCCCAGCGTTCGGTCGAACAGGTCGGACATGCCTTGGATCACGGCGCCCGCTTCGATCGCGCTCGGCAACAGCGCTTCCTCGCGCGAGAAGACCAGCAGCCGCCGGGTCAGCGCGGCGGCGCGGTTCGCGCCCTCCATCGCATTCTCGATATGCTTGTGGGCGTCGGGCTTGCCGGTGTGGAGATGGCGTTTGGCGAGTTCGAGCCCGCCGAGCGTGACCGCCAGCATATTGTTGAAATCATGAGCGATTCCGCCGGTAAGCTGGCCCACCGCTTCCATCTTCTGGACCTGCCGCAACTGGGCCTCGGCCTGTTCGCGCTCGCGCATTTCGGCGCGTAGCTGCGCGGTGGCGGCATCGACTGCGTTCTGCAGCTCGGCGGCGCGGACGCGTTCGGCATCGGCGTCGGCATCGGCTTCGGCGCGCCCGGCCGAAGCCTGCACCGTAAGCCAGCCAAGCAGGATCGATCCGATCACGACCAGCAGGCCGAACACCCCCAGCACATTGGTCGCCAGGTGAGAGCTTGCCACCAGCTTCGCCGCGTCGCCCTTGCGCTCAAGCAGGCGTGCGCGCTCGGAATCGACCAGCTCGCGCAGGGCCAGTTCGGTTTCGGCGCGGGCCAGCGTGGCACTGTTCTGATAATAGCTGCCCAGCGCGTCACGGTTGCGCTTGTGGACGGTATAGCCGGCCGTATCGCCGAGTTCCTTGGCGCGGGTCGCGAAGGCGTCGCGCAGCTTCTTTATACGCCCCTGTTGCAGGGGATCGCCCGCCGTCTGGATCGCCAGCCGGTTGAGATGTTCGCTTGCTTGCGCCCATTTGTCGGCGAACTGTCGCCCCACCGCCGCGTCACCGCTGACGACATAGCGGCCGAGCGACGCTTCGGCGTCCGCGATCGAGGCGGAGAGCTGTCCGGCGCGGATGATGACCTCATAGGTCCGCGCCTGCCGGTCGAGCGCGGCATCGCGCTCGCGGTCGGTCGTCGCCTGCAGGTTGAGCAGGATGACGAGCACGCCGGTGCCGACCAGCGCCAGCACGCCGAGCAGCACCATCCGCCAGTCCGTCTGCCGGACCGGGGCTTCGTCGGGTACGCCACCTTCGCTCATGCAGCGATTCTAGGGTGTGAACCCCGCCGGGTCTAGGCGATGACGCCAGTTGCCTGTCCGGCCGCCTTGAACATGCCCAGCACGCGCTGGATCTGCTCGGTCGTATGCTCGGCGCAAAGCGAGCAGCGCAGCAGGAAGGTGCCGGCCGGAGTCGCGGGCGGACGCGCCATGTTCACGTACAGGCCGTTGTCGAGCAGCCCCTGCCACATCCGCACCGCCTGCTCCTGATCCTCCAGGATCACCGCGATGATTGCGCTGTCGGGGTTTTCGGTGCCCAGCTTGAAGCCGAGTTCCTTCAGCCCGCCGTGCAGCATGCGGGTATTCTCCCACAGATGCGCGCGCTTGTTATGGGCATGCTTCAGCTTGCGGATCGACGTCGCCGCGGTCGCGACGACCGAGGGCGGAAGCGACGCGGTGAAGATATAAGGACGGCAAGCGAGGCGGATCGCTTCGAACTTGGGATGGTTGGACACACAGAAGCCACCCACGGTGCCAACGGATTTGGAAAAGGTGCCGACGATAAAGTCGACATCACCCTCACAACCCTGCGCTTCATATACGCCACGGCCGTTCGGGCCGAAAAAGCCCATCGAATGCGCTTCGTCGCTCAGTACCATCGCGCCATGCTTCTTGGCGACCGCGACCATCTGATCGAGCGGGGCGATGTCGCCGAGCATCGAATAGACGCCTTCCAGCACCACCAGCTTGCCGGCTTCCTTGGGCAGGCGGCCGAGGCGCTTGTCGAGATCCTCGACCGAGTTGTGGCGGAAGCGGACGATCTCCGCATTGCCCTGCTTGCACCCGTCATAGATGCTGGCGTGGCTGTCGGCGTCGAGGATGATGTAATCGCCCTTGCCGGCGAGCGTCGAGATCATGCCCAGATTGGCCATGTACCCCGTCGAGAACACGATCGCGCCGGTGGTGCCGTAGAAGTCGCGCAGCGCTTCCTCGACTTCCATATGGTCACGGAAGGTGCCGTTGAGCATCCGGCTGCCGTTGGTGCCCGAACCGAACTGGTCGAGCGCATCCTTGCCCGCCTGGATCACGTCCGGATCGAACGTCATGCCCATATAATTATAGGTGCCCAGCAGGATCGTATCCTTGCCCTTGATCACCGCTTCGGTCGGCGATTTCACCTGCTCCATCACGATCGCGAACGGATCGGTGACGCCGGTGTCGATCAGCGCCTTGCGCTCGGCGATCAGGCCGTCGAACTTCGACATGAGGTCGCGGTCATGCGCGACCGGCGCCGTAGCGGGTGCGTCGGGGGTCTGGATGCTGTCGGTCATGGGTGACTTAGCCCTTGAGCTTCGCGACGGCATCGACGAGCTGACCGACATTCTCGATTTCGGCCTGCATGTTCATCGTGATGATGATGTCGAATTCGTCCTCGATCGCGGCGACGAAATCCATCACGGTCAGGCTGTCCCATTCGAGGTCGCCCGCGAAGGTGGTGGCCTCGGTCAGCGACACGCCCTTCTTGTTGAACGGCTCGATCTGGGCGGAGACGGTTTCGAAGATTTCGGCGCGGTCGGTCACGGGTTTTTCCCTGTTTTCGTGAATTCAAAGCCGCCCTGCCAAGCAAATGCGGCGGCTTGTTGACGGGTGCACGCGATGCCGCCCGCCTTCCGCTCCGCCGTGGCATATTTTGGGCTTGCCGGACAAGGGGGCGAGGCCCAGCATCGGCATATGTGGAAAGTCGCGCCCATTCTGCTTGCACCGGTAATGCTTCTCGGTGCGTCAGGACCAGGCGACACCTTTTGTACGCCCGGTCCATATATCCTGTTTTTCAAGAAGGGATCGGACGCACCCCGGCCGTTTCACCGGGAAGTGATGCCGAACGTGCTTCGGAACGATGCCTATTGCGAGGGTGCGAATATCGTTGTCGAGGGGCATATCGATGCCGGGGAGGCGGCGTCGCTGTCCGCCACGCGCGCCGCGCGGGTTCGCGACTATCTCGTCAAGCGCGGGGTAAATGCGAAGCGTATCCGTATTCGCGATGCCGGCGCGACCGAGCCGAGGCAAAACAACACCATGCCGGATGAGGGCACTCCGAACGCCCGGGTAGAAATATACTGGTCGTCGTAGGAGTCGCTAAAGCAGACCCTGCGCGCGATACCAGGCTGCCGTCGCCGCCAGCCCCTCCTCGGTAACCACCTGCGGCTGCCACAGGTTCGAAGACGGTCGCCGGGCGGGATCGATCACCCAGTCCTCATGGCAGAAATAGGCTACGCGGTCGGGCGTCAGTTTGGCGCCCTTGCCGCGGACCAGCCGGTCGAGATGCGCGCCGGCCATCAGGATCATGCGGGGCAGGGCGATCGCGGCGACGCGCTTGCCGGTGGCGGTGCCGATCGCGCGGCCGAAATCCTTGTGGCTCCAGCCGCCCTCGGCCCCGTCATCGGCGTCGAGATGCTGCTTCACATTGTCGGTCAGCGCGAGCGCGAGCAGCAAGCGGGCGAGGTCGCCGACTTCGATCACCGAGAGCCGTCCGCCCGGCGGTAACAGCGCGAGGCCGCGCTTTGCCAGTTTGAACAGCTCGAGCATTTCCATATCGCCCGGGCCGTAGATTGCGGGCGGATGGACGATGGTCCAGTCGAGCCCGCTGGCCTCGACCAGCGCATCGCCCTCGGCCTTGGACCAGCCATAGTACGACATGCCCGGCTCGCGCGCGGCGAGCGACGAGACATGGACGAAGCGGGCTACGCCGGCGCCTTTGGCGGCGTCGATCATGTTGCGGGTGCCGTCGATATTCCCGGCGGCGAAACCGGCGCGGTCGGGCGCGTTCACCACGCCCGCGACATGGATCACCGCGTCGGCCCCTTCGCACAGGCGGGCGAGGGCAGGGGTGCCGTTCAGGTCGCCCGCGATCCATTCGATGCCTTCGCGGGCCGCTTGCTCGCGCCGGGTGAGGGCGCGGACCTTGTGCCCGGCCTCGATGGCGGTGGCGATGAGGCGTGAGCCGACGAAGCCCGTGCCCCCGGTGATGGCGAGGGTGGTCACAGCAATGCCATATGGCTGCGGTGAACCAGTGCGGCGCGGGGAGCATAGCCGAGGATGCCGGCGAGTTCCTCGCTGCGCTTGCCGGTGATGCGGTGCGCGTCGGTATGGTCGTATTCGGCGAGGCCGCGCGCCAATTGGGTGCCGTCTGGACCGACCACGACGATCAGGTCGCCGCGCGCGAAGCGGCCCTCGACGCGGACCGCGCCGGCGGACAGCAGGCTGCGGCCTTTGCGCAGCGCGTCGACCGCGCCGGCATCGATGTGGATCATGCCCTTGGCGGTCAACCCGCCGCGCAGCCATGCCTTGCGCGCCCGGGCATTCTGCTTCGCGACGAAGATCGTGCAGTGACCGGTCTCGGCCAGCCGGGCCAGCGGGTGATCGACCCGGCCGGTGGCGATGGCGAGATGCGCGCCAGAACTGGTCGCGATCCGGGCGGCCTCGATCTTCGAGACCATCCCGCCCGATCCCATGCCCGATGCCGAGCCGGTATCGGCCATCGCCTCGATCCGTGCATCGAGCTTTTCGACCACGGGGATCATCTTCGCGTCGGGGTTGGTGGTGGGATTTCTGTCGTACAGCCCGTCGACGTCGGAGAGCAGGATCACGCCGTCCGCCCCCGCAGCGCTGGCGACGCGTGCCGCGAGCCGGTCGTTATCGCCGAAGCGGATTTCCTCGGTCGCGACCGAATCATTCTCGTTGATAACCGGCAGCACGCCGAGCTTGAGCAGCCGGTCGAGCGTCGCGGAGACGTTGAGGTAGCGCCGCCGGTCTTCGAGATCGTCGAGCGTGACGAGGATCTGCGCCGCGGTCAGGCCCTGAGCGTGGAGCAGTTCGGCCCATACGCCCGAAAGCGCGATCTGGCCGGTCGCGGCGGCCGCCTGTGCATCTTCCAGGCTGGCGCGGCCGCCCTTGGGCAGCTTGAGCCGCCGTGCGCCGAGTGCGATCGCGCCGGAGGAGACGATCGCAATCTGCTGTCCCGCCTTTGCGCGTTCGGCGAGATCGGCGACGAGCCCGGTCAGCCATTCGCGCCGCACTTGCCCATCGGGATCGACGAGGAGTGCCGAGCCGACCTTGACGATCAGCCGCGGGCAGCGATCGGGCGCGAAGGCGCCCATATCGGCGAAGGTGGCATGCGCAGTCATCGCGCCGCTCTTAGCGAGTGCGCGGCGAGGACGCCAAGTAGATCATCTTTTGGTGGGCATGGGTGGGGAGCGCGCGGGCACGCGATCCTCCCCGCAAGGCGGAGGATTAGGGGGCTAAACCAGCGAATCCCGGGCGACGTGGGTGTAGGGCAGCTTGGTCAGCGCGGCGGCAATGGCTTCGCGGGTCGTCTCGTCGCCTGCGCGGATTTCGGCCAGTTCGGCGGCGGTCAGCAGGACGATCGGGACGATGCGCACCGGCGAGAGCGGCATGCCCACGACGGTGGCGGCGAAATCCGGTCCCGGCCCCCCGATCAGCACGCCCAGCACATCGTCGGGAGTCACATACTGTTCGGGCAGCTGCGAATGGATGCTTTCCGCTTCGGACACGCCGGGCAGTTCCATCGACAGCACGCCGCCATAGCGATCGAGCAGCGGCACGATCCCGCCATTGTTGGCGACGATGCCCGCGACGTGGCTCAGCAGCGCGAACATCCAGCTTTTCTGGAGCGGGGTCACGTCGCCGGGGCCACCCGCCAGTTCGCGCGGCAGATCAGCGCATTCGACGAACAGCTCCATTTCGAAGCCGTTGACGTCCATCCCCTCCACATCTTCGAACGGATCGGACAGGCCGTCGGTGGCGAGGATCGCCGAGCCATTGGCGCGGCGGATGACGCAATAGGCCTGGCGCGTCGTCGGCCAGTGTGGGCCACCCGTCAGCCCGGGACTGATCAGATGGGTGATCACATCCGATTCGACCGCGCCGACCTTCTCCCAATGGCGCAGGCGCGCTTCATGCGACGCATCGAACGCCGTCGGCGTGGGCGGGACGGCGGCAGGCGAGGGGGCGGGTTTTCCGCCGAACCAGCGACGCAACAGACTGCCGATACTCACGCATCCTCCTACGAATCAGGAATCGGGACGCGCAGGCTGGCGGCGAAATGCGTCAGATCGGCGACCACTCCAGCGTATCTTCGCCGGTATCGCCTTCCGGTACGCCGTTGCTGTCCACCGGGCCGATCGCTTCGAGCAACTGATCGAGCACCCAGTCGAGCCCGGTGCCGGCCGCACCCGAGATCGGGATGACTTCGGCGCCGCTGGCTTCCTCCAGTTCGGCCGAAAGCGCGGCGATCAGCTCGTCGTCCAGCGTATCGATCTTGTTGAGTGCGACGATCACCTTCTTGTCGAGCAGGCCCGCGCCGTAATTCTCCAGCTCGGTCCGGACGATGCGATAGCTTTCGGCCACGTCCGCGTCGTTCGCGTCGACAAGATGAAGCAGCACGCGGCATCGCTCGATATGGCCGAGGAACCGGTCGCCGATGCCCGCCCCTTCGGCCGCACCCGCGATCAGGCCGGGGATGTCGGCGACCACGAATTCGCGCATCTTGTGGCGCACCACGCCCAGCTGCGGCCGGGTGGTGGTGAAGGCATAGGCGCCGACCTTGGCCTGCGCATTGGTCACGGCATTGATGAAGGTCGATTTGCCGGCGTTGGGCAGGCCGACAAGGCCCGCGTCCGCGAGCAGCTTGAGGCGGAGCCAGACATAGGCTTCCTCGCTGGGCCAGCCGGTGCCGTGCTGGCGCGGGGCGCGGTTGGTCGAGGTCTTGTAGCTGGCATTGCCGCGCCCGCCATCGCCGCCGCGCAGGAAGGTGACGGTCTGGCCGACCTTCGTCAGATCGGCGAGCAGGGTGCGGTCTTCGTCATCGGCGAGGATCTGGGTGCCGACCGGCACCTTGATGATCAGATCGTCGCCGCCCGCGCCGGTCATGTTCGAGCCTGCGCCGCCCTTGCCGCGCGGCGCGCGGAAATGCTGGGTGTAGCGGAAGTCGATCAGCGTGTTCAGGCCGGGAACGGCTTCGAACACGATGTCCCCGCCCTTGCCGCCATTGCCGCCGTCGGGGCCGCCATATTCGATGAACTTCTCACGCCGGAAGCTGACGGCCCCGGGGCCGCCCGCACCGGAGCGGACGAAGATTTTTGCCTGGTCGAGGAAATGCATCGCGGGGATTTAGTCGCGAAGGACGTTTAGCGCCACCCCGCTCATTGCCCCATCTGTGGGAACCGCCGAAGATCGACCGCGCTGCGCGAAACGTGGCAATGATTTTTCTCGCAATTCGTTTCGCGCTCGATCAGCGCCGCGAGGTTTTGCATTGTCGGGCAATCGGCCTTGCTCGCGTCGATGACGAAGAACATGCCCAGGGGGCCGCGCGGCGTGAGCATCGCCGGGAGATCGGCGAGTGCGACGGCCTCGCCGTTCATTGTGATCCCGGTGCCGTTCACGATCAGCAGGTTATACATCGGCTCCATGGGTGCTCGCGCCGGAACGCCCTCCGACCACGCTACCGACAGGGGGCAGGGGTTTGGCCCAGGCGCCGGATATGCCGCAGTCATCATCCCCGCGAACAGAAGCGATCCGATCATTGTCCCTCCAACTTCGGGTGCAGATGCGCCTGCATCATCGCCTTGGCCGCCAGTTCACGCGCCTTTTCGCGGGGCAGGCCCAGCGCCTTGGCCATCGGGCCGCCGAGCAGCGCGTCGCCCATCGCGGTCAGCACCAGCTGGAGCGTTTCCTCCTGCAGCGACAGGCCCTCATGGTCGTGATCCTTGGCGATCATGTCGACCAGCTTCTGGATCGCTTCGAGGATCGGATCGAGTACGTCCTGATTGCCGTTGAGGATCATCCAGCTGGCCAGCGCGCCCGCACCGCCCTTGTCGAAGGCGTCGAAGGTCAGGTCGACCACTTCGCGCGGATTATGGTCATTGTCGCGCGCGCGCAGGATCGCTTCGCCGATCTTGGCGGTCACCCCCTCGGCAAGACTCGCGACCAGCGCCTTCTGCAACCCTGCGGCAGAGCCGAAATGGTGGAGCAGGTTGGCGTGGGTACGCCCGATCTTCGCCGCGACGGCCTTGAGCGTCACGGCCTGCGGGCCGTCCTCGAGCAACAGCTCGCGCGCGGCCGTCAGCGCGGCATCACGGGATTCTTCGGGCGAAAGGCGGCGACGTGTTATTGACATTTATGTAAGTAATTCATATTTCCCCAGTCACCCCGCTTAGTGGAGGAATTCCCGTCGTGAAAGCAAAGACTCCCGCCGACCTGACGATCACCCCGCGCGATCGCCGCTTCGGGCGCGATGCGAAGCAGGCGCGCTGGTGGCTGGGCGGCGATCCGATCGCTTCCGCCTTCATGAACGCGTTGTCGGTGACGTTTCCCAAGGGCGAGGCATTCTTCATCGAGAGTGTGAAGGCGTTTCGCGACGGCGTGCCCGACAAGCTGGCGCAGGAAATCCGCGCCTTCGTGCAGCAGGAAGTGATGCATAGCCGGGAGCATGTGGCGTTCAATCGCCGTGTGACCGATGCAGGGTATGATGTGAGCCGGCTGGAGGCGCGGATCGATCAGGTGCTGGCCGAAGCGGCCGAGCGGCCGAAGATCGCCAGCCTTGCCGCGACGATGGCGCTGGAGCATTATACCGCGATCCTCGCGGCGGAAATCCTGCGCAATCCCAAGCAGATGAAGGGTGCCGACGCCGAGAGCGCGGCGATGTGGCGCTGGCACGCGATTGAGGAAGTCGAGCATAAGGGCGTCGCGTACGACACCTGGATGCACGCCACCCGCGACTGGTCGCGCTGGCAGCGGTGGAAGATCAAGTCGCTGATGATGCTCGTCATCACCACGAAGTTCTGGAAGCATCGGATCGAGGGCACGCTTGACCTGTTGCGGCAGGACGGGATCAGCGGGCCGAAGGCATGGGCGCGGCTGGCCTGGTATCTGGTCGGATCGCCGGGGCTGCTGCGCAAGATCGCGCCCGGCTGGGTCGCGTTCTTCCTGCCGGGCTTCCACCCGTGGAACCATGACGACCGCGCGCTGATCGGCAAAGCCGAGAGCGACTATGCCGCGGCGGTGGCCGTCGCGGCGTAAGGCGAGGGCGAGCGGACAACCCTGATCGCGGCGACCAGCGCCCAGAGCGCGAAGGGGATGCCGATGCCGAAGGCGCCCAGCGCGACCAGCGGCGCGCTGTCGCTGTCGATTCCCGTGGCAAAACCGGCTGCGTTGGCGCCGATGCTGGAGACTGCCGCGCCGAGCGCACCGCCCGCGCCGCGCACTGCAGCGATCGCGCCCGATCCGCGCGCGCTCTCGCTGGGGTCGAGCATCATCATGATGCGCTGGCCGAGAAAGGCGGAGCAGAAGCCGAAGCCGCCGCCGAGCAACGCGCCTGAGACGAGGATCGCAGGCAGCGAAGTGCCGCCGAGTACGAAGGTCTGCATCGTGATGCCGAGCAGGATCGAAGCAACGCCGATGACGATGTACCGCCGCCGCCACGCGTCTCCCGAACCGCTGACCGCCAGCGCGATCGCGGTCCAGGCGATCGCCTCGATCGCGACGCAATAGCCGGCCTCCAGCGCGCTGAGCCCCATCGTGGCGTGGAGCAGCGCCGGGCCGTAGAGGGCGAAGGCGACGCCTGCGGCACAGGCCATGAAATAGACGATATAGGCGGCGCGGAGGGCGGATCCGGGATCGCTCACCTGCGCCGGGAGGATGCCGGAGCCGCCGCGGATGTCGCCGCGCACCGCGATCACCAGCAGCACGATGCCGCCCGCCAGCACTGGTGCCGCGACCCAGGCCGAAGCGACCACGCCCGCTGCGGATACCGCCGCGATCGCCAGCGTGAGCAGGACGAGCGGGACGATCGGCACGCGCTGCTTGCCGGTGTCGCTCGCTCGCGCGGGGATCAGCCGCAGCGCGGCGACCGCGAACAGCAATGCCTGACCCGCGAACAGCCAGAATACGCCCCGCCACCAGCCCCAATCGGCGAAGGCGCCGCCGATCAGCGGGCCGACAAAGGTGGCGATGCCCCACACGCTGGTGACGAGCGCGAACAGGCGGGGGAGATGTGCCGCGGGAAACGACGTCGCCATCGCGACATAGATCAGACCGATCAGCCAGCCGCCGGCGATCCCCTGCAACACGCGGCTGACGACGAACCAGAACATGTCGGGCGTCAGCGCGGAAAGCGCGCAGCCAAAGGCGAGCAGCAGCCCCGCGAGCACCATCGATGCGCGCAGGCCGAACCGTTCTGACATCCAGCCCGCCGAAGCGCCTGCGACGACGCTGCCGGTAAGGAACCCCGAAGCCGTCCAGCCGAACCATGCGAAGCCCGACAGCGACTGGCCGACGCTGGGCATCAGCGTCGCGGTCGCCAGCGAATCGGCTGCAACCAGCCAGTCGCCGAGCATGATCAGCGCGAGCAGCGGCCCGCGGCCGCCGCTCAACAGGTCGCGCCATCTGGGGCTGGAGCCTTGATCGGCGGTGGGTGCGGTCGTCACGTCGAATCTCCGGTCCGGATGCCGCCGCATCCATGCAACCTCAAGCTAAGTTGAGGTCAAGCGCAAAGATGCGGCGGTATTCGGCTTAGGCCGCCATTCGGGTTCGCGGGTCGTTGTCGGCGGCGTCGGCGCACAGATCGAGCTCGAACGATGCACACGGAGTCGATACGCCCCGCGCCCGCGATTCGCGCTGGACGATTCGTCCGGTCGCGCGGAAGCCTAGCTTTCTCAGCACCTTCCCCGACGCGGGATTGTCGATGAAATGCCCGGCGACCAGCCGCTTGAGCCGCAGCGAATCGCGCGCCATGCGGACGACGCCCAGCCCGGCCTCGGTCGCATAACCGCGGCCCCAGGCTTCGGGGGTGATCCAATAGCCCAACTCATGCTCGTCATTGCCCGTGGCATGCACGCCGATGCCGCCGACCATGCGAGTCTCCCCGCCTTCATGCGCGCAGATCAAGAAGAAGGCGTCGCTCGACACGCTCATCCGGCCGAGGAAATCCTCGGCATCCAGCAGGCCATAGGGCCAGGGCGCCGTCGCTAGCTTGGCGCAGACTTCCCAGTGATTCATCGCGCGGGCGAGTTCGGGGGCATCCTCGATCCAGCCCGGCCGCAATGTCAGTCGTTGTGTACGCACGAACATGACCACTCTCCTCGTTGGGGCGGGCGCATAGGCCGTCTCGATGACGGTCCGGCGACACCGCAGGGGAGGGAGCATGAAACAAGGGAGCCGGGGTGACCCGTCTCCCTTGTTTCGATCTGTTCGCCAGATCCGGATCACCCTGGTGGGCAACCCGGCTGGTTACCCGATGTTATTCGGCCGCTTCCGCAATAGCGTCTACCGAGCAGAACTTGCGGCCCAGCTTGCCGAGCTTGAACGACACGCGGCCGTCGGTAAGCGCGAAAAGCGTATGGTCCTTGCCCATGCCGACGTTGACGCCCGGATACACCTTGGTGCCGCGCTGACGGATCAGGATGTTGCCCGCGATGACGGCCTCGCCACCGAACTTCTTGACGCCGAGACGGCGGCCAGCGGAGTCGCGACCGTTACGCGAAGAGCCGCCTGCTTTCTTATGTGCCATTGTCTATGCTCCTCGAACTTACGCTTCGGCGGCCGGGGCAGCAGCCTCGGCAGCGGGGGCGTCGGCCTTCTTCGCCTTCGGCGCGGCCTTCTTCTTCTCTTCCTGCGCACCGATGGCGGTGATCTTCAGGATCGTGTGCTGCTGGCGATGGCCGTTCTTGCGGCGATAGTTATGCCGGCGGCGCTTCTTGAAAACGATGACCTTGTCGGCCTTCGCCTGAGCGATGATCTCGGCAGAGACGGTGAGGCCCTCGACCGACTTCAGCTCCGAACCTTCACCTGCGAGCAGGATGTCGGTGAGCGAAATCGACGCTCCGGCTTCGCCATCGAGCTTCTCGACGACGATCTTGTCTCCTGCGGCAACGCGATACTGCTTGCCGCCAGTGCGCACGATAGCGAACATGGGTCTCTTCTCTAACCAAAAGCTTGTGCCCGCCAGGGTGACCCCGGCAGGAGGAAGGGCGCAGCTAAGGGAGGAGGCCGTTCAAGTCAACCCAAAATGCCTTAATTCCGTCATCGAACCGGAAGGCATGGACGGGCAAGCTTCCGCCTTAGTGGCGTAGGGCGTGCTTCAGGTGATAGCGGCCACCGTCATAGCCGTCGAACAGGCCCGCGATTGCCGGATGATCGACCGGCTCGTCGCTTTCGTCGACCACCAGATTCTGCTGGCTGACATAGGCGACATAGCTCGATTCGGCGTTCTCCGCGAGCAGATGGTAGAAAGGCTGGTCCTTGCGCGGGCGGACTTCCTCCGGGATCGCTTCATACCATTCTTCGGTATTGGCGAAGACCGGATCGACGTCGAAGATGACGCCGCGGAAATCGAACAGCCGGTGCTTCACCACATCGCCGATCGCGAACCGCGCCGACGCGACCGGCGGCATGGGCACGGCGGGGACGAGGGGTTCGGCGGGAATCGGGGGCAGGGAAGGCGTGTTCATCCCGTTAATCTAATGCGTCCGCGCCCCCGCACAAGGAGAGCCGCCGGGACAGCCACCGGGAGCCGCGCCGGGAAGTGCGCAAAGAGAGGTTGTGCAGGCCAAATCATTGCGCTAGAGGCCCGCGCTCCAATCGACCGGTGCATCCCTCGGGACGCATCTTATGACCTCGCGGAGAGGTGGCAGAGTGGTCGAATGTACCGCACTCGAAATGCGGCGTGGGTGCAAGCTCACCGTGGGTTCGAATCCCACCCTCTCCGCCACGGTCCCTGCATCGCCCGGGGACCTTTTCCCACCAGACAGCGGCCAACCCACGGTTCATTTGATGGCGCTCCGGCCTACGGGCCTGCGCGCGCGGGTTCGCATCCCACCCTCTCCGCCACGGTCGCTCTTTTGTTATGAAAGAGAAGATCGGCCTGACCGGCCGGCGCCCGTTCGCGCTTGCGGACCCTGCGGGTCCGACCCTGTACTCTTCTAATTGATCCAGATCAGCAATCGCTTCCGCTGCAATGCGCCTGTGCCGCTGAGCACAGCGAAACCACGCGCATGGCGGGCGTTGCTCGGATAATCGCTCCGGAATGGAGAGAGATCAGTCGATCGTTCGAATCGCTACCGGTGAGATTCGCGGGATAGCCAGCGACGGTATCATCCGGTTCCTCGGCGTGCCTTATGCCGCCGCGCCCGTGGGCGATCTGCGCTTTGCCGCGCCGCAGCCGCACGCACCGTGGGACGGGATTCGCGACGCGACGGAGTCCGGGCCGAACGCCCCGCATCTGGTGAAGCCGTTCCCCGGCCTCGACGTCGCGCCGCTGATCGGCACGGGTTGGGCGCGCGGCGACGATTATCTCAGCGTCAATGTCTGGACCCCCGATCCGGCGGCGAAGGGGCTGCCGGTGATGGTCTTCATCCACGGCGGTGCCTTCGTGCTCGGCAGCAAGGATGCGAGCGTTCACGACGGCAGCGGTTTCGCGAAGGCCGGCATGGTGTGTATCGCGATCAACTATCGCCTAGGCATTGACGGCTTTCTGCCGATCCCCGGCATCCCCACCAACCTGGGCCTGCGCGACCAGATCGCGGCGCTCAAATGGGTGCGCGAGAATGCCGCAGCGTTCGGCGGGGATGGCGGCAATATCACTGTGTTCGGCGAATCGGCCGGCGCGATGTCGATCGGCAATCTGATCGCTTCGCCGCTCGCACAGGGGCTGTTCCGCCGCGCGATCGTACAAAGTGGTCATGGTTCGATGACGCGCGAGATCGGCGTCATGCAGCGGCTGGTGAAGAAGCTCGCGAAGATGCTCGGCGTGTCGCCTGATGCAGAGGGCTTCCGCAGCGTTTCCTATGAAGACGGGCTCATAGCGCTGGAGAAGATATCCCAGCCGACCGCGCGCATCGATCTGCGCGATTCGAACGGGCGCGAGCCGTTGTTCGGCCTTAGCCGGTTCAGTCCGGTTCACGGCGACGATCTGCTGCCCGAACCGGCGCTCGATCTGCTGGCGAAGGGGGCCGGGGCCGATGTCGAGCTGCTGATCGGGACTAATGCCGAGGAGATGAACCTCTATCTCGTTCCCACGGGCGTGCGCGAGAAGATCGGTAAATGGCTGGCGATCTATGCGCTGCACAAGTCGCATCCGAACGCGCGCAAGACGCTGCGCGCCTATGGCATGGGCAGCGGGAAGAAGCCGGGACAGGCGTTCACCGATGCGCTGAACGACCTCGTCTTCCGCTGGCCCGCGCGCCGCTTTGCCGAGGAACATCGCGGGCGGACGCATATGTACGAATTCGAGTGGCGTTCACCCCAGAGCGGCGGCGAACTGGGTGCCTGTCATGGGATCGAGCTGGGCTTCGTGTTCGATACGCTCGCCAGCGTGACGGGCCCTGAGGGGCTGGCGGGCGAAGCGCCGCCGCAGGAACTGGCGGATCGCACGCACAAGCTGTGGGTCGATTTCGCGCGGGATGGGGTGTTGCCCTGGGGCGAATTCGATCGGGAGGGGCGGCTGGTTTATCAGCTTGCTGCCGGGAGCGCGGTGCGTGAGGCTCAGATGGCTGCCGCGGCCTTCCAGGCTTGAGCGGTTCGATCAACCGGACGCGCCGCTCGGCACAGGCATTGACCTTTCAGATAGGTTGTGCGTGACATAGAAGCGAGGTGACCGATCGGCCATGTCAGGATCAGGCCGGCGGGGGAGAGGTCCGATGTCCGTTGCTACCGCAGTTTCGCCGCGAAAGCCGCTTCCACCCGAATTTTTCGATGCGGCGCGTGCGATGTTCGGCGACCGGCTCAAGACCAGCGACGCGATCCGTCTTCAGCACGGCCAGAGCGAAGCCCATTTCCAGCCGGCGCCACCCGATGCCGTGATCTATGCCCACACCACCGAGGAAGTCGTCGCGCTGGTCCGCTTGTGCGTCGCGCACGAGGTGCCGGTGATCCCGTTCGGTGCGGGCACTTCGATCGAAGGCAATACGCTGGCGGTTCGCGGAGGCGTCACCATCGACCTTTCCGAGATGAACGCGATCCTCGAAGTGAATGCCGAGGATCTCGATTGTACCGTTCAGGCCGGGGTGCGCCGCGAGGAGCTCAATGCGTGGATCCGCGATACGGGATTGTTCTTCCCGATCGATCCGGGCGCCAACGCCACCATCGGCGGCATGGCTTCCACCCGTGCGTCGGGCACCAATGCCGTCCGCTATGGCACAATGCGCGAGGCGGTGCTGTCGCTGCGGGTCGTCACGCCGGACGGTCGGGACATTCGCACCAGTCGGAGGGCGCGGAAGTCGGCGGCGGGCTATGACCTGACGCGGCTGATGATCGGTTCCGAGGGCACGCTGGGCATCATCACCGAAGTGACGCTGCGGCTGCATGGCATTCCCGAGACGATTTCCTCGGCGGTTTGCGCGTTCGATACGATCGGCGGTGCGGTGGATACGGTGGTGCAGGCGATCCAGCTTGGCGTGCCGCTGGCGCGGGTCGAGATCCTCGACGATGTGCAGATGAAGGCGGTCAATCGCTGGTCGAAGCTCGATTATCCCGAGCTGACCACGCTCTTCTTCGAATTCCACGGATCGCCGCTCCATGTCGGCGAGCAGATCGAGACGGTGCGCGAGATCGCGTCGATGAACGGCGGGGGCGAGTTCAAATGGTCGAACCTGCCCGAGGAGCGATCGAAGCTGTGGAAGGCGCGGCATGAGGCTTATTACGCCGCGGTGAATTTGCGGGCGGGCGCGGTCGGCTGGGCGACCGATGTGTGCGTGCCGATCAGCCGGCTGGCGGAATGCATCGTTGAGACCAAGGCCGATCTTGCCACCGCGAGCGTGCCGGCCACGATCCTGGGTCATGTCGGCGACGGCAATTTCCATGTCGTCTTCTCGATCGATCCCGATGCGCCCGGCGAGATGGCCGAAGTGGAGGCGCTCAACAAGAAACTGGTCGCCCGCGCGCTGGCGATGGACGGCACCTGCACCGGCGAGCATGGCATCGGCATCGGCAAGCAGGATTGCCTGATCGACGAGCTTGGCGATGCGGTCGATATGATGCGGCTGATCAAGCGGGCGATCGACCCGAAGGACCTGTTCAACCCCGGCAAGATCTTCTCGCTGTGAGCGCTGCGCCGGGCGAAACGCCGTTCGTGCGGCTGATGCCGACGCTTATCCTGTTCGCGCTGGTCGTGGCGCTGGGCGTGCAGGCGATGGGACAGTTCAGCGCGCTTCAGGATGCGGCGAACGCGCAGCTTGGCCTCAGCGATTTCCAGCTGACGCTGGTGCAGGGGCTGGGGACCGCGATCCCGATGCTGTTGCTGTCGATACCGATCGGTATCCTGGTCGACCGGACCAACCGGCTGCGGTTGATGATCGTCCTTACAGGCATCTGGACCGCCGGATCGATCGGCACGGCTTTCTCCAACGATCTGGGCGTGCTGCTCGCCAGCCGGATGGCCGCGGGTGTGGGCGCAACGGGAGCCATGACCTGCGCGATCTCGCTGGCGGCCGACATCGCCACGCCGGGCCAGCGCGGGCGGGCGATGCTGGTGCTGACGCTCGGCAAGGTGCTGGGACAGGCGGCGGTGTTCATCGTCGGGGTGCGGCTGTTCACGCTGATCGGCGAAAGCGGGCTGTGGGGCCTCGAGGCGTGGCGTGGGGTGCATCTGGTCGTGGGGCTGGTCAGCGCGGCGCTGATCGGGGCGCTGCTGTTCCTGCGCGAGCCGCCCCGCCGCGAGATGCTCGCCGGGCCGGGTGCGCCGTTCCGTACCGTAGCGCGCGAACTCTGGTCGCGGCGGGGGTTCCTGATCCCGCTGTTCGTCGGACAGATCGCGGTGACAATGGCGGACGCGTCGGCAGGCATCCTGATCGCGCCCGTTCTCTCGCGCAGCTATGGCATGGCGGCGGCGCAGACCGAGTGGGTCGGAACGGTGCTGTTCGTCACCGGGCTTGCCGGATCGATCATCGGCGGCATCGCTGCGGACGTCGGCCATCGCCGGGGCAGGGGCGGTGTGCTGATCGGCGCGGTGTTCTTCTCCGCATTGGGCGTGCCCGCGGGCCTCTACACCGTCGCGCCCGACGTGACCTGGCTCGGCATCGGCTTCGGCGTACTGATCCTGAGCGGCACCGTGACCGGGCTGATTACCGCAATCGCCATCACCGTGTTGCTGCCCAACGAGCTTCGCGGGCTGTGCATCGGCGCGTTCCTGACGCTCGCCGGGCTGATCGGCTTCGGCGTCGCCCCGCCGCTGATTGGCGCGATCAGCGATGCGATGGGCGAGGGCGGCAAGCATCTTGGCACCGCCACGGCATGGGTCAGCGTGTTCGTCGGATTGGTCTCGTGCATTGCCTTCTGGATCGCGATGCGCCGTGCGCCTGCCAGTGCGACGAGCGAACCTGTCTGACAGGTCTTGCAAAACCTATCCGATAGGTTCACAAGCGCTCCACCCCATGAGGGAATCGGAGAGGTGTCATGACTGAGTCGTCGGCAATGGAACGGATCGCGATTTCGCCCGAAATGGTGATCCATATGGGCGCCGGTGTGCTCGGCGAGACCGACTGGCCGGCCCAGTCCTCCGCCTTCGTCTTCGATTTCGCCAACACCAGCTTCTCGCACCACAGCCGCCCGTCGGCGGCGCAGTTCGATCGCGATGCGGCGCAATCGCGGCTGATTCTCGTCATCGCCCGCGCGGCGACCACCCGGCTGCTCGGGACGAAGCTCGACATGCGGGACGGGGAGCGGTTCCACATCCCGGCCGGGCTGCGCGCCATCGCCTTTGCCGTGCGCGACTGCAATTTCTCCGAAGCCGCGCGGGTGGTGTATCGCGGCGCCAAAAGCATCGAAGCGCTGTGCGAGATCCTCCGCCTGCACGACGAGGACGAACTGGTTCCGTTCGGCGCGGCGGGTTCGCTGTCGATGGCCGACAGCCAGCGGCTGATGGTCGCCCGCCGCTTCATTGAAGACAAATGGGCCGAGAAGATCACGCTCGACACTATCGCCCGCGCCTGCGGCCTCAATCGCGCCAAGCTTACCCGCGGGTTCCGCGACCTCTTCTCGTGCAGCGTTGCCGACGCTATCGCCGAGCAACGTCTGGGGGAGGCGAAGCAGATGCTTCTGATCACTGACTTGCCAGTTTCGTCGATCGGCTATCGTTGCGGCTACCTCAACAATGCGAGCTTCGCGCGTGCCTTTTCGCGCCATTATGGCGTCGCGCCGACCCAGTATCGCGCCACGCGAATGGCCGCCTGATGGCGAGCGCAGCAGGCGAGGGCGTCTCGCTGGTCCACCAGGCGGTCGCCGCGATCCGCAACCATATCCGCGACCATGACCTCAAGGTCGGCGACAATCTGCCGGGCGAGAGCCATTTCGCTGCCAATCTGGGCGTGAGCCGCGCGGTGATGCGCGAAGCGTTCGGCGCGCTTGCCGCGCTGCGCGTGCTCGACGTTGCCAATGGGCGCCGGGCGCGGGTCGGCGCGATCGACGGTTCTGTGATGGCGACTTCGCTCGATCATGCCGTGTCGACCGCGCAGATCAGCTTCAACGAAGTGTGGGACGTGCGCCGCACTGTCGAGCTGCGAATCGCCGCGCTGGCGGCTGAACGTCGCACCGATGCCGAAGCGAAGCGGATCGTCGAACTGGCCGACGCCATGACGGCCGCGGCGGAGAATCTGCCCGAACTGACGAGGATCGACGTCGCTTTCCATCAGGCGATCGCGGACGCATCGCACAACCAGCTGTTTCGCCAGATGGTCCGCTCCTATGCGCCGCTGATGGAAGTGGCGGTGCCGCAGGCGTGGGGCACCCGCCAGACCCGCGATCAGCAGGTCGCGACTCTCGCCGGCCATCGCGCGCTGGCGAAGGCGATTTACGACTGTGATCCGGCGGGTGCGGTGGCGTCGATGGAGGCGCATTTCGACGCTTCGATTCAGGATTTGATGGAGGGTACGCGGACGGGGTGAGGCTTCTTCTCCCTCTCCTATTGGGAGAGGGAAGGGGGCCGCCGCGAAGCGGTGGGAAGGGTGAGGGTGAATGGGGTAGGTCGACCATCGGTCACCCTCACCCTTCCGCCGACTTCGTCGGCTCCTTCCCTCTCCCGATGGGAGAGGGAGCAAGGCCGCACCTGCGGCCACAATCACAAAATAGATCTACCCCAGACGCGCAAACGCCCGGACTGTTTCCAGCCCGGGCGCCTGCGTGACGATGCCTCGTCAGCCCCCTTTGTCAGGTCCTTCGCCCGCACGCCTGTTCTTGCCAACAAGCGGGGCAAAGAGCCTCCCCGAACCACGGCCGTTGCCTGCGTTTCGACATCGGTTTGCTAGGACCGGCTTTGCCCTTTGTCACCGGTAATGAAGCATTAGGACTCAGATTGGCGTGACCCTGTGGCGCATAGGCAACAGGGAATGTGACACTATCTCCATTTGCGCACCGCCCCGAAACTGCCCTAGAGCCGCGACACACCGTTTTGCTTCTCCGCGGGGACCGCCGACTTCATGCTACTCTCGCGCTATGAGCGGATGATCGCCAAGCGATACCTGCTGCCCGGCCGGGGCGAGGCGTTCATCGCCGTCGTCGCCGGGTTCAGCCTCGTCGCCGTGATGCTGGGCGTCGCCGCGCTGATCGTGGTGATGAGCGTGATGAACGGCTTCCGCGCCGAACTTTTCGACAAGATCACGGGACTGAACGGCCATGCCGTCATCCAAGGCTATAACGGCCAGATGCCCAACTGGCGCGAGGTCGTGAAGCAGGCCAAGGCCACGCCGGGCATCACCAGCGCCACGCCGCTGATCGAGCAGCCGCTGTTCGCCAGCTATAATGGCCGCGTCGAATTCGCGCTGATCCGCGGCATGACGGTGGAGGACATCAATTCCAACCCGACGCTGAAGGGCAAGGAAATCCTCGGCAAGTTCGCCAATATGAAGCCAGGCAGCGAACAGGTCGCGATCGGATCGCGCCTCGCGGCGTCGATCGGCGCCGAAATCGGCAGCGAAATCTCGATCATCAATCCGCAGGGTGCCGCCACACCTTTCGGCACCATGTTCCGCATCGTGAAATATCGCGTCGCCGCGATCTTCGAAGTCGGCGTCTATGATTACGACAAGGCGTTCGTGATCATGCCGATGGAGGATGCCCAGACGCTCCTGCTGCTGGGCGACTCGGTCGGCATGGTCGAGATCGAGACCGAGAATGCCGACAAGGTTCAGGACATCCTTGCGCCGCTTGCCCCGAAAGTCCGCGGCAGCGGGCAGATCGTCGACTGGCGGCAGATGAATTCGCAGCTGTTCGAGGCGCTGTCGATCGATCGCATCGTCAGCTTCGTCGTGTTGTCACTGATCATCATCGTTGCGTCGTTCAACATCGTTTCGTCGCTGATCATGCTGGTCCGATCGAAGACTCGCGACATCGCCGTGCTGCGGACGATGGGCGCCTCGCGCGGCGGGCTGATGCGCATCTTCATGACCGTCGGCACCGCGATCGGCACGGTGGGCATCGCGGCGGGTGCGCTGCTGGGCTTCGTGATCCTGTATTTCCGCGAATATGTGGTGAAGTTCATCGGGCTGGTCACCGGCATGAACGTGTGGGACCCGTCGATGCGGTTCCTCACCGAACTGCCCGCCGAGCCCGATACGTTCGAAGTGATCGGAATCATCGTGATGGCGTTCCTCTTCAGCTTCCTCGCGACGCTCTATCCCGCGTGGAAAGCCGCGAGCACCGATCCGGTGCAGGTGCTGCGCTATGAATAACGAACCCGTTCTCCAGACCCGTGGCCTGAAGCGCAGCTTCACGCAGGGCGAAACCACGATCGAGGTTCTGCGTGGCGTCGATCTGACCATCATGCCGGGCGAGATCGTCGCGCTGCTGGGTCCTTCGGGCTCGGGCAAGTCGACGCTGCTTCAGGCGGTCGGCCTGCTCGAAGGCGGATTCGAAGGCTCGATCCGCATCGGCGGCAAGGAAGCGGCGCAGCTCGACAGCGCGGGCCGCACCGAGGTCCGCCGTGACCGGCTGGGCTTCATCTATCAGTTTCACCACCTGCTGCCGGACTTCAACGCGCTCGAGAATGTCGTGCTGCCGCAGATGATCCACGGCGCGATTCGCGCCGATGCGGACCGGCGCGCCGAGCATCTGCTCACCGCGCTGGGCCTTGGCGCGCGCCTGACGCACCGGCCCAGCCAGCTTTCGGGCGGCGAGCAGCAGCGCGTCGCGGTCGCGCGCGCGCTGGCCAACAAGCCGATGCTGGTGCTGGCGGACGAACCCACCGGCAATCTCGACGAAGCGACCGCCGACAAGGTGCTGGCCGAATTCCTCGCTCTGGTCCGCGACCAAGGCTCGGCGGCGCTGGTGGCCACTCATAACGAGCGTCTCGCCGCGCGGATGGATCGGGTGCTGCGGCTGCACGAGGGGCATCTGGAATAGGGCGAATCGCTGCCGCGTTTTGGGCGCATTCGCCGCGCACTTCTGCGGCCCATGACGATCTGGACCGACACGCCGACGCTTTCCGGGCGTCATGTCACGCTCCGCCCCCTCGACCGCGCCGACCGCGACGCGCTGGTCGAGGCGTCGTCCGACGGCAGGCTGTGGGAGCTGTTCTATTCGCTGGCGCCGGGCCCCCAGACGATCGATCCGTGGATGGATTTCAGTGTGCGCGAGGTCGAGCAGGGCAGGGCGATGCTGTTCGCGGTGCTCGATGACGCCGGCAAGCTGGTCGGTTCGACGCGCTATCTGCGGATCAATCCCGCCCATCGCCGCGTCGAGATCGGCGGGACCTTCTATGCGCGCCGCGTCCAGCGCACCGGCCTGAATACCGAAGCCAAGCTGCTGCTGCTTCGCCATGCGTTCGAAACGCTGGGCTGCGTGTGCGTCCAGATCCGTACCGACTGGCTCAACAAGGCGTCGCAGCGGGCGATCGAGCGGCTCGGCGCGAAGCAGGACGGCGTTCTTCGCGGCCAGCGCATCATGCCCGATGGCCGGGTGCGGGACACGGTCGTCTATTCCATCCTCGACCATGAGTGGCGAGGTGTGCGACAGAATCTCGAAACGATGCTCGCGCGAGGAGACTTAGGTTGACGAAGATCACGGAAATCCCGGTCCGCAAGGCCGATGGGACCGAGACCGATCTGTCGGAATATTCCGGACAGGTACTGCTGATCGTCAACACCGCCTCCAAATGCGGCTTCACCCCGCAATATGAAGGGCTGGAGGCGCTGCATCGCAAGTACAGGGATCGCGGGTTCGAAGTGCTGGCCTTCCCCTGCAACCAGTTCGGCGCGCAGGAGCCGGGCGATGCGGCGGAGATCGCGAACTTCTGTTCGATGACCTACGACGTGACCTTCCCGGTCTATGCCAAGATCGACGTCAATGGCGACAACACTGCGCCGCTCTATCAGCATCTCAAGTCCGAGCAGAAGGGCGTGCTGGGCACGGAGGGGATCAAGTGGAACTTCACCAAGTTCCTGATCGCCCGCTCCGGCGCGGTGTTCGACCGTTATGCCCCGACGACCAAGCCCGAGGATATCGCGAAGGATATCGAGAAGCTCCTCTGACCCGATTTTGCGCGAATGGTGGTGGGGCGGGAGGAGAGGCGCCCCACCACCGCGCTTAAAGGACCGGCACGCGCTCGGGAAAGCGCCTTGTCACAGGTCGTGCCGGCCCTTTTCCGTCAGCCTGCGGAGGGCAGGCAGATCACATATTGGCCGTTGGTCTCCATCGAGCGGCCTTCATTGTCCTCGACCGGCTCGCCCCCGGTGAGCAACTGGCCCAGATTGGTGAGCGCGCCGAACATGGTGGCGGCGCCCTTCAGCGGCTTGCCGCGCGGGTCGCGGCGCGGCTTGGGCCGTGCACCCCGCTGTTCGCGGCGCGGCGGCGGCGTCATGCGCTGCATCCGCGACATGACCGAAGCGGCGTCCCCCGCCCGCCCGAACTCCCGCCAGACAACGCGGAAGCCCTTGGGCACTTCGGTCCACTCGCCATCGGTATCGCTTCGGATCAGGTCGCAGCGGCAGCGATGGCAGGTGGTGAAATCGAGGCCCTGATTGTGATGGTGGACCGTATCGGCGATGTGGCCGGTCACCGTGCAGAGCAACGTCATGATAAAGCACTCCCGGAAAGGTCGCCCCGCAGCGTCTTCATCCGGAAGGCGGCGAGGTCGCGGAACTGTTCGTCCGCATTTTCGATGGCGAGATCGGGGTTCCAGATCTCGAAACTGTCTCCGGCGCCGACGAACAGGGCGAGGGCGCCGATCTTGCCCAGGTGGCGCATCGCCGCCGGGATCCGCATCGTGGCGCCTGCGCGGGGCAGCTTCTCGACTGCGCCGAAGGTGCGCCGCATCCGGCGGTAATGGTTGCGCGCGTCCTCGCCGCGAGTCTCGTCGGCAAGCCGCCGGGCTTCGGCGCGGGTGCGCAGTTCGTTGAGGTATTCGCGGCCGTAGCCGATCAGGCAGTCATCGGCCTCGTGACGGGCGACCATCAACTCCGCATCCTCGCCGGCGAGAGCGTCGGCGAGGAAGTCGGGGATCGAGACGGTGCCGTCCCGGTCGACTTCGCAGATCGCGCTGCCATGAAAGAAAGAGGAGGTCATTTTGGTCTCGGTTCGCTTCGTCGCAAGAGGGTGTAGATGAGTCGCTTGTCGGTTAAGTCGTTGTATCAATGAGGAACTGTTCCGATTGCCTCATATTTGCCATAATAACGCCTCATTCTGACCCGCCGATGAACCGTTCGTTTTTATCGACGAGCCGTTGTTAACCATAAAATGGAGTAGGCCGATCTGAGTCGCCATTCGGGTTGAATCCCCGTCGTGGTCGCCCGGAGTTCACCGTTAAGAAGCGGGTAAGATTCGCTAACCGATTCAGTTTGCTACGCTTTTGAGACTGAACGAAAGCTGTGGATAGCGCGCCCGCGGGATGGAAAATCCGGGGGGCAATCCCTAGGATGGGATATGCATTCGGGATTCGTACCGCTTCGGGTTTTTTCGGCCTACACGATGCTCGAAGGCGCCATCGAACCGAAGGCGATCGCGAAGCGCGCGAAGGAACTGGGGTTTCCGGCGGTCGGGCTGGTCGATCGCAACGGGCTCTACGCCGCGATGTCCTTCTCCGAAGCCTGTGCGAAGGCGGGAATCCAGCCGATCGTGGGTACGCTGCTCGCGGTGCTGCGGCCCGACATGCCCGACGGGGTGAAGCCGGTGATCGACTGGCTGCCGCTGCTGGCGCAGGACGAGACGGGCTATCTGAACCTCTGCGCGCTGGTGTCGATGGCGCATCTCGACCGGCCGATCGAGGAGGACGCCCATGTCACCTTCGATCAGCTTGAGGGGCGGACCGATGGTCTGATCGCGCTGACCGGAGGCGGAGAGGGCGGCCTGACCCGCCTGTTCGCCGAGGGGCAGGATCGCGCCGCCGAGGATTATGCCGACCGGCTCGAGGCGCTGTTCCCCAAGCGGCTCTATGTGGAGCTGGTCCGCCGTCTCGACGAAGTGGAGGGCAAGGCCGAGCCCAGGCTGCTCGACCTGGCCTATGCCCGCGACCTGCCGCTGGTGGCGACCAATCCTAGCTGCTTCGCCGACGAGAATTTCCACGAAGCGCACGATGCGATGCTGTGCATCGCCAGTTCCTCCTATGTCGCCAGCGACGAGCGCCGGAAGAGCTCGCCCGACGCGTGGATGAAGCCCGCGAACGAGATGAAGTCGCTGTTCGCCGACTTGCCCGAAGCGATCGCGAACACCCTAGTCCTCGCGCAGCGCTGCGCGGTGATGGCGCCGAAGCGCAAGCCGATCCTGCCCAGCCTCGCCGGCGACCTCGAAGGCGAAGCGGCCAAGCTGCGCGACGATGCGATCGCGGGCATGGAGATGCGGCTGGAAAAGGCCGGGATCACCGACGAGGAGACCCGCAAGACCTATTTCGAGCGGCTGGCGTTCGAGACCGACGTCATCGTCAGCATGGGCTTTCCTGGCTATTTCCTGATCGTCGCCGACTTCATCAAATGGGCCAAGGACAACGGCATCCCGGTGGGGCCGGGCCGTGGTTCGGGCGCGGGTTCGGCGGTGGCGTGGGCGCTGACCATCACCGATCTCGATCCGATCAAGCTGGGCCTGCTGTTCGAGCGCTTCCTGAACCCGGAGCGCGTGTCGATGCCCGACTTCGACATCGACTTTTGCGAAACCCGGCGTGGCGAGGTCATCCGCTACGTGCAGGAGAAATATGGCCGCGGGCAGGTGGCGCAGATCATCACCTTCGGGACGATGAAGGCCCGCGCGGTGCTTAAGGACGTCGGCCGCGTGCTGCAGATGAGCTATGGCCAGGTCGATCGCCTTGCCAAGCTGATCCCCAACCACCCGACCGATCCCTGGACGCTCGACCGCACGCTGAACGGCGTCAGCGAGTTTCATGCCGAGTACAAGTCGCACGACGATGTGCGGAAGCTGATCGACCTGTCGATGCGGCTGGAAGGCCTGCCGCGGCACAGCTCGACCCACGCCGCCGGCGTGGTGATCGGCGACCGCCCGCTCGCCGAACTCGTCCCCCTCTATCGCGATCCGCGTTCGGACATGCCCGTCACCCAGTTCGACATGAAATATGTCGAGGCGGCCGGGCTGGTGAAATTCGACTTTCTCGGCCTCAAGACGCTGTCGGTGCTGCAAAAGGCGGTGGAACTGCTGTCGGACCGGCATATCGACGTCGATCTCGACACGCTCGCCTGGGACGATCCCGAAGTCTATGCGCTGCTCCAGCGCGGCGACACGGTGGGTGTGTTCCAGCTGGAATCCGAGGGCATGCGTCGCACGCTGACCGCGGTGCGGCCGACCAATTTCGGCGACATCATCGCGCTCGTGTCGCTCTATCGTCCCGGACCGATGGATAACATACCGAGCTTCGGCCATCGCAAGGGCGGGCGCGAAGAGATCGTGTATCCGCATGCCCTGCTGGAAGGCATCCTGTCCGAAACCTACGGGATTTTCGTCTATCAGGAGCAGGTGATGCAGGCCGCACAGATCCTGGCGGGCTATTCGCTGGGCGGCGCCGACATGCTTCGCCGCGCGATGGGCAAGAAGATCAAGGCGGAGATGGATCAGCAGCGAGCGATCTTCGTCGAGGGTTGCGGGAAGAACGACATCAAGCCGGCCAAGGCCAACGAGCTGTTCGACCTGATCGACAAGTTTGCGGGCTATGGCTTCAACAAGTCGCACGCCGCAGCCTACGCACTGCTCGCGTACCAGACGGCATGGCTGAAGGCGCATTACCCGCACGAATTCTATGCCGCCTCGATGTGCTATGACATCGATCAGACCGACAAGCTGGCGATCTTCGCCGACGATATGAAGCGCCTCGGCGTCCAGTGCCTGCCGCCGGACATCAACGCTTCCCTCGCCGATTTCCATGTGCAGGAGCATGAGGGGCAACTCGCGGTCCGCTATGCGCTCGGCGCGCTCAAGGGCGTCGGCGAGAGGGCGATGGCGCAGCTCGTCGAGGAGCGCGATCTCAACGGCCGCTTCGTCTCGCTCGACGATGTCGCGCGCCGCGTCGATCCCCGGCTGCTCAATAAGCGGCAACTCGAAACGCTGGCAGGCGCTGGCGCGTTCGACGGGATCGAGCCCAACCGGCCGGGCGTCTATGCCGCCGCCGAGACGATCCTTGCCGTCGCGCAGCGTACGCATCAGAACCGCACCAGCGGGCAGGGCGGCCTGTTCGGCGAGAGCGAGCAGGGCGGGGGAGCGATCTCGTTGCCCAAGAGCGCCAAATGGTCGCTGTCGGACCGGATCAATGCCGAGCGCGACGCCTTTGGCTATTATTTCTCGGCGCACCCGCTCGATCGCTACCAGCATCTTGCCCGCGCCCAGAGCGCGCGGCCCATCGCAACGCTGGGCGAAGTACCGATCCCGGAGGGACAGCGCGTCGGCGCGATGGTTGCGGCGCTGATCGAGGATGCGCGCTGGCGGACCTCCGCGCGCGGAAACCGCTACATGATGGCCACCATCTCGGACACCAGCGGGCAGGTGCCGGTCAGTTGCTTCGACGAGAGCGTGGCCAACGAAATGGAGGAATGCGCCAAGGCCGGCGGCTGTGCGATCCTGACGCTCGAGATGGACAAGCGCCCCGGCGAGGAAGCCCCGCGTGTGGCGATCCGCCGGGTTCAGTCGTTCGAGAGCATTGCAGGCGCCGCGCGCCTCCATCTCGACCTGACGATCGCCGACGCTTCGGCGCTGCCGCTGCTGGCGAACCTGATCGGCGAACAGCGCGGCGGGCGCTGCACCGTGCAGCTCAAGGTGGCATCGCGCACCGGCGAAACCGCGACGGTGATCCTTGGCCGCAACTTCCGACTGGACGAGGAAATGGTCGATCGCATCCGCGCGTTGCCCGGCATCGCCACGGCCCGGTTCGGCGACGCGGACGCCACTTTGGCTGCGGCCGCCTGAGCAGCCTCAGCGCTGTAGAAGGATCAGCGCCAGGACTGGCCGTTGTCGATCCGCTTGGCGATCCGTTCCCATTCGTCGCGTGTGCGGCAGACGCGGCGTTTGGTGGCCTTTTCGATCAGGCACTCGCGCTGCGTTCTGGTGCGGTCGAGACTACCGGGATCGCGGTTCGAGAAATTCGCGAAGGCAGTGTTGGACCTACCGAGCTGCGCCGGCTGCGCGGCGCTGTCCTTCCATAGCTGGGCGTTGGCCGCCGTGGGAATTGCAAGGAGGACCGTAGCTGCAAGGAACCCGTGCTTCACATTCTGTCTCCGCGATCCGGGACGTGACTTGGCCGGTTGAAGGTGAAAGCGCCTGGCTGAACCGCAGATTAATCGTCTTCGCTCGGGATGTCCGTCGCTCCGCCGCGACGGGCGAGTTCGTCCGGATCGCGCCCTCTCGACTCGGCCCCCGGCTGCGCGGTACGCTTCGTCAAAACAGAATGGAGAGACGTGATGCTGGGCGGGATGCAGGATTTCGAGCTTCGGGTACCCCGGCTGATCGATCACGCCGCGCGCGAGCATTGGGGCCGCGAGATCGTGTCGCGCTGGGCCGATGGCAGCGAGACTCGCACCACCTGGGCCGGGATCGCGCGCGACGCGAAGAAGCTGGCGCAGGCGCTGGAACGGATGGGGCTGAAGCCTGGCGACCGCGTCGCGACGCTGGGCATGAACCACAGCCGTCACCTGGTCGCGTGGTATGGCGCGATCGGAATGGGCGGCGTGATCCACACGATCAACCCGCGCCTGTTCGACGAGCAACTCGTCTATATCGCCAATCATGCCGAGGACCGGGTCCTCATCTATGACAAGGCGTTCCAGCCGATCGTCGACCGGCTGCGCGATCAATGGACCAGCATCGAGCAGTACATCGTGTTCGATGGCGATGGCGCGAGCAGCTTCGAAGCGGTGATCGCGGGCGAGGACGGCAACTATGCCTGGCACGAGGGGCCCGAACGCGATCCCTGTATGCTTTGCTACACCAGCGGCACTACCGGCAATCCCAAGGGTGTGCTCTACACCCACCGTTCGACGGTGATCCATGCGCTGGCCGAAATCCAGCCGGCGGTGTTCGATCTCGACACGCGTGCGGTGGCGCTGCCGGTCGTGCCGATGTTCCATGCTGCGGCTTGGGGTCTGCCCTTCGCGGGCGCGGCGGCGGGCATCAAGTTCGTCTATTCGGCGGTCAACGATCCGGTCGTGCTGTGCGACCTGATGAACCGCGAGAAGGTTACCCATTCGGCCGGGGTGCCGACCGTTTGGCTCGCCATGTTCCAGCATATGGACGCGACCGGCGCGAAGCCCGAGCATCTTCAGCTGGTCACCATCGGCGGATCGGCCGCGCCGCGCGCGATGATCGAGCGGCTGATGAAAATGGGCATCCGGGTCAATCACGCCTGGGGCATGACCGAGACGAGCCCGATCGGCACGATGGGCGCACGCTCGCCGGATTGGGACGATCTGAGCTTCGAGCAGCGGGTCGATCAGGTCTGCCGTCAGGGGCGGGTGCCGTTCGGCGTCGAACTGCGAGTGGTGGACGACGAAGGCGTGGTCCAGCCGCGCGACGGCGTCAGTTCGGGACGGCTCCAGATCCGCGGGCCGTGGATCATCGAGCAATATTTCCAGGATGCGGGGGGGGCTGCGGTCGATGCCGACAACTGGTTCGACACCGGCGATGTCTCGGTTCTCCATCCCGACGGCACGATGCAGATCACCGATCGGGCCAAGGACGTGATCAAGTCCGGCGGCGAGTGGATCAGCTCGGTCGATCTTGAGAACTGCGCAGTCGGATGTGCCGGCGTCGGCGAGGCGGCGGCGATCGGCGTCTATCATCCCAAATGGGACGAGCGGCCGATCCTGCTGGTGGTGCGCAAGCCCGGCAGCGAAGTGACCGCGGACGAAATCCAGGCGCATCTTTCCAAGCATGTCGCGAAATGGTGGCTGCCCGACGAGATCCATTTCGTCGAAAGCCTGCCGCACACCGCGACCGGCAAGCTGCTCAAGACCGCGATCCGCGATCAGTATAAGGACTTCAAGCTGGCGGCGGCCTAAACGCGGGTTGACCGCTGACTCCGGACTGGTCAGTCTGGGTTAAATGGAAACGGTGAACATCGGATCGGCAGGCGTCGAGGGCGTGACCCTTGGCGCGCGGCCGGAGGCAGTTCGCGTCAAGCCGTCGGAGACGGCGGTCGTCGTGATCGACATGCAGAACGCCTATGCCTCGCCCGGCGGCTATGTCGATCAGGCGGGGTTCGACATTTCCGGCGCGGCGGGCGTGATCGGCAAGATCGGCACGGTGTTGGAGACGGCGCGCAAGGCCGGGATCCAGATCGTCTATCTGCAGAATGGCTGGGACCCGGACTACAGGGAAGCCGGCGGCCCCGGATCGCCCAACTGGCACAAGTCGAACGCGCTGAAGACGATGCGGAGGCGGCCCGAGCTTTCGGGTCAGCTGCTGGCGCGGGGCGGCTGGGACTATGACCTGGTCGACGCGCTGAAACCCCAGGATGGCGATATCGTGATCGGCAAGACGCGCTATTCTGCCTTCTTCAATTCGCAGCTCGACAGCATCCTGCGTTCGCGCGGGATCCGCACCATCGTGTTCGTCGGGATCGCCACCAATGTGTGTGTCGAGAGCACGCTGCGCGACGGCTTCCACCTCGAATATTTCGGCGTGATGCTGGAGGATGCGACGCATCATCTCGGGCCGCCGGCGATGCAGGAAGCCACCGTTTACAATGTCGAGAAATTCTTCGGCTGGGTGAGCACGACCGCGGAGTTCTGCGGCTCGTTCGGCCAGCTTCCCACGGAGTAGTTGCATGCCCTTCGAACCGATCAATCCGCCGCAATTCCCGACCCCGATCGCGCCTTATTCTGCCGGGGCGAGGGCGGGGAACACCGTCTATGTCTCCGGCGTGCTGGCGCTGGGCGAGGGCGGTTCGGTGCTGCATGTCGGTGATGCCGCGGCGCAGACCCGGCACATTCTGGAAGTCATCAAGATCACGCTCGAGGCAGGCGGGGCGACGCTGGAGGACGTGGCGATGAACCATATCTTCCTGAAGGACCTTGCCGACTATGCGGCCTTCAACACGGTCTATGCCGAGTATTTCCCCGGGGCGAAGCCGGCGCGCTATTGCATCAAGTGCGAGCTGGTGAAGCCGGAGTGCCTCGTCGAGATCGCCAGCGTGGCCCATATCGGCTGATGCCGCACGCGGGGGGCCTTTACTATGAGGAGCATGGCCCGCCCGACGCGGAGCCGCTGATCCTGTCGTCCGGGCTCGGCGGATCGGCAGGCTACTGGGCTCCCAACCTCCCCGCGCTGGCGGAGCGCCACCGCGTCATCGTCTATGACCATCGCGGCACGGGCCGGTCGGACCGGATGGTCCAGGGCGACCTGACGCTGGAGGCGGCGGGCGACGACATTGTCGCGCTGATGGACGCGCTGGACATTCCGCGCGCCACGCTGATCGGCCATGCGATCGGCGGCATGATGGGGTTGGCGGTTGCGTTGAAGCATCCCGCCCGGCTTTCCCGGATCGTGGTGATCAACGGCTGGGCCAGGCTCGATCCCTATACCGCGCGCTGTTTCGACACGCGGCTGGTGCTGCTGCGCGAAAGCCCGCGTGCCTTCGTTCATGGCCAGCCGATCTTCCTCTTCCCGGCGCAATGGATGTCGGACCATCACGCCCGGCTCGAGGCCGAGGAGGAAGTGCATCTGGCGCATTTCCCCGGCGCGGAGATGGTGGGGCGGCGGATCGCGGCGGCGCGGCGGTTCAACATCGCAGACCGGCTCGGTGAGATCGACGCGCAGGTGCTGCTGATCGCGACCGAGGACGATATGCTGGTGCCGTCCTCCTGCTCCGAAAAACTGGCGAAGGGAATTCCGGGGGCGCAGCTCGCAAAGCTGGCCACCGGCGCGCACGCGGTGAACGTCACCCGGGCGGATCATTTCAACATGTGGCTGCTCGACTGGCTCGACGGCGAATAAAGGACAGAACCCATGCAGGTCGGTGTCTTCGTTCCCATCAACAATAATGGCTGGCTGATCAGCGAGAATGCGCCGCAGTACAAGCCGAGCTTCGACATGAACAAGGCGATCGCGCTGAAGGCCGAGGAACACGGCCTCGATTTCCTCCTGTCGATGATCAAGCTGCGCGGCTTCGGCGGGAAGACCGAATTCTGGGAATATGGCCTGGAGAGCTTCACGCTGATGGCCGGGCTCGCCGCGGTCACCGAGAAGATCAAGATCTACGCCACCTGCCCGACGCTGATCATCCCGCCGGCCTTTGCCGCGCGCATGTGCAACACGATCGACAGCATCAGTCATGGCCGGTTCGGGCTGAACCTGATCACCGGCTGGCAGCGCCCCGAATACAGCCAGATGGGGCTGTGGCCGGGCGACGAGCATTTCCGCAACCGCTACCAGATGCTCGACGAATATGCCCAGATCCTGCGCGAGCTGTGGGAGACGGGGCGCAGCGACCTGAAGGGCGAATATTACCAGATGGACGACTGCCTCGTCCGCCCCAAGCCGACCGGCGACATGAAGATCATCTGTGCCGGATCGTCGGACGAAGGCCTCGCCTTCTCGGCGAAATGGGCGGACTATGCCTTCTGCCTTGGCAAGGGCGTGAACACGCCCAAGGCCTTCGCCTTCAACAACGAACGGCTGGCGGTGGCGACCGAGAAGACCGGGCGCGACGTATCGGTATTCGTGCTGATCATGGTGATCGCCGCGGAGACCGACGAGGAAGCCGAGGCCAAGTGGAAGTCGTACAATGATGGCGTCGATCTCGACGCGATCGCATGGCTTGCCAATCAGGGCGCGGCGGACAAGCACAACGCCACCACCAATGTCCGCCAGCTCGCCGCGCCGGAAGGGGCGGTGAACATCAACATGGGTACGCTGGTGGGCAGCTATGCCAAGGTCGCGGCGATGCTCGACGAGATGGCCGAGGTGCCGAACACCGGCGGCGTGCTGCTGACCTTCGACGACTTCCTCGAAGGCGTCGAGAATTTCGGTACGCGCATCCAGCCGCTGATGAAGAGCCGGAAAAAGGGCTGAGAAGCACCTCCGCCGCCGACGAAAGATGGGCTAGGCGACGCCGCCGGCCGCTGCGATCGTGCGGTTGCTGGTGCGCAGTTTGTCGCCCATCGCGCGGGAGAAGCTGCGTTCCAGCGCAGGCAGCAGATCGGGGTTCGCGGTGAGATAGGCGCGGAGCGCCGGGGCCGGAATGCACCAGAAGCGCGCCGGACCGGCCAGCACGACCGTCGCGGTCGCCGGGCCGCCCGTGAGCACGGTCGCTTCGCCGATCAGATCGCCCGGACCACAGGCCGCGACCTGACTCGATCCCGAAAAGACCTTCGCTTCGCCGCGCGAGAGATACAGCAGCCGTTCGACTGGTTCGCTTTCGCGCGTGAGCATGTCGCCCTCGGCACCGAACAGCCACACGCCCTGATCGATCAGGTGCCGGGCGGTGTGGCGCGGGACGCCGGCAAGGAAGCCGGAAAGCATCGCTTCCTCTTCCTCGCTGAACCGGGCGCGCCGATTGGCGAGAATATCGTTCCCGAGCACGACGAGGCACGCGCCGAGCAAAAGCGCCATCCAGCCGATCGTGGCGGCATCGCCGCTCCACCAGATCGCATGGGCGAGGGCGATGAGCGCGGAAAGCGCGATGAAGATGCGCGGCAGCTTTCGCGACGTCACCACCGCGAGCACCAGCAGTGCGTAGCTCAGCTGAAGGACCAGCGATCCGGTCGTGAACATGCCCCACTCCTTCACTCCGCTCCATCATGGCGCAAGGCGGCGGAGGGGGGAAGCAGCCAATCTTGCGCTTGCGCAACGATTCGGTTAACAGCCCGCCCGTCGCGAGGACCAGACGTCGCCGCGGCACATGGAGAAATGAAGTGTCGGATTTCAATTTCCTATCGGGGCAAACCCCGGGAAGCTTCCGCACCCTCCCGTAACGCGCCCACCCAGGCGCCGCGGGACGGCTGATGCCTCCCACGGAATTCCCACAAACAGATTGACTGAGTCCGGTCGCGAGGCCGGGCAGGGATTGGGTAATCATGGACGAATTCGCAATCGTGCGGAGCCTGCTGCTCCGTGCAACCCGCGATGTCGCGGGTACTTCGGCATTCGCAAAGGGGCTTCGCGCCTGGGCGATGCCGCACAATCGCTGGCTGATGGGAAGCGGCAAGCCCGTGACCTGGCCGGCGCTGCTTGCCGCGCTGAAGGGCGAGCGCGCGCCCGAGCCGCTGCCGCACCCGCTGGTGCAGGCGGATGCGCTGGCGCGCGTGCTGGGGCTGGGCACGGGCGACGCGATCCTGCTGCGCCTGTGCGTGGCGGGCGACCGTTGCCCGCGCGTGGCCCAGCTGTTCCGGGTGATCGGCGAGCATGGGCAGGATATGCCCACGCTGCTCGCCGATCTGGCGGGAATGGAGGTGCACGCCATCCGCCGCAGCCCGGTGCTGCGGCTGGGGCTGGTGCGCCTGATCGGTACGCGCATGGGGAGGATCGATGTCGAGATCGGGTGGACGCTGGAAAAGCTGCTCGACCGTTCGGATGATGCCGAGGAATCGCTGATCACCGCGGTGGTCGGCGCGCGACAGCGCGGGCGGCTGACTCCCGGCGATTTCGTTGGGCATGAAGCCGAAACCGGGCTGCTGGTCCGGCTGTTGCGCGGGGCGATCGCCGAGAAGGCGGCGGGGATCAACATCCTGATCCACGGCCCGCCCGGTACCGGCAAGACCGAACTGGCGCGCACGCTGGCCGATGCGGCGGGCGCCGCGCTGTTCAGCGTGGGCGAGGCGAGCGACGATGGCGAGGAGCCGGGTCGGTGGGAGCGCGTCAATGCGCTCCAGCTGGCGCATCGCGTGCTGGCCGGGCGCAACGACACGGTGCTGCTGTTCGACGAGATGGAGGACCTGATCGGCGATGCCAGTCCCGCGCAGGGCGACTGGTTCAGCCGGCGCGAAGGTTCGAAAATCTTCGTCAACCGGCTGCTGGAAACCAACGCGGTGCCGGTGATCTGGACGACCAATGCGATCGGCAATGTCGATCCGGCGATCCTGCGGCGGATGAGCTTCGTGATGAAGCTGGGCCTGCCCAGCCGTCGCGCGGGCGAACATATGCTCGCCCGGATCGCGGCGGACGAAGCCGTCGTGCTCGACGCCGCCATGACCGATCTGGTCGCGGCGGCGCCGGAAGCCGCGACCGTGCTGCGGGTCGCGGCGCGAGCGGGGCGGCTGGCGGGGGAACAGGTGGACACGCTGGTGTTCGCCAAGGCGCTGTCGTGCGCGTTGCGTGGCGGCGCGATCGTTCAGACCGCGCCGGGGCCGGTCGATCTCGAACTGTACGAGAGCGACCGGAACCTGCCTGCGCTGTTCGACCGGATCACCAGCAAGGATGCGCCGACGGACGTCTCGCTGCTGCTCACCGGGCCTCCGGGCACGGGCAAGACCGCGCTGGCGCACGCCCTTGCGGTGGCGCTCGATCGTCCGCTGATCGTCAAGCGCGCGTCGGACCTGCTGTCCAAATGGGTCGGCGGGACCGAAGGCAACATCGCCGACGCGTTCGAACAGGCCGAGCGCGAAGGCGGCGTGCTGTTCTTCGACGAAGCGGATTCGCTGCTGTTCGACCGGACGACCGCGTCGCAGAGCTGGGAGGTCAGTCAGGTCAACGAACTGCTCACCTGGCTCGACCGGCATCCGCTGCCGTTCGTTGCGGCGAGCAACTTCGCCGGGCGGCTCGATCCCGCGGCGCTGCGGCGCTTCGTGTTCAAGCTGGACCTGCGTCCGTTCGGGCGCGAGCGGGCGGCGGCGGCGTTCGTGCGGTTCTTCGGCATGGCCGCGCCGGCGGCGCTTGGCGATGTGACGAACCTCACCGCCGGCGATTTCGCGGTGGTGAAGCGGCAGTTGCGCTTTGCCGGCAACGTGACGCCCGCCGGGATCGTCGAACGGCTCCGCGGCGAGGCCGATGCCAAGCCCGAGGGCGGGGGCCGGGTTGGCTTCTGAGGCGTGCTTGTCATCCCTCTTCCGTAGGCTATGGTAGCGTTATCATAGGTATGGGAGAGGGATGATGGGCCGAGTGCGGCTGCTGCTGGCGTTCGTGACGCTGGCGCTGAGCGGTGCGGTGATGGCGCAGACGGCACCGGGCGAGCGCTGGGTTGCGGCCTGGGCGACGTCGCAGCAGATTCCCGAACCGCGCAACGCGCTGCCGCCCGAGGATATGAAGGACGCAACGCTGCGGCAGGTGGTGCGCGTGCAGATCGGCGGAAGCCGGCTGCGGGTACGCTTTTCCAATGTCTTCGGCACTGCGCCGCTGCGCATCTCGGCGGCGACGATCGCGCGCGCGCCCGATCCGGCTTCGGCGCGGATCGATGTGGCGAGCCTGAAGAAGCTGACGTTCAACGGGCGCGGCGATGCGACCATCCCGGCAGGGGCCGATTACTGGTCGGATCCGGTGGCGATGCCGATTGCTGAAGGCGCGGACCTGAGCATCTCGATCCACTTGCCCGCCGCACCCGCGCAGCAGACCGGCCATCCCGGATCGCGCGCGACTTCCTATACGCTGGCGGGCGACCACACCCGCGACGCCGAACTGGCGGGGGCGAAGCCGGTCGACCACTGGTATCAGCTTGCGGGGATCGAGATCGACGCGCCGCGCGGATCGGCGGTCGTCGTGCTGGGCGATTCGATCACCGACGGATCGGGGGTGAAGCCCAATACCAACAAGCGCTGGACCGACGCGCTGCAACTGCGGCTGCGCGGTACGGCCGATCTGAACCAGATGGCGGTGCTCAATGCGGGCATCGGCGGCAACCGGCTGCTCGCCGACGGGCTGGGGCCGAACGCAGTCGCGCGGTTCGACCGCGACGTGCTGACTCCGCCGGGCGTGACGCACCTGATCATCCTCGAAGGGGTCAACGATCTCGGCACACTGACTCGCGATGCGCCGGTCAGTCTCGAGGAACATGGCGCGCAGGTCGAGCGGATGATCGGGGCGCTGCGCCAGATGGTGTCGCGCGCCCGGTCGCGCGGGATCATCGCGATCGGCGCGACGATCCTGCCTTATGGCGGATCGGGCTATTATCATCCCGACGCGGCCAACGAAGCCGACCGGCAGGCAGTGAATGCGTGGATCCGCGAGCCGGGCAATTTCGACGCGGTAATCGATTTCGACGCGGTGATGCGCGATCCGCTGCGCCCGACCTTTCTGCGTGCGGAATATGATTCGGGTGACGGGCTGCATCCGTCGATGGCCGGTTATCAGGCGATGGCGAATATGGTGCCGCTCGACCTGCTGACGCCGCGCGCGAAGTGGAAGGGACGGCCGGGGCGGATGGTTCTGCCCAAGGCCGAGCCCGCGCCGATGATCGCCTTCACCTTCGACGATCTGCCCAAGCACACCATCACCCCGCCAGGCGTGTCGCAGGTTCAGGTCGCCGAGCGGATCACCGCGGCGCTGAAGAAGGCCGGCGTGCCGCAGGCCTATGCCTTCATCAACGGCGCCTCGGCCGAACGCGAGCCGGAGACCGCGCCTGCGCTGAAGGTGTGGCGCCACGCCGGTTACCCTCTGGCCAATCACGGGTGGAGCCATGCCAACCTCGCGAATCTGACCGACGAGCAGTTCGCGAGCGAACTGTCGAAGAACGAGCCGCTGCTGCAATCGCTGATGGGCAAGGCCGACTGGCGCTGGTTCCGCTACCCGTTCCTGTCCGAAGCATCGAACGATCCCGCCCGCCGCGCGCGCATCCGCGCGATGCTGGGCGCGCGCGGCTACAAGGTCGCGCCGGTGACGATGGACTTCGGCGACTGGGCCTATAACGAACCCTATGCCCGCTGCATGGCGAAGGGCGACACGGCAGCCGTCGCCGCGCTGGAGAAGGCGTGGATCGAGGACGCCGAGTGGAACGTCGGCCGGTATCGCGCGATGGCGAATGCATTGTACGGGCGCGACATTCCCTATGTGCTGCTGCTCCATGCCGGAGCGTTCGATGCGCACATGCTGCCGCAATTGCTGGAATTGTACCGCAAGCACGGCTTCCGCTTCGTCACGCTGGAGGAGGCGACGCGCGATTCCTATTACCGGGCGGAAGTGAACCCCTCGCTCGCGCCCGATCCGCAGGGTCTTGAGGGCGCTATGGGCGCGAGGAACCTGCCGGTTCCGGCTGGATACAGGAAGCCTGCGCTGGACAGTTTCTGCCGATGAGATAGCTTGGCCGGACCTATGTTCCGCTGGCTGATCTGCGCGCTTGCGCTCACTCTCTTCGCAACGCCCGCCGCGGCACCGGCCGCGGATCGGCCGCAGGTCGAGATTTCGGTCACCCGGGCGGAAAATGGCGAGTGGCTGGTCGAGTACAGGTTCGGCCCGGAAGCGCCCGTCTGGTTCTTTCCGCGATCGTCCGACGACAACAAGGGGGGATCGTGGCGGGTGAAGTCCTGGACGGTCGAAACGCCGGGCGTGAAATTGCAGCGCAGCGCGGGCTTCGACCGGCTGGACGGCGGAGGCAAGCCGCTTACCAGCGTCCGGATCCGCATCCGGCCCTATGTCGATCTGCTGCCGTCGGACTTCACGCCCGCCGTGCGCTTTTCGGACGGCAGCCTCGCGTTCCTCAGCGACAATTTCATGATGCTTCCGGTGGTCAAGGGCCGGACGAATGTGGATGCCGAGCGGCCGGTCACCCGCATCGCGTTCAACGATCCCGGCCGCCGCCTGTTGCTGCGAGGCAAGGCTGCGATCGGCACGGTCAGCCTGCTGATGGATAGCGGCAACACCTATGTCTATGCCGGCGACACGCCGGTGGTCGAAGCACCCAACTACGCCGGTGTGCTCGATGCGGGCCTGCCCGCGTGGATCCGCACCGAGGTGAATGATTTCACCCCGCGCCTGCTGCAATTCTATACCCGCAAGCTGGGCCCGTCGCGCGATGCGCGGCCGCTGGCGATGGTCGCATGGGGCGGCGCGACGGACGATGGCTGGATGCTTGGCGGGCGTGTGCTGGAGGGGATGATCATGATCCAGATCTCCGGCCAGAGCGCGCGGTGGCGCGATTCCAAGAAGCTCGACACGATGCGCGAGTTCATCGGGCACGAGGCCGCGCATTTCTGGCTGGGACGGACGGTGCGCACCAGCAACTCGAACGAGCGCTGGATCACCGAGGGCGGCGCGGACTTCCTCGCCACGCGCGCGCTGGAGGAAATGCTGCCCGACTATGACGTGTACAGCGAATTGCGGCGGATGATGAACGAGTGCCTGATGTCGATCCGGCCCAACCAGTCGCTGTCGAAGGTGGGCGGCCGCGTCGGCAATAATGGTTATTATGGCTGCGGCGCGATGCTGGCGCTGGCGGCCGAACATGCGACGAAGCAGCGCTATCCGCGCTCCGACAGTTTCGAGTTCATCCGCAGCCTGATCCTGGCGAACCGCCGCGACGAGGAAGTGACCGCCGAGGACTGGCTTGCGCGCTTTCAACTGATCACGCGAGACCCCGCTTTGACGGAGGATGTCCGGGTCTTCATCAAGCAGGGCCATCCCGATCCAAAGGCGTTCTTCCGCCGTCTGTTCCGCGCCACCGGCGTTCCGCTCGCGGTCGAGGAGATCCCGATCAAGGAACAGATGCGCGAATAGCCTTTTAGAACAGCACGCCCTGTGCTCCGGCCGGCGGGCGGAACAGGTCGGTGCGCAGGGCGATGCGGGGGCCGTCGAGGCCATAGCGCTTCGCCGCGATATGGAAGCGGGTGCGCAGCAGATCGGCCCAGGCGCCTTGCCCTTTGAACCGCGTGTGGAAATTGGGATCGTTGTCGCGTCCGCCTCGGATCGACTGGATGATCGACATCACCTTGCCCGCGCGATCGGGGAAATGCGTGTCGAGCCAGGCGCGAAACAGCGGGGCGACTTCGTGCGGCAGGCGGACCGGCAGGAAGAAGACGGCGCGCGCACCCGCTTCCGCCGCGCGTTCCATGATATGCTCCATCTCGTGATCGGTGATCGCCGGGATGATCGGCGACATCGAGACGAAGGTGGGGATGCCTGCATCGGTCAGCCTGCGCACCGCCGCGAGGCGCTTTTCCGGATGCGGCGCGCGGGGCTCTACCGTCATGGCCACCTTCGGATCGAGCGATGTGACCGAGATCATCACCGCCGCCAGCCCCTTTGCCGCCATCGGGGCGAGCAGATCGATGTCTCGGATCACGCGATCGGACTTGGTGGTGATCGTCAGCGGATGGCTGGTTTCGGCCAGCACCTCGATACAGGCGCGGGTGATCCGCCATTCCTTCTCGATCGGCTGATAGGGATCGGTATTGGTGCCGAACGCGATCGGCCGGCACACATAGCCTCGCTTCTTCAGTTCCTCGCGCAGCAGGGCGGGGGCATCGGGCTTGGCGAACAGCCGCGTTTCGAAATCGAGACCGGGGGACAAGTCGTGATAGGCGTGCGTCGGCCGGGCGAAGCAATAGATGCAGCCATGCTCGCACCCCCGATACGGATTGATCGAGCGATCGAACGCGATGTCGGGCGACGCGTTGCGCGTGATGATCGTCTTCGGCTTCTCCACCGTCACGGTGGTGCGCAATGGCGGCGGGCCATCGTCCACCAGCTCGCGATCGTCCAGCCAGTCGCCGTCGGATTCGCGTTCGGGCAGGTTGAACCGTCTGCTCTCCCGGTTCAGCGTCGCGCCGTGGGTGGGACGAGTCTTTGCCATTGCCAGAGGCTAGGCGCACGACTAGAACATAGCAAGAACATTGAAAGGAACAAGATGCTTCGGATCAGCTATGTCGAACTGCCGGTGAAGGATGTGGCGGGCGTGCGCGATTTCTATGCGGGCGCGTTCGGATGGGACTTCACCGATTTCGGGCCGGAATATTCGGCGACCACGAGCGGGGATACCGATCTGGGCCTGAACGGCGACCAGGAACAGGCGACCGCCGGCATCCTGCCGATCATCGAGGTGACCGAGGATCTGGAGGGCGCGCTGGAGAAGGTCGTAGCGGCGGGGGGCACGATCACCCTGCCGATCTTCCCCTATCCGGGCGGACGGCGTTTCCACTTCAAGGACCCGCACGGGCATGAACTGGGCGTGTTCATCAATGAGCCGGAAGCGCACTGACCGGCACAATCGGCACATTGCAGCGGCTCCCCCGCATGTTAGGCTGAGCGCCTGATTTCGGGGGAGTTGCCATGCGTATCGTTTATCTCGCCGCCGCCGCTGCGGCTCTGCTGGTCACGACCGGCGCCGCGCAGGCGCAGGACCGCAAGCCTTGCGGCGAGGGGCTGGTATGCGCCAGCGATCCCGCCACGGTGATGCGTGCGATGGAGAAGGCTGGCCTCAAGCCCAAGCAGACCGTCGACAAGCAGGGCGATCCGATGATCGAGAGCGACGAGGCCGCCTATCATTTCGACGTCTATTTCTATGGCTGCGAGCAGAACAAGAATTGCGATTCGCTGCGGTTCGAAGTGACGTTCAAGAAGGAAGCCGAGAATAGCGCGGACCTCGCCAATCGCTGGAACCGCAGCAAGCGCTTCCTTCAGGCTTCAGTGCCCGAGGATGGGCGGTTTCTGGTCGCCTATGACGTGGCGACGATCGGCGGGCTGAACGAACGCAATTTCGCCGATGTGCTCGACTGGTGGAGCTCGATGCTCGGCGAACTGGGCGAGTTCTTCCAGAAGGAACTGGACCTCAAGCCGAAGGCCTGAGTCCGGTGCGGATGCGCGTTCGGTGACGATCGCGCGAACCGGTGCGGTTGACACGGTTGACACCTAGAATGGGAAAAAACAGCCTTCCCGAAAAATCGGATAAAGGTGGGGTTCGTTACCATTTCAAAGAGCGGCCGGTTAGCGGCGGTGGCGGCGAGCCAAGCAGGCGGAATCCAACATTGCAAGGGCGTGGAGTGGAGGGCGGCTGGTTAGCCTATGGCGTCATCCCCGCGAACGCGGGGATCCCGCTTCTTCTCTGCGTTCGTCAAATTGACGACGATCGTCCGGTTTGCAGACCTGGCGCGGTTTGGCGGCTTTTTGCCCCCGAAGCAGGCGGACTCTTCAACCTGCCGCGCGGCCCGTCTTCCTTTGGGAGAGGGTGATGAGGGTCTATTCTAGTCGCCCAACCAATCAGTTGTGATCTCACCCCTATGCCCCTCTGGCGCCAGCGCGGCGCGCAGCGCCTCCAGCAGAGGCGGCAGCGCCTGCGTGAAGGCGTATGGCGGGTTGACGATATAAAGGCCCGCGCCGTTATAGATGCCGGGCTGATCGCGATCGTACAGCCAATGCTCCACGGTCAGAAATTTCGGGATGCCGAGTCTGCGTAGCTGTCCCGTCCAGCGCACATGCGTCTCGCGGTCCTTCAGCGGATACCAGATCACCGTCACCCCATGCGCCCATTTGCGGTGAGCGGCGGCGAGGGTTGCGGTGATACGGGCGCGTTCGTCCGTCTGCTCATAAGGCGGGTCGACCACCACCACGCCGCGCGCGGTGCGGGTCGGCAGCATCGCCAGCCAAAACTCGTAGGCGTCGCGCTCATGCACGGCGGCGGATGTGCCTCGCATCACGCCGCGCAGCGTATAGGCGTCTTCGGGATGCTTTTCGTTCAGGATCAGGAAGTCCTGCGGACGCAGAAGCTGCGCCAGGATCTGCGGCGAACCCGGGTATAACTGCGGCTCGGCCCCGGCATTCACCGTCTGTACGGCGGCGCGATAGTCGTTCAGCAAGGGGTTCGGGTCGGCAAAGGCCCGCACCACACCCTGCATGGACTCGCCGGTGCGTTGGGCTTCGTCGCCACCAAGGTCGTACAGCCCGCAGCCGGCATGGGTATCGATCAGCGTCAGCGCGCCCTCTTTGTGCTGCAAGGCTCGCACGAGAGCGATCAGCAGGCTGTGTTTCACGACATCGGCGCTATTGCCAGCATGGAAGGAATGGCGATAATTCATTGTGATTCCAAAATCCTGACGGCCTGCCTTGATATCAACTGCTGGGCGCAGAAGCCGAGCGCGATGCGATTGAGGCAACCAATCCGGTGCTCGTAACCAGTCGGGTGGAAACCTTCAAAGCACTTCTGCGGGAGGCCTCAAGCTCCGTTAAGCGATCGCGATCAGAGGCGGAGGCGCGGTCGGACGACTGCTTTCCACCCGTTACCAGCCGCAAGCGGCTGGGTTTGTGGAGATCGCCGGAAAGGAGCGCGACCCTGCCTTTCCCGGGATGACCCCGGGGTCAGCGCTCCGTCAGCCGCGGCAGCAGTTCGACGAAGTTGCAGGGCCGGTGGCGGATGTCGAGCTGGTCGCGCAGGATGCCGTCCCAGCCGTCTTTCACCGCGCCGGTCGAGCCGGGCAGGGCGAAGATATAGGTGCCGCGCGCGACGCCCGCAGTGGCGCGGGACTGGATCGTCGAGGTGCCGATGCTCTGGTAGCTGAGCCAGCGGAACAGTTCGCCAAAGCCGGGGATTTCCTTGTCCCAGACGCGGGCCAACGCCTCCGGCGTGATGTCGCGGCCGGTGACGCCGGTGCCGCCTGTGGTGAGGATTACGTCCACGCCCGCATCGTCGATCCACGCGTGAAGCTTGCCGACGATCTGATCGGGATCGTCGGTGACGATCGCGCGGTCGGCCAGGATATGGCCCGCGCCGGTGAGGCGTTCGACCAACGTGTCGCCAGAGCGGTCGTCGGCCAGCGTGCGCGTGTCCGAAATGGTCAGCACCGCGATCCGGACGGGCTGGAAGCTGCGGGACTCGTCGATCGGCATGATCAGTAGGAAGGCGAGCGTCCGCCGATCCGGACGGCGGTCGCGCCGGGAAGGCCCGGGAAGCGCGGCCACATGCCATCGACCAGCGCGGCGCGGCTGTTCGACGTCCGGCCTTCCTGCAGCTCGTACATCCAGTAGTTGCGCAGCACGATCATCACGTAGCCGCGCGTCTCCCAGTACGGAATGCTCTCGATATAGAGCAGGGGATCGCCATTATCGCGGATCGTACTGTTCCAGTTGGTGACCGGAGTCGGTCCGGCATTGTACGCCGCGACCACCTTGGGCAGCAGGCCGCCGGTGAAGGCGGAATCGCGCAACTGCTCGATATAGGACTGGCCCAGCTCCATATTGGCGGAGGGGTTGGTCAGATCGGCGCTGTTGTAGCGCGTGCCGCGACGGCGGCTGACATCGACTGCCGCGATCGGCTTGACCTGAAGCAGGCCGACCGCGCCGGCGGCGCTGCGGATCTCGGAATTGAAGCGCGATTCCTGGAGCGTGTGGGCGTAAACCAAGTTGCGATCGACGCGCCAGCCGCCGTCGGGCGTCCAGTCGGGCTTGGGATAGCGCGCCTCGACCAGCGGCTTCGCCCCGGCGGGGCCGTTGTGCGACAGCCAGAGCTGGGTCGCGGGCAGGTTCATCCGGCCGGCGAGGCGGCTGAGCGCGGCGTGATCCTGCGCATTGCCGAGCTTCGCCTGATGGCGGAGCACTTCGTCGGCGAGGCGGTTTTCGCCGATCTCGACCAGCGCCGCAGCGACGCGGACGTTCGGGCGGCGCTCCAGCGAACGCCAGTCGTCGGAGACGCGTTCGCCGCGCGCGGGCTTGTCCTCGATGCCGAGCGCCTGACGGGCGAGCAGGCCGTAGAAGGTCTCGCCATATTGCGCCGCACCGTTCAGGTGCGCCGCGACCCGCTCGGGCCGGCCGCAGGCCATGTCGGCGCGCGAGGCCCAGTAAAGCCCGGCGGAGCGGAGTTCGACGTCGTTCGCTTCGCGCGAGACAGCGATGAAGGCATCGCCCGCGCCTTCGCAATCCTTCTGACGCCAGGCGGCGAGGCCGCCGACCCAGTGCGCGGTGACGCGCCAGTCGCCGCTGCCCTGCTGCGCCTTGGCCGCGACGCGGCGCGCATTGGCGTCGTCGCCGGCGACATAATAGACCCAGGCAACCTTCTGCTGCCATTCGGTACGGGCATCGTCGGTGAGATCGGGGCTGAAGCGTTCGACGAGAGCTTCGGCGGAGACACCGTCATCGGCCTTGATGAAAGGCTGGATGGCGAGGGCGACTTCGGTCGAGGCGCTGTCGCTGCGCACGGTGCGGACGCGCTGGCGGACCGGCGCGGCGTCGAACCAGACGAGGCGCGTGGTGCTGGGCAGCGCCGGCACATTGGTCGCGCCGCGATTGAGCGCCATGCGGCTGAGCTGATCGGCCTGGGGCAGTTCGGGCGCTTCGGACAGGAGCTGGAGCAGCGGCGCTAGATCTACCTTGGGCGAATTGCGGGCGGTATAGAGCTCGGCGCGGGCGATCGCGTGGAGCGGGCCGGGCTTCATCGCATTGAGCTGAAGCGTGGCGTCGGCCCAGCGCCCGGCGCGGATCGCGGCGAAGACGGCGCGATATCCCGCGCGCTGTTCGGTGTCGAGCTGATCGGGAATGCCATCGCCGTCGCGCTTCTTCGCGGCAGGCGCGACGGGCAGGGAGTCGCCGTCGCGAACCGCCTTGTTGAGCTTCGAGAGATCGAGCGGGGCGGCGGGAACGCTGAGATCGTCCTCGGCGACAAGGCGGTCTTCCGCATGGGCGGACAATGGAGTCGCCAGCAAGGCGGCGACCAGGGCGATACGCAAATTCACTGGCTGGTTCCCCGGCTCAACAGCAACAATTGTCTCCAGGCATCGGCCTTGCCCGCGGGGTGATCCAGCAGGAAGCGCGGATGACGGATCGTCACACCGTCTGTATTTCCACCAGAATGTTTAATGTCACGTATGCCATTTAGCGAAGCTGAACCATCCGCCGCGCCACCGACACGGTTCGCCGTCTGGCCGAGGATCAGCAGCTTCTTGGGCGAAACCAGCCCGATGTGATGCAGCGCCAGCGAGATCAGCCGTTCTTCCTGCTCGGGCGGGATGCGGCCGCCGATCGGACAGGCCGTGGCGACCGACGCAATATAGGCCGAATCGCGCGACTCGCCGATCGCCGCGAGCATCCGGTCGAGCAGCCGGCCCGGCGCGCCGCCGGTCAGCGATTCGGTGTCGCCGGCCTCGGGCATGTCGGTGAGGATCATCAGCGGCGCGTCCGGAGACCCCTGCGGCCCGACGCGCGGGGTCATCCATCCGGCCTCGGGGGCGTCCTCGCCCAGTCGCCATGCGACGAACGCCTCCAGCGTATCGGGGAGCTTTTCCTCGACCGGTTCCGCTACGGCGTCAGGGGTCGCCGCGGCTTCGCGCTTGACGACTGGCGGGGCCAGCCAGTCGCGCGGTTCGTCGTCCGCGAGCATGTCCACGCCCGCGTCCGACCACCAGTCGAGCACGCTTGCGGCGCCGGTGCGCCAGTCGGTTGTCAGTTCCGCCCCCATATGATGCCCATAGGCTCCTGCCTTGACGGCACGGTCAATTAGGCTTCATCGGCACAGGGACAAGGCGTTGCGGATACGCGACGAGAACGAGGCAAGCCGTCCGGAAGCGGGACGGGCAGGGAGATTGCGATGAGCGAACGGGAGTCGATGCCTTACGACGTGGTGATCGTCGGGGCCGGACCGGCAGGGCTTTCGGCGGCGATTCGCCTGAAGCAGCTGGCGAACGAGACGGGCAGCGAACTCGCGGTCTGCGTGCTCGAAAAGGGTTCGGAAGTCGGCGCGCATATCCTGTCGGGCGCAGTGGTCGATCCGAAGGGGCTGGACGAGCTGATCCCGGACTGGCGCGAGCAGGGCTGTCCGCTGGCTTCGACGCCGGTGACCGAGAATCATCACTGGACGCTGACCAAGACCGGCAAGTCGGCGATGCCCGAGTTCATCACGCCGCCCTATCTGCACAATAAGGGCACCTATACCGGATCGCTCGGCAATCTGTGCCGCTGGCTGGCGGGCAAGGCCGAGGAACTGGGCGTCGAGATATTCCCGGGCTTCGCCGCGGCCGAGATCCTCTACAATGAGGATGGTTCGGTGAAGGGCGTCGCGACCGGCGACATGGGCGTGGCGCGCGACGGCACGCACAAGGGCGATTACCAGCCGGGGCTGGAACTCCACGCGAAATACACCTTCTTCGCCGAGGGCGCGCGCGGGCATCTGACCAAGCAGCTGATCCGCCAGTTCGAGCTGGACCGTGACAGCCAGCCGCAGGTTTATGGCATCGGCATCAAGGAATTGTGGGACATCGATCCCGAGAATCACGTGCCCGGCCGGGTGATCCACACCCAGGGCTGGCCGCTTGACGACGACACCAATGGCGGCAGTTTCCTTTATCATCAGGCGGATAATCAGGTCGCGCTCGGCTTCGTCGTGTGGCTCGACTACAAGAATCCGTATCTCTCGCCGTTCCACGAGCTCCAGCGGTGGAAGACCCATCCCGAGATCAGCAAGATCCTGAAGGGCGGCAAGCGCGTGTCGTACGGCGCGCGGGCGATCACCGATGGCGGCTGGCAGTCGGTGCCCAAGCTGGTGTTCCCCGGCGGCGCGCTGGTCGGCTGCGCGGCGGGCTTCCTCAACGTGCCGCGGATCAAGGGCAGCCATACCGCGGTGAAGAGCGGGATGATGGCCGCCGAAGCAGCCTTCGCGGCGGTGCAGGCGGGTCGGACCTCCGACGAGCTGGCCGCATACCCTGAGGCTTACGAGAATAGCTGGATCTACAAGGAGCTTCGCGGCGTCCGCAACGTGGTGCCGCTGGTCAAGAAGTTCGGCGCGACCTGGGGCACGGCGGTGGCCGGGATCGCGATGTGGTGCGAGCATCTGGGCCTGCGCTGGCCGTTCACGATGAAGCACAAGCCCGATTACACCTATATGGACAATGCCAGCCTGCATCAGCCGATCGACTATCCCAAGCCGGACGGCGTGCTGACGTTCGACCGGCTCTCGTCGGTGTTCATTTCGAACACCAATCACGAGGAAGACCAGCCGGTGCACCTGACGCTGAAGGATCCGGACGTGCCGATCCACGTCAATCTGCCGTTGTATGCGGAGCCGGCGCAGCGTTATTGTCCGGCAGGCGTTTACGAGGTGGTGGGCGAGGGCGACGACCTTCGCTTCCAGATCAACGCGCAGAATTGCGTGCACTGCAAGACGTGCGACATCAAGGACCCCAGCCAGAACATCAACTGGGTGGTGCCCGAGGGCGGAGGCGGACCCAATTACCCCAATATGTAAAGCTGGTGCCGCGACGCTATTCGGCTTGGCGCTCTCCGTCGCGATGCCGGCGTTTGCCCAGAGTGTGGATACCACTGCCTATGTCCGCGCCCGCGCGGCCGACGAGCGTGGCGACGCTGCCACCGCCGTTGCCGGCTATGCCGCTGCGCTGAAGGCCGCGCCGGACGATCCCGCGATCGCGCTCTATGCCTATCGGCAAGCGCTGGCGGTGGGGGACTATGGGCTGGCCGACCTGGCCGAAAGGGCGCTGGCGAAGAGCCCCGAGGCGCCGGTCGACGCCGCGATCCTGCGCTATTCGCTGGCGCTGAAGGCTGGAGACCGCGCGGGGATCGATGCCGCACTGGGCCGGATGGAAAAGGGGCCGCTGGAGTTCATGGTCCCGGTGCTGCGCGCCTGGATCGCTTTCGACCGGGGCGAGGACCCGTTCCCCATTCTCGAGGCCGCCGCGAAGGGCAGCCCGCTGACGCGGCGCTACGCGGTCGAGAACCGGGCGCTGCTGCTGGTCGCGATGGGGCGCTCCGACGAAGGGCTGGACGCGCTGCGCGCGATCCTGCGCCCCGCGTCGGTGAGCGACGAACTGCGGGTCGACGCCGCGCACCTGCTGGGGGTGATGGGCAAGCGTAACGAAGCCCGCGAGCTGCTGTCCGGCGACCGGCCCGAAATGCCGGGCCTGCGCAGCCGCGTCGGGCGTGGCGCGAAGCCGAGCGCGGCGCTGGGTTCGGCCTGGCTGTTCATCAACCTGACGGTGGATCTGGCGCAGGAGGAAGCGCCGCCGCCGATCTCGATCCTGCTGACGCGCGCCGCGTTGCTGCTCGATCCCACCGATGACCGCAGTCGGGTTTATCTTGCCGACGCGCTGTCCAAGTCGGGCATGGCCGATCAGGCGCTGGGGGTGTTGAACCAGATCCGGCGCGACAGCCCGTTCGCGAGCAATGCGGCGGCGGGGCGCATCGCGGCGCTGAACCGCGCGGGCAAGACCCGCGAGGCGATCGCGCTGGCGAAGCTCCAGTCCGAAGCAAGGGGCGCGAGCAGCGCCGACGCGCAGGGCTATGGCGACCTGCTGGCCGCCGACAAGCAATATGCCGCCGCCGCGACAGCCTATGGCGTGGCGATCGGGCGGGGCGGGGAGAGCGACTGGAACCTCCATTACCAGCGCGGCGTCGCACTGGACCGTGCCGGGCGATGGGCCGAGGCGCTGCCGCTGCTGCGCCGGGCCGTGGCGCTTTCGCCGCGTGAAGCGCAGGTGCTGAGCTATCTCGGATCGGCGCTGATCTCGCGCGGCGAAAATCTGGAGGAAGGCCAGTATATGCTCGAGCGCGCCAGCCGGCTGCGGCCGGGCGACGCAGCGATCACCGACGCGCTGGGCTGGGCCTATTACACCCGCGGCGATGTCGACCGGGCGCTGCCGCTGATCGAGCGCGCCGCGCAGGCCGATCCGGGCGGGAGCCAGGTCAACGAGCATCTGGGCGACATCTACTGGAAGCTCGGGCGGCATTACGAAGCGCGCTATGCGTGGAAGGCGGCGGCGCTCTATGCCGACGACACCGCCGCACCGCGCATCGCGGGCAAGATCGCCAACGGGCTCGATGCCGTCAACTGAGGTGGCTTCGGAGCCTGCCCGCGCGAAGCTGAACCTGGCGCTGCACGTCCGGGCCCGGCGGCCCGACGGCTATCACGAACTGGAGACGCTGTTCGCCTTCGTCGAGACGGGCGATGTGATCCGCGTAAGCGAAGGCGAGGGGTTGCGGGTGACCGGGCCGTTCGCCGGGGCGCTGGCGGGCGAGGGCGACAATCTGGTCACGCGGGCAGCGGCTCGGTTTGCCGAAGCCTTTGGCGGCGGACCCTGGGCGATCGAACTGGAGAAGCATCTGCCGGTGGCGTCGGGCATCGGCGGCGGATCGGCAGATGCCGCCGCGACCCTGCGCGCGCTGGGGCGGTTGCAGGGCGTGGGTCTGGAGGCACTGTTCCCGATTGCCGATACGCTGGGATCGGACGTTCCAGCCTGTCTGCTGGGCGAGACCGCGCTGGGAACGGGGCGGGGCGAGCAGTTGCGGGCGATCGACGGACTGGCGGGACAGCCAGTGCTGCTGGTCAATCCGGGTGTCGCGGTGTCCACCGCCGAGGTGTTCCGGCGGTGGGAAGGCGTGGATCGCGGTCCGATCGGGACCGGGCCGCTGCTGGAGGTCGCGCTGGCGGGACGGAACGATCTGGAGGCGCCCGCGCGCGCGATCGCGCCGGTGGTCGGCGAGGTGCTGGCGTTGCTGGCCGCGCAGGACGGCGTGCTGCTGGCGCGGATGTCGGGTTCCGGGGCGACCTGTTTCGCGCTGTTCGAGAGCGTCGCGGCGCGCGATACGGCGGCGGGGGCGATGCGGCCCCAATGGTGGGTGGCGGCGACGCGGCTCGTGTGATCCTCAGGCGATGCTGCGCCGTGTCCACGCCTTGGCGATGGCGGCGCCCGCGAGACCGCTGAGGATGCCGATGCAGCAGGGCAGGAACAGGATGATCGAGAAGCCGCCCATGAACGATTCGCCGGGATGGAACCAGCGCATGTAGAAGGCATGGCCATAGTCGATGCCGAGCGCGACCAGCCAGACGAACAGGGGAAGGGCGGCCGACGATACCCAGATCACGCGAACGCCGGACCAGCGCGGCGCGAACCGGGTCAGCCACCAGCCGAGCAGGGCGCCGGTGAGCGCGGAGACGAGCGTGACCGCCAGCGAGGTGCCCAGGAGCATCATCGTGCCGATGAGAAGCGCGAAGCCGCAGAGGGTCACGGCGCAGATCATTGCCAGGATCTTCATGGCCTCCCCCTTTTTGCTTGCGTCGGGACTACAGCCCGCGGGGCGGTTTACCAATCCCGGTAAGCCGCTGTTTGCAATCCCCGGCCTATACTGGCCCCAGCGGATCAGACGCCAGGAGCGGGACGTCCGTCGGTGGTCCGAGCCTCGGCTCGCGCCATCCCCGGCCGATCAGGCCCGGTGACAGACGCCGCCGGTTGGGGCAGAGCATGCCCATGATCCGCACCGACCGCGACGGGCATGTCGCGACCCTCACCCTCGACCGACCCCAGGCGCGCAATGCGCTGCCCACTGCCGGATGGCTGGCGCTGGCCGATGCCGCGCGGGCGCTGGCGGCGAGCGATGTGCGGGTGGTGATCCTGCGGTCCGAAGTGCCGCTGATCTTCTCCGCGGGCGCGGATATCACGGAATTTTCCGGCTTTTCCGAAGGCGACGCGACCCGGTTCCGCGAGGCGATGCGGGCGGGGATCGAAGCGGTGGCGAGCCTGCCCATGCCCAGCCTCGCGGTGGTGGATGGCGGCTGTTACGGCGCGGCGGTGGCGCTGATCCTGGCGTGCGACCTGCGCGTGGCGGGCGAGGGCGCGCAATTCGCAGCGACTCCGGCCAAGCTTGGAATCGGCTATCCGCGCGAGGATGTCGCGCGGCTGAGTGCCCAGATCGGCAAGGGAAATGCTGCCCGGATGCTGTTCACCGGGGAGATCGTGGATGCTGCGGATGCGCTGGCGATGGGGCTGGTCGAGCTGCGCTGGGAAGATGCCGAGCCGCTGGCGCGGGCCTTTGCCGACCGGATCGCGGCCAATGCGCCGGGGGCGATGAAGCTGCTCAAGCGGGCGCTGGCCGATCCCACCGACATCGCACTGGATTCGGATTTCGACGCAGCCTTTTCGGGCGAGGAATTCGCCACCGGATATGCGGCGTTTCGGGAGCGGCGGAGGCCAGTCTTTTAATGGATGCGGAAGTTGTCGAAGGTCGAGCGGACGACCTGCTGCTGTTGTGCGACCACGCCTCGAACTTTGTGCCCGACGATATAGATCTTGGCGTGGAAGCTGGCTTGCTCGACCTGCATATCGCGATCGACATCGGCGCGGCGGACGTCGCGCGGGGGCTGGCGGCGCGGCTGGAGGCACCCGCGATCCTGGGCAGGGTGTCGCGGCTGGTGCTCGATCTGCACCGCGAGCCGGATCATCCCAATCTGATCCCGCATTCAAGCGATGGCCATGAGATACCGGGTAATGTTGAGATCGATCGTGAAGAACGATTCAACCGGTTTCACGTCCCCTATCACGCAACCATCGAAGCATGGATCGCGGCGCGGCGTCCGGCCTTCATCCTGTCGATCCACAGCTTCACGCCCCGGCTCAACTTCGGCGGCAGCGATCGTCCGTGGGAAGTCGGCATCCTGTACAATGAGGACGAGACGCTGGCGCGGCCGGCGATCGAGTGGCTGCGGGGGCAGGGGCTGCCGACCGGGGACAATGAACCCTATTCGGGCAAGCTGCTGAACGCGACGCTGAACCGCCATGCCGAGGCGCACGGCATCCCGTCGATTGCCATCGAAATCCGCAACGATCTGATCCGCGATGCGGCTGGCGTGCAACAATGGGTGGATATTTTAAGTCAATTAGCGGCGCATTTACGTAATGTTCTTGCGTACCGCGCCGGTTGACGACATAGGGCGCGGCACCATGACTCAGCGTTTCGACAAATCCCGCCTGCCCTCGCGCCACGTCTCCGTCGGCCCCGAGCGCGCCCCGCACCGCAGCTATTATTATGCGATGGGCCTCACCGAAGAAGAGATCGCCCGGCCGTTTGTCGGCATTGCCAGCGCCGGCAATGACAGCGCGCCGTGCAACACCACGCTGGACGCGCAGGCCGACGCCGCGCGCAAGGGCGTGGAGCAGGGCGGCGGCATGCCGCGGCGGTTCAACACCATCACCGTGACCGACGGGATCGCGATGGGCCATCAGGGGATGCACAGCTCGCTGGCCAGCCGCGAAGTGATCGCCGATTCGGTCGAACTGAGCGTCCGCGGCCATTGCTATGACGCGCTGGTCGGCTTTGCCGGGTGCGACAAGTCGCTGCCCGGCATGATGATGTCGATGCTGCGGCTGAATGTGCCGAGCATCTTCGTCTATGGCGGATCGATCCTTCCCGGCCGTTTCCACGGCAAGGATGTGAGCGTGAAGGACGTGTTCGAGGTGGTAGGCCGTTACGCGGCGGGGAACTGCCCGATCAGCGAGGTTCACGAGCTGGAGCGCGTGGCGTGCCCCGGCCACGGCGCCTGTGGCGGGCAATATACCGCAAACACGATGGCGTGCGTCGGCGAAGCTATCGGTTTGTCGTTGCCGAACAGCAACATGGTGCCCGCACCTTATTCCACGCGTGAACAGATCGCAGTGGCTGCGGGCGCGCAGGTGATGGAGCTGCTGGCGGCGAATATCCGCCCGCGCGACATCTGCACCCGCGAAGCGTTCGAAAATGCCGCGCGCATCGTCGCGGCGACCGGCGGCTCCACCAATGGCGGGCTGCATCTGCCCGCAATGGCGAACGAAGCGGGGATCGAGTTCGACCTGTTCGACGTGGCCGAGATCTTCAAGACCACGCCCTATTGCGCCGACCTGCAGCCGGGCGGGCAATATCTGGCGCGCGACATGTATGACGCGGGCGGCGTGTATATGCTGATGAAGTCGCTGCTGGCCGAAGGCTATCTCCACGGCAACTGCATGACCGTGACCGGCAAGACGCTGGCCGAGAATATCGACCAGGTGACGTGGAACCCCGACCAGAAGGTGATCTACGACGCGAAGACTCCGATCACGCCGACCGGCGGTGTGGTGGGCCTGCGCGGATCGCTGGCGCCCGAAGGGGCGATCGTGAAGGTCGCGGGCCTCCACAATCTGGTGTTCGAAGGTCCGGCGCGGGTGTTCGACCGTGAGGAGCCGTGCTTTGCCGCGGTCGAGAACCGTACGATCAAAGAGGGCGAAGTTATCGTCATCCGGTACGAAGGGCCGAAGGGTGGCCCGGGCATGCGCGAGATGCTGTCGACCACCGCCGCGCTTTACGGGCAGGGCATGGGCGAGAGCGTGGCGCTTATCACCGACGGGCGCTTCTCCGGGGCGACGCGAGGCTTCTGTATCGGCCATGTCGGCCCGGAAGCCGCCGATTGCGGGCCGATCGCGCTGATCGAGGATGGCGACATCATCCGGATCGACGCCGAGAGCGGCACGATCGACCTGCTGGTGGATGAGGCCGTGCTGGCGGAGCGGCGCAAACTTTGGAAGCCGCGTGTGAACAACTATCAGGCGGGCGCGCTGTGGCGCTATGCGCAGAATGTCGGTCCTGCTTATAAGGGCGCGGTAACGCACCCTGGAGCCAGCGCCGAAACCCATGTTTACGCGGATATCTAGTACCGCCGGACTGCTCCTGCTGCTGACGGGCTGCGACTATTTCAACGTGCCGGACAAAGTCGCCGATGCGAAGGCGGCTGAGCATAAAAGCGCCATCGGCAAGGCCGAGGGGCGGATCGAATGTTCGGCCAAAGGCGAGACTGCGTTTGCCTATGTTTGCGCAATCGACCGGACCGAGACGCAGGACGGGCTGTTCCTGACGCTGCGCCATCCCGATGGCGGGTTCCGCCGGCTGCTGGTGACCAAGGACGGGCGCGGCGTTGTCGCGGCGGACGGCGCCGAGGAAGCGGTGGTGACCGTGCTGGCGCCCGATCTGATCGAGGTTGCGCTGGGCGGCGCGCGCTATCGCCTGCCGGCGACGGTGGGTGACGGCAAGAAGCCAGCTCCCACACCCGAACCGGCCGGGAAGGCCGCGAAATGATCCCCACGGGCGCCCCGATCCTGACCGCCGACGAGATGCGCGCGGCCGAAGATCAGCTGTTCCGCACCGTCGCTCAGGAAGACGTGATGGAGCACGCGGGCACGGCGATCGCGATGGAAGCGGCGCGCTTCGCCATCGGGCGGCCGATCCTGGTGCTGGCCGGGCCGGGCAATAATGGCGGCGATGCCTATGTCGCGGCGCGGGTGCTGAAGGCGGCGGGGCATGACGTCGTGGTTTCCGCGATGGGCGAGCCGCAGACCGACGCGGCGCGGGCGATGTTCCGCAAATGGGATGGCGTCACGACTTCGCTGTACGAAGCGCGGCCGCGTCCGTTCCTGATCGACGGATTGTTCGGGACGGGCATGAGCCGGGCGCTGGAGCGCGGGCCGCGCGCGCTGTTCGCCGATCTGGCCAAGGCGGCCGAGTTCGTGCTGGCGATCGACCTGCCTTCGGGGCTGGACAGCGACAGCGGCGCCGATCTGGGCGCCCCGCGGGTGAGCGCGACGGTGGCGCTGGGGGCATTGAAGCCCGCCCATGTGCTGAATGCCGGGCTGGAGAAATGCGGGCATGTGCTGCTCGCCGATATCGGGATTCCGGTGGATGGCGGCTGGCGGACGGTGGCGCGGCCCAGGCTGAGCGCGCCGAGCGCCTATGACCATAAATATAGCCGCGGGATGGTCGCGGTGGTCGAGAACCTCATGCCCGGCGCGGCGCGGCTTTCGGCCGGCGCGGCGATGGCGGGCGGGGCGGGCTATGTCACACTGATGGGCGCCGAGCCGCAGAGCCGGATCGATGCGCTGGTGCGCCGCGCGGTGAGCGGGGCGGAAGATCTGGCCGATGCGCTGAACGATCCCCGGATCGGCGCGGTGGTGATCGGGCCGGGGCTGGGGCGCGACCGGCGGGCCGAGGGGATGCTGAAGGCTGCGCTGAACGCCAAGGCGGCGCTGGTGCTGGATGGCGATGCGCTGAGCCTGCTGGGGCGCAATGCCGGGCGCTGGCTGCAGGCACGGACCGCGCCGGCATGGCTGACGCCGCATTCGGGCGAGTTCGAGCGGTTGTTCGGCGAAGGCGAGGGGAGCAAGATCGACCGGACACTGGCGGCGGCGGCGGAGGCGCAGGCGACAATCATTCACAAGGGCGGCGATACGGTGATCGCGACGCCGCGCGGCGAGGTTCGCGTGCTGGCGCAGGCTTCGCCTTGGCTCTCGACTGCCGGGACGGGGGACGTGCTGGCCGGGCTGCTGGCGGCACGGGTAGCGGCGGGCGACGGGGCGCTGGCGGCGGCCGAAAGCGCGGTCTGGCTTCACGCCGCTGCAGCGCGTATCGCGGGGCCTTCCTTCATTGCCGATGCGTTGATCGGCCATATCCCGCAAGCGGTTAGCGAATGTCTTTGAATGATGATCTGATCGTTCGCGTCGCCGGGCGCGGCGATGGCGTGACCGGTGACGGGCGGCATGTGCCGCTGGCGGCGCCGGGGGACCGGGTGACGGCTGAGGGCGGGCTGATCCCCGGGCCGAGCCGGCAGACGCCGCCGTGCAAGCATTTCCCGGCCTGTGGCGGGTGCCAGCTCCAGCATCTCGACGATGCGGCGTGGAGCGGCTTCATCGCCGACCGGATCGCGGGTGCGCTGGGGCAGCACAAGCTGGAGACCGAGATCCGCGCGCCGTTGCTGTCGCCGCCAAAGACGCGGCGGCGCGCGACGCTGCATGCCGAGCGGCGCGGGCGGCAGGTGCATCTGGGCTTTACCGAAGCGGGCAGCCACAAGCTGATCGATCTGGACGAATGCTGGGTGCTGGACCCCGAGCTGTTTGCGATGGTCGGGCCGATGCGCGGGCTGCTGGCGGCAATGATGCCGGGATCGCGCCGGGTGAACGTGCATATGACGCTGACCGATCAGGGGCGCGACGTGCTGATCGACGGGCTGGAAGCCGAGGGGCTGGCGGCGGCGGAAGCGCTGACCGGGTTTGCGCGACGGCACAAGCTGGCGCGGCTGGCGATGGACGAGGGGTTCGGGCCGGTTTCGCGCTGGGAGCCGGATCCGGTGACGGTGACGCTTGCCAAAGGAATTGGGGGCGGTGTTCCGGTGCCGTTTCCGGGCGGGAGCTTCCTGCAGGCAACACCCGAGGGCGAAGCGGCGCTGGTGGCGGTGGCGCAGGAGATTGTGGGCGGTGCCGGAGCGGTGGCCGATCTGTTCGCCGGGCTGGGGACGTTCACCTTCGCTTTCCCCAAGGCGAAGATCTATGCGGCCGAGGCGGCGCGCGATCCGATCATGTCGCTGAAGGCCGCGGCGGGGCTGGCGCGGCGGCAGGTGTTCGCGGACCATCGCGACCTGTTCCGCCGGCCGGTGACGGCGAGCGACCTCGACAATTTCGGCGCGGTGGTGATCGATCCGCCGCGGGCCGGGGCGAAGGAGCAGGTCGAGCAGATGGCGGCATCCAAGGTGCCGGTGGTCGCCTTTGTTTCGTGTAATCCCAGCACCTTTGCACGCGATGCGGAGATTTTGTGCAAGGGTGGCTATCGGCTGGACTGGATCCAGCCGGTGGGGCAGTTCCGCTGGTCGACGCATGTCGAGCTGGCGGCGAAATTCTCTCGGTAATTCCCTCGTCCATCGGGAGAGGGAAGGGGCCCGCCGCGAAGCGGTGGGAAGGGTGAGGGCGGTCGTTCTGCCCTAACCCTTCCGCGACCTTCGGTCGCTCTTTCCCTCTCCCAAAGGGAGAGGGATTCAGGGATAGTCTGCCTTCACGAAATACAGCCCGTCCGACGGGGCGTTGAGGCCGAGCCTTGCGCGGTCGCGGGCTTCGAGGGCGGCGGCCATGTCGTCGGGGGTCCAGCGGCCTTGCCCGACAAGGCTGAGACAGCCGACCATCGAGCGGACCTGATGATGCAGGAACGAACGGGCCGAGGCGAACACGCTGATGCGGTTGCCGGTGCGGACCACATCGAGCCGGTCGAGCGTGCGCAGGGGGCTGTCGGCCTGACAATGCGCCGAGCGGAAGGTGGTGAAGTCGTGGCGTCCGACGAGGCGCTGCGCGGCTTCGTGCATGGCGTCGGAATCCAGTTCGTTCGCGATGCGCCAGGCGAGGCCCTTTTCGAACGTCAGTGGCGCGCGGCGCTGGACGATGCGGTATTCGTAATGGCGGGCGATGCACGAGAAGCGAGCGTGCCAGTCGTCGGGGACCACTTCGCAGGCATTGATCGCGACCGGATCGGGGCGGAGGCGGGCGTTGAGCGCTTCCATCAGGCGGAACGGGGCGATGTCCTTCGCGATCTCGGTATGTGCGCGCATGGCGAAGGCGTGGACGCCGGCATCGGTGCGGCCCGCGGCATGGACCAGCGCATCCTCGCCGGTGATGGCATGAAGCGCGTCCTCGATCGACTGCTGGACGCTGGGGCCATGATCCTGATGCTGCCAGCCCATGAACGGGCGGCCGTCATATTCGATGGTGAGGGCGAAGCGAGTCAAAGCTGCGTTCCGGCGGGGATGGGGAAGCCGCGGAGGAGTTCCTGTGACGTCATGACGCCGCGGCCGGCCCGCTGGACGAGGGTAGGGCGGATCGCGCCGGCGGCGCAGGCGATCACAAAGCCCTCTCCCCATCGGGGCGAGGGTTGGGAGAGGGGCAGGGACGCTGGATCGATCACCATGCCCCTCTCCCCGACCCTCTCCCCCGACGGGAGAGGGAGAATATCGGCGGCATGGACGCGGAAGCGTTCGCCGTTCAGCTCGAAGAATGCGCCGGGGGCGGGGTTGAAGGCGCGGATCTGGCGCTCGACCTGCTCCGCCGACTGGGTGAAGTCGAGCCGGGCTTCGGCCTTGTCGATCTTGGTGGCGTAGGTGACGCCGTCCTCGGGCTGGGCGACCGCCGGGTGGGCGTCGAGATCGGCGAGGACCTGGACCATCAGCCGGGCGCCCATCGCGCTGAGTTCGTCGGTGAGTTCGCCTGCGGTCCTGGCGGCGATGGGGGTGCGGCCTTCGAGGCGGACGGGGCCAGTGTCGAGGCCGGCTTCCATCTGCATGATGCCGACGCCGGTCTCTGTGTCTCCGGCGAGGATCGCGCGCTGGATCGGCGCGGCGCCGCGCCAGCGGGGGAGGAGCGAAGCGTGGACGTTGAGGCAGCCATGCTTGGGAGCCTCAAGAACCGCGACGGGCAGGATCAGGCCATAGGCAGCGACGACCGCGACATCGGCTTCGTGTCCGGCGAACGCTTCGATCGCGCCGGGTTCCTTGCGGAAGGACAGGGGCGTGTGGACCGGGATGCCGAGCGCTTCGGCGCGGGCGTGGACGGGGGAGGGCGTGAGCGCCTTGCCACGGCGGCCGCCAGCGCGCGGGGGCTGGCTGTACGCCGCCACGACGTCATGCCCGGCGTCCACCAGCGCTTGCAGCACGGGGACGGAGAATTCGGGGGTGCCCATGAAGATGATCCGCATGGGGGTGCCCTAGTCGCTTAGGCGTGACGCTCGCAACCACCCCCGTTCGTGCGGAGCTTGTCGAAGCACCGTTCTTTCTTTCGACCATCGGGAGAGAAGGAGGACTGCCCTTCGACAAGCTCAGGGCGAACAGGGGTGGTGTTGCGTGAACAGTTTCCTTTTCGTTCCGCCATCGCTATCTCCTCCCGCATGGCATCCCCCGAAATCGAAGCGCTGACTCAGGCCCTGTCGCGGCTGCCCGGTCTGGGGCCGCGTTCGGCGCGGCGGGCGGTGTTGCATCTGCTCAAGAAGCGCGAGACGGCGCTCGATCCGCTGCTCTCCGCGCTGAGTCAGGTGAGCCAGCGGCTGAGCACCTGCGGGACGTGCGGCAATGTCGATACGACCGATCCGTGCGCGATCTGCGCCGATCCGCGCCGCGATGCGCGATCGCTGTGCGTGGTCGAGGAAGTGGCGGATCTGTGGGCGCTCGACCGGTCGCGGCTGTTTCCCGGGCGCTTCCATGTGCTGGGCGGCAAGCTGTCCGCGCTGGAGGGGGTGCGGCCCGAGGATCTTTCGATCGACAGCCTTGTCCGCCGGATCGCTGCGGGCGGGATCGACGAAGTGGTGCTGGCGATGAACGCGACGCTGGAGGGCCAGACGACGGCGCATTATATCGCCGAGCGGATCGAGACCTATCCGGTGCGCGTCACCCAGCTGGCGCATGGGCTGCCGGTGGGCGGCGAACTCGACTATCTGGACGAAGGCACGCTGGCGCAGGCGCTGCGCGCGCGGCGGCCGGTGGCGTGATTTCCTAGCTGCGGATTTGTGCTCGGCGTTCGGCGCCGAAGTGTGCGGCAAGCCAATCGTGCTCCGACGGAGGCCGGAGCGTTGGCCGATGCCGGGCTGCGATTGCCGACGCTCGGCCTTCGCCGGAGCACGGTAGTTTTGGAATACGGCAATCTCTCTTCCTTGCGAAGCAGGCGCGTCGCGACTAAATCCGCCCCATGTCCCTACTCCCCATTCTCGAAGTGCCGGATCCCCGGCTGCGCATTGTTTCCACGCCTGTCGACACGGTGGACGACGAACTGCGCGCGCTGATCGACGACATGTTCGACACGATGTACGACGCGCCCGGCATCGGGCTGGCGGCGATCCAGGTCGGCGTGCCCAAGCGGCTGATCGTGATGGACCTGCAGGAGAAGGAAGACGAGGAAGGCAAGCCGATCCGCGAGCCTCGCGTCTTCATCAATCCCGAGATTCTCGATCCGGCCGAGGAACAGTCGGTCTATACCGAAGGCTGCCTGTCGGTGCCGGATCAATATGCCGATGTCGAACGCCCCGCGCGCTGCCGCGTGAAGTGGATGGACGAGACAGGCGCGGCCCATGACGAAACCTTCGAGGGCCTGCTCGCGACCTGCATCCAGCACGAGATGGACCATCTGGAAGGGATCGTGTTCATCGATCACCTGTCGCGGCTGAAGCGCGAGATGATCCTCAAGAAGCTGAACAAGGCGCGCAAGGCGGCCTGAGGTTCGGCCCCTCTCTTTCGAGGGGCATCCGGCATGATTTCCTCACCCCGGAACAAGTCCGGGGTGAGGAAGCTGTTCGTTTTAGACGACCGCCGCCAGCGCCTTGGCATGTTCCGCGATCAGCGCGCGTGTCGTCGTGTCGCTGTCATAGACGCCGTACCAGCCCTGTGGCTCATGCGGCGGGTCGCCCAGCCATGACGTGTCGCCGGTGCGGAAGCGGTGGTCGCCATGCACCGCGCGGCCCTCGCCGTTCCAGGACCAGAAATTGCTGCCCGCGACCGGTCCGCCCTTTTGCGCGCTGGCGAGGACGGCGGCGTAGATCTGGCGGTAATAGCGGTCCCTGAACGCGGTGCTGGCCTGCGGATCGTAGCCGCCGCCGTCGCGCGGATAGCCGAATTCCTCGATCACCAGCGGCTTGCCCATCTCGCGCGCGAGCGTTTCGTGCTGCTCGAGATATTCCGCCACCTTTGCCGCCCCGGCATGATGGGTGCCGGGCAGGTCCTTCGCATCGACCCAGCTCCAGTTGAGCGGCCAGATATGCGCGGTGAGATAGTCGATCTCGGGAAAGGCATGGGCGGCGCGCAGCACGTCGAGGCTTTCGACTGCGCCCTTCAGCCCCTCGCTCCCCGTCGAGACGAGATGATCGGGCGAGATCGACTTGATCAGCTTCGCCGTGCTCTGGATCCAGCGATTATAGGCCGGGCCGAACCGGGCCGCGACCGCCGCGTCGCCGCCGGGGCGCGGCTCGTTGGCGAGCTGCCATGCCATGATCGTCGGATCGCCGCGATGCCGCTCGACGATGTAGCGGACCCAGTCGTGATAGAGGCCGACCGCTGCGTCGCTGGCGTAGAATTGCGCGGTCATGTTCGGAAATTCGGGCCAGGGATGCGCGGGGTCGTTCATGTCCATGAACTTCCCGCCATTCACCCAGGACAAATAGGTCATCATCCCGCCCGACCATTCCCAGAAATTGGTGAGGTAGAGCACCGCGTGCATCCCGCGCTGCTTCATCTCGGCAAGGGTGTAATCGAGGCCGGCGACGAGATCCGGGTTCCACGCCTTGCCGCTGGTGCGGAATGCGGGCTTCACCGAGTTCTTCAGCGGCGAATCCTCCCCGCCCGCGGCGATGCGCAGGTTGGTGACGCCGATCCCGGCCAGCGTATCGAGCTCGCGGCGGAGTCGGTCGCGATTGCCATAGACGGCGGGTGCGCCCAGCCAGGGGAGATACCAGAGGTTCGCGCCGGCAAAGCGGTAGGGCTTGCCGTCGAGGGTGAGCTTCGCACCGTCGCGGCGGACGAACGAGGCCGGTTTCGCCGTGGCGGCGGTTGGCACAGTCAACGTTGTCGTAATGGCCGCTGCGCTGGTCAGGATCGACCTTCTGGTGATCATCTCTTGCCCCTCTCCGATCTTGATTTGCAGCGAGGATAGCGCGCGGAGCGGGTTTTGGAAGGGCGATGCAGGCCCGTGCGGTTACAGCCCGTGATTGCGCGCGAAGCGCTCGAACAGGCCCGGCCAGGGATGGTCCTTGCCCGCTTCCCTGAGGGGCAGGCCGTGGCCGCCTTTCTCGAAGATGTGCAGTTCGGACGGGATACGGGCAGCCTGGAGCGCGGCGAACATCGTCAGGCTGTTTGCGGGACTGACCACCGGATCGTCGGCGGCATGGGCGACGAGCGTTGGCGGCATATCGGCGGGCAGGCCGTTCTCCGCCGAGAAGCGGGCGATGCGATCGGACGTCGCGTTCCCGCCCAGCAGCTCGCGCTTCGAATGGGCGTGCGCGACGGGATCGGTCATGGTGATGACCGGGAAGAACAGCCCCACGACGGCGGGACGCGCGGGCTGGGCATCGGCGGCATCGACGGGTTCATAGGTCTTCAGCGTGGAACGGCTGGCGAGCCGGGCAGTGAGATGGCCCCCGGCGGAGAAGCCCATCGCTGCGACCCGGGCGGGATCGATCCGCCATTTGGCCGCGCCGGCGCGGATGAGCCGCATCGCGCGCTGGGCGTCCTGCAACGGCACGTCCGGCCCGGCGGCCCAGCCATCGCGCGGGAGGCGGTAGAGCAGCTCGAACACGGTGTAGCCGCGCGCCGCGAAGGCCCGGGCGATCGACGATCCCTCGCGGCCCACCGCCACGCGGGCATAGCCGCCGCCCGGAATATAGAGGATTGCGCCGCCATTGGGCACGGGCGCGGGCACGACGTTGAGCATGGGAGTCGCGACATGCGGCCAGGCGATGTCGTCGGCCGGGCCGTTCGGCGAACGCTTGACCACTTCGTCGCGCACGCTGAGCCCTTCGCCGCCGGGAGGCGAACCGGGCCAGATCGGAAAGCGTTCGATCGGGTTTGCCAGAGCAGGCACGGAGAGCGTCGCGGCGGTCGCGGCGGAGCCCGCGAGCAATGCCCGGCGAGTGACGCTGACTTCTGGTAATACCACTCGGTTCCTCCCCGCGCATTGTGCCAAAATTGGCCTTACCATTTGCGTTCGGGATTATGGAGCCGAAAATTGCGGCGGGGATGTCCACCCGCCGGAATGGGCCTGAGATGGGAACGCCGCCGGCCAAGGGGGCCAGGCCGGCGGCGCCTTCGCCGGAACTAGTCGAACAGCTCCTCGAAGAAGGATTTCTTGCGCTTGTGCTTGTAGTGATGCTGGTCGCCATAATGCGGCCGGCGATCATCATAGTGCGGCTGCCGGTCGTAGGACGGCTGGCGGTCATACTGCTGCGGCTGCGGCTGCGGGGCCGGCGCCGGAGCGGGCGCCAGTTGCGCCGCGCTCCGCTCGATGATCTTGTCGAGTTCGCCGCGATCGAGCCAGATGCCCCGGCAAGAGGGGCAATGATCGATCTCGATCCCCTGACGCTCCATCGCGACGAGCTTGGTGCCGTCGACGGGGCAGGTGAAATTACCGGACATCTGCGTTTACTCCTCGCGCTGGCCCATGAAGGCCAGCAGGAACTGGAACATGTTGATCAGGTTCAGGTAGAGCGACAGGGCCGCCATTACCGCCATCTTCTCGAGCCCCTGATGCCCGGCATAGGCGATATACTCGCTCTTGATGCGCTGGGTGTCATAGGCGGTCAGGCCGGCGAAGATCACCACGCCGATCGCCGAGATCAGGATCTGGAGCGAACCCGAGCCGAGGAAGATGTTGACGATGCTGACGCCGATCAGCGCGAGCAGGCCGACGAACAGGAAGCTGCCCCAGCCGGAGATGTCGCGGTTGGTGGTGTATCCCCAGAGGCTCAGGCCCAGGAACATCGCCGAAGCCGCGAAGAAGGCGCTGGCGATGCTGGTCGCGGTATAGACCACGAAGATCGCCGCCATCGACACGCCCATCACCGCCGAGAAGGCGAAGAAGGCGAATTGGGCGCCGGCCGTCGTCATCCGCTCGATCCGGAACTGGAAGAAGAAGATGAAGGCCAGCGGAGCGAACATCGCCACCCACTTGAGCGGGGTGCCGAAAATCAGCGCAAGCGCCGCCGGCGAACTGGCGACACCCATCGAGACGAGCGCGGTGACCAGCAAGCCGATACCCATGTTCCGGTAGATGCCGAGCATGTGCTTGCGCAGGCCCTCATCGAAACGGGCCTGCGCGCCGGCAGCGGCAGTGCGGTTGAACTGAGAGAAGTTTTCCATTTTGACTCCTATGCGTGACGCGCGCGGCGGATCACGCCACGCACCACGCGGTGCATTTCGCTTGCATCGGGAAAGTGCCGGAACAGCCGGTCCTTGATCGCCAGCCGCTCGATCTTGAGCCGCTTCAGCCGGAGCTGATCGGGGAGACGGCGCGAAAGCTCGCGGCGGATCTCGCGGTTCAAAATCTGGTGCGCCGCGATCAGGCGCTGGATCAGGTCACTCATACTAGCCACTCCATCGATTGTTCATCGATCGAGCCGGTTCGGTGGTGAGGAGGTTTTTGGGCCTTGGGAGCCAAAACGAACCATGCACCGAGCTTGCTCGATGCGGTCCGACATCACGACGCTTCAGGTGAAGCAGCCGCCAGAGGGGCCCGGTCCCGCAAGGATCAAACTAGGGGCAGGGGCGGAAGGTTTCAAGGGGGAGGCGGGGCGGGATTGTGAGGAAGTATTTCCCGAGGTCGGCGGGACGGGGCGAGTGTTGCCCCGCCGTGCTTCGCCCGGCGGCCCCTCCACCAGCTTCGCTGGTCCCCCTCCCCGTGCCGGGGAGGAATTTACTAGGCGTCCCTCAGGCCTACGCCCATCGCCGCGCGGGCCTGTTCGGCTTCGGAGCTGACCACCGGATAGGCGCAGTAATCCGCGGCGTAGAAGGCGCTGGGGCGGTGGTTGCCCGACCAGCCCACGCCACCGAACGGGGCCGAGCTGGAGGCGCCGTTGGTCGGGCGGTTCCAGTTGACGATGCCGGCGCGGATATTGGCCCAGAACTGGTCGTACAGCTTGGGCTCCTGGCTCACCAGCGATGCCGAGAGGCCGTAGCGGGTGTTGTTCGCTTCGATGATCGCATCCTCGAACGTCTCCTTGCGATAGACCTGGAGGATCGGGCCGAACAGCTCGACGTCGGGCGCTTCGCGTGCTGCGGTCATGTCGATGATGCCGGGGGTGAGGAAGGGGCGGCCCTCGATCGGGCGTTCCATATGGCGCAGCGGACGGCCGCCCATCGTGGAGAGCGTCAGGAAGCTCTCGGTCAGCATGTCGGCCGTGTCGTTGTCGATCACCGGACCCATGAACGGGGCGGGATCGGCATGGGGCTCGCCGATGATCAGGCGTCCGGTGAGCTTGTTCACTTCGGCCATCAGCGGATCGTACAGCTTCTGATCGACGATCAGGCGGCGCGCGGCGGTGCAGCGCTGGCCGGCAGTGGTGAAGGCCGACTGCACGATGAGGACCGCGGCCGAATAGAGATCGGGCGTGTTCCACACGATGATCGGATTGTTGCCGCCCATTTCGAGCGCGAGAATCTTTTCGGGTTTGGTCGCGAAGGCGCGGTTGAGCGCGATGCCGGTGTTTGCCGAGCCGGTGAAGAGCAGGCCGTCGATATCCGGATGCGAGGCGAGCGCCTTGCCCTGATCGGGGCCCCCGATCAGCAGGCGGACGCAGCCTTCGGGGATGCCCGCGGCGTGATAGCAATCGACGAGGAACGCGCCGCTGGCGGGTGTCTTTTCGGATGGCTTGAACACCACCGCATTGCCCGCAAGCAGGGCCGGGACGATGTGGCCGTTGGGCAGATGCGCCGGGAAATTATAGGGGCCTAGCACCGCGAGCACGCCGTGCGGCTTGTGCCGCAGAGCGACGCGGGTGTTCATCGGCGCTTCGATGCGGGTCTGGCCGGTGCGCTGCGAATAGGCGGCGACCGAGATGTCGACCTTGGCGATGACCGTTTCGACTTCGGTGCGGGCTTCCCAGATCGGCTTGCCGGTTTCGCGGGCGAGCAGGTCGGTGAAGGCGTCCGCTTTCTGGCGCACGACATTGGCGAAGCGGCGCATCGCTTCGATGCGATAGGCGTGCGGCCGCGCGGCCCATTCGGCCCAGCTTCGGCGTGCGTGTGCGACTTCGGTGTCGGCATCGCCTGCGGGTTGGCGCCACAGAACCGCGCCGGTCGCGGGTTCGGTCGAGATGATTTCGAGGCCGGGCATTTAGGTTTTTGGTCGGCTTTCTGAGACAGTCAGGCGCTATTGCACCAAATCGAAGCGAGACGCCACACCCGCTAGGCGAGTGCCGTTCCCATACGGCGGATTGCGGCGACTTTGGCGTGGAGGGGACCCCAATCGTCGCGTTCGTCGATCGCGGACCAGATCGCTTCGACTTCCTCGATATGCATCGAGCAGGGCCCGGCATCGGACCAGTAGGGATGATCGCGCGTCCGCACCGGCACGAAATCGGCGATCAGGGCGCGGATTTCGTCGAAGGCCGCGCCGTCTGGCGCGCGGCCGCCGAAGCTGTCGAAAAAGAAGCGGTCGATCGGCAGCCTGGTTTCGCGCAGCGTGCTGTCGATCGCGAGGATCAGCGCCGCGGGGTTGGCGAGCGGCGTGGCGGCGATGCCGAGGCGGCGCATCATCGCAGCGGTGAGCGCGGCTTCATAGGCGTCCGGGAAGGTGTCGAGCGCGGCGATCAGCGGCGCTTCGTCGGAGAGCAGGCGCAGCGTGCCCGCAAGCTGCATCACATTCCAGAAGATCGCCTCGGGCTGGCGGCCGAATGCATAGAGGCCCTGCTGGTCGAAATAGGCGGCGGTGAAGCCCGGCTCCCATTCTGGAGTGAAACGCCACGGGCCGTAGTCGAAGCTCTCGCCGGTGAGGTTGATATTGTCGGTATTGAGCACGCCGTGGACGAAACCCGCGATCATGTAGCTCGCGGCGAGTTCGGCGCAGCGCGGGATGAAATTTTGGAGCAGGGTTAGCGCGGGGTTCTCGCCGGGATCGACCGTGTAGAGATTGCGCAGGACGTAATCGACCAGCGCCTGCATCGATTCCGTATCCTTGAGATAGGCGAGCCGCTGGAAGGTGCCGATGCGAACATGGCTGTGCGACAGGCGGACCATCACCGCGGAGCGGGTGGGGGAGGGCTCATCGCCGCGATGAAGCGCTTCGCCGGTTTCGATCAGCGAGAAGGTCTTCGACGTGTTCACGCCGAGCGCCTGAAGCATTTCGGTGGCGAGGATCTCGCGCACGCCGCCCTTCAGCGTCAGGCGGCCGTCGCCGAAGCGGCTCCACGGGGTCTGGCCAGAACCCTTGGTGCCGAAATCCATCAGCCGGCCGTCTTCTCCGGTCATCTGCGCGAACAGGAAGCCGCGCCCGTCGCCGATATCGGGATTGTACACGCGGAACTGATGGCCGTGATAGCGCAGCGCCAGCGGGCGGGGCAGGCTGCCCTCGAACGGCTGGAAGCGGCCGAAATGGGCGATCCATTGTTCGTCGCTCAACCCCTCCAGCCCGACCGTCGCCGCCGCGCGGTCGTTACGGAATCGCAGGATCGTCTGCGGGAAATCGGCCGGGGCGACCGGATCGTAGAATGCGTCGCCTAGGGTGAGGATCGCCTGTTGCGGAGAGAAGTCCATGCGGCGATATGGGGACCGATGGGTGAACGGCGCAACCTGAATGGGTATTCGGACGGATATTGGTGGTCCAAGGACGGGCTGCGGCTGCATTACCGCGACTATCCCGGGCGGGAAGATCGCCCGCCGATCCTGTGCTTCCCGGGCCTGACCCGCAACGTTCGCGACTATGAAGGGCTGGCCGAGCGGCTGGCGGGCGAATGGCGCGTCATTCTGGTCGAGTTCCGCGGGCGGGGCGAAAGCGCCTATGCCAAGGATCCGATGACCTATGTCCCGCTGACCTATCTGCAGGATGTCGATGCGCTGATCGACGAGCTGAAGATCGACAAGTTCGTGGCGGTAGGGACTTCGCTGGGCGGCATCGTGACGATGCTTCTTGCGGCGACCGATGCCGGCAAGCTGGCCGGCGCGGTGCTGAACGATGTCGGGCCGGATCTGGAAGCGAGCGGGCTGGCGCGCATCCGCACCTATGTGGGCAAGGCAGTGCAGCACCCGACCTGGATGCACGCGGCGCGCGGGGTGCAGGAAGGCAATGTCGATTGCTATCCCGGCTTCGGGATCGAGGATTGGCTGAAGATGGCCAAGCGGCTGTACCGGCTGAACAGTTCGGGCCGGATCGTGCTGGATTACGACATGAAGATCGCCGAGCCGTTTCGCGTGCCGGGGAATGAGGCCGGGCCGGATATGTGGCCGACGCTCGACGGGCTGAAGGGCAAGCCGATGCTGGTGGTGCGCGGCGAGAAATCGGACATTCTGAGCCCCGCGACCGCCGAGAAGATGATTGCCTATGTGCCCGGCGCCGCGCTGGTGACGGTTGCCGGCACCGGCCATGCGCCGACGTTGGAGGAACCCGAGGTGGTGAAGGCGATCGACAAGCTGCTGGCCAAGGTGGCGAAGGCGACAATGGCCGCCTGAAATCCCTCTGCGCTGGTCATCGTACTTTCGCCGGGATGACGATGTGAATTTTCCCCGCTAAAGCACCGCGCCACGATGCCGATCCACATTCTCCATCTCCACTCGACCTTCAACATGGGCGGGAAAGAAGCGCGCGCCGTTCGATTGATGAACGCGTTCGGCGACCGGGCGCGGCATACGATCGTTTCGGCGATGCCCGATCAGCTCGCCGCGCGCGATGCGATCGACAAGGGCATCAAGTATGAGATCGCGCAGAACCCGCCGCCGCTGACCGGCCGGCCCTCGGTGAAGCGCTATGAGGATATCGCGCGCTTCATGCGGCGCTTCGATCTGGTGCTGACCTATAATTGGGGCGCGATCGACGGAGCGATGGCCGCGCGGGTGTTCGGCAAGGGCGCGCCGCCGATCGTGCATCATGAGGACGGCTTCAATGCCGACGAGGCGACGCGGCTCAACCCGGTGCGGAACCTGTATCGCAAGATCGCGCTGAAGGCCGCCAACGCGCTGGTGGTGCCGTCCACCGTGCTGGAGGGAATCGCGCAGAGCCAGTGGGGCGTCACGCCCGACCGTCTGCGCCGCATTCCCAACGGCATCCGTACCGAGCTGTATGCGAAGAAGCCCGATCCGAAGGGAATTCCGGGGTTCGAGAAGAAGCCGGGCGAAGTGGTGATCGGCACTATTGCGGGCCTGCGTCCGGTGAAGGATCTGCCGCTGCTGGTGCACGCCGTGGCGGGCATGAGCACGCGGATGAAGCTGGTGATCGTCGGCGAGGGGCCGGAACGGGCCAATATCGAGAATGCGGTTCAGGCGATGGGGCTGGAGGGCAAGGTGATCCTGCCGGGTTTCCTGTCCGATCCGCACCGGTTCGTCGGATTGTTCGACATTTTCGCGCTCACGTCGCTGAGCGAGCAGGCGCCGATTTCGGTGATCGAGGCGATGGCCGCCGGGCTGCCCGTAGTCGCCTCCACCGTGGGCGATATCGAACATATGGTATCCGAGCCAAATCGGAAGTATTTGTCGCCGGAACGCAATGCCGTGGTGTTCCGCGACCGCATCGAGATCCTTGCCCAGCATCCCGAAGGCAGCAAGGCGATCGGCGAAGCGAACCGCGAGCGCGCCCGTGCGTTGTTTGGTGAGGCGGACATGATCCGTGCCTATGCGGCGCTCTATGGCGAAGCGATGGGACGGCCGGGAATCCTCGGCTGAAACGATATTACTCGATTCCGCGCAGCTATCGGTCTAGCGGAATTGTCATACTAGGTTGGAGGAAGCGTGTTCAAAGGTCTTAAGCCCATCATGTACGGTGGCCGTGAAGTCTGGCCGCTCGTCGAAGGGGGCAAGGGCGTCGCGGCGACCAACCACGCCAGCGCGGGTGCATGGGCTGCGGCAGGCGGCATCGGCACGGTCAGCGCGGTGAATGCCGACAGCTATGACGCCGAAGGCAAGATCATTCCCCAGATCTATCGCGCGCTTACCCGCCGCGAGCGGCATGAGGAACTGGTGGAATACGCGATCGAAGGTGCGGTCCAGCAGGTGAAGAAGGCCTATGAGATCGCTGGCGGCAAGGGCGCGATCAATATCAACGTGCTGTGGGAAATGGGCGGCGCGCAGCGGGTGCTGCACGGCGTGCTGGAGCGGACGCGCGGGATGGTGACCGGAGTCACCTGCGGCGCGGGGATGCCCTACAAGCTCAGCGAGATCGCGGCGTCGTACAACGTCAACTATCTGCCGATCGTCAGCTCCGGCCGCGCCTTCCGCGCGCTTTGGAAGCGCGCGTACAGCAAGGCGGCGGAATGGCTGGCGGCGGTGGTCTATGAGGATCCGTGGCTGGCGGGCGGGCATAACGGCCTGTCCAACGCCGAGGACCCGCTGAAGCCGCAGGATCCCTATCCGCGCGTCAAGGAACTGCGCGACGTGATGCGCGAGGGCGGCATTCCGGACAGCGTGCCGATCGTGATGGCCGGGGGCGTCTGGTATCTGCGCGACTGGAACAACTGGATCGACAATCCCGAACTGGGCCAGATCGTCTTCCAGTTTGGCACCCGTCCGCTGCTGACCCAGGAAAGCCCGATCCCGGAGACGTGGAAGTCGAAGCTGACGCTGATCGAGGAAGGCGAAGTGCTGTTGCACCGCTTCTCGCCGACCGGTTTCTATTCGAGCGCGGTCAAGAACCCGTTCCTGCGCAACCTAGAGGCGCGCAGCGAGCGCCAGATCGCCTATTCGACCGAGAGCGCGGGGGATCACACCTTCCAGCTCGACGTGGGTGTGAAGGGCAAGAATTTCTGGGTGACCCGCAACGACCTGCTGCGCGCGCGCGAATGGTATGGGCTGGGCTTCACCAATGCGCTGAAGACGCCGGACAACACGCTGGTGTTCGTCACCGCCGACGAGCAGCAGATCATCCGCAAGGACCAGGCCGACTGCATGGGCTGCCTGAGTCAGTGCGCCTTTTCGAGCTGGGCGGATACCGAGACCAACTCGACCGGCCGCCTCGCCGATCCGCGCAGCTTCTGCATCCAGAAGACGCTGCAGGACATCGCTCACGGCGGCCCCACCGACGAAAACCTGATGTTCGCGGGTCATGCCGCGTATAATTTCAAGAAGGACCCGTTCTATTCGAACGGCTTCGTCCCGACCGTGAAGCAGCTCGTCGATCGCATCCTGACCGGCGATTGAGCGTCAGCCGCTGCCGGTGAGCCGCCGATTGATGACCGCGAACACGCCAGCGAGGAAATCGTAGGTCAGCAGCGCCGTGACCGCAGCCCCGGCGGCCGTGGCGACGGTGATGGCGGCGAATTCCGCCAGGCGGCTGAGCGGGGTGGGGACATGCCCGGCTTTCGGGGAGGTTTCGGCCTGTAGTTGCGACGTCGCCGTGCGCGTTGCGCCGGCGCTGGGGGGAGCGGCCGGAGGTTTCGCTGTCCCGCGCAGCAGCGTGCGAATATCCAGAAGTGCCTCGGTACGAACGCCGAAGTACTTCTCGCGCACCCATACGACTCTGGAGATGATCGTTTCGGCCGCCTTGCGGAGTTCGATATAGCTACCCGGCCGCGGGGGATGGCTGGCCCACAACAACATGCCGTGCGCAGAAAGATTGTGAATCCAGACATGAGTCCAGCCCAGGTCCAGTCGCATCTGCGCATCGAGAACGATTTCCACCCGTTGTTCGCGTCGATGCATTTGAACCCCCAAAGCCCCGGTCGTGCCCATTTTCTCTGGACACCGGTTACCCTTGGCGTTCTGGCAGTTACCTGAAGGTTGGCCGAGATGGCGAAGGCGCTGTTAACTTTCTGCGCCGAAATGAAAAAATCAGGCTATTTCAGAGTGATCGTAGCCGGATGCTCGCTCGGACTAGGTAGTGGTACGTAACTCGTTACGGAGGCGTGCCAATGCCACTTTCGATCGTCGCGCATATGATTGCGAGTGTCAGGAACGTCGCCGTAATCAGCCAGGTGACGGCACGAGTCGCTCCACCGCGTGAAACAGGATCCGGCTGGATGACCTTCGGCGAGGTTTCGCGAACCGCAAAATCGACCGAAGTTCGGCCCGCAGCGAAACTTTCGTTCGCGGCCTTCAGCAGCGCGTTGAAGTTGAGCCGTTCGATCAGCCGCACGCCGAACGCCTTGCCCTTCACCCAGACCGTGCGGCCGACGAGGACGAGTGAGGATTTGCGGATCTCCACATAATCGCCGGGCTTGGGCGGGCGGCTGGCAAGGATCAGCATGCCGTGCGGCGAGATGTTGCGGATGGTGATGTCGGACCAGCAGTCGCGACCGCGCATCTGGGCCAGGACGATCACCGCCTGTCTCGATTCCCGCTGCTGCATGACACCCGCCCCCAAGTGATATTACCTAGGGGTAAATACTGAGTGATGCAGATTTCCGACATCTTACCGGACATGGTTAACCGGAGTCGAATGCCTCCGAACCGGAGTAAAACGACAGTCGTCGTGAAGTAAAAAGGCTCAGATCCAGCCTTCCAGGACCTGATCGGGGGGGCGGTCGCCGCCGGCCCAGACGCGGACATTGAGGATCACCTTGGCGCCCATCGCGTCGCGCGCCTCGAAGGTCGCGGAGCCGAGATGGGGGAGGACGATGACATTCTCCAGCGCGGTGAGGCGCGGATCGACCGCGGGTTCGCCGACGAACACGTCGAGGCCGGCACCGGCGATCCGGCCGGTTTCCAGTGCCATTGCCAGCGCCTCGGGATCGACGATCTCACCGCGCGCGGTGTTGATCAGCCAGCCATTGGGGCCGAGCAGGTCGAGGCGGCGGGCATCGATCAGAAATTCCGTCGCATCGGTATGCGGCGTGTGAATCGTCAGGATGTCGACGGTCTCGAGCATCGTATCGAGGCCGGGATGCCAGGTCGCGCCGAGCTGGGCCTCGAGCACTTCGGGCACACGATGGCGGCCGTGATAATGGATCTGCAGGCCGAAGGCGCGGGCGCGGGCGGCGACGGCCTGGCCGATGCGGCCGAGACCGAGGATGCCGAGCTTCTTGCCCCCGATGCGGTGGCCGCGCATCCCGGTGGGCTTCCACCCGGTCCATTCGCCCGCGCGGACCAGCTTGTCGCCTTCGACCAGACGGCGCGGCGCAGCGAGGATCAGCGCCATCGCAATGTCGGCGGTGTCTTCGCTCAGCACGCCGGGCGTATTGGTGACGGTGATCCCGCGCGCATGGGCGGCCTTGAGGTCGATATGATCGACGCCGGCGCCGTAATTGGCGATCAGCTTCAGCCGTTCGCCTGCGCCTTCGATCAGCGCTGCGTCGATATGGTCGGTGACGGTGGGCACGAACACGTCGGTATCGGCCATTGCGGCGGCAAGCTGTTCGCGGTTCATCGCGATGTCATCGCGGTTCAGCGACACCTCGAACAATTCGCTCATCCGAGCCTCGACCGATTCGGGCAGCGCCCGCGTGACGGTGACCTTGGGGTGCGAAGGGCGTGCCGGATGTGCCATTGCGGGCGGATTGGCCTTCCGCGAGGGCGCAGTCAACGGGTTGAAGGCGCGGGCGCGCTCGGGCTAGGGAATGACGGCAGTGTTTTTGCGAGGGGGCGAAATGCGTTTGTGGAGCTGGATCATCCTCGGCGCGGCGGCGCTGAGCCTGACCGTGCTCGACGCGGGCGAGGCCTGGGCGCAGCGCAAGCCGCCCTATTTCGCATCGATCGCGGCCGGCAAGGCGCGGATGCGCACCGGCCCGGGGCGCAATTATCCGGCAAGCTGGCTCTATCAGCGCGAGGACCTGCCGATCCGGGTGATCGACGTCTATGGCGAATGGCGCAAGGTGCAGGACCCGGACGGGACCGAAGGCTGGATGCAGGTCAACCTTCTGAGCGACACGCGCACCGCGATGATCGTGGGACGCGTGGCCGAGCTTCGCGCCCAGCCGCAATTCGGCGCGCGGGTCAACTGGCGCGCGGCGCCGGGTGTGGTCGGGCGGATCAGCCGGTGCCGGCAGGGCTGGTGCTATTTCGATGTGCGCGGGCGCGGCGGCTATGTCGAACAGAGCCATATCTGGGGGACCGACCCCAACGAAGTGGTGCCCTGACTCGAATCAGCGCTCTTCGGCGAGGAAATCCAGCGCGAACTGAACCGACGCTTCGTGCCCGGTGATCCGGAAATATTCGTTCCGGTCGCACACTATCCTGGCCACCAGCCACGCCATATAGCCGCGATAAAGGTTGTCGATGGGAAAGCTGTTGTCGATCTTCTGGCGATTGAGATTCCACGCGTTCCAGCCGCCACGGGTGAATGCGCGCGTGGTGCAGTCCATTCCGAAGGTCATCGTCCAGTAGCGATCGGGCGCACCGGCCCAGGCGACGACGCCGCGATAGGGCCGCTCCATTCCGGGCCGGGCGTCGCTGACGATCAGGATGATCTCGCGATTGTCCCTGTCGCGCGCGCTCATCACCGAGCGGGGCTGCATATCCTGCGCCGTGGCGGGCAGGGGCGCGGCGATCAGCGCAGCGGCAAGCATGGCCGGAAGCCGCGACAGCATGAAATTCCCCCCGTTTCGGATTCGCCGGTCTGGTCATCGTGCAGGTATCGAGCGGTTTGGCAACTCGCTATGACCGGGCAATGACGCTTGTCGACATCCTCAAATGGTCCGCCTCGATCAGCGGCGTGATAGCGGCACTGATGGTGTCGTTCGATCTCGGGCGGCGCGTGACGGGCTGGGGCTTCGCGCTGTTCGTCTTTTCCAGCATCTGCTGGATCGCGGGGGCCCTGATGTCGAGCGACGAGGCATTATGGTCCCAGAACCTCGCGCTGTTCGCGATCAATATCTTCGGCGTCTATCGCTACCTGATCCGCAAAAAGGCGCCCGAGACGCATGACGCCTGACTGGATCTGGCCGGTATTTCTCGGCGTGCTGGGCGCAGTGTTCGGCAGCTTCATCGCGACGATCGCGATCCGCTGGCCGCAGGAGCGTTCGTCGGCGGGGATGAACCGGTCCGAATGCGACAGCTGCGGCAGGACGCTGCGGGGGTTCGAGCTGGTGCCGCTGCTGAGCTTCGCCGCGCTGCGCGGGCGGTGCGCGCGATGCAATGCGGCGATCCCGGTCAGCCATTTTGTCACCGAACTGCTGGGACTGGCGATCGGCATGTCGGCGGGGCTGGTCGCGCCGGGACCGGAGGGCGCGGCGGGGGCGGTGTTCGGCTGGCTGCTGCTTGCGCTGGGCGCGCTCGATCTGGCGGCGTTCTGGCTGCCCAACCTGTTTACCGGCGCGCTGGCCGCGACGGGGATCATGACGGCCTTTTCGGGCTTCGCGCCGCCGGTCGAGGATCGGCTGATCGGCGGGATCGCCGGCTTCGCTTCGTTGATGCTGGTGGCGGCTGCCTATCGCGGGCTGCGCGGGCGCGAGGGGCTGGGCGGGGGCGATCCCAAGCTGTTCGGCGCGATCGGATTGTGGCTCGGTTGGCAGGCGCTGCCGATGGTGCTGCTGGCGGCGTGCATGGTCGGGCTGGGCGCGGTCGCCGCTTTGAGGCTTGGCGGAAAGCCGATGGGGATGCAGGATCGGCTTCCGCTGGGCGTGATGCTGGCAGCGGCGGCATGGGTCACATGGCTCGGCCAGGCATATGAGAGGATGGCTTGATGCGGGATATTCTCGAGCGGCAGCGCAAGGCGTTCATGGCCGAACTGCCCGTGCCGCTGGACGTGCGCCGCGACCGGCTGAAGCGTGCGGTGGCGATGGTGACCGATCATGCGGACCGTTTCTGCGACGCGCTGAGCGAGGATTTCGGGCATCGCAGCCGCGAGCAATCGATGATCACCGATATCGGCGCGTCGATCGGGCCGCTGAAGCACGCGATGAAGAAGATGGCGGGCTGGGCGAAGGCCGAGCGCAAGCCGGTGATGTTCCCGCTGGGCCTGCTCGGCGCGAAGGGCAGCGTCGAATATCAGCCCAAGGGCGTGGTCGGCGTGATCGCGCCGTGGAATTTTCCGGTCAATCTGGTGATGAGTCCGCTCGCCGGCATCTTCGCGGCGGGCAATCGGGCGATGGTGAAGACCAGCGAATATACGCCTGCCGTCGCGGCCTTGTTCGAGGAAGTGGTCGGCCATTATTTCGCGGTCGAGGAACTGGCGTTCGTCAGTGGCGGGCCGGAAGTGGGCAAGGCGTTCGCCGAATTGCCGTTCGATCATCTGCTGTTCACCGGCGCGACCGGAATCGGCAAGCATATCCTCCATGCCGCCGCCGATAACCTCACGCCCGTCACGCTGGAGCTGGGCGGCAAGTCTCCGGTGATCGTCGGCCGCAGCGCCGATCTGGCGCAGGCCACCGAGCGGGTGGTGATGGGCAAGATGATGAACGCCGGGCAGATTTGCCTCGCGCCGGATTACATGCTGGTCGCCGCGGAACAGGAAGACGAAGTGATTGCGGGGCTGACCAGGGCAGCCTCGACCTTCTACCCCTCGATCCTCGCCAATCCCGATTACACTGCGGTGATCAACGACCGGCATTATCAGCGCCTGACCACCTGGATCGACGATGCCCGCGCGCGCGGCGCCGATGTGATTACGGTCAATCCGGCGGGCGAGGATTTCGCCACCTCGAACTCGCGCAAGATGCCGCTGCACATCATCCGCGGTGCGACCGACGACATGACGGTGATGCAGGAGGAGATTTTCGGGCCGATCCTGCCGGTGCGGCGATACGACACGATCGAAACCGCGGTGGAGGAAGTGAACCGGCGCGACCGGCCGCTGGCGCTCTATTATTTCGGCAAGGATGCGACCGAGCGCCGCCGCGTGCTCGACCGGACGATTTCGGGCGGGGTGACCACCGACGATGTGATCTTCCACGTCTCGATGGAGGAACTGCCGTTCGGCGGCATCGGCCCGTCAGGCATGGGCGCCTATCACGGCGAAGCGGGGTTCAGGACGTTCAGCCATGCGCGCAGCATCTATCGCCAGCCGAAAATCGACGTGGCGAAGCTGGCCGGGTTCAAGCCGCCTTATGGTGCGGCCACTCGCAAGGCGATCGCGCGTCAGATGAAATAGGGTTCTCCGGGCGAAGAGCGCCGGGCGGAGACGATGTAGGGGGAAAGCCTTCCGCCCGGCGCTCCCCGATTCGTCCTCCTAGAGGGGGAGGTGGAGGACGAAAAAAAACGGCCGCCCCGAAGGGCGGCCTTTGAAAGGTTTAGGAGAGGATGCCTGAAAGGCACGTGCTTTGTGCACCGCAGCAGATGATTCCGCAAGTGCGTAATGTTACCGGTAGCATTGCAGTTTTTGCAATCGTCGGTTGCGTTCAGCGTTGTGCCGATTCCACGCGGTAATGGATCGGCTTGAAGCTGCCGCCGTTCGAATCCGGCGCGGAGCAGGCGGTGAGGCCGATGATGAGATCCATCTCCGCGCGCAGCTTGATATGGTCGCCGGCCTTGCTGATCGGGGGCAGCACCTTGAGTTCGCCGGTTTCGCCATCGACCGGCACGTTCATGAAGCAGTTGAAGGCGGTGGGGATACGGTCCGGGCCGATGCCATAGGGCTCCAGCGCGGCGGCGAGATTGCCGAAACAGCCGCGATGCGGAGGCAGGTCCTTGTAGAGCAATCGGAAGGTATCTGCGGAGCAAGGGGTCAGCAGGAAATCGTGGCGGCCGACCCTATCCTCTATGATTTCCAGCATCACGTTCGACCGGTTCGACCAGAGCTTGTCGCCGGTGGTGAGATAGATGCGCGAGGCATAATCGAGCGTGCGGCCCGACGAGATGGCTTCGTCCACGTCATCGGCGTTGAACGCGAGCAGATCGGCGACCTGCTCGCCGCGCGGATCGATCACGGTGAGGGTTTCGCCACGGGCGAGCCGGAAGGCGGTGCCGCTGCGTTCGGGGATTTCGATCGTGTCTATCGTTCGTCTCCGGAATAGCTGAACGGGCAGCGCCAGCTTTCGTCCACCATGCGCCCGCTATACTGGCGCGCTTCGCTGGCTTCGCCGTGGCGGGCGAGCATGGGGTTGCGGTCGCCGGCCAGCGCTTCGTCGCGGATCAGGATCTTTTCGCGCAGGCCCTCATATTTGCCGGCTTCGCGCAGCTGCTCGAACTGATCGTGCAGGTTGAAGACCATCGCTGGGCGATCGAAGCGGCGGGCGGGGCGGCTGGCATGGGGATGCAGGCCGACGACGAAGAAGGCTTCGCCGCCGAAGCTGAGCGAGAAATGCAGGTTGGCGGGATCGGGGCTGACCGCCGGATCATAATCCTGTCCGCGCCACACATCCTTGTCGGACAGCGACTGGACGCGGGACCAGAGCGCGGCTTCGAACGCGGCTTCGTCGAGATCGCAGGGGCCGTCGAACACCACGGCGAAGCTGCGGAACAGCGTCTTGTCCTGCGCATAGGCCCAGGCGAAGTGCATCAGCCGGTCATGGATGCGCAGATCGTCCCACGCGCTGTCGATGCGGTTGCAGGCGAGCACTTCGAGCGTGCCGCGCGCGAGCGCCGATTTGGCGCCGACGCACGGAAAGGCCGCGTCCCGGACGTGATCGAAAAGAAGCGCCTCCAGCTGGTCGTGCGCTTCGTGTTTCCATTGGAACATGTTAACTCGCGGAAATGGGGTTGTTTTATTGTCGCCCTTCGTCGCGGTACTACGTTCCGTGAAGGGCAGGGTTCCATCACTGCGTTGCATTGGCGCACGCGAGGTTCCACGGTGAACGCATGACTACGCTGAAGCTCGATCAGTTCCTGCCCTATCGCCTGTCGATCGCGTCCAACGCGATTTCGGATGCGATCGCGACGGCCTATCGCACGCTGTTCGGGCTCAAGATTTCGGAATGGCGGCTGGTCGCCGTGCTGGCCGAGGGCGGGGCAATGAGCCAGCAGGCGCTGTGCGGGCGGACGCGGATGGACAAGGTGACGGTCAGCCGCGCCGCGATCGCGCTGGCCGATCGCGGGCTGGTGGAGCGTGCACCCAATCCAGAGGACCAGAGATCCCACCTGCTTGCGCTCAGCCGCGCAGGCTGGGCGCTTTACGAACAGATCGCCCCCAAGGCGCTGGAGATGGAGCGGCGCATTTTCGAGGGGATCGACGAAGCCGAACTCGCGCGCTTCAGCGAGATGCTCGACCGGATCGAAGCCGGGGTCGAGGCGCTCGACCGCTGAAGGTTCCGCCAGTTGTCGCGCCAAATGATGCACTTGGCGCATGTTTTGGAGCCAAATCGTGTTTGGGCCGTTACGCAGCGGGGATGTCCGCTATACGGACAGCCGAGGGAGGCGTGCGGGTCGTTTGAAAGGGGTTGGTGTGAAAGGGGTTTGCGCTGCGCTGTTGGCCGGCGTGGCGTTTCTACCGGGGGTGGCGTGCGCGCAGATCGCGTCGCCGGGCCAGCCGGGACAGGGCGCGCCCATGCCTGCTCCAACACCGCCGCCTGCCGAGAGCCAGCCGCAGGACGAAACCATCGTTCCGGATGACGTGTTCGAAGCTGCGATGCCGCCGATCGGCGACGATATCGACGCGCCGCTTACGCCGATCACCCCCACGCCCGGCGCGACTGAGTCCAGCGCGAGTGCGCTCGAGCGGTTGACCGCGGCGCTGGAAGGCAAGCTGGAAGCGATCAAGCAGGAAGAACCGGAATTCGCGCAGGCGTTGCCGCCGCTTTCGGAGTTTGCGCTGGCGCCACCCGCGGAGATCGAAGGCGTGAAGGACGGCAAGACCGTCGTTCTGTTCTACGAATGGGAAGTCGACGGGCTGGACGCGATCGGCGCCGAAGACCGGTTCCGCGAACTCTCGGCGCTGCGGCGTGGCAAGGGCAAGGCGGCGAATTCCGCGATGGTCTCCGCTCGCGCGGCCGAGGATGAGCGGCTGGCGCTGCGGCTGATGCAGTCGCTGGGCTATTATGACGCGACCGCGATCTCGACGATCGAGCAGCGCCCGCAGAATTCGGGCCGGCTGGCGGCGGTGATTACCGCGACGCCGGGACCGCTCTATCGCATCGGCACGATCGATGTGGTCGCCGATCCGACCGTGCCTGCCGACCTGATCCTGCGCGAACTGCCGCTCAAGACCGGCGATCCGCTGGAGGCCGACCGGGTGCAGGGCGCGGAAGCCAATGTGAGCCTGCGCCTGCCGCAACAGGGCTATCCCTTTGCGCAGGTGGGCGAGCGCGACATCCTGCTCGACGAGGTCGCCTATACCGGCGACTATACGCTGCCGGTCGATGTCGGGCCGCGCGCCAGCTTTCGCGGGTTCCAGACCGAAGGGCGCCGCCAGGTGTTCGGGGTCGATCATATCGCGGTGCTTGCCCGCTTCCGCCGTGACCAGCTTTACGACAGCCGCCATGTCGACGATCTGCGTGAGGCGCTGATTGCGACCAGCCTGTTCTCCACCGTCTCGGTCGAACCGGTGCGAACGGGCGAGAAGGGGCCGGACGGCACCGAATATGTCGACCTGCTCGTGCGCCAGACCGCCGGGCGGCCCCGCACCCTGGCGGGCGAGCTGGGCTACAGCACCGGGCAGGGCATCAGGCTCGAAGGGAGCTGGACGCACCGCAATCTGTTCCCGCCCGAAGGCGCACTGATCGCATCGGGCGTGATCGGCACCAGCGAGCAGGGGGCGAGCGTGACATTCCGCCGCTCGAACTGGCGCCAGCGCGACCGGACGCTGACGCTGGGCCTGTCGGTCAATCGCAGCAATTTCGATGCGTACGAGTCCTTCACGGGCAGCTTCTCCGCGCGCATTTCGCGCGATTCCACGCCGATCTGGCAGAAGCGCTGGACCTATTATTACGGGCTGGAAATCGTCGGGTCGAACGAGGACCGGTTCAACTTCAACCGCGGCGTACGCGATCGCGGCACCTATTTGATCGGCGCGCTTCCGGCATTTCTCGGCTACGATACCTCGGACAATCTGCTGAACCCGACGCGCGGGTTCCGGATCAAGGCCAATGTCAGCCCCGAGGCATCGGTACGCGGCGCGGCGCGGCCCTATGCCCGGCTGATGGTAGAAGGCACGGCCTATTATCCGGTGACGCCGAGCATCGTGATCGCCGGGCGCGCCCGCGTCGGATCGATCCCCGGCATCGACCGCGACGACCTCGCGCCGTCGCGGCGCTATTACGCGGGCGGCGGCGGATCGGTGCGCGGCTTCGGCTATCAGGAACTCGGCCCCCGCTCGCCCGACGGCAAGCCGGTTGGCGGACGCAGCCTCGCCGAGTTCGCGATCGAAGCACGGTATCGGTTCGGCAACTTCGGGATTGTACCGTTTATCGATGCGGGACAGGTGTATGAGGGCCTGTATCCGACCGGCAAGAATATCCGGTTCGGCGCCGGAATCGGCGGTAGATTCTACACCAATTTCGGTCCGCTTCGCGTCGATGTCGCTACGCCGATCAACCGGCAGCAGGGTGAGTCCCGCATTTCGCTCTACATCTCGATCGGGCAGGCGTTCTGATGGCTCCCGATACGCCCGAGCAGGCCCCCGCCACCGAGACCGAGACGGTCACCGTCGTCGAACGGCGGCCGGTGTGGCAGCGCGTCGCCAAATGGGTGGCGATCACGCTGGTGGCGATCGCGCTGATCCTCGGCGCGACGCTGCTGGCGATCAACACCGGGCCGGGCAGGGCATTCGTCGCGCGGCAGATCAGCAACTATACGATGGCGTCGGGCCTCAACATCCGCGTCGGCCGGATCGACGGATCCCTGTACGGCGCAATGGTGCTGCGCGACGTCGAGGTGCGCGACAGCAAGGGCGCATTCGCCACCGTGCCCGAACTGGCGATGGACTGGCGGCCTTTCCAATATCTGTCCAACCATGTCGATGTCCGTTCGCTTACCAGCCCGCTGGTGAAGCTCGACCGGCTACCCGCGCTCAAATCGACGACCAGCGATCCCAACGCACCGCTGCTGCCCGACATCGATATCGACATCGGCAAGATCGACATCGCCCGGATCGAGATCGGCACTGCGGTGACCGGCAAGCGCCACATCGCGAAGCTGGCGGGCAAGGCGCACATCTCGGGCGGGCGAGCGCAGATCGACGCCAATGGCGGCACACTGAGCGGGCCGGGGATCGCCGGCGGCGACCTGCTGGCGGTGAAGCTCGACGCGGTGCCCGATCAGGACAAGCTCGACATCGACATGCGGCTGAACGCGCCCGCCAACGGCCTGGTCGCCGGGCTGGCGGGGGTGGATCAGCCGCTGACCTTCTCGATCACCGGCGACGGCAGCTGGAAGAACTGGAAGGGGCAGGCGGTCAGCACGCTGGGCGGCGCCGAACTCGCCGATCTGGCGATCACCGCGAAGGACGGCACCTATGCCGTGCGAGGGATCGCCAATCCGGGCCTGTACATGAAGGGGGCCGTCGAGCGGCTGGCGTCCCCCAATCTCGACATCGCGCTCGATCTCGCCTGGGCGGATCGCAAGGCGGATACCAAGCTGCACCTTCGCTCCAGCGCGCTCGACGTGACCGCCGAAGGTCTGCTCGACTTTGCGGGCAACAGCTTCGGCAATTTCCGCACCGAAGCGGTGCTGCTGACTCCCGGCGCGATCGCGCCCAACCTGGTCGGCCGCGACGTGCGTTTCGCGATGCTGCTCAACGGCCAGTTCGCGCGGCCGATCGTTGATTACAAGCTGCAGGCCGCAATCCTCGGCTTCGGCGAGATCCGGGTCGAGAAACTGTTCGCCGAGGGCAAGGCGCGGGTCGATGCCGATCGCATCCTGGTGCCGATCACGGCCAAGGCCGCGCGGGTATCGGGGCTGAACGAAGCGGCGGGCGGGCTGGTGACCAATCTGACGGTGCAGGGCGACCTCGCCATTTCGGGCGACCAGTTGCTGTCCGACAATCTCAAGCTCAAGTCCGACCGGGTCGACGCCACAGCGGTGATTGCCGCCGATCTGGGCAATGGCCATTATGCCGGCGCGCTGAAGGGGCGGGTCAACGATTACGAGATCGACGGCGTGGGCGTGGTCAACCTGACCACCGACGCCGAGCTCTATGCGGCACCCGGCGGCGGCTGGGGCATTCGCGGCCATGTCGCGGGCACCAGCACGCGCATCTTCAGCGACGGGGTGCGCACCTTCCTGGGCGGCAATGCCGCCGCTACCGCCAAGGTCGGGTTCGACCAGAACGGGATCGTCACCTTCAGCGAATTGCGGCTGAACGCGCCCGAATTCCGCATCACCGGCGGATCGGGACGATACGACACCAACGGCACGCTGCTGCTCAACGCCGATGGCTATTCGGAGCGCTATGGCCCGATCACCGCGCGGGTTACGGGATCGCTGACCGCGCCCGTAGTGGCGCTGCGCGCGCCGCGTCCGGGTGTCGGCGTCGGTCTCGTCAATCTCGAAGCACTGGTGAAGGGCAGCCCGAGCGGCGCCTATGCGATCGATGCGAAGGGCGACACCGATTATGGGCCGTTCACCGCGAATGTGCTGGTGCAGACCGGTAACGCGCTGACGATCGATATCCGCAGCGGGCGTTTTGCGGGGATGGACGTGACCGGAAAGCTGCAACAGGTCCCGGCGGGGCCGTTCGCAGGGCGGCTCGATTTCGTCGGATCGGGCGTGACCGGCAATGCGCTGCTTTCGGCTGAGGGCAATATCCAGCGCGCCGATTTCGACGCGCGAGCGAACAATGCGAAAATCCCGGGCGTGGCGGAGCTGAGCATCGGGCGTGCGATCATCCGCGGCAATGTGCTGCTGAAGGACACGCCGGAGATCACCGCCGACGCGCAGGTCGCGGCGATGCGCAGCGGCGGTTTCACGGTCAAGACCGCGCGAGTGAAGATCGACTACAAGGGCGGCAGCGGGACGGCGCAGGCCTATCTCGACGGATCGTCGGGGGTGCCGTTCAAGGTCGCGGCCAATGCCCTGTTCCGGCCGAAGGAATGGCTGGTCGCGGTGGACGGCAAGGGCGGCGGCGTCGGTTTCCGCACGCCGAAGGACGCGCCTGCCCGGATCACCTTCGAAGGATCGACCTACAAGCTGATGCCGACGCGCATCGCCTTCGATCGCGGCAGCGCGCGGATCGCCGGCACCTATGGCGCGGGCCTGACTTTCCAGACGCGCGTCGACAGCATGGATCTGGCGCTGGCCAATGTTTTCATCCCTGGCTTGGGCATCGGTGGCACGGCGACGGGCAGCCTCGATTTCTCGCAGCCCACGCCGAGCAGCTTCCCCACCGCCAATGGCCGGATCGAGATTTCGAACTTCACCCGGGCCAGCCTCGCGCAGGTCTCGGTGCCGGTGAACATGGTCTTCATCGGCAAGCTGACCCAGGATGGCGGCGATGCCCGCGCGCTGATCCGGCGCGGCAATACGACCGTGGGCCGGATGGTCGCGACGCTCAGCCCGCTGGGGCCGAGCGCGGGAAGCTGGCAGGAGCGGCTGCTTGCCGCGCCGCTTTCGGGCGGGGTGCGCTATAACGGTCCGGCGGCGGTGATCTTCTCGCTCGCCGGGTTCGCCAACCAGCAGGTGGACGGACCGATCGGGATCGCGGCGGACTTTTCCGGCCGGGTGCGCGCGCCCGATTTCTCGGGCGTCGTCCGCGCGAGCAACCTGACCTATGAGAACGAGACCTATGGCACGCGCCTGTCGAAGCTGAGCATCGATGGCCGGTTCAATGACGACAGCCTGATCATCGACAGCATGAACGCCGTTGCGGGATCGGGCACGGTCAAGGCCAGCGGGACGATCGGCCTGTCTTCCGACGCGGGCTTCCCGATGAACATCACCGCCGATCTCGACAATGCCCGGCTGGCGCGCAGCGACGCGCTGTCGGCCACCGCGACGGGCAAGATCACGATCACCGGCGGCCCGAACGGGGGCAAGATCGCGGGTACGCTCGATATCCCCAACGCCCGCTACGAAGTGATCCGCCAAGGCGCGGCCGACGTGGCCGAGCTGACCGGCGTGCGGCGCAAGAGCGACGTGTTCAAGACGCCCGAGCAGCGCGCGCAGGCGGCGGCGATGGGCCGGTTCGATCTCGACCTGCGTATCCGGGCCGAGAACGAGCTGTTCATCAACGGCATGGGGCTGGAATCCGAATGGCGCGCCAACATCTTCGTGCGCGGCACTTCGGCCAGTCCGCAGATCACCGGCAACGCGACGCTGGTGCGCGGGACCTATGAATTCGCGGGCAAGCGCTTCACCGTCAATCGCGGCACGATCCGTTTCGGAGGGGGCAACACCTACAATCCGACGATCGACATCAGCGCGACGACCAATGCCGAGGGCGTGACCGCGATCCTGAACATCACCGGCACGGCGCAGGCGCCGCGCATCGCCTTCACCTCCACCCCCGCGCTGCCGCAGGAGGAAGTGCTGTCGCGCATCCTGTTCGGCAGCACGGTGACCAACCTGTCGGCGACCGAAGCGATCCAGCTTGCCGCTTCGCTCAATGCGCTGCGCGGATCGGGCGGCGGATTGAACCCGCTCGGCCAGCTGCGTTCGGCGGTGGGCATCGACCGGCTGCGCATCCTCGCCGCCGACGACACCAGCGGCCGGGGCACGGCGCTGGCGGCGGGCCAGTACATCACCGACGACATCTATGTCGAAGTGATCACCGACGCGCGCGGCTTTACCGCCACCCAGCTCGAGATCGCGCTGAGCCGGGCGCTGTCGATCCTGTCGCAGACGGGGTCGTTCGGCGGATCGAGCGTGAGCATCCGCTACTCGCGGGATTATTGATCCGGCAGGGCCGCGAGATGCGCGCCGATCCGATCGACCGTTTCGCCGATGCGAGTGACGTCCCACGGACGGCTCAGCGCGAAGACCGGGATGGTGCGCGCGAGGGTGAGGCAGGTCTGGAAATGGCGCTGCGGATCGCCGAGGATCGGGATAAATGCGCCGCGATAGGTGTTGTGGACCAGCGCCGGCAGCCCCGCGCTTGCGCCGAGCGGACGCATCGCGAAATCCGTCTCGCCGCCATTTTCGAGAATATAGATCGCGCCGAGCGGCAGGGGCGCTTCGGCCTGGGTGGCGAGAGTAGGGACGATATATTTGTCCATGCCATCGAACGCCGCGTCGAGCGTCTCCGCATCGCGGCCACTGCGCTCAACCGCATCGCGCCATAGCCGCACGCGCGGAATGCCGGGCTGGACCTCGAAGCAGGAGGCTGCGGGCGTGACCACGCAGATGTCGTCGCTGAGCAGCGGGTGGCCGGCATCGTGGAACGCGGCGGCGAGCGTCGACTTGCCCGCGCCGGACTTGCCGACGAACGCGACCGCGAACCCGCCCATGTCTACGGCGTTGGCGTGAAGCGGAAGGATGCCGCGTTGATGCAGCAGCGCGCCAATCGCCGATCCGAGCAGGAACAGCCGCAAGTTGCGCTCGGTCGCGCCCGGTGCGCGCTCGATGGTGATCGCGCCGGGAGCGATGCCGTATCGCCCGACTTCGGGGACTTCGAGCACGCCGCCGGGCGCGCCGCGCGACAGTCCGGCGGCGCGGGGGAGCGATTTCGATTCCGCGACCGGGCCGAAGCCGACCGTTACGTCGGGCGGGCCGGGGGACTCGACCTGACGAAGTTCCGGCAGCGAAAGTGCGGATTCGATGACGAGCCCGAACAGTGCGTAGCGATGTGTGCCGCTCATTCTCCGGCCCGGATCCGCATCCACGGAGCCGCTTGCGATCCGCGCGGCTGCCTCCCCGGTCCCATGACGGGGCACGGCGCGGTTTCCATCATTGAGCCAGGATGGGCTGCCGCCGCCATGTGATCCTCCGAACAATGTGGCTCCGTCGCATATAGATCGAGGCGTTCCAAGTCGTTGGCCATGCTTTCATTATTGAGCACTTGAATCAGTGCGACAAATTGCGGTAAGTTGCTGCGACAATTTCAGGGGAGCTTGTATGACTGACTCGCGCAATATGCCGAAGCGCACTGCCCAGCGCCTGGACCGCGCCGTGTGGCAGCGTCCGGAAGTGCGTCGTGTTCGCGCCGGTGGCGCCGAAACCACGACCGACAGCTTCGCGGACGACGTCGTCTTCTCCTGATCGCGCGACGCTTTAGGGCGTCCCGTTTTCGGACAGATTTACCCGCCGGCTTCGGGCCGGCGGGTTTTTCTATTTGTGCGGCAGCGAGCCGGGGTTGCGTGGCGATTCCCTGCCGGACTGGCTGCGCGTGCGATGATGGCGCGGGCACGCGCATCGTGAGAGGCTGAATGTCGGCGCTGGCGGGAGTCTGGAGTTTCGGCGGATCGGATGCAGGCGCGCGGTGCCGCCGCGTCCTCGACGCCCAGCGCATCTACGGCCCCGATGCGAGCGACCTGCGCGACGACGGCGCGGTCGCGATGGGCCGCAATCTCTTCGAGACGCTGCCCGAGGATCGCTTCGACGCGCAGCCGCTGCGCAGCGGCGATGGACAATACCTGCTGGTCGCCGATGTGCGGCTCGACGATCGCACGGGGCTGGCCGAGGCGCTCGGGATCGATCCGGGCGATGCGGGCCGGATGTGCGACGCGGCATTCGTGCTGGCGGCGTGGGAACGCTGGCGGGGCGATTGCTTCGACTACCTGTATGGCGACTATGCCTTTGCGGTGTGGGACAGCGAGCGGGCGGAACTGACGCTCGCGCGCGATGCGATGGGCGGGCGGCCGCTACATTATCACCGCGGCGGCGATTTCGTGGCGTTCGCGTCGATGCCCAAGGGCCTGCACGCGCTGGCCGAAATTCCCTATGCCCCGGACGAGGAGCGGGCGCTCGAATTCCTCGCACTGCTTCCCGAGACCGGGCCACGCAGCTTCTTTGTCGGGATCGACCGGGTCGAGCCTGGGCATGTCGTCACGATTGGCCGGAACGGGATCGAGACGCGGCGGCATTGGCAGCCCGACACGACGCCGCTGACGCTTGCCGACGAGGAAGCCTATGCCGAAGTACTGCGCGGGCATTTCGATCGCGCGGTCGCGGCGCGGCTGCGGGGCAGCGAGCGCGCGGTGGGTGCGCATCTGAGCGCGGGGCTGGACAGTTCGGCGGTGGCGACGACCGCCGCGCGGCTGATGGCCGGCGCGGGCGGGCAGGTGACGGCCTTCACCTCGGTGCCGCGCAAGGGCTATGACGGACCGCTGCCCGCCAACGCGATCGGCGACGAGAGCGAACTGGCGGCGCTGACCGCGGCGATGCATCCCAATATCGAGCACGTGCTGGTGCGCCCCGACGCGCGCAACGTGCTGGACGATCTGGATCGGGACTTCTTCCTGTTCGAACGGCCGCTGGCCAATGCGCATGTCCAGCAATTCTGGAAGCGGATCAACGTGGCGGCGGCCGAGCGGAAGCTGCGCGTGGTGCTGCATGGCACGATGGGCAATCTTTCGATCAGCTATGACGGGATCCACCTGTTTGGCGAACTGGCTGCGAAACGGCGGTTTCTGCGCCTGTTCCGCGAGGGCCGCGCGCTGGTGAAGGCGAAACGCGGGCGCTGGACGGGCGTGCTGGCCCAGGCGTTCGGCGAGAAGATCCCGCGCCGGCTATGGGTTGCGCTGCGGCGATGGCGGGAAGGGGCGACGATCGACATCGGCACCTATACCGCGATCCGGCCGGACCGGCTCGCCGCGATGATCGAGCGGGGCGCCGAACGCGGGTTCGACACCGCGATGCGCAGGCGAGCGGACGGGGTGGCGGCGCGGCTGCGTACGCTGCACCGGATCGACATGGGCAATAACGGCAAGGGCTGGATCGCGGGCTGGGGGATCGACATGCGCGATCCGACGGCGGACCGGCGGCTGATCGAATATTGTCTGCGGGTGCCGACGGAACAGTTTCTGGTGAAGGGCGAGTTCCGCGCGATGGCGCGGCGTGCCTTCGCCGACCGTATTCCCGCCCGCGTGATCGCCGAGCGGCGCAAGGGGCGGCAGGTGATCGACTGGCATGAAGGGCTGAGCGGCGCGCGCGCGCGGCTGCGCGAGGAGATCGATCGGCTGGAGCAGGTGCCCGAAGCGGTGGCCGCGCTCGATCTGGACCGTATGCGGCGGCTGGTGGACGCCTGGCCGGAAGACGGCTGGGAAAGCCAGCAGGCGGCGGTGGACTATCGCTTCGCGCTGCTGCGCGGCGTGGTCAGTGGCCAGTTCATGCGCAAGGCGACGCGCAGCAACGCCTGAAGATACGAAAGGGGGCGCGGCGCCCGGAAGCGCCGCGCCCCGATATCGTCGGCGAATGGCTTACTGCGCCGCGACGGTGCCGGTGAAGGTGCCGTCGGTGCCGTTGCCATTCAGCAGATTGGTGGCGGGCGAGTAGCTGAACAGGCCCGACGGCGCGATGGCGCCCGCCGCGAGAACGCCGAACGAGCTGTTGTTCGAGATCGTCGAATTGCCGACGCGAGCCGTCGCCTTGGGGCCGTTGGTCACGATGCCGATCGAGTTACCCGAAACGTCGCTTCCGTTCACTACCACCTTGATGTTCGAACCGCTGGCTGGCCCCACTAAGGCGATGCCCGCGCCGCCATTGCCGGTGGACGTGGTGTTGGTGATCGACGCGGAAATACCCGCTGCGCTGGTGTTGCCGTTCGAGTTGAACAGGATGCCGTTATTGTGGCTGTCGAACACGCGCGAGTTGGTGATGGTCACGGTCGCTGCGCCGTTTGCGCCGGTCGGCTGGACGATGATGCCTGCACCGACGCTGCCGGGCGCTCCATTGCCGTTCAGCGACACATTATCGACCAGCAGCCGTGCCGGCGTGCTGGGTGTGAACGCGATGCCGCTGCCGTTGCTGGGATCGCGGAAGCCGCGGATCGTGCTGTTGCGCACCGTGAGAGAAGCGCCCGAGACGAACCATACGCCACGGATGCCGGGGCTGGTCTGGGTGAAGCCGAGGCCTTCGATGTTCAGGCCGCTCAGCACGACATGGACAGTGCCCGCACCGGAGTCGTTGATGATGATCCCGTTCTGCCCCGCGACGAGGACGCCGCCGTCCGACCAGTCGCAGAGGATCGTCATCGACTTGGTGATGGTCACCGCGCCGAAGCCGCCCGGATCGAGACAATCCATTTCGCCGCCTGCTGCGGTTTTCGAGATCGCGCCCGCCCAGGTACGGCACGGCGCGGTGCGGCTGCAGGGATTGGCGTCGTCGCCCACGCCCGAAACGAACGTACGCGTCGCCTGTGCATTGGCGGCGGTCGGCGCCATGAACGCTGCCGTTCCCGCGACCGCAGCTGCGGTCATAAGATGACGTATAGTGAGCTTGATCATGCCAGAATCCTCCCGTTGCCTTCAAAAAATTGGAGGTAGGATAACTCTGGTACGGGTCAGAAACAAGAAATTCAGTTAACCACGCAATGGTTTGACTTTTAAAGATTTATATATTTCCAGATGGCGACGACGGATCGGATTTCCTCGCGTCGGCATCGGGATTGACGCCAATCCGGTGCAATTCTCGGCAGCCGAGCAGCGGAAACGAAGAAGGGCGCGGTACCCCGTGGATGCCGCGCCCTTCGTTCGTATCGCTGCGGCTTATTGCAGCGGAACGGTGCCCGAGAAGGTGCCGTCGGTGCCGTTGCCGGCCAGACGGTTGCTGGCGGGCGAGAAGGACAGGATGCCCAGGCCTGCGCCCGCGCCGACTGCCTGCACACCGGTGGTGTTGTTGGTGATCGTGGTGTTGCCGACGCGGATGGTCGCGGTGGCGCCGCTGGTCAGGATGCCCCAGGTCGAGTTGTTCGCGATCGTCGAATTGACGATCATGATCTTCGCCGAGGTGGTTGCAGCCGGCGTGACGATCGAAGCGCCGGTCTTGTTGCTGCTGAGGGTCGAGCCGTCGATCGTGACCGCAACGCCCGAGCCGGTGTTGCCGTTGGTGCTGACGCTGACGCCGAGATTGTTGTTCAGCACGACGCGGCTGTTGGTGATCACCACCGCAGCCGATCCGGTGCCCGTGGGCTGGATCAGGATGCCCGCGCCGGTGGTCGTGGTGCCGTTGGTCGTGATGGTGGAGCTCTCGACGAAGAGCTTGGAGTCACCCGAGGGCTGGAACGAGATGCCATTACCGTTCGGGCCGGCACCGTTGAAGTTGCGGATGGTGGTGTTACGGACGTGCAGCGAGCCACCCGCGAGGAAGCGGATGCCGTTCAGACCCGATGCACTGACGGGCGCACCGTTGATGTCGAGGCCGCTGATGAAGACCACCGCATCGGCGGGAGCATTGACGACGATGCCGTTGGTGCCACTGGCCAGAACGCCGGCTTCCACGTCGTCGCACATGATCATGATCGATTTGGTGATCGTCACGGCGCCATAGGCACCCTGATCAATGCAGTTGATCTCGCCGCTGGCCGCGGTCTTCGAGATGGCTCCGGCGAAGGTCTTGCACGGTGCGGTGCGGCTGCACGGATTGGCGTCGTCGCCCACGCCCGAAACCCAGGTGCGTGTCGCCTGCGCATATGCCGTGGCCGGCGCCATGAACGCGGCCGATCCCATGACCGCCGCAGCAGCCATTACGTGTCGCATATTGATCTTAGCCATGCCCGAATCCTCCCGTTTGCCTTCAAAAATTCGGCGGAAAGTAACTCTGGTACGATGCAGAAACAAGGCAATCGGCTAAGAATATATCAAATTGATTTGTATCAGTTTATTTGCGTCAGGGACGCAATCAACCGGTCTATTTCGCTGGCGTCGCTATAGTGGCACAGACCAACGCGCAGCAGACCGCCGCGTTCGGCCAGACCAAGCCGGTCAAGCACTTCCACCGCATAGAAATGCCCGGCCCAGGCATAGATTTCGCGCGACGCGAGATGCGCGGCGATCGCATCGGGACTGTGTCCCTCGATGGTGAAGCTGAAGGTCGGGACGCGGCCCTCCATCGTCGGCGGGCCCCAGAGCTTCAGGCCGGGGATGGTCGCGAGACCGGCGAGCAGGCGCGTGCCGAGATCGTGCTCATAAGCCGTCGCCGCCCGCATCGCCGCGATCAGGCGGGTGCGGCGGCTGTTCACCTGCGGATCGACTTCGCGGCCGAGCCATTCGAGATATTCGATGGTGCCGAGTACCCCGGCCTGCCCCTCGAAGCTGGGCGTTCCGCTTTCGAAGCGATGCGCGCCTTCGTTGCCCGCCGGGCGGACCTTATAGGCTTCGATCCCTTCGACCGTCTCCGATCTCGCCCACAGCACGCCCTGATGCGGGCCGAAGAATTTATAGGGCGAGCAGGCGAGGAAATCGGCGTCGAGCGCGACGACATCGGTGACGAGATGCGGGACCGACTGGACGGCATCCACATAGACCAAGGCCGGCGAGTGCGCGCGGACATGGCGGATCGCGGCCTCGACCGGGTTGATCGTGCCCAGCGCGTTGCTGGCCATGCCGAGCGCCACGAGGCGAGTGCGGGGGCCGAGCAGGGCGGGGAGGTCTTCCGCACTCCAGCGGCCGGTATCGGGATCGAAATCGAGCCAGCGGACCGTGACGCCTGCATCGCGCGCGGCAAGCAACCAGGGGGCGACATTGGCGTCGTGATCGAGCCGGGTCAGTACGATCTCGTCGCCCGCCGTCCAGGTCCGCGCCAGCGCGCGCGAGACGGCGAGCGTGAGCGAGGTCATGTTCGGGCCGAATGCGATCTCCTCCGGCCGCCCGCCGAGCAGATCGGCCATCGCGGCATGGGCTTGGTCGCTCAGCGCGTCGGTTTCGATCGAGGTGCGGAACGGGCCGCCGGCATTGGCGGTGCCGCTTTCGAGATGCGCGACCATCCGGGCGATTGCGGGCGCGCAGGCCTGGGTGCCGCCGGGCGCGTCGAAATAGACACGCGGCAATCCATCGCTGCCGGGTTGATGGAGCGCCTTGAATTGCGCGCGGACCGCGTCGATGGGAAAGCTCATATGCAATGTCTAATGCTGGAAAAGAGGACTCGGCAATGATCCGCACCGGAGTGATCGGTTACGGCCTTGGCGGCATGGCGTTTCATGCGCCGCTGATCGCTGCCGTACCTGAGCTGGAGCTGGCGGCGATCGCCACGTCGCGAGTCGATGCGGTGCGCGAGCGCTATGCCGATGTCGCGGTGACCGATGCGGCGACACTGATCGCCGATCCCTCGATCCAATTGGTGGCGATCTCGACGCCCAACGACAGCCATTTCCCGCTGGCGAAGGCTGCGCTGGAAGCGGGCAAGCATGTCGTCATCGACAAGCCGTTCGTGAATTCGATCGAGGACGGCGAAGCGCTGATCGCGCTGGCGGCGGAGCGCGGGCTGGTGCTGAGCGCGTTTCACAATCGCCGCTGGGATGCCGATCTGCTGACCGTGGCGAAGCTGCTGGAGAGCGGGCGGCTCGGCGATGTACGCCTCGCCGAGTTCCGCTGGGACCGATATCGCCCCGAAGTCAGCAGCTTATGGCGCGACAAGCCGGGCGTGGGATCGGGGATGCTGGCCGATCTGGGACCGCATCTGATCGATCAGGCATTGCTGTTGTTCGGCATGCCCGAGGCGCTGAGCGCCGACGTCGCGGTGCAGCGCGATGGTGCGGTGACCGACGATTATTTCGAGATCATTTTCCACTATGGCGTCCGGCGCGTGATCATGGCGGCGTCGCGCCTGATCGCGGCGGCTCGTCCGCGGTTCGCGCTGCACGGGACGAAGGGCGGGTTCGTGAAGCATGGCCTCGACCCGCAGGAGCCTTCGATGAAAATCGGCGGCAGCCCGAATGCGCCCGACTATGGCGTCGAGGATCCGGCCAATTACGGCGTCCTGACGCTGGGCGACGGGACGCGCGAGACGGTCCCGTCCGAGCGGGGCGATTATCGCTGCTATTATTCGGGCATCGGCCGGGCGATCGCCGACGGCACGCCGGCGCCGGTGAGCGCGGCGGATGCCGTGGCGGGTCTGCGCATCATGGCGCTGGCCCGCCAGAGTTCTGCGGAGGGGCGGCGGATCAGCCTTTAGGCTTCCACGTCGCGGGCAGGGTCTGCGCGGGCAGGGTAACGGTCACCTTCTGTTTGATGTCGCGCGAGGAGGCGGCGAGCATCACCTCATAGGTGCCGCCAGCGATCTTCCACGAATGGCTGGCGCTGTCCCAGGTCGCGAGCAGGCGCGGGTCGATGGTCAGCGTCGAAGTGCGCGATGCGCCCGGCGCGAGATCGACGCGGGCGAACCCGCCCAGCCGCTTCGGCGCTTCCCAGCCCGTGCCGCCGACATAAACCTGCGCCACCTTCGCGCCCGCGCGCGGGCCGGTATTGGCGACGGTGAAGCTTACTTCGATGCTGCCGCCCTTCGCGCGGGCGGACAGGCCGTCGAGGCGGAAGCTGGTGTAGGACAGGCCGTGGCCGAAGGGGAATTGCGGGTCGAGCCCCTTTGCGTCGTACCATTTATAGCCGACCGTCGCGCCTTCGCTGTAGATCGTGTCGCCGCGGTTGGGGACCGAAGGCTTGGCCAACTGATCGAGCGAGCGCGGGAAGGTGACGGGCAGATGGCCCGACGGGTTGGTCTTGCCGAACAGCAGGTTGGCGATGGCGTCGCCGCCACGCGTGCCGGGATACCAGGCGGCGAGGATCGCGCCGACATTGCCGGCCCAGGGGGCGAATACCGGACCGCCAGTCTCCAGCACAACCACCGTCTTGCGGTTCGCGCCAGCCACCGCCGAGATCAGGCCGTCCTGATTGTCCGCCAGCGTGAGCGACACGTCGAACGCCTCGCCGGCCCATTGGGTCGCGAAGACGATGGCGACGTCGCTTTCGGCTGCCAGCTTCGCCGCCGCAGCGGGATCCTTGCCGTCGATAAAGGTGACAGTGGCGTTCGGCGCCTGCTTGCGGATCGCGTCGAGCGGGGCGTTGGGATAGTACATCACCGGTCCTGGCCAGCTGGTCGGGATGATGCCGGGCACGGCGTTGCCGCCGACGGGATAGACCAGCGACGATCCGCCACCGGCCAGCACGCCCTTGTCGGCATGGCCGCCGATCACCGCGATCGACTTGACCGTTGGCGACAAAGGCAGGAGCGCGCCTTCGTTGCGCAGCAGCACCGTGCCTTCCTCGGCATCGACGCGGGTGATCTCGGCATGGGCGGCCAGCATGTCCGGGCGAAGATCGAGCGGCGCATCGGTCACCGGATGCTCGAACAGGCCGTGGGCGAACATCGCGCGGAGGATGCGGTGCGCCATCTCGTCGAGCCGCGCCATCGGCACCTCGCCCTTCGCCACGGCTTCTGCGAGCGGCTTGCCGAAATAGGGTTCCTTGTCGAACGGCCAGCCCGAATCCTGGTCGAGCCCGGCATTGGCGGCAGGCGCAGTCGAATGGGTCGCTCCCCAGTCCGACATCACATAGCCCTGCCAGCCCCAGTCGCGGCGGAGCACGTCGGTGAGCAGCCACTTGTTCTCGCAAGCGTGGGTGCCGTTGACCTTGTTGTAGGCGCACATGATCGAGCCGGGCTTCGCGCGTTCGATCGCGAACTGGAACGCCAGCAGATCCGACATGCGCGCATCGGCATCGCCGATGATCGAATTGCCGGTGTCGCGATCGGTTTCCTGATCGTTGATCGCATAATGTTTGATGGTCGCGACGATGTTGTTCGACTGGATGCCGCGCACCTGTTCGCCGACCATCACGCCGGCCAGCCACGGATCCTCGCCGCCATATTCGAAGTTCCGGCCGTTGCGGGGCTCGCGCATCAGATTGACGCCGCCGGCGAGCATCACGTTGAAGCCCGAGGCGCGGGCCTCGCGTCCGATCATCTCGCCGCCCTGAAAGGCGCGGGCGGTGTGCCAGGTCGCGGTGGTGGCGAGGCCGGAGGGGAGGGCGGTGCGCCCGCGCTTGCGGTCCGCGCCGCCCTGGCTGGCGACGCCGACGCCGGCATCGGTCTGCCACTGGGCGGGGATGCCGAGCCGGGGGATGGCGGGGACATAGCCCGCGCTGCCCTGACGCGCCTCGGGCGGGGCCTTGTAGTTCTTGGGCGGGAAATCGGTGCCGAAATAGCCGAAGACCAGCGTCAGCTTCTCTTCGGTGGTCATCTGCGCGACGATCAGCTCCGCGCGCCGATCGGGCGAGAGCTTCGCGTCCATCCACGGATGGGCGGCGGGTGCGGTGCTGGTTTCCACCGAAGGATTTTGCGCGGGGGTGCAGCCGGCGGCAAGCGCGACGGCGAGACCGATCATCGGCCCCGCGAAAATGCGGTTCTTCATCACCTTCTCCCAATGCCCCCGTCTGTCCAGTTTCCTGTGCGGGATTTGTCAGCGTTGTCAGATGGCTTCTTATCGTGCACAAGGCTTGAGCGCCAGTGGGTCCGTGCAAGCGACTCCGGCGACGAGCAGGGAGAGAGTGATGGAAAGCCGGAAATCCGCGACGACGATGCTGGCATTCGCCTGCGTCACGACATTGTTCTTCGCATGGGGCTTCATCACCGCGCTGGTCGATCCGCTGGTGGCGGCGGTGAAGGGCATCTTCACACTGACCGACGTTCAGGCGCAGTTGGCGGCATTCGCGTTCTTCATTGCCTATGGCCTCTGTTCCTTCCCGGCCGCAGCGCTCCTCGCGCGGCTGAAGTCGATCCCGACGATCCTGTTCGCGCTCTTCACGATGATCGCGGGGTGCCTCGTGATGCTGGCGGCGGCGAACCTCGCGGTCTTCTATCTCGTGCTGATCGGCCTGTTCATTCTGGCCAGCGGGATCACGATCCTGCAGGTTGCGGCGAATCCGCTAGCGGCGGCGCTGGGCGATCCGCGTTACAGCCACTTCCGGCTGACGCTGAGCCAGACCTTCAACTCGGTCGGTACCTTCCTCGCTCCGCTGGTCGGCGCGCATCTGTTCCTGCGCGGGGTCGAAGTGAAGGAAGGTACTGTCGTGACCGAAGCCGTGCGTGCGCAGGCGCTGGGCGGGATCGATGCGGCCTATCTTTGGATCAGCGGGCTGATCGCGCTGCTGGCGCTGTTCTTCTGGGTCACGCGCCGCGTCGTGACCGAAGCCGCGCCGCCCGCCTCCGCCGAAGCGCGGGGCAGCCTGACCGCGCTGATCGCCGACGCCTTCTCGTCGCGCTGGGCATTGCTCGGCGGGCTGGCGATCTTCCTCTATGTCGGCGCCGAGGTGGCCATCGGCACCCAGATGGCACTGTTCCTCAATTCCGATGCGATCTGGGGCAAGTCCGACGCGTTGTTCGCGCTGCCCTATATCGAGCATGTCGTGGCTCAGGACGGCGTGGTGGGCCTTTCGCTGGAGCAGGCGGGCAAGGCGACTGCGCTCTATTGGGGCGGGGCGATGGTGGGCCGTGCGATCGGATCGCTGCTGCTCGGTTTCGTCCGCGCGTCGGCGCTGCTGGCGGTGTTCACGGCGATTGCAGCTGCGATGTGCTTCTATGTCTTCGCGGTCGGGGGCGTGGATGCGGGCTATGTCGCGCTGGCGATCGGGCTGTTCAACTCGATCATGTTCCCGGTGATCTTCACCCTGACGCTCGAACGCTCCACTGCGAGCGAGGAAGCCACCTCCGGCCTGCTGTGCACCGCGATCGTCGGCGGAGCGCTTTTGCCGCTGCTGGTGGGCAAGGTGTCGGATGCGCAGGGCTATGCCTTCGCGCTGATCGTGCCGGCGGCATGCTATGCGGTGCTGTGCCTGTTCGCCATTGCGGCGGGCAGGGCGCCGGTCACGCGGAGCGAGGGCGATCCGGCGCCGGCTTCGGTCCACTGAGGGGCCGAAGCCGGCGCGCGGCGAAATGGTGCGCGTGCAAGATACAGGGGACGTGACGTCCGCGCCCAGCGCCATGCCCAGGCCATAGAACGGCAGGACCTTGCGAAACTTGCACAGGCTCGTGCTAGTCCATGCGCGAGCGAACCGACGGAGCGACCATGAGCCTCAACCGCCGCACTCTCATTGCCGCTTCCGCCGGTGTCGGCCTGGTCCCGCTCGCGGCGTTGGCCCAGAATGCGCCGCGCGAGGAGACGTGGGAGGAACGCTGGAAACGCGGGCTGCTCGAGGATTTCGCGGGCCTGCGCCGCTATGCCGCCCAAAACCGCGACCTGAAGGCTAGCGGGCGCAAGGTCGACATCGTGTTCATGGGCGATTCGATCACCGAGGGATGGCGGGAGAAGCGGCCGGCCTTCTTCACCTCGGGCCGCGTCTGCCGCGGGATCAGCGGCCAGACCACGCCGCAGATGGTGCTGCGGATGATGGCCGATGTCGTCGCGCACAAGCCTCGCTTCGTCCATATCATGGCCGGGACCAACGACATTGCAGGCAATACCGGCCCGATGACGATCGAGCAGAGCCTGGACAATATTCGGGTAATGGCGACGATCGCGAAGGCCAATGGCATCCAGGTGCTGCTCGCTTCGGTACCCCCGGCGGACAAGTTCCCGTGGCGGCCCGGCCTCCAGACCACGCCGCTGATCCGGGCGATCAATCGCGGGGCGCAGGCCTGTGCGAAGGAAGCGAAGCTGATTTGGGTGGATTACACGCCGGCCCTCGCGGATGCCGAAGGCGCAATGAAGCCGGGCATGGCCTATGACGGCGTTCACCCCGATGTTCAGGGCTATGCCGCAATGGAAAGCGTGCTGGCCCCGCTGCTGAAGGCGCGCAAGGCGTGAGGCTGCTGACGTATCTGCTCGCGTTGATGCTTGCCGCGCCCGCCGCCGCGCAGGTGCATGAGGTGGCGTCGCCGGACGGGACCAACCGGATCGCGATCGGCCTGAACGCCAATGGCACGCCGCTCTATCGCGTGACCCGGCGCGGCGCACAGATCATCACCAATTCGCCGATCGTGCTCGATCTCGATGTGGACAGCCTCGGATACGGCATGGCGATTACCGGCACCGAGCAGGCCAGCGCCGATGCGAGCTATCCGATCGTCGCGGGCAAGGCAGCGCAGGGGCGCGACCATTACAACCAGCTCACCGTCCGTTTTCAGGAGAAGGGCGGGGCGAAGCGCAGGATGGACGTGGTGCTGCGCGCCTATGACGATGGCGTCGCCTTCCGCACCGTGATCCCGCTTCAGGCCGCGACCGCCGCGGCGATCATCCGCTACGAGAAGACCGGCTTCTACTTTCCCGAGGCGTATAAATGCTGGGGGTTCAATGTCGGCAAGTTCGGGTCGAGCCATGAGGGCGAGTTCGATCCGGTCGATACCGCGCGGATGCGCGATCATAACCTCTTCAGCCTGCCGTTCCTGTGCGAGACCGGCAAGGCCGCGTTCGCGCTGGCCGAGGCCGATCTGCTCGACTTTGCCGGCATGTACCTGACCGGGCGCGGCGATGGCGGGCTGGGGCTGCAGCTCAAGCTCTCGCCGTCGCTGTCCGACTATCGCATCGCGGTGCGCACCCGTGTCGGCAGCCCGATCGTCACGCCGTGGCGCGTGGTGATGCTGGCGGACAAGGCGGGCCAGCTGACCGAATCCACCCTCATCACCAATCTCTCCACGCCCAGCCGCATCGAGGATACGAGCTGGATCAAGCCGGGCCTGACCAGCTGGGACTGGTGGAGCGGGCCGGTGATCGCCCGCCTGCCCGGCAAGCGGACCAGCACCGAAGTCTCCAAGGCGCTGATCGATTTCGCCGCCGAGAATGGCTGGCCCTACGCAATGATCGACGAGGGCTGGTATGCCGGTGCGGGCGGCGGCGGCGTGCGGCGGCCGGGCGTCGACCTGACCCGCTGGAGCGACCCGATCAATATCGAGGAAGTCGCCGCCTACGCGAAGTCGAAGAATGTCCGCCTGTGGCTATGGGCGCATTGGGAAGCGATCGACGACCAGATGGAGGAAGCGCTGACGCTCTACGAGCGGTTGGGCATCGCCGGGATCAAGGTCGATTTCATGGACCGAGACGACCAGTGGATGGTCAACTGGTATTCCAAGCTGCTGGCGGCGGCGGCGCGGCACCGGATCATGGTCGATCTCCACGGCGCCTATCCGCCGCGCGGGCTGGCGCGGACCTATCCCAACTTCATGACGCAGGAAGGCGTGATGGGGGCGGAGTACAACAAATGGTCGAAGCGGGTGACCGCACGGCACAATGTGATGCTCGCTTATTCCCGCGGGCTGATCGGCCCGATGGATTATACGCCGGGCGGCTTCCGCAACGTCTCACCCGACCAGTTCCGCATCCGTGGCGACCTGCCGTTCGTCCAGACGACACGCGCGCACGGGTTGGGGCTGTATGTCGTGTTCGATAGTCCGCTGGGTGCGGTTGCCGACAGCCCGGACACCTATGCCGAAAGCCCCGCCGGACTGGAGTTTTTGCGCGACGTGCCCGCAAGCTGGGACGAGACGCGTTTCCTTGCCGGCGAGACGGGCGCGTTCATCGTGATGGCCCGGCGCAAGGGCAAGACCTGGTATCTCGGCGCGCTGAATGCCGAGGCGGGCCGGACGGCGCGCGTGCCGCTGAGCTTCCTCGGATCGAAGCGGCACGAGATGACACTGTGGACCGACGGCGATGCGCCGAACGCGGTGACCAAAAGTGAGCGGGCGATGTCAGGCGAGGACGTGCTGGAGCTGAAGCTGGCGCCGAACGGCGGTGCTGTGGCGATCTTCCGGACGCGCTAGGGAGGCGGTTACCGTTCGTCCCCGTGCGATGTCGCGTCGGTCACATTCTGGTCGTGGCCGCTCTTGTCGCTGAAGAAGGCCGCCGCGAACAGGCCGCAGCCGAGAAGGACCGAGAAGAACACGCCGCCTATGGTGGCGAGCACCATCGAGAGGCGCAATTCGGTATAGAGCGAGAGATACCAAAGCGCGCCGATCACCATCAGGATGCCGGCGACGCCGATCCACACCAGCATCCGCTTGAACTCGGCCGTCGCGGCCGCACGATCCTTCATGAGTCGAACTCCTTGATGCGGGGCATGTGGGCTTCTTCCGGGCTATCGGCAAGCCGCGGTTGCGCTTATTCGGTGCACGCATGAGTGCAGTTTCCGACAGCCATTTCACGCGGATTGGAGCGAAGGGCGACGCGGTGCCGGTCACGCGCGCGCTGGCGGCGGAAGTGCCGGTCGCGATCGAGGTGAACGGCATCGGCTATGCGGTGATGATGGCCACGCCGGCCGACCTCGAGGACTTCGCATATGGCTTCATCGCAAGCGAGCGGCTGGGCGAGGTGATCGAGGCCGAGACGCACGATACCGGCCGGGGCGTCATCCTGCGCGTCACGCTGGCGAGCAGCGACGCGGTGATCGAGCGGGTGCGGCACCGGACCAGCGATTCCTCGTGCGGGCTGTGCGGGATCGAGAATCTGGAGGCCGCGATCCGGCCCCTGCCGCGCTTGCCGGAAACAAGCTTGGCGGAGGCGGAAGCGATTTTCCGCGCGCTGGCCAGCCTGCGCGATCACCAGCCGCTCAACGCCCGGACCGGCGCGCATCATGCCGCCGCGCTGTGCGCCGCCGACGGGACGATCCGCCTGGCCCGCGAGGATGTCGGGCGGCACAATGGGTTCGACAAGCTGATCGGGGCGATGGCGCGGGGCGGGATGGTGTGGGAGGGCGGGTTTGCGCTGCTTTCGTCCCGCTGCTCGTACGAACTGGTCGAGAAAGCGGTGCTGGCGGGCTGTCCGCTGCTCGTTACCATCTCCGCGCCGACCGCGCTGGCGGTCGAGCGCGCGGCGGAGGCCGGGCTGGCGCTCGCGGTGCTGGCGCGCGACGACGCGCTGCTCTGGATGACGCCATGAAGCTGCTCGGCGCGGTGCTGGCGGGCGGGGAGTCGCGCCGGTTCGGATCGGACAAGGCGCTGGCGCTGCTCAACGGCACGCCGCTGATCGACCATGCCATCGCCGCGCTGGCCGCGCAGACCGACGCGGTGATCGTCTGCGGCCGCGAAGGCGGCGACTGGGCGCCCGACCGGCCCGGCCCGGGGCTGGGGCCGCTCGGCGGGATCAATGCCGCGATCCATCAGGCGGCGGCGCGCGGCTATGACGCGGTGCTGACCTGCGGCTGCGATGTGCCGGTGTTGCCCGCCGATCTGGCGCCGCGATTGCGGGCAGCGGGTCCCGCCGCGTTTCTGGCTGGCATGCCCGTGATCGGCCTGTGGCCCGCCGCGCTGGCCGGTGCGCTCGACGCCCATCTGAACGTCACCACGGACCGTTCGGTGCGCTGCTGGGCGCGCCTGGCGGGAGCGGTCGCGGTGACGCTGGACACCGCCCCGCCCAATGTGAATACACCACAAGACTTGGCGCGATTATTGGACTAGCGTCCGCCGCCACGCGGCTGGCCGGCCAGTTCGGAGGCCAGTATTCGGGGAATGCTGATGTTCGACGCCTTCTGGAACGGAAGTTATCATCCGCATGGCTATTGCCTGTTCTGGGACCCGAGGCTGTTGTGGACGCATGTCATCGCAGATGCGGTGATCGCGCTTGCCTATTTTTCGATTCCGGTTGCGCTCGTCATCCTTGTCCGCCGTCGCCGCGACCTTGAATTCGGCTGGATATTCTGGTGCTTCGCCACGTTCATCATGGCGTGCGGCCTGACCCATGTGATCTCGATCTGGACGATGTGGCAAAGCGTCTATGGCATCGAGGCGTTCGTGAAGGTCGTCACCGCGCTGGCGTCGATCGCCACCGCCGTCGTGCTGTGGCCGCTATTGCCCAAGGCGGCGGCGTTGCCCTCGCCGGGCAAGCTGCAGGCGGCGAACGAGGAACTGGCGGCGATGATCGCCGAACGCGACGCCGTGCTGGAGGAACTGCGCGGCCAGATCGCCCAGCGCGAGAAAGCCGAAGCCGCATTGATGCAATCGCAGAAGTTGGAAGCGGTCGGGCAGCTTACCGGCGGCATCGCGCATGATTTCAACAATCTGCTTCAGGCCGTTACCGGCAATCTCGAGCTGTTGTCGCGCAAGCCCGACGATCCCGACAAGGTGGTGCGCTGGACCGCCGCCGCGCTCGATGCGGTGGAGCGTGGCCGCTCGCTGACCGGGCAGTTGCTGGCCTTTTCGCGCCGCCAGCGGCTCCACCTCACATCGGTGCGCATCGCCGACCTGATCGAAGGGTCGCACGACCTGATCGAGCGCGCGGTCGCGCCGCTCTCGCGCGTCGAATTCGCCCCGGTCGATCCGACGCTCAATGTCGAGGCCGATCCGCTCCAATTGGAGCTGGCGATCCTCAACCTCGCCTTCAATGCGCGGGACGCCATGCCCGAGGGCGGCGTGCTGTCGATTACCGCCGAGAAGCGCAGCGGCACGGTCGCGCCCGATCTGCCCGCGGGCGATTATGTCGCGCTGACCGTCGCCGATACCGGGCTGGGCATGTCGCCCGAAGTCGCGGCGCGCGCGGTCGAGCCCTTCTACACCACCAAGGATGTCGGCGAAGGCACCGGCATGGGCCTGAGCATGGCGTTCGGCGTGCTGCGCCAGTCGGGCGGATCGCTGCTGATCGAAAGCGCGGAAGGCGAGGGCACGCGGATCACGCTGCTGCTGAGGCTTTCCGCCAACGAGCCGGCGCGGGTGATCGGCGAAGTGGCGTCGGCCAGCAGCCGGATCGACTTGCACGGCCGCCTGATCGCGCTGGTCGATGACGACGATCAGGTACGGGTGACCTTGGCGGATACGCTGACGCTGGCTGGGGCGACCGTGGCGCAGGGGGCGAACGGCAACGAAGCGATCGATCTGGTGCGGGATACGAGTCCCGAATTGCTGATCGTCGATTTCGCCATGCCCGGCATGAGCGGCGCGGAAGTGATCCGCCGGGTGCGCGAGACCAACCCCGCGCTGCCGGTGCTGCTCGTCACCGGCTTCGCGGATTCTGCCACGCTCGACGCGGTGATGGGGCCGGAAGTCGTGGTGCTGCGCAAGCCGTTCGAGGCCCGCGAATTGCTCCGCCGGGTCTCGGAACTGCTCAGGAATTAGGGTTCAGGCCGGCTTGTCGACCTGAAGGTGGCAATAGAGCCACGCGCCGTTGACCGTGGCCGTCACGCCGACGAAGCGCAACTGATCGCGCGAGCCCGGATCGGTCCAGCGGATCGAGATCATCTGGAGCCGGTCGAGATTCTTGTCTTCGCGGGTGCCCGCGCCGTTCCGTCCGAGCTGCGCGGCCATGTAATCGGGGCAGCGCGCGACCGCGGGGACAAGCTGGATGAAAGCCAGTTGGCGCTTGTCGGGCGAGAAATAGAAATTGCCCTGCACGTCGAACGCGCCGTCCTTCATCGGCGCGGTCGCCAGCTGGTGATGGCCGAACACGTCCTTGCCATCGCCGTTGCGCACAACTGCTGCGGCATTGGGGACGGCGGCGACGACCTGTTCCGGAGTCATGCCCCAGCGGCTCGGTCCCCAGTCCGCCAGCGCGGGCGCGGCGGTGAGCAGCAGAAGCGCTGCCGCGGCGATGGTCGACTTTCGCATTCCCTTGCCTCCCCTTGTCATGTCCTGCTCAGCGCTTCTGGACGATCAGCTTGCAGATGCCGAAGCGCTCGCCGATGTGCATATCGATATAGGTCAGGCGATCGGGACGGGCATTGGCCCATTCGATCGTGGTGGTTTCGTAGTTGGTGCCATCACGGCTGCGGGTCTCGTCCGTCCGTTCGCCGGCGCCGTGGCGCTGGGTCAGCGAGTCGCGGAAGGCTGCGCAGCTGGTGCGATCATTGACGGTCAGGTTGACCAGATCGAGCGTCCGCCCGTCGGGCACGAAATAATAGCGCGCGGTGACGGCATGGCTGCCGACGGTGCCGGGCGCCTCCACCAGCGCATGGCGGCCACGCAAATTCTGCTCGTCATTCTGAGGCATGGGCTGCGCGCTGGGGACGGCCGCGATGACCTGTTCGGGCGACATGCCCCATTTGGTCGGTGCCCAGTCGGCCAGCGCGGGCGTGAACGGCAGAACTGCAATCGCAGCGGCGGCAAGCATCCAACGGCGCATCATCTTCCCCCTAAAATCATGCTCAAGGCAGGCTGGATCGTAGTTCGTCGATCCACGGCTTTGCTACCCCGTCCGAAGGCGCACGCCAGTCTCCGCGCGGGCTAAGCGCGCCGCCGGCGGATACTTTGGGACCGTTGGGGATGGCCGATCGCTTGAATTGGCTCGTCTGGAAGAAGCGCCAGAGGAAGGTTTCGAGCCATTTGGCGATGGTCGCCAGATCATATTGGTTGCGCGCATCGTCGGGGAAGCCGAGCGGCCACGCCCCCGCGTCGCGATCCTGCCATGCCTGCCACGCCAGAAAGGCGATCTTGGACGGGCGCAGGCCGTGGCGGATCGTGTAGTGCAGGAAGAAATCGTGCAGCTCGTAGGGACCGATCCGGTCCTGCGTGCTCTGCATATTGCCCTCGGCATCGGCGGGGACGAGTTCGGGCGAGATTTCGGTTGCAAGGATGCGGTTGATCACCGCCGCGGCGTCGCCGCTGAACTCGCCGGTCTGCACCGTCCAGCGGATCAGATACTGGATTAGCGTCTTGGGCACGCCGCTGTTGACGGCGTAGTGGCTCATATGGTCGCCCACGCCATAGGTGCACCAGCCGAGCGCCAGTTCGCTCAGGTCCCCGGTGCCGACGACGAAGCCGTCGCGCTGGTTCGCGAGGCGGAACAGATAATCGGTGCGCAGGCCGGCCTGAACATTCTCGAAGGTGATGTCATAGACCGGCTCGCCGCTGGCATAGGGGTGGCCCATGTCTGCGAGCATCCGGTTCGCGGCGGGTCGGATATCGATTTCCTCGCCGGTCACGCCCAGCGCCTTCATCAGCGTCCAGGCATTGCCCTTGGTCTCCCCGCCCGTGGCGAAGCCGGGCATGGTGAAGCCGAGGATTTCGGAGCGCGGACGGCCGAGCCGGTCCATCGCCTTTGCCGCGACGATCAGGGCATGGGTGGAATCGAGGCCGCCGGAGATGCCGATCACCAGCCGCTTCGCGCCGGTCGCGGCGATCCGCTTGCGCAGGCCCTCGACCTGGATGTTGAAGGCTTCGTAGCAATCCTCGGCGAGTTTCGACGGGTCGTTCGGAACGAAGGGGAAGCGTCGCAGCCTGCGGCGGAAGCCGATATCCTCGAATGCCGGCTGATGATCGAATGCGATGCGGCGGAAGCGCGTTTCGGGATGGCCCGCGGCGGCGGCGGCGTCGTTGAACGTGCCGGTGCGCATCCGCTCGAGCCGCAGGCGTTCGAGGTCGAGATCGGCATAGACGATCTCGGTGGTCAGTTCGAACCGTTCCGACGTGGCGAGCAGTTCGCCCAGTTCGTAGATCTCGCCCTGGCCGTCCCATGCCAGATCGGTCGTGCTCTCGCCCGGGCCCGATGCGGAATAGAGATAGGCCGACGCGGTGCGCACCGAATGCGACGCGCTAAGCAGCGCCCGCTCGCGCGCCTTGCCCACGACGATGTTGGAGGCGGAGAGGTTGCACAGCACCAGCGCCCCGGCGAGCGCACCTGCAGTGGAGGGCGGGGTGGGCGCCCAGTAATCCTCGCAAATCTCGATATGGAAGACGAAGTCCGCCAGATCGCTCGCCGCGAAGATCAGGTCGGTGCCGAACGGCACGGACTGGCCCGCCACGTCGATGCTCAGCCCGTTCAGCCCGATACCCGAGGCGAACCAGCGCTTCTCATAATATTCGCGGTAATTGGGCAGGAAGCTCTTGGGCACCACGCCGAGGATGCGGCCGCGCGCGATGGCCAGCGCGCAGTTATAGACCCGGCCGTTGCGTCGCAGCGCGGCGCCGACCAGCAGGACGGGCTTGAGCGTCGCGCTGGCCGCGACGATCGCCGCGATGCCCGCTTCGGTGGCGTCGAGCAGCGCGTCTTGCAGGTGCAGATCGTCGATCGCGTAGCTGGTCACGTTGAGTTCGGGGAACACCAGCAGATCGGCATTCTCGGCGTCGCCCGCCTGCGCCAGCGCGATCGTCGCTTCGGCATTGGCGGCGGGATCGCCGGCGGTCGCGATCGGCGTGCAGACGCCCGCGCGGATCATGCCCTGACGGTGGAGCGAGAAGAAGGGGTGCGTCTTTGCCATTACAACGCCTCTTCCAGCATCTGCAGGCCTACGCGCAAGCATTCGATTCGCACCGGACCTCTGCCGATGTCTCCGAAATGCGCTTCGCGGTGCGCGGTTTCGCGGCCCGTGCGGGCGCAGGCGAAATGCACCAGTCCCGGTTCGTCGTCCGGCCCGCCGGGCCCGGCAAAGCCGGTGATCGACAGAGCGACATCGCCGTGGCTGGCGCGCAGCGCGCCTTCGGCCATCGCGATGGCAACCTCGCGGCTTACCGCGCCGCAATGTGCCACCGTATCGCGGGCGATGCCGAGCAATTCGCACTTGGCGTCCTCGGAATAGGTTACGAACCCGCGTTCGAACGCGCTGCTGACGCCTTCCACATCGGTGAGGAGCGACGCGAGCAGCCCGCCGGTGCAGCTTTCCGCCGTGACGATGGCAAGGCCGCGATCGCACGCCTTTTGCAGCAACGCGCGCGCGGCATCGTCGACCTCGGGCGGCAGGGCGGGCGAGAGCGTTTCGGTCACGACATGATCCTAATCGCTGCGGTGGCATTGCGCCAACTCCGCCGCTGCCGTCACGTTCCCGGGATGGACCGGCGCGAGCGGGCAGGTTAGGCGGCGGGGATGATCGCGTGGGTGCGCCGTGAATTTGCCGAGCATCCGGTGCGGTCGATGGCCGCGCTGGTGGCGCTCTACACGCTTGCCGTGGTCAACCTGAAGCTGTTCGCGCCGGGCGGGCCGTGGTGGCGCGGCTGGGGCGACCAGAAACATTATCTCGAATCCGCGCGCGCCTTCATGGCGTTCGACCTCGATCCCGCGCGGCACTGGTACCCCTTGCCCTATGCGCTGAGCGGCGCGCCTTTCGCGTGGATGCCGGCGCCGTTCGTGCCGATCAACATCGCCTGTTTCGCGCTGGCGTTTGCCGGGTTCCGCCGGGTGTGCCTGCGGCTCGGCGTGGGCAATGGCGCCGCGATCCTGCTGTTCCTCGCGACGACGCTGCTCGACTGGCGGATCGGCAAGCTGTGGATCGAGCCGTGGAGCACGACGCTCTCCGCCGCGCTGGTCTGGCTGGCGCTGGCCGAGGCGGGCGACTGGATGGCGGGGGAGGGGCGACGGCCCTGGCTGCTCGGCGCGCTGCTGATGCTGGCGGCGATGGTGCGTCCGGCGGATGTCGCGATCGGCGCGGTGGTCGCGCCGTTCGCGCTGTGGCGGCCGGTGGTGCGCGAGCGGCGGATCCGCGTGCTGCTGAAGGCTGCGGGCGGGGCGCTGGGCGTGCTGGCCGCCTATGCTTTGCTCTATCTGGCGATCTATGGCTGGCGCTGGTCGGACTATGTGATGCTGTCGCGCGCCTATGGGTTCAGTTTCGGCGACCTAGGCTGGAGCGCGTTCGTGCTGCTGGTCCAGCCCGGGCCGTGGTTTCCGGGCGAACATGGCATCCTTCGCGACATGCCCTGGCTGATCTTCGCCTTGGCGGGGCTGATCGCCGGCGCCTTCGCGCTGCGCGGCACGCCCCGCGCGCTGCTGCTGTGCCTCGGGATGGCGGGGCTGGCCTATTGCACCTTGCTGTTCGCCTATGTCGATCTGGTGCCGACGGGGCTGTGGCGGTTCAACAATATCCATTATTTCAAATGGCTGTTCCCGATGGCCGGGCTGATGACGTGGCTGTTCCTCCGGCAGTTCGACCGGCGGAGCGCGGTGGTTCTGGCGGCTTTGCTGCTGCTGAGCGGCCTGCGGTACGAAGCGGTGCCCGCCGCGCCGGGCGAACCGGCCAAGGCGCTGGCGTTCGAAGCGCCCGATGCGCCGTGGCTCGACATCTACTGGGCCCGATCGGTGATCGCGGATCTCAAGGGCGTCCAGCGCAGCCCGCTCGACTATCACCAGCTGGCGGTGGCCGATGGGCGAGTGATGGCGGTGGCGTTCAAGCGCGACTTCGCGGGGGACGAGCGCTGGCATGGCGTAACGCCGCCGGGGATCGACTTTCCGAAAAGCGCGGGACGGCTGGACGTGACGCTGCCCGGCGCATGGCCGCGCACACCGGTGGCGCGCTATGCGACCCGGCTCACCTATGGCTATCCGTGCTGGTTGCCGCCCTTCCCGTGCGGGAAGTGACGCCTCACGCCTTGGCGGAGTAGATCATCCGGCCCTGGCCGAGCCGCTCGAACACGCGCGCCAGATCCTGCTCGCCCACCGCGAAGCATCCCTGGCTGCGGCCGAGCTTGCCCCATTTCGTGATCATCTCCGGGTTCGCATACCAGGAGCTGTGGATCACGATCGCGCGATCGAGCGCGTTGTTGTTGGTCGGATCGAGCCCTTCCAGCCGCTGCGACATGCCGTGCTTGCCGACATAATAGTCGCTGGTCACGAACGCGCCTTCGCAGGTCGCTTCCGAACCGACGGCGTTCGAGAAATTCTGGAGCACCCCAGTATGCTGGGGATCCGAGCCGATGCCGTGCGACACGAGCAGCGTTTCGACCCGGCCGCTGCCGAGATTGATGATGTGGAAGCGCGGCCGATAGGAAGGGATCGCGAAATCGGCGATCGCGATCCGGTCGTGCATCGGGATGCGCATCGAATGGCGATTGAGCGAAGAAACCGCCTTGCGGAACAGTTCGGGGCGGATGCCCTGTGGCGCGATGTTGCGCGCGGCGGTGGCGGGCACGGTCTTGGCCGGAGCCGCGGCCGGCGGCGCGACCGGGATCGGCAGCGGACGGGCCGCAACGGCCGTCGTCTTGGAAGAGCAGGCGGTTACGGCCGCGCCGCCCGCCATGATCAGCGCCGACTTGATGATCGCGCGCCGCGTCTGTGCCGATTCCAGTGAATCCATAGCTTCAGTCATTGCCCAAAAATCATTCCCCGTGAGCAATCATATAACAGAATCTTCCCCTGCCAATTGCTGAACAACTGTCCCATACTGGGCAATTCGCCCCACTCTTTGCCCGGTTCATCGCCGCAACTGTAGTTTTCCTGAGGCCGAACAACGGGTTGGCCCCGAAACGAATTCGCGGGCTCCGGATGATTCGCCCAAGGCACCAAAATGGGTTAATCGCGTTAACCAATGTGAACGCCGGAGCGATTCCCGGCGGATGCAGGGAGTTCGCCGATGGCGCCTTGGCGCGTGCTAGCCGTATCGATTGCCGGGATCATGGGGCTGGGGGCAGTACCCGCCGCTGCGCAGGTGATTCAGCCGAACCAGATCGAACTCATCTCGCTCAAGCCGGGCCAATATATGTGGTTCGAAACGATGACACCGGCCGGCGGCTATCAGGGCCCGGTCTCGATCGTCGTGTCGATCCCCGCCCAGGTGCTCTACGTCTATCGCGGCGGGGCGCTGATCGGCGTCAGCACGGTATCGACGGGCAAGGCTGGCAAGGAAACGCCGACGGGCGAGTTCACCATCCTGCAGAAGAAGACCTTCCACCGCTCGAACCTCTACAGCAACGCGCCGATGCCGTTCATGCAGCGGCTGACCTGGGACGGGATCGCACTCCATGCCGGGCATCTGCCGGGCTATCCGGCGTCGCACGGCTGCATCCGGCTGCCCAAGGAGTTCGCGAAACAGCTCTATTCGCTGACGGAGATGGGCGGCACCGTTTCGGTGATCGACGAAACGGTCGACGATCCGCGCAGCAATCCCTGGGCGCCGCCGACGCTGTACGCCAATCCGGGCGACTTTGCCGGCGAACGGTACAATATCGTCACCGCCAGCGTTCAGCGTCCGCCGTCGCTGGCGCCCGTAAAGGGCGATGGCGCGCGTCCGACCTCGTCGTCATGGGTCACCGGCCCGGCGGCCGAAGTCGTCCAGCCGCTGCCGCGCGGAACGCGCTAACCCAGCGTTCCGCGGAACGCCGTCATTTTCGCGATGGCGGCGTCGATCACCGCATCTTCCTTGGCGAAACACAGGCGGACGACATTGGTCACCGGGTTCTCGGCGTAGAAGACCGAGACGGGGATGCTCGCGACGCCTGCCTCGATCAGCTTCTCGCTGAATTCGCGGTCGCCCATCGCGATGCCCGAGGCGTCTAGGTCGATCGTCAGGAAATAGGTCGCTTCGCTGGGCAGCGTGACATAGCCCGCCGCCTGCAATCCCGCCGCCAGCCGGTCGCGGCTGCGCTGGAAGCGGTGGCGGGTTTCCTGCACCCATGCATCCTGCGTCTCCAGCCCCTCGGCCACGGCCCATTGCAGGTTGGGCGGGGTGGAGAAGGTGAGGAACTGGTGCGCCTTGGCCAGCACCCGCGCGAGTTCGGGCGCGGCGCACATCCAGCCGACCTTCCAGCCGGTCAGCGCGAAGATCTTGCCCGCCGATCCGATCTTTACCGTCCGGTCGCGCATCCCGGGAAAGCCGATCAGCGGCAGATGGCGCGCGCCGTCATAGGTGACATGTTCCCACACCTCGTCGCAGATCGCGATCAGATCGTGCGCGACGCAGAATTCGGCGATGCGGGCGAGGGTCGCGGCACCGACCATGCTGGCGGCCGGATTGATCGGGTTGCAGATCAGCAGGAAGCGCGTCCGGGGCGTGACGAGGGCTTCCAGCGCTTCGCGATTCACGTCCCAGTGCGGCGGCTCGAGACGGGCATAAAGCGGGACTCCGCCGGCACGCTCGATCAGCGGCGCATAGGCGTCGTAGAGCGGCTGGAGGCAGATCACTTCGTCGCCCGGCTCGATCAGCGCGAGGAAGCTGACCGCCAGCGCTTCGGTCGCGCCCGAAGTGACGATCACTTCCTCGGGCGTGAGGTTGAGGCCCTGATGGCGAGCATAGTGATCGGCGACGGCGCGGCGCAGCTCGGTCAGGCCGGGCATCGGCGGATACTGGTTCGATCTTTCCAGCAGCGCCTTCGCGGCGGCCTCCAGCACGGGTTCGCATCCGCGCCCGTCGGGAAAGCCCTGGCCGAGATTGATCGCGCCGGTCTCGCGCGATCGCGCCGACATGGCTTCGAAGATGGTCGTGCCCATTTGCGCGTAGATCGGGTTCATGCATCTGTCCTATGCCGGATTTGCAACGGCGCAACCGGATCGTTAGCCGCCCGTTCAGCTATGAAGCGTAAGAAGAGACCATCATGAGCAAGAAGCCCGTTACCGAACCCGTTGAATCCGAGCAGACCGAGGCTTCGCAGGAAGGGGAGACACTGACGATGGTCAAGCAGCTGGCGGAAGCGAAGAAGCGCTGGTCGCCTTCGCGCACGCAGGTCGGCGTTGGCGCCGCGATCGGTTCCGCCGCGGTGGTCGCGGCTTTGCTCTACTGGCGCGGCAACCGGAAATAACCGTCAGCCGAAGATCGTCTCCAGCGTCTCGGGGGCGACATTCTCCTTCGCGTTGCGCAGCTCGACATAGATGCTGGCGACCATCACCACGTTCAACATGCTGGTGAGTGCAGAATAGGCGCCGTCGATCAGCGCCGCGATCATCGGTGACGTGCCGATCCCCGCGGTGACCCCGGCGATCAGTCCTACGGGAATGCCGAGCAGCCATATCGCGACCCACATCGCCAGCATGACGAGGAAGATGCGGAACCGCACACCGCGAGTGAGGGCCCAGCTGCGGCGGAAGCCGTCGATCACCCCGATCCGTTCCTGCACGAAGGCCGGCACCGCCACCGACCAGCTGATCATCATGAACAGGAAGGGAAGCATCAGGATCGGGATCGGCAGCAGCAGCAGCCACGGTCTCGCGTCGATCGCGGCGGGCATCATCTGCTGCCCGGCAAGATAGCCCATCGCCAAACCATAGGGCAGGACGGTGACCAGCAAGAGCGCGGTCAGCGTGATCCCGGCAATGAGGAAGATCGCGACCAGCTGGGGGATCAGCGACAGGCCGGTCGCGAGGCACTGGCCGAAATCCGGCTCGCCATCGGACAGCTGCACCACCGCCGCCCGGGTGAGCGACGCCTGCAAGATCGCGCTCGTCACCAAGCTGACCACGAAGATGATCAGCACGGGAAGCCACACGATGGGATTCGTCAGCGTTTCCCAGAGCATGACCTGATCGAACCAGTTCACCGGATTTTCGAACTGCCACCAGCGAAGCGCGAATCCCGGGATGCCCGACAGCACCAGCGCGAGCCCCGCATAGAGCGGCAGGTTACCGGAAATCAGCTCGAAGCTGCGCGAAACCACGCTCGAAATCTCGAAATTGCGCGCGCTTTCCCGATCGTCGGTCACGATTGTCCCCCAAAAATGCCCCGGGGCAAAAGTGGACAAGAGCGGGAATTCTGTCCAGCCCGAGCCGCTTTTCAGTCGCGCTTCGCTGCATTACTGATCGGGCAGGGGGTATTGCGTGACGGATTCGGCCTCGGCAGCGAACAAGATCGCGGAGGCGCATGAGCGTCTGCGCGCGGATCGCGATATCCAGTTCGATCTGCCGGTCGCGCCGCCGCCCAAGGTGCGCCAGGCCGATTGGTCATGGTTCGACTGGATCGGCACCCCGTCCCAATCCCTTCTGTGGGTCGCCGTCGCCGTTGTGGTCGGTCTGCTGCTGTGGCTCGTGATCCGTGCGATCCTTGCCCGGCAAGGGCAGGGCAACGCCTATAACCCCCGCGAATCCGGCATCGACGAGTGGCGGCCCGAAGCGAAGGCGGCGCGCGCGTTGCTGGCCGAGGCCGACGCGATGGCTGCGTCGGGCCGGTACGAGGAAGCCGCGCGGCTGCTGTTGCACCGCAGCCTGGAGGATATCCAGAAGCGCAAGCCGCAACTGCTTCGCCCCGCGCTCACCAGCCGCGAGATCGGCGCCATCGCGGCGCTTCCGGATTCGGTGCGGAGGACCTTCGCGACGATGGCCGGCGCGGTCGAGCGCAGCCTGTTCGGTGGCCGTTCGCTGAGCCGCGAGGCGTGGGAAGAGGCGCGCGGGGCCTATGACGCCTTCGCGCTGCAGGGAAGCTGGACATGAGCGCCGACACCCGCAGCGCGCCGTTCAGTGCCCGGATGATCCTGATCCTGGTCACGATCGCGGTCGTCGCGACGGCGGCCTTCCTGTTCCTGTCCGCCTATGAGCGCGACCTGACGCCGGTGCGCGATCCCGGGGCGCACGCATTCTCCAAGTCCGCCGTGGGCTTTTCGGGTGCGGTCGAACTGGTGCGGCTGACCGGAGGCGAGTCATTCGCCGCGCGGCGCGAAAGCGAACTCGCCACGCGCGGCCTTGTCGTCGTCACGCCGATCGCCTTCACCCAGCCCGAGCAGCTGCGGCTGTTCCTCGAGCGGCGCGAGGAGCGGGCGACGCTGATCGTGCTGCCCAAGCGGATCACCCGCGAACTGCGCGAGCATCGCGGCTGGGTGCGCCAAGTCGCGGTGGCGCCGCCCGAAATCTCGATGAACATGCTCAAGGGCACAGCCGAAGCGACGCTGTACGGCACCGGCAAGCTGCGGTCGCTGCGCGGACCGAAACTGAAGACGCTGATCGAGGGAGAGGGCGGCGGCGCGCTGCTCGCCCAGATCGGCGACACGCCGCATTACCTGCTGGCCGATCCCGATGCGCTCAACAATATGGGGCTCAAGACGATCGCGGGCGTGACGCGGGCGAAGGCGATCCTCGACCGGGTCAACCGCGAAGCCGAACTGCCGATCGTGTTCGACACGACGCTGGCGGGGTTCGCCAACAATCCCAGCCTGCTGCGCCTCGCGTTCGAGCCGCCCTTCCTGCCGTTCAGCCTGTGCATCGCCTTTGCGACCCTTCTCGCCATCCTCCACGCCACGCGCCGTTTCGGCCCGGCTGCGCATGAGGAGCGCAAAGTCGCGTTCGGCAAGCGCGCGCTGGCGGAGAATGGCGCGGCATTGCTTCGTCTCGCGCGCCGCCGCCACCGCACCGGCGAACGCTATGCCGCGCTGACCCGCGATGCCGTGGCGAGCGCCACCGGCGCGCCGCCGGGGCTGAGCGGCGAGGCGCTCGACCGCTATCTCGACAAGCTCGACCGGACCGGCGAGCTCTTTACCGCCATCGCCGCCCGCGCGGCCGATGCCCCCGATACGCGCAGGCTGATGTCGGCCGTGCGCGACCTGTACAGCTGGAGAAAGACGGTGACGCGTGACCATTGAGGAAGTGAAGGCGCTGGGTCAGTCCATCCGCGCGGAGATCGGCAAGGCCGTGGTCGGCCAGGACGAAGCAGTCGATCTGCTGCTCGTCGCGCTGTTCGCCTCGGGCCATATCCTGCTGGAAGGCCCGCCGGGAACCGCCAAGACCTTCCTCGCGCAATGCTTCGCGCGGGCGGCGGGGCTCGATTATGGCCGCATCCAGTTCACCCCGGACCTGCTGCCGGGCGACATTCTGGGGTCGAACCTGTTCAACTTCCAGACCTCGACCTTCACGCTGACGCGCGGGCCGATCTTCACCGAGCTGCTGCTGGCCGACGAGATCAACCGCACCCCGCCCAAGACCCAGGCGGCGCTGCTCGAGGCGATGCAGGAGCGGGTGGTCACGATCGACGGCGTCGATCACAAGCTGAGTGACCGCTTCATGGTCGTCGCGACGCAGAACCCGATCGAGAATCAGGGCGTCTATCCGCTGCCCGAAGCGCAGCTCGACCGGTTCCTGTTCAAATATGAGTTCGGCTATCCGACCGCCGAGCAGGAACGCCGGATCGTCGCCGAGCATGGCAACCGCTTCGGGATGCCCAAGCCCGACGAATGGGGCGTGACTCGCGTCGCCGATGCCGCCGCGATCCGCGCCGCCGCCGATACGGTGGGCAAGAACCGGCTGGCCGACGAAGTGATCGACTATGTCGTCCGCCTCGTCCGCGCGACGCGCAGCACCGGCGACCTGCAGACCGGCGCTTCGCCGCGCGCGGCATCGACGCTCGCCGCCGCCGCCCGCGCGCGCGCCGCGCTCGACGGGCGCGACTTCGTGCTGCCCGACGATGTGAAGGCGCTGGCGCCGGCGGCGCTGCGCCACCGCGTGATCCTGTCCCCCGCCGCCGAGATCGACGGACGGCAGGTCGACCAGATCATCGCCGGCCTGATCGAACAGACCGAGGCGCCGCGCTGATGATACCCACGCGCAGGGGCGTGTTGCTGATGGCTGCCGGCGCCCCTCTGGGGTTGCTGGTCGCGCTGTTCGCCCCTGCCTATTGGTTCGCCGGCATGGTCTGGATCCCGGGCGTACTCGCGCTGATCCTGCTCGACTGGCTGTTGTCGGGCCGCGCACCGCGCACCGAAGTGACGTGCCCCGGCGCGGTCGAAATCGGCGCCCCGCTGATCGCGGACATTGCCATCGAGCCGCGCCGCGCGATGCCGCTGGGGCTGGAGATCGCGCTCGGCGCCGGGCCGAAGCTGCGTCCGATGGCCGATGACCGGGTCGCGGTCCGCCCGGACGAGCGGAGGGTTTCGATCGGCTTCGTCGCAGTCCGGCGCGGCACCGAGGCGATCGAGCGGCTCTGGGTGCGCTGGACCGGCCCGATGGGGCTGAGCTGGCGCCAGCGCGACAAGGCGATCGGCCGCCAGATCGCCATCACGCCCGATATCCGCCCGGTGCGCGAAGGCGCATCGGTGCTGCTCCGCGATGCGCAGATCGGCGAGATGGCGCGGATCGACCGGGGCGAGGGCAGCGAGTTCGAGGCGCTGACCGAATGGCGCAGCGGCATGGACCGGCGCTCGATCAACTGGGCCGCCAGCGCCCGCCACATGCAACTGCTCGCTCGCGAATACCGGATCGAGCGCAACAACAATGTGGTGTTCGCGATCGATTCCGGGCGCGTGATGTGCGAGCCGATCGACGGCCTGCCGCGCGTTGACCGGGTGACGTCGGCGGCGCTGCTCGCCGCCTATGCCGCGCTCAAGCTGGGCGATCGCGTCGCGCTGTTCGGCTATGATTCGCGGCCGCGCATCTCGTCCGGACTGGTCGCCAATGTCCGCGCCTTCCCGCTGGTCCAGCGCCTTGCCTCGGAGCTGGACTACAGCACGGCGGAGACCAATCACACGCTGGCGCTGGCCACACTGGCCGGCGAGCTGACTCGGCGGTCGCTGGTGGTCATCTTCACCGAATTCACCGATCAGACCGGATCCGAGCTGATGCTGCGCGCGGCGGCCAACCTGCTCGACCGGCACCTCGTGCTGTTCGTGGTGCTGCGCGACGACGAGCTGGAGAATCTGGCTGCGGCCGAACCGTCCGGCGTCGACGACGTCTCGCGCGCGGTCACCGCGGCGGCGCTGCTGCGCGAACGGCGGCTGGTGATCTCGCGCCTGCGCCATATCGGCGTCCATGTGATCGAAGCACCGTACCGGGAGGTGGGCCCGGCGCTGGTCCGCCAGTATCTCGAATTCAAGCGGAGGAACCTGCTGTGACCGCGCTCGCCCCCGCAAGCGGCCTCGCCGTCAGCAGCGTTCGTTTCCGCGAAGCGCGCCAATATGACTGGCTGCGGCTCGAGGAACTGCTGGATCAGGTCGAGCGCGGCAAGGCATCGTCGCTGTCGGACGAGGATCTGTTCGAGATGCCGGTGTTGTACCGCGCGACGCTGTCGTCGCTGTCGGTCGCGCGCGAAACCTCGCTCGACGCCGATCTGGTTGCCTATCTCGAATCGCTTTCGACCCGCGCCTATTTCATCCTCTATGGCGTTCACGCGCCGCTGACGTCGCGGCTGGCCCGTTTCTTCGCACATGACTGGCCGCTGGCGGTCCGGACCCTGTGGCGCGAGACCCTGGTGTCCCTCGGCATGATCCTGATCGGGGCGATCGCCGCCTATCTGGTGGTGCGCGGGGACCCGAGCTGGTTCTATTCGATCGTTCCGGGAAATTTCCTCGATGGCCGGGATCCATCGGCCAGCGTGGAGGAGCTTCGCGCCACGCTCTACGATACGCATGACGGGCTTGCGGGCTTCGCGACCGAATTGTTCGTCCATAATTCGAGCGTCGCCATCTTCGCCTTCGCGCTGGGCTTCGCCTTCGGCGTGCCGACCACATTGCTGATGCTCTACAATGGCTGCATCCTCGGCGCCTTCTATGCCGTCTATGTGCCCAAGGGGCTGGGCTGGAATTTCACCGGCTGGCTGTCGATCCACGGCACGACCGAGCTGTTCGCGATCGGCCTTGCCGGCGCGGCGGGGCTGCGGATCGGCATGGCGAGCGCCTTTCCGGGCCGGCTGACGCGGATGAAGTCGACCATAGCCTCGGGCCGCACCTCGGGCTTCGCGATGCTCGGCGTGGTGGTGATGCTGCTGTGTGCGGGCCTGCTCGAAGGTATTGGCCGCCAGACGATCCGCGACGATATCGTGCGCGGCCTGATCGCCACGGCCATGCTGAGCTTCTGGATCTTCTATTTCTACCTCATGCCGCTGCGCCGCGGGGACGAAGCCGATGGCTGAGAAGCGGCGGGGGCTGAACCGCGAATTCGTCACCTCCGAGGGGATCGACCTTCGCCTGACGCTGGGGAGCGCGGGCGACCGGGCCGGGGCGGTCATGATCGATTTTGCGATCATCATCGTCAGCTACATCGTGCTCGGCATCGTCGCGGGGCTGGTGCTGCGCGGCGACGAGTCGGGCAATCAGGCGATGAAGGTGATCCTGCTGCTCGTGCAGTTCTTCCTGAGCATGGGCTATTTCACCGCGTTCGAACTGGGGATGCGCGCGGCGACGCCGGGCAAGCGGGCAATGGGCCTGCGCGTGGTGGCGCGCGACGGCGGCCGGCTGACCGGCGAAGCGGTGGTGGCGCGCAATGCGATCCGCCAGCTCGAAGTCTGGTTCCCGCTGGCCTATCTGTTCATGGCCGTCGCCGACAGCGGATCGGGCGAGACTTGGACCCGGCTGGTCGCGCTGGTGTGGCTGCTGATCTTCACCTTCTTCCCGCTGTTCAACCGCGACCGCCTGCGGGTGGGCGATCTGATCGCCGGCACCTGGGTCGTCCGCACCCCGCGACGCCGGCTGAGCGCCAGCGTGGCCACGGCGACGCTGGCCCCGCGCTTCGTGTTCACCGAGGCTCAGCTCGACGCTTATGGCGAATATGAGCTGCAAAAGCTGGAGGAAGTGCTGCGCCTTGAGGACGATCTGTCGCTGATCGTGGTCGCCCGCGCGATCCAGAAGCGGATCGGCTGGACCGGCGGCGGCGACGATCTGGAGTTCCTGCGCGCTTATTATCAGGCATTGTGCCAGCGGCTCGAGCGCAACATGCTGTTCGGCAAGCGGCGGGCCGACAAATACCAGAAGGCCTGAGGCTTCGAACAAAGGGCTTGGCCCCTTTACTTACATATGTGTAAGCATGGTGCCGAAGCGGAGAGGCGAATGACCGAGCATTTCGATGTCGTGGTGGTGGGCGCGGGACTGTCCGGCATTGGCGCGGGCTATCATCTGCAGAAGAACAGCCCGGATCGCAGCTACGTCATCCTCGAAGGGCGCGAGCGGCTGGGCGGGACGTGGGACCTGTTCCGCTATCCCGGCATCCGTTCGGATTCGGACATGTACACGCTCGGCTTCTCGTTCAAGCCGTGGACCAACGCCAAGGCGATCGCCGACGGCCCCTCGATCCTGAGCTATCTGGAAGAGACCGCCGCCGAGAACGGCATCGACAAGCATATCCGCTACCGCACCTGCGTGAAGTCCGCCGCATGGTCGACCGCCGATGCGGCATGGGACGTCGTGGCCGAGAGCGAGGGCAGGGAAGTGCGCTTCACCTGCAATTTCCTCTTCATGTGCACCGGCTATTACAACTACGCCCGCGCCTACACGCCCGAGTTCGAAGGCGTGGACGACTTCAGGGGCCGCATCGTCCATCCGCAATTCTGGACCGGCGATATCGACTATAAGGACAAGAAGGTCGTCGTGATCGGCAGCGGCGCGACCGCGGTCACGCTGGTGCCCGAGATGGCGCGGGAAGCGACGAGCGTCACCATGCTCCAGCGTTCGCCGACCTATGTCGTGTCGCGCCCGTCGCAGGACGGGATCGCCAACGGCCTGCGCAAATTTCTGCCTGCGATGACCGCCTATGGCATCACCCGCTGGAAGAATGTGCTGCTCCAGCAATTCTTCTTCCGCCTTGCCCGCAACAAGCCGGACAAGGTGAAGGAGCGGATGATCCAGATGGTCCGCGACGAACTGGGGCCGGATTACGATGTCGGCACGCACTTCACGCCGAGCTACAATCCGTGGGACCAGCGCGTCTGCCTGGTGCCCGACGCCGACCTGTTTCAGTCGATCCGCGAGGGCAGGTCGCATGTCGTGACCGGTCATATCGACCGGTTCGTTCCCGAAGGGATCCGGCTGCAGTCGGGCGAAGTGCTGGAAGCCGATCTGATCGTCACCGCGACGGGGCTGGAGCTTCAGTTGATCAGCGACATCCAGCTGAGCGTGGATGGCGCGGCGGTCGATCTCAGCAAGGCGACGACCTACAAGGGCATGATGCTGTCCGACGTGCCCAATGTCGCGCTGTCGTTCGGCTATACCAACGCGTCATGGACGCTGAAGGCGGACCTGACCTGCGAATATATGTGCCGCCTGCTCAACGCCATGAAGAAGCGCGGGATGCGGCAGGTCACGCCCCGGTTGGCCGCGCCCGTGGGCGAGGTGCCGTTCCTCGATTTCACCTCGGGCTATGTCCAGCGCGCGATGGAGAAATTCCCGCGCCAGGGCACGCGCAAGCCGTGGAAGCTCAACCAGAACTACTCGCGCGACCTGATGGCGTTGCGCTACGGCTCGATCGATACCGAGATGGAATTTTCCAACCCCGTACCGGCGAAGGCGAGGGCGGCCTGACCCCATTTCCCTCTCCCGTCGGGAGAGGGTTGCGCAGACTTAGTGTTTGCGAAGCAAATGCTTAGTCGGAGCTGGGCGAGGGGATCGCCCTATCGAGGGGGGAATCCCCTCACCTAGCTCCGCTAGGCAGCAAGCTGCCAAGCTGCGCTACCTCTCCCGATGGGAGAGGAATAAGATTTCAGGCATCCGGCTCGAGCATCCGGTGGAGATGGACCACGACATAGCGCATTTCTGCGTCGTCGACGGTCTTCTGCGCCGCGGCGCGCCATGCCTTTTCGGCGGTGGCATAATCGGGGAAGATGCCGACCACGTCGAGCTTCGACGGGTCCTGGAATTCGAGGGTCTGCGGATCGGTCACGCGACCGCCGAAGACGAGATGGAGCTTGCTCATATTGGCCTTCCGGGGAGAGGAATTTCACCTCTCCCTTAGCGGCTGCGGCATGAGGCTCAACCCCTGTTACCCGCCATAACCATCGGTCATGCGACGGAAAGGGCGTTCACGCTCTGGCGGTCGCGCCCTTCGCGGCTTCGAGGACGTTTTCGATCAGCTGGCTGACCTTGTCCTTGGTCGCGTCGCGATTGGGGAGGAGGCCTTCGATCTCCGCCTTGCCGGTTTCCTTCACCGCCTTCACCGTCTCGCTGGCGCGGTCGGCGAGCTTGCGGCCCACGGGCTCGAGCAGCTCGCGCTCCTTCGCCGCGCGGGGGAGCAGCACACCCACCAGCACGCCCAGCGCGACGCCGCCTGCCAGCAGCGCCACCGGGTTTTCGGATGCGATGTTCGCCGCGCTCTTGGTCTTGCGCCTGGTCCCGCTCGTCATCGTGACGTTCCTTTCGTCGATTTGCGTCGTCTCGGCTTCAAACCCGCCGGAGGCTTCGGAGTTGCATCCGATGTCTTCTTCTTCCGCGCGCCGAGGATCTCGCCGATCCAGCCGCGCGACATCACCAGCCCGATCGCGCCCGCCACGGCGGCGGTGGCGAGGGGGCGTTGGCGAACCGAGGCTGCGCCCTTCCGCGCGATCGAAAGCGCGCCTTCCGCCGCACTGCCGATCGCGTCCTGCGCGAGGGTGGAGGGCTTCAGCCGTTCCTGCACGTCGGCCAGCGTGGCGTTCAGCCGCGTGCGGGCGGCAACGGCGCGGGCGCGGGCGGCTTCCAGATCGCTCATTCGAGCAACCCCAGGATGCGCTTGATCGTTCGCCATGCCCGCGTGCCGAGCAGCCATGCCAGCCCGAAGGTCAGCACGACCACGATCAGCGTCGCGAAACCGGGGCCGACCAGCGGGGAGAGGGTGAGGACCGAACCGACGACCAAAGCGATCGACGCTGCCATCATCAGCGACGCCGCCGCCGCGCCCATCCACAGGCTGTTGCGCGCTTCGTCGATCTTCGAGATCGCCAGCGCGCGATAATAGTCCAGCTCAGCCTGACCGAGACCCTTTGCGTCCTCGATCAGCCGGCCGAGCAGCACGCCGAGACTTTCGTCGTCGTGCCGCTCGTCCGTCCGTTCGGGACGGGGCTCCGGTTCGCGATCCTGTTCAGCCACCCCCGTTTACGCTCCTGTCAGGCCTTGGGGGCCGGTTCGTCGTCCTCACCATCGGCAAGGTCGGCTGCGGCGTCGATGCCAGACTTGATCAGCCGAGCGAGGACGAAGCCGACCGCGGCGGCCGCGCCGATCGCGATCACCGGGCTCTTCTTCACGAATTCGGTGGCGTCGGCGACCAGATCGTCGACTTCCTTGCCGCGGATGCCATCCGAGAATTTGGAGATGCCGTCGGCGGCCGAGCGGGCATAGCGGCCATATTGCTCGCCCAGACGCTCATCCACGTCGGCGGCGGCGCTGTGCATCAGCTTGGCGACCTCGTCGAGCGCGCCGGTCGCCTTGTCCTTGTTGTCCGCCGCGAAGCCACGCGCCTTGTCGGCGGCCTTGGCGCCGAGCTTGCCGGCTTCCTCGCGGATCGTGTCGGCGGCGCTGCGCTTCTTGTCGGTTTCGGCCTGCGCCGCTTCCATCACCAGCGTTTCGCCCGTCGTTTCTTCAACCATGCCAAGGACCTTTCCATGTTTGTAACGACAACCACAGGCGCCATCACCGGTTCCATGCAAAACCAGATTTGACCCGGATACGATCAAGCCTCTAGAGGCTCGCGCGCACCCATCGACCTCCTAAGTAGGGAGACCATTTCGTGACCGCAATCATCGACCTCCACGCCCGCCAGATTCTCGACAGCCGGGGCAACCCCACTGTGGAAGTCGATGTCATGCTCGAAGACGGCAGCTTCGGCCGCGCCGCGGTGCCTTCGGGCGCATCGACGGGCGCACACGAAGCGGTCGAGAAGCGCGATGGCGACAAGAGCCGCTGGCTCGGCAAGGGTGTGCAGGGCGCGGTGGACGCGGTGAACGGCGAGATCGCCGATGTCGTGCTGGGCATGGATGCCGAGGACCAGTCGGACGTCGATCACGCGATGATCCAGGCCGACGGCACCCCGAACAAGGGCCGCCTGGGCGCGAACGCGATCCTGGGCGTCAGCCTGGCGGTGGCCAAGGCTGCGGCGGATGCGCGCGGCCTGCCGCTCTATCGCTATGTCGGCGGCGTTTCGGCGCATGTCCTGCCGGTGCCGATGATGAACATCATCAACGGCGGCGAACATGCCGACAATCCGATCGATTTTCAGGAATTCATGATCGTGCCGGTCGGTGCGTCGAACATCGTCGAAGCGGTGCGTTGCGGTTCGGAGATCTTCCACACGCTGAAGAAGAAGCTGCACGACAAGGGCCTGGCGACCGGCGTTGGCGACGAGGGCGGTTTCGCGCCAAACATCGCATCGACCACCGAGGCGCTGGACTTCATCATGGCGAGCATCGAAGCCGCCGGGTACAAGCCGGGCGACGACGTGATGCTGGCGCTCGATTGCGCGGCAACGGAATATTACAAGGACGGCGCGTACAAGATGGTGGGGGAGGGCAAGACCTTCTCGTCCGCCGAGAATGCCGACTTCCTCGCCGGTCTGTGCGCGCAATATCCGATCTTCTCGATCGAAGACGGCATGGCCGAGGACGATTGGGAAGGCTGGAAGCTGCTGACCGAGAAACTGGGCGCCAAGGTTCAACTGGTCGGCGACGATCTGTTCGTCACCAATCCGAAGCGGCTGAAGCAGGGCATCGACGGCGGCTACGCCAATTCGCTGCTGGTGAAGGTCAACCAGATCGGCACGCTGACCGAGACGCTGGAAGCCGTGAACATGGCGCACCGCGCGCGTTACACCGCGGTCATGTCGCACCGTTCGGGCGAGACCGAGGACGCGACCATCGCCGACCTCGCGGTCGCCACCAACTGCGGCCAGATCAAGACAGGTTCGCTGGCGCGTTCGGACCGGCTCGCCAAGTACAACCAGCTCATCCGCATCGAGGAAGAACTGGGCGACGCGGCGGTCTATGCCGGCCGCAGCGTGCTGAAGATCTGACGTTCAGGCTCCCCTGCCGGAATCGGCAGGGGAGCCGAAACCGTAAATCGCGCCTTAAGTCATGGTTAAGTAACGATACGGCTTGATTAACCCTGTTGATTGAGCAAAGAATCCGGACATGGGGCGCAAATCGAAATTCCGGACCATCCTTCGCAGCGCGGGCCTTCCCGCTGTGGCGATCGTGACGATGGGCTTTTTCGGCTATAACGCCGTGCTCGGGCCCAACGGCCTGATCGCGATGAAGGACGTGAAGCAGGAAGTCGCTGCGCGCACGACCGAATATCAGGCGCTCGACAAGCAGCGCGCGGTGCTCAAGAATCGTGTCGACCTGCTGGCCCAGGCCAAGGGCGCCGATCCCGATCTGGTCGAGGAACTGATCCGCAAGCAGCTCAACGCCGCGCGGCCGGACGAGGTCATCGTCAAATACAAGTGAGGACGGCCCCAGCGGCTGCCTCTCTTCGGGCATTCGATGAAACCCATACCATCTCTGCTCTCCAGCGGAGCAGGGTAAGCGGTGTCATTCATTCCTCCCACATCCCATCGAAAGTGCGCCAAATCCCGGGATGACGTTGCGTCCGGGCTAGGTTCGCGCCTATAGGCACCCCCCTGACACCCCCTCCCCGGGAAGAGGATCGACTGATCGTGGCAAAAACGCCGGCGAAAAAAGCCCCCAGCCAACCTGCAGTATCCAACCGTGAACGGCCAAACGAACCGGAACGGTACAAGGCGAGCAAGGAGGAACTGCTCGGATTCTACAAGCAGATGCTGCTTATCCGACGGTTCGAAGAGAAAGCGGGCCAGCTTTACGGCCTCGGCTTCATCGGCGGCTTCTGCCACCTCTATATCGGCCAGGAAGCCGTTGCGGTCGGCCTTCAGTCGGCGCTCGACGGCGACAAGGATTCGGTGATTACCGGCTATCGCGATCATGGCCACATGCTCGCCTATGGCATCGACCCCAACGTCATCATGGCCGAACTGACCGGCCGTGCCGCCGGCATCAGCCGCGGCAAGGGCGGTTCGATGCACATGTTCTCGACCGAGAAGAAGTTCTACGGCGGCCACGGCATCGTCGGCGCGCAGGTCTCGCTCGGCACCGGTCTCGCCTTCGCGCACAAGTATCGCGAGGATGGCGGCGTCGCGATGGCCTATTTCGGCGACGGTGCGTCGAATCAGGGCCAGGTCTATGAATCGTTCAACATGGCCGAGCTGTGGAAGCTCCCGATCATCTATGTGATCGAGAACAACCAGTATGCGATGGGTACCAGCGTCAACCGCTCCTCGTCCGAGGATCAGCTGTACAAGCGCGGCGAGAGCTTCCGCATCCCCGGCATCCAGGTCGACGGCATGGACGTGCTGGCGTGCCGCGGCGCGGCCGAGGAAGCGCTGGCATGGGTCCGTGCGGGCAAGGGCCCGATCATCCTCGAGATGAAGACCTACCGCTACCGTGGCCACTCGATGTCCGATCCGGCCAAGTATCGCAGCCGCGAGGAAGTCCAGTCGGTCCGCGACAAGTCGGACCCGATCGAAGCGGTGAAGCGCGAACTCGAAGCGCTCGGCGTGAAGGAAGAGGATCTCAAGCCGCTCGAGGCCGAGATCCGCAAGGTGGTCAACGAATCCGCGGACTTCGCTGAATCCGCTCCCGAGCCGGATCCCGCCGAGCTCTATACCGACGTGCTGGTGGAGTCCTACTGAGATGGCGATCGAACTGAAGATGCCGGCGCTGTCGCCCACGATGGAAGAGGGCACGCTCGCCAAGTGGCTCGTCAAGGAAGGCGATGTCGTGAAGTCCGGCGACATCCTCGCCGAGATCGAGACCGACAAGGCGACGATGGAATTCGAAGCCGTCGACGAAGGCACGATCGCTTCGATCGTCGTTGCCGAGGGCACCGACAATGTGAAGGTCGGCACCGTGATCGCGACGATCGCCGCCGAGGGTGAGGACGCGAGCGCCGCACCGGCGCCCGCGCCGAAGGCCGAAGCGCCTGCGCCGAAGGCCGAGGAACCCGTTCCCGCCGCCGGCGAGGATGGCGGCCCGAAAAAGGCGGAGAGCGGCACCGCGAAGCTCGCCAGCGACAAGGCGTCGACCGTCAAGGACCCGGACATTCCCGCGGGCACCGAGATGGTGAAGACCACCGTCCGCGAAGCGCTGCGCGACGCGATGGCCGAGGAAATGCGCGCGGACGACCGCGTGTTCGTGATGGGCGAGGAAGTCGCCGAATATCAGGGCGCGTACAAGGTGACGCAGGGCCTGCTCGACGAGTTCGGCCCGAAGCGCGTGATCGACACGCCGATCACCGAATATGGCTTTGCCGGCATCGGAACGGGCGCGGCGATGGGCGGCCTCAAGCCGATCGTCGAGTTCATGACGTTCAACTTCGCGATGCAGGCGATCGATCACATCATCAATTCGGCCGCCAAGACCAACTACATGTCGGGCGGCCAGATGCGCTGCCCGATGGTGTTCCGCGGCCCGAACGGCGCGGCGAGCCGCGTCGGCGCGCAGCATTCGCAGAACTATGCGCCCTGGTATGCCAGCGTTCCCGGCCTGATCGTGATCGCGCCCTATGACGCGGCCGACGCCAAGGGCCTGATGAAGGCCGCGATCCGCAGCGAAGACCCGGTGGTCTTCCTCGAGAACGAACTGATGTACGGCCGCAGCTTCGAAGTGCCGAAGCTCGACGATTACGTCCTGCCGATCGGCAAGGCGCGCATCGTCCGCGAGGGCAAGGACGTGACCATCGTCAGCTATTCGATCGGCGTGGGCGTTGCGCTCGACGCCGCTGCCAAGCTGGCCGAGGAAGGCGTCGAAGCCGAAGTTATCGATCTGCGCACGCTGCGCCCGCTCGACACCGCGACGGTGCTGGAGAGCCTGAAGAAGACCAACCGCATGGTCGTGGTCGAGGAAGGCTGGCCGGTCTGCTCGATCGCGTCGGAGATCATCACCGTTGCGATGGAGCAGGGCTTCGACGATCTCGACGCTCCGGTGCTGCGCGTCACCAACGAAGACGTGCCGCTGCCCTATGCCGCGAACCTCGAAAAGCTCGCACTGGTCGACGCCGCGCGCGTTGTCGAGACGGTGAAGAAGGTGACCTACCGCTGAGGAACCCGATCGGCCTGCCGTCTGTTGCGCCTCCACAAAGGTTTAGGAGGTTTTCATGGCAGACGAGAAGGTTACGGTAATCAAGGATGGCGGCGGAGCCGGTGGTGCGATCGCGGTGATCGTGGGCATCGTCGCCATCCTGGCGATTCTCTACGTCGTCTTCGGCACCAATCTGCTGAAGGGCGAGACCAAGAAGATCGACGCCGACATCAAGATCGAAACGCCCAAGTGAGAATCGAAAAAGGCCGGGGAGCGATCCCCGGCCTTTTCACGTTTTGGGGCGTCGAACCGGATCAGCAGGTCGATATCGTCGCGTTTTCGGTATTGTAGATGCGGCTGTAGTCGCGCGCGTCGCGGACCATCATCGACGCATATTCGCTCATGTTCGCCGAGGGCGCGAGCGAAGACTTCACCAGCGGCTGATACTCGTAATAGACTTCGACGAACATCGTCGCGCCGCCGTCCGGCGCGATCGACTGGCGGCCTGACGGGCCCATGCCGGTCATGTTGGTGCCGCTCGACTGGCCGGCGATCCCATAGCTCGACGCGCGCGTGGTCTTCGCCCCGCGGCACCGCTGCCAGGTGATTTTGTAGCGGCTGGTGGTGTTGGGCGTGGCCATCGGCTCTAGGCTGGAGATGATCACCCGGCCATTGGTGAACAGTGCGAGTTCGCCCGATTGCAACCCGGCGCCGGTCAGCAGATCATTGATGTCGGTCTCGGTGATCGTCTTGGCGGTCAGCTGGCCGCCCGAACCCATCCGCGCGGCATTATCCGCCAGGTGCAGCGCGATCTGGCTGATCCGCATCCGCGTGATGATGTAATTGGTCAGCTCCGCACCGGTCAGGCTCATGACGAGCAGGATCGGCAGCGCGAAGGCGAATTCGAGCAGGGCCAGGCCGCTAGGGTCGCGGCCGAGGCGCTTGCCGGTGCGCAGCAGGGCGTGGAGCGTCTTCATGATGCGGGGCAGTTCCTCACCGTAGGCGCCGCCTGGTCGCCATAGGGCTGGTTGCGGAGCACGGTGGTGGCGGTCACCGTGGTCGTGTTCGATCCGCCGACGAAGCTGTAGAGCGGGAAGAAGCGCGGATAGGTGACGGACACGGTGTAGAGCACCGCGTCCTTCGCGCTGCCCTGGCCGGTGTTGCCGGTGCTGTCCCAGCGGCTGTTGTTGTTGGTGTCCTCATACGGCTCGCTGCGGTCGCAGGTGCCGTTGCCGTTGGTGTCGGTATAGGGTTCGTACTGGGCCACCGCCGCCGCCGAGAAGGTGCGGTAATATTTGCGCGTGATCGTCGTCACGCCGTTGTTGGCGATCGCGGCGACCTGATCCTTCACCCGCTGATCGAGCGTCGCCTGCTGGGTGCTCTCCAGTCCGCTTTCCAGCGTCGCGTCGCGACCCGTTTTCTGGACGATGCCCTGCAGCACCGAGCGCATGTACAGCGTGTGCGCCACATCGAACGCGCCCACCAGCATCAGGCACATCACCGGCGCGACGATCGCGAACTCGATGATCGTCGCGCCACGCCGGTCGCCGGCAAGGCGGCGGCGAAAGCGCGCGAGCAGATGGGCGGCGCGGCCGATCACCTGGTCAGCCTCAGCTGGCTTATCTGGGAGGCAATCGAGCTGAACGTCTGCTGGAGATCGGCCGAGTTGCGCGCGGTGAAGAAACGCCCGTCGGTCGCGCAGGTGCGCAGCATGGTTTCGATCGTCGGGTTCGAGACGCCGAACCAGATCACCCATAACGTGATGTTCTTGTTCTTGATCGCGGTGCAGAGCGCCGCCGAGCGCAGGTTGACCTGCTCGGTCAGGTTGCCCGTGGTCGAGCAGCCATCGGTCGGCGTCGTGCCCGAAGGCGTCTGGCGGCGATCCCACCAGGCGATGCCATATGCGGTATAATTGGTCACGCCGGTGCAGGCGTCACCGTCGGTCATGAAGATCATGTGCCGGGCGATGTCGCCGCCGCTCGGGGTCGTGGCGTTCTCCGATGCGAAGATGCCTTCGGCCGACATGAAGCGCGCGCCCCAGATCAGGCCGATATCGTGATAGGTGTTGCCGGTGGGCGCCAGGCTGTCGACATAGGCTTCGAATGTGCTGGCGGTGTTCCAGGTTGCCAGCTTGCGCGCCTCGCGCGGGCAATAGGTGCTGGAATAGTTCACATATTCGTCGGTGGTGGTGATCGGATCGAGACTCAGCGAGCCGGTATAGCCCCAGCCGCTGTTGCTGACCCGGCGGTTGTAGATGATGTCCGGCAGCACCGGCCCCCAGAGCGAGTCCGGATTCGACTGGTTCGGCACCATGTCGATGTTGAGATCGTTGGCACCGGCCGGGATCGGGCTGAAATTGGTCGTGATCGCGGTCTTGCGTTCCTCGATGCAGCCGTTCCAGTTGATCGTCTTGTCCGCACCCTGATAGCCGACCGCCGACTGGAAGCTGCTGTTCCAGCTGGTGCCGTTCTTCAGACCGCTGATGTCCTTGTCCATCTTGGCATAGGTGTAATTGTCGAACACCTCGCGCGACGTGGTCGTGCCGGTCGTGGTGTAGCTGTAATAGCGATAATAATAGCCGTTGGTGCTGCTGCTGGTGCGCGAATAGAATCGGCAGCGGCCGTCGCTCGAACGATAGTCGCGGTAGGAATATTCGACCCAGGTGGCGCTTTGGCGTGTATTCCAGCTCGTGGTCGTCGGGTTGGTGCCGGTTGTGGTCTGGTCGCGGCGGCCCGATTCATTCCCCGACAGCGTCATCACGCTTGCCGGCACCTTGGTCTGGCAGTTGCTGCTGCTCGTAGCAGTCGTGTTGGTGCTGCTGTCGGCGTTGTTCCAGCTGCCCCAGTTGCCCGGGCTGTCGCTCGTGCCAGTCTGTGTGATCCCGCTGTCGACCCAGTTCGTGGTCGTCTCGGTGCGGAAGTTCGCCTTGCGCGACTGATAGGGCCAGGTGTTGGCGAAATAGCTGGTCGGCAGCAGCTTGCCCACGTTCACGTTGGTTGAATAGGGCATGAAGCCGAAGCGGATCTGGACCGACGCGGCAACGCCGCCGCCGGCGGGCGTGCTGGCGCAGGTCGCGGTGGTGTCGAGATTGGCGACGACTTCGTAGAAGCACTTCACCGACTTCTTCAGCGAGGTGATCTTGTCGTCGGTGTCGGTGCTGACGGCCTTGTCGTCCATCGATCCGGTGACGTCGAGGACGAACATCACATCGGTGTTGGGCAGGCGCATTTCGGCGTCGCAGGTGACGGTCAGCGTTTCGGTGGTGCGGCCGAAGATGCGCATCAGCGTCATCGGCAGCACGGCGGAGGCCGTTCCGCTCACCTTGCCGCCGCTTTCGGTGAAGGTCTTGGTCAGCGATTCCGCACCGTACGGGCTCGCCTGAATGTTCGAATCGAAGAATTTCTCGGCCGCGACGCGCGGGGCGTAATTGCTCTGGCTCCACACGCCGCCGCCCATCGTCTTGCGGCCGGCGAGCGCGCCGGCGTCACACGCGTGTTGCAGGCGGGTCTTGACGATGTACATGCGGCTGATGTCCACGCCGCCGCCAACCATGCCCGCAAGCGGGATCAGCGCGATCGCCATCATGGCGAGCGTGTTGCCGCGCTTGTCGCTGCGCAGGCGCGAAAGGAATGCGGGCGCAGTGGCCAGTTTGCGATCCTCTGAAGCCGACATGTCTTTGAACCTTCCCCGATCAGGGCCAGCTATGCGCGCGGCACCGTTAATTTCGTCTCAATTCGCCAGGTTAAGGTGGCGTTACGCCGCGGGTCCGTCGGTGTGCGTAGCGCCATGACGTCACCCGATCCCGAACGCGCGCTTTTGCTTGCTTACGCCCCCGTAACGGGGCGCGGCGCGCTCGCGGCTTTGCTGGCGCTCGACGACGCGCTGGCGCAACTGATCCAGACCACGCGCGAGCCGGCGCTGGGCCAGATCCGGCTGGCGTGGTGGCGTGAACGACTCGAGTCGCTCGACGTCGCGCCGCCGCCCGCCGAGCCGGTGTTGCAGGGGCTGGCGGCCGAAGTGCTGCCGCGCGGGGTGCGTGGCGCGGACCTCACCCCTATCGTTGATGGCTGGGAAATGCTGATCGGCGAAACCCTCGACGGGGTGGCCCTGAAGCAGTTCGGCGAGGGGCGCGGCGCGCTGTTCGTGGCTGCGGGCGCCGCGATGGGCGGGAAGGGCGATCCCCTGGTGCAGGCGGGGCAGGGCTGGGCGCTCGCCGATCTGGCGAGGCATCTGGGCAGCGAGAGCGAAGCCGATGCCGCGCGCACGCTGGCGCGCCCGCTGCTCCATGCCGCCACTGCGACGCGGTGGAGCGGGCGCGGGCGCGCATTGGGCGCGATGACGCTTCTGGCGCTGCGCGATCTCGACCTGTCGCCCGGCGAAGCCCCGCCGGTGGGCTCGCCGCGGCGACTATTGCGTCTGATTTGGCACCGATTGTCTGGCCGCTAGGCCGGGCGTGGGTTACCCTGCTCCCAAGGCGATATGGGGAGACGGCCATGTGGCGCTATTTCGCAGGTGGGGCGGGTGCATTGGTGCTGGCGTTCGCCGCGATGTTCCTGTTCCGGAGCAACGCGGCGTCCGAGCCGAAGACGCCACCTCCGCCTGCCGCCGTTGCGGGTGAGGTTCAGGAGGAACTGCCCGCCGAAGCCCCGCGCGCCAGCGATCGGACGCGCGAGCAGAAACGGTTCGACCGGCTCGACAAAGACAAGAACGACGCGATCAGCCGCGACGAATATCTCAACCTGCGCCGCCGCGCCTTCGCCAAGCTCGACACCAATGGCGATGGCAAGCTGGGCTTCGATGAATGGGCGGTGCGCACCACGGGCAAGTTCGCGGGGGCGGACAAGGACAAGTCGGGCGCGCTGACGCGGGCCGAGTTTGCGACGACTGCGCCCAAGCCGCGCGCGGCGAAGCCTAAATGCGCGTGTCCTAAGCCTGCGGGCAAGACAGCCGCACGGGCGCCTGCCGAAGACGAGGGCGAAGCGGAAGAATAGACCCGTCCGCCGTCTCTGCGCGTCAGGCGCGCACCCACCCCGCAAATGCCTCGCGTGCCCGCGATGTGTACATCAGCTTGCGGTCGGCCTTCTTGCTCCGGCCGGGGATTGGCGGGAACAGGCCGAAATTGACGTTCATCGGCTGATAGGTCTCGGCCTCCGCCGCGCCGGTGATGTGGGTCAGCAGCGCGCCCAGCGCAGTTTCCATTGGCGGTGACGCCAGCGTTTCGCCCTTCAGTTCGGCGGCGGCGAAGCGCCCCGCCATCAGTCCGATCGCGGAGCTTTCGACATAGCCTTCGCATCCGGTGATCTGCCCGGCGAAACGGATATGCGGGGCGCTCTTCAGCCGCAGCGTCGGATCGAGCAGTTCGGGCGACTTGATGAAGGTGTTGCGATGCAGCCCGCCCAATCGCGCGAACTCGGCATTCTCAAGTCCAGGAATCGTCCTGAACAGAGCGACTTGCTCAGCATATTTGAGTTTGGTCTGGAAGCCGACCATGTTCCATAGCGTGCCGCTGGCATTGTCCTGCCGCAGCTGGACGCAGGCATAGGGCCAGCGCCCAGTGTCGGGGCGGTCGAGGCCCACGCCCTTCATCGGCCCGAAGCGCAGCGTGTCCACGCCGCGCTCGGCCATCACCTCGATCGGCATACAGCCTTCGAAATAGGGGACATTCTCCCACTCGCGGAACTCGGTCTTCTCGCCCGCCATCAGCCCGGCGTGGAAGGCCAGATATTGGTCCTTGTCCATCGCGCAGTTGATGTAGTCCTTGCCGCTGCCCTTGTTCCAGCGCGACTGAAACCACGCCTTCTCCATGTCGATGCTCTCGAAATGGACGATCGGAGCGATTGCGTCGAAAAAGGCAAGCTGATCCTTGCCCGTTGCGCTCGCGATGCTGCCTGCCAGCAACTCGCCGGTCAGCGGACCGGTGGCGACGATGGTAAGGCCGCTTTCGGGCAGCGTGTCGATCCGTTCGCGGACGATGGTGATGTTCGGATGCGCGGCCAGTGCCGCCGTGACGCCATCGGCGAATCCGTCGCGATCGACGGCCAGCGCCGAGCCCGCCGGCACCTTGTGCACGTCGCCCTGCGCCATGATCAGCGAGCCGAGGTCGCGCATCTCCTGATGGAGCAGGCCCACCGCGTTGCGCTCTGCATCGTCGCTGCGGAAGCTGTTCGAGCAGACGAGTTCGGCGAGGCGATCGCTCTGGTGCGCCGGCGTCATGCTGCCGCTGCCGCGCATTTCGGAAAGGCGGACCTTGAAGCCCGCCTGCGCGAGCTGCCACGCAGCTTCGGATCCGGCGAGACCGCCGCCGATGATATGGATGTCGTGAGTCATTGTGGGGGCAGATAGCGCCGTGCTTGGCATAGAGCCAGCGGCGGCGCATGTTCGGCGGATGCGAAACCCGATCCTCTTCGTCCTGGCCCTGATCGCGGGCGTCAGCTTCTACGTCACCCATTGGTTTCCGCTCGACGGCGCGGCCGGGGTCGCGTGGAAGGGAGCGGGCGTGGTGCTGCTCGCATTATGGGCGGCGAGCCAGGCGCGTAACCTCGACGGATGGCTGATCACGGCGGTGCTGGCGCTGGGCGCGCTCGGTGACGTGTTGCTGGAGACGCATGGCCTGATCGTCGGCGCGGTGGCGTTTCTCGCCGGGCATCTGGTCGCGGTCTGGCTCTATGCCCGAAACCGTCAGGGACCGTGGTTGCAGGCTATCGTCATAGCGGTGGCGGTTGCGGCGATTTCCTTCGCGATTCCCGACACGCGGGCGGATGCGCCGGGCATCGCGGTCTATGCACTAGGTCTCGGCGCGATGGCGGGAATGGCGGCGATAAGCCGCTTTCCGCGCGATCTGGTTGCGCTCGGCGCACTGTTGTTCGTGATCTCGGATCTGTTGATCTTTTCGAAGCTCGGCTTCCTCAAAACCTCCGCCATTCCCGGCCTGCTGATATGGCCAACCTATTTCACCGGTCAGGCGTTTATCGCATGGGGCGTCGTGACGTCGCTTGCGAAGAGGGGACAATGACCCGGATTTTCACCATCGGCTATGAGCAGACGACGATGGCCGAGTTCCTCGCCGCGCTGAAGGCGGCGGGCGTCGAGCAGGTGATCGACGTGCGCGCGGTGCCGCTGTCGCGCCGGCCCGGCTTCTCGAAGAACATCCTCGCCGCCAGTCTGAAGGACGCAGGGATCGGCTATGTCCATCTCCGCGATCTGGGCACGCCAAAGGTCGGCCGCGACGCCGCCAAGAAGGGCGATGTCGCGACGCTGGAGGCGGTGTACGAAACCCAGCTTGGGCTTCCCGAGGCGCAGGTGCAGGCGGCACAGATGCGCGAACTGGCGCGCGAGAAGCCGTCGGCCCTGCTCTGTTACGAGCGCGATCCCGCGCATTGCCATCGGACCCTGTTGCTGGCGGCGGAGGGCGAGGGGATGGACATCGTCGATCTCTACGCGTGACCGCTCAGGCGCGCTCGTCCTTGGGTGAGCCCATCACGATATAGGAGGTGATGGTCGAGACTTGGGGCAGGGCGCCCAGCACATCGGTGTGGAAACGCTTATAGGCTTCCAGATCGGCGGCTTCGACCCGCAGCAGATATTCGATCGCGCCGGTGACGTTGTGGCATTCGCGAACTTCGGGCGCGGTCGCGATGCTGGCTTCGAAGCCGAGTTGCTGATCCTTGGTGTGGCGCGACAGGCCGACCGCGACATAGGCGGTGAAGCCGATACCCATCGCCGCGCGATCGAGCACCGCGCGATAGCCGCGGATCACCCCGATCCGCTCGAGCTCGTTCACCCGGCGCAGGCAGGCCGAGGGAGACAAGCCGACTCGATCCGCCAGCGCGCTGTTGGTGATCCGCGCATTGTCGCTGAGTTCGCGCAATATCCTGCGGTCGATAGCGTCGAAATCCTGCATGGATTGCAGCGTTGGCGTTTCGTGCTGCAACAACGCAAGGATATTCGGTGAAAACCCGCATATTATTGCGCGATGCAGATGTCCGACACACTTTTCGCGCTCACCATCTTCGCGCTTGCCTCGTCGATCACGCCGGGGCCGAACAATCTGATGCTGATGGCGTCGGGCACCAATTTCGGGTTCCGCCGCACGCTGCCCCATCTGATGGGAGTCTCGATCGGCTTCGTGGCGATGATCGTACTGGTCGGGGTGGGGCTGGCGCAGCTCTTCGCGGCCTATCCGCTCGCGCATCAGGTGCTGCGGATCGTCAGCATCGCCTATCTGCTGTGGCTGGCCTGGCGGATCGCTACCGCCCCGCCGCCGGCCGCGCGCGAAGGCAAGGAAGCGAAGCCGCTCAGCTTCGTCCAGGCCGCGCTGTTCCAGTGGGTCAATCCCAAGGCGTGGACGATGGCGCTGACGGCGCTGTCGGCCTACATGCCGCCCACCGACCCGCGCATCGGCCTGCTGATCGTCGCGGGGGTGTTCGGGCTGGTGAACCTGCCCTCGGTCGGCCTGTGGACGCTGCTGGGCGTGCAGATGCGCCGCTTCCTCGGCAATGCCGGGCGGCTGCGCGCGTTCAACCTGACGATGGCGGGGCTGCTGGTCGCTTCGCTCTATCCGACGGTGGTCAGCCCGTAACCGGCAGCCGAACCGTGCCGTCTTCCTCGCGATGGATCGGCGAATAGGCCGTGATCGCCGACAGCGGCAGCGGAGCATAGAGGTGGGGGAACAATTCGCCGCCGCGCGACACTTCCCACTTCACCGCATCGCCCAGCGCGTCGAGATCGACCGCCGCGATCCACAGATCCTGCCGGCCCGCGAAATGCTTGTCGACCGTCCCCTGAAGCTGGGTGCAGGTCGAAAGATGGACATAGCCATCGGCCAGATCGACCGGCGCGCCGGCGAACACGCCGTCATGCTCCAGTGCCTCCATCTCGGAATCGCTCAGGATTTTATAGGCGGTGGTTTCCATGATCGCTCTCCTAGCCGAACAACCCGCCAGCTTGAAGGATGGTTTCGCGCACGATAGCTTCATGAACGGGCAGGAAAGGGAATGCCATGAACTTCAGATCATTTGTGAAGATTGCTGCTGCAGGCGCTGCATTCATTGCTGCGATACCGGCATTTGCGCAGGGTGCGAATGTCAACTTCTCGCAGAATTCGCGCAACGGCGTCTGCTATTTCAGCGTCCAGGGGCCGAACGCACCGGGCACCGACAAGCCGATGACGCTGGAATTCAGCTACCGCGTTCGCGACGGGAATATGGGCGTGGCCGTTCTGGTCAATGGATGGCCCAAGGCGCAGAGCGCGGACCCCGAAGCGAAGGTGCCGGTCACCGTCATCTTCGATACCGGGAAGGCCAATCCGTCGCGGTCGGGCGGCTTCAGCAGCGGGTTCAACGACCGGCTATGGGGCGGTTACGGCGCCGAAAATTCGCCGCCCGTGCTCGACCTGATGAAGAATGCCCGCACCGCGCGGATCGAAACCGACGGGCTGAAGCTCGGGCCGTTCAATCTGCAGATGAAGGGTCTGGCGCATATCTCGCTGACCGAATGCGCCGATCGGGTGCGGGCGGGGAAGGAGTGATCTGACCTAGCCGGTCCCGTTTAGGGGAGGGGTTGGGGGGGCAGTCATCGCCTCGCAGAGACTGGAACCCGGAATATAGCCTCCACCCCAACCCCTCCTCTGAAGAGGAGGGGTTTTAAGGGGGATCAGGCCTCGCCTTCGGCCAGATCGTCGCCGGTGTTCGCATCCGGCGTCGGTTCGCCCGCGACGGGGCCGTCGCTCAAATCCGCTTCGGCTTCGTCTTCGCTTTCCTCGATCCGCGCGGCCGAGACGACATGCTCGTTGTCGGCCACGTTGAACAGACGCACGCCAGACGAGTTGCGGCCGATCACGCGCGTGTCGCCCACGCTCATGCGGATCAGCTTCGCCTGATCGGTGACCAGCATCAGCTGTTCGCCATTATGCGCCGGGAAGCTGGCGACCACCGGGCCGTTGCGCTTGAGGTTGTCGATATTGGTGATGCCTTGGCCGCCGCGATTGGTCTTGCGATACTCGAAGGCCGAGGAACGCTTGCCATAGCCGTTGGCGCAGATGGTGAGGATGAACTCCTCCGCCGCGGTGAATTCGGCCATCCGCTCGGGGCTGAGGGTGATCTCGCGCTCGCCATCCTTCCACGGCGCGGCCTTGAGATAGGCATCGCGCTCTTCGGTGGTGGCGTCGAACGCACGCAGCACCGACAGCGAGATGACTTCGTCCTCATCGGCCAGCCGCGCACCGCGCACGCCGGTCGAATCGCGGCTCTGGAACTCGCGCACGTCGGTCGCCGAGAAGCGGATCGCCTTGCCCTGACGGGTGGCGAGCAGCACGTCGTCGTCCTCGGTCAGCAGCGACACGCCGATCAGCCGGTCGTCCGAACCTTCCTCGAACTTCATCGCGATCTTGCCGCTGGTGCGGATGTTCGCGAACGCGTCCATCGAGTTGCGGCGGACATTGCCCTTGGCCGTGGCGAACATGACGTGGAGCGCGCCCCACTCGTCCTCGTTCTCGGGCAACGGCAGCACGGTCGAGATGACTTCGCCCGCCGCCAGCGGCAGCAGGTTGATCATCGGCCGTCCGCGAGTGGCGGGTCCGCCCTCGGGCAGCTTCCACACCTTCATGCGATAGACCTTGCCGTGGTTCGAGAAGAACAGCACCGGCGTGTGCGTCGAGGTGACGAACAGGTTGGTGATGACGTCCTCGTCCTTGGTCGCCATGCCCGCGCGGCCCTTGCCGCCACGGCGCTGGGCGCGGAAAGTTTCGAGCGGAGTGCGCTTGATATAGCCTTCCATCGTCACGGTGACGACCATGTCCTCGCGCTCGATCAGGTCTTCGTCCTCGATCCCGTCGACAGCGCCCGCGATCTCGGTCTTGCGCGGGGTGGCATAGAGGTCGCGGACCTGCGTCAGTTCCTCGACCATCACTTCGTACAGGCGCGCTCGGTTGCCGAGGATCTCGAGCAGTTCGGCGATCACTTCGGCCAGCTTGGCCAGTTCCTCGCCGATCTCGTCGCGGCCCAGCGCCGTGAGGCGGTGCAGGCGCAGGTCGAGGATCGCGCGGACCTGGATGTCGGACAGGCGATAGGTGTCGCCGGTGATTGCGGTTTCGGTCGCCTCGACCAGCTGGATATAGCCGGCGATCTCTTCGATCGGCCATTCGCGGGCGAGCAGCCGTTCGCGGGCGACGACCGGGCTCGGCGAACCGCGGATGATCCGCACCACTTCGTCGAGATTGGTGACGGCGACGACGAGGCCCAGCAAGATGTGCGCACGGTCGCGCGCCTTGGCCAGCTCGAACTTCGAGCGGCGGGTTATGACCTCTTCGCGGAACTTGACGAAGGCCTCGATGATGTCGCGCAGGTTGAGCAGTTCGGGGCGGCCGCCGCGGATTGCGAGCATGTTCGCCGGGAAGCTCTGCTGCGCCGGGGTGTTCCGCCACAGCTGATTGAGCACCACGTCGGGCGTGGCGTCGCGCTTCAGGTCGATGACGATGCGCACGCCTTCGCGGCTCGATTCGTCGCGAATGTCGCTGATGCCTTCGATCCGCTTGTCCTTGGCGGCTTCGGCGATCTTTTCGACCAGTGCATTCTTGCCCTGCTGAAACGGAATCTCGGTCAGCACGATCGAGCGGCGCTCGCCGCGCTGCTCGGTGACGTAGCGGCAGCGAACGAGGATCGATCCGCGCCCGCTCTGATAGGCGTTGCGGCAGCCCGAACGGCCCAGAATGATCGCGCCGGTCGGGAAATCCGGACCGGGGACGATTTCCATCAGTTCCTCGATCGTGATCCCGCCATTGGCGATGTACGCGAGGCAGGCGTCGATCACTTCGCCAAGGTTATGCGGCGGGATGTTGGTCGCCATGCCGACCGCGATGCCGCCGGCGCCGTTGACCAGCAGATTGGGGAAGCGCGCGGGCAGCACTGCGGGCTCACTCTCCGAACCGTCATAGTTCGGGATGAAATCGACCGTATCCTTGTCGATATCCTCGATCAGATAGGTCGCGACCTTGGCGAGGCGCGCTTCGGTGTAGCGCATGGCCGCCGGCATATCCGGGTCCATCGATCCGAAATTGCCCTGACCGTCGATCAGCGGCACGCGCATCGACCAGTCCTGCGCCATGCGCGCCATCGCCATGTAGATCGAGCTGTCGCCGTGCGGATGGTATTTACCCATCACGTCACCGACCAGTCGGGCAGACTTGCGATAGGGGCGATTCGAAAGATAACCGCCCTCCTGCGCCGCATGCAGGATGCGGCGATGGACCGGTTTCAGGCCGTCACGAACGTCGGGCAGCGCGCGCGCCACGATCACGCTCATCGCGTAATCGAGGTACGAGGTCTTCATCTCGTCGACGATGGAGATCGGGGTAATGTCGGAGGGGTCCGCGAGGACGGTCTCGTCGGTCAAGGGTTCTGGTTTCCGATGGTTCGTGACAATGTTGTGGCGGCTCTAGCGGGGCCGGGACCACATGCCAAGCCTCGCACACGCGTATGCGCGCGCCTGCGCGTATACGCGAGAGCCGGGGATCAACGGGGGTAGGCAGCCTCGCAGGCGTTGAACAGTGCGCGCAGATTGCCGTGCGTCAGCGACGCGGTCATGACCCGCCCGAATTCGGCCCCGATATCGTTCGTCGTCCGCACGCCATGCGCGTTGTACTCGGCATCGCTGATCAGGCTCGAATAGAAGGCGATGCGCGCCGAAACGCGTGTCCCTTCCCGGGTATCGCCGCTCGCCCGGCCGGTTTCCTGCGCGATCCCGGAATAGCCGCCCGCGACGAAGGTGCACAGGATGCCGCGCTCATACGAATCCTGCGGCAGCCTCGCGGCCGTCGCCCACGCCCTGGGGAAGCGCTTGCGGCATTCCGCGATCACCGTCGGCGCGTTGCGGACGGTTCGCGAAGCGGCGAGTATCTTGCCGCTCGCCTGCACCAGCCGCTCGGCGAATGCCCCCTCGGCCTTGTCGAGGCTCGTCGCGAGCATCCCGAAATACATGGAGGGAATGGCGGTTTCGAGAGTCGGCGCGGTTTCCGACGCGCGGATCGCGGCGGCGCAGTTCAGCGCTGCGTCCAGATCGGCAGTGGGCAGGGGAGCGGTCTGCGCCGAAAACGCGAGCAGGATCGAAAGCATGATGGTCCCCCGGAGCGTGCGATCAGTTGCCGGCCTGTGCGATGCAGCTCTGGCTGATCGAATCGAAATTGCCGAGATCGAGCGACGTCAGGATCTGCTTTCCGAGCGCGTCGATCAGCGCGGTCTCGCCGGTCAGTCCGGCCTTTTCGAGCGCGTCGCCGCTCAGCCTTGCGGTATAGACGTCGAACGCAGGCTTATATCGCTTCAGGTCGCTCGAATCGCCCGTATCCTCTTCCTTGCCCTGCGAAGCGCCCATCATGACGCCCAGCGCGGCGAAGCACATCAGATCGCGGTCGAACGGTTTTGCCGGCAGCGTCACGCGCACCGCCTTGCGGGCCAGCGGATAGCGGCGGTCGCATTCGGCCAGATTGGCCTGCGCCGTGGCCTGGGTCTGTACGGGTTCGTTGCGCAATTCGCCGGTGACTTCGTTCACGCGCGTCAGAAACGAAGGGTTGCCCCCTTCGGCTTTCACCGACTGGGCGACATAATAGAGCAGGGCCGCGACCTCGGGCATGCCGGGCGCTTCGCTGCCCCGGGCCGCCGTGACCGCCACGGCGCAGGTCCGCCCCGCCTTCACACCCTCGGGATCGGGCGTAAGCGTCTGGGCAAGCAGGGCGAGCGTAAGCAACATGGATGATTCCCCTTTCCGGCATCCTATGCCGCAAACTTCGTTCCGTGCTAGTGTGAAGGCGGATCCGGTTCGTTCAATGCACGTTAACGGGACGACTGCCACCCGCCAGACACATCGGTGCGCTTGAACGGAGGCTGGCAGGCCTTTAGAGGGTGCGCCGTCCCCCGACGAAGCGGCGATCCGTACAGGAGAGTGTTTACATGAAGATGGTTTCGAAGCTGGCGATGGCTGCAGTCCTGTCTGCGGGTCTGGTCGCGACGCCGGCGCTGGCGCAGAAGAAGAAGGAAGAGCAGGCCCAGGGTCAGCCGCCGCTCAAGGTCAGCGAAGCGTTCCGCAAGCCCGCCGCTGCCGCCGAGAAGGCGCTGAAGGCTCAGGACTGGCCGACCGCCGAGCGCGAACTCGCCGCCGCGGAAGCCGTTGCGCAGAACGAGGACGAGAAGTTCTTCGCCGCGGTCATGCGTCTGCCGATCGAAATCCACAAACAGTCGCGTCCGGGCATCATCACCTCCGTCGACGTGCTGCTGGCCAATCCGCGCACGCCGCCCGCCAGCCTTGGCGCGTATAATTTCTATCGCGGTCAGGCGACCTTCCAGTCGCTCGAAGCCGGAAAGCGCGCGCCTGCCGCGCCCTTCCTGATCAAGGCGCGCGAGCTCGGCTATGACGATGTGGATATCCCCGTGATGCTCGCCCAGATCTATGACGAGACCGGCCGCCGTCCCGAAGGCGTCGTCGAAATGGGCAAGGCGATCGACGCGGTGAAGGCCAAGGGCCAGCGCCCGGCCGAAGGCTGGTACAAGTGGGCGACCTCGCGCGTAGCGGCCAGCGGCGATCGTGCCGCGACTGCCCAGTGGCAGCTCCGCTATCTGCGCGACTATCCGACCATTCCGAACTGGCGGATCATCATCATCAACTATCGCAACGCGCTGCCGCGCGAGGGCGGTGACCGGTTCGCGCGCATCAACCTGTACCGCCTGCTGCGCGGCACGGGAGCCCTGGCCGATACCAACGACTATTTCGAATATGCCCAGTCGGCGCAGCTCGCGGGTCTTCCCTGGGAAGCGATCGCGGTGATCGACGATGGCCGCAAGGCGACCAAGATTCCGCCCGCGGAAGCCGATTTCAACCGCATCTACACCGCGTCGAAGACTGCGGTGACCAACGAAGGCTCGCTCGAGACGATCGCCAAGGCCGCGAAGAACGGCAAGGAATTCTCGGCGATCGGCGATGCCTATCTCGCTTCGGGCAATTCGGCCCGCGCGCTGGAGCTCTATGACGTCGCGCTGACCAAGGGCGACGGCAATGCCAACCAGATCAACCTGCACCGCGGCGTCGCGCTGGTGAACCTGAACCGCAAGGAAGAGGCCAAGACCGCCTTCGGCGCGGTGAACGGCGCCGGTGCGCTGACCGACATCGCCAAGTTCTGGCTGCTCTGGCTGGACCTGCCGCCGCTCACTGCCTGATCCGGCGCGATGGCTGGATAAAATGGAGAAGGGCGGCCGTTGCGCCGCCCTTTTTCATGTCAGGCCGTTCAGAAGGCTCAGGACTGAACGGGCACGCCCGGCAGCGCCTTCGACGTGCGGATCGTGAAGCTGGTCTTCACATGCTCGACGTTGGGCGCGGTGGTCAGCCGGGTGGTCAGCATGTTCTGGAAGGTCGGCAGGTCGGTCGCGACGATCTTCAGGATGAAGTCGATCTCGCCGTTGAGCATATGGCATTCGCGGACTTCGGGAATTTCCGCGACCAGCGTCTCGAATGCGCGCAGATCGGTCTCGGCCTGGCTCTTCAGGCTGACCAGCGCGAAGACGGTGAGGTTGTAGCCGAGCTGCGCGGGTTCCAGCGCGGCATGATAGCCCTGGATCGCGCCGGTTTCCTCCAGCGCGCGGACGCGGCGCAGGCAGGGCGGGGCGGTCAGCCCGACACGCTCCGCCAGTTCGACATTCGTCATCCGGCCATTTTCCTGGAGCAGCGCTAATATCCGCATGTCGATCTCATCGAATCGCATTTCGCGCGCTCACTCCCCGTTCCATTCGTGCTGAGACACCGGGTTAGGCATAAGATTATTACAACGCAACGGATTTGTCCCACATTGCGACGTGCCGAAATGAGGTGGTTCACAACCCTGCGCGACCGGTTAAGGAATCCTTACGGCGCGCGTTTCAGGCGCCATCAGGGGTGGTCCGGTTGCGCTTCGACGATACTCTCGAGACAGTACTTGCGGGGGATCTCGGCACGCCTGTGGGCAAACAGTCGGCCTGGCGCCAACTTGTTGATTTGATTGGGCGCGGACGCGTCTATCCCGATCCCCGCGCGCTCTCGCTGCTGCGCCGCCTGCGCGGCGAGATTCCGGCTTCGGTGCGCGCCGCGAGCGCCCGTGCCCTCGAATATGCCTCGCCCCCCGCGCCGCTGGTCCGCCTGCTTGCGCTGGACGAGATCCAGGTGGCGCTTCCAGTGCTGCGCAACGCGCGCCTGACTTCCACCGAATGGGTGCAATTGCTGCCCGAACTCGCGCCCGCATCGCGCGCCGTGCTGCGCAATCGCCGCGATCTGAGCCCGATGGTGCGCCGCGCGCTCGAAACCTATGGCCCGATCGATTTCGTCCTGCCCGACGAATCGGTGAAGATCGTCGAGGAAGTCGTTGAGGTCCCTTCGGACGATGTGACGCCGGCGATTCCGCTGACGCCCGAGCCCGAACCCGCCGTGGAAGCGGCTGAGCCCGAACAGATCATCGACTGGACCGACGTCGTTGCGGCTCGCTCGGTCGAACCTGCCGCGCCGCCGGTTGAAGCGCTCGTCGTCGAGCCGCTGCCGGTCGTGGTGGAGGAAACCCCGCAACCCGATCCGGCGATCGAGGAAATCGAATCCGCTTTGGAAGCCGTCGAAGGTCCGGCGGAACCGGCCGCACCGGCCCCGCCCGAAAGCGTGGGCGCGTTGATGGCACGGCTCGATTCGATCCTGCCGCCGGTCGAGGAAGCACCGGTTTCCGCGCTTCCGGAGGCGGTGGCGATCGAGGAGGACCTGTCCTTCGTCGCGCTCGCCGGCGTTGCAGCGTCGCTGGCCGCGCCCGCGATGGCGGCGTTCCCCGTAACGGGTGCGATCCAATCCGGGACAGTCGAGGCAGAGAAGGCCGAGGAGCCGATTGCGGAAGCCGCCGAACCGGCTCAGGAACCACTCATGGCCTCTGCCGATACTCTTGAGCCCGACATGTTGCTGGCTGCTATTCCTGAAGAAATTCAGGAAGTTGCAGATTTCGATGGTGACGACGAGCTCGAAGGGCCGTTCCAGATTTCGGATGTCGTCGCCCGGCTCGATTCCTTCTGGAAGGATCGCGAGGAGGGCGGCGATTCGCGTCCGTCGCGCCCGATCCAGCCGGCCCGGGATTTCCGCTTCGAAACCGACGCCAAGGGCGTGGTCCGCTGGGTCGACGGCGTCAGCCGTTCGCCGATCGTCGGGCTCTCGCTCGATCTTCAGGCGACTCCGGCCGGCGGATCGAGCGTCGATGGCGTCGCCGCCGGCGCATTCCGCCGCCGTGCCGGTTTTTCCAATGCGCGCATGGCGATCGAAGGCGAATCGGACGCTTCGGGCGACTGGCTGATCTCGGCCATCCCCGTGTTCGATCCGGCCAATGGCCGTTTCACCGGCTATCGCGGCACCGCTCGCCGTCCGCGCATCGACGAGCGCGCCGAGCCGATCCGGATGGTCCCCGCCGCGACACCGGCCGATTCGCTGCGCCAGCTCGTCCACGAACTGCGCACGCCGACAAATGCGATCGCCGGCTTTGCCGAGATGATCGAGACGCAGATGCTGGGTCCGGTCTCCGATCCCTATCGCGACCGCGCCAGCGTGATCCGCGGTCAGGCGCGCGAGCTGCTCGGGGCGATCGACGATCTCGATCTGGCCGCGCGGATCGACAGTGCGGCGCTGTCGCTGGTCCCCGCGCCGATCAAGTTGCGCCCGGTGCTTGCCGGAATCGCCGACGATCTGGCGCAGCTTGCCGCGCTGCGCGGATCGGGCATCGCGCTGCCGATCGACGATCTGTCGGTCAGCGGCGATCGCCGCGCCGTCGAGCGGCTGCTCGCCCGGCTGATGGCGACGCTCGTTTCGGCAAGCGGCCCCGGCGAGCGGATCGGCGTTCGCATGGCGCTCGACGCCGACGAAGTCGTGGCGATCACGCTCGACCGGCCCAAGGCGTTGTCCGACTATCCGGGCGATTCGGTGCTCGGCATCGATGACGAGGCTGGTGACGCCACCCTGCTCGGCACCGGCTTCGCGCTGCGGCTCGCCCGCAATCTGTCGCGCGAGTTGGGCGGTTCGCTGGTGATCGAGCCGGAGAGCTTGACTTTGCGCCTCCCGGCATCCGTAAACACGCAAGTGGGCCAGGCACATCTAAGCTGAGCATGGAGGGCGATGCGCCGATCCGGCCGAGGGGCCGGGACTGGTATCGCGTGCCTGAACCCGTGCGCGAGGATCTGGTCGACTGGCCGGCCGAATTCGGGACGCGCTTCACCGTGTTCGTCGATACCGAAGAGGAATTCGACTGGTCGAAGCCGCTCGACAGGGCAGCGCGCGGCACCCAGGCGATGAACGCGCTGCCGGCAGCGCACAGGCGTTTCGCGGATTGCGGCGTGCCGCTCAACTATATGATCGACCATCCCATCGCGACGTGCCCGCGATCGGTCGACATTCTCAGATCCTGCATCGAGGATGGCCGCTCGACGGTCGGGACCCAGCTTCACCCCTGGGTCAATCCGCCGTTCGAGGAGGAAGTGAACGGTCCCAACAGCTTCACCGCCAATCTTCCCGTCGCATTGCAGGCCGCCAAGCTGCGGGTACTGACCGAAGCGATCGAACGCGCCTTTGGCGCGCGCCCGCTGGCCTATCGCGCCGGCCGTTATGGGATCGGCCGCGCGACCCCGGCGCTGCTCGCCGCCGAGGGCTATCGCCTCGATAGCTCGATGCGTTCGGGCTATGATTATTCCGCCGAGCAGGGCCCCGATTTCTCCGCGATCCCCAACCATGCGTTCCGCATGGGTCAGGTAATCGAGCTGCCCTTCACCACGGTCAACACCGGCCTGCTGCGCCGCGGCGGCGCGCGCCTCTACCGCACGCTGGGCCGAATCCCGCACGGGCGCGGCGCGGCATCGCGGCTGGGCCTGTTCTCGCGCGTCTCGCTGACCCCGGAAGACATGCCGTTGAACGAAGCGATGGAAGCGGTGCGGGTCGCGGTGGGCGAGGGACTTCGCGTCCTCAATTTCTCGTTCCACTCGCCTTCGGTTGAGCCCGGCCACACGCCCTATGTTCGCGACGCGGCGGGGCTGGCTGCGTTTCATCGCTGGTGGGACGAGATATTCGACCTGCTGGAAAGGCTGGGCGTGCGCCCGGCGTCGCTCGGCGACGTGCTGGATGCCGCTGGTGGGCCCGGCAGGACTTGAACCCGCAACCTAGCCGTTATGAGCGGCCAGCTCTAACCAATTGAGCTACAGGCCCCCCAGCGAGACGCGGCGATAGCGGATGCGCGGGCCAGCAATCAAGCAAATGGTCGGGGAGACAGGATTCGAACCTGCGACATCCTGCTCCCAAAGCAGGCGCGCTACCGGACTGCGCCACTCCCCGACGCGGAAGGGGGCGTTAGGCTGTTCGTCGTCGCGGTACAACCCCACCCATTCAAATCAACATCTCGAACCGCGCGCCACCCAGTGCATCGTCCTTCAGTTCGATCGTGCCGCCATGCGCGAACACGATCTGGCGGACGAGGTTGAGTCCCACGCCGGTGCCGGTCGCGCGAGTGGTGAAGAAGGGGAGGAACACGTCGCGGCGCAATTCCTCGGGGACACCGGGACCGTTGTCGCCCACCGCGATCGACACTTCGCCGCTCGAAAGACGGCGCAGTTCCAGCCGTACCTGCGGGTGTTGCGAATGCCCGGTGGCGGCTTCCCCGGCGTTGCGCAGCAGGTTGATCATCGCCTGCGCCATCAGATCGGGGTCGGCATCCACCGCGAAGGCGGGCGGCTCCAGCACCAGGTCGAGTGTCACGTCCGGCCGCTCGGCCTTGAACAGCCGGGCCATTTCCGCCGCGAAGGGCGCGGCTTCGAACTTGCGCCGTTCGATCACCGGTTCGCTCGCCACCTTGCGATAGCTGTTGATGAAGCGCGCCAGCCCCTCGGCGCGGCGCTCCAGCGTCGAGACAGCGATCCGCGCATCGTCGAGCCGGGGGTCGTCGATCTGCGAAAGCAGGGTCGATGTCGTCGCCGCCAGCGACGTGACCGGGGTCAGCGAATTGAGGATCTCGTGGGTCAGCACGCGCACCAGATCGGTCTGCGCCGCCATCTCGACCGCGTTGAGCGTTTCCTGGATCGGCTGGACGATCACGACGCGCGCCCGCCCGCTCAGCCGGGTCAGCGCCGCGGAGCGCACGATCGCCCGCTTGGCGCGCCCGCCCAGCGTCAGGATCAGCACTTCCTCGCGCAACGGCGCATCCATCTCCAGCCGCGCGGCGAAGGTGGCGCCATAAATGCGGAAATCGTCCGGCGTCAGGCCCTGATGCTCGGTGAACAGCCGTCGCGCGGCCTTGTTCGCCAGCTCGATCCGCCCTTCGTCGCCAACGGTCAGCAGGGGGATCGGCGTGTCGTTCACCAGCGCTTCGAGAAAGCCGAGCTCGTCGCTCGCCATCCGCCGTTCGTCGCGCAGCTTGCGGATCGCCGAATCGAACGCCTGTCCCATCGCTTCGAAGCCCGATCCGGGGCCGCGATCGAAATGCACCGAATAATCGCCGAAGCGCAGCGCCTCGACGAAGCGGGCGACTTCGAAATTGGTCCGCTGGACATGCGCCCAGAGCAGCCAGCAGGTGCCGGCCGCGATCAGCCCGGCGATGATCCGCGTCGCGCCGAGCCCCGGCGTCATCAGCGACCATGCGAAGCCGACCAGCGCGATCTGCACCAGCAGCAGCCGGAGCAGCAGGCGGACGGTGAAGTTAGAGCCCATGTTTTTCCATGCGGCGATAGAGCGCCGCGCGCGACAGGCCGAGCTCGTTCGCGGCGAGCGAGATGTTGTAGCCGTGCTTGAGCAGCGCGGTCTCGACCAGCTTCTTCTCCACCCGGTCTAGATTGAGGTCATCGCGTTCGGCCGAAACCACCGCTTCGGGCGCGATGCGCGGGCCGCCGGTGCTCAGCGAGAAATCCTCGGCTTCCAGCATGCCGCCGCGCCCCAGGATTACCGCGCGTTCCACCGCGTGGCGCAGGGCGCGGACGTTGCCCGGCCAGTCATGCGCGACCAGCGCCGCCATCGCGGCGGCCGAGACGCGCGGTGTCTCGCGTTCGTAGCGGCGGGCATAATGTTCGAGGAAATGGTTCACCAGTTCGGGCACGTCCTCGCGCCGTTCGCGCAGCGGCGGCAGGACGATCTCGACGGTGTTGAGGCGGAACAGCAGATCCTGGCGGAAATGGCTCTCGTCGTTCAGTCGCGTGTGCGACAAATTGGTCGCGGCGATCACCCGGATATCGACCGGCGTCGACTTGTTCGCGCCGACCGGGGTCACCCGGCGCTGCTCGAGCATGGTCAGCAGCTTGGGCTGGAGATGCAGCGGCAGATTGCCGACTTCGTCGAGGAACAGGGTGCCGCCATCGGCTGCCTGCACCCGCCCGATCCGGTCGCTGCGCGCATCGGTGAAGGCGCCCTTCACATGGCCGAACAGCTCCGAATCGATCAGGTCCTGCGACACCGCGCCCAGATCGACCGTCAGGATCGGCTTTTCGGCGCGCAGCGAATGGCGGTGCAGCGCGCGCGCGACCAGTTCCTTGCCGGTGCCGTTCTCGCCCAGGATCAGCACGTTCGCGTCGGTCGGCCCGGCGCGCTCGATCAGCGAATGGACGCGCGCCATCGCGGGCGAATTGCCGAGCAGGGGAGGGCCATCGCCCGGCGCCGCGCTCGCCACCACCAGCTTGGCCCGCTCGGTCGCCACCGCCCCGCGTGACCGGCGCAGCGTCGCGGCGGTGCGCACAGTGGCCAGCAGCCGCTCGTTCGACCAGGGCTTGGACACGAAATCGGTTGCGCCATGCTTCATTGCCTCGACGGCGACCTGAACCCCGGCATGGGCGGTGATCATCACCACTACCGTGTCGGGGTCGCGCGCCAGCAGCCGGTCGAGCCAGGCGAGCCCTTCCTTCGCATCGGTCGCGCCGCGCGCGAAATTGGCGTCGAGCAGCACCACGTCGGGCACCCGCGATCCCATGCCCGCCATCGCTTCCTCGGGCGAGCGCGCCGTCAGCACTTCCGCGAACAGCCGTTTCAGCAGGAGGCGGGCGGCCAGCAGGATGTCGTCGTCATCGTCGACGACCACGCATAGATCGAATTCGGTCCCGCTCATGTCCGCTCCCGTACAGACTCTGTCCGGAATCGGACAATCAATTTGCGTGCCAGAACGGCGTGGACGCCCATCTTCCCTGCAAAACCCCGTTTGGCACGCCTCATGCTTTTACCGTTCCCGACAGCACGCAAGCGGCTGCGGAGGAAGATCATGCAAGGCGGACCGAATATCAGGATGTGGGGACGGACGGTGCTGTTGCTGGCGGCCGCGCTCTTCGCAGCGACCACCTTCAGCTCGCAGTCCGCCGGCCTCCAGCTCGCTGTCAACAACGATGGCGTGAAGTTCGAACTCAAGGCCGCTTTCGTTCGGATTGCGTTCGATATCGGACAGTCCTGTTCGAAATCGGACAGTTGTGGGGGCCTGCTCGCATGAGCGTGCTCAACCTCAAGCGTCAGGCGGAACCGGGCGGAGCAGTGTCCGGCAGCGGGATGGATCGCGTCGTCGAGCACCGCACGATCCCGATGAAGTGGAAGATCGGTGCCGGCGTCGTGCTGCTGGTCCTCGCTGCCGGTCTGTTCCTGTGGTTCGCCCCGCGCGGCAACAGCCAGACGGTGGAAGCCAGCCGCATGACCATCTCGCAGGTCAAGCAGGGAACGTTCGACGATTTCATTCCGCTGCGTGCCCGCGTCACCCCACTGCTCACCGTCTATATCGACGCGGTAGAGGGCGGCCGGGTGGAGACGATGCTGGTCGAGGACGGCGCGACGGTGGAGAAAGGCCAGCCGATCGCGGTTCTTTCCAACGCAGAGCTCCAGCTTTCGACGCTCGCCCGCCAGACCGAAGTCGAGCAGCAGATCAACAATATGCGCAGCCAGGAATTGCTGCTTGCCCAGACGCGCCTGTCGAACGAGCGTGCGATCCTCGAAGCCGAACTCGCCGTCCAGCGCGCGCGCCGCCAATATGAGCGCGAAAAGCCGCTCGCCCAGCGCGGCTTCGTCTCCGGCCGCCAGTTCGCCGATACCGAAGACGAATATGCCTATCAGCGCCGCCGCCTCGCCGCGCTCCAGCGGGGGCAGGCGAGCGACGAGCGGTTGCAGGGCAGCCAGTATTCGCAGCAGCAGCAGGCCGCCAAGTCGATGCGTTCGGGCCTGACCATCGCCCGCGCCAATCTCGACGCGCTTCAGCTTCGCGCGCCGGTCGCGGGCAAGCTCTCGGGCTTTTCGGTGCAGGTCGGCCAGTCGCTCCAGCGCGGCGAGCGCGTCGGCCAGATCGACTCGCCGGGCCGCAACAAGCTGATCGCCGGCGTCGACGAATTCTATCTCGGCCGCATCCAGATCGGCCAGCAGGCCGAAGTCGAGGCGGGCGGCAAGCGCTTCAAGGTGCGCGTCACGAAGATTTATCCGCAGGTGCAGAACGGCCAGTTCGAAGTCGATCTCCAGTTCGTCGGCGACGAGCCCGCCAATCTCCAGCGCGGGCAGACGCTTCAGGCGAAGCTGACGCTCGGCGATCCCGCCCCGGCGCGGCTGATCCCCAACGGCGCCTTCTACAACGAGACCGGTGGTTCCTGGGTATTCGTCGTCTCGCCCGACGGGCGCAGCGCGGTGAAGCGTCAGGTCCGGCTCGGCCGCCGCAACACCGATTTCATCGAAGTGCTGGACGGGCTCGATCCCGGCGAGCGCGTCATCACCAGCCCCTATACCGGGTTCGCCGACAAGGATCGGCTCGACCTGACCACGAACTGATCCACGGAGGACCTACGATGCTTCACATGCGCAATCTCTCCCGCGTCTATCGCACCGACATGGTCGAGACGACCGCGATCGACGGGATCGATCTCGATATCGAACAGGGCGAATTCGTCGCCATCATGGGCCCGTCCGGCTGCGGCAAATCGACGTTGCTCAACCTGATCGGGATGCTCGACAGCCCCTCGGGCGGTTCGTACGTCTTCAATGGCCAGGAGGTGGCCGGCCTGAGCGAAAGCAAGCTCTCCGACACGCGCAAAGCCAATATCGGCTTCATCTTCCAGAGCTTCAATCTGGTCGACGAGCTGTCTGTTCGCGAGAATGTCGAGCTGGCTCTGCTCTATCACGACGTCTCCGCCTCGGAGCGCAAGCGCCGCGCCGATGAAGTGATGGACCGTGTCGGCATCGCCCACCGCGCCAAGCATCGCCCGAGCCAGCTTTCGGGCGGGCAGCAGCAGCGCGTCGCGGTGGCGCGCGCGCTGGTGGCCGAGCCCAAGCTGATCCTCGCCGACGAACCGACCGGCAATCTCGACACCCAGCATGGCGAAGAAGTGATGAAGATGATCCAGCAGCTTAACGCCGAAGGATCGACCATCGTCATGGTCACCCACTCGCCAAGCCATGCCGACTACGCGACCCGCGTCGTCAACATGCTCGATGGCCGCATCCTGCAGGAACGCCGCCGCGCGGCCTGAGGCAAGCAAAGGGAGGATCGGGCCATGTGGCGCAATACGCTGATGATGACGCTCCGGCGGCTGACGCTCAATCGTGCCTATGCCGCGATCAACATCGGCGGGCTCGCGCTGGGGCTGGCGGGGTGCCTGATAATCCTGGGCTATGTCCGCTACGAGCAGAGCTATGATAGCTGGCTGCCCGATCACGGGCGCATGTATCAGATCCAGTCGACGATCCGTCCCCCTGGCCAGCCGGTCCTGCAGACGCAGGCAAGCCCGTTCCCCTTGCACGATCTGCTGCCCGGCGGGTTTCCGCAGATCGAGGCGCTGACTTCGGTCGCTTCGGGAAAGACCGTCACCGAGCGTAGCGGCCAGCCGATGTTCCTCGACGCGACCACCGTGGACGACGCCTTTTTCAAGGTCTTCGCGCTGCCCTTCGCGCAGGGCTCGGCGGCAACTGCATTGCCCGACACCAACTCGATCGTGCTGACCGAGAGCGAGGCGGTTCGCCAGTTCGGCACCGCCAACGCGCTGGGCAAGCTGCTGAGCCTCGGCGCTGGCGACGGCAAGCGCGACTATCGCGTCACCGGCGTGCTGCGTGATCTGCCGCGCAACACCAGTCTGAAGCTGGGCGTTCTGTTCCGCCAGGATCTGGCGCAGATCCAGTATCGCGGCTGGGGCAATATCAATCAGCAGCATTTCGTGAAGCTGCGCCCCGGTGCCAGTGCCGTGGCGATCAATGCCGCGCTCCCCGCCTGGGAAAAGCGCGCGATCCCGCCCGAAATGATCGGCGGCAAGCCGGCGGCGATGTCCGATATCCTCGACTTCCAGCTGGTTTCGCTGGGCGACGTCCATCTGGGCGCGGCGCAGGAAGCGGCGATGCGGCCCGGCGGCGATCCACGCTCGCTTGCCACCTTCGCGATCATCGCCTTGCTGACGCTCGGTATGGCGGTGATGAACTTCGTCAACCTGACCACTGCGCGGGCCGTCCAGCGCGCGCGCGAAGTGGCGCTGCGCAAGGTGCTCGGAGCGACGCGTGGCCAGCTGTTCGTCCAGTTTTTCGGCGAAAGCGTGCTGATTTCCGCCGCCGCGATGCTGATCGGGCTGAGCGCCGCCGAACTGGCGACGCCGTGGATCGCGCATATGCTCGAGGCCGACCTGCAGATGGCGTATCTGGGCGAGCGCGGCATGGCGCTGCCGGCGCTCGGGCTGTTCGCAGTCACCGCGCTGGCGGGCGGTCTCTATCCGGCTTTCTATCTCAGCCGGTTCAATCCCGCCGCGGTGCTGCGCGGGGCCAATCGCGCCTCAGCCGAGACGCCGGGTAGCGGACGCCTCCGCGCCGCGCTTGTCGTGGTCCAGTTCGCGATCGCCATCGGGCTGATCGCCAGCACGTCGATCATCTGGTCGCAGACGCGCTTCGTCGAAACCGTGGACCCCGGCTATCGCCGCGACGGTCTGGTGCAGATCGCCAATGCCTGGCGCTTCACTCAGGGGTCCGAATATGAGGCCGCGCGCAAGGAGATGCTTGCGATCCCGGGCGTCACCGGTACCGGCCGGACCGGGCTGGGGCTCGCCTCCACCGACAAGTCGGTGCGGCTGATGCGCGCGCCCGGCGCGACGGAGTATCTCTCGATGGGGATTTTCGGCATCGACGCCGATTTCCTTCAGACGATGGACATTCATCTGCTTGCCGGCCGCCTGCTCGGCGATCGCTTCGCTACCGACCGGATCACCGGCGCTGCGCCTCCCGAACTTGCCGCACGCGGGATCAACGTGGTGGTCAATCGCACCGCCGCGGCCAGGTTCGGCTATCGCACGCCACAGGCGGCGCTGGGCAAGCCGGTGCAGATCGCGTTCGATGGCTGGGTGATGGTCCCGTCGACGATCGTGGGGGTGGTCGAGGATACGCGGTTCCGCACGGCGCGCGATGCGATCGAACCGATCGTCTATGTCTATGATCCCGCGCGTACCAGCCAGGTGCTCGTCCGCTATACCAATGCGCGCCCCGGCGAAGTCATGGCGGCGCTGAACAAGGTCTGGCGCAGGTTCGAGCCCGAGATTCCGTTCGAAGCGCGCTTCGCCGACGATATCGTCCGCGAACTCTACGCTGCGGATCGCGCACGGACCCTGCTCTTTGCGGGCTTCTCTGGTCTCGCGATCCTGATCGCCTGCCTGGGCCTCTACAGCCTGGCTGCCTTCGCCACCCAGCGGCGCACGAAGGAGATCGGTATCCGCAAGGTGGTGGGCGCGCGCGTGCGCGACATCGTGCGGCTGCTGGTGTGGCAATTCTCGAAGCCGGTGGTCATCGCCAATCTGATCGCCTGGCCGGTCGCCTGGTGGGCGATGCGCGACTGGCTCAACACCTTCGACGCCCGCATCGATCTTGGCCCCGGACCCTTCGCCGTCGCGGGCATCCTCGCTTTCGCAATCGCCGTCGCGACCGTCGCGGGACAGGCGATCCGGGCCGCCCGGATGAACCCCATTCACGCACTTCGTTACGAATAGGACACGAACTATGTGGCGCAATTATCTGGTCGTGGGCGTGCGGGCGCTGGTGAAGAACCGCACCTACGCGCTGATCAACATCCTCGGCCTCGCCATCGGCATGGCGGCGTGCCTGATGATCCTGCTCTTCGTCCGCTATGAGTTCAGCTACGACAAGTGGCTGGAGAACAGTGAGAATGTCTATCAGCTCCAGAGCTGGTACGATCCCTCGGTCAATACCGGCGGCAATTCGAAGCTGCAGATGTCGCCCTATCCCAGCGCCGCGGCGCTGAAGAAGGATTTTCCGCAGGTTGAGCGGCTGGTCTATGCTCAGCCGAGCGAACCGGTGGTGATGAAGGACGGTCAGGCCTCGACCGCGCAGAACTTCCTCTATGCCAACGACGATTTCCTCGCGGTGGTGCCGCTGCCGATGTTGCACGGCAGCCAGAATGCGCTGGCTCAGCCCAACAGCGCGGTGGTGACCCGGTCAGAGGCGTTACGCCGCTTCGGCACCGAGAATGCCATCGGACGCACGCTTACCGTGATCAGCCGTGGCCAGATGCGCGATTTTCGCATCACTGGCGTGCTGCGCGACTTGCCGACCAATTCGCACATGCGGATCAATACGATCGCACGCATCGATTATGAGAGCTGGTACGCCAACGGGTCGAACAATCTCAATTGCTGGGGCTGCCAGAATGGCTGGGTATGGGCCAAGTTGAAGCCCGGTTCCGATGCGAAGGCGATGGAGGCGCAGTTCCCGGCCTGGGAGAAGCGCAACATCCCCACCGAAATGGCGGGCGATTCGCGCTTCAATGCTGGCGACGAGCAGGACTGGCGGCTGATCCCGCTGCACGAAATTCATCTGGGTCAGGGGCAGGGCGGAGCGATGACTCCCGGCAACGACAGCCGCACGATCCTGACCTTTGCAGTGATCGCACTGCTGATCCTCGGCATGGCGGTGATCAACTTCACCAACCTCGCCACCGCCCGCGCCAGCCAGCGCGCCCGCGAAGTGGCGTTGCGCAAGGTGCTGGGCGCGACGCGTCGTCAGCTGATCTTCCAGTTCATCGCCGAATCGGTGCTGATCTCGATGATCGCGATGCTGATCGCGCTGGCGTTCGTCGAACTGCTGATGCCGGGCCTTGCCCGCTTCCTCGAGGCGGATATCCCCGTCCGCTATTTCGGCGCGGGCGGAATCCTGCTGCCGGTCATCGGACTGATGCTGACGGTCGGGGTGCTGAGCGGCATTTATCCCGCCTTCTTCCTCTCGCGCTTCCAGCCTGCAACGGTGCTCAAGGCGAACAAGTCGGCTGCCGAGGCCGGGGGGACCGGCCGGTTGCGCAATATCCTCGTGGTCGGCCAGTTCGCGGTTTCGATCGGGCTGATCGTGTGCACGATCGTGGTCTATGCGCAGACGGTTTACGCGCGCACGGTCGATCCCGGCTACAAGCGGGATCACATCCTGCAGGTCGAGGAACTCAACCGCTACACCGTGTTCGACAAGGCGGAAGCGATTGCGGCGCAGACCGCACGCCTGCCCGGCGTCAAGGCTGTCGGGCTGACCGCCATCGGCATTGCGACCCGCAACAATAACGGCACCAACGTGATGGTGCAGGGCAACCCCGATCCGATCGCGCTGGGCAATTATCCGGTCGATATCGGTCTGAAGGACGCGATGGGGTTGGAACTGCTGGCCGGACGCTGGTTCGACGAGCGCGAGATGGACGACATGACCCTGCCGCTGAACCCCGACCTCGAGAAGGAAAGGGTGCTGGTGGCGCGAGGGGCGAATATCGTCGTCAATGAAAGCGCGGCGAAGCGGATGGGCTTTGCCACCCCCGCCGAGGCGGTCGGCAAGACCGTGCGCGCGGCGCTGGTCGACAATAGCCTCGGGCTGGTGCCGGTTACGATCGTCGGCGTGATGAAGGATGCCCGCTTCCGTTCGGTGCGGCAGACGCAGGACGCACTGTTCTTTTACAAGACCCGCGCCGGACAATCGCACATGATCGTGCGGTTTGAGGGCGATCCGGCGGTGGTGCGCGCCAATGTCGAGCGGATGTGGAAGGGGATGGTTCCCGACGTGCCGTTCAACGCAAGGTTCAGCGAAGAAGTGATGCTCGAACTGTACCGCGCCGAGGATTCACGCGCCAAGAGTTTCGCCGGTTTCGCGGTGCTGGCGGTCATCGTCGCCTGTCTCGGCCTGTTCGGCCTGGCTGCCTTTACCGCCGAGCGCCGCACCAAGGAGATCGGGGTGCGCAAGGTGCTCGGCGCGCGCACCTGGGACATTGTCAGGCTGCTGGTGTGGCAATTCTCGAAGCCGGTGGTGATCGCCAATCTGATTGCATGGCCCGTCGCATGGTGGGTGATGCGCGACTGGCTCAACGGCTTTGACGGGCGGATCACGCTGGGACCGGTGCCGTTCCTGATCGCCGGCGTTCTCGCGCTCTGCATCGCGGTCGGCACGATCGGCGCTCATGCCTTCCGCGTGGCGCGCGCCAATCCGATCAACGCCCTGCGCTACGAATAGGAAGTCCGGAACAGCCGATCGGCGGGCAGACCCTGAATCCCCCGCCGATCGCGCCTTCCGTCCGGGATTCGCTCGCCACCTGCCTCAAGTTGGCGGATCCCGGACGGACCCTTGTTCCAAACCCTCCCTCGCGAGGGGGAGGATTTTCTTCACGCAAACGAAAAGGGCGCCCCGTGAGGGGCGCCCTTCGTGCATCGCAAATCCCGGCACCGAAGCGCCGGGAAGCCGATTACATGGTGTTGCCTTCGGTGACGTTGGCTTCGACCGGTGCAACCGCGTTGTCGACGGTGGTGTTCGAGACGACGTCGATGTCGACGACGTTCTCGACAACCGTGTTCTCGACGACGGTGGTGTTGTTGGTGGCGGTCGGCTGGCAGGCGGCGAGAGTCATCAGGCCGGCGGCAGCAGCAACAATGAGGACCTTCTTCATTTCATTGCTCCCAATGGAAACGTTCAAGTTTCGCGGCCGGCCCGAATGCCGACGCGAAGTCCGATGCAATAACGGTCGTTACGCCTGCGTCAATTGCAATTCGATGGCCGGAATGGGGCGATTGCCTCGCTCCGTCGCAAAGTGCGTCTTCCGCACTGCAAAATGAACGACTTACAACGCAAAAGGGGCGCCCCGAAGGACGCCCCCTGATCGTTCCCGGCTCGCGAGGAGCGGGAAGGCGATTAGAGCGTGTTGCCCGTGGTGTTCTCTTCCACGACGTTCTCGACCGGAAGCACTTCGTTCTCGACGGTGTTGGTGTCGTAGTCCGAAACGTTCGCCTCGACGGTGTTGGCTTCGGTGGTGTTGTTGGTGGCGCCACCGCAAGCGGCGAGCGACAGCAGACCGGCCGAAGCCGCGACGATGAGGATCTTCTTCATTTAATAGCTCCCAATGCAAACCCAGTCACCACCCCCCAGGCTTAAACCCTATGGCGTGACGGGTGATTGCATACCGCACCGCGCCATAGGGTCAATCGTAAATTGAGCCCAGCAGGCAGAATTGGACATATTTTTGCCCAATTTACGCCACGAGTCCGCCTCGGGTCTTCCTTGGCGCGGTTTCAGAGCCCCGGGCGGGGCGTGACGGGGCCGATATCCTCCGGCGCATTGGCGACGATCGCCAGCATCGCCGTCCATGCCGCGACATTCTGGCGCAGCTGTTCCGGGTCGATCTTGTCCAGCGTATCGTCCGGCGTGTGGTGCAGGTCGAAATAGCGTGTCCCGGTCTGGGCCAGATCGATCGCGGCGACACCGGTGCGCATGATCGGACCGACATCGGCGCCATCCCCGGCGATGTCGCGGCCGCGCGTGATGCCCAGCGGGGCAAGTGCCGTCGCCAGACGGTCGGCGACCGGCGCGGCGCTTGCCGGGAGGTTCACGTCGAACTTCCAGATCCGGTCCGCGCCGAAATCGGATTCGGCCGCCAGCACATGTTTGTCGCCCTTGTGCGCTTCGGCATAGGCCCTGCCGCCGAAGATGCCGACTTCCTCCGCGCCGAACCACACCACGCGGATCGTGCGGCGCGGCTGGCCCGCGTCCATCACCCGCTTCGCGGCGGCGGCGGTGATCGCCACGCCGGCCGCGTCGTCGAACGCGCCGGTGCCCAGGTCCCAGCTGTCGAGGTGGCCGCCGATCAGCACGATCCCGGCGTCGGGATCGCTGCCCGGCACTTCGGCGATGACGTTGCCCGATTCGCGCTGGCCGACGAATTCAGGGGTCAGCAGCAAGCGGACACGCACCGGCTGGCCGCGCTTGATCACGCGCTCGAGCTGCTCCGAATCGGGCAGCGACAGCGCGGCTGCGGGAATGGGCTTCACGCCCTCGGGCCAGCTGGTGCCGCCGGCGTGCGGATTGCGGTGATAGTCGGTGCCGATCGAGCGGATGAGGATCGCGACGGCACCCTTCTTCGCGGCGGCGGCCGGGCCGGCGCGGCGCACCTGTCCGAACGGGCCGTAGGACGATCCGTCCTGCGTCGCATGCATGGCGTGGCTGACGAAGGCGATCTTCCCCTTCAGGCTGCCCTCGGGCGCGGCCTGCAGGTCGGCGAAGGTCGGGAAATAGACGATCTCGGCTTCGATACCCTTGGGACCCGTCGAGCCCGAATTGCCCAGCGCGGTGAGGATCAGCGGCTGCGGAAAGGGCGAAACGATCGCTGCCTTCTCTTCCCCGCGCACCCATACCGGCATCATGTACGTCTCGATCCGAACGTTCTGGAATCCCATCGCCTTGAGCTTCTTCACCGCCCAGTCACGGGCGCGCGCTTCGGCTTCGGTCCCGGCCAGGCGGGGCCCGATCTCGGTGGTCAGCCCCTCGGTGATGTCCCAGGCGTAATCGTCCTTCAGCGCGGCGTCGCGCAGTTCGGCGGGCGAGGTCTGGGCAAATGCGCAGAGCGGAGCGGAAAGGGAGAAGGCGAGGGCCGTCGCGGCGAGGATCGTTTTCAGCATTGCCCCTGCATATCGCCGCCGGATCGGAGCGTCACCCGTTAAGTCCCGCCAGATGCCCGTCAACTCGCGCCTCGCGGCGGAGATCCGGCGTTCCTGGGCGACGGCGTGCCGAACGGGCATTTCGAGATCGACCGCGATCTTGTGCGCAACCACGCCTATGACACCGCGTTGCGCGCGCCGGTGCGTCCGGGCATGCGTATGCTCGAGATCGACACGGGCACCGGGCATCCTCGCGCGTCCGCGTTGCCAATCGGCTGACCCGTCGCTACATCGCGGCCAACTTTCCTGCAGTCCATTTTCGTACAACGGAGCTTCCCGTGGCCGCTCAATACGCCTTCGTCATGAAGGATATGACCAAGACCTTCCCCGGCGCGCCCAAGCCGGTGCTGAGCAACATCAACATCCAGTTCTATCAGGGTGCCAAGATCGGCATCGTCGGCCCCAACGGCGCCGGCAAGTCGACCCTGATGAAGATCATGGCCGGCGTGGACAAGGATTTCACTGGCGAGGCATGGCCGGGCGAGTACATCACCGTCGGCTATCTGGAGCAGGAGCCGCAGCTCGATCCGACCAAGACCGTGCTGGAAAACGTCAAGGAAGGCGCGCGCGAGACCGCCGATCTGGTCGATCGCTTCAACGCGATTTCGGCCGAGATGGGCGATCCGAAGGACGACACCGATTTCGACGCGCTGATGGAGGAGATGGGCGAGCTCCAGACCAAGATCGACGCAGTCGACGGCTGGAGCCTCGACAATCAGCTCGAGATCGCGATGGAAGCACTGCGCTGCCCGCCGGGCGACTGGCCGGTCGAGAATCTCTCGGGCGGTGAACGCCGCCGCGTCGCGCTCACCCGCCTGCTGATCCAGAAGCCGTCGATCCTGCTGCTCGACGAACCGACCAACCATCTCGACGCCGAAAGCGTTGAATGGCTGGAAAATCATCTCAAGGAATATGCCGGCGCGGTGCTGATGATCACCCACGACCGCTACTTCCTCGACAATGTCGTCGGCTGGATCCTCGAAATCGATCGCGGCAAGTATTTCCCCTACGAAGGCAATTACTCCACCTATCTGGAGAAGAAAGCCAAGCGTCTGGAGCAGGAGGATCGCGAAGAGTCCGGCCGCGCCAAGGCTATCAAGGACGAACTGGAGTGGATCCGTCAGGGGCCGAAGGGCCGCCAGACCAAGTCCAAGGCGCGTATCGCCAAGTTCGACCAGCTGGTCGAGCAGCAGAAGAACCGCGCGCCCGGTAAGGCCCAGATCGTCATCCAGGTGCCCGAGCGTCTGGGCGGCAAGGTGATCGAGGTCGAGAACATCTCGAAGGCCTATGGCGACAAGCTGTTGTTCGAGAATCTCTCGTTCACCCTACCCGCCGGCGGCATCGTCGGCGTGATCGGTCCGAACGGCGCCGGTAAGTCGACCCTGTTCAAGATGATCACCGGTCAGGAAACGCCGGATACCGGCACGATCGAAATGGGTTCGACCGTGCGTCTGGGCTATGTCGACCAGAGCCGCGACCATCTCGATCCGTCGAAGAATGTCTGGGAGGAAATCTCGGACGGCCTCGATTACATGAAGGTCAACGGCCACGACGCCTCGACCCGCGCCTATGTCGGCGCGTTCAACTTCAAGGGCGCCGACCAGCAGAAGAATGTCGGCAAGCTCTCGGGCGGTGAGCGCAACCGCGTGAACATCGCCAAGATGCTCAAGCGCGGCGGCAACGTGCTGCTTCTCGACGAACCGACCAACGATCTCGACGTGGAAACGCTGGGCGCGCTGGAAGAAGCGATCGAGAATTTCGCAGGCTGCGCCGTGGTCATCAGCCACGACCGCTTCTTCCTCGATCGTCTCGCGACGCACATCCTGGCGTTCGAAGGCAATTCGCACGTCGAATGGTTCGAGGGGAACTTCGAGGCGTATGAGGAAGACAAGCGGCGCCGTCTGGGCGATGCAGCGGATCGTCCTACGGCGCTGTCGTACAAGAAGCTGACCCGCTGATGACGAACCGGGCGCCTGCGTAATGGCTCGCAAGGTGCCCGGCTTCGGCGAAACGCTCGACCAGTGGCTGGTCGCCGAGGGGTTGGTTCCTGACGACAATGGCGCGTCCGCCATCGCCGATGTGCGGCGCGTTCGCGCGATGCTGATCGCGGCGGCGCGCGAGCGGCGGGTGATCAGCTATTCCGAGGCGCTGGGCGGACTGGGCCTGCGCTTCACTCGCCCCAAGATGCGGGGATTCTGCAAGACCCTCGACAAGATCGACGAAGCCGGCGCTGCGGCGGGCGAACCCGGCCTCGCGGTGCTGGTCGTCCGCGAGAGCGACCGCCTGCCCGGGCAGGGCTGGTGGAATGGCGCGCGCGAGGCTTATGGCTATGACGGCGAGTGGACCGGACCGGAAGCCGCGAAGCTTGTGAAGCGGTTGCAGGAAACGGTGTTCGACTTTTGGGCGGAGCGGGCATGAGCATCACCTGTTATCGCTGGGTCGAACCGATCGAGACCGTCGTCGAGCCGCTTCTTACCCTATACCGCGCCATCTTCGAGGATGCGGACGACGCCTATCTCACCTCCCGCCTGCCCGAACTCGTCGATCCGATGCTATGGATCGCGGAGGATGGCGAGGGCTGGGTGGGGTTCAAGCTCGCCTATCGGCGCGGGGCGTCGTTGCTCTATTCGTGGCTGGGCGGAGTGCATCCGCGCGTGCGGGGGCGGGGTGTCGCCGCGGCGCTGATGCTGCGCCAGCATGAGGCTGCGCTGGCGGACGGGTACACCCATGTCGAAACCCGCACCCGCGCCGCCAACAATGCGATGCTGATCGCGAACCTGCGTCACGGCTTCCATGTCTGCGGCCATGAAGTCGATGCGCGCGGCATCCCGGTGGTGACGCTCCGCAAAGCGCTTGCTTGAACTGGCAGGTTCCCTTGATTCATGTTAACCCACATCCCTGTGCAGGCTTCAGGGGGGCACGCATGAACATCTATCATTATATCGTGATCGGTCTGTTCGTCGCCTTTGTCGCGGCGGACCATTTCGGCCGCCGGACGCAGTTTCCGGACGTGCGCTACTGGCGGGTGATGGGGGTGATTTCCTTCATCCTCTATTTCACCATCGCCACCTATGCGCCGTTCCTGTGGGACAGCTGGTTCGGCGCGAACCAGTTGATCGACGGATCCAAGCTGCCCTTCTGGGCGCAGATCGTCACCGGCTTCCTGATCCTCGAATTCGGCATCTATTTCTGGCACCGGCTGATGCACAGCTGGGATCCGCTGTGGCGCGTCACGCACCAGATGCACCATGCAGCCGAACGGGTGGATATCTGGGGCGCCTATTATTTCCATCCCGTGGACATGCTGGGCTGGGCGCTGCTCGGCTCGGCCTGTCTGGTCGGCATCTTCGGGATGACGCCCGAGGCGACGCTGATCGTCGCGATCTTGACCAGCATCCCCGGCATGTTCCAGCATGTGAACGTCCGCACGCCGCACTGGCTCGGCTATTTCGTCCAGCGTCCGGAAAGCCACATGATCCATCACCAGCGCGGCGTGCACGCCTATAATTACGGCGATATTCCGCTGCCGGACATGATCTTCGGCACCTTCCGCAACCCGCGCGAGTGGGACGGCGAGAATGGCTTTCATCCCGGATCGACGCATCAGATCGGCGAGATGCTGGTGTTCCGGAAGATCAGCTGAACGCCGTCCTCGTCTGGATCGCCGAGCGCCGCGCGAAGCTGATGCCGCTCGCGCTGGTGCTGGCGATCTTCGCGGCGCCGGTGCTTGCCACCCTGTGGATGACGGCGGTGCCCGGCAAGAGCTGGTCCGGGCCGCTACCTGCCCTCACCGGTGCCGAGCGCGATCTTGCCCGGCACCTGCGCGGCCATGTCGAGACGATCGCGGCCAGGCCGCATAATCTCGGTCATCCCGAAGCGCTGGAGGAAGCCGCCGGCTATCTCGAAACCACGCTTGCGGGCATGGGCTATACCGTCAACCGCCAGCCCTTCGACGAGGGCCGCGCGCGCAATCTCGACGTGGTGATCGAGCCCGCCGACAAGTCCGCTCCCACGCTGGTGATCGGCGCCCACTACGACAGCGCCTTCACCGCGCCCGGCGCGAACGACAATGGCAGCGGCACCGCCGCCACATTGGAGTTGGCCCGCCGCGTCGCCGATCTGCGCGGCAAGGCGCCGGTGCGCATCCGGCTGGCCTTTTTCGTCAACGAGGAGCCGCCCTTCTTCCAGACCGAGATGATGGGCAGCCTCGTCTATGCCCGCCGGCTGAAGGCCAGCGGCGAGCGCGTCGACGCGATGCTCTCGCTCGAAACGATGGGCTATTTCCGCGATACGCCGGGCAGCCAGCGCTATCCGTTCCCGCTGAGCCTGCTCTATCCGGACACGGGCAATTTCATCGCCTTTGTCGGCACCGTCTCGTCACGCCCGCTGGTGCGCCGCACCGTTGCGTCGTTCCGCGAGGTTGCGCACTTCCCCAGCGTCGGCGGCACCGCACCGGCATTCGTGCAGGGGATCGACTGGTCCGATCACTGGGCGTTCGAACAGGCGGGCTTCCCCGCGCTGATGATCACCGACACCGCGCCGTTCCGCTACCCGCACTATCACGGCGTGAAGGACACGCCCGACAAGCTGGATTACGACCGGCTGGCGCGTGTGGTCACCGGCCTGGAGCAGGTGATCCGCAGATGGCGTCCCGCGAGTTAGTGCGCCGCGGCAAGCTGGGTGATGCAGCCGCCTTCCAGCTTCACCGTCGCCTGCCCGGCGTTGCCTTCACTGCTCTTGAAATCCAGCGTGACGCTGTTGCCCTCGGCCGACTTCACATTGCTGACATCGATCCGAGCGCCGGGCGACAGGCTGCCGAGGAACCCCGCCAGCTCAAGCTGGTCCCCAGGTCCGATCACGAACATCGCGCCGGGCTTGAGATAGCTGCCCATGCCCTCCTGATCGGCAGCGTTCAGCGCGGTGAAGAACTTCTCGACCACCTGCGAATTGGTGTTGTCGGGGTTGGCCGAGGGAACGCACGTTGCGGTCACGGCGAGCAGGCTGAGCATCAACGGCATGGAATCCTCCCTTGGTTGCGGCGGAAGGTGCAGCCATTACCGGGGCTTGTCGAGCCTTCCGTAACATGAAGGAAGGTGCGATTGCCGCTGGTCGGCTACGCCTCTAGCATCGCCGCATGACCCATGATCCAGCCCTCGTCACCCGCGCCTATGAGCTCGCCCGAAAGTCGTATGACGAGGGTGGTTGCCCGATCGGTTCGGTCCTCGCGCGCGGGTCCGAAATATTGGGGGAGGGGCATAATCAACGCGTCCAGAAGGGCGATCCGATCGCGCATGGCGAAATGGACGCGCTGCGCAATGCGGGGCGTCAGGCCAGCTATGCCGGGACGACGCTCTACACTTCGCTCAGCCCGTGCATGATGTGCGCGGGGACGATCGTGCAGTTCAAGATTCCGCACGTCGTGATCGCGGAGAACACGACGTTCGGCGGAAACGAGGACTTTCTGCGCAGCCACGGCGTCACGGTCGAGATCGTGAACGACGCGCGCTGCATCGACCTGATGCAGCGCTTCATCGCCGAGAAGCCGGCGCTGTGGAACGAGGATATCGCCGAGGACTAGCGCCGCGCCGCCGCGCTCGCTTCGCGGATATTCTCGAACTCGAACCCCGCCCGCCAGCGCGGCCATTCGCGCGAATTGGCGAGTTGCTCGCCCATGTCCAGGAACAGATCGACATCCTGCGCCGCCGCCGCGAAGTTCCACTTCGGGTCCCACGCGTCGCAGGCCTGATGATAGCATTTCATATAGCCGTCGAGCCATGCCTGACCCGCGGTCGTCCCGCCCTCGCGCAGGTCGGGCGCGCCGCCCAGCTGCATGATCAGCAGCGACGGCACGCCGCGCCGCGCGACCGAGAAATGATCGGCGCGGAAAAACAGGCCGCGCTCGGAAAAGGTCTCCGGCGTCACCACGCGCTCCTGCAGCTTCGCCGCATCGGTCAGCAGATGGTCCAGCGTCGAATTGCCGTTGCCCACCAGCACGACATTCTTCGAAAAGCCGCCGGTGTTGAGGATGTCGAGCGTCAGGTTCGCGACGGTCTTTTCCAGCGGATAGAGCGGGTGGCTGCCATAATATTCGGAGCCGAGCAGCCCGCGTTCCTCGCCGGTCCACAGCGCGAACACCATCGTGCGTTCGGGCGGCTTGGCGGCCTTGAACAGTCGCGCCAGTTCCAGCACGCCGGCCGTGCCCAGCGCATCGTCGTTCGCGCCCGGCCGGATCGTGCCGTCCGCCGCCTTGCCATAGGCGTCCCAATGCGCGCCGAACATCACCGTCTCTTTGGGATACAGGCTGCCGCTGATCTTCGCGATCACATTGGCAGTCTGGATCCGCTCGACGCTGACGTTCAGATTGGCGGTGAAGTTCACGCCCTTCATCTCGACCGGGCGGAAGCTCGCCGAGCGCGCCTGTACCCGCAGCGCCTTCAGGTCGAGCCTGGCGCGAGCGAACAGTCCGTCCGACGCTTCGTTGGCGATCCAGCCCTGGAGCGGGATCTTGCTGTCGCCCGCGGCGCGGACGATGTCGTAATTCTCGCCATTGTTGGCGGTGACCGTCGACCAGCCATAGCCGACCCCGGCGCTATCGTGGACGATCAGCGCAGCCACCGCGCCGCGCTTCGCCGCTTCGTCGAACTTGTAGGTCCAGCGGCCATAATAGGTCATCCGGCGATCGCCGAACTTGCCCTTGGCATCCTCGCCGTCGAGCGCTTCGAAGTCGGGGTCGTTGATGAGGAAGACCGCGACCTTGCCCTTCAGGTCGACGCCCTTGAAATCGTCCCAGCCCGCCTCGGGCGCATGGACGCCATAGCCGACGAATACCGTCGGCGCATTGACCGCGATCCTCTCCTTCGCGCCCACCGTGGTGACGCTGATCGCCTTGCCCTGCTCGACGGTTTCACCGCCGAACGCCATCGTTCCGCCGGTGATCTTCGTATGCACCATCGGCACGCGCTGGACGAAGGTGCCGTTGTCGCCGCCCGGTTCCAGCCCCAGCGCCTTGAAGCGATCGACCAGATACGCGACCGTCTTCTCCTCGCCCGGCGTCCCCGGCCCGCGGCCTTCGAACTCGGGCGAGGCGAGGGTCTTCACCATCTCGGACAGGCGCGCCGGATCGGTCTTGCGCTCCGGCGCGCTGGCCGCCGCCAGCAGGAGAAGGGGAAGAGACAGGGCAAATAAACGCATCACTTACGCTCCAGCAAACTCATGGCGACGATCGCGATCCACGCTGCGATAAAGCCGGGCACGATCTCGTACAGGCTTGCGCTCCAGCCAAGCTGGATCCATGCGATCACCACGCCCGCGCCGACGACCATTCCGGCCATCGCGCCGTTGCGGGTCATGCGCTCCCAGGTCAGGCTCAGGATGATCACCGGCCCGAACGCTGCGCCGAACCCGGCCCATGCGTTCGACACCAGCCCGAGCACCGACGATCCCGGATCCCATGCCAGCGCCAGCGCGACCAAAGCCACTGCCAGCACCGAAAGCCGCCCGACGGTCACCAACTCGCGCTGGCTCGCGTCGCGCCGCACGAAGCGGCGGTAATAATCCTCGGTCAGCGACGAAGAGGTGACGAGCAGCTGTGCCGCGATGGTCGACATGATCGCCGCGAGGATCGCGGCATAGAGGAAGCCGGTGATCAGCGGATGGAACAACAGGTGCGAGAGGATGATGAACACCTTCTCGCCATCGTCGATCGGGACGCCCTTGATCGTCGAATAGGCGAAGCCGCTCATCCCCACGCCGATCGCGCCGATCAGCGCCACGGTCATCCACACCATGCAGATGTTCCGCGCGATCGGCATTTCCTTCACGTCGCGGATCGCCATGAAGCGGACGATGATGTGCGGCTGGCCGAAATAGCCGAGCCCCCATGCGGCGGCCGAGATGATCCCCAGCACGCTGGTTCCCGCGAACCAGTCGAGCCGCGCGGGATCGGCCGATCGGATCGCGTCGGTCGCGGCGCCCAGGCCGCCGACTTCGCTGATCGCGATCACCGGCACCAGCACCATCGCGACGAACATGATGCAGCCCTGCACGAAATCGGTGAGGCTCACCGCCAGGAAGCCGCCGAACATCGTATAGACCACCACGACCGCGGCGGTAATGAACAGGCCGGTCGCATAGCCCTGTCCGAACGCGCTCTCGAACAGCTTGCCGCCCGCCACCATGCCGCTGGCGGTGTAGATGGCGAAGAACAGGATGATCACCGTGGACGAGACCAGGCGCAGGCCGTCGCCATTGGCCCAGCGCTTGCCTAGATAATCGGGGATGGTGAGGGCGTCGCCCACCTCGACGGTTCGAGTGCGCAGCCGCGGGGCAACGATGATCCAGTTGAGCAGCGCGCCGACGACCAGGCCGACCGCGATCCATCCGGCCGAGAAGCCGGTGGCGTAGAGCGCGCCGGGCAGGCCCATCATCAGCCAGCCCGACATGTCCGATGCGCCCGCTGCGAGCGCAGTCACCGCCGGCCCGAGCGATCTCCCGCCGAGCATATAGCCGTCGATATCGCTGGTCGATTTGCGCCACGCATAGATGCCGATGCCCAGCATCAGCGTGAAATACACGCCAAGGCTGATGATCACTCCGGTTTCCATTGGCCCGCTCCCCCTACATCGTCACCCCGGCCTTGTGCCGGGGTCCACCGGGCAGTCCGGTGATGTCTTTTCGCCTCTCGCTTCAGCGTCACCACACGCCCCGCCTGTTCACCGCGTGTGGTACAGTGGCCCCCGGCGCAAGGCCGGGGCGACGAAAGGGCAAGGCGATGAATTGGTCTCAATTGATCCGCTTCACGAACATCCGCCCGTCGCGCAGCTCGGACTGGAAATTCGGCACCTTGTTCATCAGGTCCGACAGACGCTTGAAGCCATAATTGCGCACGTCGAAGCTCGACCGGTTGCCCGCGAGCGATCCGATCTCGGACAGGGCGGCAAAGCCGCGCTCGTCGCGCTTCGCGGCGTTGTAGGCGTCGATCAGCAGCGCCAGCATCCCGGCGTCGACGCCATTCTCGGCCTTGACCGGCGGTGCGGACTGTTCCGCCTCGTGCGCCCTGGTGAGCGCGGCGACATCGATGAACCGGGTACAGGCTTCGCGAAAGCCCTCCGGCGTCTTCATCGTACCGAAGCCATAGACCGGGATGCCTTCCTGGCGGATGCGCATCGCCAGCGGCGTAAAGTCGGAATCGGAGGACATGATGCCGAAGCCGGTGACGCGCCCGCCGAACAGCAGGTCCATCGCGTCGATCGTCATCTTCATGTCGGTGGCGTTCTTGCCCTTGGTCAGGTCGAACTGCTGATAGGGTTCGATGCCGTGGGTCAGCGTCTTGTCGGCCCAGGTCTTGAGCGCGGGCTTTTTCCAGTTGCCATAGATTCGGCGGATGTTGACGGTGCCCAGCTCGGCAAGGACGGTCAGCACCGGATCGAGCGATGCGGGCGACGCATTGTCCGCGTCGATCAGCAGCGCGATGTTGCCCGTTACCGGTGGGGCTGCCGCCATCGAAACGCTCTCCCGGGGCGCCGGGACGAGAACCGCCGGGCGCTAACCCCTCGCTAACGCGGGGAAAGCGCCCGGGGCAAGGTCAATCAGGCTTTGCCGAGTTTCGCATCCACGCTCAGCGTCCCGCCGCCGGCGGCCGCGAGGTAGAGGAAGATGAAGCAGTAGAGCAGGATGGTCTCGCCGCCATTGTTGATCGGCATGAAATCCTTGGGCGCATGGGCGATGAAATAGCCCACGGCCGACATGCCCGAAGCGATGAACGCCACCGGACGCGTGAACAGGCCGATCACGATCAGCGCGCCGCCCACCAGCTCGATCACGCCCGCACCCGTCAGCAGCGGGTTGAGCGGCATGGGAAAGGGCGGAAAGCCGAGCAGTTTCGACGTGCCATGCTGCATGAAGGCGAGCCCCGAGACGATGCGGAGCACGCTGAGCAGCCAGCCGGACCAGGTTGCGGGAATAGGCATTGGAACTCCTCCCTCTGTGACGAAGCCGAAACGTCTCACAGGGGGAAGGGACGGTCAATCATACCATCGGAAACCCAGGGTTTCGTCGGGCCGCGCCTGCCTTCTTCTCCCGCTCCCGCCTTCGCGGGAGAGGGTTGGGGTGAGGGCCTTCTTCTTTCTTCTCTGTAACCCGGACCGAAGCAGAAGACCCTCACCGCTGCGACCAAGGCAGCAAGCTGCCAAGTCTCGCTGCCTCTCCCGCGAAGGCGGGATAGGTGAATCCGTCAGACGTTCGCGGTAAACCGTTTCGTGAAGCCCTTTCCGGCCTTGTCGGTATCCGCCGTCGCCGAGACATGATCGACCCTCGCCAGCGGCGGGCCCTGATGGCAGGCCTCGATCAGTCGCCCGATCGCTTCTTCCTCCCCTTCGGCGAGAATCTCGACCCGGCCGTCGCTCAGGTTTCGCACCCAGCCGGTCAGGCCGAACTTCTTGGCGGTGCGAACGGTCCAGTCGCGATAACTGACTGCCTGCACACGCCCCGACACGATAATACGCTGTGTCGCCATCTTCCCCTCACTCTCACTCACTCACCCGCCGGAATGGTTGCCGGCCGGGTCAGGTTAGCACGAAGGAGCAGGGAACGAGCCGGGGTTACGTCGCGATTCACCGCAAGCTCGCCATTTTCCGGCGCTTTTTCGCGTCTGAGGGTATGATCCGTTAGGGGTAGCTGACCGCCATCACTTCATATTCGCGCTCGCCCGCGGGCAGCATCACCCGGCGCAGGTCGCCCACCGCCGCACCGCGCAGGGCCCGCGCCAGCGGCGAGTTCCAGCCGACCCGGCCCGCGCCGGCATCGGCTTCGTCGTCGCCCACCAGCGTCAGCGTGCGGTGATTGTCGTCCTCGTCGGCGATCGTCACCGTCGCGCCGAAGAACACGCGGTTGCGATCCTCCTGCTTCGCCGGATCGACCACCTTCGCCGCCTTCATCCGCTTCGCCAGCCAGCCCAGCCGCCGGTCGATCTCGCGCAGGCGTTTGCGGCCATAGATATAGTCGCCATTCTCCGAACGATCGCCATTGCCCGCCGCCCAGCTGATCGTCTCGACCAGCTTGGGCCGCTCGCCCGCGAAGAGGGAGTCGTATTCGGCCTTGAGCGCGGAATAGCCGGCAGGGGTAATGTAATTGGGGCGGTCCATCGGCTGACCCTACCGTGCCACAAACACCCCGTCACCCCGGCCGGTGACGATAGAATATTGCCTCAACCCGGCCGGTTCTTGCCCAGATACCAGCTCAGGTTCGAGGGGCCCTGGCTGCGCGCGCGCTGCGGGTTGAGCAGGTCATAGACCACGGCGTTTTCCAGCACGCGCTGGACGTAATTCTTGGTCTCGAAGATCGGGATCTGCTCGACCCAGCGGACGATGTCGCCGCCCGGCAGGCGCGGATCGCCATTGGCGCGGATCCACTTGTTCACGTTCCCGGGCCCGGCGTTATAGGCCGCCACCGCCAGCGGATAGCTGCCATATTGGGCGTGCATCCGCTTGAAATAGGTCGATCCCAGCTGGATGTTGTAGTCGGTATCCACCGTCAGCGCGTCGCGATTATACCCCAGGCCGATCTTGCCTGCGGTCTCGCGCGCGGTTCCCGGCATCAGCTGCATCAGCCCGCGCGCGCCGGCATGGCTCACCGCGGCGCGATCGAACTGGCTTTCCTGCCGGGCGATGGCGTGGATGATCGTCCAGTAATCCTGCTGCGCCTCGGGCACGCGGACCGAGGGGTAGCCTGCGGCGGTATAGTCCGACAGGCCGTTCTGCAGCGCGCTGCGGCCCACCATCACGCCCAGATCCGGCCGGCCGATCGCGCGGCTCAGTTCGGCGGCGAGCAGATGGTCGGTATCGCTGGTCGCGTCGCTTGCGATCTGGCGGATGAACAGGCCCTGCTCGTCATAGCGGTTGAGCGTGCCGAGCAGCTGCGCCGCGCGCACTGTCTCGCGCTTGTAGAAGGCGTCGCGCACCGCTGCGTCGCTGACGCGCCCCACGAAACTCGGCGGCGCCTTGAGCGGGCGGCCGGTCCGCTCGAGCGCGAGCTGGCCGTAGAACAGGTCGGGGAAGCCGGCAGCCTTGTCGTAGAAGACCGACGCGGCGGCATCCTGCCCGGCGGCTTCGGCGGCGCGCCCGGCCCAATAGAGCCCCTTCGAGTTGGTCTGCGGCGTCTTCGATCCGTGCCCGTAGCGATCGAACATGCCGATCGCGTCGGAAGGCCGGTTCAGATTGTAGAAGGCGACCGTGCCGGCCAGCCAGGTGAGGCTGGTATAATCGTCGCGTTCGCCAAGCGGCCGGTCGCTCACGTCGGTGCCCGCCGGATAGGCGTCGTCCACCTGGCTCGCGATGCGATAGGCGAGATCATACTGGCCGTCGGCCTGCGCCCCGCGCGCGGCAGTCAGCAGCACCTCGTACCATTTCTCGACATTGCCCGGCCGCGCCGAAAGCCGCCGGGGCTGGCCGAGATAGGCGCGGGCAGCCATGCCCTGATTGCTGGCGCGCAGCCAGGTCGCGCGATCGGCGATGTACCCGGCGTCGCTCCGCCCGGCGGCATCGACCGCGGCGCCCTTGTCGGCCGCGTCGGGCGCATTGGTGCGATAGGCGATCCGCGCGTCGTACAGCGCGCGCTTGCGCTGCGGGACCAGTCCCAGCAGCCGCGACGCGGCAGTGGTCGATCCGTTCCAGATCAGCAGGTCCGCGCGAACGTCATGATCGTCGGCGGTCAGCGCGCCGGGGAAGGTCGCCAGCAGCGCGGTTTCGTCCACCGGACGCATCGATCCCTTGCGCCAGGCTTGCCGCGCCTGCTCCTCGGCTTCGCCGCGCCGGCCCGACGCCAGCAGCGCTTCGGCATAGCGCAGCTTGCCCGCGGCGGTCAGCGGCGGGAAGCGTTCGAAGAAGCGCGTGATCAGCCCCGGCGCGTCGCTGCCGTTCGCCAGCACCGTCTCGGCGGCGGCGCGGCGGCTCGTTTCGCCGGGCCAGCCGGGATGCGCGATCAGGAAATTGGCATAGTCCGCGAACGGCCAATTGTCGGATTGCTGCAGCCGCCGCCATTCGTCGAGAACGGGAGCCAGCCGGCTGTCCTGGATATAGGGTGGCGCGGTTTTCGGCACGCCGCTTTCGATCGCGGTGCGATACCATTCCATCTGGCCCTGCGCCATCTGCGAGGAGGCGGCGAGGCCGGCAACGCCGACGAGCAACAGCGCGCTCTTGGTCACGGGAGCAAGCATACTGGACATGATACGGAATCGAGGCCTATTGGCCAGCCCCTGATTTCTCGAATTAAGGACTTTTCCGGGACCATGTTTTCGGGCTCCATTCCCGCGCTCGTCACGCCGTTCCGTAACGGCAGTTTCGACGAAGCAGCCTATCGCGATCTGGTTGAATGGCAGATTAGCGAAGGCTCCACCGGGCTGGTGCCCTGCGGCACCACGGGCGAGTCCGCGACGATGCCGAAGGACGAGCATTTCGAGGTCGTCCGCGTCTGCGTCGACCAGACGAAGGGCAGGGTGCCCGTCATCGCCGGGGCGGGTTCGAACGATACCGCCGTCGCGATCGCCAATGTGAAGGCTGCAGCGGCGGCCGGCGCCGATGCCGTGCTGATGGTCCCGCCTTATTACAACCGCCCGAGCCAGGAAGGCATCTTCCGCCATTTCGAGGCAGTCGTGGCGGAATGCGCGCTGCCGATCATGCTCTACAATGTGCCCGGCCGCACCGTGACCGACATCCAGCCCGCGACGATGGGCCGGCTGGTCAAGGCGTTCCCGGGCAAGTTTCCCGCAGTGAAGGACGCCACCGGCAATCTGACCCGCGTCAGCGAACAGCGCGCGGCCTGCGGCGCGGACTTCATCCAGCTATCGGGCAATGATGAGACCGCGCTGGCGTTCAACGCGATGGGCGGGGTGGGGTGCATCTCGGTCACCGCGAACGTCGCGCCGCGCCTGTGCGCCGAATTCCAGGCGGCGCTGGCCGCCGGCGATTACACGAAGGCGCTGGACTATCAGGATCGCCTGTTCCCGCTCCACGTCGCGATGTTCACCGATGCCTCGCCGGGGCCGGTCAAGTACGCGCTGGGCAAGGTCCGCCCGGGCTTCCCGACCGAACTCCGCCTGCCGATGACGCCCGCCGGCGAAGCGAGCCAGGCAGCGGTGGATGCGGCGTTGGCGTTTGCGGGGCTGATCTGACGTCCCCGCAAACCCCGCGCGGTCATTTTACCCGCGCGTTGGTGGCCGTGGCCCGTCCGGTGATCATCCGGCAGGGCGAGCGGATTTCGGTCCGTTCGAACTTGACCATGCAGCCGTCGCGATACGACAGGTAGTTGTAGATGCCGGAACCGGAGAGATCGTCTCCATTCCGGTTCCAGGTCGCGAACTTCCACGGGCCCTGCATCAGCCCGCCCACGAAGCTTCCGAAGTGATCGGCGTAGAGCGTTTCGCCGTCCTGCGTGTAATAGATGCCCATCTCGCCTTCGCCTTCGGCGAGCCCGTCCTTGCCGCATTTGCCGGACCAGGTCACCTTCGTGACTTCGCTGCCGACAAAACCATAGACCGCACCCACATTGACCACGACCTTGCAGGTGCTGGTCGGATAGACGAGCCATTCATTGGCGAATTTCGTCACGACCTGGGCCGAGGCCTGGCCCGGCAACACGAAAAGGATCGCGATCAGCGACGGCAGCAAGATACGCAGCATGGTCCATCCCCCTTGCCGCGCCCCACGCACGGCGACGGAATGATCATATGGCCGGTTGCGCCGGTCAAGCGATCGAGACGATCGGGCTTTCCCTTTATCGCCCGCGTCCCTACATCGCCCGGATCATGTCCCGTCCGCTTCCCCCCAAATTCGAGAAAGTGAAGACCGTCGCCGAGAACCGGCGCGCGCGGTACGATTATTTCATCGAGACCGTTTACGAGGCGGGCATCGCCCTGACGGGCACCGAAGTGAAATCGCTCCGTTTCGGCGAGGGATCGATCGCAGAAAGCTATGCCGAGGTGGGCGAAAACGGCGTCTGGCTGATCAACGCCAACATCCCGGAATTTTCGCACGGCAACCGATATAATCACGAAGCCAAGCGCCCCCGTAAATTGCTCCTTCATGAGCGCGAGATAAACAAGCTCCACGGCGCGGTGGCGCGGGAGGGGATGACGCTCGTTCCGCTGTCCATCTATTTCAACGGACGGGGACGCGCGAAGGTCGAACTCGCGCTCGCCAAGGGCAAGAAGACGCATGACAAGCGCGAGTCGATCAAGGAACGGGACTGGAAGCGCGATCAGCAGCGGATCATGCGCGATCGTGGTTGACGACGAGATCGATCCGCGCACCCGGATGCAGCGCTGGGTCGACAAGAATGTGCCGACCCGCGAAGCGATCGAGAGCAATCGCTGGTTGCGCCCCGTGGCCAGCCGCTTGCTCCATTCGTCGTTGTGGCGCTTCACCCGCCGTTCGGTCCCCCGCGGCGTTGCGCTGGGCATGGTGACGGGCATCATGGTGCCGATGGGCCAGATTCCCGCTTCGGCCGTACTCGCGCTGCCGCTGCGCGCGAACATTCCGGCCGCCGCCGCCACAACCTTCTTCACCAATCCGCTCACCACGCCGCCGCTGTGGATTTTCGCCTATTGGCTGGGCAGCAAGATGCTGGGCGAGCGCGCCAATCCCGCAGCGCTTCAGACGGCGAAGGAACAGGGCTGGTTCGACTGGCTGTTCCACGATGCGGGGCCCGCGCTGCTGCTGGGCCTTTCGACGGTCACGGTGATCCTCACGGTCATCGGCTATTTCGCCACCCGCCTGGGGTGGCGCTGGTGGATCGCACGAAAATGGAAGAAACGGCAGATTTTGCGCAAGGAAAATGCGCGAAATCCCTCGCTTTTGTAATGGTTTCATATCGCAATCGCTTTGATTGACGGGGCGTGATAGCTGGCTAAGACGGCGCATCCATTTTCATGGGGAAATCATGATGCGCTTTGCCCTCCTTGCCACCACGATGCTCGCCGGATCGGCGTTGCTCGCTTCCTGCGCCACCAAAGAAGCTCCGGTCCCCGTGACGCCGGCTGCGGTCGTCGAAGCCCCGGCGCCTGCGCCCGAACCCGCGAAGCCCGCGCCGCAACTCGGCGCCTTCGGCTTCGACGAGGCGGGCATGGACAAGGGCGTCAGCCCGGGCGACAGCTTCTACAATTACGCCAATGGCACCTGGGCGAAGAATACGCCGATCCCGTCGGACCGGTCGAACTACGGCATGTTCACTGTCCTCGCCGACCTGTCGCAGAAGCGTACCCAGGGCATTCTCGAGGAAGTGAAGGCCAATCCCAATTCGAAGATCGGCGTCGCTTACTCGACCTATCTCGACACCGGCACGATTGAGAGCAAGGGCCTCGCGCCGATCCAGCCCTGGCTCAATCAGGTCAAGGGCCTGAAGTCCAAGGCCGGCTATGCCGCGCTGCTCGCTCAGGCGGACCGCAACGGCGTGAGCATCCCCTTTGGCAGCTATGTCGGCCAGGACGACAAGAACCCCGAAGTCTATGCGCTGAACCTGTCGCAGAGCGGTCTCGGCATGCCGGACCGCGATTATTATCTCTCGGCCGACGCCAAGCAGGTCGCGAATCGCGCCGCCTATGAGAAGCATCTGACCAACGTGCTGACGCTGGCCGGCGAGCCCAATGCCGCCGCCCGCGCCAAGGCGATCCTCGCCTATGAGACCGAGATCGCCCGCGTCCACTGGACCCGTGTCGACAGCCGCGATGCGACCAAGACCTACAACAAGATGACGCTCGCGGAACTGACGAAGAAGGCGCCGGGCTTCGACTTCGGCGGCTATTTCACCGGCATCGGCGCGAAGGTCGATTATGTGCTGGTGTCCCAGCCCAGCGCGGTCACCGGCATCGCCAAGCTGATCCGCTCGACTCCGATCGCGGTGCTCAAGGATCAGCTGCTGGTCCGCAGCCTCGATCGCTTCTCGGCGGTGCTGCCGGATGCCTTCGACAAGGAGAATTTCTCCTTCTACGGCACCACCCTGTCGGGCACGCCCGAGCAGCAGGCCCGCTGGAAGCGCGCGACCGACTGGACCGCGGGCGCGCTAGAGGATGAAGTCTCGAAGATCTATGTCGCCAAATATTATCCGCCCGAGACCAAGGCGGTGATGGACGAGATGATCAAGAACATCATCGCCGCGATGGGCCGCCGCATCGATGCGCTCGAATGGATGTCGCCCGAAACCAAGGTGAAGGCCCATGCCAAGCTGGCCGCCTTCACGCCCAAGATCGGCTATCCCGATCGCTGGCGCGACTATTCGGATCTCAACATCGTTTCCGGCGACGCGCTGGGCAATGTGATCCGCGCCAACAACTGGGCGCACGAAGAGAATGTGAACCATCTCGGCAAGCCGCTGCAGCGCTGGGAATGGGGCATGACCCCGATGGAAGTGAACGCCTATGCCAATTTCGGCATGGTCGAGATCGTCTTCCCCGCCGCGATCCTCCAGCCGCCCTTCTTCGATCCCAACGCCGATCCGGCGGTGAACTATGGCGGCATCGGCGCGGTGATCGGCCATGAGCTGAGCCATCACTTCGACGATCAGGGCGCGAAGTACGACGCGTCTGGCACGCTCACCGACTGGTGGACTCCGGCCGACGTCGCCGCGTTCAAGGCGCGTACCGATGCGCTGGTGGCGCAGTACGATCTGTACGAGCCGCTGCCGGGGATGCACGTGAAGGGCGCGCTTACGCTCGGCGAGAATGTCGGGGATCTCGCCGGCCTGACGGTCGCCTATGACGCCTATCGTCACTCGCTGGGCGGCAAGGCCGCGCCGGTGATCGGTGGCTATTCGGGCGATCAGCGCTTCTATCTCGGCTGGGCGCAGGTGTGGCGCCGCAACTTCCGCGAACCGGCGATGCGCCAGCGCATCCTGACCGATCCGCACAGCCCGTCCGAATATCGCGCCGCGGTCGTCCGCAACCTCGATCCCTGGTACGCGGCGTTCGCGCCGGAAGCCGGGCAGAAGCTGTTCCTCCAGCCCGACCAGCGCGTCCGGATCTGGTAAGCTTCGACTTTCCCTCTCCCCTACCGGGGGGAGAGGGAAGGGGCCCGCTTGCGAAGCGAGTGGGACGGGTGAGGGGCCCGATGATCCACACCTTGCAAACCCTCACCCTTCCGCCGACGGTATCGGCTCCCTCCCTCTCCCCAAGGAGAGAGGGATTGTGTGCTTGGCACCGGGGCGTCGCTCACAAAATCCTCATCCTCATCTCATGACGAAGGCGCGCGAACCCGCGACAACGCTTCCACGCAAAGGGGAGAAGGTTCGTGTCGGCAATCATGCCCGAAGCCGAGGATGTACCGCATCATGATCGCCTGACGCCCTGGCCCGCGTGCGCCTCCTTGGCTGGCGTTTTCGTCATGCTGCTTCTGTGCAGCTTACCGCGCGGGCCAGGCGCCATATTTATCTTGATCGTGGTCCTTGGCTGGCCTGTCCCCCTCCTCGGGCTCTGCGGATGGGCCGTTATGAAGTGGTGGCGCGGGATGCGGCACGCCGCGCTCTCCATAGTGCTGGCGACCCTCGCGCCTATCATGTTCTTCAAACCAATCGTCTGGCTCACCGATTGCGCGCATGTCGGTCTGACGATGGGTTTCGGTATCGGCGAATGGGGGCCTGCGTTCGTGGCGGAGAATGGCCGGTTCGAGGTCCATGATTGGTCGATCGGGTTCGCAGGCGGCCCAGTCACCTTCCTCATCTACGACGCGACCGACCAGATCGCCCGGCCTCCCTACGACCGACATGGTATCACCTGCGCATGGCCGCCGCGCCACCTATTCGGCCACTACTATATCTGCAGGTTCTGAGCGCGTACCGAGACTGCTTGACCCGGCACGAAGCTCGGAACACAGAAAAGCATGGCGACCCTCCCGGCACCGACTCCCGCACCCAGACCGCTGCTGCCGCTATTGGCTGCGATCCTGGCCGGGTTCGCCGCGGGCGCGGTGATCCTGATCGCGCTCGACGAGCGCGCCATTGCCATCGGTTTCGTCGCCGCCGGCATTCTCGCGGCCGGCGCGATCTTCGCGGCGCGGCGCCTGTTCCAGCAGGGCGAAGCGCCCGAAGCCGCGATCGACTGGTCGGTCGCGCAGGCGCTCGCCGCCGCCAGCGACGATGCGCTTGCCGTCACCGATCGCGCGGGCCGTCTCGTCTGCGCGAACGATCGCTACGAGATTCTCTTCGCCGGCTTTCCCACGCCGCCGGGCCTTCCGGTCAGCGACGCCGCCAATGCCCGCCTCACCGAAGCCGGCCACGCCGCGTGGCGCGACGGCGAAGCGCGGCTCGAGGGGATCGACGTGTTCGGCGCGCCCGTCGCCACGCGGATCGCGCGGGTGGGCGAGGATACGCTGGTCTGGCGCTTCATCGGCGTGCAGGCGCTCGATCTCGCGGCGCAGGTCGAGGCGCTGATCGCCGGCCATACCGGCGACCGGATGGGCGGGGCGGGGATCATGACCGTCATGGTCTCGCCCGAAGGCCGCATCCGCTCGGCCAACCGCGTGTTCCGCGCCCGCGCGATGGGCAATGGCGAAGCCAATGTGGAGGGCCGCGATTTCGCGCGCCTGCTCGTCACCGACACCGGCGGCCTCGTCCATTTCGAGCGCGAGGGGCTGACCGGGACGCCATTGCGCGTCCTCCAGATCCCGTTCCTCGACGGCGAGGACGCACCGATGCTCGTCGCGCTGCTCGACGAGGAGCCGGGCCATGCCGTCACGCCCGCGATCGGCGCATCGGCCAGCGCGCATGTCCGCTCGCTGATTGCGCTGCTGCCCTCGGGGATCGCTTTGGTCGACCGCGACGGCCGCTTCGTCAGCATGAACGACGCGTTCGTCCGCGCCGCCCGGATCAACGCCGCCGCTCCGCCGCTCTATCCGGGCGATCTGGTGGTGCGCGAGGACAAGGCCGCGCTTGCCGACGCCGTGCGCCGTTTCGGCAGCGGCGCGCCCCAATCCGCGGAGATGACGGTCCGCTTCACCGACGCGCCCGACGAAGGCGTCGCGATCAAGATCGCCGGCGCGCGCGGGCTGGGCGATGCCGCCGTTCTCATCAGCCTTCGTGATTCGGGCGAGGAGGGGAAGCTAAAGCGCCAGATCGCGCAGGCGACCAAGATGCAGGCGGTCGGCCAGCTCGCCGGCGGCGTCGCGCACGATTTCAACAACATCCTGACCGCGATCATCGGCCATTGCGACCTGATGATGTCGCGCCATTCGCCCGGCGACAGCGACTATGACGACATCCAGCAGATCCGCGCCAATTCCAACCGCGCCGCGTCGCTGACCCGCCAGCTGCTCGCCTTCTCGCGCCAGCAGACGCTCCGTCCGCAGGTGCTCCAGTTGCCCGACGTGATCTCCGAAGTCTCGAACCTGCTCAAGCGGCTGCTGGGCGAAACCGTCCGGCTCGAAGTCAATCATGGCCGCAATCTCGGCCCCGTCCGCGCCGATCCCGGCCAGCTCGAGCAGGTGATCGTCAATCTCGCGGTCAATGCCCGCGACGCGATGCTTTCGAAGAGCCCCAATGGTGGCGGCACGGTGACGATCGAGACCGCCGGGGTCACCGCCGCGCAGGTCCGCCAGATGGACGACGATATCCTGCCCGTCGGCGACTATACCGCGCTGCGCATCGCCGACACCGGCACCGGCATCCCGCCCGAGCTTCTGGGCAAGATCTTCGAGCCCTTCTTCACCACCAAGGAAGTCGGCAAGGGTACCGGCCTCGGCCTCTCGACCGTGTACGGCATCGTCAAGCAGTCGGGCGGCTATATCTTTGCCGACAATATCCCCGGCGGCGGGGCCGAGTTCGTCATCTACCTGCCCGTCCACACCGCCGCCGAAGCGACCGTCGCCAAGGCGCCCTTGCCCGCGAAGGAAAAGCCCGCCGACACCTGGGGCAGCGGCACCGTGCTGGTGGTCGAGGACGAGGACATGGTCCGCGCCATCGCCGAACGCGCGCTCGCGCGGCAGGGCTATACCGTGATCACCGCCGAAAATGGCGAAGTTGCGCTGGAATTGCTGGAAACCGTGGACAAGCCCGATCTGCTCGTCTCGGACGTCGTCATGCCGCTGATGGACGGCCCGACAATGGCCCGCCACGTCCGCAAGAAATATCCCGACCTGCCGATCCTGTTCATGTCGGGCTATGCCGAGGAGCAGCTGCGCAAGTCGATCGACCTCGACAATGTCGCCTTCCTACCGAAACCCTTTTCGGTTCAGCAACTTGCGGAAGCCACTCGGGACGCTTTAACAACGAAATAGGCTTGGCGCGCGGAATCGAATCTGCGAAGCATCGGTCATGGCATCCCCGCAGCGCATCCTCATCGTCGAAGACGAACCCCTCATCGCGATGATGCTCGAGGATTTCCTCGAGATGCTCGATCGCGAGCTTGCGGGCAGCGCCGATACGGTCGCCGCCGCGCTCGATCTGATCGCGGCGGGCGGCATCGACGCCGCGATCCTCGACGTGAATTTGCGGGCGGGCGAACAGAGCTGGCCCATCGCCGACAAGCTCGCCGAACTCGGCATCCCGTTCGTCCTGGCGACCGGCGGCAGCGGCGACAGCGTGGCCGAGCAGCACCGCGACCGCCCCGTGCTGGGCAAGCCCTTCACGATGGACGCGGTCGAAAAGGCGCTCGACGCGCTGGGTTAGAATCTGATTCGCTCACACGGATGCGGTGCCGGCCCGCTCCCCCACCCGGCCACCCAACGACAGTGTATTCTATGGGTGGCCGGGTGGGGGAGCGGGCCGGCGCCGCAAGATGCAGCGAATCTGAATCCGGCTCTAGATCACGAAATGCCGGAGGAATTCCGGCATGTTCGGCAACACATCGATCGCGCCATGCAGCAGCACCACCAGCAACAGGCTGCGCGTCCGCGCCCAGACCACGCCGAAGAAGATGCTGAGCGGCGAGAGCGTCGCGATGGTGAAGGCGATCACCTGCACCAGATCGGTCGCCCAGCCGTCCACCTCCGGCCCGCCGCGCAGATACAGGCCCGGCACATGCGCCAGCGCGAAGACGATCGACGCCAGCGGCACTGCCGCCATCGGTGAACGCAGCACGGCCGCGATCCGGCTCTGCAGCACCGCGCGATAGAGGAATTCCTCGCATAGCCCGGCTTCCAGCGAGACCCACAGCCATGAAAGCGGCGCGGCCCACAGCAATGTCGTCGCGGGCACGTTCAGCTCTGCGATCTGCTTCAGCGACGGGCTGACTACCGCCAGCAGTCCGACGAAGATCGCGCTCAGCACGACCAGCACCGGCCAGAATCCGCGCCGTCCGATCCCGGTGTCGAACAGGGGCGCGATCCGCGCGCCGAGCAGCAGCAACAGGCCCGCGGGCAGCACCACATGCACCACCAGCTTGGTGCCGATCACGATCAAATCCTGCTCGGCGCCTGCCTCGGCCAGCGTCCTGATCGCGCCGATGCCCCAGCCGAGGAACGCCAGCGCATAGACGGCCAGATAGCCCAGCACCGCCGCCAGCTCCACGCCGGGGCGCGCCACCGGCACTTCGGGCGCATCGCTCTTTCGCGTCAGCCACCAGGCGATGCCGGTGCAGCCGATTCCGAAGATGCCCAGCGAGATGAACGGGAACACCCAGTCCGCGCCCTTTAAGGCAAGATATCCGGTCGCGGCTGCCCACAGGATCGCGAACAGGCCCCAGCTCGCGCTGTTGGTGCGTGTCATAAACCTCTCCCTCCGTCCGAGGTGATTTACACAACTAACACACTAAAGTACAGTCTGGCTTGAGCGGCGGGGCGGGGGATGCCAGACCCGCATCATGGCACGCTTCCTCACTCGCCGCCATCTGGCCCTTGCGGGGCTCGTCCTCGTCCTGTTGCTCGCTTGCCTCTACGCGCTGTTCGAGATCAGCCGCGCGAAATGCTGGCAGCTGGTCGGCACGCCTGTCTGTCGTGTCGACACGCAGGAAAAGCTGGTCGCACTGACCTTCGACGACGGCCCCACCCGGGGCGGCGTCGATGCGGTCCTGCCGATCCTCGCCGCGCACGATGCCCATGCAACCTTCTTCCTGATCGGCAACGATCTGGCGAGGAATCCGGGGCAGGCGCGCCGCCTGCTCGATGCGGGGCACGAGCTGGGCAATCACAGCTATACGCATGGCCGGATGTGGGGCCTGTTCCCCGGCGGCTATGAGGACGAGGTCCGCCGCACCGATGCGCTGCTCCGCGCTGAGGGCGCCGCGCCCGCCTTCTTCCGCCCGCCCTATGGCAAGCGCCTCACCGGCCTGCCCATCGCCGTCGACCGCACCGGTTATCGCACGATCATGTGGACCTTCGAGGACCCGATGGCCGAGACGGATCCGCGCCGCTATGCCGATACCATCCTCTCGCAAATCCGCCCGGGCGCAGTGGTGATCATGCATGTCATGTATCGCGGCAATCAGGTCGCCCGCGACGCACTGCCGCTGATCCTGGAAGGGCTGAAGGTGAGGGGCTATCGCGCGGTGAGTGTCGGGGAATTGTTGAAGCATGAGGGGCGCTGACGATGCGCAGGACGACATTCCTGTTCGTTTCCGGAATCGCGATCTCGCTCGTCGTGGCAGTCGCATTGGCGAATAGGGAAGGCTTGCTGTTCGTCTCTGCGGTGGCGTCGTCCGAATCGCGACCGGCCCTGCTGAACGATGCCGAATGGAACCGCCCCGAGACCGCGCGGGCGTTCGGGCGCGAATTCGCGCGGGGCACTCCGGAACCGGCGCTCCTCCGTTGGCTCCAGGCCAATGCCTTCGTGATCGATCCGGCCGCGCGAACGGCGAGGCGCCGGATCAAGGGCCTGCCCTGTAACGAAATGGTCGATATCGCATGGTCCGTCGGCAGTGCGGGCCGGATCGAAGCTGCCAGCGCCACGGTGCGCGAGGCCGGCTGTCTTTGAGACGAAGCCACGCCCGTTAGGGGCTGTCCCTCCACGCCGCTCGGGCCTATCGCGCCCGCAATGGACCTCACCTTCGAACTGATCGCTCTCCTCATGGCCGTCGCCGTCGTCGCGGGCACGATCGACGCAATGGCGGGCGGTGGCGGCCTGCTGACCATTCCCGCGCTGATGGCTGTCGGCGTGCCGCCGGTCTCCGCGCTGGCGACCAACAAGCTTCAGAGCAGCATCGGCACCGCCTCGTCCTTCCTCGCCTTCCACCGCGCGGGTCATATCGAGCTGCGCCGCTTTGCGATCCCGGCAGCGGGGGCGTTCCTCGGCTCGGTCGCGGGTGGCACGACGGTCCAGCATGTGAATCCGTCGATCCTCGCGGGTCTCGTCCCCGTGCTGCTGATCATGATGGGTCTGTATTTCCTGCTCGCCCCGCCGATGCACGAGAGCGATCGCCACGCCCGACTTGGAACCATCGGGATCACGTTCGTCGTCAGCGGCATCGGTTTCTATGACGGCTTTTTCGGCCCCGGCGCGGGTTCGTTCCTGATCACCGCGATGGTCGCGCTGGGCGGGCTCGGGCTGGTCCGCGCCATCGCCAACGCCAAGTTCCTCAATCTCGCGACCAATGTCGCGGGGCTGCTGGCGATGATCGCGGGTGGCAAGGTGTTGTGGGTCGTCGGCCTGTCGATGGCCGCGGCCAACATCGTCGGAAACCAGCTCGGCGCGCGGCTCGCGATCCGTTTCGGCGGGCGCGGGGTGCGGCCTTTGCTGGTCGTCATGTCGGTTGCGCTCACCGTGAAGCTGCTTGCCGACCCCGCCAGTCCGATCCGTAATCTATTCTGATTTAACGGATTGTTTGCGTCTCCAGGCCGCTGCGGGCACTTTTTGTTCCATTTTCGTTGTTCCGCTCTTGTTCTTTGAGAACAAAGGCGATACGAAGCGTCCAACAGTAAACGAGTGGTGGACATCTTCTAGTGGCGAGGGCATCGAAAATGGCGGCATCCCTGAAGGTCATCGATAACAAAATGGCACCCCCCACCAGCGAAAAGCAGAAGGCGCTCGACGCCGCACTGGCGCAGATCGATCGCGCCTTCGGCAAGGGCTCGGCAATGCGCCTCGGCTCGAAGGAGACGATGCAGGTCGAGGCGATCTCGACCGGCTCGCTCGGTCTCGACATCGCGCTCGGCGTCGGCGGCCTGCCGCGCGGTCGCGTGATCGAAGTCTATGGTCCGGAAAGCTCGGGCAAGACCACGCTTGCGCTCCACGTTATCGCCGAAGCGCAGAAGACCGGCGGCACCGCTGCCTTTGTCGACGCGGAACATGCGCTCGATCCGGTCTATGCCAAGAAGCTGGGCGTCAATATCGACGAACTGATCGTGTCGCAGCCCGACACCGGCGAGCAGGCGCTCGAGATCGTCGACACGCTCGTCCGCTCGAACGCGATCGACGTGCTGGTGGTCGATTCAGTCGCCGCGCTCGTGCCCCGCGCCGAAATCGAAGGCGAGATGGGCGACAGCCATGTCGGCCTTCAGGCCCGCCTGATGTCGCAGTCGCTGCGCAAGCTCACCGGTTCGATCAGCCGCTCGCGCTGCATGGTGATCTTCATCAACCAGCTGCGCATGAAGATCGGCGTGATGTACGGCAACCCGGAAACCACGACCGGCGGCAATGCGCTGAAATTCTACGCATCGGTCCGTCTCGACATCCGCCGCACCGGCCAGATCAAGGACCGCGACGATATCATCGGCAACACCACCCGCGTGAAGGTGGTGAAGAACAAGGTCGCCCCGCCGTTCAAGCAGGTCGAATTCGACATCATGTATGGCGAAGGCGTCTCGAAGATCGGTGAGATTCTCGATCTCGGCGTGAAGGCCGGACTGGTCGAGAAGTCGGGCGCATGGTTCAGCTACGACAGCATCCGCATCGGTCAGGGCCGCGAGAATTCGAAGACGTTTCTCAAGGAAAATCCCGACGTCTGCACCCGCCTCGAAACCGCCATCCGCGCGCGCACCGAAAAGGTCGCCGAGGAAATGATGGCCGGCCCCGAGCCGGATGCCGAGGGCAGCGAAGACGATCTCTGACGGCCTGACGCCGGGGAAGCGTTTTTCCCTATATTGGTGTCAACCGTGTCAACCAATTCGGCCGCTCCGGCGCTTGATGCGCCCGCGCAGCGGTCACGGGCCAGTCCCATCGGGAGGTCCGGCGCGTTGCCTCGCGCCGGACCTTTCCGGCGTCAAATCCCTCTCCCCCTTGGGAGAGCGAGGGAGCCGACGTAATCGGCGGAAGGGTGAGGGTGACCTTATCCGTCAGCGGAAACGCTTGAGGCGACAATCAATCTCTCTACGCTGCGCCAAACAGGCGAGAGGATCCGGCCCATGACCATCACCGTCCACCACCTCGAAAACTCCCGGTCGCAGCGTATCCTCTGGCTGCTCGAGGAACTGGGGTTGCCCTATGAAGTGATCCGCTACGAGCGGAACAGGCAGACCATGCTCGCCCCGCCCGAGCTTCGCCGCGTCCATCCGCTCGGCAAGTCGCCGGTCATCACCGACGGCGAACACACCATCGCCGAGACCGCGGCGATCGTCGAATATCTCGTCGAAAAGGCCGATGGCCGCCTCGGCTCCCCCGCGCACCGCGAGGATGCGCTGCGTTACCGCCACTTCATGCACTATGCCGAGGGGTCGCTGATGCCGCCCTTGCTGGTGAAGCTGGTGCTCACGCGCGTCCCGATCTTCGGCAAGGCTGCGCAGAAGCGGATCCAGCCGATGATCGATGTCCATCTCGACTGGCTCGAATCCGAACTCGCCACTCGCGACTGGTTCGCGGGCGATGCGTTCACCGCCGCCGACGTGATGATGAGCTTCCCCCTCGAAGCCGCCGTCGCCCGCGCCGGCGCGACGCAGGGCCGCCCGCACATCGCGAAGTGGCTCAAGACCATCCACGCCCGCCCCGCCTATCAGGCCGCGCTCGCGAAAGGCGGCCCCTACGCCTACGCCTGATCCGGCACTTGCAATGTAGGATTCTCGCCGCTTCAATCAAAAGAGCCGGCAGCCTCGCGGCCACCGGCTCTTTGAACTTTTGAAGGAAACGAGCGGTTACGACTTTGCGCCGTAATCCTCGAAGCTGTCGGCATCCGCGGTGCCCTGCGGCGTGCCCGCAGTGGCGACCGTCAGCTCAGCTTCCTGCGGCGGATCGAGCTGCCCCTCCCAGCGCGCGACCACTACGCTGGCGACCGCATTGCCTACCACGTTGGTCGCAGTGCGGCCCATATCGAGGAAGTGATCGACCGCGAGGATCAGCAGGATGCCGGCTTCCGGAATGTCGAAATGCGCCAGCGTGCCGGTGATGACGACCAGGCTGGCGCGCGGCACCCCGGCAATGCCCTTGCTGGTCACCATCAGGATCAGCAGCATCGAGATCATCGTCGGCCAGTCGAGATGGATGCCATAGGCCTGCGCGATGAAGATCGACGCGAAGGTCATGTACATCATCGAGCCGTCGAGGTTGAACGAATAGCCCAGCGGCAGCACGAAGCTGGCGATCTTGGGCGGCACGCCGAACCGGTCGAGCGCATCGAGCGTGCGCGGATAGGCGGCTTCGGACGATGCGGTCGAGAAGCCGAGCAGGATCGGATCGCGCAGGTAGCGGAACAGCTGTCCCGTCCGCGCCCCGATCACGAGGAAGCAGGCGCCCAGCAGCACCGCCCACAGGATGGCGAGGCCGATATAGAAACTGCCCATGAAATAGGCGAGCTGGCCGATCACTTCGACGCCCTTGGTCGCCAGCGTCCGCGCAACGGCGCAGAACACCGCGATCGGCGCGAACATCATGACATAGCCGGTGACGGTCAGCATCACCTGAACCAGTGCTTCCATCCCGCGCACGATCGGCGCGCCCTTCTCGCCCACGGCGGCGAGGCCGACGCCGAAGAACAGCGAGAAAACCACGATCTGGAGGATGTCGTTCTTCGCCATCGCATCCAGCGCCGAGGTCGGCACGATGTGGATGAAGAACTTCGCGACATCGAAGCCCGAACGATCGACGCCGCTCGATGCCGCCACGTCGGGCAGGGGCAGGTTCACGCCCACGCCGGGCTGGAGGATGTTGACGAGGATCAGGCCGAGCGACAGCGACACGAGGCTGGCGGTGACGAACCACAGGAACGCCTTGCCGCCGACGCGGCCGATCGCAGTGCCGCCGCCCATATGCGCGATGCCGACGACGAGCGTGGAAACGACCAGCGGGGCGATGATCATCTTGATCAGATGCAGGAACATCTGGGTCGGAATGTCGAGATAATAGGCCGCGCCATCGAGGACCGCTTTCCCGGCATCGCCTTGAGGTGCGTAGGTGATGTTCAGGCCATAGCCGAGCAGCCCGCCCAGAATCAGGCCGGCTATGATGAACCAGGTAAGTCGCTTGCCCACGCGGGAATCCCCCAAATCGAATATTGCCGCGCAAGGAAGGGGATTGTTGCCGCCGGGTCAAGGACCGTATCACTTTGCGCTGG